>CAWDDI010000032.1:0-212474 GCA_963800985.1 uncultured Alphaproteobacteria bacterium | reverse complement strand
GCGATACCGCGCCCCTAAGGTCGTGGTCGAGGAGCCGGAGATTCCGGCGAAGAAGAACGAAAGCACCACGTTGATCTGCGCGAGCCCGCCCGGGAAATGTCCCACCATCGACCGCGAGAGCGACATCAGGCGGTCGGTGATGCCGCCCACATTCATGAGATTGGCGGTGAGGAGGAAAAACGGAACAGCGAGCAAGATGAAGGAATTGTAGGCGTTGAAGGTCTCCTGCACGAGGGCCATGGCCGACAGCCTCGGCTCGATGACGAGGATCGGGAGGCACGCCAGCGCGAGCGCGAACGCCACGGGCACGCGCAGGAACATCAGTCCGAAGAACACCCGACAGGATCGCCGCGGCTTGGCTGGGGATCAGCACGGCGCCGGTCATCGCGGAGCTCCTCCGGAAGAAGGGATCGGCGTCCGCTTCGATCGCCTGCGCGTCACTGGATCGGTCCTTCGGCGGATGGAATCGGGTCGGGCGGCAGCGGCGGACCGCGGCCGCGCAGGACCTGAACGGAGTCCACATCTGTTCTCCGAGGAAGATGAGCCAGGTCACGCCGGTCACCGGCCAGGCGACATGGATGAGCCAGAGCGGCAGCTCGGCCAGTTCCGAGATGCGGTACCACGCGAACGCGGTGAACTCGTAACCCGACCACACGAAGACGAGAGCCACGATGAGCACGCCGACCCGCGCCGCGAGCCGGACCACGGCTTTGGCCCGCACCGAGAGACGCGGCCATACATCGACCTCGAAGTGCGTGCTCTCCCGTACGCCGATCATGGCGCCGATCATCACGGTCCAGACCAGGAGAAAGCGGGCCATCTCCTCGGTCCAGATGTAATGGGGGATGAGCGAGGTGAAGCGCGAGAAGACCTGAAGAGTGACGGGGATCAACAACACCGCGGTCGAGATCGCGACGAGCCAGTCGAGGAGCTCGCCGTACAGGGCCGTAAGCCGGCGCCAGGCGCTGCGCCGCTGGGAGATCGCCCTCATGAAAGCCCCCGCTCCAGCGGAAGGCGGTCGCGAACGTCTCGCGGCCGCGCATCCCGTTCAGGGCAGCAGATCACTTGATGTTGTTGATCTGCTCCAGAATGTCGTCCGCCTCGATCTCCTTGGCATAGGCGGTGAGCACCGGATCGACGAGCTTCTTCATCTCGTCGCGGTCCTTGAATGTGAGGCGCTTCAGCTTGCCGGCCTTTTCAAGAGCTTCGAGCTTCGCAGTGTCCTCGCTCGACTCGATCTGGCGGCCGTAAGCGCCCGCTTCCTTGCCGGCTTTCACGACGCATTGCTGCAGTTCCGGGGGGAGGTTGCGGTAGGTCTTGCCCGAGAAAACGAGGGGGCGGATGGTTATGGCGTGCTCGGTCATGGCGAGGTTCGGCCCGACCTCGTAGAACTTCATCTGCTCAACGCCCGCCGCCTCGTTCTCGCCCGCATTGATGACGCCGTTCTGGATCGCATTGTAGACTTCATTGTACGCGATCACCGTCGGCGACATGCCGACCGCCGCGAAGGTCCGGCTCCATACCGGCGCGCCCTGAACGCGCACCTTGAGCCCCTTCAGGTCGGCCACGGACTGCACGGGTTTGTTGACGAAGATGTTACGGATGCCGCCCCCCGCATAGCCGATCAGCATCACGTCGGCACGCTTGCCGATCTCCTCGGCGATGGGCTTCAGTACGTCCTGGTCGAGCACCTTGTTCCAATGGGCGAGGTCCCGGAACAGGAAGGGCGCGTCGATGAAGGGCGCCGCCTTCGAGAAGGTCGACATGTGGGCGGGCGACACGATCGCGTAGTCGACGGCCCTGCCCTGCGACATGTATTCGAAATATTGTTTCTCCAGACCGAGCTCGCTGTTCTTGTGCAGCACGAATTCGATCGGCCCCTTGTAGCAGCCCTTTACCAATTCCTCGAACTTGACCATGGCCTTTGTGAAAGCATGGTCGTCGTTGAATTGGGATGCTCCGTGGAGGGTAATCGTCTGCTGAGCCTGGACTGGCGATGCAAAGGCCGCGGCGACGGCGAAAGCGCCTATGAAGATCTGGCGTCTCATCTGGTGTGTCTCCCTAAGATCGACACCCTCTTGATGGGGGATGAGGGGAGTATGACAAAGCCCTTCCGTTGGGCCAACCTTTAAAATGTTCGGGCAACCCGAAAAGACCACAGGCTATGCAGCAGCGGAACAACCTGTTTTGGACGGCCGCTTACCCTGCGACTCTCATCCGGGATTGACCGCCCGATGCGAGTGTTGCCGAGGAAGCGACTGGGGAGCTTGACGCAGCGCCGAACGCCGCAACAGCAGGCGTCACGAACGCTGCCGCCTGGAGGCTGTCGACCGGATGCGCCGGATGCGCCGGCGAGCCGGTCGTACCGACGTTACGTCGTTACGCTGGACGTGATCGATCCGATGACTTCGAATGCCTTGGCGAAGGCGTCCCGCAATGCCATGGCGCGGCGATGTAGGCGGTTGTGGACCGCCCGCACAGCGCCGAGAGGCGGACGGGCCAGTCGATGCCCGCCCCCGGGTTTGACGTCATGAACTGGGCACGCAAGGAGGACGACATGACAGAACGGCCAAACGTGGCGCACCGGCCTCGACTCGTGATCGTGGGTGCCGGCTTCGGCGGACTGACGGCCGCGAAATCCCTCGCGGATGCGCCAATCGACATCACCGTGATCGATCAGCACAATCATCATCTTTTCCAGCCGCTGCTCTACCAAGTCGCGACCGCCGCCCTCTCGCCCGCGGACATCGCATCGCCGATCCGGGCCATTCTCCACGGCCAGCGCAATGCATCGGTGATGTTGGCGAAGGTCACGGGCATCGACGTCGCCAAGCGCGAAGTCCTCTCAGGAGACCGCCGTGTTCCGTTCGACTACCTCATTCTCGCGACCGGGGCGCAGCACGCCTATTTCGGACATGAGGATTGGTCGGCCTATGCCAAGGGCATCAAGACCATCGACGACGCCACTGCCCTGCGCAGCAGGATCCTGCTTGCCTTCGAGAGGGCCGAGATCGAAACAGATCCGGGCGAACGGGCTCGCCTGCTCAACTTCGTCATCGTCGGCGGCGGCGCGACAGGCGTAGAAATGGCGGGAGCGCTGGCGGAGCTGGCGAGGAAGACCCTTGCAAGCGAGTTCCGCGCGATCGATCCCGCCGATGCCCGCATCATCTTGGTCGAGGGGGGAACGCGCCTTTTGCCGAACTTCGACGAACGCCTCTCCGAAATCACCAAGCGCTCGCTCGAGGAACTCGGAGTCGAGGTTCGGCTTGCCACCGATGGTCACCGGTTTCGACGACGCCGGCGTCCTGCTCGCAGACGAGCGGATCGAAGCCCGCACCATCATCTGGGGTGCGGGCGTCCAGGCCTCGCAGTCGGCGCGATGGTTGGGGGCCGAGAGCGACCGGGCAGGCCGCGTCAAGGTCGCGCCGGACCTCAGCGTCGCCGGACATCCCAACATCTTCGTGATCGGCGACACGGCTCATGTGCTCGACATGGACGGCAAGCCTCTGCCGGGCGTCGCCCCTGTGGCGAAGCAAGAGGGACGGTACGTCGCGAAGGTGATCCGAGCACGGGTGCAGGGGCGGGATATGACGCCTTTCCGGTACCGTGACCCGGGCGCGCTGGCGACGATCGGACGAAAGAGGGCTGTCGTCCAGTACAGACGCTTCAGACTTAGCGGTTATCTGGCGTGGTGGCTCTGGGGTATCGCGCACATCTACTTCCTGATCGGGTTCCGGAACCGGCTTGTCGTTGCCATGAACTGGGCCTGGATTTACGCCAGCTTCCAGCGCGGAGCGCGCCTCATCACAGGATCCGATGTCGAGAGCGCACGAGCGCAGCCGGGGCTCGCGACGAGGGAAGCTCCACTGCCTGACGTCGCATAGCTCCTATTCGGCCGATGCGGGAGCCGGTTCTGCGGCGGCTCGAACCCTCTCGGCCTCGACCGCGATCGCTGGCCGACCAAGCCAGCGCGCTCGCATGGCTTCGTTCACCAGGGCTCCGACGGCAGGCGAACCGATTACCCTTGCGGCGCGTCGGGAGTCGTTCTTGAGCACGAGAGGGGCCCGGCCAGCCCCAAGGCAGGTTCAGCGAGCAGGATTCGGGTCGCTCGAGCGGCGAAAAGGCGGCAAGCCTCCGCACGGGATCACGAGGCCCGCCGATGACACCGACCATGAACCGCCGCATGAACCCCCTCGAATGGGTCATGCTCCTCTGCCTTTCCGTCCTTTGGGGCGGATCGTTCTTCTTCACGGAAATCGCGATCGAAGAGTTGCCGCCCCTTACCGTTGCCCTCCTGCGCGTCGGCCTTGCAGCCGTCATCCTAAATGTCGTGACCCGCGCGATGGATCTTCGGCTGCCGGCCGACGGTCGGATTTGGATCGCGTTCGGCGGCGCGGGCCTCCTCAACAACGCGGTCCCGTTCTCGCTCATAGCATGGGGCCAATCCCACATCGCGGGCGGTCTCGCCGCCATCCTCAATGCCACCGCTCCCCTCTGGACCGTTGTGGTCGCGCACTTTCTGACAGCCGACGAGAAAATGACGGGCAGCCGACTCTGTGGTGTTCTCATCGGCTTCCTAGGTGTCGTCGTCATGCTCGGTCCCGAGGCACTGACGGGCCTCGCGACCGACCTTCTCGCTCAGCTGACCGTGCTCGCGGCAGCGCTCTCCTATGCGTTCGCAGGTGTCTTCGGACGGCGGTTCAAACGGATGGGAGTCGCTCCGATTCTCGCGGCGACCGGACAGGTGACGGCATCGACCATGATGCTGCTTCCAGCTGCCGTCCTGGTGGATCAGCCATGGGACCTCAGCCTGCCGAGCCTCCATACCTGGGGAGCGCTCTTCGGCATCGCCGCGCTCTCGACCGCCCTCGCCTATGTCCTCTACTTCCGCCTCTTGGAGACCGCCGGGGCAACCAACTTGCTGCTTGTCACTTTCTTGATTCCTGTGAGCGCGATGGTCCTTGGGACTACACTCTTAGCCGAGCGCCTTGATCCGAGCATTTTTCCGGGCATGGCCCTGATTGGGCTCGGACTAGCGGCGATCGACGGGAGGCTTCTCAGATTTCGACCGCGTGCAAAGGCTCGGGCGCGATCCAGGTGCGACGCTCCTGAGCCCGCGCTGTGGAGCCGGGTCGAGATGCGGGAGCCCGGCCCCGTCGAAAGTCACACCGAGGGGATGAGGCCGGCTTCGCGACGGTCGGGCGGCAACTTCGCGGACGAGGCGGCGGCCCGTTCTTGTGAGACAGCATCGCGTCCGCCCGGGTCCCGACCACCGCCCACACCTTGGAGCTGGTGCAGATCCTACCGCCGGCCCTGCTTTTGAAGGTGAGTCCAGAAAAAAGCGCCCGCAAGAGGAGCGCTTTCAAGGTGTTCCGGCCCGTGGGGGATAGACGAGAGATAAGGCCGGCCACCGACCTGTCGGTGATTCGCCATCGCGTGTCTGTGAGGAAGCCGACACAAGGCGGCCGGGCGCTTCGTCCGTCGTGAGCGGCGTGGCGGCCCGAATGGCATCGCCCCGCTCAAGCACAACGGCGGCTCGATCCCGCGGGATCCGCACCCGGAGCGCAGGCTGTGCGCTCACGCTCGAGCTGGGATATCGATACGTCTTGCGGCAGAGCGGTGGGGTCTCATGGCTCCTGCCTTCCGGCGACGACTTTCTTGGCTGGTCCGCCCCCGAGTGAAATCCCGCCTTCCTTCAGGAGCCAATCGCAGATGATCCGCTTGGCGAGTTCCTGGGCACTCTGGCTGCGGTCCATGGCGGCGCGGGTCAGGAGTCGTTCGAGAGACCTCGTAATCGGTACGCTGAGCGAGAGAGCGTTCGGGTGCGAGGTGTCGGAATTCATTGATCCCCCTGCAATCTGGAACGCGGCAAGCTTGGCCGTGTGAACACGGCATGAATATGGCGATTCCAGCGCGGCCGAAAGGCGTACGTCGATTTCGAGGTGGGGTGCTTCATTCATGCCGCGACAGCGCCCTCGGCGCACCCCTCTTGTGAGGCGATCCGAGTGAGCGAAATCGACGCAGGCACGCCGAGGTTCGCGGGAATCCTGTTCTTTGGGAAGCCCATCGGCGGTGGCGCTCGGGGTGTCGAGCCCTGCTGAAGCGCGTTCGTCTTCCTATCCGGGACACGGCCCGGCGAGGCGCCTAGCGGCTTGCGGGCTGCCGCCCTATCTTCCTTCTACGATTCGACCCGTGCGCGGCCGGCACCAACCCTCTTTGGCCCCGAAAGCTCCATGACCCCAAGCTCTCAGGTGTCGCCCTCCGGCGAGCACGACGACATCCTTTATCCGCACGCAATCCCGTTTATCCTGGTCCACGTCGCCTGCTTGGCGGCGATCTGGACCGGGGTGACCTGGGAAGCCGTCGCGATGGGCACCGCTCTCTATTGGGCGCGGATCTTCGCCATCGGAGCGGGTTACCACCGCTACTTTTCGCACCGCGCTTTCAGCACCGGCCGGGTGTTCCAGTTCATCCTGGCGTTCTGCGCCCAATCGACGGCACAGAAGAGCGTGCTCTGGTGGGCGGCCAAGCACCGTCATCACCACCTTCACTCGGACACCGAGCACGATGTGCACTCGCCCCGTCACAAAGGCTTCCTCTATGCTCATGTCGGGTGGGTCTTCTCGCGTCGGCACGACTCGGCCGACCTTTCCAAGGTCGCGGACCTGACGCGGTACCCGGAGCTGATGTGGCTGCATCGGTTCGAGCTGCTCCCCGCCGCCGTCCTCGCCCTTCTGACGTTCGTGATCGGGGGCTGGTCAGGGCTCGTGGTCGGCTTCTTCTGGAGCACGGTCGCAGTTTATCACGGCACGTTCTGCATCAATTCACTGGCGCACGTCCATGGGCGCAAGCGTTATGTGACGGGCGACGATTCCCGCAACAACTGGCTCCTGGCCTTCTTCACAATGGGCGAGGGATGGCACAACAACCACCACGCCTATCAAGCCAGTGCGCGCCAAGGATTCATGTGGTGGGAGATCGACCCGACCTACTACGTGCTGAAAGCCCTCTCCTGGCTCGGCATCGTTCGAGATCTGAAGAGCCCGCCGGACGCGGTGCTGCGCAACGAGCAACGGCTTGGCTCAAAGGTGATCGACAAGGCGGCGGCCGATCTCGCCGCAACATTCAACATCGACGGCATCGTCGCGTCCCTACGGCATGCACTGGCGGGGACCGCCGCCCTGGCCGACCTGCGCGTGAAGCTCGGAGAGGCTCAGCACCAGGCCGCCGACGTACTCGCTGGCCTGCATCTCCCCCATTTGCCGACACGTGACGAGGTTTTCGATCGGGCCTCCACGATGTTCGCCAAAACGCGCTCTCTTGGGGACATCGTCGAGCGGGCACATCGGACGGTGCTCGAAGCCGTCGGGATGCGGTTGGCCTTGTCGTAGAGCCGTTTCCACTGACGTGAAATCGGCTCTCCTCTTTCTGGTGCTGCAAGTTTTCGAGGGCGAACCGGATCCACTTCGCCGAAAATGGCTCTAGACTAGCCACCTGAACGCAGGAGGGATCGCCCACCTCCGCGTTCCTCCGAAGCGGCCTCCGAGATCCCAGCTCCGCCGAGTTCGTCGGGGCGCAGGCGCCGTGCCCGCTCGTCGGATGTTGCGAGCCGCGATGGTGTGTGGAAGCGCCGAGCCGACAGGGTGAGCTCAGCGCCTCGCTTCACCGTGCTTCGACGATCCCTTGGCCGCCGCCTTGTAGAGCTTCGCCAGCCCCTGGCGATCGGCGGAGCGCTCGTAAAGCGTCTGGGCCGCAACGGTGAGGAGGCCGATCGCTACCACGGACTTGATGGCAGGCTTCAGAAGAAATTGGACGGGCTGCTCGAGGGCACGGCTGAGGATGGAGCGGAAGAATTCGCGCATGTCGGGTTGGGCCAGGGGTTGACGACTTTTCCAGTGTGTCGCCGATTTCGTTAACGAGCGCCTAGCGATTACCGCAGCGGCCCGTGGGGACGATCCCGGCCGTTCCTTATGGCTCTCGGAAGTGCCCGCCGCGGCCCGGGCGACTGCGCTTGCAGGCCGACCTTTCTGGCAAAAGTGAGCGGAGGGCGCGGAGCGATCTGCGTCTCGGATCGCCTGAGGGACTTGGTTCGAACGCCGACGTTCCTTAACGTGCCTGGCGAGCACGGGAGGGCGGGGAATGCGCGCGCCGATGCAAGACGCCGAGCACGGCGAGATCCGCGAGGCCGTCCGCCGGATCTGCGAGCGATTTCCGGGCGAATACTGGCGGAGGCTCGATCGGGAGATGGCTTACCCGACCGAGTTCGTCTCCGCCCTGGGAGAGGCCGGGTTCCTCGCTGCGTTGATCCCGGAGGAGTATGGCGGTGCGGGTCTCAACCTGTCCGCTGCAGCCGCGATTCTCGAGGAGATTCAGCGGTCTGGCTGCAACGGCGCCGCCTGCCATGCGCAGATGTACGTGATGGGGACGCTCCTGCGCCACGGCCGTGCGGCGCAGAAGGCCGCCTATTTGCCGTTGATCGCATCGGGCGAGCTCCGCCTCCAAGCCTTCGGGGTGACGGAACCGACGAGCGGGAGCGATACGACGTCCATCCAGACCTTCGCTCGCCGGGAGGGCGACGAATACGTCATCAACGGGCAGAAGGTCTGGACGAGCCGGGCCGAGCATTCCGACCTGATGTTGCTTTTGGCCCGCACGACCCCAAGAGATCAGGTCAAAAAGCGGACGGAGGGTCTGTCGGTCTTTCTCGTCGACATGCGACAGGCACGCACAGCTGGCCTGTCGATCCGCCCGATCCGGACTATGATGAATCATTCCACGACGGAGGTCTTCTTCGACAACGTTCGAGTCCGATCGGAGAACGTCGTCGGCGAGGAAGGCGAAGGGTTTCGCTACATTCTATCGGGAATGAATGCCGAGCGCATCCTCATCGCGGCTGAGTGCGTCGGCGATGCGAAGTGGTTCCTCGAAAAGGCGACCGTCTACGCGAACGAGCGCTCGGTGTTCGGCCGGCCGATCGGTCAGAACCAGGGGATCCAGTTTCCTCTCGCCAAGGCGTATTCATCGATGCGGGCTGCCGAGCTGATGGTCAAGGAGGCGGCCCGTCGCTACGAAGCCCAACTCGACTGCGGCGCCGAGGCCAACATGGCCAAGATGCTGGCGGCCGATGCCTCATGGGAGGCCGCCAACGCCTGCGTTCAGACGCTCGGGGGTGCTGCCTTCGCGCAGGAGTACGACGTCGAGCGCAAATTCCGCGAGACGCGCCTCTACCAGGTCGCGCCGATCTCGACCAATCTCATTCTGTCCTATCTCGCGGAGCACGTTCTCGGTCTTCCGCGCTCCTTTTGAGAGGTCCGGGCCACGCGAGCCCCTGCGGGAGAGAGCGTCTCATCCCACGAACGTAGGCGCCGAGCAGCCGGCGGGCGAGGCCCGGCGGGACAGCTTCAGCGGCAGACGATCTGTGCGGTCGGGCAGAAGGCGTCGTAGTTGCCGGATGGGCATAGGGCCGTCGCGGACAGCTGGCCGACCGTACACACTACCTTCACGCGATAGGGGGCGCTTGGGCCTTGATACAGCACGGAATAGCCAATCCCGTTCGAAGCCAACCGTGAAAACGCACGAATGGGCTCGACTCGCGCTGCCGTTTGGACGCTTTGGGCGTTGGCGCCTGAAATCGTCGCACATAGCGCGAGCGCCATCGAAACACGTCTAATCGTCATGTGTACCTCTCGTACCGCATCGAGACTGCGCTTTGGGCCGAGCTTAGCCCGAGCGCGCTGCAGAGATCCAGCGAAACTGAACAGCCGGGTCGCCCGTCGGACTCCGGACCCGGCGACCGGCGCGACTTTGGCCGTCCATCGTCAGGTTATCGTGATCCCCTTGAAGAACTCGTCGATGTGCTTGAGCATGCGGCGGACCAAATCCTGACGCTCAGCGCCGGCGGGCCCCGAGTATCGCTCCGCGGCAAGTTGGCAGGAGTCGCTCATGGATCTAAGAAGGTTGCGCCGCTCCTGGGGATCCGGTGCCTCCAGCAGCGCGAGCCGAGCGACCGTGTTGCTCAAGACGAGTCTCAGGGCAGCGAGCTCAGCGTGATCGACTTGGGATTGCGTCACCTCCGCCTCCTGTTCTTCTGATCCGCATAGCGTACCGTGCCGCCGTATGATCCTTGCGCAACCGCGTTCGGGTCGTCGCGCTCAATTGCCGACAACAATCCCATGCCGCCGCGTACGCTTGAACGTCAGCAGGACGGCCGCGATCGCGGTCAGGCAACTGGCAACCAGTGGTGCACAGAGAAGCGCAAGGCCGATTCCGAAGGACGACAGAGCAAAGACCGTCGCGAAACCCGCAACGGTCGCGGTGAGGACCAGAGTGACGCTCACGGATTGCAGTCCCCCGCCTTCGCGTTGTTGTTCTCGTGCGCCAGAGCGCCAGAATATGGTTAACGAAAGGTTAACATGACGCTCTTGATCGCCCGGTGCAATGGCCATCAGAAACCCGCCGAGACTCCAGTCATCGCGAGCGCCGCAGGCGTGAGGAGAACGGACGTGGTCGCGGCGCCGGCCGGTCACGGGGTTGCACCGTGGCGGGTCTCCCGTGGTTCGAGCATGGCCTCGACTCCGCTTGGCAGCAGTTCATGGTTGTGGAGTCGCTCGTGGGAGACCTCGCCCTTGCGCATCGTCGGGTTTGCGCGAGGTTTTCGGAGGTGTGTCTCGAGAGAAGCTGAGCCATGAGGCTGTCGGGATTGATTGCAACCCTGAGGCCGGGCCAGAGCGTTTTCCTGCCCGGTTCGACGGGCGAGCCGATGGGGCTCATGGAGGCGCTCGCCGAGGAAGGAGCGGCTCCGCTCGACATCACGTCAAGCTACCTTCCGGGCATCAACCGCGTTCCGGTCGACCGGCTGCCGGAAGGTTCGCGCTTCCGTTGCCTGTTCGCCCATCCCGAGGGTACGGCGGCGGCCCGAAAGCGCGGCGTGTTCCGGCACCTGCCGCTCTCCTACGGCGCTTTCATGAAACATTTGGGCGAGCGCGCGAGGTTCGACGCCTGCATCGTCCATGTCTCTCCGCCCGACGAGCACGGTCTGTGCACTCTCGGCCCCGCGGTGGAGTTCACGGATATGGTCGGGCGATGTTCAGGCCGCGTGCTCGCCGTGATCAATTCGCGCCTCCCGGCGCTGCCGCATTCGGTTTCGTTGCCGCTTTCCAGGTTCGCAGAGACTGCCGAAGCGGATGCGCCGCTGCGCGAGTACGACATCGGGGCGCCCTCGGCGCTCGCGACCGCGATCGCGAAGCACGTCGCCACCTTCGTTCGTGATGGCTCGACCCTTCAGGTCGGCCTCGGCAAGGTGCCGGACGCGCTCATGCGGCTGGTCTCCGACCGGACGGAACTGAAACTTTTCTCGGGAATGCTTTCGGACGGTGCGCGCTTCCTGGCCGACCGCGGATGCCTCGACGCCGCCTTCCGGCACACCGCCTGCCTCTATCTCGGGACACAGGCGTTCTACGCCTGGCTCGCGGATCGCGACGACTTCGCGGTCGCAGGCTGCGACACGACGCATTCCATCGCACGACTGCTGTCTCTCTCGCGTTTCGTCTCCGTCAACTCGGCGGTGAGCGTGGATCTGTTCGGCCAGGCCAATCTCGAGATGCTCGGGGGCCGGATGATCAGCGGCGTCGGAGGCGCTGCCGATTTCGCGCGGGGCGCAGCGCTCGCCCCCGACGGTATCAGCATCGTGGCCTTGCCCTCGGTCTCCCGCCGCGAAGCGGTTTCGAGGATCGTGCCGGCGCTGGACGGCGTATGCTCCCTGCCCCGTCACGACGTCGATGTCGTCGTCACCGAGCACGGCGCGGCCGATCTACGTGGTCTGTCCCTGCGGGAACGTGCCGTCGCCATCATGGCGGTGGCGGCGCCGCAGCACCTCCCGGCGCTGGAGCGGGCCTTCGCGGACATGGTGGATCGCCTCTAAAGGATCAGAACGCCCCGGGCTCGCTGATGCGGAAGGCAGACCGGATCAGCCGATCGCCTCGTTCCCGCACTCGCGCCTCGGGCGCCTTCGCGGACGAAGGCGTTCTACGGATAAGCGCTCATGTTGGTCTGGTCCGTGCACGGCAACCGATCCCACGATGGCGGGCTGCGATCCGGGAGACCACCGATCGAGAGGCCGTTGCCGAGGTTTCGAAAACAGGTGCACCCCGCTAAAGGCTTCTCGCGATAAGGATCTTCATGATTTCGTTGGTGCCGCCGTAAATGCGCTGCACGCGGGAGTCTCGGAACATCCGCGCTATTGGATATTCGTTCATGTAGCCGTAGCCCCCATGAAGCTGGAGACACTCGTCGGCGGTCTTGAACTGCAGATCGGTCGAGAGATACTTCACCATCGAGGCGGTCGTGGATGTCAGGCGGCCCGCGATGTGCTCTTCGACACAGTGGTTGATGAAAACCTTCATCATGGTCGCCTCGGCCTTGAGCTCGGCGAGCTTGAACTGCGTGTTCTGGAAGTCCAGGACCGGGCGGCCGAAGACGCGGCGCTCCTTGACGTAGTCGATGGTGACCGCGAGAGCGCGTTCGATCATCGCCATGGCCTGATTGGCGATGAGCAAGCGCTCCTGCGGCAACTGGCTCATGAGCTGGGCGAAGCCCTGACCTTCGTCATGTCCCAGAAGGTTCGCGGTCGGTATGCGGACGTCGTTGAAGAACAGTTCGGATGTGTCGTTGGTCTTGATGCCGATCTTGTCGAGGTTGCGTCCCCGCTGGAATCCTTCCACTTCGTCGGTCTCGACAACCACGAGGGACATTCCGCGAGCGCCGGCAGCGGGATCGGTCTTGGCGGCCACGATGACGAGATTGGCCTGCTGCCCGTTGGTGATGAAGGTCTTCGAACCGTCGATGACGTAGTGGTTGCCGTCCCTGCGCGCCGTGGTCCTGACGCCCTGCAGGTCCGATCCGGCTCCTGGTTCGGTCATCGCGATGGCGCCGACGAATTCTCCCGTTGCCAGGCGCGGCAGCCACCGGCGCTTCTGGTCCTCCGAGCCGTAGTGCAGGATGTAGGGCGCCACGATAGCGTTGTGCAGCGGCAGACCGAATCCGTCCGCACCGGTATGACCGAGCGCTTCCGCGATCGCCGCGTCGTGAGCATAACTGCCCCCGGACCCGCCGTAGGCCTCCGGGATCTGGGCGCAGAGGAGCCCTGTCGCGCCCGCCTTGTTCCACAACGAGCGGTCGACCATGTCCTGAGCCTCGAACCGCTCGTAATGGGGTACGATCTCGGCCTCGCTGAAGCGCTCCGCCATCTCGCGCACCAAGGCGACATCGTCGGTCCACCAGGATGGTCGCGGAATGTCGATCACGGCGTCGGGGCGGGTCGGCATGCTGAATTCCTTAAAGAGCGTTATCCGGACCGATGCATCCTGGAGCATGGCCCTGGGGCGTCAGCCGGACAGGCATCATTCGAGATCGCAGGGCGATGGCAAGCGCCAGTGCTCGCGGCTCGCTCGATCGTGCGGGTTTCGACAGGCTCGCGTCCTTAGCGAACCGGCTCAAGGCCCGCCGGCGTGCCCGTGCAGAAGGACTCCCACCCGGCCCCCTCGTCATGCGCTCGATCACGGGTGTTCGTTGAACGGGATCGGGCCGCGGGCGTGGGGCCGCGCCATGAGCCGCAGAGCCGTCGCGATCAGCACGATCGACGCGGGCTTCACGAGCGTCTGCCACGTCAGGACATCCCCGTCCGCAGCAAGATCTGTGGCGAAGTCCACGATCAGGTACACGATGACCACCTCGATCAGGATGTGCTTCAGCTCGCTCACACCATGGACCTGCAACCAGGCCGGCACCTTCTCCCGCGTTTGCTCCTGCGCCTGGAAGACAAACCCGAAGGCGATCGCGTAGGCAAAGATGATGAGGACAATTCCGAACAGGAAGGCGTCCGTCGCGCCCATCACGGCCGCGGTGACCTCCCCTGCAGGCCCGGCGCCGCTCGCCCAGAGAAGCTGGACGCCGTCTCCGAGCTTCGCCCCAGCGAGCCAGAACATGAGGGCTGCCCCCGACAACGCACCCAGCGACGCCACCAACATCAAGAACCGCAAAGGGAGAAGAAAGCGCAGCATGCAAGCGACACACCCGTCTCGCGCGTATTTGCAAAGGGCAAGGACCGCTTGCATTAGACGCGCTACCGTCGAGCTTGGGAAGGGCCCTGAGGGCTGACGGGATCGCTCGATCCCGCTCGTCTCGAGGAGCGGTCGATTTGCTTTGCGGCGCATGATCGTTCAGCGGCTCACATGAGTCGGTAAGCCTGCTCTTCCGACCCGCCCGGCAAAATCGGCCTCAAATAGAGGCATTTGCTTGGATATGTCGCGATCCGGGCCGGCTTTGTGGACGTTTTCGGCCAGTTCCATGAGGCTGGAGCATAGGTCACCTGTGCTGACCTGTCTTTCGCACTGCAGCAAAGGCGCCCATCTTGGGGTGAACAGAGGTTGGAGGACAGCGTCCGGGATTTTTTGAACTCTCGTTGCGGAGATCGCCCGTGGCCGGCATTTCCTTCGCTCGCACCCTCACGCTTTCCTGCGCCGGCAACACGGCCGACGCGGACGGGAAAGAGGCCGAGTTTTCTTCTCACACGCCGTCGAGGCCTTGGCGGCATCGAACCGGCGCAAGGCCGATCGCAGGGTTCATCGTTCGAAACGGCGGAAGATCACCAATGACCTGGAACGGGAGATCGAACGAACCCGGCCCTGATCCTTTCCTCGCGGACCACCCGTTCCGCTCTCAGGAGACGAACCATGATTCTCATCACCGCCTTCCGCTTTCTTCGCGCCGTCTGGGTTGAAGCCCGCTCGCTGCAGCGGGAAGCGATGAAGCGTTTTCCCCACCTCCGTCAGGATTAGGCCATATGCCTGTTCCTCTTGACGCCGTGAGTCTCGAGGCTCCCTCCCACGTCCCGCAGCGGCATCGGCTGGTGCCGGTTCGGCCGCGCAGCCGATGCCGGCTGATCAGCGGTCCTTGTTGCGAGCATGAGGCGGACGACACGAGCGGTCGGTTGATTGCTCGTTTCGAAGCCTACGATGAAACGGGTCCGACCGGGAGCACGAAGAGCGGCTGGCGAAGGTATGACGGCATCGGGCGCCTCGTCGATGCCGGAGACCTCACGCGCGACGGGGCCGACTCGGCCGGATCATCCCTTTTTCGGCATGCAGATCCTCAACCGATCAATAGGAGGCAGGCACGATGAGACCGCAGCGGAAGCTCGACCCCGCGAAACTGCGCACGCGATACGATCCCCCCACCGTCGAGGAGGCGGTATTTGCGGCTCAAGGGCTGACGGGCGATCCAGACCAGCAGGTCGTGATCGCCGCGCGGTTGATCGGACTGCCGGAGGAGGAGGTGAGGTCCGCGGTGCTGGAGGCTGGGCTGCCGGCGAGAGGCACGAACGTCCGGATCGCGGGAGCGCAGCGGACCATCGTCGTCGAACGCAAAGCCGGCCGCATGCCGCTTCCGGTGCGTCGGTAGCGCCGAGCCAAGGTGTCCCCACCGTGTCTGACTCTTCACAACTCACCAGGTCCGATTCGGTGCGCCAGTCGAATCCCACGAGATCGTCGCTTCCGTCCCCGACCGATCGATCGCCAACTGCCTGCCGCACCGACGCGACGTCGCTTTCAAATGGCTGACGAGGAACGGCGAGCCGCCGCGTGATCGTCGCCCGGTGTGGGCGGAGCACGGGCGGATCGTTCCTGGACGCGGGTCGCCTCGAGTGGAACCATCCTGCAGAGACCACTGCATCACGAACCCTGCACCGGTGATGGGCGGCCAGGGCTATCGACCCGATCTCGTCGAGTGACCAATCCCGATTTTCGCATTCCGGTTGACCCAACTCGTTATCCGGTTCGGCCCGATGACGCTGTACTCGTCGGCGGAATACTCCTGTTCCAGCAACAACTTCAAGAAGCGCTCATTAACTATAACAATATTCCCGTGTGTTGAATCTAATTAGGCGCTTATTCACGCCATATTTGGGCGTGTTCATCGTGGGCCTACGCGAGCGTCAAAGGATTTCACATTACCCATGAGGACGCGTCAAACGCAGGTTGAAGAAACCGTCGAGGGTCGATCCCGTGTGCCTGCGGCCCCTTGCGTGCAGCGCACTCATGACTCGAACGCTGACGAGACATCAGGTCCAGAGTCTCACGGAGGGTCGTACGGCGTTCCGGAGCCTTCTGGGGAAGACGACCACGGCTGCACGGCTCGCTGCACACGGTTGATCCTGCTGTCCTTTCTCCTCGTCGCGGTCGAGGGATGTTCGAGCCAGCAGATGCGGACCACGGACGCGGCGCACGGACCCGATCCGGACAAAGGCGTGGCGACAAGCCGCCAGTCCAGCCGATCGCCCGCGCGACGCGGCGTCGACGCGAACACGTCGACAAAGCCTGTCCCGTCGCCTGCAAAGCCCGGCAGCCCGACCATCGAGCATAACATCACGAGGGTTGCTTCGACGGATGGTCCTCCGTGGGCTGTGCTGGCCGCGGACCCGCGGCTGCCGCCCAGGAAGCATCACGCGAACGACGTCGGTCTCGTATCCGATGAGGGGAACGGCACGTTCGCCCGCATCGCCGCAGACCTTCACACCGAGCTCGGCCGGGACCGACTGCGGATCAGACCTTCTGGAAGCTCCGGTCCGTTGCGCACGCTCAACGAGATCCTTTATCGACCCGGCGCCGACATCGGCGTCGTGCAGGCTGATGCGCTTGAAAGCCTCGTCATGGAAGACCCCTCGACGGTCGCTCCCCGGCACCTCAGGTTCCTGTCGCGAATCTATGACGCCCATGTGCACGTCGTAACGCGAGACATGATCACCGACATCCGCCAACTCGACTCGCTCGCTGTCAACATCGGCAGTCCAGATAGCGGCAGTCACCTCACCGCACGATTGGTTTTCGGCAAGCTCGGAATCAAGCCCACCTTTACGACATACGACACCGGCGACGCGCTCGATCGTCTTCGCGCCGGCGAGATCACTGCCGTGTTCGTCGTCGCGCCGCGGCCGGCAGCCGAGATCCTGCAGTTCTTCGGCGACGGCTTTCATCTTCTGGCGGTGCCGTGGGACCCGGAGGTCCTGCGATCCTACAATCCCTCGGAATTCTTGGCCGCCGATTACCCGACCTTGATCCGGGAAGGTGAACGTGTCGAGACGATCGCAGTCGACGTCGTTCTGGCTGTCTATAACTGGCGCGAAAGCTCGACGGGATACCGCAGGCTGACACGCTTCACTCGCTCGCTTTTCTCGCGTCTCAATCAATTGCAGCAGCCGGGCCACCATTTTTCCTGGAGCCAGGTGGATCCGTCAGCCGAGGTTCACGGCTGGCAACGCTTCACGTTCGAAGGGGGACCGCGCCCGGTCCTGCCCCAGGCCGACAATCAACAACGTCCGTTCGATCCCGACAGGCGCGCAGACGGGGGGTGAAGGCGGACACGGTGATCAGACGGGGGGACGTACCCGGGCGCGACGGCCCCGGGCCATGCGCGTGCAGCGCGGAGGAGGTGAAACGTGGAGAACCTTGCAGGACAGCGAGTGTCGCGCAAGGGGACACGACGGTCCCCGGTCATCGTCTTTGTCGAGCGCCGTGTGCTGATGCAAACCTGCATTTTCCGTCTCCTCAAAAGGGAGCTTTCCAAGTTCGATATCTGCGGATTTGAAAGCATCAGCGAGGTCACTCGGGCGGCGGGAGAGGACGTGCGCCTGATCGCCATCGACATCGAGGACAAATCCATCACCGATCCCTCGATGGTTCAGGAGCTTGCGGCGATCTATGAACTGTTCCCGGATACGCCGGTCGCAGCCATCTCCGACCGCGGCGACGAAGCGACCGCCCACGAAGCCATTCAATGCGGTTTGCGAGGGTTCTTCCCAAGCTCGATCCCGATCGATGTCGTGATTGCGGGATTCAGGCTGCTCCTCGCGGGAGGGGTCTACTGCCCGCCGCTGATCTCGCCGAAGCACGAGGGCCTCAATGGCCACCACGAACTACCGACGGACATCGCGCTCCCGAACCTGCAGCTCGTTTCGAAAGCCAACGGCGTGCATCGCGACGACGCTCACCGTTCGAAAGTATCGCTGACTCCGCGGGAGAGGAGCGTTCTGGAAGAGCTGCAGCTCGGGCGCTCCAACAAGGTGATAGCCCGAAACCTCGGGCTGTCCGAGAACACGGTGAAGATGCACGTCCAGCACGTCATGCGAAAACTCGGCGCCCGTACACGCACGGAAGCCGTCTTCATCTGGAACCGCAGAGTTTCGGTCGCCAACGGGTCGGCTTGGTCGCCCCCGCAATAGGCGCGGCGCGCGCGACAGCGGGCTCAGTCCTCCCGAAAGGCGTTGTTGAAGCTGTCGAGGAGAGGTTTCAGGGCATAGATCGCGACGGTGCTGCGCCCGGTCTTGATGAGCACCCGCGTCGCCATGCCAGGCACCAGCTGCGCTCCGTCGAGCTCCACCGCCTGGTTGTCGTCAACGCGGATTTTCGTGGCGTAGTACGGCTGGTCGGTCCGTCGGTCGAGCAGCCGATCCGCGGAAATGTAGGTGACGACGCCTTTGAGGGCCGGCACACGCCTCTCGTTATAGGCGAGAAGATGGACATCGGCGTTCAGTCCCGGGCGTACGACGTCGATGTCTTCGGCACGAACGCGGGCGGTGATGATGAGCCGATCGTGCCTGGGCACGAGGTCCATGATCGCCGCGCCGGGGCCGATCACGCCGCCTGACGTATGGACCCGCAGCTCGGTGACGATCCCAGCTTCGGGCGCCCTCACCTCGGTTCGCGACAACTGGTCTTGCACGGCCTGCAGCCGTTCGCTCAGCAGCAAGATCTGGCCCTGGGTGTCACGCAGCAACTGGGCGATCTCGTTCTGACGGTCGCTCTCCAGCTTCAGGAGCATGGCACGGGACTCGCTGATGACCTGATGCGCACGGGAGATCTGCGCCGTCAGCTCGCCCCGACGGCCATGGATCTCGGCGGTCTCTCGTTCCAGGGCGAGCAGGCGTGGGCGCCGCTCGAGACCCTTGTCGACGAGCGTCTGCACCGCCCCGATCTCCTGGCGCGCGATCTCGGCTCGCTTCGAGGCCGCGAGTTCCTGCGCGCCAAGCCCCGCGATCTCCTTCTCGACTTGCAGGATCTTTTCTCCGACGACCCGAGCCTGCGAATGCAGGACCTGCCGCCGCGCGTCGAAGATGTCGCGCTGGCCGGCGACGACCGCAGCAAGCGAGGGATCTTCGTCGATCGCCGAAGCGAACTCGTCGGGGAATCGAAGATCTTCTGCCCCGCTCCGTTCGCTCAGCAGCCGAACCTCTCGGGCTTTCGCGTCCCACAACTGTCCCTTGAGGCTTCGCGCCTCCGTCTGCAGCTTTGTCGAATCGAGCCGGATCAGGGGCTGGCCCGCGACCACGATGTCGCCGTCGGCCACCAGGATTTCTCTTACGATCCCTCCTTCCAGGTGCTGAAGCGTCTTGCGGCTCGATTCCGCTTCGACGACACCGGACGCGACAGCCGCGCTCTCGAGCGGCGCGAAGACCGACCAGGTTCCGAGCCCCAGGACGTAGCCGCAAAAGAGGAGATTGCCCGCGAAGGCGACACCCCGCAGTGTCGCGAACGGCGTCTTGGCGGTGATGCCGTCAGGCGAGGTGGCGCCTGGGACGGCAGCCTGATCGGTCACCTGGTTCACGACACCGACCCTTCTGTTCGGGGTTGCGACGCCGATCGCGATTTCCGCGCTCGCGATTTCGCCTGGGACTTTGCGGGCGACGCCACGCGATCCGCTGCGCGCCCGGGCATGATGCGCGCGGGTGCCCGCTCGCGAACGTCGATCTGAGGCGGTCCGAGGTATCGGGCATAAATCTCGTCGCGACCTCCAAAGGCGGCCAGCGTGCCGCCTTGCATGATCGCGATCTTGTCCGTCGCCTTGAGGATGCCCATGCGGTGCGTGATCACAACGACGATCGTGTTCGCGGCCTTCATTTTCTCGATGGCATTGAAGAGCATCTGCTCGCCCGCATAGTCGAGGCTGGCGTTCGGCTCGTCGAGCACCACGAGCCGCGGATTGCCGCATAGCGCGCGCGCCAATCCCAGGCGCTGCCGATGGGCGCGCAATAAGATGAGCCCCCCGTCCGCGATGTCGGAGTCGTAGCCGTTCGGCAGTTTCATGATCATCTCGTGCAAGCCCGCGAGCTTGGCGGCGCCAATCACCTCTTCATGGCCTGCCTGTCCGAGCCGCCCGACAATGTCGGTTACGCTCCTGCCGATCAGTTCGATCTCCTGGGGCATATACCCAAGGTATTGCGCTCCGCCGGCATCCTGCAGGGCCCGCACTTCGACGCTGCCGAGCCTGACATGACCTTTCGTCGGCGCCGCCGCGCCCGCCATCAAGCGGCCGAGCATGGATTTGCCGGAACCCGAGAGGCCGATGAGTCCAAGGCATTCCCCGGGTTCGAGGCGGAGAGAAACGGACTTCAGCACCGGCTCCGACGACCCGGGCAGCGCGAGGCTGACATCCTCGAGGACGAGCGGCCCCTCGAGGAGCTCGGGCGACACGGCCGAAGGCTCGCGTTGCCTGTCGTCGCCCAGAATTTCTGAAACGCGCCGGTATGCAGCCATCGCCATGCGCAACGACTTCCAGCCCGTGAGGGCGCCCTCGACGGGAGAGAGGGCACGTCCGAAGAGGAGGCTCGCGGCGAAGATGATCGCCGGGCTCCTGTCGTGCTGGAGCACGAGCCAGGCGGCAAGTCCCATCACGAGGATCTGCGACAATGCCCGCAGCGGCTTCGTGACCAGCATGACGATCTCGGCACGGCACTGCGCCTTCTCGCGATCCGGCCTCCCATTATTGGCGTCCGCTAGGATCCGCCGTGCCGCTCCGTCCGTCATGCCCATCGACCGGATGAGGTGGATGTTCGCCGCGGCGGCATTCAGACGGCCGTAGCTCCTCGTGAGCGCTGCGCTCGCCCGCCCGACGGGGTCTTCGGTGGCGAGTTCACCGACCAGCGCCAGAAGGAACATCAGAATAATGCTGATCAACCCCACGAGCCCAAGGAGCGGGTGGATGAGGAACAGCACGCCGATGAAGAGCGGCGACCAGAGGCAATCGAACAGGATCGGGCACGCGCTCGACTCGATGAACTGCCTCATGGTGCCGAGGTCTCGATAGGCCTCCATGGCGCGCGTCGCGTCGCCGCGCGATGCGTGGCGCAGGCAAGCCGCGATCACAGTGGGTCTCATCCGGTCGTCGAGCCATGCTCCGACTCGGCTGAGCGCGGATCGGCGGATCGCATCGAGAAGCGCGCCCACGACGACGGTGACCGCGACGATCAGCGTGAGCATGAGCAGCGTGTCCACGCTGCGGCTCGACAGCACGCGGTCATAGATCTGCAGCAGGTAAATCGGCGCCGCAAGAAGAAGGAGATTGTACCCGCAGCTGTAAGCGAAGACGAGGCCGAGCGATCCCGCGCACGCCCGCAACGCCGACAGCAATGCCGTTCCGGGTCGAATGTAAGCCATCGTCCCTCGCGAATTCGTCGAAGAAGGTGTGTCCGGTGGTCCCCGCCGATGGTCGGACCGACAGGACCGACGGCTACGACACCGTCGGTCCGTGTCAGCTCCTACCCGTGCAGGAAGTCGCCAAAGTCGATGTGCTCGGAGTGATTGAGCACGTCCTTCAGTTCGGTGTAGTCGACCTCGGTGCTCGGGTTCGTATGAACCAGCGCAAAGGAGACGTCACCGCCCTTGGCGTAGTTCTCGTTTCCCCCGTCGCCGCCGATACCGGCGATCTGGTTGGACGACTGGTCGATCTTGGACCAGTTCTCCTGATAGGCGGTCGTGTCGGCCCAGACCTTCGATTCGTTTTCGCCGCTGTCCGAGCTCTGCGACAGCTTCGAGACCGTCTTCCCGCCGTCTTCGCTCTGTTTCTCGCCCTTCTTGTCGGAGTGCTTGCCGTCTTCGTACTTGCCCTTCTTGTCGAAGTGCTTCTTGCCGTCGGAGTCGCTTACATCCAATTCCGCCTTCTGACGGACATCGTCGCCGGTCTTCACGTCGACGTCCGATCCGTAGGCTTTGTTGGTCGGCTCGAACGTTGCAGTCTGATAGTTTTTTAGGTCCCCGTAGTTGTAGCCATCTCCGCCGTTGCCCGCATAATTGCCACCGGTATTGAGGTCCTTGAACGCGATTACGTCTGAAGCGCCAAACGTCATTGTATCCTCCGTTCACTGTCCTAACGCAGTACGCTCCGGGGGGAACGAGACCTGCAGACGAATTCTGGCCGAGTCGTTCATTCCGGGTCTACACGCTCATCGTGACGTCACCTGTTCGGGCGTGGATGGCCTCATCTCGCCTGGAGGGACACGTTGATCGGGAAGGCGTTCCGCCCGCGCGCGAATCGCGTTGTTCCGGCGCCCGCCGCCCTTGCACCCGCGAGCGGCTCGCCGCCGCTGTCGCGTCGCGCTTTTCGGAAGTCGCATGCTCATGCGAGCAGATCGATGGCTTCGAGAAGATCGAACAGCATATCTGCGCCGAGCGCGAGATTGCCGTCGCCTCCATGGCCGCCGACGCCGGCGATCTGCGTCGTCGACTGGTCGAAGCTCACCGTATTGGACTGGTCGGCCACCGCCGTGGAATTGTAACCCGCGACGGCGATGTTGATGGGAGCGTAGATCGCGATGTCGATGTCAGCCAGGGCGCCGGCAAAGGCGCCGGCGCCGCCCACGCCCGATGTAGCGCCGCCGAACGCCACCACATCGGAGCCGATCAACCGCAGCAGCGCAGCTCCGTCGGCGTCGCCAAACGCACCATTGCCATGTCCGCCATGTCCGCCGACTCCCGCCATCTGAAACGCGTGCTGGTCGATGGTGACGTCGTTCGTCTGGTCCGCATGGGCTTCGGCGTTTCGACCTGCAATGGCGATGTTCACCGGGTGATAGACCGCGAACGACGCATGGACGAGCGAGCCCGAGAAGGAACCATCGCCACCGTTGCCGGCGGCGTTTCCGCCGCCGCCGATCAGGGTGGGCATGAGACCTCCGGTCGGGTGGAAATCGGGGCTCCCGAAAGCCTGGTTGGCGTTCCCGCCGTGACCTCCCACCCCGGCAATTTGGGTGGCACCCTGGTCGACTTGCGCGACGTTCGTCTGATTGGCCTGCGCATGCGAGTCGTAGCCGGCAACCGCTATGTTCACTGGGTTGAAGACCGCGACGGCGGTGTGGACGGCGCTGCCCGCGAAAAAGCCGTCTCCTCCGTTGCCGGCGCCGTTATCCCCGCCGCCGAGGAGATCGAACCCGCTGGCGTTCTGGATCGGGAGACTTCCGCCCGCGGCGATATTCCCGCTGCCCCCGTCGCCGCCGACACCCCCGATTTGTACGACGTCCTGCTGAATCGACGCCCAGTTCGTCTGGTAAGCGGACGCCGTCCCGTGAGCTCCAGCTTCCGCGGCATTGAACGGCGCGAAATCCGCACGGGATTCGTTGAGGATCGTTCCCTGGAATGCGCCGTGTCCGCCGTTGCCGGCGGCATTGCCGCCGCGGCCCGGGAGGTTTGGTTCGGTATCCGCGGATCGGAGCGGTGACGAAAGCCCGGGCGCGAGATGGGCGAGCCGCGCTCCCGCGTTGCCGTCAGGTCCGATCAGTTCGTAGGGGAGCATGTCTGCCTCCGAGTCGGCGCTCCACAGCGCTCCGGACATTGTCACCAACCTTTCGGCAAAGCCCTAGCCGTCAATTCCAGCGTACCCGTGTGGTGGGCTTCGGTGTCGAGATCACCCGTTAAGGTGTAATCAGCGATGCCGGCGTTGGGATCTCAGATGGCCGCGGCGAGCGAGCAATCTGACGAGGCCCTCCTTGAAGAGGCGGAAAGCGACTCAATGGATGGAGCGACCAGCTCGTCGCGGCCGCTGCGGACTGTGCGGGTCTGTCTCATCCGGCAGGGGCGGGCTGATGAACACGTGACTCGTTGGAGGCAGATTTGGCCCTATAAAGGCTTGGTGGCGTTCAATGATGAAACGGACGCCGCCGCCCCGTGGGCATAGGGTGGAGGCCGACATGGATACGCTCCCCTCCGACTTCGTCCGTGCGTGCAACCTGAGCGAGCTCGAGGCCAAAGGTCGACTCGTCATCCGCGGCCGTCATACGCCGATCCTGCTCGTTCATGACCGCGGACGCGTGTTCGCGCTCGACAACCGCTGCCCCCACATGGGCTTCCCGCTCGACCGCGGCAGCGTCGAGGATGGGATTCTGACCTGCCATTGGCATCACGCCCGCTTCGACCTCGCCAGC
The DNA here is from genome assembly GCA_963800985.1 of uncultured Alphaproteobacteria bacterium. GTDB lineage: Bacteria > Pseudomonadota > Alphaproteobacteria > Rhizobiales > Beijerinckiaceae > Microvirga. Next base: position 188,233 of record CAWDDI010000032.1, on the reverse strand, counting down.
GGCTGTACCTTCGACCTCTGGGCCGATGACGTTCCCACGTGTTCGGTCGAGGTCCGCGAGGGCGGAGAGGTCTGGGTCGAGCCGACGTTCCGCCACCGCGATCCGGCGGACCATTGGCGCAAGCGGCTCGAAGACGGGTTGGCTCACAATCTCGGTCTCGTGATCGCCAAAGCCGTCCATGGCCAGATCGCTGCGGGCGTACCCCGCGCCGCCATCGTTCAGCAGGCGGTGCAGTTCGGCGTCCGGCATCGGGAGGATTGGGGTGTGGGGCTCACCATCCTCACCGCCCTCGGCAACCTGCTCCCGGTCTTACCCGAGGAGCAGGCCTACCTCGCGCTTTTCCATGGGGTCCGCCGGGTCGCCGCGGATTGCGAAGGCCAAGCGCCTCGGCGCGAGCGAGCCCCGCTCGCAAGCCGTCCCGATCCCGAGCTCCTGCGTCGGTGGCTGCTCCATTGGAGCAGGGTCCGTCATCGGGAGGGTGCGGAGCGCACTTTCCTGACCGCGCTTGGCGCGGATGCTTCGCCGTCCGTCGTCGCGGACCTCCTGTTCTCGACCGTCACGGACCGCGTCTACGCCGATGGAGGTCACTCGCTCGATTTCGTCAACAAGGCGTTCGAATGCCTCGATCTGATCGGGTGGGAGCACGCCAGGTCCGTCCTGCCGAGCGTCATCGGGCAGATCGTGACAGCACGCGGTGCGGACGAATCCACGTCGTGGCGGCACCCGGTCGACCTCGTGAACCTGTGCGACCGCACGGCGTCGGAGTTGCCCGAGCTGTTCGCTGTCGCGCCTCGAACCCGCCGGTGGTCCAAGCACGCCGATCTCGCGAAAGCCCTTTTGGCCGACGATCCATTGGCGATCATGGATCACGTCAAGGAGGCGGTGCGGGCCGGAGCGCGTCCGCCGGATCTCGGACGGTCGCTGGCGTATGCGGCGGCGCTTCGAGTCGCTCAATTCGGGACGGCGAACGAGCACGCGGATTGGGAAACCGCCCACCATGCGTTCACTTACAGCAATGCCGTCCACCAGGCGCTGAAGCGCATCGACGATCGCGGCACCCGCGAGAGCGCCTGGACGGAGGCCCTTCGAGGCGTTCTCCATGGTGCCATGGCGGTCTACCTTGCTCGATACCTGAACGTGCCCCCGGCGCGGTTGCCCGGCGAGGATGGACAGAGCCTGGAGGATCTGCCTGATTCGCAGCAGGACATCCGAACGGCATTGCTCGACGCTTTCGACCGACAGCGACAGGTTGACACGGCAGGCCGCCTGGTCGCCCGCCATCTCCGTCTCGGCCACCCCTCGGGCGATGTGATCGCCACGCTGGCAATGGCGCTTCTTCGGGAGGATGCAAGCTTCCACGCCTTCCAGATGCTCGAGGCCGGCGTGCGGCAGTTCGGCGAGTGGGGCGATACCGACGAGGGCTGCCACATCCTGGTCGCCGTGGCGCGGTACCTGGCTGCTCACTCGCCGACCGAGCGCGCCGCTTACCAGACGGCCGACATTGCCCGACGACTCCTTCGGGGAAGCGAACTTCACCGCTAAGGGTCGGCACGCGCGCAGCTTGCCGTCGGCGCGACGCCTCTCACGGGTTTCGGAATTCTCCTCTTCGTGAGGCGCACGCATTCACGACGAACGCCGCGGTCCACCTTCGTGAGGCGGCGAGAAAGCGCCCGAGCGGTCCTCCTCCGTTTGCAGGAGGCAGCCGTCTTGCAGCTGCGGCATGTTGAAGGCAGTTCCTGTACCGAATCCTGTGTGTTCCCGAACATCCCGCGGGCCCGCCGTACCGGGTCGGCACTCTCCTCATTCGAGGAGCCGGCCGCCGCATCGGCGTAACGCGTGATCAGCGTCACATTCGGACGCGTCGGCTTCTGGCACGTTCGGATCAGCGCCCGGAGGGCTTCAGCATGCGCGATCAGCACCTTTCCATTCGGATCAGTCTGTATGCTCCCATCTGTGCGGCCGGCATCGCTGCGGCGGTGGCACTCCCGGCACGTGCTGCGGAAACCGCCACCTGGCCCGCTCGCCCGTCCATGTCCGCGGCGTGCGACGCTTGGGACAGCCACATCCAGGATCTGGTCGAACAACATCGGCGATCGACGGATCTGGACGACGCCGAGTTCGGCAACGCCATGTCGCTCTATTATTCCGCGAAGTCCCATTGCTCGCTCGGTGACCCGCAGGCCGCTCTCGCGATCTATGACGCTTTGCCGTTGGCGCCCGTCAGACAAAGACCGCTCCGATAGTCGCGTCGGCCCGAGCGGGAGGAATCGATGATGGGTTCGCTGACGGGCGTCTCCCTCGTGGATTGCCTCGGGTTCGCGGCTTCAGGGGCCACCCTGTGCGCGTTTGCCCAACGGCGGATGATGCCGATGCGAATGTCGGCCATCGCGGCCAACCTCTTCTTCGTCGCTTATGGCGCCCTGGGACCCTTCTATCCGGTTCTTCTGTTGCATCTCGTTCTGCTGCCGCTGAACCTGAAGCGGCTGGTCGAGCAGGCCTGGAGCGTTCGGCCCGGATCCGGCAAGGACCCTCGCGGGGCTCAATCGACCCTTGTCGAAGAGTGGCGGCGGCACGCGAGTCGCGATCCGGCGCCAGGTCCTTCCGCTCTCTGGAACGGGCGCCCGCGTCGACGCGCGACCGTCGCGGCGTGACCGGGCTCTGGCGAAGGGCGCCTCGCTCTGCGGCCGCGCTCAGCCGAGCGGAGCGTTCCAGGCCTGTGAGGACCCCGGGGAATGACCCGCAGAGGAGCTCGCTTCGCGTGGGCCCGTACGCCCCGGGTTGCCGAGCCCTGCCGGGAGCGGACCGGCACGAGCGGTTTGGCGAGACCTGACACGAGGGTCTCCATGCCGGAGGCATGGGTTCGCTCGCCACCGGCGGCCCCTACGATGTCGAGCATCGGGTGAAGATACGATCCGGCCAATATCGGTGGGCGCGCTCACGGGCCTTCGCCCGCCTCGATGACCGCCGCGGACCCGCATCACCCGTGAGAGGGCTCACCCCAAAGCTCGAGGCCCGGAGGGACATTGCAACCTTGGCAGCGGGTGTGCGTTCCCACCACTGACCAACAGAGGAGGACCGCTGTGGGCATTATCTGGACCATCATCATCGGCTTCATCGCCGGCGTGATCGCGAAATTCATCACGCCCGGCAGGAACGAGCCGTCCGGTTTCATTCTGACCACGATCCTAGGTATCGTCGGAGCCTTCCTGGCCACCTATCTCGGACAGGCGGTCGGCTGGTACCGGGCCGGCGAAGGCGCTGGACTGATCGGGGCCATCGTGGGCGCGGTGATCGTGCTTCTGATCTGGAGCCTCGTGTCCAGCCGCCGTTCGGCGTGATGCCACCGGACGGCTCTCCGCCAGGTCGACGGTGGTCGTGTAATCCGCCGCGACAAGTAGCACTCGTCAGGTTAGACTTCGTCGAGTCTCGTACGCAACCAAGGAGTTCACCATGCCCGGCAGGCAGAAGACGCTCGATGACCTGTTTCTCCATACGCTCAAGGATATCTACTATGCGGAGCGCAAGATCCTGAAGACCTTGCCCCGTATGGCGAAGGCGGCCGAGTCCAAGGAGTTGAAGCAAGCTTTCGAAACGCATCGTGAGGAGACCCAGGGTCAGGTCGAGCGCCTGGAGCAGGTCTTCGAGATGCTCGGCAAACGGGCCTCGGGGAAAACGTGCGAAGCGATCAACGGGATCCTCGAGGAGGGCGAGAGCGTGATGGAGGACTTCGGCGAGAGCCAAGCGCTCGATCCCGCCATTCTTGCTGCCGCTCAGGCCGTCGAGCACTACGAGATCGTCCGCTACGGAACTCTCAAGACCTGGGCCCAGGAGCTCGGAATGCAGGACGCCGTCAGGCTGATCGACCAGAACCTTCAGGAGGAAAAGAAGACCGATGCGCTCCTGACCGAGCTCGCCGAGGCTCGCATCAACATGAAGGCCGCTTGATCCGCGCGGGCGAGCCGCGAATCGCCCTCGGGCACCGCCCTACCGGCGGAGGAGAGTCGGCTCTCCTCCGCCAGTCGTCGCCCGCCGTCAGCTCCGCCATGCTGCGGAACACCGGCTCCGCAGGCGGCATTTTTCGGAACCTTGCTCTAAGGCTCGGACGAAGGCCCGAAGAGCCGCTGCCGAAGTTTCGACCACCGCCGGGTCGCCCAAATCGTGGCGCGCCCAACCGGCTCCCGAAGGTGGGGCACGTCATGGGCGATGAGGAGGAGGCCGAGCGGAAGCATCCAGAGTCCGAGAAACGGGAGAATCGAGAAGATCCCGCCCAGGATGAGGAGCACACCAACCGGTATTCGGATCCAGTGAGCGCGCGGATGACGCAGCCTTCGCATGGTTCGAGCCACCCTCTCGGGCACCTCTTGCTCGAGGTGCTTGAAGGCCCGCCTCAGGATGAGCTTACCCTGGCCCTTCGCGCGCATATCGTTGGAAGCATTTGGTCGTCGAAGTGGTTCCCCTGGCCGGTGCAGGCTCGTCCGCCATAGGGCCGGCGCGACAGCTCAGGGGGCGGGTGTCGCGGCGCAGCGGTCGGTCTCAGCGATAGCCGGAGGCTTGCAGTTCGAACAGTTCGGCATAGCGGCCGCGCAACGCCAGGAGGTCCCGGTGCGCGCCCTGCTCGACGACGCGGCCGTCCTCCATGACGACGATCCGGTCGGCCATGCGCACCGTCGAGAACCGGTGCGAGATCAGGACCGCCGTCTTCCCATTGCTGAGGTCCCGGAAACGCTGGAAGACCTCGTATTCGGAGCGGGCGTCGAGAGCGGCGGTCGGCTCGTCCAGGATCAGTACGTCAGCGTCTCGCATGTAGGCGCGGGCGATCGCGATCTTCTGCCACTCTCCTCCGGAGAGATCCGATCCTTCGTTGAACCGCCTTCCGAGGGGCTGGTCGTAGCCGCGCGGGAGGCGGGCGATCACGCTGTCCGCGAGACTGCGAGTTGCCGCCAGCGCGATACGGCCGCTGTCCTCGACAGCCTCGATGCGGCCGGCGCCGATGTTCTCGCCCGCCGTGAAATGGAACCGCACGAAGTCCTGAAAGATCACCCCGATGTGGCGTCTCAGGTCCGGGACATCATACGCGCGGATGTCATGGCCATCGAGCAGAATGCGTCCCTCGGTCGGGTCGTAGAGCCGGGCCAGCAGCTTCACGACGGTGGTCTTACCCGCACCGTTCTCGCCGACGAGCGCAAGGACTTCTCCGGCACGGAGCGTCAGGTCGAGGTGGCGCACCGCCCAGCGATCGGTGTCGGGATACCGAAAGCCCACGTCCTCGAAGACGATGCCCTCCTGCAACGGGTTCGGAAAAGCCCGGGGGTTGGGAGGAGACGTAATCCTCGGGCGGACGTCGAAGAAGGAGAACAGGTCGTCGAGGTACATCGCTTGGCCGGCGATCTGAGAGAATCCGAGGAGCAGCCCTTCCAGCAACGTGCGAAGACGCAGGAAGGACCCGGCCAGAAAGGTGAGATCTCCGATGCTGAAGGCCCCCTGGACCGTCCTCCAGACCGAGAATCGCGTACGCCAGATAGTACGCCAGGGAGGCCAGTGCCGCGAACAGCCCGCCCCACGCGGCGCGGCGCAGCGCAAGTCGACGGTTGTCCGCATACATTCGCCCGGCAAAGCGCCGGAAGCGGTCGATAAGGAAACCGTTGAGGCCGAACAGCTTGATCTCCTTCGCGGTCTCGACGCTCGAGCCAAGGTACCGAACATAGTCGAGCTGCCGCCGCTCCGGCGTGCGGAAGTAGTTGAGCCGGTAGCCCTGGGCGTTGAAGTGCACCTCGCCGAGGAAGGCGGGCAGGAGCGCCAGCAGAATCAATCCGATGAGCCACGGCGCGTAGGCGATCAGTCCGACGGCGAGCGAGACCGCCGTGAGAGCGTCCTGCGCCTGCCCGAAGACCTGGGTCAGCAGCGTGGTGCGTCCCGTCACCTGCCTTCGCGCCCGTTCGAGCCGGTCTTGCTGTTCGCTGCTCTCGAACTGCTCCAGGTCGAGCGATGCGGCATGCTCCATGAGACGCACGCTGGCGAAGTTGCTGTAGAGTTCCGAGAGCAGGCTGTCGACGAGCGAACTGGCCCGCCCGAGAAGGTCGGACACGATGGCAAGGCCGCATTCGAGCACCACGAGACCGGCGAGAATGGTCAGCCGTCCGCTCCCGATCCAGGTCGTCAGGCCTTCGCCGGGCGGCGGCAGCCGGCTTTGCGTCACGACCTCGTCGATGATGAGCTTTCCGACATAGAGCATCACGACCGGCAGCGCGGCACGGGTGAGGCGTAGTCCGAGACTGGCCAGAGTAAGCTTTGGGCTCGCCTGCCAAACCAGGCGGAACAGCGCCGGCAAGTGGCGGAGAGCGCCGGCCCGCTCCCGGAAGGTCCGAGTGGCAAAAGGGGTTGGGTGAACCATAATCCTCAAGGCGAGGGGCCCGCGGTCGATGCGGAGCGTTGTGGTTGGCCACGCTCGCTCAGACGGCCGCGCCCCACGGTCCCTCTCGATCTCCTCCTTCGTCCGACCCGACGGGTGGTCGACCTCGATCTTCGCCTATCGTTCCTCGTCCTGCGCGACGGCTGCCGCGATGACGCCGTCGCGCACGAGCGCGTGGAGTTCTCGCACGTAGCCGCTGCGGCCCGATGGGCCGTCGGGATCCGAGGTGATCACGACCGTCAGGCCGAGGGTCGGCGCAACGTACAGCATTTGCCCGCCGTAGCCCCAGCCATAATACACGGGGCGGTCACTCATCTCGGTGATGAACCAACCGTAGCCGTAACCGTGGCCGTTGTACGGGGACTCGGTCCGTGGGACCCAGGAGGCGCGGATCCAGCTCTCCGGGAGCACGCGCTTGCCGCCATGGACGCCGCCGTTGCGATACATCTCGCCGAAGCGCAGCAGGGCTCGGGGCGAGAGCGCCATGTTGTTCCCGCCGAGATAGATGCCCTGCGGGTCGCGCGTCCACGGTGGAACGGTGATCCCGAGGGGCTCGGCGAGCCAGTCGCGGGCCAGCTCCAGGGTGCTGCGCTCGGACGCTTCGGTGAGAATGGCCGAAAGCAGATGCGAGTTTCCGGTCGAATAGAGCATGCGCCCGCCGGGTTCGTCCACGAACGGCCGGGAGAGCGCATCGCGAACCCAGTTGGCGCTCGACACCCAACGCCCGTAATTGGCGCCCGACGTCCGCTCCAGTCCGGCACGCATGGTGAGAAGGTGCTCGACCGTGACCGCGTTCACCCGGGGGTCGGCTTTCGCGGGCAGATCGTTCTTGAGAAGCGACGCGACAGGCTGATCGATTCGCTTGAGGACCCCTCGGTCGAGAGCCGCTCCCACGAGCGCCGCAATGATCGTTTTGGAGACGGATTTCACGTTGACGGGATCGTCGAGGCCGCCGTGCTTCGCGAGCTCTATCAGGGGACGACCGTCACGTGCGACGATCAGCGTGCGTAGGGCCGGCAACGACTCGGCCGTCCTCGTCACCGTCTGCAGGGCGTCCGACCCGAGCCCTCGCGGTTCCCTGTCCACGGCGGCAGGAGCGTCCGACCGAGACGCGTCGACCGCCTGGGCGGACGCCGGCGCGCTGAGGAGCAGGGTCAGAGTGACGGCGCCTGCGGTTCGAAGCAGATGCCGAAAGGCGGTGTGAGCGGATGGCATGGCCCCGCTCCGACGGCAGAACGGTCCATTCCTCATGAGAGACGGGTCATTGCGGTCGTCCGTCATCGCCGTCCCGCACCCTGTCCGGTCGACCCATCCTCGATTAGTTCGCCGCGAAGCAATAGAATAGTCCCGCACCTCCCGTGCCCCGGAGCGCATCTTGGCTGCAACCGCCGCGTGAGCGATGGGCTGCGTTCCAGGAGGTCGGATCCTCGCCGCCGCCGCCTCGGTCGTGGTGGCCCAGCATCGCGCCTCCGTCAGCGCCGCTTTTCGTCCAGTTCCCGCAGGTCATGTCCTCGTTGCCCGCGAACGCGCGTCCATCCTTCTGGGAGCCTGTGAGGATGTCGTGCGTGTTCGGGGTGTCGCCGCGGCCCTTGACGACCTCTCCCTTCTCCGTCACGGCCGTCTGCTTGTTGAGATTGTTCGAGCCGTGCAACTCGTCGACGTCCTTGGCGATGCCTTCGCCCTTCGCATTCTGCCAGGGGCCGCGCCCGATGCGGTCCCGCGCGTTCACGGCACCCGAACCCTGCGTGCTGAGATAAGCTCGCCACTGCTTGCCCCCTGCTCCGACCGCCGCCGCCAGAGACTGGCAATGCCTGTCGGCGCCTTCGAGACCGCCAAGGCCGGCGCCGTTCCCGGGGCCGGCACTCGTGACGAAGAACGTCATGTTCGCCCCGCCGCTCGAAGACGTCTGGGCCTGCACCTCCGCGCCGATCGACAGAAACACGACCGGCGCAAGCACGCGGAACATCGTGTGACAGCTCATCTGACCTCCCTGGACCGTCCGGTCCCATGGACCGATGTGGTCGGTCGCCGCCTTGGTATCGCGGTCCGACGATGACCGCCGCCGCGACGGCGACGATCACGATCGACCGCCATCGGACACCGTCATCGCGTCGCCGGCGCACCTCAATTAGGGCGCCCCGCGGCGGTGAAAGCGTTCTCGAGACCCCCGCAATGGGCCGGTCGCCACAATTTTCCGTGATCTGAGGGCAGCCGGTCTCGCGCCGTTTTCACTGCCCGTTATCGATTTCAGCCGGCACGCACGTGCCTCCAAGCGGGCATTGTGCGACATCGACGGTTCTCGCCCAAGCCGGTTCGGCCCTGGTTTGCGGGATGCAGAAGGTGGAATCCCGGACGTAGCGGTCGAAGGCTCCCGGTCCGGTGCGCAGGATCACTGCGCCTTGGGACGCAACGAGAGCCCTCGCTTGAGCACACGTCAGGTTCTGGGTGGTCGGCCCGGTCTGGGCGAATGCGCCCGTCGAGGCGGTCGCGGCGATGAGGGACACGGCGATTCGTTTCATACTGCTTCGAGCCGAAAGGGTATCTCTGAACGCAACGAAACGAGCATGACGTTCCGTGGTTCCGGATTTGCGGTGGCGGTGCGTGGGCAGGACCCAGGCTCGTCCGGAGGACCGCGGTGTCCGGCGAGCGGCGAGCATTTCCCTTTGGCCGCTCGCGGACGAACGCGAGTGCCCACGGGAGACTGAATCCCGGACCGCCGCCCCGGGGATCAGCGCTTCGTCTGAGTCGATGGCCGCGCCCTCGTCTTACGACGGCGATCGAGCCGTCGCGGCACTCGACCCCCTCCGCTCCTGGCGAACGAGAGAGAGCCGAGAGCCAGCAAAGCGATGAACGCGCAGGCCAGAAGACCGCCCATCCCCGTCCCTCTCCCTGGCTTACGGCAGGCTCACGGCACGTGACCGCTTCGAGCGTACCTTCGACCGTACCCGGCAAAGCCATCCTCGGTCTCCCAAAAGTACTTCGGAGGGCGGTACGATGGAAGGCCCCGGGGCAACGCGAGTCCAACGACCTCCCCGGCCAACTGGGTAAAGGTCTGGCGCCAAGGCATCCACGCCGAGGGCCGGGTGCTCCGAGGGCGCGATCCGGAGAGACACATCGGCTCTGAGCCGATCCGAAGCCGATGAGCCGCCATCGACTGGTGCGCCCCACGCCGGATTCGATATCAACCCTGGTTCTAGGCGGTAGATCGGCTAGAGTTCCGTAGAAGCAACCAACGCAGCAACTTAATTATGTCCGAACTCGCAAAGCAGGTCGCACGTCAACGGAAGATCGGACCGCTGCTCGTCGCGGCCGTCATCCTGGGCCTCATCGGCTTACCCCTCGCGGTTTGGCTCGACCTGCGTGATCTGTCCGAACGGATGCTGCGCGCGCAGGCCAGCGAGATCAGCCGGATCATCGACGAGATGCGGGCCTTCTATGGCAGCGATGTCGTCGGACGGGTCCTTCAATCGCGGGGCACCGTCACGACCACGCACAATTACCGCGATATCGATGGCGCCATCCCGATCCCTGCCACCCTCTCGATCGAGCTCGGCAAGCGCATCAGCGCCGCGGACGGCTCGGTCAAGTATCGCTTCGTCTCGGATCTACCCTTCAAAGGCCGCGAATCTCACGCGCTCGACAACTTCGAGCAGAATGCAATCGCCTCGCTCCGTTCCAACCCGGCAGCCTCGATCGTGGAGGTCTCGGGCTCCCCGCTCGACCGGCATGTCCGCTCGGCGGCTCCGGTCGTCATGGGGCAGGTCTGCGTGAGCTGCCACAACTCGCATCCCGACAGTCCCAAGAGAGACTGGAAGGTCGGCGACGTCCGAGGCATCCAGGAGATCTCGGTCGTTCAGCCGATCGCCGCCAACGTCTTCTCCTTCAAATACCTGCTTCTCTACTTCGGCCTGGCGGCCGCCGCAGGCGTGATCTTCATCGTCATGCAGAGCCGGCAATCGGCTCTGGTCCATGGCATGAACCAGGAACTCGCCGAGGCGAACGATTTCCTCGCAGCGATCTCGCTGAAGATCGCCAAATATCTTTCGCCGCAGATCTACAAGAGCATCTTCAGCGGTCAGAAGGACGTGACCATTGCGACCGAGCGCAAGAAGCTCACGATCTTCTTCTCCGACATCAAAGACTTCACCGCAATCTCGGAACGGCTCCAGCCCGAGGATCTGACCGCTCTCCTCAACGAGTACTTCACCGAGATGTCCGCCATCGCCCTCCGTCATGGGGGTACGGTGGACAAGTTCATCGGCGATGCGTTGCTCGTGTTCTTCGGCGACCCGGAAAGCAACGGGGTCGCGGAGGATGCCAGAGCCTGCCTTCGGATGGCGGTCGAGATGCAGCGCCGGCTCGAGCAGCTGAACACCGCGTGGCGCAAACGCGGCATCGAGCATCCCTTCCGCGCCCGGATGGGCATCAACACGGGCTACTGCAACGTCGGGAATTTCGGCAGCGACGACCGGATGGACTACACGATCATCGGCGCGGAGGCGAATTTGGCGGCCCGCCTGCAGTCGATCGCGGAACCGGGCGGGATTTGCCTCAGCTATGAAACCTATGCGCTCGCGAGCGATCTGGTAAGGGCCCGCCCGCTCCCGCCGATCGGGATGAAGGGCATCAGCCGAGAAGTCGTGCCCTACCAGGTCGAAGGGCTCCTCGGTGAACTGGAGCAGCGCCCTCAGGTCATCAGCGAACACGCCAAGGGGCTCGACCTTTTCCTCGACCTCGAAGCGATGGACGAAAACGGGGCGGAGCGCGCCAAGAAGCGATTGGCGGAGGCCCTCCTGGCGCTCACGGTCAGGAGCGCGCCGCGACCGTGCTGACGGACCTCGCGGGGTCGAACTCTCCGCTCGCAGCGGAGCCGCCCTGCGATGCCCCGGTCTCGAGAGCGATGCGGCGGCGTGAACCGGCAGACCGATTCACGGGACCTGGTGATGATCCGCCTATCTCGTTGGCGCGAGTTCGCCCCTCACGGGCCCGGGCCAAACGGCTTCCCCGCTCCTCGGACCCGGCCTCCTCAGCCGCAGCGCCAGCCCGAGACCGAGGACGACCGCGAGGTGAGCGGTTCCGAACGCGACAGCTCCGGCGAAGGACGTCGAGTAGCTTCCGGACAAGTCGAAGCAGTAGCCGCCCAGATAGCCGCCTGACCCCATCCCGAACCACGCGAACATCGTGACGACCGCGGTCGACAGCCCGGCCGCGCGGGCTGGAACGGCGTCACGGATGCATAGGATCAGGCTCGTCATCACCCCCGAGAAGCCGAACCCGAAAATCAGGGCGAGCACGTACAGCGAAGGCAGGTCCTGCAGCGTCACGAACCAGTACACGGTAACGGTCTGAACGGCCGACGCCGCGGCGTAGCTTGGCAGCGAACCGATCCGGTCGGCGATCATCCCGAAGCTCACGCGGCCGAGCGAGCCGGAGAGCATCACGGTCAGCATGATGCTCGCCGCCGTCGTGGGAGAGCGGCCGGAATCCACGAGGAGGGGCAGGAGGTGCACCAGCGGCACCGCCATGCACATGCAGCACAGCACCGCGGCAAGGCTCAGAGCGGCGACGCTGACCGTCGGCGGCAGGTCCCAGCCGCCCTGAGGGCCCGTCGCGCTCGACCCGGCCCCGCGCACCGGCGGCTTCGTGATCAACGCCACGACCGGCGTGAAGACCAGGAGATACGCCAGGCCCAGTACGACGAGCGCCTCGCGCCACGTCATGACGTCGAGAAGGCTCTGGAGCACGACGGGAATGAGCCCCTGCCCCAGGGTCCCGCCGGCGGTGACGATACCGATCGCGAGCCCCCGCCGCCGTTCGAACCACAAGCCGACCGCCGCCAGAACCGGCGAATAGAGGCAGGCGAAGCCGAGCGCCCCCATGACGAGGTAGATCGCCTGGAAGGTCGGAAGGTCCGACTGCCGCGACAGGAGAAGCAGCCCGCCCCCCATCACAACGGCCCCGCCGATCGCAACCGACCTGGAGCCGGCGCGATCGGCCAAATGACCCCAGACGGGGCCGCCGATCGCCGCGCCGAGGCTCGCGAGGGTGTAGGCGAACGCCATGTCGGCGCGCAGCCAACCGAACTCGGCCTCGAGCGGATTCATCAAGCTTGCGACCGTGGTCATCATGCCGAAGCCGGCCATCATGGCGACCGTCGCCCCTACGACCACCAACCAGCCCCGAACGTTCGGCTTGTTCGTCCATGTCATCGAACTCTCCGTGCCGTGCGCCTAGGACCGGCTGGTTGTCCGTTCCGTTGTGCTTGCATTCCGGCGAAATGGTCGTCGTCAGGCGGCCCTCGCGGTGCGCGCCGCGGCGGGCGCGAGCCATTGGGTCAGGACGGAGGCGAGTTCGGGTTTGTGGGTGACGGGCAGCATGTGGCCCGCGCCGCGGATGTGGGTCAAGGAAGCCCGCGGCATGGTCCGCGCCATGCTCTCCCCCGCCAGGGCCGGTGCGCGGGGGCCGCGGTTTCCCGTGATCACCAACGCCGGCGTGAAGAGCTTGCGCATGGCAGCGGGACTCAACTGCTCCGCGGCGATCGCATCGAAGTCGCGCGCGATCTTGCCGGCCCGCATCGCGAGGCTCTGCTGGCGCGGCGCTGGCATGGCGGCCCAGGCGCCGGCGCCGTTCCAGTAGTCGACGAAACGACTGACGGCCGCGCTCGGCTCCCCAAGGGCCACGTTGCGCCGTATCGCCTGCGCGAGATCGAGAATTTCCCGTAACGCGAGGTGCCCCTCGGCGCCCAGGTGCGGGAGAAGACAAAACCCGACCGGCTCCACGAGGCAAAGACTGCGAACCCGGTGCGGCGCCAGGATGGCGAGCCTCACGGCGACCATGGCCCCGTAGGAATGTCCCACCACATCGAACATCGTGGTCGGATCGCCCACTCCGCGCAGCACGGCGTCCACCTCGTCCGACAACCTCAAGGGCTTTTCGGCGGGCCAGTCCGGGGCGGTTCCGTAGCCGATGAGATCGGGGGTCAGGCAGGTCGAGGAGCCGAAGAGGTCGGCATAGGGCGCCCACATGCGGCCGCTCGAGAGCGAGCCGTGGATGAAGAGGATGGAGCGGTCCGCATCCTGCGGGCGGGTGTTCTGGCTGTCCATGTCGGCCTCCTCGGCTCACTGGCCGCGTGTCTGCCGGACAATCCACGAAGTCGGGGTGCCGCGCTTGAGGGCACCCTCCGGAAGTTGTTGAGATTCGCTGGAGATGCGCTGTTTGGTCAGGCACGCGTAGAGCAGCCGGGGCTTCCTGCGTTCAGCAGCTCTTGGTAAGGTCGCTCCGGCCCTGGGACCCGCGATGGCTTTCGTTTTCGGCGACAACGAACTCGATCTGCGACGGCACGAGCTGCGCCGGGCCGGCGAAGTCGTGCACGTGGAGCCGCAGGTCTTCGACCTGATCGTGTTCCTTGTCATGAGCCGCGACCGGATCGTCTCGAAGGACGAGATTCTCGACAAGATCTGGGACGGGCGGATCGTCTCGGAGGCCGCCCTGTCGAGCCGGATCAACGCCGCTCGCAAGGCGATCGGCGACAACGGCAACGACCAGATCTTCATCCGCACGTTCCACAAGCGCGGCTTCCGATTCGTGGCCGAGGTCGTGGAGCGCGCCGACGAGGCAGGCACGGGTTTTCCGAACGGGACCGGCCCGCTGCGCCCGCCGCCGGCTGAACCGGACGAGAGTGCCGCCCTGGCTCTTCGCTCGGACGGCGGCAGGCCGCGCGTCGCGGTGTTGCCGTTCGAGAATCACGGTGGAGACCCCGAGCAGGAGTACTTCAGCTACGGGCTCACCGAGGACATCATCCGACTTCTGGCGCGGAACCGCTGGCTCAGTGTCCTGAGCCGCCACTCGGCCGCTGCCTTCAAGGGGCGGGACGTCGACTCCGCCGAAATCGGTTCTGCTCTCGCTGCCAAGTATCTCGTGCGGGGAAGCGTCCGTAGGAACGGCGATCAGGTGCGCATCACGGCCGAACTCGTCGACGTCGGACGGGGCCGGCAGCTCTGGTCGGAGGCCTATGACCTGCTGCTCGACGAAATCTTCGACATCCAAAACGCGATGGCCGAGCAGATCGCGGCCTTCATCGAGCCGGAACTCGGGATGGTGGAACGCGAGATTGCGGCCCGCAAGCCACCCGAGAATCTCGCCGCCTGGGAGTGTTACCAACGCGGGTTCTGGCATCTGTGGGGCTTTACGAAGCCCGGCTTTGCGGAGGCCGAAGCCCTGTTCCGCCGGGCGACCGAGATCGAGCCCGGGCTGGCCCGCGCCCACGCGGCCCTTTCCTACGTCTCCCTCCAGCGGGCCCTCTACGCCGACGCCGGGGACCGGCCGCATCTGCTGGAAGCGGCTTTGGCCGCGGGCAGGAACGCGGTCATTCTCGACGAGCGCGACTGTCTCTGCCGCTGTGTGCTGGGCCGCGCCCATACGCTTCTCAAGAACCACGACGAGGCTATCGCGGAACTCGAGCGGACGATCGAGCTGAACCCCAGCTTCGCGCAAGGATACTTCGCCTTCGGCTTCGCCCTCGTGTGGGCCGGTCGTGCCGAGGAGGCGATCCCGCTGCTTGAACGGGCGACGGAGCTCAGCCCGCGCGATCCGCACCTGTGGACGTTCCACCACATGCGTGCGACCGCGCATTTCGCCCTGGAGGAACTGGAGACCGCCGCGTACTTCGATCGCAAGGCCATCCGCGAGCCGAACGCGACATACTACGCCTACGCGACCCTTCTCGCGACGCTTGGCCTTCTGGGGAGGCTCGACGAGGCCGCGGATGTGCGCGCGGGGCTGCTCGAAAGGCGGCCGGCCTACTCGCTCGCATCGGCCCGCGACGACCTCTTCTACTGCTCGGACGATCGCTTCATCGGCCGCTACCTCGAAGGGCTTCGTCAGGCGGGCGTCCCGGCCTGAGCCTTCCGAAACGCCGCGTCGGGCACGGCTGATCTCGAAACGTCTCCCGGCCGAAACAGGCCGCCCGAGCCGTCCGGCCGGCGATACACGGCGGTGCGGGCGCCGGTGACCTTCAGGAGACCCTGCGCGATCCGTTCCGCGTTGGGCTCCTGGGCAGCGCGGGTGCCGATCTCGACCACGGCGATGTCGCCGAGCCGGCGAACGATGCGGAGCGAATCCGGGACCGCGCCGATGGCGTCGAGGCGACGCACCACGTCGGCGAGAAGGTCCGGACGCATCCGGGCGAACAGGCTGAGGCTCGCCGTTCTCGGCTCCGCGGGCGCGAGAAGCCGGTCGATGGAGGACGCCGACCCATCCACGCCGGCCCGCGCCGCCGCCCGGTCGAGCCAGTTGCGGAAGAACAGGGCTGCGAAAGGATGCCAGGTGTTTCGAGGTTCGGCCGCGGGATCGTCTGTCGGAAAGTAGTTGCGCGGCACCGCGATCGCCTTGCCGGCAACGGAGTCCCGCAGATATTCCGCTCGAAGAGTGTCGGCATCGTATTCGAGATGATCGAACATGTAGACGGCCCGGTTCGCGCGATCGTCGATCAGGCACAACCCCGAATCCGGCGAGCTCGCGAGGGTCTCGAGCTCGGGCTCGGCCATCACCTCCTCGGCCACGACCTCGGTGTGCCGCGAGACAGGTGTCGGGAAGCCTTCGCGCAGCCCGCGCATGAGCTCGGACGCCGGGGCGAGTGCCTGCTGGGTGAACACACCGAAGGCCTTCCGGGCGAGCGCCCGCTTGGGCACCTGTCGGAAGTGGTGCAGCGCCGCCTGGGCGGACCAGCAGACATACAGGGTCGTGCCGCTGCCCGCGCGAGCCCAGTCCATGATGGCGGCGAGTTCGCGCCAGTAGTCGACTTCCTCGAATGGGAGATGCTCGACGGGTGCTCCGGTCACGATCAAACCGTCGAGCCGCCCGCGGATGACGTCACTGGCGCGCGTGTAGAAGCGGGCCAGGTGCTCGGGTGCAACCGACTTCGGCCGATAGCTGTCGAGCCGAACGGGCAAAAGCTCCACGGACACGGCCGAGTCCGCGAGAAGGCGCGCGAACTGGATTTCGGTCCGTTTCTTGTCCGGCATCAGGTTGAGGAGCCCGATGCGGAGGTGGCACCCTCCGCGGCCTCGCTCGGCGACCGCGTAGCCTTCCGACCGCAGGATTTCTGAGGCTGGCAGGCCCGGCGGCAGGATGATCGACATGGCTGTTCTCCTGGAAGGAGCACCGGCGGACCGGTGCTCCCAAAGGGTCGGTTATGCCGCCCAGGCGACCTTCTTCGTCGCCGCGGCGAGCGCCTGATCGAGATCGGCCAGGATGTCGTCGATGTGCTCGAGCCCGACGGAAAGGCGGACGTAGCCGTCGGTCACGCCGGTCGCCCGCTGCTCCTCGACCGAGAGTTGGGAGTGCGTCGTCGAAGCCGGGTGGATCGCAAGTGAGCGCGCGTCACCGATGTTCGCTACGTGGTAGAACATCTCCAGCGCATCGATGAAGCGCCGGCCGGCGTCGAGCCCTCCCGCAAGCTCAAATCCGACCAGACCACCATAGCCGCCGCTCAGGTAGGCATCCACCGACTTACGCGCCTGTCCCTCGAAGAGCGACGGGTACACGACCCGCGTCACCGCGGGATGGCGGGCAAGATAGCTCGCGACCGCCTCAGCGTTGACGCAGTGCTCGCGCATGCGCAGCGGCAGCGTCTCGAGGCCCTGGATGAACTGGAACGCGTTGAACGGGCTCATGGAGGCACCGAGGTCGCGCTGAAGGGTGACCCGCGCCTTGATGATGTAGGCGATGGGCCCGAGCGGCTTCACCGCCTGCGTCCACACGGCGCCGTGGTAACTCGGATCCGGCGTGTTGAGCATCGGGAAGCGCTCGGCATGCGCCTCCCAATCGAACCGACCGCCGTCGATGATCATGCCTCCGATGGAGGTCCCGTGGCCGCCGATGTACTTCGTCGTGGAGTAGACGACGATGTGCGCGCCATGGTCGAACGGCCGGCAGATCAGCGGCGCGGCCGTGTTGTCGACGATCAGCGGCACGCCGAGGTCGTCCGCGATCGTGGCGACCTCGCGGATCGGGAAAACCTGGAGCTTCGGGTTCGGCAGGGTCTCTGCATAATACGCCCGGGTGCGGGCGTCGGTCGCCCGTCGGAAGTTCTCCGGATCGGACGGATCGACGAAACGCGCCTCGATGCCGAAGGTCTTCAGCGTGTTCGCGAAGAGGTTCCAGGTGCCGCCGTAAAGGTCGGTCGAGCTGACGATGTTGTCGCCCGAATGGGCGATGTTCTGGATCGCGATCGCCGAGGCGGCCTGGCCGGAGGCGACCGCCATGGCCGCGACGCCGCCCTCGAGCGCCGCCATGCGTTGCTCGAGCACGTCGCAGGTCGGGTTCATGATCCGCGAATAGATGTTGCCGAACGTCTTCAGCCCGAACAGGTCGGTGGCATGAGCCGTGTCGTCGAACTGGTAGGCCGTGGTCTGGTAGATCGGCACCGCGACCGCGTTCGTGGCGGCGTCCTTGCGGTAGCCGGCATGCAGAGCGAGGGTCTTCGGGTGGGTGTAGGTCTTAGTCGGCATTGCGTTCTCCTTTCGCGGCGGCATCAGCCGCCCTTCGGTCGGCCATGGATTAGCGAGAGCGAGCCGGCCGCCTGTTCGGGTTGAAGGCGACCGGCTCTATCTCCGATCGATGCAGCCCGATGTCCCTCAGCATGCGGTCGTCAAGGCTGCCGAGGTGCGCGTAGGTGCGCCGGCGCGAGAGCATCTCGTGAAGCATGCGGCGGGCGGAGCGGAGCGGAGTTGAAAACCCCTCGGACCCGGCATGAGCCGACCGGCTCGGCCATAAAGTAGCGATCGCGGCCATCACGGTTCTCCAGGGCTGCCATCGGGCAGCGCACGAACCGGTCTATGCGCTTGCCGCTCGCGAGACTTTCAGAGCGCCTGACCTTTTTCTTGAGACCGCCTGGAGATTGATCGTTTGAAACGCGGGAGGGGAACGCCGTGGCGTGCGCGGTGAGCCGAAGAACCGGGTCCGATCAGCCGTCAGGAGGAGCGGACCCGGCACTGCCGGACCGATCCACATGTCCCCGCTTGCACGCCTCTCGAACTGAAGGAAATGGGCCGTGTTTGAGCCCGTCGGCGGACCAACCTTGGCCTTAATCCCGCCCTGATCCCGGTGAGACTGACGCTGGCAACAATCAACGGCCCTGCCCGCGGGGGCAGACCCATGGCCCGATCCCGAGGGCGGCAATGCACATGAATCGTTTTGTCGTGTTCCAGATGGAAGATGAGTGGCTCGTCACGTACGGCGACCGGGAGCAGGTTTCCTTCACGACCCGTAAGGAGGCCGAGCACTCGGCTTTCCACGCGGCGGGCGCCTTGGCGTCCAGCGGGCACGCGGTTTCCGTGCTCATCATGCCGAGTGGCCCGGACGTCCAATCACAACATCCTCCCGTCCGCTCGGGGCAAGCTCACCCGGTTTGCCAGCAGAGGTAACGTCGAAGTCCCGGCCTCAGCCGCTCAGTGCGGCTTTCCGCGAAGGTCTCCCATGCTTCTCGTCGAAGAGACTGTCTCAGGCAAGGTTCTAATCGAGCTCGACGAAGCTCTCGCGTGGGCACGCGGCGAGAGGTGCATCCGGGTTCGCCTTCCCGATGGCACGTTGTCCGAAATGGGAGTGTTGCAGTATCGATCGACCTGCGAGATGCACGAGCGTCTCCGCGCCCACAGAGGCAGGCCGGAGGCTTCGCTTCGCATAACCCTCCAGGAAGAGGTCGCGACCTGATCGACCGACAGGGTCATCGGCGCGGAACTCTTCGACCCGTCCCATGTGAAGCGCCTGACGGGTGATATGCCGGCGACGACGCCCGCGGGAGCTCGCGCAGGGCTCGCTCCGGAGCCGCGCCGGCCCCCGAGGCGAGTTGCGGTCAGGTGGCGCCCGTCACTCGATCGTCAAGTCCGAGGCCTTCATCGAGGCTATCGATGCACGACTCTCTTTTTGTGAGGTGTGCGCCCCCGTCGAACGCTGCCGGTTTCCTCAGGGATCCCGAGCAACCTGCTCGCTCCGCTGCGCAGTCCATACGAAGCGCCGCCAAGAACGCTGCCGACAGCCGCGCCGACGGGGCCGGCGGCCTTGTTGCCGACCGCGGCGCCCTCTTGGGCGCCCCGCATGACAGCCTGTGAATGGGCCGCCGGTGCTGCCAGAACCATGATGCCGGCGGCTGCTAACCAAATCCGAAGTTTCACGGTCGGATCTCCTTTTACTGTACCTTCGGACTCAATTCCCGGGACCTTTGTAGGTTCCTCGCATTCTGAAAGCGGCACGCCGGCCAGCATCGGTGCGCATTCGCCAGCGGGCGACAGGACGACCTCGATCGAACGTACCGCCTTGCTCCAAATCAACGGCCGGCATCATCCGGCCCGCGCCGCCGAGAACCCACCGCTGCGCCCGCTCGGACCGGCATGGGGCACAGCTCTCAGCGCGGTCACGCCAGGCGAATGCCGGAACGAGGCAGGCTCCCTATCCGTCCAATCTGACCGATCGCTGAAGCGTCTACCAATCGGGCGCTAGGCGCGGGCAACGAGGCCCACGACGCGGACGGCGAGAGCGCCGCGGCGCCGCAGAGCCTCCGCCCAGCGCAGCGCGCACAGCAAGTCCCAACCAAATTTCAAGGTCGGTTCGCCATGAGCCTCGACAGCAAATGAGACGTGCATCAAACGCCTCCGATCGGGGCATAGACGCAAAGGATCTTGCGGGCGGCCGGGTTCGCGGGCCACTTCTGTTCGCACAGGTGCCATTTGCCATCGGGCGAAGGCTTCAGCTCTTTGTATGAGATGTGCCGGCCGTCGATCAGATAATAGCCGCCATCCTTCTCGAGCGGCGTCTCGGACATGGTGATCGGCGCACAGTCATTGTCGGAACAGCACTCCCACGGATACCACGAGTGAGCCTCTGCAACCGTATGCGGCAGAAGGCTGCCGAGCGCGAACACAACGCTCATCTGGATGACACGCAAGGGATCAGCGTTCGAGCGCAACATAGGTGCCTCGCTTGGGTCTAGAGCCGGAAATGTAAACGCCCCACAGCCGCCGGTTCTTGCTTTTCGGCGGGCGGAAGTCTCAACGCGTTGCCAAACGCCACTCGAACTCTAGGGAGAACCAACGGCGGGCCGCGAAGGCTCAGGCCATCGGGACAGCAACATGCTGCGCCTCAGGACCATGCAAGCGCAATGCCGGACGGAGCTCAGCACCGCAAATGACCTCCATTGTGGGATCTGAGCCACACATTTGGAGCACGCCGCACCGCAGCAAGGAATCGGCGAGTGCATCTCGCGCGTGCCGGTGGCGCGCCGACACCCTCCACGCCGTTCCCGGCCACGTGGAGCGAAGTTCGAAAGACTGCGCCGGAGTCCGGGGCTGAGCTTTGGCCCCGCGACCTATCCCTTGTATCCGAAGTACTTCGGCAGCCAAAGCACCACATCCGGGACGAGGATCATCAGCAACAGGGCGGCGATCAGGATGGCGATGAAGGACCAGACCTCGCGAATGATGTCGCGCAGCGGGATTCCCGTCAGTCCGCTCATCACGAAGAGCAGTACGCCGTAGGGCGGCGTGATAAGCCCGATCATGATGTTCACGACGATGACGACCCCGAAATGCACGAGGTCGATTCCCAGGGCGCGCGCCGCTGGCAAGAAAAGCGGCACGAGCACGAGCAGCATCGTGGTGGCGTCGAACAGGCAGCCAAGCACCAGAAAGAGCAGGTTGACCAGCAACAGAAAGGTGAGCGGGGAAACGTCCAGCCCGTCGAGAAGCCGCGCCACCTGCTCAGGCAGCCGCTCCGAGGCGACGATGTAATTGAAGATCATCGCACCGGCGATGAGGAGAGCGACCACGCTCGTCGCCTTGCTGGACTCGACCAGGACCTCGAAACCCTGCTTCCACGAGAGCTCTCGGTAGAGGAGCACGGCCAGGGCGAGGGCATAGGCGGCCGCAATGGCGGCTGCTTCGGTCGGCGTCGTCGCTCCGCCATAGATGCAGTAGAGCAAGATCACGGGCATGAGGAGCGCCGGGACAGCGCGGTACGTCGTGCCCGGCAGCTCGGAGAGCGGGATCCCCTCCCCTCTCGGGAAGTTCCGCGCCCGAGCGATGAAGCCCACCAGGGCCATTTGGGCCAAACCCATGATGAGGCCCGGGATGACGCCGCCGAGAAACAGGTAACCGACCGACGTGTCGGATACGACGGCATAGATCACCATCGGAATGGATGGCGGAATGATGGGCCCGATGGTCGCTGAGGACGCTGCCACGCAGGCGGCAAATCCCGGCGGGATCCGGCCCTGCTTGATCATCATCTGCGTGACGAGCTTCCCGGGTCCGGCCGCGTCCGCGATCGCCGATCCCGACATCCCGGAGAAGATGATGCTGACCAGAATATCGACCTGCGCCAAGCCGCCCCGAAAACGGCCGACGAGCGCCTGACAGAACGCGAACAGCCGATCCGACACCCCGCTGGCGTTCATGATGTTGGCGGCCAGGATGAAGAGCGGCACCGCGAGCAGGACGAAGGAGTCGTAGAGGCCGTTGAGGATCTGCTCGCCGAAGAGCCCGACATCGCTCCCCGTCGCGAACAAGTAACCGACGGAAGCGACGAACATCGCGAACGCGACGGGCATGCCGAGAAGAGCTAGGCCAAAGAAGGCAACCAATGTGAGGATGAAAACCGTGCTCACGGCGCGGCCTCGGGATCGCTTCCAAGCTCCTTTTGCCAGGATCGACCGAGAAGCCGCCAAACCCGGGCGAATGCGCCGATGACGACCGCCACCACGAACACGACGAAGATCGAGTAGAGAAGGTCGAATCGGATACCCAAAACCGGGCTTCTCTCGATGCTCATGAAGGTGACGTAGTCGGCCGTTCCCGGAAGCGCCGCGAGAAAGGCAATGCCCGTCACGACCGCCAGAGCGATCGCAAGCACGCGCCGAAGCCCCGACGGTAAGGAAACCGCGACCATATCGAAGGTGATGTGCTCCTGCTGCCGCAGGAGGAAGGCTGCGCACCAAAACACGATCCAGATATAGACGATCAGCACGAACTCCTGCGTCCACGCGATCGGATCGTTGAGAACGTAACGTGTGAACACCTGCAGCAGGAACGCCGCGAACATCAGGACGAACAGGATCGCGGCGATCCATTCGGCCAAGGAGTAGAGACGATCGCGGACCGTCGGCATGGATGAACTCCGAAGTTGGCCGAAGTCACGAAAGTGTTCGGTTCGCGAGACCAGTCCGAGACGCGACGTGCTCTGGACGGTTTCGGACGGGCGACCCCGTCCGAGACATCGCTCCGGCGCCGAACCGTCCAGCTTATTTGATGGCGTTCACGCGATCGACCATGCCCTTAGGCCAGGTTTTCGACAGGTCGGACTCCAAGTAGGTTTTCTGAACGTGGGACCGGAAGGCGTCGACGTTCGGCTTGTAGACCTTCAAGCCCTGCGCCTTGAAGAATTCGGCAAGCTCCGCCTCTTCCTTGCTGCGGTTCTCGTTGTTGTACCGAACGGCTGCTTTGGCGGCGCTCGACACCGCGGCTTTCTGCTTGTCGTCGAGCTTCTTCCAAGTGGAACCGGCCATCGAAAGGAAGATCGCGTCGACGAGGTGATCCGTGAGCACGATCTGCTTCGTGACTTCGTAGAATTTGGCCGCGCGGACGGTCGGCAGCGGGTTATCCTGACCATCGATCGCGCCGGTCTGCAGCGCGGTGTAGATCTCTCCGAAGGCCACCGGGAGCGGATTGGCCCCGAGGGCCTTTCCGAGGAACAGCCAGGTGTCCGCTGCGGGCATGCGCAGCTTCACGCCCGCGAGATCGGCCGGCGTCTTGATGTCCTTCTCGGTTCGGAGGTTGAGCTGGCGCGTTCCGAGATATCCGACGCTCAGGACCTTGATGCCCATCTTGTCCTCGACCAAACGGTACATCTCTTGGCCGACGTCGCTATCGAACACCTTCGTTTGGTGCTCCGGATCGCGCAGCAGATACCCTGCGGTGAAGATCGACCATTCCGGAATTTGCTTTGCGATGTCGAAGGCCGAGATCATCGCCATCTCGAGGTTGCCGCGCTGCATGGCGGCGGGCTCGGTCCCCTGCTTGAACAAAGTCCCGTTCAGGTGGATCTCCACATCGAACTGACCGGGCGCGAGCTTTTCAAGTTCCTGCTTGAAAACCGGGAGCATCTTGGCGTGCCAATCCGCCTCGACGGCCGGGGTCGAGATGCGGAGCTTGACCGTTTCGGCAGCGATGGCCGACGTCAGTCCGGCCATCGCTGCCACGAAGGTCCCGATGAGCAGGCGCCGTGAATAGTCGAACATTCTTGCGTCCTCCCGAAGCTCACGTGTTCCGGGGCGGCTCCCGAGAGCTTCCCCTCTGAAGGTATCCTGCCTCTTTGTCGGGACTAGTGTAAATACTTATGAACCCGCTAACATATTAGCGTTCAAGCCGTGCGGGCGGCTGCCCCTTTCCCGGCCAATCAAGGGCTCTCACGTGATCGCGCGCGACCGCTTCGGCCTTTCCGCCGCTCTGACCACCCCTTTTGGCCCGGATGGCTCGATCGATGTGCCGCGTCTCGTCGGGCATGCGCAGTGGTGCCTCGAGAACGGGTGCACCAGCGTCACCGCCTTCGGAACCACCGGAGAAGGCGCATCGATCGGGATATCCGGCCGCGAGGAAGTCTTGGGGGCGCTCGCGGACGCCGGGATCCGGGGCGGCGACGTGGTCGTGTGCGTCGCAGCCTCCGCGGTGCAGGATGCCGTGGCGCAGGCGAACAGCGCGTTCGCGTTCGGCTGCCGGGGCTTGCTCCTGACCCCGCCTTTCTACTTCAAGGGCATCGCCGACGAAGGTCTCTTCGCGTGGTATGGCCTCGTGCTCGAAGGTCTGGGCCAGGCCGCTCGCGACATCATCCTCTACAACATCCCTTCCGTGACTCAGGTGCCGCTCTCGGTCGAGCTCGTGGGTCGCCTCAAGGAGGCGTTCCCCGGTATCGTCTCGGGCGTAAAGGACTCGTCAGGAGATTGGACCTTTACGCAACAGCTCCTCGCCGCCCACAGCGACCTCTCGGTCCTGATCGGGGACGAGCGCTATCTCGCGGAAGGTGTCCGCCGCGGCGGCCAAGGGGCCATTTCGGGGATCGCGAATGTCTGTCCGGCGGCCCTGCTGCCGCTGGCGGAGCACGGACAAGGCGACGAGCGGATCAACCGTTTGGTCGACGAGGTGCTGAGGTATCCTGTCATCCCGGCGGTGAAGACGCTGGTGGCCCACCGGACAGGCGACACGGCTTGGCTTCGCGTCAAGCCGCCCCTCATGGGACTTGCGACAGCCGAGGCTGAGCGGCTTACCTCCCTTTACGATCGCCTGTTCACCGGACGAGGAGCTTAACAGGCGGCCGGCGAACACATCCGCAAAACACGATGGAGCGCAGAATCTCGACTTCGATCGATGAGGCTCCGAATCACTCAGGTCCCTGACGCTCGACGAGCCCGCAACTCCACAAGGCCTGCTCGGCACCAGGCTTGTAAAACCTTCGTGCTGACGGCACGGCTAGGGGAATTCGCCTTCAGCGAATCACCCGCGAGCGGCCGGCGGCGTTTGGTGCCCATTCGACCGTCGCGAGCGTTCTGAGTCGCGCCGAGTCTCTCCACCAGCCGCGAAAATCGCCATCCCGTTCGCCGTATGTTTGCCCGGCCGGTCATCGCGTGGTGGACCGCGCCGCCATCGATCGCTGTCGGGTTCACAATTTTACAAGCCGGGACAACCCGCCCGCAATCATCACGCTGGCGTTGCGGTTAAATTTATGATCTGGTTTTCATGTCGAAAGAGATGGCTGGGGATCGTCACAAGGGGGCGATTGTCATGTTCGGACGACTACTTGTTGTTCTATTTGTTGGGCTCGTTGCAACCCACGATTCAGCTACGGCACAGGCCCCTGCGGCCAGTCCCAATGCTGAAAGGGCCAATGCCGGCACGATCGGGGTCATCTCCGGCGGCGCCGACGGCACCTACATCCGAATCGCCGCGGACCTCGCGAACGTGCTCGATGGGGATACGCTCCGCATCCTGCCGATCATCGGCCGCGGTTCGCTTCAGAACCTGCAGGACATCATGTTTCTCCGCGGCGTCGATATCGGCATCGTGCAGATGGACGCCCGGCAGGGTTTGACCCCGAGCTACCTGCAAGCGTCGGCACAGCAGCGACTCCGCTATCTCGCGAGGCTCTACAACGAAGAGCTTCACGTGCTCGCCAGCCGCGACATCGCGAGCCTGCGTGACCTCGACGGAAAGAAAGTCAATGTCGACAAGGCCGGCAGCGGGACGAGCCTGACGGCACAGCTGGTGTTCGAAAAACTTGGAATCAAGCCGCAGTTCACCCACTACGACCAGGCAACCTCCTACGAGCGACTTCGCTCCGGCGAGCTCCAGGCCGCGTTGTACGTCGCGGGTCGACCGGTGCGCGCCATGTCCGAGTTTCAGGCCGACGGTCGCTTCCACCTTCTCTCCGTTCCGTTCGAAGGGGAGCTGGCCGAGACCTACCTCCCGGCTCGATTCGAGGCGAGCGACTATCCGAGGTTGATCGACAGCGGCAAAGCCATCGAGACGATTGCCGTCGGCAACGTGCTCGCGGTCTTCAATTGGCCCGAGAACTCGGACCGCTACAAGCGCGTGCAGCGCTTCGTCGACGCGTTCTTCTCGCGCTTCGAGGAGTTCCTGCAGCCGGGGCGTCACCCGAAATGGAAGGAAGTGAACCTTTCCGCCACCGTTCCGGGCTGGCAGCGGTTCAAGGCTGCCCAGGACTGGCTGGATCGCGAGACCCGCCAGACCAGCCCGAGAGCTCAGGAGCAGCTTTTCAAGCAATTCGTGGACACCCAGGGCGGCGCCTCGGCGCAAATTTCCCCAGCGGAGCGTGAGCGACTTTTCCAGCAATTTCTGGAATGGCAGCAGACGCGGGGCAGACGAAGCGCGGGAGCAGTGCAATGACCGGGAAGCGCGAAGCGGCCTTGAGAACGCCCGTCTACACTCGGCCTGGGGCTGCAACCGAGGCGCTCTCCAAGGGTTTCGCGGAGCAGCACGACCCGACCGCCCGGCCCGCTGAAATGCCTCGGCCCACGTTTCCGCCTCGTTTGGTGAACGCGAAGGCCCCAGGTCTGCGGCCGAAGAAGGTCGCGATCGAGTTCGAGCCGGCGCGCTCCTCGAAACGTCGGCCGTTCGCCGTCGCCGCCGTTGGCAGCTTGGTGCTCGCCCTCGCGGCGCTCGGGGTGACGCTGAACTTCTCCGCGAACACGGGCGCCACCTCGCCACCGCGGCCTTCCGCAGACCAGCCTCAGCCGATCCTCGCGAGCGCCGCCGCATCCCTGTCCGAAGAGACCCCGAACCTCACCCCCGGTCCGGGCCCTCTGGAGCAGGCCGAGGGGAGCCCTTCGCAAGCGCCGACCTCCGCCGTTCCGGAGATGAGGGCGGACGCTCAGCAGGGCGCAGAGCGCCCCCGGCCGGCGGCCGAGTCGACGGATCACGGCGGAGAGATGCGCGCAGCCAATGAGGCGCCATCCTCCCTCCAACCGCCGGAGTTGCAGCATCCGAGCCCCAGGACCGATCCGGCGGCTTCCGTGAGCGATCAGGGTCAGTTCCGCTCGGCTTTGACCTTGGTCGAAGTTTCACCCCCGGTCCAGAACCCTGGAGCGGCAACACGCGTCGCCGCTCTGGGCGACATGAAGGTCGTTCCGCCGCCCCTTCAGAGCTCGGCTTCGGATTCGCCGGGCGAGCGGCTCATGAAACGTGCGCTCGATATGATCCAGCAGGGCGATATCAGCGGGGCGAGGCTCATCTTGGAACGTGCGGTGACGAGCGGCAGCGCGCAGGCGGCCTTCCATCTCGCTCAGACCTATGATCCTCGCATCCTGGCCAAATGGCAGGCGCGCGGCATCAAGGGCGACGCGGCGCGGTCGCGCGAACTCTACCGCATGGCGTCGGAGGCGGGAGTTCTCGAAGCCCAGGAGCACATCGCGAACCTCGATTGACCATGGTCGGCGAAGCGCGTGGCGGGGTTCGGCCCAGAGGCTCGCCGACCACCTTCGTACTTTACCGGCCTATTGGGACACGCAGCCGGCGCGATCTCGCCAGCCTCAGGTCAAACGGCCTGGTCGCGGGGAAACAGCGACCGCGCGGTTGGGGTGACGCACGTCGTTCCGGCGTGGACGGAGGGCGGATGTCGAGGCTTCCAGCGGGCGAGATTGTTGCGCTATGGACGTCGTCGACTGCGGCCGGCTCGAGCCCGTGGTCTCGTCGCGCACCCGATCACTTGGCGGCCTCCGCGGGCAGTTTGGAGGTCCTCTCCGCGCGCAGGGCTCGAGCGCGCGCGTACAGTTCCTCCGCCTTGAGAATGTCGCCCCGAACGCCGATCGCGCCGAGCGATGCCAGAACACGCGGATCGTAGGTCTCGCCGAGAAGCATCATTGCACCGGTGTCGCCAGCCTGTGAGGCTCGCTCCAGGAGAAGGCGAGCGCCGCTGACATCGCCGGTCCGCAAAAGGGCCTCGGCGCGTGTCACGAGGGGATTGGGTGCAGCAGAACCGATCTTCAGGTCGACGCGCGTGCCTTGCGATTGCGCCTGCGCGGGGTCGGGAGGCGCGGCGCTGTTGGGAGCCGCATTCGACCCGGCGGGAGCCTGGCCTGCGATCGACTGCGTCGACTGGATGCTCGCCAGCCTGTCCGAGAGAGCGGCGTGCTCGCGCGCGACGGTTCGGCTGCGCTCCTGCTCCTCGCCGAGCGCTTTGCGCAACTCGCTCGCTTCCGCGGTCGCGGCTGCGCCTTCCTCCTGGCGCGCCTGCAGCTTCGTCGTCAGGTCGGCGACCTCCTTCTCAAGCGACTGGCCGCGTTCGCGCTCGCGCCCCAGCGTCTCCTGCAGCTCGGTCACCGCCGCGGCTGCGGCGCGCTCCTGGGCCTTGAGGCTGGTCAGCTCTTCGGTCGCCGCGGCGTGTTCGCGAACCGCCGTCTGGCCGCGCTCGCGTTCGCGCTCCAAAGCCTGCCGCAGTTCCGTGACCTCGACGACGGCGCGCTCTTGATCGCTCTTGAGGGTGGCGAGTTCCTCGGCCGCCGCGGCCTGCTCGCGGGCCAAGGACTGCGCGCGCTGCCGCTCCTCGTCCAAAGCGTCCTGCAGCTCAGTCACCTTCGCGGCTGCGGCGCTCCCTTGGGCTTTGTGATGGGCGAGTTCCTCGGTGGCAGCGGCGTGCTCGCGCGCGACGGATCGGCTGCGCTCCTGCTCCTCGCCGAGCGCTTTGCGCAACTCGCTCGCTTCCGCGGTCGCGGCTGCGCCTTCCTCCTGGCGCGCCTGCAGCTTCGTCGTGAGGTCGGCGACCTCCTTCTCAAGCGACTGGCCGCGTTCGCGCTCGCGCCCCAGCGTCTCCTGCAGCTCGGTCACCGCCGCGGCTGCGGCGCGCTCCTGGGCCTTGAGGCTGGTCAGCTCTTCGGCCGCCGCGGCGTGTTCGCGAACCGCCGTCTGGCCGCGCTCGCGTTCGCGCTCCAAAGCCTGCCGCAGTTCCGTGACCTCGACGACGGCGCGCTCTTGATCGCTCTTGAGGGTGGCGAGTTCCTCGGCCACCGCGGCCTGCTCGCGGGCCAAGGACTGCGCGCGCTGCCGCTCCTCGTCCAAGGCCTTTCTCAGCTCGTCGACCTCTGCCGAACCGGCCGGAGAGGCGGGATCTGCGCCGGGGACTCCCTCGTTCTGCAGGATGCGACGGATGTCGGGGTCGTTGAGCCAGTCCGACGTGAGGGCCGCGAATGTGCTGGCCTCCATGAGCCGTTCCATCAGGTCTCGCGCCTTGGAAAGGTCGCCCTGCCGGATGCTGCTCTCGAGCGCGGTCGCGAGTTGCCTGGTTTCCGAGTACTTGGACAGCAGGGGCAAGACCCTCTGGATCTCCTCCTTCGTGAGCGGCGGCTGTGCGGCCGGCCCAGCCTCCCGGTGCGGCTCCGCGCCCGTCGAGGGAGTTCCACTCGCGAGCGCAAGCGGGCTTGCCGACATCAGGGCGGCAGCCGTCAGCGACATCCGCATGAGCGTTGCGAGGGGCCGACCACGTGCGAGGGAAAACCTCCGGCCCGTGAGGAGGAGAGCCAACGCTTGCCGCTCGCTCATCGGTGTTCTCCTGAGATCGTGATCTAGCAATTCGAAACAGACGAATGTCTTGAGAACCGGCTGCCGTGGATGCGCACGGCTTGATTTCAACTTACACCTAGGCTGCTACACAATCGTCGCCGGTGCAAGCTCAGTTAAGTCATTCTTACAATTGGCTATTGGAAAACAGATAAGCTGCAGCCGGACGCGAGAAAAAATGCCACGCAACCTGATTTTCTGGGATCGACGACCTGCGAAACGTCCTTTGCAAGGCAACAAAGCATCGAATGGCTATTTCGTGCGAGAAGATTCACAGCCGCCCCAGAAGTGAGTCGTCCGGCGTGCCGCCTGCCATGACGCGGATCCGTATCGTTCGTAACCGCTGGCGAGCCCTCTTCCGACCTCCATCGGCTGACCAACGTGACTGACGCGCGAGTCTTCCCGGCAGAGGAATATCGCCCGGATCATTCGTTCCCCTGTGCGGCCGCGGGGCGGCGCACTGGTGCCTCACGTCAGCGCGTCAGGCGACCCGGATGTGAACGCAAGACCTGCGCGTCGTTCTGGCCGGCGAATGCGTCGCTCGTGCGGGGAAAAGCCGCCTCCTCCCACACCAGGAGATGCACCGACCCAAGACGTGTCGGCCATCGCGGGTCGAAGCGAGGGCGGCGGCAGGGCGCCCGGATTGGCCGCCTTCGAGACGCTCGGTTGGAACCTTTGCCGTCGCGCCTCGTCAGGAACGGTGCCCTGGCACCCGCGTTGATCCATCACCGAGTTCAACTCCGGGCATGAGGACTCGCGATCCAACCGGGAGACGTCACGATGGCCGCGAAGGACAAGGCACTTCCCGAGAATGCGAAAGCCGACGCCAAGCTGAATCAACCCGCGGGGACGATCCGACCGAGCGGCACATCCTCGGGCTCTCCGGAACAGGGTGCTGCGACTCAGAACCGCCGAAACCAGGCCGCATCACGCGCTCAGGGTGGTTCGGACCAGGAAGGCCCGGGCCCCGCGGCGGATCTCCTCGCGCAAGCAAAGGAAACGATCGGCGAGGTTGCGGATAGCGCCTCCGAGGCCGCCCGAGAAGCATACGACCAGGGCAGACGCTATGCGCGTGCCGCACGCGAGCGCTACCCAGAGGCGGAAAGATATTATCGAACGGGCGTCATGACTGTTCGTCAGCACGCTTCCGAGAACCCACTGCTGACGCTCCTCTTCGGTATCGGCATTGGGTATGCGCTGGCCTGGGCGATTCAAAGCAGTGGGCGAAGCCGGCATGAACGTGTGCCGGATTACGCGCGGACGGGGCGAGGCTACGCGCCCCATGTGCCGCAGCCGCGCGCGTGACGATCGCCCGTCTTGGAACGGGCCAACGTTCTCTCGGGAGACTCTCCAGGCGCACACCGATGCCTGACGCGATGGACGACAGCCTCCATCGAGAGCGGACGCAGGAGTCTAGGGAACCGGAACACGGAAGGCTTGCCTCCCGACGCTCGGGACGTGGGGGCATGTCTCATGATCCAAACCCACTGGCCGGGAATAGCCTTGGTTTGGCGTCACCGGCCGAAACCGGGCCTTCGGCCGATCCCTTGAGTCGGCGCTGTTAGGTCACGTGGGGTCTTGCAGCCCTCCAGATCGGAACCGATGGGCCCGCGGCCGCTTCGGTTGCTTCCGAGGTCCGCTCGACCGCCACCTGCGTTCCAAGCCGGGCCTCAATTCGAACCCTCTCGCCATGCCTTCGACGAGGAGTCTCCGGTCGCGAACCGGCAGCGACCCGCTTTGCCGATCCTGTCGATCCGGCCGGCAAACGCCGCCCTTTGTGGCACCAGGCGATCGCGAAGGAACATACCTCGTCGAGCCACGTTGAGTCTGAGGTCTACTGCCAAGCTGGCACGCATGGAGACGCACGATGAGCCTCGGCACAATTCTTCTGATCATTCTGATCCTCGTCCTCCTCGGCGTCCTTCCAACCTGGGGCCACAGCCGCTCGTGGGGCTATGGCCCCAGCGGCATCGTCGGCGTGGTCGTGGTGATTCTTCTGATCCTCCTGCTTATGGGGCGTATCTAGACCAGGGGGTCGCAGCCGCGGACGGAAAGGGTCGAGGGCGCAAATCCTGCGGCGGCGGCTCTAAAACCGGTCGCGCCCTCGGATGGCCTGTGCTGGCCTGCGAGGGGGAGTCCGGGATCGAGATCCAGAGGAACGGCATGTCGGTTGCGGCGCCTTCGAACGGGTCGGCCGTCTCGTGACGTGGCCCTACCGTCGTCCGTCCTTGCCGCCGCGGACCGCCCAAGCTCGCGCGTTGAGTTCGATGCTGCCGTCGGGCCGCGTGGGCAACGAGGCGCGCAGTCGTTCGCGCAGCGCGCCGCGCGCACTCTCCTCCAAGGACATGCAATAGCCCGGCGCCGGTCCCTGGCCTCCCAGGAACGGCGTCCAGTAATCGTCGAAGTCGCGGAACCTCGTGGGGACGTCGATGGCGCGGGTCTCGACATGGGACAGACCCGCGCCCTCGAACAGTTCGCGCAACGGCTCCGGCTGGCAGATCGGGAAACGGGGACCCTCGTCGAGGTCGCGCGCGCGCTCGTCCAACGCACCCGCCGCGTCCCAGAAGTGGCGCAGCAGCTCCATCCCGCCGGCGTAATCCCAGACGTAGAGCGCCGCCTCGCCGCCCGGGCGGGCCACTCTCGCCATTTCTGCGGCCGCGCGGGGCTGGTCGGGCACGAAGTTCAGCACCAGGCCGGAGATCACCCGGTCGAAGTCACCGGCGGCGAAGGGCAGGTCCTGCGCATCTGCTTGCCGGAAATCGGCAGCGTTCCTCAGCCGCTGGCGGGCAAAGTCGAGAAAGCCGGCCGAAGGATCGATCCCGACGAGGCGTGTCGGGGCGCAGCCGTCTGCCACCGCCTCGGTCAGCGCGCCGGTCCCGCACCCTACATCGAGCCAGTCGAGCCGGGCTGGTGCGTCGAGCCAGGCGAGGAACTCCTGTGCGACCAGGCGGCTCCAACGTCCCACAAAGGGCTCGTAGAGGTCGCCGCTCGCCCAACGCTCTTTGGGCTGGGTCATCGACCGCAACTCCAATGGCCACCCTATCGGAAAAGTTCGCGCGTTCTGCCGCTTTGGTCGTTCCTGAGCAAAATCCGCCGGAAACATAGCAATAACAGACGGTTCGCGATACCCTTCGACGCGCGCAAACCCTTTTGAGAGTAGCAGGGAACTTCTTCGACGCGAGCAGGGAAAAGATGAACGAGCTGGCGGTCAGCGACGCCGCGAGGCCCGATCAACGGCCCCTGCCCTAGGCTCGGGCGGCCGCGGTGGCTTCCGGGATCAGCGCCTCGATGGCTTCGATGCGGTCGCGCGGCGCGGGATGAGTGGACAGGATCGCCGGCACCCCTCCCCCGCGCTGGTCCATGCGCCGCCACAGCTCGGCCGCCTCCCGAGGGTCGTAGCCGGCCCTTGCCATCGTGAACAGACCGAGCCGGTCAGCCTCGAGCTCCTGGGCACGACCGTAGGGACGCACCAGTCCGAACTCGACACCCACGCCGAGCAGGGCAGCAATTTCCCGGCCGAACTCCACCTCATTGATCTGAAGCAACAAACTGATGAGCTGCAGTCCCCAATGCTTCAGGGTCTCGGCGGAGACGCGCTCCCGCGAGTGTTCAGCCTGGAGATGCCCGATCTCATGCCCGATCACCGCCGCGAGTTCGCCCTCGCTTCTCGCCACCCGCAGCATGCCTTCGAGCACGCCGATCTTGCGGCCCGGGAGCACAAAGGCGTTCACCTCCGGCTGGGCGAAAACCTGCACCTCCCACCGGCTCGGCGCCTCCCCGGCAGCCCTGAGCAGACGGGTTGCGATCTCCGCGACTCGGCGCTGGGCCACCGGATCGCGCAAGGCCGGCATCTGCTGGCGCAGCCTGCTCCAGGTCTCGATCCCGAGGTGCTCGACGGTCTCGTGCGAGACCAGGAAAGGAGCGATCCGCTCGCACCCGGCGAGGCTCGGCGCGAGCACGCCCGCGCCGAGCAGGCTCAAAGCCTTGCGCCGGGTCAGGCCGATCAGGGCAGCGGATTCGCAGGATCTACACATGCGGCACGACAACTCCGAAACCGACGCTGCGGTTGCCGCCGTGCCCGTGAGCTTCGGGACCGACGAGCCCTTTTCGCGCACCGGGCGCGTCCCGGACCGTTCACCGACACGCACGCCGGTCACCCCTCTCGGCACGCTTGATCGCCGCTATCGCGAAACGTGAGCGTGCCCTCGCCGATCGAGCCGTGCGGGCATAGCTCCTAGATGACGGTCGTCCCCACGGCACCTATACTCCCGGCATAGAATTCCGCGCGCATAAATCCGCGCAGGCTGGCTGGTGGAAACCCGGAGAGATCTGCTCGCGCGCGTAAGCCGCAAGCTCGCGCGATGCCGCCGTTACGTCCCGCCTTGCCGGAACCCGGCGCACCGGTTTATGGTTGTCCTGCGCGGTCACACGAGCAGGAGGGCGGACATGCAATCATCGCGTCGTTCGAAGACGCCCGTCCCGGCGCCGCGCGGCCTCTTCGTCCCGGTCCTGTGCGCCGAACGTTAGGTCGGGCGCGGCCCTGAGCCGCCCGCCGAGCCTCCGCCTCATTCGACATCCCCGACCCGCCTCGCGCCGCGCGATTTGATCCGCGTGCCGCCGCGACGTCGGGTCTTACAAGGGCCGCCTGCTCCATGTGGGCGGATCGAGCCGTGACCGCTGAACGGAACCGCAGGGCCGAACCCTTCCGGGTCGTGCTCGCCTTTCTCTGGAGCCAATGGCGCCGCTACCCGCAGCTGCTGGCCGTCATCCTCGTCGGCATGATGTCGGCCACGATCGCGGACGTGCTGGTGCCGCTCTTCGCTGGCGAGCTGGTCGACGCCCTCGCGGACGCGGACGCGACCGGGCGCGACGCCGCCTTCAGCTCGGCCCTGCGTGCGCTCGCGATCCTTGCTCTCCTTGGCCTCGTGGTGCTCGGCGGGCGCATCGTCGGCATCCTCGGCCTGATCGCCCTGACCCTGCGCGTCATGAGCCACGTGGGCTCGGAAGCTTTCCAGCGCGTGCAGCGTTTTTCCGCCGACTGGCACGCCAATACCTTCGCGGGCTCGACGGTGCGGCGCATCAGCCGCGGCATGTGGGCGATCGATCTCCTCGACGACACGGTGCTCATCGCGCTCCTTCCCTCCGCCACCGTGCTCCTCGGGGCGACGATCCTCCTCGGCGCACGCTGGCCGCTCATGGGCGTCATCGTGGCGCTCGGCGGCGTGTTCTACGTGGCGCTCACGGCGCTTCTGTCCCTGCGCTGGGTCGCGCCCGCCGCGCGGCTCTCCAACATCTGGGACACGCGGCTCGGCGGCGCCATGGCGGATGCGATCGGCGCGAATGCGGTCGTGAAGGCTTTCGGCGCCGAGACACGGGAGGATGCGCGCCTCGACCAGATCATCGCCAAATGGCGTTCGCGCACCACGCGCACCTGGAAGCGGGGCACGGCGTCGGAGGCCCTGCAAATCGTCACCCTGCAGGTCTTGCGCATCGGCGTGGTCGGCGTCGCCCTGTGGCTCTGGTGGCACGGCGAAGCGAGCGCGGGCGACCTCGCGACGGTGCTCACCATGTTCTTCATGGTCCAGGGCTACCTGCGCGACGTGGGCTATCATATCAGCAACCTCCAGCGCGGCATCAACGAGATGGAGGAGTTGGTGGCGCTCCACGACACGCCGCTCGGCGTCGAGGACAGGCCGGACGCGAAGCCGCTCGCGGTCAGCCGCGGCGAGATTGCCTTCGAGCACGTCACGTTCAGGTATGGCGGACATCGAACGCCGCTCTATCGCGATCTCAACCTGCGCATCCGCGCCGGCGAGAGCGTCGGCCTCGTCGGCCCCTCGGGTTCCGGCAAGACGACGCTCGTGAAGCTCATCCAGCGCCTTCACGACGTCACCGAAGGCCGGGTGACCATCGACGGGCAGGACGTGCGGCACGCCACCCAGGCGTCGCTCCGCGCCCGCATCGCCATCGTGCAGCAGGAGCCGGTGCTCTTCCATCGCTCGCTCGCGGAGAACATCGCCTACGCGCGGCCGGGCGCGACGCTCGACGAGGTCCGCCGCGCAGCGGCGCTCGCCAACGCCGACGAGTTCATCTTGCGCCTGCCGAAGGGCTACGGGACGCTCGTCGGCGAGCGCGGCGTGAAGCTTTCGGGAGGCGAGCGGCAGCGCGTGGCGCTCGCGCGCGCCTTCCTCGCCGATGCGCCGATCCTGATCCTGGACGAAGCCACCTCGGCCCTCGACTCCGAGAGCGAGGCGGCGATCCAGGAGGCGATGGGTCGGCTCCTCAAGGGTCGCACCGCGATCGTCATCGCCCACCGGCTTTCGACCGTGCGCGCCGTCGACCGGATCATCGTATTCGACCGCGGCGCGGTGGTCGAAGAGGGGCGCCACGACGAGCTCGTCCGGCGGCCTGGCGGCCTTTACCGGCGGCTCTTCGAGCGGCAAGCCCTGGACTTCACCGAGGCTGTCGGGCCGAGTAACGCGCTTCGGGCGCCGCGTTACTCGGCAACGTCGCAAAGTCCGTGAACGAGCGCGGCATCCGCACGCCGCGCGGACCCGCGCTCGGGGTGATCGCATGAGGACCCAAGGCGCCGATCCGCCCGAAGCCCTCGTGAGGATCTCGGAGCCTGGCAATCTGGCGGCGCCGGAACTCCATCATCCGCTGAGCGTCGGAGTGCGCGCGCCGTGATCCTCGACCCGGAAGGCGTGGCGATGTCTGATCCGCCACAGGCGGATCCTCGGGCGGTTCCGGTTGTCGAGGACTTCGGCGCGAGGATGCGCCGTTCTCGTCAGGAGGGACCCTCGCCGCCAGCGATGCTGTGGGCAATGTCCTTTTCACGGTCGATCTCGACGGCACCCTCCAAGTTGGAACTGCGGATTTCTCCAGCGCGCTGCCGTTCCTTCAAGGCCCTGAGCTGCGCAAGCACCTTGGTGACATGCTGCCGGACCCGCTCACCGTCCGCAACCGACTTCGCCATGAACTTGCAGCCCCACGTTACCGATCGAGCGAAACAGCACGCGTTGCTAGTAGTTCATCCTCCCGATGTCTACCACACGGTGAATTCACAAAAATTTTACTTGTTCATGAAACGCGGGGGCGTGTCGCCACGATGCGCTTACCGGCCGACCGGCCGTGCTGCTCGTCCCGGCGCCCGGCGCCGCTTTTTCCGGCCCGCCCGAGGATTCCACCCGGCGGCGCTTCCGGTCGTCGCGGCGCTCGTCGGCAGGGGGTGGCGCCTCGACCCGGGTCCCCCGGACTTCGTGGCACTCCTCGAACTGGCGCTTTTCTGCGGCGGCCTCGTTCGGCACTATGCGGGCGTTGCCTCTTTTCCCATGGCGGCGCTAGGCCGGTACGTTCCTCTGAATGCCGGGCCAGGGTCCCGATCGCGTTCGCCGCTCTCCTGGCCCCGGTCGTCACGGCGGTTTGCAGGGTCCCTCGCCTGCGATAGAAGGCCGGTCGTCCCCTTTAGAGTGACC
Source organism: uncultured Alphaproteobacteria bacterium (assembly GCA_963800985.1). Lineage (GTDB taxonomy): Bacteria > Pseudomonadota > Alphaproteobacteria > Rhizobiales > Beijerinckiaceae > Microvirga. The sequence continues at coordinate 151,238 of CAWDDI010000032.1, read as the reverse complement.
CTATGACCGAGCCCCTCCCCAACGTTCACGTTCGCGCCGAAGTTCTCGTCCAGGCCCTGCCGCACATGCAGCGCTACGACGAGGAGGTCGTTGTGATCAAGTACGGCGGCCACGCGATGGGAGACCCGGCCGCCGCAGAGGACTTCGCCGAGGATATCGTCCTCCTCGAGCAGTCCGGCATCAAGCCGATCGTCGTCCACGGCGGCGGGCCGCAGATCGGCCGTATGTTGGCGAAGCTCGGCATCGAGAGCGAATTCCAGGACGGCCTGAGGGTCACGGACGCTGCAACGGTCGAGATCGTGGAGATGGTCCTCGCGGGGTTGATCAACAAGCAGATCGTCGGCTGGATCGGCAAGGAGGGTGGCAAGGCGGTGGGCCTCTGCGGCAAGGACGGGAACATGGTCACCGCCCGCAAGGTGACCCGGACGGTCACCGATCCCGATTCCAACATCGAGAAGATCGTCGACCTCGGGTTCGTCGGCGAGCCCGAGCACGTGAACCGGTCGGTGCTCGACGCCGTGCTGAAGGCCGAGCTCATCCCGGTGCTGGCGCCGGTCGCGGTGGGCGCCGACGGGCAAACCTATAACGTGAACGCCGACACGTTTTCCGGTGCGATCGCCGGCGCCATGACGGCCAAGCGGCTGCTCCTCCTCACCGACGTGCCGGGCGTCCTCGACAAGAACAGGAACCTGATCCCCGAGATGACGATCGACGATTGCCGCCGTCTCATCGCCGACGGCACCATCACGAACGGAATGATTCCCAAGATCGAGACCTGCATCTATGCGCTCGAGCGCGGAGTGGAGGCCGTGGTGATCATCGACGGCAAGGTGCCCCACGCGGTGCTGCTGGAGTTGTTCACCGATCATGGCGCAGGAACATTGATCCGGCGAGGCTGAACCCAGCCCCGCGGCGGAGGAGCGGCACCGATCTGTTCCGCCCTTTCGCTCGCGGGCGGAAGCAACTCTTTTTGAAGCGGGTCGTTAACTCCATCCGACCAGAATGGGGCCCTTCGGCCCCATTGCCGTCTCGGAAGCCCGATGACCCATCGCCCCCGCTCCTCCCCGTCTTTACGACCGCAGCCCGGGTGGAGCCGCGCGTACGCATTTCTGCGGAGGCCGCGGCCGTGACGGCGGTGCCATCGCTTCAGCCTCACCTTTCCGCTCCCCAGGCGCGGGGCTTCGCGCACGTCAACACCTGGATCTTCGATCTCGATAACACCCTCTATCCGCACGACTCCCGCGTTTGGCCGCAGATCGACGACCGCATCACGCTCTACATTGCCGAACTCTTCGGGCTGGACGGCCTCTCCGCCCGGGCGCTGCAGAAATACTTCTATCACAAGTATGGCACGACCCTGCGGGCGCTGATCGAAGAGCACGGCATCGATCCTTACGATTTTCTCGACTTCGCGCACGACATCGACCACTCCGACATCGAACTCAACGCTTCGCTGGGGCAAGCCATCGAGCGCCTGCCCGGCCGGCGGCTCATCCTCACGAACGGCTCGCGCAAGCATGCGGAAGACGTCGCCCGCAAGATCGGGATCCTCGACCACTTCGAGGACGTCTTCGACATCGCTGCCTCGGATTTCGTTCCGAAGCCGGAGCGGCGCGCCTACGAGCGCTTCCTCGACAAGCACGGCGTCGATCCCTCGCGCTCGGCGATGTTCGAGGACATCGCGAAGAACCTCGTCGTCCCCCACGATCTCGGGATGACGACCACCCTCGTGATCCCGAAGACCATCGATCCGTTCCGCGAAGAGGTCGAGCAGACGGCCGTCGAGGCCCCGCACATCGACCACATCACGAACGATCTCGCAAGTTTCCTGGTCGCGCGGGCGCCGCTGGGGCAGCCCCCCACCCGATCCGGCGACCCGTGAGGGACGAGCTGCGGGGACAATGAAAACGGCGGCCCGGAGGCCGCCGTCCCGTTCCGTCACGCGGACGTTCAGGCCGCCTGCACGTTGACCTTGCTCTCGGCAATCCGATTGAGCTTCTGGTCCGTGGCCTTTTCCTGCTCGAGAATTTGATGGAGCACGGAGGCGCAATCCTGCCGGCCGAGCTGCTTCGCCCAGGCGACGAGCGTCCCGTAGCGGGTGATCTCGTAGTGCTCCACGGCCTGCGCGGCGGCGAGCAGCGCCGCATCGAGGACCTGCGGATCTTCAACGTCGCCCGCGATGTCCTGGGCTTCCGAAATGATGCCGTCGATCGCCGGGCAGGTCATGCCCTTCGGGTCATGGCCATGCATCCGGAACACCTGCTCGACCATCTGAACCTGCCGCTCGGTCTCGCCAAGATGGGTCTGGAAGGCCTGCTTGAGCTGCGGGTCGGACGCTTTCTGGATCATCTGCGGCAGCGCCTTCGTGATCTGCTGCTCGGCGTAATAGATGTCTTGCAGGGTATGCACGAAGAGATCGTCGAGCGTCTTGATGTCCTTCGAAAAGAGGCCCATGGGTCAAGCTCCTCAAGAGTTATGGTCGGTTGCTTGGAACGCGGCCGCAACGCGACGAGCGCGTCAGAAGCGCGCCGTGCGACCTATGGGCAGAACGTCGCATCCAGGAGGCAGTTCCCGCCTTGGGGGCCTTTCGATGGACGGTGAAGCTTTGCGGATGATACTTTGTTCGCACGTGCTCGGAATGTCCGGAATGGCCGCGGGGTCACGCCGCCTCGCGGTTCGGCAATGGGGGTCGTGCCCGCGCGAGGATCCGTCGGGCGTGACAGGGGCGGGAGGCGTTGCTAATCACCCACAACGCCCGTTCCCCGATCCCGAGCCCGCCATGTCCCACGCCGATCTGAGCCAGACCATCGACGCTGCCTGGGAGGACCGGGCCGATGTCAGCCCCTCGACCCGCGGCGCCGTGCGGGAGGCGGTCGAAACGGCGCTCCAGATGCTGGACGAAGGACGGGCCCGGGTCGCCGAGAAGACGGGCGGCGCCTGGCAGGTCCATCAATGGCTGAAAAAGGCCGTGCTCCTGTCCTTCCGCCTCAACGACATGGCCGTGATCGGGGGCGGCCCGGGCGCGGCCGTGTGGTGGGACAAGGTCCCCTCGAAGTTCGATGGCTGGTCCGAGACGCGACTTCAAGCGGCAGGTTTCCGCGCCGTGCCGAACTGCATCGTGCGCCGCGGCGCCTATGTCGCGCCGGGCGTGATCCTGATGCCCTCCTTCGTCAATCTCGGCGCCTATGTCGACGAGAACACGATGGTGGATACCTGGGCGACGGTCGGATCCTGCGCCCAGATCGGCCGGAACGTGCATCTCTCGGGCGGCGTCGGGATCGGAGGCGTGCTCGAGCCGCTTCAGGCCAATCCGACGATCGTCGAGGACCATTGCTTTATCGGTGCGCGGTCCGAGGTCGTGGAGGGCGTCGTCATCGGCGAGGGATCCGTCCTCTCGATGGGCGTGTTCGTCGGCGCGTCGACGAAGATCATCGACCGCGAGACCGGCGAGGTTTTCCGCGCGCGCGTGCCGCCCTATTCGGTCGTCGTGCCGGGCTCCCTTCCCGGCAAGCCCCTCCCCGACGGGTCGCCCGGCCCGTCCCTTGCATGTGCCGTGATCGTGAAGCGCGTGGATGCGAAGACGCGGGCCAAGACGAGCATCAACGACTTGCTGAGGGATTGAGGATGGACCGAACCCCCCTCGCGCTCGCGCAGGCCCTGATTCGCTGCCCGTCGGTCACGCCCGCCGAAGGCGGGGCGCTCGCGTTCATCGCCACCGTCCTCGGCGATGCCGGGTTCGAAGTGCATCGCCCGGTGTTCTCCGAGCCGGGGACGCCCGAGGTCGAGAACCTCTATGCCCGCTGGGGCAGCGGCCATCCGTACCTCCTCTTCGCAGGCCACACGGACGTGGTGCCGCCGGGCGAGTCGGATCGGTGGCGGCACGACCCGTTCGGCGGAGCGATCGAGGGCGGCGAGCTCTACGGACGCGGCGCCGTCGACATGAAGGGCGGGATCGCGTGCATGATGGCGGCGGCGCTCCAGTTCTTGGACGAGCATCCGGATTTTTCCGGATCGGTCGGCTTCCTGATCACGGGCGACGAGGAAGGACCGGCCGTCAACGGCACCGTGAAGCTGCTCGCCTGGGCGCGCGAACGCGGCGAGCGCTTCGACCATTGCATCCTGGGCGAGCCCACCAATCCGGACCGCCTCGGGGACATGATCAAGATCGGGCGGCGCGGTTCGCTCACCGGTCGGCTCACCGTGCACGGCAAGCAGGGACACGTGGCCTATCCGCACCTCGCGGAAAACCCGATTCCCGGCCTGTTGCGCCTGCTCGGGGCGCTCCTCGCCCCGGCGCTCGACGGCGGCACGGAGCATTTCGACGCCTCGAATCTCGAGGTCACGACGGTCGATGTCGGCAACCCGGCGAGGAATGTCATTCCTGCCGAAGCGCGGGCGACGTTCAACATCCGTTTCAACGATCTTTGGACCCCCGAGACGCTGCGGGCCGAACTCGACCGCCGCCTGCACGAGGCGGCGGGGAACGCCGTGCGCTACACGCTCGCGGTCGACCCCTGCAATGCGCTCGCGTTCATGACGCCGCCGGACGATTTCGTCGGGTTCGTCGCCGATGCGATCGAGCGCGAAACCGGGATTCGGCCGGTTTTTTCGACGACCGGAGGCACGTCGGATGCACGCTTCATCAGGGCGTTCTGCCCGGTCGTGGAATTCGGGCTCGTGGGCCGGACCATGCACCAGATCGACGAGCGGGTGGCGGTGTTGGATCTCGAGCGCCTGACGGGCATCTATCGTCGCCTGCTCGAGCTCTACTTTCGGCGGCCGTAACCCAGCCTGCACGAGCGCGCGGGCGACGCCCTCCGCGGCGCTCCGGCCGGGGATGTCGGCGACGCGTGCTTACGATCGATCGGACGCGTGACCCCCGCCCTCAGCGCTTGCGCCGTAATCGACGCCGACGAGGTAGAGGCCGGCGGCGGGGGCCATCGGTCCGCAGCGCCTTCTGTCGCGCGCCTCGAGGGCCGCTCTGACGTTCTCGACGCTCCAGCGCCCGGAGCCTGCCTTCGCGAGGGTGCCGACGATCGAGCGCACCTGATGGTGCAGGAAGGAGCGCGCCGAGGCACGGATCCGCACTTCGTCCCCGAGCCGCTCCACGTCGAGACGGTCCAGGGTGCGGATCGGGCTGTTGGCCTGGCACTCGGCGGCGCGAAAGGTCGTGAAGTCATGTCGACCGACGAGGATCCGCGCCGCGGCGCCCATGACCTCCGCATCGAGGGTCCACGGCACATGCCAAACCCGGTTGGCTTCGATGGCGGGCGGCGCGCGGCGGTTCAGGATTCGGTAGAGGTAGTGCCGTTTGACGGCGGCGAGGCGGGCATGGAAGGTGTCGGCCACCCTTTCGGCCGACAGCACGGCAACGGGTTCCGGCCGAAGATGCGCGTTGATGGCGTCGCGCACCGTATCGCTTCGCCGCTCCTGGTCGAGGTCGACATGGACGACCTGGTGGACGGCATGCACCCCTGCATCGGTGCGACCGGCACAATGGACCCGAACCGGCCGCCCGGCGAGCGGCTCGATCGCCTCTTCGACAGCCTGCTGGATCGAACGGCCGTTGCTCTGGCGCTGCCAGCCCGCAAACGGGGTGCCGTCGTACTCGATGACGAGTTTGTAGCGGGGCATCAACCCAAATCCGCGAACGCCCGCCCGTACCGGACCGGACCGCTCGCGGCGCGCCCGGCCTCGGACATCGCGAGAGCCTGGAGATAGGGTCCGTCGTAGGGCGTCGTGAGACCCCTCGCGTGCTCCGGCGAGAAGCCGAACCGGCGGTAATAGGCCGGATCCCCGACGACCAGCACGAGATCCTCCCCCGACGCCGCCAGGCCGTGAAGCCCCTCGCGGACGAGCCCCGTTCCGATCCCCGATCTCTGAACCGCCGGCAGCACGGCGACCGGCGCGAGCGCAACCGCCCTGACGGGGCTCGCCGACAACTCCAGGCGGGAGAAGGCGACGTGGCCGACGACGCCCTGGAGAACCGCCACCAGGGAGAGCACAAGGTCGCCGTCGCTCCGCAACCGGTCGACGAGATCCGCCTCGGCGGCCTCGCCGAACGCCTGCTACGAGGACGGCGCGGATGGCGTCCCGATCGGAGGGCTCCTCGGGACGGATTGATGGGCCTGGGGCGATCACGCGAGCCTCGCTCCCGGCGCGAGCCGCCGCCCGCGCAGGAATTCGTCGGCACCCATGGGCTGCTTGCCGGCGGGCTGGACCTCGAGGAGACGCAAAGCGCCCTCGCCGCAGGCCACGGTGCCGCCCCCGTCGAGGAGCGTCCCGGCCTCGCCGGAGCCCTCGACCCGTGCGGTGCGCAGCACCTTCACGCGCTCCGGCCCCTTGCCGAGGTCGGGGGTGAAGAACGCGCCCGGAGCAGGCGAAAGGCCGCGGACCTGGTTGTGCACGGCGGTCGCCGTCCTGGCCCAGTCGATGCGGCCGTCTTCGTTCGTGAGCTTGTGCGCATACGTGACACCCTCCGCGGGCTGAGGGGTGAACGTCAGACCTCCGCGCGAGAGTGCCGCGAGGGCGCGGACCATGAGATCCGCCCCGAGCCCCATGAGGCGATCGTGCAGTTCGCCGGCCGTCATGTCGGGCGTGATCGCCACCCGCTCGACCATGGCGACGGGCCCCGTATCGAGACCCTCCTCCATTTTCATGACGGCGACGCCCGTCTCCGCGTCTCCCGCCATGATGGCGCGCTGGATGGGTGCCGCCCCGCGCCAGCGCGGCAACAGGGAGGCGTGCAGGTTGAGGCAGCCGAGTTCGGGGGCGTCGAGGATCGCCCTCGGGAGGATCATCCCGTAGGCGACGACGACGGCGACATCGGCCGCATGCGCCCGAAACGTCTCCTCCGCCGCAGGATCGCGCAGGGTCCCCGGGGTGAGAACCGGAAGGCCGAAACGCTCGGCCATGCGATGGACGGGCGAGGGCTTCAGTTCCATGCCGCGCCCGGCGGCCGCCGGTGCGCGGGTGTAGACCGCCGCCACCTCGTGGCCCTGGCCGAGGATTTCGGAGAGGGTGGGCACGGCAAAATCCGGCGTGCCCATGAAGACGACGCGCAGCGTCATCCGCCCGCCGCCTCGCGCTTGGCGGCCTTCTTGAACTTCGCGACCACGCGATCGCGCTTGAGCTTCGAGAGGTGATCGATGAACAGCACGCCGTTCAGGTGGTCGATCTCGTGCTGCACGCACGTGGCCAAAAGGCCGTCGGCATCCTGCTCCACGGTCCGGCCGTCGAGATCGGTGTAGCGGAAGCGCACCCGGTCGGGCCGCTCGACCTCCTCGTAGTATTCCGGAATCGAGAGGCAGCCCTCCTCGTAGCCGCGCTTCTCCTCCGAGGACCAGAGAATCTCGGGATTGATGAGCACCATCGGATGGCGCTCCTTTTCGTCCTTGGACACGTCCATGGTGATCACGCGTTTTGCCACCCCGATCTGAATGGCCGCGAGGCCGACGCCCGGCGCGTCGTACATCGTGTCGAGCATGTCCTGAGCGAGAACGCGGATCTCGGGCGTGACGGCTGCCACCGGCTCGGAGACGAGGCGAAGCCTGCGGTCGGGGAGGAGGACGATCGGCCGGATGGTCATGGGGTATCGGAATGCCGGTGCCTTCCCCGGACGAGGCTGACCAGGGCGAGAGCGGGAGGGCGGAGGATCATGGCCGCCGGAGATAAGGGCTCTGCTCAAGGTGGTCAAATTGTTCATCCTCTGTTCGTAAGGATTTCGCGGCCTGCCTGGAGCCCGGTCATGAAGGATATTGCGCTCGTCCTCGGCACTCGAGCGGTCACCTGGGGCGAGGTCGCCCTCGTGACTGCGGGCCTGTTGCCTCCTGCTCCTCGTGACGGTCACCATTCTCCTCGTGCGATCCCGCCGCGAGGGCGCGTTCGATGCCGCCGCGGCGGCCGAGCGGGCGCGCGAGATGGACGACAAGGTCGCGGAGCTGACCCGGATCCAATCCGAGATGACGGGACGGCTGCAGACCATCGCGGAGGTCTTCGGCTCGCGGCAGGGCGAGTTCGCCCGCGTGATCGCTGAGCGCATCGACGGCCTCCAGCACCGCGTCGGCCAGGGACTCGAGGCGACCACCCGCCATCAGAGCGAGAACCTCTCCAAGCTCAACGAGCGTCTCGCCGTGATCGACGCCGCGCAGCGGAACCTCGCGAACCTCACCGGCGAGATCGTCGGCTTGCGCGAGATCCTCTCCAACAAGCAGACCCGCGGCGCCTACGGCCAGGGCAGGATGGAGGCGATCGTCCGCGACGGGCTGCCGGCGAGCGCCTACGCCTTCCAGGCGACGCTCTCGAACCGCACCCGGCCGGACTGCCTCGTGCACCTGCCCGGCGACGCGCGCGGGCTCGTGATCGACGCCAAGTTCCCGCTGGAGGCGTTTCACGCTGTTCCGCGACGCGAAGGGAGACGATGCGCGGATCCGCGCCGCGCAGCGCGTGCGCTCAGACATCCTGATCCACGTCAAGGACATCGCCGAAAAATACCTCATTCCGGGGGAGACCCAGGATCTCGCCCTGATGTTCGTTCCCGCGGAGTCGGTCTATGCCGACCTCGCGGAGCACTTCGAGGACGTCGTCCAGAAGGCCCATCGGGCGCGCGTCCTGATCGTCTCGCCGTCCCTGCTCTCCCTCGCCATCCAGGTCCTCCAGGCGCTCGTGCGCGATGCCCGCATCCGCGAGGAAGGCCGGGTGATCCAGGTCGAGGTGCAGAAGCTCCTGGAGGATGTCGGCCGTCTCGGCGATCGAGTCGCCAAGCTCGACGCGCATTTTCGCCAGGCCCAGGACGACGTTTCCCAGATCCGGATTTCGACCGAGAAGATCACCAAGCGCGGCGAGCGGATCGAGGCGCTCGAGTTCGAGGAGGACGGCGCTCGGCCGGATCTGCTGCGGCTCCAGGAACGGAGCTTGCGTGTCGTCGAGGAGACCGGAGCAGGGCTGCGGCCCTAGAACGCGGTGCGCTGCCGAATGGCCGCCGCAGAGCGTGCCCTCGTCGAGGTAGTCGAGTTCGCCGCCGACCGGGACGCCGTGAGCGAGCTTCGTGACCCGCACGGGCAGGTGGCCGAGAAGCTCGGTGATGTAGTGCGCCGTCGTCTGGCCGTCGACGGTCGCGTTGAGCGCGAGGATCACCTCGCTCACCGCAGGTTCCGACGCGCGCGCGACGAGGCGATCGAGATTGAGGTGCTCGGGGCGCACCCCGTCGAGGGGCGAGAGCACGCCGCCGAGCACGTGATAGCAGCGCATTCACCGCGCCGGAACGCTCGAGCGCCCAGAGATCCGACACGTCCTCCACGACGACGAGGATCGTGGCGTCGCGCCGGGGATCGCGGCAGATCGTGCAGGGTCGGCGGTGTCGACGTTGCCGCAGGACGAGCAGACGACGATACGCTCGCTCGCGACCCGCAGCGCGTCGCTGAGCGGACCGAGCAGCTGCTCGCGCTTCTTGATGAGATGAAGCGCGGCGCGGCGCGCCGAGCGCGGGCCGAGGCCCGGCAGACGGGCCAGCAGCTGGATCAGACGCTCGATCTCGGGACCGGCAACGGCTTGCGGCATCGACCGTCCCTCAGAACAGCTTGAGGCCGGGCGGCAACGGCAGCCCCTTCGTGACCTCGGCCATGCGGTCCTGCGCGGCGCGCTCGGCCTTGACGCGGGCATCGTTCATGGCGGCGACGATGAGATCCTCGAGAATCTCCTTCTCGTCGGGGTTCATGAGCGACGGATCGATGGCGATCGCCTTGAGCTGACCCTTGCCGGTGACGCGGACGGTCACCACGCCGCCGCCGGACGCGCCCTCGACCTCGAGCGTTTCGAGTTCCGCCTGGGCGTCCTGCAGCTTCTGCTGCATGGCCTGAGCCTGCTTCATCAGACCCATGATGTCTTTCATCGAGAGCTCCTCTTACGTGGACATTCGGGGCGAGCCCAAGGCGGTCACGGATCGTCGTCCGCTTCGGTCTCGTGGGTCGAGACGGCGTCCGATTCGCCGAGGATCTCGGTGGCCGCGTCGTCGTCATCCGGACCCTCGGCACCGCGGTCGATCACGTTGACGACCTTGGCGCCGGGGAACTTCGTCGAGCACCGCCTGGACGAGCGGGTGGCCGCGAGCCCCCTCCTTGCGCTCGCGCGCGGCGGCCTGCGCCTGCTCGTGAAGCGTCGGCGCGCCGGGCTCGGCGGAGAGCGCGACCATCCAGCGCTGGCCTGTCCACGCCTGAAGTGCGCGGGCAAGATCGTTGGCGAGCGTACGGTTTGCGCCCTCGGCGAGGCTGAACTCGATGCGGCCCTCCTCGAAGCGCACGAGGCGCACGTCCCGCTCGAGAGCGGCCTTGAGCATGATGTCCCGCTGCTCCCCCGCCAGCGCGACCACGTCCTCGAACCGGCGCAGGCGAACGGCGCGCGTCGCTTCGGCCGGAGCCGACCGGGCTCTGCGGCTGCGAGGCCGCCAGCGCAACCTGCGCCGGGCCTTGCCCGAAAACGGGTGCCCCCGGGGGGCGGGCCGTGGGCGCAGCCGGTGGGCCGGAGGGCAGGGTCGCGCCGTCCTTCAACGCTCGCAGCGCCTCGTCGGGAGTCGGCAGATCGGCCGCATAGGCAAGGCGCACCAGCACCATCTCGGCCGCCGCCACAGGGCGTTGAGCCGCCTGCACCTCCGGGATGCCCTTGGGAGGATCTGCCAGGCGCGGGAGAGGGCGCGCACCGAGAGCCCCTGCGCGAACTCCCCTCCACGTCCGCGCTCGGCCTCCGTGAGGGCCGGATCCCGCGCGGCGTCCGGGACGAGCTTCAGCCGTGTCACGACATGGGTGAACGCCGCGAGATCGGTCAGGATCACCGCCGGGTCGGCGCCGGAGTCGTATTGGGCGCGCAGCAAGTCGAACGTGCCCGGCACGTCGCCGCGCATCACCGCCTCGAACAGGTCGATCACCTGAGTGCGATCGGCGAGCCCGAGCATGTCGCGCACCGTTTCGGCGGTCACGACGCCGGCTCCGTGGGCGATCCCCTGGTCGAGGAGCGAGAGCGAATCGCGCACCGAACCCTCGGCGGCGCGCGCAATCGCGGCAAGCGCCTCCTCGCTTGCCTCGACTCCCTCCGCGCGACAGATTCGGCTAAGGTGCGCGACGAGCTTGTCGGCCTCGATTCGGCGCAGGTCGAAGCGCTGGCATCGGGATAGGATCGTCACCGGGACCTTGCGGATCTCAGTGGTCGCGAAGACGAACTTCGCATGCGGCGGAGGCTCCTCGAGCGTCTTCAGGAAGGCGTTGAACGCCTTCTCGGAGAGCATGTGGACCTCGTCGATGATGTACACCTTGTAGCGGGCCGAGACCGGCGAATAGCGGATGCCGTCGATGATCTGGCGGACGTCGTCGATGCCGGTGTGCGAGGCGGCGTCCATCTCGAGCACGTCCACGTGGCGCGACTCCATGATGGCTTCGCAATGGACGCCGAGCTCGGGCATATCGATCGTGGGTCCGCCGGTCCCGTCCAGGCGCTGGTAGTTGAGACCGCGGGCGAGGATGCGGGCCGTGGTCGTCTTGCCGACGCCTCGAACGCCCGTGAGCATCCACGCCTGAGGAATGCGGCCGGTTTCGAAGGCGTTCGCCAGGGTCCGCACCATGGCGTCCTGGCCGATGAGGTCATCGAAGGTGCGCGGGCGGTACTTACGGGCGAGAACGCGATAGGGCAGAGACTGAGCCGCCGGACCCGGCACGGGCGCAAAGCCCGGCAGGGCCGGCTCGTCTGTCTGGGGCGTGCCGGGTGTGGTCTCGTCCATGTGCGATCGGGATCGTTGGGTTGCAGGCGCCCGAGCTTCATGACGCCGCATCTTCCGCGGCGAAAACCGGCGTCCCTTCGCCTGAGAATGCTCGTCGAGTAAGGAGCGCGGGTGGGAGGCTGGACGAAGACCCGTTCGGTCTCGTTAGGGCTGCTTCCTTCCGGACCTGACCCGGTTGGCGAGTGAGACGTCCCTCGCCAACCTCCCGGCCCCTATATGGGCGCTTCATGCTTCGAACGCAAGTTTCCAAGAGCGGAAGGTGGTGACCGCGCGAGCCCTGAGACGCCTTGGAATATCGGCTCCGGTGGGCGGCGTTTCGGCCCTCGTCATGGAGCCTCCGGCAAGCCTCCGGGGTCTCGCCTCGCCCATGCGAGTTCCGCGCGGGACCGCCCTCGAACCCAGGTGCGCGGCCCGCCGCGCTGGTCTAACCTGGCGGCATGCATGCCCCCTTCGCCCTCCATCTCCGCCTCGAAGCCGATACCATCCCGATCGGGGATCTCGCTCTGTCCTGCGTGCTCCTCATGAACGACGCCCGGTTCCCCTGGTTCGTTCTCGTGCCGCGCCGAGCCGGCCTGAGCGAAATGACGGACCTCACGGAGGAGGACTCGGCAGAGCTGATCCGGGAGATCCGCATCGCGACCCGCGTTCTTCTGGAACTCTCGAAACCCGACAAGGTGAACGTCGGCGCGCTCGGCAACGTCGTGTCGCAACTCCACGTCCACGTCGTCGGCCGATTCCGCTCCGACCCGGCTTGGCCGGGCCCGGTCTGGGGATTCGGCGCCCGCGCGCCCTATCCGGATCACGCGGCATCGGCACTGGTCGAGCGCGCCGCCGCGCTCTTTGCGGCAGCGTGACCCGATGAAACGCACGCTCGGCTACACCACGAACCCCATCAGGCGCCACTCGTCCGAACGGGATCCCGAGGCGCTTGCGCGGCACCGCGACGACCCGGAACGCCTCGTCGTCCTCGTCGCGGGAGACATCCCGATCCTGCGAGCCGGCGAGCCTGTGACGGGTCTGCTCTCGCCTGCCGACACCGACCGAGTCGCGAACGGATTGGAGGAGGTCTTCCTCGGTCATCTCGGAGACCGCCCCGTGGTGGCGCGACTGGCACCGTCGGACGCCGCGGACCTCTTCCGGGAGGACCCCGCCTTCATCGTGATGGACTTGCGTTCGGCCGCCATGAACCGCGTCGCGCCGCACGACGAACTCGGGATTCTCGCGACCGCCAAATCCCTGCTCGATTGGCACGCGCGCCATCGCTTCTGCTCCACCTGCGGATCTCCCACGACCCTCAGCCAGGCGGGCTTTCGCCGCGACTGCGCGAGTTGCGGCGCGCAGCATTTCCCACGCACCGACCCGGTCGTCATCATGCTGGTGTCGCCGAGGCGAGCGGTGCCTGCTCGGCCGCCAGACGCACTTTCTCCCGGGCATGTACTCGTGCCTCGCGGGCTTCCTGGAGCCTGGCGAGACCATCGAAGCCGCGGTGCGACGGGAGACCTTCGAGGAGGCGGGCGTTCGCGTCGGCGCGGTGCGTTACTCCGCGTCCCAGCCGTGGCCCTTTCCTTCCTCGCTCATGATCGGCTGCATGGGCGAGGCGGAGAGCGAGGACGTCACCGTGGATCGGGAGGAACTCGAGGATGCCCGCTGGTTCTCCCGCGAAGACGTCCGGCTCATGCTCCGGCGCGAGCATCCGGAGGGCTTCTTCGTCCCGCCCTCGGTCGCAATCGCGAATTACTTGCTGCACGAGTGGCTGGACGGTTCGGAGTAGTTCCGTTCAGGCGCAGCCCGCTCCGGCCATCGGCGAGCAATGACCGGACGTTCGCGGACCGAAGCTCATTGACAGATGCGATACCCGCCCCGCCGGCCCCGCATGTCGAGGTGAAGATGGTCGCCGTGAGCCGCATCGGAGCCCGGTCCGAGCACGGTCGTGAAGGCCGCGCAGGCGCCCTTCTGAACGGCTGATTGGAAGGCCGCTTCCGGCGAGCCGTCGGGCTGAAAGCCGATGGCGATCGGGGGCCTTTTTGCGAACTCGAACGCCATGATGTCGACCCCGTTGCCGAAGGCGTGCTCGCTCATCCTGGAGCCCGAGCGCTGATTGCGGCACTCGTAGGAGGTCCCGATGGAAATGCCCGTCGCGGCGGTATTGAGCTGACGGTCCGCCTCGGCCGATACGACGTCGAGGGACCAGCGCGCCAACGCTTCGGCGAGCGGGCAGGTCATCAGGGCGGGCGGCCTCACCTGGACACCATCGGGAAGGCCGGACACGAGGACCGGATCCTGAACGCCGCAGGCACCGTCGCGGACCGGCGGGCGCTCCTCGAAGCGGACGCCGAGCCGGACGAGACGCTCGCGGCACAACGGATCCTCCTCCGCGCCGCCGTCGACCCCGGCGGCTGCCGCGTTGAGCTCGGGACGAGTCGGCTCCGGGCTCGGCGAGCCCCTCTGACCCGGCTCGATGATCGCCGGCCGGTCGGGCCGGGGCGGCGGGAGCGGCGGGTTGTCCGATTGGGCCAAGCTGGCCGTCGTCGCGAGCATCGCCGTCACGACGGCTGCGATGTTCGATCGTGCGCCGCGGCCCTCGAAGCTCATCTGGTACCTCCTCCACTTCGAGGTGAACGCGCATCCCATCGCAGCCGTTGCGCGACGCCCGCGAGGAAGGCCGGCATTCTTCCGTCGGAAAAATACGCCTTTGGTCATGAAGAACGACGGACTCGTTTCGGGTGCCGGCGGCGCATGATCGAACGCTTCTTACTTGGAAGCGTTGAGCCGTAAAGGGTCCAACCCGTGACCTGCCGCGCGGACGGTCGCGCGGATCGGGAACCTGCTGCGCGTCCGGCGGTTACATCACTATGGCCAAAAGGAGGTAGTACCCATGAGCGTCGGCTATCAGAACGGCGGCAAGAACCAGCAGGGCGCCGAAGGCGCGGACTGGGACACCCTGAAGGAAGATGTCGGCGAGATCGCGGGTGCTGCCGTCGAACGCGGGCGCCATTTCCTCGACGCAGCGCGGGAACAGGCCACCGTCTACGTGGATCACCGAAAGGACGGGATGGCCCAGTCGGTGGCCGACCTTGCGAATTCGCTTCGCGAATCCACCTCGTCGTTCGAGGATCGCCCGAACATTCGGGCCTTCGTGGATAGCGCTGCTGAAGGTCTCGACCAGCTCGCCGAGTCGATCCGGCAGCGCAGCTTCGCCGACATTTTCAACGATGTCGAAGAGGTCGTCCGTCATCGTCCCGCCGCCGTGGCAGCGATCTCGGTGGCGCTCGGTTTCCTGACCGCCCGGTTCATCAAGAGCTCGGCCGAAGGCCTCCGTCAGGACCATTCGATGGCTCGTCGAGGCGGCCAGTCGCAGCAGCGCGGCACGCAGGGCCCGGGCGGGCAGGACCAGCGCCGCCAAGGGGCGCAGACCCGGGCCGGAGTGTAATCGAGGAGATTCCGATGCAGGATACCAGCAACCAGAGTCTCCATAATCTGTTCGGCGAAGCGATCCGGGAAACCAGCGATCTGGCCCAGAAGGAGTTCGCGCTGTTCCGGACCGAGATGTCCCAGAACGTGCGTACCGTTTTCCTCGGACTCGCGATGGTCGTCGCCGCTGCGGTGTTCGCGATTGCGGCGGTGATGCTGTTCACGGAGTCGCTCGTGGAATGGCTCGCGCGCGTGCTCGAGTCGGAGGCGCTCGCGGCGCTCATCGTCGGTGGCGTGATGGCGGCGATCGCCATCGGTCTCGGCCTCTACGGGCGAAGTGCCATTACCCGCTTCTCGCTGACCCCGCAGCGCACGGTGCGCTCGATCAAGCGCGATACCGAGGTCTTGTCGGAAAGGGTCTCCTAATGACGGAGGACATGAACGCTCTCGAGCGGGACATCGAGGAGAGCCGCGCCCGCCTCGATCTGACGATCGATCGACTGCAGGACAAGCTGTCCGTCTCCGGCATCGTCGACGACATGCTCGGAACCGTACGGGCGAACCGATACGGTTCCATGTTCGACCAGACGCTTGACGCGATCCGGCGGAACCCGATTCCCGTCATGCTGGTCACGGCGGGCGTGGGCTGGCTCATCTACCGGATGGGTCAGGACTCGTCCCGGACACGTGCCGTTCGGCCCCTGCCCTACGGCGAGCGCCGCGTGCCGGTCAGAACCGGTGGTCCGGCGAGAACCTACGATCCGGACGCGACCTCGCTCCAGCCGGCGGATTCTCTTGCGCAGGATCCTCTTGCGCCGGACCCGCTCGGGCCCCGACGCGACCTGAGTGCCCGCGCCTGATCCCGCACTTCGCTCGAAGGAGAACTTCTTATGGCTGACTCCAAGGACAACCAGAACACCCCGTCCTCGAACCAGAACAAGGGGTCGGGATCCGACACCGTTTCCGCCGCCAAGATCTCGGCCGGAACGTCGGTCGGGAGTGTCGACCGGTCGCCGCCCATGCCGCAATCGCAAGGAAGCGCCGGCAACCCGGCCCCCGGTTCAACGGCACAGAGCGCGACCCTCGCCTCGCATACCTCGAAGCCGCTCGGGGGCCAGTCGACCGGCGGAACGGACCAGCAGCACTCTTCGATGCCGGGCCAGGGCGGACAGTCCACCGGCGCGGGTGGTCAGCAGCGCGGGTCCTCGTCGGCCCCCCAGTCCTCCGGCAGAGATCAGTACGGCTCGTCTCAGGGCGGACAAACCCAGGGCGCCCAGGGGCAGTCGAGGGGTGCGACCGACACCGCACGGCAAACCACCGACCAAGCCCGGGAAAGGGCCGGTCAGGCGTACGATGAAGCCTCCGAGTGGATGCGCGACACCTACGAGAGCGCATCGTCCTGGGCGTCCGACGCCATGGAGCGAGGGGGCCGCGGCCTCTCGGCGCGCAGCTTCGGCGACGCTCGGCGAGGTGTTCAGCAGTATGTCGCCCAGAACCCCGTGATGGTGGGCCTTGTGGGACTCGCGGCCGGGCTGCTGCTCGGCGCTCTCCTGCCGCGCACCCGCCGTGAGGACGAGATGATCGGCGAGTGGGCCGACGAGGTTCGCCAGCAGGGCCTGCGATATGCCCACGAGATGACGCAGCGCGGCCGCGAGTTCGTCGAAGAGAGCTTCAGCGGCGAGGACCCGCGCTTCAGCAAGCATGAGAGCGAGTTCGGCCCCGGTCCGGGTGCCGACCGCTCCGGGTCGGGCGCCAATCGGCACTGACGGGCATCGCCCCCGATGGAAGGCGCCGGCTCCCGCCGGCGCCTTTTTCATGATCGCGGCGAGGCCAAGGAGGGACCGTGTGCTCGCACCGCCCGCCCGTCGCGTGTTCGGCTCGACTGTCTCGGTGACCATCCGCGAATGCACGACGCGCCGCAGTGCCTCGCGTTTGCAGGCCGGTGAGGTGTGTAAGAAACCTTAACCTTAATCGCCGCAATTTGATGGAGTTTGATCGCAACCGGGAACTCTGGCCGTTGCGGCTCGTTCCCAAACTGTTCGGAAGTCGCGTTTGTGTCGGAGCGTGTAGCTCGAAAAGCGATCGGGGGCTGCGTTGCGCATTCTTATCCTCGAGGACGACCCCTTCATCGGCTTCGACCTTCAGGCCATCGTCGAAGGTCAGGGTCACGAAGTCGTCGGCGTGTTCAGCTCGCTCGCCGAGGCTCGCGAACACCTGGCTGACGGGTTCGATTTCGCGCTCCTCGACATCGACGTCAGCGACGGCAAGAGTTTCGAGATCGCAAAAGCCCTGCTGGAGCGGGGCGTGCCCTTCGCGTTCGTGTCCGCGTCGGGTTCGAACGAGCTTCCCGGCCACCTGCGCGGCGCCCGCTTCGTCCCCAAGCCGTTCGAGGAGGCGACGATCGTTCGGACGATCCCCCATGGGCCGGCCGAGCTGCAGTGACCTTCGTTGCGCGGGTGGATCGACGTCCGGCATGTTATAGAAGGCATTCGCCCGAGCCCATGAGGTCTGCTTGTCGTCCTCACCCCGGATCCTGCCCTGCGGCGATGCGGCCCTCTCGGTCGAGTTCGGCAGCGAAATCGATCCGCGCCTGAACGCCCGCGTGCTCGAGCTCGATGCTCGGCTGCAGGGTTCCTCGGATGGGATCGTCGAGACCGTTCCCACGTATCGGTCGCTCCTCGTCCATTACGATCCGACGGCGACGGATTTCGAGAGCCTCAAGGCCGCCGTGCTGGAGGCCTCGCGCGATTTGTCCGACGAGCTGCGGCAAGGAAGGCTCTGGGAGGTTCCGGTCGTCTATGGCGGCGCCTTCGGCATCGACCTCGATGAGGTCGCAGCGGTTCATGCGCTCACGCCCGCTCAGCTGATCGAAAAGCATGCCGCTCCGGTCTACCGCGTCTATATGCTCGGCTTCGTGCCGGGCTTCGCCTATCTCGGCGGGCTCGATCCCACCATCGCGACGCCCCGCCGCGAAACGCCTCGGAGCCGAACGCCCGCAGGCACGATCTCGATCGGCGGAATTCAGGCTCTCGTCGCGTCGATCGAAGCGCCGAGCGGCTGGCATCTTCTGGGCCGCACGCCGGTGCGCAGCTTCATGCCGAGGCGCGACCCCGTGTTCCTCTTCGAGGCCGGCGATCGCGTCCGGTTCCGGCCGATCGACGCAGCGCGCTGGGATGAACTCGACGGTGCTGCCGCGGCCGGCGAAATTGTCGCCGAGGTGATCGGATGACCGTTCTCGTCGTGAACTCCTGCGGACCGAGGACCAGCCTGCAGGACACCGGGCGCAGCGGTTTCCAACGCTACGGAGTCGCCAATTCGGGCGCCATGGACGGTCTCGCGCTTGCGGCCGCCAACATCCTCGTCGGCAACGCCCCGGGGACTGCCGCAATCGAGCTCATGCTGGTCGGCGGCAGCTTCGGCGTCGAGGACGGATCGACCCGCATCGCCGTCGCGGGAGCGCCCTGTGCGATCGCCCTCGAGGGGCGGCCCGTCGCGCACTCCACCGCCGTCGCGATCGAGCCCGGCCAGACGTTGACGATCGGCTCCATGCAGGCAGGGGTCTATGCCTACCTCGCCGTCGGGGGAGGATTCGATTGGCCGGCCGACCTCGGGAGCCTTTCCTTGCATCAACGGGCCGCTTTGGGCGGCTTTCACGGCCGGGCGTTCCAGGCCGGAGACCGGATCCCGCTCGGCCCGGGCGGTCCTGCCGACGCGCCGGTGCTCGGTCTCCCCGCCCTCCCGCTCGACGGCAAGGCGCCGGTCCGCGTGGTGCTCGGGCCGCAGGACGACTATTTCAGCCAGGCGGGCGTCGCGACCTTCTTGTCATGTACCTACCGCGTGTCACAGGAAGCCGACCGCATGGGATATCGCCTGACCGGCCCCCGGATCGAGCACTCGATCGGGTTCAACATCGTCTCCGACGGCATCGTATCGGGCTCCGTTCAGGTGCCCGGATCGGGCGAGCCGATCGTCATGATGGCCGACCGGCAAACCACGGGCGGGTATCCCAAGATCGCCACCGTGATCTCCGCGGACCTGCGGGTGGTCGCGCAGCGACGGCCGGGCGACGGGCTCCGTTTCGAGCTCGTCGGAGTCAAGGAGGCGCAGCAGATCGCTCGGGCGCGGGTCGCGCAGCTCCGGGCGCTTGCCGCGCTCGCCCGTCCCCTCCGCGATGGCCTGCCGCCGCCCGAAGAGCTGCTCGGGCTCAACCTCGCGGGAGCCGCGGTGGACGCTCTCGCGCGGGATTCATGAAAGCGCACCTCGAGATGGACTCCTTCCAAGGTCGGACGCCAAACCTTACGCGGGATGCTCCGCGCCTGGGTTTTTGCTGCAAGTTCGTTCCGGACGACGGCAATGCCGAAACGGCTCGGCACATGAACGTCGACCGCGGTCACCATGGCTCATCTCGGCCGATTGGATCCGAAGCAGGCGTTCGACAAGCTCGCTTCCGTCGTGACGCACAACCTCGCCGTGGTCCGGCGGCAGATCGAATACGTGGCGGCCCGTCCCCGGATCGAGCGCGTGCACCGCCTGTCCAGCCAGGTCCTGCCGGGCTTCACCCATCCGACATGCAAGACGTATTACAGCGACGCCGACCTGCGGCAGACGATCGAGTCGAGCCTTGCGACGGCCGGCGAGATCGCCCGTCGAAGCGGCGTGCGACTGAGCATGCATCCCGGCCAGTTCTGCGTCATCGCCTCCTCGAGCGAGGCGGCGTCGACGAACGGGATCGACGAGTTCGAGTACCATGCCGAGGTCATGGGGATGCTCGGCTATGGCCGCGGATGGCATCCCGACGGCGCCCACATCAACATCCATGCAGGCGCGAAGGGGATCGGAGCCGCGGGGTTCCGGGCGGGTCTCGCGCGGCTCTCCGAGACCGCACGAAATCTGATCACCGTCGAGAACGACGAAGTGAGCTACGGCGTCGACGACCTGCTCCCCCTGGCCGACGACCTCCCGATCGTCCTCGATCTGCATCATCACTGGGTCGCGACCCGGGGCGAGTACATCGAGCCGGACGACCCGCGCGTCGACCGGATCGTCGCCTCCTGGCGCGGTGTTCGCCCGATCAGCCATGTCAGCATCTCGCGGGAGGACCTTCTGGCCGATCACGACGTCCGGCTGCGGCCCGACTTCGCGGCACTTGTCGGACGCGGCATCAAGCCCAAGGACCTGCGCGCGCACTCGGACCTGATGTGGAACGAAGCCGTCAACGACTGGGTGGCGGGTCACCTCGCCTGGTCGGATTTCGAGGTCGAGGCGAAGTCGAAGAACCTCGCATCCGCGGGACTGGCTCGCCATGTCGAGCGGCGCTGGAGCGAGGCCGAGCGCACTCGCCGGTGACGACGTTCGCGGATCAGGCCGCCAGAGCCGCGGCGCGACGATCGATGCGCGCGAGTCGGGCGAGGAGGTAGTCCACTTCGGACCGCGCGGCGGAGGAGAGAGCGCTGCCGGGCTTGCGCTGCGAATCGGAGGCCAGGATCCCGCGACGCATCATCACGTATTTGCGGACCGCTAGGCCGACACCCTGCTGCTGCTCGTAGCGCAGGAGGGGCAAATGCGCATCGAACAGATCGTGAGCCGCTTCCCGCTCGCCCGCCTTCGAGAGCCTCACCACGTCGACCAACATATCGGGAAACGCATAACCCGTCATGGCGCCGTCCGCTCCGCGCTCCATCTCGAAATCGAGAAAGAGCCCGCCGTTGCCGCACAAGATCGACAAGGGCCGCATCGTCCCCTCCGCCTGGAAGCGGCGGAGCGCGGAAATCTTTTCAAGCCCCGGCCAGTCTTCGTGCTTCAGCATCACGCACGACGGATTATCCATGGCGATGCGGCGGATCACGGCCGGCGAAATGATCACGCCGAGCGTCAGCGGGTAGTCCTGCAAAACGAACGGCACGTCGGGGCCGACCGCCTCCGCGGCCTGCGTGAAATAGGTGACGATCTGGTCGTCCGTTCGCAAGGATGGCAGCGGAGCGATCATGACGCCCGCTGCCCCCGCGTCCATCGCCGAGCGCGCCAGCGAGCGCATCGCCGCGAAGCCGGGCGCCGAAACGCCGACCACGATCGGGATTGCGGCGCGCCGGATCACCCGGTTCACGAGGGCGAGCGCCTCGGCGTGGTCGAGCTTCGGCGCCTCTCCCATGATGCCGAGGATCGTGATGCCGGCGCATCCGACGTCTTGATAGAAATCGACCATCCTGTCCGTCGAGGCGTCGTCGATGGAACCGTCCTCGTGAAAAGGGGTGGGTGCGATGGCGTAAACGCCTTGAGCCGACGACGTGAGCATGGCGCCTCCCCGGTGTCTGCGGCAAACCGTTGGGTCGGGAGGGAAATAGCCGACGAGGGTCCCGGGGTCCACGGCGATGCGTCCCCCCGAGCGGCGGTCGGCACCTGTTCGGTCGTTCCTGGATGCCAGGGATGTCTCGTCAGCCGCGCCCGCCGCGGGCCAGCAGCTGCTTGATGCGGTCGACCACCTTTTGCGGCTCGTAGGGCTTCTCGAGCAGAGGTCCGCCTCGGCAGAGCATGCCCGCGACCTCGGCGGAGCGGTCGATGCCGGAGGTGAGAACGATATCGATCTGCGGCCGGTTGGCGCGCACCCAGCGGGCCAGGCCGAATCCGTCCATTCGTCCGGGCATGATCACGTCGCTGAAGACGATATCGACGGAGACGTCCCGCGATTCGAGGACAACAATCGCTTCGTCCGCGCTCGCGGCCTCGTGCACACGATACCCGCATTCCCGCAGATAGTCGGCGATGACCAATCGGATGAGCACCTCGTCCTCGACGACCAAGACGGTCTGCGGAGGCGGCGACTTGGGGTTGAGGTTGGCGGTTCGCGGGCTCACACCGCGCTAACGGTCAAGATTCCCGTTTGTTCCGCCCCGCATCCGCACGTCGGCGTGGAGAACATCAAGCGCCGTTCGTCGGATCGAGCGTGCGGCGCACGAGGTCCACGACCCGCGAGAGGAGGTACGGTTTTGCAATGAACGGTCCGAGTTCGTGCCCGTTCGGGATGTCGTCCGGCCGAAATCTGCCGGAGGTCAGGATGATGTGGGGCGCAGGACGCAGCCGCCGCGCTGCCTCCGCGACTTCCAATCCGCCGATGCGGCCCGGGATGTAGATGTCCGTGAAGACGAGATGAACGGGAAAGGTCTCCAAGATCCTGATCGCGTCCGCTCCGGTGCTGGCCTCCAGGACCTTGAACCCCGCGGTGCGCAGCTCGTCCGCAACGATGAAACGCGTCAGCACGTCGTCCTCGACAACGAGAATCGTTGCCGGACGGCGCGGGTCCAAACGCGTTACGTTGGCGGTACGCAATGCGAGCAGCGCTCCTTTCCGGGGATCCGACCTCCCGCAACGGAGGTTTTCAGAACGAGCTTTCGATTTAGTGAAGCCGTGGGATCTTGGCAGGAACGAACGCAAGGCGTAAGGCGTTGCCCTTCGAGCGGTTCCCTTCCTCGATATCGAACGTAAGATCTGGTGTCCCCCGACGAACCATCCGTTGTCCTGCTGGTGGAGGACGAGCCGCTCGTTCGGCTCGTCGTCTCCGAACTGCTGCTCGATTCAGGATTCCGGGTGATCGAAGCTGCCAATGCCGCCGAAGCGCTCGCGGTGCTGGAGTCGGGCCTGGCCGTCCACGTTCTCCTCGCAGACGTCGACATGCCGCCCGGGATCAACGGCTACGCGCTCGCCCACCAAGTCTGCGAACGTTGGCCGGACGTGGAGATCCTCATGACATCGGGCCGCCAATGGCCCGGCGAGGGCGACCTGCCGGCGGGTGCGGCCTTTCTCGCGAAACCCTGCCCGAACGAGTCGATCGTGCTGCATGTCGGCTCGGCTGCCCAGCGCGCCCGGGCGGCCCGTGCATCGGCCACCGCCGATGCGAAGATCATCCCGTTCCCGAAGACCGCCTGAACGCCGCCGGCTCGTCTTCCTTTTCTGCTACGGCTTCGGGCGCGATTACCTTCCTTGCCCCGCTGAACCCCAGGTCCTCGGGCGGTCGGGCCGCCCCGCGCCGGCTTAGGGGACGTCGGTCGGCTTCCGTTAGGGACCGGGTTGGCTGCGCTTTGCCCTCGGGAGCAATCGCGACGTGACCCTCCTTCCCGGACAGGCCTCCGCAGCGGACCTCGAGAGCAGCCGGGCGGGCGCGGAATCGGTCGCAACGTGAGAAGACCATGTCCCTTCCGGGGGGCGGCTTGGCAGTCTCCGGACCCTGCTATTTCTTACAATACCGGCGAGGAAGTCCGCACGGGATAGTGCCGCGGCTAAACCGCAAAGGCACTTGCCATGACCGACGTCCATGTCATCACCCGCGACAACCGCCGCCTCTACACGGATCAACTCGAAGCGTTCTTCCGGCTGCGTCACGACATCTTCGTCGGCGAGCGCGGCTGGCGAGGCCTGCGGCGCGCCGACGGCCGCGACCTCGATGCGTACGACAATGACGAATCGATTTATCTCCTGGCCATCGACCAGGATCGGGTAGTGGGCGGCCAGCGGCTTTACCCCACCTTGCTGCCGCACATGATCAGCGAAGTCTTCCCGCACCTCGCGACGCGGGGAATCCCGGCGGCCGGCAGCGTCTACGAATGGACCCGCTATTTCGTCGTGAAGGAACGGCGCATGGGCCGAACGGATTGCCGGCTCCTCGCCGGCCTGCAGCAGTTCTGCCTTTCCGAGGGAATCACCGAGGTGACGGCGGTCGTCGAACTCTGGTGGCTGCCTCGTTGGCAGCAGTCCGGGTTCAAGGTGCGGCCGCTCGGGCTGCCCGATATGGTCGAGGGTCAGGCCTGTATCGCGGCGGCCGTCGAGATCAGCCCTGAGAGCCTCGAGAGCGTCCGCCGTCTCGGCGGGCTTCGAGCTCCGTCCCTTGTTCGTCAGGGTCTCCTTTCTCCCGTTCTCGACCGGGTGTCCTATGCAGCCTGAGAATGGCTCGCCGGAGCCGTTCCGGCACGACGGTGAACTCGCCGCCGCGATCACGGACGTGATCGCCGACATGATCATGCGGCTGTCGCCGACCGCACAATCGCGGCTATTCGCCTTCATGCACCTCCTGGAGGAGCCCGAAACCACGATCGCCGAGCTGGACGTCGAGCCAACGGGCGTGATGCGCCTGGCGCTCACTCACACGGGCGCTCGCCCGGGAGCGCGGTCGAACTGACGTCGACGGGCGCGCAACGCCCGCTGTGGCAGTCGCGCGTCGCACTGGTTCGCGGGAGGGCAAGGCTCTCCCGCGCGGCAAGAAGGGGGCCGTGGACGACCGGGATCGCCCCGGCGGGGGCCGGTGCGTCCGCCGGTGGAAATCAGGAGCGGGCGATCAATACGGCCGATAGACCTCGACCATCTCGTCGAAGCCGTCGACGCGATGGGCTCCCAGCGGGTGGGGATCGCCCCAGAGATGCTCGACGAAGGCCTTGGACATGAGGAGCGGTTCCCCGAGCTGCTTGTTGAGATCGGCGATGCGGCTCGCCAGGTTCACGTCCCGTCCGATCACCGTGAAGTCCAGGCGCTGCCCCGAACCCACGTTGCCGTATGCCGCCTCGCCATGGTGGAGCGCAATGCCGGCCGCCACCGGCACCGGAAAGCGGCCCTCCTCGTTCGCGGTGTACAGCCGCTGCAGTGCGTTGACGGCAGCCGAGAGCGCCGATTGCGGCGCGCCGCCCGTGTCATCGCCGCGATCCCGGAAGATCGCGAGCAGCCCGTCTCCGAGGTACTTCAGCACCTCCCCGTTCTCGTCCTCGATCGGCGGAACGAGGCAATCGAAGTAAGTGTTGAGGAGATCCACGGCCCCTTCCGGGCTCAGGTTCGACGAGGCGCGCGTATAGCCCCGCATGTCCGCGAAAAGGATGGCCGACCGTATCCGGGTCACCTGTCCCCGCTGGATCGCGCCCGACAGGATCGCTCGGTGGGGGCCCTCGCCGACATAGATCCGCAGCACGTCGTCGAGACGCTTCGCGACGACGCGCAGCTCCGTCCCGGTGGTGAAGGTCGGCATCAGATGGCGGAGTACGTTCAGATCGCGCTCGCTGAAGCCCTCCTCGGAGCGGGTCGCGAACGAGATCCCGTTCTGTGCGCCGCTCGCGAAGTGCACGGGCACGACGAGATAGTGGCGATAGCCTTCCTGCTTGAGATCCGGAATGATCCCGAACAAGCTGTTCGGCGTCGAGGCAAGATCGAGCAAGAGCCACTCGCCGGTCTTGTTCACATGCGCAAACGGGCTGGTGCCATAGAGATTCTCACGGCGCTCTCCGTGCGGCAGATACCGCACCGAGGCTCCCTCCTCCCGGGTCCAGCGCCACCCGAACCCGGCATATTCCGAATGCAGCGCTTCGATCGCCGTGAAGATGCGATCGACCGGAAGGCCGAGCGCATTGAGGCGTTCCGCAAACCCGGTGAGCACCTCGCCGGCGTCCCTCGTGCGGACCCCTTCCGTGACGAGCCAATCACGCAGGCGATCGACCCGGGACGCCAGCGCGGCATCGAGCTCCGGAGGCTCGTCTTCCGCCCTCGGCTGGTGTTCCGGTTGCGACACGGCTGTTGTGAGCTGCACGGTCATACCGCCAAGGTGGTCATCCGGGCGCGGAATTCAACGGTCCTCCCATCCTATCGAAAATGCTTTAAGAGGCGCCATGGCCACGATCGAGTCCCTCTTCACGACCAAAATCTATCGCGCCGAGCTCGCCGGCGCGAAAGCGGAGCGCCTGAACCGGGACATCGAGGCCGCGAGCCTCTCCATTGCCGAGGACGACATGGCCGGCCGGCGCTGGTGTGCGAAAAACGGCTATCCGGGCTACACCTCCTATGCGTCCCTCAACGATCTGCCCTGGCGGGTCCCGGTGTTCGGCGACCTCGTCACGGCCCTCGACACCCACGTGGCCGCCTTCGCGAAGGAACTCGACTTCGACCTCCAGGGACGCAAGCTCGTGCTCGACTCCCTCTGGATCAACGTCCTCTCGCCGGGCGGAGTGCACACCTCACATATTCATCCCCAATCCGTGATCAGCGGTACGTACTACGTCACGGTGCCGGATGGCGCGAGCGCGCTCAAGCTGGAGGATCCGCGCCTCGGCCTCATGATGGCGGCGCCGCCCCGCCGGAAGAAGGCTCGGCCCGAGAACCGGCAGTTCGCCTATGTGGCGCCCGCCCCGCGCACCATCCTGATGTGGGAGAGCTGGCTCAGGCACGAGGTGCCGCTCAACCAGGCGCAGAGCGAGCGCGTGAGCGTCAGTTTCAACTACGCGTGGCGCTGAGCACGGCCCGTCCGGCCTGCCTGTGGTACGGCCTTCGTCCTATTCGTCCGGGGGCTGACCCTTGTGGCCGGCGCCGCCGGTGGTTTCGTCCCATTCATAGATCCGTTCGGAGGAGTCCTCGTCGCTCACCGTCACCTCCTCGACCTCGCGGAAGGTGATGGTGACGACCGGCACGACGTTCTCGTCACCCTGCTGCGCGCGCTCGAACTTCAGGAGATCGTAGTACGCGCACCGCGGGCGCCCCGGAAAGGCGCGGCACACCGCGGGCCGCGCCTCGTAGATGGTGCAGCCGCGGGTCTCCTGGTTGAGAAACGTGCAGGTCTGCGGGAAGACCACGTCGTCCACGCGCTTGAGCACACGCTCGCCTTCCCAGTCTCGCGTGTAACGTTCCCGCGCGGCTTCGGGGGTCACGCCGAAATGTCTGGCGAGACGGTTGAGATCGCGCTTCGTGACCTCCACCCGCTCGTACACCGAGCAACAGAACGCGGGGCATTTGCTGCAGTTGAAGAAGACGCGCGGTTGCTCGTCCTTGATCACTCGATCGGCCATCGTATCTCTCACACGAAACACTGCGACCCTAGAGCATTTTCTCGCGAAGGGGATCCGGTCCGCCGTCGAAAATGCCGCTTGATGAACCGCTCGTTGACGAAACGAACGTGGAAGCAGCCCTCGCCCACACGCTGCTCGCAGGGACCGGCTGCGACTTTCGAGCCGCGTGGGCGCGCGCGGGAGCTGCGCCGCCAACGACCTTGCTCGACCGAACTCGCGGGAGCGGCTCGCTCGCACAGGTTACGGATGGACGGATACCTGGTGGGGTAAGACATTGCTAACCTAACGACAGTCGAGTTTTTCTCTCCCTCGCGGATGAGCTGTATCTTCGTTCTGGTATTACTTTCGCGCCGGCCTCGTGCCGGTTTTGGTCGCTCTCGTTTCCGCTGCGAGAAGGAACGAAGTCTTTCCGGGTCAAACTTTCTCCCTATTCAGACTCCACCGTCGTCTCACCGCAGCCCACCGAGAGGCTGATCCGACAAAAAGCACGAAACGGGGGTTTCCATGGCTACAGCTTCCGCGCTTGAGCAGTACATGCTCGAGCTCCTCAATGCCGAGCGGCTGAAGGCGGGTGTCCAGGCGCTCGCTTTCGACGGCGCTCTGAACCAGGCAGCCGATAACCACAGCGCCTGGATGATCGCGGCAGACACGTTCTCGCACACGGGCTCCGGCGGATCGACGCCCACGCAGCGCATGACCGGAGCCGGATTCGACTTCCTGGGATCCTGGGCCTCGGCGGAGAACATCGCCTGGGCGAGCACGCGGAGTCCGTCCGGTCTTGAGGACGAGATCAAGCTCCTGCACGAGAACCTGATGGACAGCCCAGGTCACCGGGCGAACATTCTCAACGGCACGTACCGGGAGATCGGCATCGGCTTTGCGACGGGCCAGTACCAGTCGTGGGACAGTGCATTCGTGACGCAGAACTTCGCCCTGACGCGCACGAACCCGTTCCTCACCGGCGTCGCTTTCGACGACCGCGACGGAGACCGCTTCTACGATCCCGGCGAGGGCCTCGGCGGAATTGCAGTGACGGCCGTGAGCGGCACGGGCCAGCGCTACACCACCACGACGACGGCGTCCGGCGGGTACGACCTCGCCCTCCCCGCCGGCTCCTACGCCGTGACCTTTTCGGGCGGGGGCTACGCGGCGACCACGCGGCAGGCCGCGATCGGCTCGGCCAACGTGAAGCTTGACCTCATCGACCCCGCGAGGCCTGCCGGGACGGGCACCGCCGCTAACGATACGATCTACGGCACGACCGGGAAGGACGCGATCAGCGCTCTCGGCGGGAACGATCGCGTCTACGGCGGCGCCAGCGCGGACGTGATCGATGGCGGGACCGGGAACGACTCCCTCAGGGGCGGAGACGGGAACGACCGGCATTACGGTGGGGCAGGTCGCGATAGCCTGTCTGGCGATGCGGGAAACGACGTCCTTACGGGCGGGCTCGACGCCGACACGTTCCGATTCCACGGCCTCTGGGGCACCGACCGGATCACCGATTTCGAGAATGGCGTCGACCGCATCGACCTGCGCTCGACCGGGCTGAGCTTCGCCGCGCTCTCCGTGGCGCAGCGCGACATGGACCGGGACGGGCGGATCGACGACGTGCTCATCCAAGGAAACGGGCAGTCGATCGTCCTTCTCAACGAGAAGGTGTCAGGCATCGGCGCGTCCGACTTCCTGTTCTGACGTTTCAGCGTCCGCGGGTTCGGACCGGGGCGACGGCACCCGAGCGCTTTGCGCCTTTCGACGAGCGCCCGTTCGCGTTCGGCCCTGCACGCGCTTTGTTAGGAACCGCGCCCATGCCGAACTCGGGCCGATTGCCGTAGGAGCGCGCGCCCT
This sequence comes from uncultured Alphaproteobacteria bacterium, assembly GCA_963800985.1. Taxonomy (GTDB): domain Bacteria; phylum Pseudomonadota; class Alphaproteobacteria; order Rhizobiales; family Beijerinckiaceae; genus Microvirga. Next base: position 122,411 of record CAWDDI010000032.1, on the reverse strand, counting down.
TGCACGGTCCAATGCCCTCGCGTGATCCGAGAAGGATCAGTTGTCGAGGAAGCTCCGGAGCTTGCGAGACCGCGACGGGTGCTTGAGCTTGCGCAGCGCCTTCGCCTCGATCTGACGGATGCGTTCGCGCGTCACGGAGAACTGCTGGCCTACCTCTTCGAGGGTGTGGTCGGTGTTCATCCCGATACCGAAGCGCATGCGCAGCACGCGCTCCTCCCGCGGAGTCAGCGAAGCGAGCACGCGCGTCGTGGTTTCGCGCAGGTTCGACTGGATCGCCGCATCGATCGGCAGGATCGCATTCTTGTCCTCGATGAAATCGCCGAGATGCGAATCCTCCTCGTCGCCGATCGGAGTCTCGAGCGAGATCGGCTCCTTGGCGATCTTCAGGACCTTCCGGACCTTTTCGAGCGGCATGGCGAGCTTTTCCGCCAGTTCCTCCGGGGTCGGCTCGCGTCCGATCTCGTGCAGCATCTGGCGCGAGGTGCGGACGATCTTGTTGATCGTCTCGATCATGTGCACGGGGATGCGGATCGTGCGCGCCTGATCGGCGATCGAACGCGTGATCGCCTGCCGGATCCACCACGTCGCGTAGGTCGAGAACTTGTAGCCGCGGCGGTACTCGAACTTGTCCACGGCCTTCATGAGGCCGATGTTGCCCTCTTGGATCAGGTCCAGAAACTGCAGGCCGCGGTTGGTGTACTTCTTGGCGATCGAGATCACGAGACGCAGGTTCGCCTCGATCATCTCCTTCTTGGCCTGACGGGCCTCGCGCTCGCCCTTCTGGACCATCATGACGATGCGGCGAAACTCCTGGATCTCGAGGCCCGTCTCGCTCGCCAGGTTGTGGATCTGCTCGCGCAGGTCGTGGATCTGGTCCTTGGCCTTGGCGACCAGTTCCTTCCAGCCGCGGCCGCCGAGCTTCGAGACGCGCAGCACCCATTTCGGGTCGAGTTCCCAGCCCTGATAATGCTTGAGAAACTCCTCGCGCGCGACGCCGTGATGCTCGGCGAGCCGCATCAGGCGGCCCTCGTGGGAGATCAGGCGCTTGTTGATGTCGTAAAGCTGCTCGACGAGGGCCTCGATGCGGTTGTTGTTGAGCGAGAGGGATTTCACGTCGCCGATGATGTCGTCGCGAAGCTTCTTGTATTTCCGCTCCTGGGCCGGGGTGAGCTGCTTGTTTTGGAGCCGCTGCTCCACGTGCTCGACCTGCAGGCGGCGCAGCTTCTTGTAGTTGTCGGCGATGCTGTCGAACGTCTCGAGCACGCGGGGCTTCAGCTCGGCCTCCATGGCCGAGAGGGAAACGTTGTTCTCGAGGTCGTCGTCATCGAGATCGGCCTCGGGCGGCGGCACCTCGCCCTCGACCGCCATCTCCTCGGGCTCCGGCCCTTCCTCCTCCTCGGCCTTGGGCGCGCCCTTGCCGTCCGGGCCCGCATAGGTGGCCTCGAGGTCGATGATGTCGCGCAGGAGCACCCGGCCCTCGACGAGCTCGTCGCGCCAGATGATGATGGCCTGAAACGTCAGCGGGCTCTCGCAGAGCCCGGCAATCATCGCCTCGCGGCCGGCCTCGATGCGCTTGGCGATGGCGATTTCGCCCTCGCGGGACAGCAGCTCGACCGAGCCCATCTCGCGGAGGTACATGCGGACCGGATCGTCGGTCCGGTCGGTCGGCTCCTTGGCGGTCTCGCGCACCGCCACCGCCCGCGTCGTCGGGGCCTCGACGAGATCGCCGCCCTCCGGCTCCTCCTCGTCCGCCCCGCCGCCTCCGCCGTCCGGCGTCGCTTGGCCCTCGTCGGCCTCCTCGGACTCGACGACGTTGATCCCCATCTCCGAGAGCTGCCCGAGAACGTCCTCGATCTGCTCCGAGGTGAATTCCTCGGAGGGCAGGACCTCGTTCAGCTCGTCGTACGTGACGTATCCGCGCTTCTTGGCGAGCTTGATCATCCGCTTCACGGCGGCATCGGTCAGATCCAGAAGCGGTCCGTCACTTTGTTGCTCCGGAGCGGCTACGTCGCCGTCGTCCCGTTCGGTCGCCTTCGTTGCCATACTCTATCGTCTCCACGCGACCGACGGCTGCGCTTGAGCCGAAAAGGCGCGAATGGGCGGCAAAGCGCGCCTTTGCCACCCGAACTTCGTTCCATACACCAAAACAGTGAGTCGCTTATTCAACCGTTAACCAATCCCCCGCTTAAGGCTCGCCTGCCGCGGCCGCACCCTGACGAAAGGGCATGGTTCCGGCGGACAACTCCTGCTCCTGGTCCCAAGGGGCCGGCTCACCGTGTCCGTTGTCCAGGTCGGCTTCCGCGCCCTCGGCCGAGGACAGCTGGGTTTGACCTCTCGCAGCACGCGAGATCGGCCTCATGGTCCTCTTCGGCAAGGCGCGTTCAGCGGCCCGAATTTCGCTATGTAACGTGTGCGCGCGCCGATGCAAGGTGATCGCCTGACGCTATGCGTCTTCGAGTCGCACGATTCGGGCCCGACGCCGCCGGGTCCGTCACGCGGCGATCTTGAACCCTCCGGAGGCGGCTCCGCTCGGGTAGCGGTAGAGGCTGGCCTCCTCGGCAAGCTCAAGTTCCGTGGCGTTGACCGCCTCCCGAGTCTGAATGAGCTCCCGTTGCAGGCGAAGCAGGTGCTCCTCCGTCCTGGAATCGAGCTCGGATGGGGATTTCTCGATCTGCTCGAGGAGACTCGCGAGATCGTCTTCCATTTCGCGAACAAGGAAGATCTGGAGGAAATTGAAGAAGCAGCGTTCCACGAATTCCCGTGGGGGATGGACGCCCATGATCCTGAAGCGGGAGCGCAGACGGTGTCCCATGGCGAATTCGGGCGTCCCCCGGCCATGGAAAAAGTCGAGTGCTCCGGAGAACGCCGGATCGAGCCGCCGGTAGATCTCTGCGGGCCCGTCGACCTGCTCCGAGGTGAGAAGGTCCATGAGGGCGTCGACGAAGCGCTGGTGCGTGACCGTGTCGCCCGCTTCGCTGTACACGCCGCGCATGGTGACTTTGATGATGCGCTCGTAGTGATCCACGGCGAGATCCGGACACTCCACGCACAGCCCCAGGAAGATGCGCTCCAGTCCGACCTGCCGGGTCGGGATGCCGGCGAGCAGCTCCGTAGAGCGGATCAGCGCGGTGTCGGTCGCCCGGTCCCGTGCGCCGGGCCGAAACGGCTGCGCTTGTCCTGCCGAGAGCGCCAGAACAGATCGGAAAGATGGATTCTCGCCCTCAGCTCGTACCAGCGCTTCAGGCGCTTGTCCGCGATCTGGCCGAACAGTCCGCCATGCCGCTTCTCGAGGGCGGCCTGCTGGTCCGGCGTGCGAGAAGTCGATGCCCTCGATCTCCCGGCTCCAGATCACGTCCCAGAGCGGCAGCGCCTCATCGATCACCTGCTTGAACGCTCGACGCCGCCGCGCCGGATGAGGTCGTCCGGGTCCTGCCCGCCCGGAAGGAGCGCGAACCGGAAGGAGTTGCCCGGCTCCGAGGGCCGGCAGGATCCGGTCGATCGCCCGGTAGGCCGCGCTTGCCGCCCGGCCTTGTCGCCGTCGAAGCAGACCACCGGCTCGGGCGCCAAGCGCCAGAGGGCTCGATCTGCTCCTCGGTGAAGGCGGTGCCGAGCGTCGCCACGACCGACTTAACCCCGGCCTGGAACACCGCGATCGCGTCGAGATATCCCTCGACCACGATGACGGTTCCGTCCTGAACGCCGGCTCGCGGGCCCGGTGACCGTTGAAGACCATCTCTCCCTTGTGGAAGAGCTCGGTCTCCGGGCTGTTGAGGTACTTCGGCCGGGACCTCCGGCGCGAGCGCCCGCCCGCCGAACGCGACGACCCGCCCCTTCGCGTCCTGGATCGGGATGATCAGCCGGCCGCGGAACCGGTCGTAGGGGGCGCGACCGTCCTCCGGCCGGACCGCCAGGCCCGCCGCGACGATCTGCCCCTCCGTCGACTCCCCTTCCCTGCAGATGATCGCGAGAGCGCGTTGCGGCTCGTCGGGGGCGAATCCGATGCGGAACTCCGCCTGCGTCGTCGGGCGCAGATGTCGCGCCCGGCGAGATAGTCCCGCGCGGCCTGGCCCCGTGGCGGCCTGAAGCTGCCGCTCGAAGAACTGCGCACGCCAGTTCCATGACCTCGTACAGGTCCTGCGCCTGCTCGTCGCTTCCGCGGCTCCTCGGAGGTCTGCTTCGGCAGCGGCACGCCCGCCTCGCCGGCAAGGCGCTCGACGGCCTCCGGGAACGACAGCCCCTCCGTTTCCATCAGGAATGTGAAGATGTCGCCGTGCTTGCCGGAGGAGAAGCAGTGATAGAACCGCTTCTGGTCGTTGACGTAGAACGACGGCGTCTTCTCGGCGTTGAAGGGCGAAAGCCCCTTCCACTCGCGGCCCGCCTTCTTCAGCCGCACCTTCGGCCCACCACTCGCCGAGGCGGGCAGCCGGGCGCGGATCTCTTCGAGCAGTTCGGGCGGGTAGCGCACGGGCGTCTCTCAACGGCCACCGCTTCAGGGCCAGTGAACAAAACGTGATCATCGTACTCGCTCGGCCGGCAAACTGCAACGCTCCGGCGCGGCCTTTGGGGACGGCTGTGGATAAGCTCCCGCGGCGGGCAGCGGGATTCGATAAGGCCGCCGGGCGCCGAAGAGCCGACAGCCGTCCTGCCGCAGAGTCGGTCGGAACACCAGAGCCGCTTCCACTTAGGTGAATCGGCTCGTCTTCTTGTGCCGCACTTGATGGCGAACCGGATCCACTTCGCCGAATATCGCTCTAGCCCTTCGGCAGCATCTCCTTCACGAGCCCGCTCGCCTCGCGAAATCCATCCGCCCCGCATACTTCGCGCGCAAGGCACCGACCACCGTGCCCATGTCCTTCATGGAGGCGGCGCCCGTCTCCGCGATCGCCGCCTGCGATCGCGGCGCGGATCTCGGCCTCGTCCATCTGCTTCGGCAGGAAGCTCTGGATCACCTCGGCCTCCTCGCGCTCGGCCTGCGCGAGTTCGGGGCGGTCCGTTCTGCTCGTAGATCGCCATCGATTCCTGCCGCTGCTTGATCATCTTCTGAAGGAGGCCGAGGATCTCCTCGTCCGAGGCCTGGCCCCTGCCGGCGCCCCGCGCCTCGATGTCCTTGTCCTTGAGCGCGGCCTGGATCAGGCGGACGGTGCCGAGCTTGCGCTTGTCGCCGGCCTTCATGGCCTCCTTCATCTCGGTCGTGAAGCGGTCGCGCATGGCGCGTCTCCTTGGCGGTGCTGGCGTTGACGGGATGCGGGGGCGGCGCCCTTAAGTCACCTTGAACGGTTCCAGGTCGCTCCACGGCCCGCGACCCGCACGGCTGGTCAGCCTGCGACTTAAAGAGATCAAGAGCATGCTGCAAGACAATCGACGCCTCCTCGGGCTGGGAGGAGACCGCGCGCGACTGCGCTCCTCGTGCTCTGCAGGACGGCACGGTGCTGGAGGGCTTCGGGATCGGCGCGGTCGGCGAGGCGTCCGGCGAGGTGTGCTTCAACACCGCCATGACGGGCTACCAGGAGATCCTGACGGATCCCTCCTATGCCGGGCAGATCATCACGTTCACGTTCCCGCATATCGGCAACGTCGGCACGAACGAGGAGGACATCGAGAGCGTCAATGCCGCCTCGTCGTCCGGCGTGCGCGGCGTCGTGCTGGCGGCGGCGATCACGGATCCGTCGAACTGGCGCGCCTCGCGCCACCTCGACGCCTGGCTCAAGGCCCGCGGCATCGTCGGTCTGACCGGCGTCGATACCCGGGCGCTCACGGCGCTGATCCGCGACAGGGGCATGCCGAACGCGGTGATCGCCCACGATCCGGCTGGGTCCTTCGACATCGAGATCCTCCAGGCGCGCGCGGCCGGCCTCCCGTCGATGGACGGGCTCGACCTCGTGCCGATGGTGACGAGCGCCCAGCGCTACGGCTGGGAGGAGACGACGTGGGAGCCCGGCCGGGGCTTCGGGAAGCAGGGACAGTTCGAAGCATCACGTCGTCGCCATCGACTACGGCGTGAAGCGCAACATCCTGCGCCTTCTCGCAAGGGCCGGCTGCAAGGTGACGGTCGTGCCCGCGACCGCCAGCGCCGAGGACGTGCTCGCGCTCGAACCCGACGGCGTCTTTCTCTCCAACGGGCCCGGAGACCCGGCCGCGACCGGCGAATACGCCGTGCCGGTGATCCGGTCGCTTCTCGACAGGAGGGTGCCGACCTTCGGGATCTGCCTCGGCCATCAGATGCTCGGGCTCGCGGTCGGCGGCCGGACGGTGAAGATGCATCAGGGCCACCACGGCGCGAACCACCCCGTCAAGGACAAGACGACCGGCAAGGTCGAGATCACGTCCATGAACCACGGGTTTGCGGTCGACCCCGAGAGCCTGCCGGGCACCGCGGTCGAGACGCACGTCTCCCTGTTCGACGGCTCGAACTGCGGCATCGCGCTGACCGACCGGCCGGCCTTCTCGGTCCAGTACCATCCGGAAGCATCGCCCGGACCGAACGACAGCCACTACCTTTTCGATCGCTTCGTGAGGCTGATCGAGGACGAGAAGTGCAAGCCCAAGACGTAACGGCAACGGCGGCGTGAGAGGGACGCGGCAGGCGTCAGGGCTGGCCGGAGCTGCGGGACGCCTCGCGGTCCGAGGTCCCGCGCATTCGAGGTTGCGCGGCTCCCCCAAATCACGCTAACCAACCGTTAACCATAAAACTCAACGATCACGACACGCTTGGGGGGCCTAGAATGTCTTTCGAGGATGAGCGCGGACGACTACGGGCGTCTGCACCGGCTGTTCACGTTCCATCTCGGCATCGCGGTTTCGCTCGCCTGGATGACGTCGCTCTACGCGGCCCTCTACGCACCCTGGGTGCGCAACATCCGACCCCTCATCGATCCGCGCAACGCCGGCCAGGTGGAGAGCACCTGGTCCTTCCTGTTCGCGATGCCCGTGGTGCTCACCACGGCCTGGCTGATCACGATCTTCGGCCGCGACCTCCTGCGCGAACTGCGCATGCTGAAAAACCAGACGGTCGAGTTCGGCATCGCCGCCATCGTGGCCTTCGCGCTCTTCTACCTTTCAATCGATCGCGCCGTCACGGCAATGCTGCTCGGTCTGTGACAAGTCCGGCGTGGGGGCTCCAAGGGAGCTGCCAAGCGGCCGCGGCCTGAGGGCCTGCCGCACGCGTCATTTCCCACGCCCCTGCACAAACCTTTCCGCCCCCAACGCGTTTTCCCCTCCGGTTCCAGACAGGAGGACGTTCGCGATGGCACAATCGAAGGGCTATGGGCAGCCGAACGCCTACAACGCCCCGCTCGGCACCGATACCTTCATCTTCCAGGATGACGGGCTCGTCCCGAACAGCGCCCTGCCACTCATCGTGCGCCGCGGCGCCATCCCACCCGCCGCCTCCGATCCCGCCAAGGCCTTCGAGACCGACGTTCGCGAAGAACGGCTGGACGAATTCCTGGCGCAACGGCATCGAGGACTACCATCATTACCACGCCAACGCGCACGAGGTTCTCGGCATTGCGGCGGGCTCGGGGACCGTTCGATTCGGCGGTGAGCGCGGCGAGACGGTCGGGGTCACCGCCGGGGACGTGGTCGTGGTCCCCGCCGGCGTCGCCCATGCGCTGATCAACGCGAGCGACGACTTCCTCGTCGTGGGCGCCTACGCGGGCGGGCGCAGTCCGGACGAAAGGCGCGACGACGGCACCGCCATCGTCGCCGCGCGTCAGAGCATCGCCCAGGTGCCGCCGCCAGAGTCCGACCCGGTCGACGGTCCGACGGGGCCGCTCACCAAACTTTGGCGCTGACCAAACCTTAACCACACCCCGTCACAGTCGCGGCTCATGAACTGGCGCGACTTCTGGAACCAGGATACGCCGATCTACGTCAGCGAGCGGCACAAGGTGCTGCACTACCGGCAGATCGCGAACGACATCGGGAGGCTCGTTCCCTCGCCCGACGCGTGGGTCCTGGATTACGGGTGCGGCGAGGCGCTCTCGGCCGACCGGGTCGCCTCCCGCTGCGCTCGCCTCTACCTGTGCGACGCTGCGCCTCTGGTGCGCGAGCGCCTGCGGCAGCGGTTCGGGAACGAGCGCCGCATTTCGGTGATCGCGCCCGAGGAGATCGACGCCGTGGCGGACAGTTCTCTCGATCTCGTCGTCGTGAACTCGCTCGTCCAATATCTCTCCCTCGACGAGTTGCGCAGGCTGCTCGCGACGTGGCGGGCGAAACTGAAGCCGGACGGCAGGCTGGTGCTCGCCGACGTCGTCCCGCCGGATGTCGGCCCCCTCACCGATGCTCGAGCGTTGCTCGCGTTCGGGTGGCAAGGCGGGTTCCTGCGGCAGGCGCTGATCGGTCTCGTCCGCACGGCTCTGTCGGACTACCGCAAGGTTCGGGACGAGCTCGGCGTGGCGCAGTACGGCGAAGCCGAGATGCTGGAGCTGCTGCGCGATTGCGGCTTCGCGGCCGAGCGCCGGGCGGCGAAACATCGGCCACAATCAGTCCCGCATGACGTTCGTGGCGACGCCGGCCTAAAGTCCCGCCCTCAGCGCGCGAATGTCCAGAGCCGATGGGCGGCGAAGCTCCAGAACAGCACGATCCCGGTCGTGACGAGCTGCGCCGGGATGTAGGGTGCGCCCAAAGCGTTCGTGAATGCCTCCATGAGGAGGCCGGTCAGCAGAAAGCCCACGAACGCCACCACCGCGAAGCGCCAGGTCGCCTCGGCGTGCGGCCTGTCGCTCCCGTAGGTCAGGCGCCGGTTGAGGGCATAGGAGACGATGCCGCCCGCCACATAGCCCAGGAGGGTCGCGGCGACCGGTCCCCAGCCGGGCCATCTCCACGAGCGCGATCAGCAGGCCGTAATGGACCACGGCCGCGACGAGGCCGACACCCGAGAAGGCGGCGAACTGACGGGAAATCCGTTGGAGCGGAGCGTACACCCGCCCTCGTTACCGCGTCCGGCCGGTCCGGTCACCCTCGGCATCAAGCCTGCAGCCGGCCGGCGATGCGGCGGCTGACCCAGCGGGGAACGAGCTGCGACGCGAGGCTGCCGACCCGATTGGTCAGACCCGTCACCACGATGGCCCTGCCGGCCTCGTAACCGTCGACGCCGATGCGGGCCACGTCGGCGGCCGACATCCGGCTCGTCCGAAACAGCCGGGATTCATGGAGATCCGCCATCGCGGCGAACTCGCTCTCGGTCGGGCCCGGACACAAGGCCGTCACGGTGACGTTGTGGCGCCGAACCTCCTCGTGCAGGGCCTCCGAGAGCGAGAGCACGAACGCTTTGGTGGCGTAATAGACGGCCATGTTGGGACCCGCCTGGAAGGCGGCGATCGAGGCGACGTTCAGGATCCCGCCCCGCCGCCGCTCGATCATGCCGGGCAGCATGAGGCGCGAGAGCTTGGTCAGGGCCGTGACGTTGAGTTCGATCATCGCCATCTGCCGCTCGTAGGAAAGGGTCGCGAACGGGCCGCGAAGCCCGAAGCCGGCATTGTTGACGAGGGTGTGGACCTTGATGCCCCGCCCCGCGAGCGCGTCGTTGAGCGCTGTCGGCGCCATCGGGCTCTCGAGGTCGAGCCCCATGATCTCGACCGGGACCCGGTGGGCGTCGGACAGCTCGCGCGCGAGCGCCCTCAGCTTCTCTTCCCGGCGCGCCACGAGGTACAGCGCGTAGCCGCGCCTGGCGAAGACCCGGGCGAGTTCGGCCCCTATCCCGGCGGATGCCCCGGTGATCACAGACCAGCGCAGGTTCCCGGCCATCTCGCTTCTCCTCCTCGGGTTCGTCGTCGAAGGCCGAGCGACGCCGTCGCGCGTGCCCCTGGAGGCGAAACCCTCCGGACCCTTTCAATAGCGCATCAGGGCGTGTAAGAGCTTGACCCGACAAACAATCCCACATCACGCCAGCCGTTTCGGAAGCCGCGCCGTGCGGCCGCTCGACTGGACACGCCCGGGAAAACGATGCCGAAGCGGACAGACATCTCCTGCATTCTGATCATCGGAGCCGGCCCGATCATCATCGGCCAGGCGTCCGAGTTCGACTATTCCGGCACGCAGGCCTGCAAGGCCTTGCGGGCGGAGGGGTATCGTATCGTCCTGGTCAACTCCAACCCGGCGACGATCATGACCGACCCCGATCTCGCGGACGCTACCTATGTGGAGCCCATCACGCCGGAGATCGTGGCCAAGATCATCGAGAAGGAGCGCCCCGACGCGCTCCTGCCCACGATGGGCGGCCAGACGGCGTTGAACTGCGCGCTGTCGCTCAAGAAGATGGGCGTGCTCGAGAGGTTCGGGGTCGAGATGATCGGCGCCGACCGCCGAGGCCATCGACAAGGCCGAGGACCGCCAGCTCTTCCGCGACGCGATGGGCCGGATCGGGCTCGACACCCCGAAGTCGCGGCTCGCCAACGCCTCTGCCCTGAAGAAGGCCGATCGCGAAAGGTTTCTCGCCGAACGGGCCCGCATCGAGGAGCTCGATCTCCACCCCGGCGACAAGAAGCGCATCCGGGCCGGCTTCGAGCTGAAGTGGAACGCCGCGGAGAACGACCGGCGCAAACGGTATCAGGAACATGCCCTTGGGGAAGCGCTCGTTGCGCTCTCGGAAGTCGGGTTGCCGGCCATCATCCGCCCATCCTTCACGCTCGGCGGAACGGGCGGCGGCATCGCCTACAACCGCGAGGAGTTCCTCGAAATCGTCGAGCGCGGGCTCGACGCCTCCCCGACCAACGAGGTCCTGATCGAGGAGAGCGTGCTCGGCTGGAAGGAATACGAAATGGAGGTCGTCCGCGACAAGGCGGACAACTGCATCATCGTGTGCTCGATCGAGAACATCGACCCGATGGGCGTCCACACCGGCGACAGCATCACGGTCGCGCCGGCGCTGACCCTCACGGACAAGGAATACCAGGTGATGCGCGACGCGTCGCTCGCGGTGCTGCGCGAGATCGGGGTCGAGACAGGCGGGTCCAACGTGCAGTTCGCGATCAACCCGGAGAACGGGCGCATGATCGTGATCGAGATGAACCCGCGGGTGTCGCGCTCGTCCGCGCTCGCCTCGAAGGCGACGGGATTCCCGATCGCCAAAGTCGCGGCGAAGCTCGCCGTCGGATACACGCTGGACGAGATCGCGAACGACATCACCGGCGGCGCGACCCCCGCCTCCTTCGAGCCGACCATCGACTACGTGGTGACCAAGATCCCGCGCTTCGCCTTCGAGAAGTTCCCCGGCGCGGAGCCGACCCTCACGACGGCCATGAAGTCGGTCGGCGAGTGCATGGCGATCGGCCGCACGTTTCCGGAATCGCTCCAGAAGGCGTTGCGATCCCTGGAAACCGGACTGACGGGCCTCGACGAGGTCGACATCGAGGGCCTCGGCAAGGGCGACGACAGAAACGCCATCAAGGCGGCGCTCGGCACTCCGACTCCGGACCGTCTCCTCAAGGTCGCCCAGGCGCTGCGCCTCGGGGCGAGCCACGCGGAGGTTCACGACTCCTGCAAGATCGACCCCTGGTTCCTGGAGCAGATCCAGGGACTCGTCGACATGGAAGAGCGGGTGCGGATTCACGGGCTGCCCCGGACGCCCGGCGCCTTCCGGCAGCTCAAGAGCATGGGCTTCTCGGATGCCCGGCTCGCGGTGCTCGCGAGGACGACGGAGGCCGAGGTCCGGCAGTTGCGCCGAGCCCTCGCGGTGCGCCCGGTCTTCAAGCGCATCGATACCTGCGCGGCGGAGTTCGCCTCGCCGACGGCCTACATGTATTCGACCTATTGCGCCCCGTTCGCGGGCCGTCCCGCGGACGAGGCGGCTCCCTCGGAGGCCCGCAAGGTGATCGTGCTCGGGGGCGGTCCGAACCGGATCGGCCAGGGCATCGAGTTCGACTACTGCTGCTGCCACGCCTGCTTCGCGCTCAAGGACGCGGGCTTCGAGACCATCATGATCAACTGCAACCCCGAGACCGTGTCGACGGACTACGACACGTCGGACCGGCTCTATTTCGAGCCCCTGACGGCCGAGGACGTGCTCGAAATCATCGACACGGAGCGCTCGAAAGGGACGCTCCACGGGGTGATCGTGCAGTTCGGCGGCCAGACGCCGCTGAAGCTCGCCCGGGCGCTCGAGGCCGAGGGTGTGCCGATCCTCGGCACGTCGCCCGAAGCCATCGACCTCGCCGAGGACCGGGACCGCTTCAAGCGGCTCCTCGACAAGCTGAAACTCAAGCAGCCGAAGAACGGCATCGCCTATTCGGTCGAGCAGGCGCGCCTGATCGCTGCCGACCTCGGCCTGCCCTTCGTGGTGCGGCCGTCCTACGTGCTCGGCGGCCGCGCCATGGCGATCGTTCGCGACGAGGCGCAGTTCGAGGAGTACCTCCTCGGCACTCTCCCGAGCCTGATCCCGTCCGACGTGAAGGCCCGCTACCCCAACGACAAGACGGGACAGATCAACACGGTGCTGGGTCAGAACCCGCTCCTCTTCGACCGCTATCTCTCGGACGCCATCGAGGTCGACGTGGATTGCCTCGCGGACGGCAAGGACGTGTTCATCGCGGGCATCATGGAGCATATCGAGGAAGCGGGAATCCACTCGGGCGACAGCGCCTGTTCCCTCCCTCCCCGCTCGTTGAGCCCGGCGACGATCGCGGAGCTGGAACGCCAGACCAAGGCGCTGGCCCTCGCCCTCGACGTCGGCGGGCTCATGAACGTGCAATATGCCATCAAGAACGGCGACATCTACGTTCTCGAGGTGAACCCGCGCGCCTCGCGAACGGTGCCGTTCGTCGCCAAGGTGATCGGCGAGCCGATCGCCAAGATCGCGGCCCGGGTCATGGCCGGCGAGAGCCTCGCGAGCTTCGCCCTCGCGCCGAAGGATTTGCCCCACATCGGCGTCAAGGAGGCCGTCTTTCCCTTCGCGCGCTTCCCCGGCGTCGACGTGCTGCTCGGACCCGAGATGCGCTCGACGGGCGAGGTCATCGGCCTCGACCGTTCCTTCGGCGTCGCGTTCGCGAAAAGCCAGCTCGGCTCCAGCACGCAGGTGCCCAAGACCGGAACGGTGTTCGTGTCGGTGCGCGACCGCGACAAGCCGCGCATCCTGCCGACGGTCAGGATGCTGGCACAGATCGGGTTCCAGGTCGTCGCCACCGGCGGCACCCAGCGCTACCTCGAGGAGAACGGCGTCAGGGCCGCCCGGATCAACAAGGTGCTGGAGGGCCGGCCGCACGTGGTCGACGCCATCAAGAACGGGGAGATCCAGCTCGTCTTCAACACCACGGAGGGCGCCGGCGCCCTGTCGGACTCCCGCTCCCTGAGGCGGGCGGCCCTCTTGCATAAGGTGCCGTACTACACCACTCTTGCAGGAGCGATCGCCGCTGCCGAGGGCATCAAGGCCTATCTGGAAGGCGATCTCGAGGTCCGGGCCCTCCAGGAGTATTTCGCCTGAAGGCTCAACCCTCCGAGGAACCGCGAAGCTTCATGGAAGTTTTCGTTGACCCGTGAGCCCGTCGGCAGCGGCGGTCTCGCAGACCCGTTTTGAAGAGTTGCATCGATGGACAAGATCCCTCTGACGATCAAGGGCTATGCTGCGCTGGAGGAGGAACTCAAGCGCCGTCAGCAGGTGGAGCGTCCCCGCATCATTCAGGCGATCTCCGAGGCGCGCGCCCAAGGCGACCTGTCGGAGAATGCGGAGTACCACGCCGCGAAGGAGGCCCAATCCCACAACGAGGGCCGGATTTTGGAGCTCGAAAGCCTGATCTCCCGCGCCGAGGTCATCGACATCAGCAAGCTTTCCGGCGATCGCATCAAGTTCGGCGCCACGGTCAAGCTCCTCGACGAGGACACCGAGGAGGAGAGGACCTACCAGATCGTCGGCGAACCCGAAGCCGACGTCCGCTCCGGCCGCGTGTCGGTTGCCTCCCCGATCGCCCGGGCCCTGATGGGCAAAACGGTGGGCGACACGGTCGAGGTGTCGACGCCGGGCGGCGGCAAGTCCTACGAGGTCGTCGGCGTCAATTTCGGGTAGGATGGAGCCGCGGAGGAGGACGGGCCGCACAAAGCAGGAGATCCTCATGGGCACCCTACCCCGTCGGGCCTTTCTCGCGAGCCTTGCGGCCCTCGCCGCCTCGGGCGCGTACCCGGCGCGCGGCCAGGGCTCCTTGGCGTTTTCGTCAGTCCTCGTCGATGTCAGTCGGCTGAGGGCCGCCGGCCTCGGCGTGCTCGCCGACCTCGTCGGCGCCGCCATGACGGACGAGCTCCGCCGCGTCTTCGCGGACCGCATCGTCGGGCGCGGGCCGCGGCTGGTGGTGCGGCTCACGGAGGTCCACATCTCGGCGTTCCTGCGCAGCGGCGGCTCGCGCGACGTGTCGAGCGATTCGATCGACGGCGAGGCCCTGATCGTCGGCCCGCGCGGCGAGATCCTCGCCCGCTACCCGCAGCACGCCGCCCTCGGGGCGCACGCCCGCGCCACGGAGCCGAACGAACTCGGCCGCGCCGAGGCGGTCGCCCGCCACTACGCGCGCTGGCTGCGCTGGACGATGGGGTGAGGCGGCGCCGCACTCCATGCGCTCCGCCCTGCGGGCCCGCTGCCGCTCGTGCGGACGCTGGCGCGGAAGAACCGGCGTCCTTCCGCTTCGCGCCCGAATGCTGCATCAGCATTTCGTCCGATGCCGCGGCTGAATGAGGAGGTCTCGATGATCATGGGCGGGCGGTTCGGGATTGCCACCGTGGCGGGCTTGGTGTCGCTCATCGGCGTAGCGGGCACAGCGGGCGCTGCGCCGTGCGGCACCACGGCGGCCGGCTTCGAGGCGTGGAAGCAGCAGTTCGCCGCCGAGGCGAGGGCCCGGGGCGTCAGCGCGGCCGGCGTCGCAGCCCTGCTGGGCACGACCTATGCGACGGCAACCATCGCGGCAGACCGGGGCCAAAGGAGCTTTCGATTGTCGCTGGATCAGTTTCTCGCGAGGCGTGGCGGCTCGGTCATCGTCGCACGCGGACGCGCGCTCAAGCAGTCTCAGGCGGCCCTCTTCGCGTCCCTCGAGCAACGGTTCGGCGTTCCGCCGGGGCCGCTCCTCGCGATCTGGGGGATGGAGACGGCCTTCGGGCAGCAGCGCGGGAACCAGCACACGCTGTCGGCCGTGGCGACCCTCGCCTACGACTGCCGCCGGTCGGCCTTTTTCACCGACCAGCTGTACGCCACTCTGACGTTGATCGATCGCGGAATTCTCTCGGCCGGCACGCGCGGCTCCATGCACGGCGAGATCGGCCAGACCCAGTTCTTGCCGAAAAGCATCCTGAACTACGGCACCGGCGGCAGTCTCGACAACGCCGCCAATGCGCTGGCTTCGACGGCGAATTTCCTCAGGGCCCATGGCTGGCGCGCGGGCGCAGGCTACCAGCCTGGCGAAGCCAACTTCAGTGCACTTCAGGCCTGGAATGCCGCTCCCGTCTATCAGCGCGCGATCGCGTTGATCGGCCAACAGATCGATGGCGGAGAGGGCACGTCGGCGAGGCGCTGAGCAGGCGGGTCGGCGTGTTGATGCACGCCGGCAATGGTGGTGTCGATCATCTGCACGGTGCTGTCGTGAGCCCCGGCCACAGCGTTCATCATTCGCCCGCAGACACCTGCTCGACGCCAGCGAACGAAGCGGTTGTAGCAAGTGGTGTATGGACCGAGCTCCTGAGGTCGGTCACGCCGAGGTGCCCCGGATCGCATGACCCAGACGATGCCGTTGAGGATGCGCCGGTCATTGACCCGTGGCATGCCGCGCGGCTTGTTCGGCAGCATCGGCTTGATGGTGGCATACTCTCATGATCCGCGTTCAGAATTTTCGCAGCGCAAATTGAGCGCCGCTCGCTGTTTTGCTCATCGCCATTTGGTGTTTTGATGGCCTCATCTGATTGCGAAGATCGGCGCGGCCCCGAGCCATGGAGGCAAGTGTCATGAGCGATGCAACTTCACAGACCGTCTATTTCTATGATCGTCATCCCATCTCATGCGAAATCATCCTTGCGAAACTACGCGCAAGCCGTGGCCATCTCGACGGCCTACGTCCGGAAGAGCTTTTTCCCCATGACCAAGATCATTATGGCGGCCTCGCCGCTACAGATGAATTGGCGCGCGGAGCGCAGGTTAGCCATGGATCGCGCGTAGCCGATTTCTGTGCCGGACTTGGCGGCACGGTGCGTTATCTGGCTCACAAATATGGAGCCGACGTCACTGGTATCGAATTGACGCCAGCCCGCGTCTCGGGCGCACAGGAGCTAACCAGACGCGTTGGCCTTCACGGTACTGCGCGGATTGTCGAGGGCAACGTGATGGACGTGCCGCTTCCTGACGCGAGCTTCGACGCCGTCGTCAGTCAAGAAGCATTTTGCCACGTTCCTGATGTGAAGAGAGCGGTTGCCGAAGCTTTTCGTATTCTGAGGACAGATGGCCGATTGGCATTCACGGATTGGATCGCTCATCAGCCGCTTACCGCTGCGGATGCGCAATTGATGTGGGAAGGAATGGCTATTCAGCCTCTTCGGTCGATCCCCGAATATCGCAGTCTGGTCGAAAGCGTTGGCCTTAGAGTGATTTCCACCAAGGATTTGACGGAAGAATGGGGACCGATTCTGAAGGAACGACTGGCAATGTACCAATCGCTGCGTGAAGAAGCCCGACAGGCTGGCACCCCAATGGGGCACGACGCATTCCACACGTCCTACATCCGATTTGTCGACCTCATTCAAGAGCGCAAGATGGGCGGCGTCAGAATGGTGGCTACGAAGTAGCAAGCGCGTGATCGAGGAACGCCGCGCGGTACCGACGCTGCGCGCCCGCGCCGACGAGGTGATCGAGCAGCGGCCCGTTTTGCTGCGGTGCCAAGTAACCCGATTGGCCCTTCTCGGACCGCCCGCAATGTCGGCTTTTGCGCGGCTATTGAGACACAAGCGGAATCAAACGCTCCTGATCCGAGCGGTCTCCGGTCCATGAGTCCACAACCTAACGGATCGTGCCCGTGGCCATTGCGTGGTCGACGCCGCCGGCGACGTGGCGCGCCAAAACCTCGCACGCCTGCTTGGCGTCGCGCCGCAAGGCGCACTCCAGCATCAGTGCATGCTCGCGGGCTGCGATCTCTCCTCGATAGCTCAGCGCGATCATCTGATAGCGGAGATATTTGTCGAACACCGCGGCATGCGTATCGATCAGCATCCTGGACCCGCAGGCGGAAATCAGCGCCTGATGGAATTGCCAATCGTACTGCTTCCATTCCGTCGTGCCGCTCCGGTCGCCTTGGGCCATGCGCTCTTCCATCCGCGCCAAGCGGTGGTGGGCCGCGACGACTCGGCCTTCCCATTCCATGTCACCCGCGCGGAACGACTGTTCGAGCGCGCGGCATTCGAGCAATTGCCGCAGAGCGGCGATCTCCCGCAGGCTCGCGATCGAGACGGGAGCGACCTCGAATCCCTTCTGACCTTCGGCAATCACCAGCCGCTCCGAGTGGAGTCTGTTCAGGATCTCGCGCAGCGTGCTGACGCCGGCGCCGTAGTCGGCTTTCAAGCCTTCGAGCCTCAGTTTCCTGCCGGGCGGGAGGCGACCAAACAAGATGTCGTTGCGGATCTTTCGATAGGCGCTCTCCCCGACCATCGTGAGCTGCAGGCCCGTCGGCGCGTCGTCCTTCATCGCAGGGCGCCGCTTTCTACGGTATGGGCGACGCATCCGTTCACATGGCGGTCGAGCACCCGACAGGCCTCGCCGGCATCTCGCGACAACGCGCACTCGAGCAGGATTCGATGCTCGCGGGCGGCAATCTCGCCCCGGAAGACAACCGCCACCATCTGATACCTGAGGTACTGATCGAACACTCCGCCATAGAGGTCGAGGAGAGTCTCGGAGCCGCAGGCCTCGATCAGCACTTGGTGGAACTCGCGATCGTACCGCTTCCAGAGTTGTGTCCCTTCCCGGTCCCCCGCCATCATGCGCCCCTCCATGAAGGCGAGCTTATGATGGGCTGCCACGACCCGGCTCTCCCACTCCAGATCGCCCGCCGCGAAAGACATCGGAAGCGCGTAGGTCTCGAGGAGCAGCCGCATGGCCGCGACGTCCTGAAATCCGGCGGGCGAGACGGGTGCGACCTGAAAGCCGCGCTGTCCCCTGGCGATCACCAAGCCCTCCGACGAGAGGCGGCTTAGAATCTCTCTCAGAGTGCTGACGCCGGCGCCATACTCGCGTGCGAGACGATCCGGCGGAAGCTTCGACGCAGGGGCGAGGCGGCCGAAGATGATATCGGCGCGGATCCTGTCATAGGCGCGATCCGCGATCGATGTCGCCAGCATCTCGACACTCATGCGATCACCATTCCCTCTGCGAGCATGGACCTGCACCACATCGGCTTCGTCGTTTGCCCCCGGCGGCCCAACTCGTCTGTGCCCCATCAGACGAAATTGCCGGGCCGTGCCGCGGCGCCCGGGACTGCGCACATGCGGCTATCGGTGATTGGACCACCGCCCGCGACTCACCAGCTTGCGCAGCGCGAAACCGGTGTCGAGCGCTTGCCGGAGGCCCGTGCCGCCGCCTTTCGAACCAAAACCTCCCTTCGTTGCGCGCGGATTGGAGGACGGAGAAGGAAAATCCATGAGCTTCTCTAAAATATCAGATGTTTTTCAAAAAATCTATTGCTTCTCGAATTATCGGAGGCGATAGTGCGCCCAAGGCGCAGGGCGCCTCGTACCGAGGAGAGGAACCCCCCAATGGCTTTCGTTTTCGATCGTCGCCTCTTGGTGGTCGCGGGTGCGGCCTTTTTCGCACTGGCAGGGGGCGTACCCGCGTTGGCGCAAACGCCGACCAGCTTGCGGTTTTCCGCCGTCTTCTCGGAACAGGACATCCGGGCCGAGATGATGAAGCGCTTCGCCGAAGACATCAAAGCGCAGGGATTCGCGCTGCAGCCCTACTACGGCGGCACGTTGTTGAAGCAGGGCACCGAACTCGTTGCCATGCAGCGCGGCAATCTCGAGATGGGTAACATCGCGCCGCAGGACATCTCCAACCAGATTCCGGCCTGGTCCATCGTGACCTCCGCCTATCTCTTCCGCGACGCCGACCACCTCAAGAAGGTTTTTGCAAGCGACGTCGGCCAACAGCTGAAGAAGATGGCCTCGGACCAGCTCGGCATACACATCCTGGGGCCGACATACTTCGGCGCGCGGCACGTCGGCTTGAAGCCCAAGAAGCGGATCAACACACCTGCCGACATGGCGGGCATCAAGCTCCGCATGCCTGGCGGTGACGCGTGGCAGTTCCTGGGCCAGTCGCTCGGCGCCAATCCGACGCCCATGGCGTATGCGGAGGTTTATACCGGCCTTCAGAGCGGGGCGATCGACGGGCAGGACAACCCGCTGCCGAACGTGCAGAACATGAAGTTCTACGAGGTTAGTTCGCAGATCGTCTTGACGTCGCACCTCGTCGGCTTCGATCTTCTGTCGGTCTCGAAGAAGGTATGGGACGCGATGCCGCCGGAAAAGCAGGCGGCATTCCAGGCCGCGGCGGACAAAGCGATCGAATGGAGCACGCAGGAGCACCTGAAAAAGGAGGCCGAGCTCGCCACCTTCTTCAAGTCTCAAGGGCTCGACGTCTACACTCCCGACGTGAAGGCGTTCCGCGAGTTCGCACAGAAGAAGTACCTTACCTCCGACCTCGCGAAGAGCTGGCCTGCCGGCATGCTGGACAAGATCAACGCGATGTGAGGCACGGCTGCGGGACGCCGCCGGATCGTCAGCCGGCTGCGTCCTCGGCGGCGCCGACACCGTACAGGTGGGCTCAATTCGCCGCCTCCCCGAATGGCGCTCGCCCCGTAGAGGACCTTCATGACCGTCCGTCTAGGCACCGTGGGCTCCTGGCTTGCGCGTCGGGCCGAGAACGTCCTGGCGGCGATGCTCGCCGTCATGTTCATCGCCTTCATCCTTCAGATCGCTTTCCGGTATCTGGCGGGCCTCCCGATCGGCTGGACGCACGAGCTGAGCGTCATCCTCTGGGTTTGGCTTGTGCTCTGGGGTGCGGCGTTCGTGGTCGAGGAGCGTGAGGAAATCCGCTTCGACATCATCTACGGCGCCGTCGGTCCGGGAGTGCGCCGGGTGATGTGCGTGATCACCGCCGTTGCGCTGGTGGTTCTCTATCTCGTTTCGCTCCCGGCCGTTGTCGACTACGTGACCTTCATGAAGGTCGAGCGAACCGCGTATCTCAAGGTCAGGTTCGACTTGCTGTACTCGATCTACATCGTGTTCGTGATCGCCGCAGTCGTTCGTTACATCTGGCTCGCGTGGCACGCCGTGCGCGGCGTCGCGCCGGAAAAGTTCGACCCCGCCAAGGCAAGCTCCGGCGTATGAACCTCGCAAGCCCCTTCTCGCTTTCGATCGTTGCGATCACCGTTCTCGCATTCCTTGGGCTGCCCATCGGCCATTCGATGATCGCGGGGTCGATCCTGTACCTGCTCCTGGCCGGACAGGACATGGGGATCGCGGCTGAGCAGCTCCTCAACGGCATGTATACGAACTACGTCATCCTCGCGGTGCCGCTGTTCATCCTGGCCGCCGAGTTCATGAACATCGGCAGCATGACCGACCGACTCATGGCGTTCTGCAATGCCCTCGTCGGCCGGTTCCGCGGCGGCCTCGCGCAGGTCAACATCCTGCAAAGCATCATCTTTGCGGGAATGTCCGGCTCGGCCATCGCAGACGCCGCCGGCACCGGACGCATGATGCAGGCGATGATGACTCGCGGAGGGCGGTATACGGCGAGCTACGCGGCTGCGGTGACCGCCGTGTCGTCCGTGATCGGTCCCATCATCCCGCCGTCGATCCCAATGGTCCTGTACGCGCTCGTGTCGGACGCGTCGATCGGCTTCCTGTTCCTGGGCGGCGTGATCCCTGGCCTCCTGATGGCCCTGAGCCAGATGATCATCGTGGCGATCACGGCCCGCCGCAAGAACTTCCCTGTCGAGAAGCCGGTTCCGCTTCGCAAGCTACCGCTGATCACCTGGGAGGCGCTGCCATCGCTGATGATGCCGGTCGTCCTCCTCGGCGGCATCTATGGCGGCGTGATGACGCCCACCGAAGCGGCTGCGGTCGCGGCCGCTTACGCGCTTCTGATTTCGGCCGGGCTTTATCGGAGCGTCAGCTGGCGCGACTTCTACCGCTCGATCGCCATCAGCGCCCGAACGACGGCGTCGATCGGCATGCTGATCGCCGGCGCGCTCGTCTTCAACTATGTGGTGACCGTCGAGAACATCCCGGAATCGGTCAAAGCGCTCCTCGCGGGCTGGCAGCTTTCGCCGGTCGGGTTCCTGATCCTCGTCAACGTGCTGCTGCTGCTGCTCGGCTGCGTGCTCGAGGGCACGGCCATCCTGCTCATCATCGTCCCGGTGTTCATTCCGACTGCCCAAGCGCTCGGCATCGATCTGGTGCATTTCGGCGTCGTCGTCGTCGTCAACATCATGATCGGTCTCATCACGCCGCCGTACGGCCTCCTGCTCTTCATCATGGCCAACATCTCAGGCGAACCGCTGCGTGACATCGTCCGCGATGCGCTGCCGTTCCTTTTCGCGATGGTGATCGCTCTCGCGATCCTGACCTTCGTGCCCGAGACGGTCCTGTGGCTGCCGCGGCTCTTCGGCTACCAGGGATAACCGGCAATACTTTCAAGGCGCATCGATGACGAAGCCGATCTACATCCTGAACGGACCGAACTTGAACCGCCTCGGGACACGGGAGCCGCAAGTTTACGGCCGCACCACGCTCGCGGAGGTGGAGGCGATGTGCCGTGAAGCCGCGTCAGGGCATCCCATCGTGTTCAGACAGTCGAATCGGGAATATGAACTCGTCGATTGGGTGCACGAAGCGGTCGACGAGGGCAGCGGAATCATCATCAATCCGGCAGCGTTCACATTCACGTCCATGGCCCTGATGGACGCTTTGAAGATGTTTCAGGGACCGCTCATCGAGCTGCACATCACCAACATCCACCGGCGTGAGCCGATCTACCACCGCTCCTACGTATCGCCGATCGCGACGGCGGTGATCGCGGGCCTGGGCCCGCTCGGGTATCCAACCGCCGTCAGGGCCATGTGCGAGCTCACCACGCGGGCCGACAGCGCCTGAGGGGGCTCGAGGAAGGCGCCGACCAGCGCAACGGCGTCGGCCCTGCCCCATCGATTCTCGAGTGTCGGCGCGCCTGTCGCGTGGAGGAATGTGAGGCGGCCTGGAGGTTCGAGGTCCGCTGCTTTTCGTCCTGAGGGGCAACGTTAACGATTCGTTAACCAATTTTTCCGAGCCTGCCCGGTGCTTGGGAGACGCTCGATGACAATGTGCGAGGCGACGACCCCGACTGATCCTCGGATCAGCGAAGACCAGCAGGATCTCGCCGAACTCATCGAAGGGACGATCGAGCTTGCCATAAGCATCTTCTCATTTTCCTTCGATGCGATGACTCACCTGGACGAGGCCGCTCCTTCGACTCCGTTTCAGTAGATTCGAACCGGACCGGACCGCATCCAATTACGACCTGCACCGCGTCGACACGAAACGAAGTAGTACCACGTTGCGCGCCGCGGCGGTCGGCGCAGCAATGCAATGAAGATCCGGGTCGATCATCGGATCGCCTTTACGACATTGTTCGCAATGCGGCTCTCGACGTCGTCATTGATGACCTGCGGCATCGGTTGACGCCACCTCCGGTGCTTACGGCCCGAGATGATGGCTCTGGGCTGCAGGCAAGCCTCTATTGGCGCGGCACTCTCCTCGGCCGTTGCGGTCGCAACCTGCGGCGCTTGCCTCGGTGGTGATGCGGCCAGGCGATCGCAGGAGTTTGGCTTTCGCGGGTTCCGACATCCCCCCTTCCCGGATCCGGCGGACCGCCCGCCGAGCCCTTTTCGCGCTGCCGCCATCGACACCTTCTCGGCTTCATGAAGGGAGTCGTGCGATTTCGGACGGCCGTCACGCGCGTGCCAGGTCTGTTCCGCTGCGCAGATTTGCGTTAACTATTGTGGCCTTCCGAGGAGGAAAGAACCATGAAACGCTTGCTGATGACTGCAGCCGGGACCGTGGTTGTTGGCGTTCTATCTTCGAGCGTGTTGACGACAGCTCGGGCGGAGCCCGCGGTGGGGGTCACCCCGAACGTGATTGGCAGGGCAACGTTCGACGCCTTCAACCTGCAATCGGACCCGCGTGCGCTGGAATTTCTGGCCCAGGCGAAGCGCCCCGTCGACATCGTCGTGCGGACGCATGACTATGCGCCGGGAAGTTCGACCGGGTGGCATTCGCATCCAGGACCGGTCTTCATTACCATCATCGACGGCCAGGTCACGTTCTACGAGCGTGACGATCCGACTTGCACGCCGAAGGTCGTCGCGAAGGGCCAGGGATATGTCGATACCGGAAAGGGACATATCGGACGCAACGAGTCCGGTGCGCCGGCCAAGGACGTGACCGTCATCTTCGCTCCGGTGGGACAATCGTTCCGCGGCGAACTGGAAGCGCCCGCGCCGCAGTGCAAGTTCTAGGGGCACTGGACATCGGGCGGGCGCGCCACGGTTCTCGCCTTTCCACACCGCCCGTACCGGAATGGCCCGCTCGGGCACTCCCGTGGTCCACGGTTCGTTCGGAGATCAGAGCAATTCGGGTCACATGCCCCTTGCCCGTAGCGGAGCAGTCGAAGGGCTCCACAGGACAAGGCATCGCCACGGAGGTGATTGACTTCTATCACTTGCGGGAAGGCAAAATCGCCGAGTTCTGGCTCCTGGCGGACGTGGCGTTCGACTACAAAGCCGAGCCCTAGACCGCGGTCGCGGAGCTAATGGAACCGACCCTTCCATAGCGCCTGGTCCTGGCCCTCGATCCGTCCCTCGACCGAGGCCATGAACTCCTCCAAGGGCCCAATCTTTGCGTCGCACTCTGCACATCGTACCACGGCGTTCGCCATGGTGGGGCCCTGGACTTCGAACACATGGGAGCTGCAACCGGAACACTGCCACACGTATTTGTCTTGGCTTCGAGGCGTCGCGTCCGACGAGCAATGGTCCGAAAGCCGTCCTCGGCGTGCCGGGAACTCGGGTGGGCCGCCGTGGGTCATGAGACCGAGCGAGAAGAGAACCGCTCCGCCCTCGTCCGCGACGTTGATGGTCCACCCAGACCAACTGCGAGCGGCAGACACGTCCTCCCGCAGCAACTCTTCGACAGCCTTGATCGCCTCGCTGCAGGCTTCTTCCAGGTTGGTGACCTCTATCCCCTCACGATCGCGGATCGCCTCGTTTAATCTTTTCAGATGGAAGTAGATACGCACAAGACGCCTCCACGGAGGATCAGTTAACATTGTTTTCGGCAACGGCGCCCGCGAGCAAACGGACTAATGGCATCACCCTAAAGGCTATCCTTCCTCCTGCCGCCAACCGCCTGTACGATCGACCTATGGCGAGCCTGCAAAACCGCGCACTCAACGCAATAATACGAAGTGGATCTGACAGGGACCTGACCTGTGCTGTCAGCAAAGCGTCAGCTTCAAGTTGGAGACCTTGGAGCCGTGTCCACTTCCGTCGAATCGGCTCTCATCCTTCTTGTCCCGCAATTTTCGACGGCGAGCCGGATCCACTTCGCCGAACATTGCTCGAGAGGGTGCGGTCTGCGAGGTGGAAAAGCGGCCGGTCGGATCGTGTCGAAGGGATCGTCGTCGATCGCCAGCCTCACGAGTAAGCAGCGTTGGTCGTCATCGGGGTCCAGTCCCAGCCAAGATGCGCCGGTCGTTTGGCAGCGTTCGGCTTTGGAGGGGTCACCACGAAAACCGGACCCCGAGGGCGTCCGCACACTACGGCAACCGTTCTGACCGCCCCTTCGCATCGTCGCTCAGCTGCCGCACGATCTCGGTCGTCTTGCGGATATCCGCTTCGCTGAGACCACGGCCCATGGTCGAGGCGATCGCCAGGAACCGGGCGTCGAGCTTGCGGTAGCGGGCATCCCCTTTGCGGGTCAGCCGCACGAGCTTCGAGCGCCGGTGCTTCGGGTTGTCGATGAACTCCACGAGCCCGTCGGCTGCAAGCTCATCCGCGAGCCGCTGCATGCGCTGGCGGCTGGTGGGCCGCATCTGGGCGATCTGCGGCACGGTCAGCGGACCAAGCAGCGCGAGGCTTCGCATGAAGCCGAACGCGCCGCCGCCCCAGCTGGTGATGAGCCCCGTCTTCTGGCCGATCGCCCGTATCCTGAAGAAGCATTGCGCCACTTCGAGCATCAGCTCGGCGGTCGCTGCGGCCTTGCTGTCGATGGCGGAATCCGCCCCTGTCCTGTCGCCCGCCCGGGCCTCGCGTCGTGCCGATGTCATCGCCTCCGTTCCCTCTGGCCCGTATTCTTCACTTGACACCATGGTTGTCAATCCGCAGAATGACACCTAAGTTGTCGTTATGCGGATCTGCGACGCAGCCTGCAGCATCGGCGGGAGCGGACATCGGTATGGACCCGGCTGAGCACCGAGTGAACGACACCGGGACCGCAGGCGTCATTGCGCGGCCGCCCCTCCTCTTCGTCGCCGCTCTCCTGCTCGGTGTCGTCTCGGATCGCCTGCTGCCTTTGCCGTTCGCCCTCCCCGAAGCCGGCCTGGTCCGCTGGATGATTGCCGGCTCCCTGATCTTCGCCGGGGTGGGGCTGGCAGCGGCGGGCATTCGCAACTTCTCCCGGGCGGCGACGCCAGTCCCCACGAACGAGCCCACCCGCGCGCTGGTGACGACCGGCATTCACGGATGGACCCGCAATCCCATCTATCTCGGCATGTTTCTCATCTACGCCGGCGTCGGCATAGCCGCGCGAAGCCCGTGGGTCCTGATCCTCATGCTGCCGCTGGCAATCACCATCCGCTACGGGGTCGTCGCGCGCGAGGAGGCATACCTTGAACGTCGCTTCGGCAATGCCTATCGCGACTACAAGGCTCGCGTACGCCGCTGGCTGTAGCCGCCGGACCGGGATCGCGGTCCGCCGGAGGCAAGACGCCGTCCGACCCGACATGTCGAGCGGGCGGGTGGATGAGGCCGGCCCGAGGCGACCGCAATGTCGGGAACTGCGCGAGTGAAGGCGTCCCGACCGCGAGGACTTGCGCAAGGCAGGTTCGGGAGCGCCCCTGATGCGTCCGGGACTTGACGAGTGCCGCCCTGATCCATCGCGTGAATCTTCAGCCATTCTCCTCCGGGCCGAGATCGAGCCAGTCGGGATCGCAATAGTGGTCGAAGCGGGCTTTCGCTTGCGACAGGTCGGCGTCCCACGCGACAACCCGCACCGTCAGCGATGTGCGCCCGTCGATGTCGACCGTCTGAAGGCCGCGTGCGGTCAAGCGGCCGGTCACCCACCGCCCGCTGGCAAGAGCGACGAGACCGGCACCAAGGTCGAGGAAGGCGAAACCTCGGTCGGTTTGGACCACGCCATAGTCGCAATAGGAGGCCCGCTGGAGAACGATCTCTCCTTTCAGGACAGGGGCGTGATCCGAGCTGACTGGTCCCACCGGTGCGGCGCCGAAGGCCGCGAGCCAGAAACCCATAGCCGTGAGCGCCGAATTCATGGTCGCCTCCCTCGCGGAGCGGTGAGCCCGCCATGGTACGCCCGCCAGGAATGCTCAGCAACGGAGGGGCCCGGACACGCCCCCTCGCGGACCGAAGGTAGGGCACCCTGCTCCGATCGTGACCGACCCTTTCCGCGCGGCGCTCACAGTCGTGAATCTCCTCCGCACTCGCTGCGAACCGCGGCAGGGAGGATCGTGCAGACCGTGCTCGTGCCTGGAGCCGATTCCACTTAAGTGGAATCGGCTCCCGTCTTTCTTGTACCGCAATTTTTCACGGCGTACCGGATCCACTTCGCCGAGAATGGCTCTAGCTGGCCGTCCGTGGCGCCGTCGCGTGCTGGAGGAAGAAGCGCATCATCTCGCGGCTCGCGTCGGGCCCGCGAGGATCAGTGTAGGACCCGGCAGCGCTCCCGCCCGACCAGGCATGGCCAGCCCCATGAAGCACCCAATGCTCCAGCATCGCTCGGCCGCTCGCGTCTGTGTGGACGGTGCAGGTGTAGCCCATTCCACCGGGAGACTGGCCCCGTTTCACGGCGGTCTCGAAATCCGCCGAAGCTTTGGCCTGAGCGAGAACCTGATCACCGTTGACGGGGTTCACGGTCGTGTCGCGGTCGCCGTGGAACACGATGGTCGGGACACCTCCGGACCCGTCCGGTCGAAGCGAACCGGTCCCGCCCTGCTTCATGGCCGCAAAAGCGGAGGGCATGTCGCGGGCAGCCCCGCACGCCAGCCCGGAATGGACACCGATCGCGGCATAGAGGTCCGGATACGTCGCGCCCATGATCGCGGCCGCCGCTCCTCCGGCCGACAGGCCCGCGATGTACACCCGCCCTTGCTCGACTGGGAAGTCGCTCATGATCTGGCGCGTGATGCCCGCGATCAGCGAGGGTTCGCCGTGATCTCGCTGTTGGTCACCCGCGCTGAACCAGTTCCAGCACTTCGACATGTTCGCGGCCTGGGTCTGCGCCGGATAGGCGACGAGGAAGGTCCGCTCCTCCGCGAGCGCGTTCATCTGCGTGCCCGCCGCGAAGTCATCCGGCGACTGCGTGCAACCGTGCAGCATCACCACGAGGGGCAGCGCCTGTCCGGTGTAGCCGCTCGGGACGTAGAGCTTGTAGGCACGGCTTCCCGCCGCATTGGCATAGCTGCGCTCCTCGAACCGCGCACCGTCCGGCACCGCAATCGGCGGACGCACCGGGGTGGGCCCGACCAGGCCGTCGAGCCCTGGAGCCCCGGGTTGCCCCACCCGGTCGAGGAACCCGCGCAAGGCGTCAGGCATGCCGATCTTGCCCATGCCGCTCGTAAGGTCTGCGGCGGGCGCTCCACGAACTTGGGGCGAAGTCCAAGCGCCTCCGGTCCGTGGTGACGGCGGCACCATGTCGAGAACCGGCGGCGTGCGGCCAATCGGGCTCTCGCGCGCATCCGGTTCGCGGGTCGCGGCCGGGGAGGGAGCACTCCCGAACGCGCCGCTCAGGAGCGCCATGGCCTCCTGGAGACGCCCTTCGCGGGTGAGGCGGGTGGCCTGCGTGATGACGATCTTCGGAAGTGCGTTCATGGGTGTCGTTCCTTTTTCGTTGGTTTCTGGTCAGCCGGGATCGTTGCCCGACCTTGCGGACGGGAGCCTCGAGGCTTCGGACCGTGCTCTGCAGCAGAGCGCCGGCGGTTAGCGGATGCGGTCCCCCAACGCCGCCTTCACGGCGGGCGAGGCTTGTAGCGAGCCGAGCACGTGAATGGATGCAATCGTGTCGTGGGCGAGTTCCGGAGAGACGTCGGCGGCAATGACAGCAAGCCCAAGCACCTGGATGTGCAGCGTCTCGCCTGCAGCCTTCACGGCCTCGAGGTCCTGTCGGCTGTACTGTCGCAGACCCAGATCCAGCTGGTGTCGGGCGACGGACTGCTTCACGGCATCGTTGTGCCGGTCGAGCTGGTTCCGGATCGCCGTGCGGATGAAGTCGGTGCGATTGGAGTAAAAGCCCTCCTGCACCAGGAGATCGATCTGGCCCAGATCCACATAGCCGAGATTGATCGTGATCTTCTCGCTATCCGGTGTTTTCGGCCGCAGCTCCTGTACTGTGCCTGCCATTGCAACCATCCTTCCACCATCCGTCTGGATGGTAAGTGGGGCGGACAGGGGCGCAGCACAAGGGGTCGTACGCTCACCGGCGCATCCGCGGTTTGCTCGTCCGCCTCATCCGACTTCGGCCAAAGCCTTGGCAGTTGAACAGACGGCATCGTCGTGCGTTCGCCACATCAGATCGCGCGTGCTTTCGCTAGGCGCCGGATCCCGCACGAAAGGCATCCGGACGCCGCGTTCCGCGGGGCGGCAAACTGTGCGATTGTGGATCGTCACGGGAGTTCAACGAGAGTCCGTCCGAGCGTTTCGACAACGTGGAGGCCACGATGCTGGCGTCGAGCGGGCTGATTTACGACGTCTTCGTTCAGTCGCTCTCCCTTTGGTGGGTCATCATCCCCGGGATGCTTCTCGGCATCATCGTCGGCATCCTGCCCGGCTTCAGCGCGCAGAATACGCTGATCATCCTGCTCCCGTTGACGCTGGAGATGAGCGTCGAGGCCGCGATGGCCTTCATGATCTCGCTCTACTGCACCACCCAGCTCGGCGGCGGGATTCCGGCCATCCTGTTCAACATGCCGGGCGAAGGGGGAGCCGCCGCGACCACGCTCGACGGCTATCCCATGACCAAGAAGGGCCAGGCCCAGCAGGCTCTCGTCCTTTGCTTCGCCGCGTCCGCCTTCGGGGGTCTCCTGACCACGTCCGCCGCCATGGTGCTGCTGCCCGCCCTCGGCCAGCTCGGGTTCTACTTCAGAAGCGTCGAGATGGTCGTCGTCATGGTGTTCGGGCTGACCCTGATCGCCGCCATCGCGGCGAAGGACATGCTGCGCGGTCTCATCGCGGGCGCGTTCGGGCTGATGATCGGTGCGATCGGAGCCGATCCGATGTTCGGGACGGGCCGCGCCACGTTCGGCCTCCTCGAGCTCTACGACGGAGTGCCGCTGATCCCGATCCTCGTCGGGCTGTTCGCAATTTCCGAAGCCTTGGTGATGATCGAGAACGAGACGATCGTCAGCACGGAAGAGCTCACCCTGGCGCGCCGTGCCCGGTGGGTGGACACGCTCGAGGGTCTTGCGCTCACGGCGCGGTATTGGTGGCAGACCGTCTGGACGTCGTTGATCGGACTGATCATCGGCATCCTTCCCGGCGCGGGCTCCACGATCGCGGCGTTCCTCGCCTATCACTACTCGAAGATGTCCTCGAAAACCCCGGAGCTCTATGGGACGGGCTTTCCGCCCGGCGTCATCGCTCCCGAATCGGCCAACAACGGCGTGACCTCGGGCACCCTCGTTCCCGTCCTGGCGCTCGGGATCCCGGGGGGCACGACGGGCGCGATCATGATGGTGGTGCTCACCTATCACGGGGTTTTGCTCGGGCCGCGGCTGTTCATCGAGCGGCCGGAGCTCGTCTACTCCATCTACATGCAGATGTTCGTCTGCTACGGCTTCATGATCCTCCTCATCCTGCCCCTCGCCCGCTATATGAGCCGGGTCGTCTGGATCCCCAATCGCTACCTCGTTCCGCTCATCCTGTCGCTCATCACGATCGCGGCGTTCTCCGAGCGCGAGTACATCTTCGACATGGGCCTCGCCCTCCTGTTCGGGGTGATCGGATACGTCGCGCGCAAGACCGGATACGAGGTTACGGCGATCCTGGTCGGGGTCATCATGGGTCCGCTGTTCGAGCAATCCTTGCTCCGATCGCTTCGTGTCGGCCAGGGCGACCTCACGATCCTGTTCTCGTCCGGGCTCGGCAACGTGCTCTGGCTTCTCGTCGTGGCGACGATCGTGCTTCCAATGCTCCGCAGCCGCCGCAAGGAAGGGGTGCTCGCCCAAACCGCGCGGGCCGGGTTCGAGTGACCCGCGGGATGCGCGTGGCGCCTCGTTACCAATGCCGAGCCGACAAGCCGCGTCTCCGCACTGACCTCCTAGGGGATGGTCCGGGGAGCGTCCGGCCTCGCTGCCGGCGCGTGCGCTCCGCGCTCGAATGAAAGTCGCACGTACCCGCGCGGCGTCAGCCCGTCGGCTCGAGAATGTCCAGGCCCGCGTGGCGGTCGATGACGTAGACGAGCCCGCCCTCGTCGACGAAGACGTCGTTGCTCTGCGGGCTGTCCTGGCCCGGCGCGGGCTCCGGGATGTACCAGCCGATCTCTTCCGGCGCGGTCGGGTCGCGCATGTCGATCATCCTCAGGCCCCCCGAGAACCATGTGCAGAAGAGCCGGTCGCCGACCACGCGCTCCTGAAACTGGTGAGCGCCGAAGCGCCCCTTGTCGCTGAACGGCGAATCCCGCTCGCTCACATGAAACATGGCGAGCGGGCGGATGTCGCCGCGGTCCTCCACGTCGAGGAACCACAGGCCGCCATGGAGCTGCCCCTTGCGGTGCTCGTGCTCCTCGTCGACGGCGACGGCCACCTGCCGCCCCTGCCAGCGTACCGGCACCGGCGCCACCGTGTGCGTGGGCTCCGGGAACGGCGGGTGGTAGTTGAAGGAGCCGGTCGTGCGCAGGTTGTCGATGTCGCTCGCGTCGATGACCCGCAGCCCCGCATACCAGACCGCGGCCCAGAGCTCGTCCCCGAAGCGCAGCGCGTGATGCAGGCGGTGGCTCAAGCCCTTCCAGTGCGGCGTCTCACCCTTCGCGACGTTCTGACCGGGCATCCACCAGCGCGAGACCTCCGTGGGCCGGGACGGATCCGCGATGTCGTAGACCACGAGGATGTTGCCGACGAACCCTTCCATCTCAGTCGAGATGTAGGCGTAGCGCTCGTCCATGTCGAAGCGGTGCACGCCGACGCCGTGGGTGCGCACATAGGCACAGCTCGCGCGGGCGCGCCTTGTCGGAGATGTCGAAGACCTTGAAGCCGCCGTCCCGGTATCCGTGCTGGAGAGTGTGCCGCAAGCGCGGCAGCAGGCTCTCCGGAACCTCGAGCTTCTGCGCGAGCTCGGCCTCCGACGCGTCCCGGCCGAGCTCGCGCGCGAAGCCTCGCCTCGACCTCGCGAAGCGCCTGGCCGCGCCGGATGGCATGCCGGTCGTTCTGCTCCACGTTGGCGATCATGATGTCGCCGACCACGCGGACCTTGTGGGTGTGCGACTCGTCGTTGCGAAGCTCGAGCGTCGTCGACGAGGCGCGGATTCGCGGGGTCGCGAACGTCGACGATGCTGGTCCCGTGCGGGGGCTTCATGTGGCCGACATACGCGAAGCCCGTCCTCGACGACCACTTGCCCGCCGCCCGGAACGTCGATGCGGCCGACCGCTCGGAGGTTCTTCGATAGCGGCATGTCGGTCATGGAGAGGCGCTCCTGGTCATCGCGGAAAGGGCCGCCTCGCCGTCAGACCCGACCGGGGAGTAGCGACCCGAGCAGGTTCTCGATCGGCCCGACGGGCAGCCGCGATTGAAGCAGCACGATAAAGAGCAGGTAGACGCTCGCCGCCACCGCGAGCGAGATGCCGAGAAGGGCCCGCGGATCGCGAACCCCGAGAAGCCACATCGAGGCCGCGCAGGGCGAAGAACAGGCCGAGCGTCGTGCCGACCCAGGGGATCGCCGCGATGAACAAGGTGAGGACCACGAGAAGGCCGAGGCGCTGGACCTGAACCGTCGATCGTTCGAGCAGGCTGCCGAGGCCCAGCGAGGCACGCCCTCGCCGAACCTCCAGGCCGATCCTGACGAGCTGCACCGCGACGAGGATCAGCAGGACGGCTCCGATCACCGTGCCGTTGGCCCGCGCCTCCCACACCAGGCCCGCGGTGTTGACGAGGAAGTAGATCGTCAGCCCTGCGGCGAGTCCCGGGATGATGAGGTCGGCGCCCAAGCGCCTGCCTTTGCGGGCGCAGCTCCGGTTCCGGCGCTTCGTCGCTCACGGCTGCCTCCTGGCCCGTGATCACTTCTGCGCGCTGAGGACCTTTTCGTAGCGCTTCGAGAGCTCGACCATCGCCAACGAGTACTCGGTGCACACCTTGCGGTCGCCGTACTTGAGCGCCTCGACGGGCGCCCCGGTCTTCTCGAAGGCGTCCCGGAACAGCGGGTCGGCATGCGCGAGTTCGGACGTCTTCTGCAGCATCTCGAAATGCGCCGGATTGGCGTCCGCCCAGTCGGTGTGGACGGCCCAGGCGCGGGACGAGTAGAGATCGGGAATGTTGGTGCCGAACACGGAGTTGATGGGCGGCGCGTTCTCCGTGCGGCTCGCGAAGATGTTCTCGCGGTTGAACACGCCGAGCACCTTGAGGCGGTCGCTGAGGGCCAGCACGCCGGCGATCGGCAACGCCCCGATCTCCGCCTCGCCATTCAGCACGGCGATATAGGTCGGGTTGCCGCCGCCATACGGGATCAGGTTGTACGTGGACCCGGTCGCATCGCCGAGCGCGAGGAGCCCGATCGAGGCCGGGTGGGGGATGCGGCTCACCGCAACGTTGAGGGTCCGCTTCTTCGCGGCGTCGACGACGGCCTGGATGTCCTTGTAGCGGCGAATCCCGCTTCACGAAGATGCAGCTGTCGTCGATGTCCATGCGGCTGAAATAGATGAAGTCCTGCGGAAAGCGGTAATCCGGCTTCTGGACCGAATACATGATCATCTCGGGACCCATGTTCCCGAACAGAAGGTGATGACCGTCGTGCGGGCTGCGCTTCACGAACAGCTCGTAGCCGACCTGGCCTGCCGCGCCGGCGTGGAAGCTGTACTCGAACTGCCTTTTCAGGTGTTTCGACCACGCGTCGTCGAACGGGCGCGCAAGCCGTTCGGCTCCACCGCCCTGGCCGGTCGGGATGATCACGCGGAAGTTGCGCTGCGGGTAGTCGCTCTGCGCAAGGCCTCGCGTTCCGCTCGCCATCAGGGTCATCGTCGCCGCCGTGCCGGCGATGAATTCGCGACGGGATACCAGTGCGTTGATCATTGTCTCTCTCCCTTCGTCGAGTCGGTCTTGCCGCCGAGATCCCCCGATCCGCGCCTTTGGGCAGGGTTCAAGTCTTCGCCGAGTCCATCGGGTTGCCATCCCGGAAGCACGCCTCTCGGGATCCCTTCGCGGGGCCCGTCAACCAAGTCGCTCCTGCAATCCGCAGGATGGGACGGGCGTAACTTGCAACCAATGACATATTGGTCGACATTGATCCGCACCAGTCATGGCAAGTCAAGCGCGGCTTACTTTAGGGCAGCCGCGGATGTGGCCTCGCGCCGTGCCGCCCCGGAACCGTGGGTGCATCGAGCCGGCGGGTTTGGACCTTCGAACGGAGTCGGAGATGAAGCGTCGGAGCCTAGGGGATCTCGAAGTCTCGGCGATCGGCCTCGGGTGCATGAGCATGAGCCCGATCTACGGAGAACCAAGCGAACCGGAGGCGATCGCCACCATCCACGAGGCCATCGAACGCGGCGTCGACCTCATCGATACCTCCGACGCGTACGGCTTCGGCGCTAACGAGGAATTGATCGGGCGTGCCCTGAGGAAGCGGCGCGACAAGGTCGTCCTGGCGACGAAGTTCGGCAACATCCGGCACCCGGACGGTCGCACCGCCGTCGACGGCAGGCCGGACTACGTGCCGGTGGCGTGCGAAGCGAGCCTGCGGCGGCTCGGCACCGACGTGATCGACCTCTACTACATCCATCGGGTCGACTCCTCCGTCCCGATCGAGGAGACCGTCGGGGCCCTCTCGAACCTCGTGGCGCAAGGCAAGGTCCGGCACATCGGGATCTCCGAGGCGGGCGTAGGGACGCTGAGGCGGGCGCACGCCACGCATCCGCTCGCGGCTCTGCAGACGGAGTATTCCCTGTGGTCGCGCGATCCCGAGGACGAGCTCCTGGACGTCTGTCATGAGCTCGGGATCGGGTTCGTGGCCTACGCTCCCCTCGGCCGCGGGTTTCTCACCGGAACGATCGTGGGGCCGGACTCGCTGGCGCCGAAGGACCGGCGCCACGACATGCCGCGGTTCCAGGGCGGCAACCTGCAACAGAACCTGCGCCTTCTCGACTCCGTGCGCGCCCTTGCCGCCCGCGAAGGGTGCACCCCGGCGCAGCTCGCGCTTGCCTGGCTCCTCGCACAGCGTGAGTTCCTCGTGCCGCTGCCCGGCAGCAAACAGCGGCGCTGGCTCGAAGAGAACGTCGAGGCGGTCGACCTCACCCTTTCGCAGGAGACGCTGGACGCGCTCGACGCGGCATTCCCGCCGTCCGCCGTCGCGGGTACACGCTACCCGGAGCCGCAGATGAAGCGCGTGGGAATCTGATCGCGGGAGGGACCTGCCAGACCGGCTCAGAAGCCACGCGGAGCGACCTCCGCGAGGGTGCAGCCTTTGATTTCAGCGATCGCGGCGAGAGCTGGCAGCAGGTTACGGTTGCGCTCAAAGCTAGCCCTTCGCATAGGCCGCAAGTCCCTGCACCAAATAGACCATCCCGACGCCCATGACGATCCGTTGCGTCCAAGCGCGGAACTGGACGTCGGTCAGCCGTTCCAGGAGGGTCCGGCTCAACGTCGTGCCCGTGAGCGCAAGCACGACGGAGATCGCCATGACGGGCGAGCCGATCTCGTCAAGGTTCGCACTGACGAGCGTGCCGAAGTAGAGGAGCTTGATGAGGTGCGTCGAGACCTGGCACACCGCCTTCGTGGCCACCACCCTGCGCCGGTCGAGCTCGGTTCTGACGAAGAAAATGTCGAGAGCCGGACCGGAAACGCCCGAGACGAGCTGGAGCGCGGTGCTGACAAAGCCGCTGATCTCGGCTCCGAGCGGACGGTCGGCTCTCGGCGCAATCCGCGCCGGCACCGCCATGGCGGCAAACGGCAGGAGGCCGAGGGCGATCAGGACCAGCGCCCGCTCGGGCACGAACTGCACCAGCGCAAAAAGGACGAGCGCGACGAGCGAACCGATCGCGTAGCGGGCGAGGATCGCCCAATCGACGTAGGCCCGCCACAGGAATGCGCGCCAGCCGTTCGAGGCCGCCTGCGTGATCCCGTGCAGGACCATCGCGGAGGGCACCGAAAGGAAAGCGAGCAGCACGCCCATGAGGATCATGCCACCCGCCATGCCGACGACGCCCGACAGAAAGGAGGTCGCGAGCACGACCACGGCCACGGCAAAGATCAGACTTGGCGCCATACGGGCTTCCATTGCTCCACGGGTTCGACGGGGCGGTCGCCGCCGTCACGATGCCGCATACGGGACTCCGCCCCCGGGGACAACCGACGCGGGCGGGCGGCCTCGTCGCCCGGCTCCGACACGGCTGTCTAGTCAACGCTGTCGGCCGATGACATCATGATTTTCCGCTCGCGAGGTGCCCGTGCTGGACGCTCTCCCTTTCGAAACCGCGGCGAGGCCTCTCCGGGTGATGGCGGCCGGCGCGGCCAAATCGGTGATCGAGGACCTCTTTGCGGGCTGCGCCGCGTCCGGCGCGCCGATGGACACGATCTTCGATACCGCCGGCGCCCTTCGGGACCGGGTGCTCGGCGGGGACCGGCCGGACATCCTGATCCTGAGCACCGAGGCGATGGACGCTCTCGCGGCGGGCGGCCGCTTTCGGCAAGGCGCGGCCGCGGACCTTGGCCGGACGGGGGTCGGGCTCGCGGGACAGAAGCGCCGCGCGCCGCCCTCGCTCGAGACCGTCGATCAGTTCCGGGAGGTCCTCCTCGCCGCCCCCTCGATCGGCTACGCGGACCCGGCCCGCGGTGCGACCGCGGGGGCCTGGTTCGTGAAATGCCTTCACGGACTCGGTCTCACCGAGGCCCTGCGCGACCGGCTCAAGGCATTCCCGTTCGGAGTCGACGCCGTGTCGGCCGTCGGGCGTGGCGAGATCGCGATGGCGGTCAGTCAGGCGACGGAGATCCTGCCGAGGCCCGAGGTCGCCTTCCTGGGCTTCTTTCCGGAGCCGTGCCAGATCTGGACATCCTACCGGGCCGTCGCGCTGCCGGGTCATCCTTCGGCGGTCGGGTTCATCGACGCCCTGACGAGCGCGAAGGGCGCGGACGCGCTGCGGCGGGCAGGATTCATCTGAAAGCGCAAGGAAGGGCGGCTCGCCCACAGGAACGGGGAGAGGCAATGGACGATCACGGTTCGAATCCAACCATCCGCGGGCAGGAGCACTGGACGCACAAAGGAGACGTCAGGCTCTTCCTGTTCGAGAAGTCGACGGGCCGCCCGGACCCGAACGGAACCGTGCTGTTCGTGCATGGCTCCTCGATGGCCTCCCAGCCGACCTTCGACCTCCACGTCTCCGGGCGGCCGCACTCGTCGGTCATGGACTGGTTCGTCGGCAAGGGATACGACACCTGGTGCGTCGATCTCGAGGGCTATGGCCGGTCGGACAAGAAGCGCGACATCAACTGCGATATCGCGAACGGCGCAGACGACCTCGCGGCGGCGTCCGAATACATCCTCGACAAGCGCCGAACCGGGCCGCTTCTCGTCTACGGGATTTCGTCGGGCGCGTTGCGCGCAGCGTTGTTCGCGCAGCGCCATCCCGAGCGGGTCAAACGGCTTGCCCTCGACGCCTTCGTGTGGACCGGCGAAGGCAGTCCCACGCTGGCCGAAAGGGCGAAGCGGCTTCCTGAGTTCCGGGCCAGGAACCGGCGGCCCATCGACCGCGCCTTCGTCCACAGCATCTTCACCCGGGATCATCCCGGGACCGCAGATGACAGCGTTGTCGAGGCTTTCGCGGACGCGATCCTGGCGCTCGACGATTCCGTGCCGACCGGCACCTATGTCGACATGTGCTCGAACCTGCCGGTCGTCAGTCCCGAGAAACTCACGATGCCGACCATCATCATGCGCGGGGAGTTCGACGGCATCGCGAGCTTGGACGATCTGCTTGCGTTCTTTTCGAAGTTGCCGAGCTCTGACAAGCAATTCACCGTCATGCCGGGCATCGCTCACGCATCCTTCCAGCAGAAGAACTATCTCCTGGTCTATCACATCCTGCACGGCTTCTTCTCGCGGCCGGATCCAGTCTACGCGGCGTCTGGGCACTGAAGCGACGCGAGGGCGAGCCGTCGGGCGAGTGCCCGAAGGCTAGGGGACGCGGCCGTCCGGTCGACCCATCGCGGACAGGGTCTGCGCGGGCCGATGGCCCACTCGGCATCCGACGGGTTGCGGGGGGTCGAGACCAGCCCGCGCGGCTCTCCGGCCTCATTGAGCACACTTTCTGCGGTTTAATTCTTGCCGGGATGGCGGACCTTTCGTGAACTGGATCACCGATCACTCGCTCGACGCTTTGAGCGCGCTCAGCGGCATGGTCGCGTCAGCGGGCCTGGGTGGGGCCGTGGCGCTCGCGCTCTCGTTCGCCTTCGGATCCCTGGTCCTAGCCCCGCGGCCGGTGCTCAGCTTCGTCGCCGGGCTCTCGTACGGCTTCGCCGGCCTTCCGCTCGCGCTGCTCAGCGCGACCCTCGGCGCCGCGCTGGCATTCTGGATCAGCCGACGGTTCGCACGACCGCTCGTCGCTCGTTTCGTGGCGACTCGCCCCAAAATGCTCGCCGTTACGCGCGCCGTCGATCAAGAGGGCTGGCGGGCGGTCTTGCTCATGCGCCTGGGGCCGGTCGTCCCATCGAGCC
The DNA here is from genome assembly GCA_963800985.1 of uncultured Alphaproteobacteria bacterium. GTDB lineage: Bacteria > Pseudomonadota > Alphaproteobacteria > Rhizobiales > Beijerinckiaceae > Microvirga. The sequence goes on along the minus strand of CAWDDI010000032.1, from coordinate 84,285 downwards.
TCCAGAGCTACCTGTTCGGGGCGACGAGGGTTGCGCTCTGGCCTTATCTCGCGGCCACGCTGATCGGCATCTCCCCTGGGGTCGTTGTGCACGTCAGCGCCGGCGCGCTCAGCCGAACGGCCCTGGAGACCGCGTTTCAGCCCGCGCATGCATGGCTCTTGGCGACCGGGCTGGTCGCGTCAGCGCTTGCCGTGGTCATGATCGGCCGCCGGGCACGCCGCTTGCTCGACGCGAGCCTGGCGACTCCGCTATCGCGTTGAGATGCGTTTGCGTTGCCTGACCAGCCGCCGTCGCGTGCCTGCGATCTCGTTCAAGCGGGGCTCGACCCGGCGCAACCGAGATCATGCCGCGCATCGTGACGTCGACGACGCTGCCCATCCGACCGTCGCTGAGCCTGCTCGCGACAAGCTCCCATCGTGACCGGCGACGTGTCGACCACGGGTGCAGCGCAATTTTCGGCTCCTCCCCGACCCGATGCAGTCGGCGGTCCTGAACCTGCGCCGGCTAGTCTAGCCGCTCCGGGCGATCAAACCGGTCAGCGGTGCCATCGAGAATGGTTCGGGCGGCACCGGATGGGGCGCTCCGCGAGAGCTTCGCGTCACCCGGTCAGGATCAGGCGAAAGGTCTGGGCTTCCTCGACCACGAAGTCGAAGAACGCCGCTACGGGCGGCGTTCGCCGCACGTCCGGATGAGCGAGCAGCCGCCAGCTTCGCGCCAATTCGGGAATCGGTCCGAGCACCCGAACGAGATCCTGCTCGGCATCGCCCAGAGCCGTCGGCAGCGGTGCTACGCCGATCCCGGCCTTGACCGCATAGACCAGCCCCAGCACGCTGTTGTTGCGGGCGATCACCTGAGCGTTCGGCACCACGCGGCGCAACCACGTCGACGCCCGATGATTCGCCATCGTCTCGTCGAAGCCCACGAGCGCGTGGCCCTCGAGGTCCTCGATCCGCTCCGGCTTGCCGTGCCGCTCGAGATATGTGCGACTCGCGTAGACGGCCCACAGCGAGTCCGCGATCTTGCGGCCGACGAGTACGTCGTCGTCGGTATCGCCCGAGCGAAGCGCGACGTCCGCCTCGCCCTTGCAGAGATCGACGTACTTGTCACTCATGACGAACTCGACTCGCAGGTCGGGGTGGCGCGCGTGGAAGCGATCGAGCAGGGTCGATTGGGTGATGCGATAGACGATCGGCTCGGGGCAGGTCAGCCGGATGACCCCACCCTGATTGCGCTTGGCCACCTCGGCTTGTTCCGCGAAGGCCTGAACCGCCTCCTGGACGCGCTCGGCATGGGGCAGCATGGCTCGACCGAATTCGGTGAGCTGGTAGCCTGTCGGGTGTCGCTTGACGAGCGGCTGCCCGATCCGCCGCTCCAGTTCGGACAGACGGCGCTGCACCGTGGACTGGCTCAGCCCGAGCGCCCGCCCGGCGGCCAGGGTGCTGCCGTGACGGGCCACCGCCAGGAAGTAGCGCAGGTCGTTCCAATCGAACATGGCCCAGTTATGCACGCCTGCGGCCCCCGCGCGCAATCCTGCGGCTGTCCTGCAGGGACGGGCCCGTTGTAGCCTCCTCGGGCGATCGCGACCGGATCTCCAACGGAGTCCGGCGCGATCACGAACCCGGGAGAGTCTGCCATGCCGACCGCCACCGTCCTCGATCCTCCAGCCTTCAAGAGCGCGGCCCGCGCGCAATGGGACCGGGCCGCGGCCGGCTGGAACGAGCATGGCCCGCAAATCCGGGCCTGGCTCCGCGACGCCACCGCGGCGATGATCGACATGGCCGGCGTGAAGCGCGGTTCGCAGGTGCTCGACGTCGCCGCCGGGGCCGGCGATCAGACCCGTGACCTGGCCGAACGCGTCGGTGCGGACGGCTACGTGATGGCGACGGACATTTCAGCCGGAATCCTGGAACTCGCCAAACGGAACATCGAGCAGGCGGGCTGCCGAAACGTGGAATTCCGCGTGGCCGACGGCGAGAACCTTGCGGTCGCAGCGTCGCGCTTCGATGCGGCCGTGTGTCGGCTCGGATTGATGCTGTTCCCCGATCCGCTTCGCGGCCTGCGCGAGATGCACCGTGCGTTGCGGCCCGGCGGTAGCGCGTGCACGATCGTGTTCTCGACGCCGCAGGCCAACCCCTGCATCGCGGTCCTGATGCAGACCGCCCTCGAGCACGCGGGACTTCCGCCGCGCGATCCCTATCAGCCCGGATCACTGATGAGTCTGGGCAAGCCGGGGCTGATCGACGAACTGTTCCGGCGGGCGGGTTTTCAGGCCGTCGCGACGACCCGGATCAGCGCACCCTTCCGGCTGCCCTCGGCGGCCGATTATCTCGACTTCATTCGAAGCTCCGCGAGTCCGATCCAGCAGATCCTCGGTGGCTTGGACCCCACGGCCCAGCAATCGGCGTTCGCCGAAATGCAGGAGAAGCTCAGGGCGTTCGATGTGGCCGAGGGCTGGAGCGGACCCAATGAACTGCTGCTCACGGCTGGGCAGCGGTAGGCTTCACGGGCAAGACGTTTCGCCTGCCGACAATAGGTCGGGGTCGTAGCTTTGCGTCATGCACGAGGACTAGGCGCGAACGGCGAACACGCCGTGGTCCGCGAGGCGGATCCCGACCGCCTCGCCCGGGCGCACGAAGCCTCCTCGCCTCCGGAGCAATGGCGAACAACCGCCCGACGGGGGTGTCGAGGTTGTACTCCGCGTGGGAGCCCATATAGGTTGCCGTCGAGACCGTGCCCGAGAGCACGTCGGCAGCCGTAGGTTCGACGAGCACGATCGCCTCGGGCCGGATCACGACGTCGACCTCGCCGTGCTCAAGCCCTTATGGGAGAGTCGGATCGCGAGGGCATCGAGGCGCACCAGATCCCGGCGGTCGCGGACGCATCGCTCAGGCGGCCCTTCACGTGGTTCGCCTCGCCCATGAAGGTCGCGACGAACACGTTCTCGGGCAGCTTCGTAGAGTTCGCGCGGCGAGCCCGCTTGCGCGATTTCGGCATTGCGCATGACGACGATCTGGTCCGAGACCGCCAGCGCCTCGCTCTGGTCGTGCGTGACGTACACGACGGTCACGCCGAGACGTTGCTGGAGCGACGCGGATCTCCTCGCGCATCGATCGGCGCAACCGCGCGTCGAGGTTGGACAGCGGCTCGTCGAACAGCAGCACGTCGGGCTTGAGGACGAGCGCCCGGGCGACCGCGACCCGCTGCTGCTGACCGCCGGACATCTCGGAGGGCAGGCGGTCGCCGAAACCCGTCAGGCCCACCGTCGCCAGCGCCTCCTCGGCCTCGGTCGTGAGCTTCGCGCTTCGAAACGCCGCTCGAGATCAGGCCGTAGGCCACGTTGTCCCGTACGCTCATGTGCGGGAACAGCGCGTAGGACTGGAACACCATCGAGACGTTGCGCTCGCCGGCCGACAAGTCCGTCACGTCGCGCCCGCCGATCAGGATCTGCCCCTCGCTGACCCGCTCCAATCCGGCGACCATGCGCAGCAGAGTGGTCTTGCCGCAGCCCGGACGGGCCGAGAAGAGTGACCAGGTTTCCCGCGCGATGTGCAGATCGACCGGCTTGACCGCCGTCACCGCCCCGTAGCGCTTCGTGACGCCGCGAAGAACCACCTCCGCGGCGCTTTTCCGAGTTGGGTTCATGGCACGTTTCCATTCGGACGCGGGACGGGTGCGGCGACCTTCCGGTTCGGGGTCATGGCGCTTCCCCGGCGCACCGGAACGGTGCTGGAGATCGTCTCGGATGGAGTTCATGGCACGCTCCGGCCGGTTCCAGGACCGTTGCCGCGACGACCGCCTTGCGGCGGCCCAGGCGGCGCTCGCCGACGCGCGAGTTGAATAAGTCCGATCACGGCCATCATCAGGACGATGAGCACGGTCGAATACGCGATCGCGAGACCATAATCGCCATTGATGGTCCGGTTGATGATGAAGACCGTCGCCATCTCGTACTCGGCCGACGCCAGGAAGATCACGGCGGAGACCGTCGTCATGGCGCGCACGAACGAATAGACGAGCGCCGTCACGATGGCGGGCTTGAGCAGGGGCAGGACGACTTGGCTCAGCGTCCGGACTGCCGACGCCCGCAGCGTGATCGACGCCTCGTCGAGGCTTTTGTCGAGCTGGCTCAGCGCCGCCATGCCCGAGCGCACGCCCACGGGCAGATTCCGGAAGACGAAGCAGATCGACCAGGATCGATCGCCGTGCCGGTGATCTCGAGCGGCGGCACGTTGAAGGTCAGGATGTAGGCGACGCCGATGACGGTTCCGGGCACGCAGAACGAAGCATCAACGCGAACTCGAGATCCGAGCGGCCGACGAAGCGCTGGCGGGAGAAGACCCAGGCCGCCAGAAGGCCGATGGCGGCCGTGATCGGTGCGCCGATGGCGGCGAGCTTGATCGTCGTGAAAAGCGAATTCCACGCGCTGCCGGCCCAGATGACGCCGGCCGGCCCGCGCTCGACCGCAAAGGCGCGGCCGAAATGCGAGAGGGTCGGCGTCCAGTCGCGGCCCCAGACCTTCACGAAGCCGCCGGCCAGCGCCAGCAGGTAGACGCCGATCGTCAGCACGGCCCAGGGAACCGCGACCGCGATCGCGGCCCGGCGCGATCGGGGCGGGCAGGGGTTGCGGCAGGCCGGCATCGCCCTTGCCCGACATCGATGACGTAGGAGCTTCCGCCCGACGACGCCGCGCTGCAGCGAGGAAGGCGGCAGTGCGAAGCCGAGCAGGATCAGCCCCAGCGTCGCGGCACGTCCGAAATCCGCCTGCGCGCCGACGACGGCGAAGAATATTTCAGTCGACAGCACGCCGAAGGAACCGCCGAGCACGATCGGATTACCGAAATCCGCGAGGCTCTCCACGAACGCGACGAGGTAGGCGTTGGCGAGGCCCAGGCAGCATCAGAGGCAGCGTCACCGTCGAGAAGGTCCGCATGCGCGAGGCGCGCAGCGTCTGCGAGGCCTCCTCCATGGTCGGCGAGATGCCCTCGACGACGCCGATCAGCACGAGAAAGGCCGTGGGCGTGAAGGCGAAGGTCTGCGCCAGCCAGACGCCGCTGAAGCCGTAGATCCAGCGGCCGAGACTTGACGCCGACATGGCCTCGACGGCTCTGGTTGATGATGCCGGAGCGGCCGAAGATCAGGATCAGGCCCGAGGCCGACGATGAACGAGGGCGTGATGATCGGCAGGATGGTCAGAAGCCGAAGGAATTTCTTGTAGCGGAAACCCGTGCGGGTGACGATCAGGGCGAAGGCGAGCCCGAGCGCCGTGCACGAGGCCTGCCGTCGCGAGCGGCGAGCGCAAGCGTGTTCCAGGCGACCCCGCAGGAGCCGCCTCGCTCGTCAGGCAGGCTGAGGCCCCAGTTCTTCGGGTCGCGAACCGCTCGAGAAGGCCGGCGCGAGCTTTGACCAGGCCGGAGCCTAGAAGGCTCTCGCCCGAGCATGATCAGCCACCGGCCAGATCGTGAAGAGGGCGATGAGGCCGCAGCACCCCGACCGCGCCGCGACGAAGCGGTCGCCGCCGAAACGGCCGAGCAGCGCAAGCCCTTCGGTCAGCAGCAGGAGAAAGCCCGCGAACGTCGAGCGCGCCGCCGAGGCCCATCCCGAACTGACGGTCGCCGAGATCGCCGAACGCGCCGCGAGCCCGGAATAGCTCCATCCCCGCAGGCCGATGAGCCACGCCTGCATGACCAGGCCGCCGAGCCCGAAGCGCCGGCGGCTCGCGAGAATGCGGCCGCGGTCCGCCGCGCTGCGGCGTGGCGAGGCCGGCCGGCGCTGCCGCGCGGCGAGCAAGCACCGGCCAGAACCACCAGCGCCCATGGAAGAGCGCCTGACCGAGCGGCGAGGCGGTCTCCGGATCACCGACCCGAGACGCGACGAGCGACGGCGGGCGTGAGGCCGTCCTGCTGCATATGCCAGGGCACGACGCCAGCGCCGACGCCGCGACAGTGCCACCAGACGACGGCGGGGTCGAACCGCCTCATGACGCTTCGCATGTGGGACGAGCCGGCCGGCGCACTCGCGCCGGCTGGCAACGATCGGGTGGCCGGGCTATCGCGGCAGGCTCCGATCTCGCGATCCCAGCGGTCGAGCAGGCGCTTGCGCTCGGCCGCCGGCCGTACTTCACGAAATCGTAGTTGACGAGCTTGATCTTCGTCAGGTCGGGCGCGTTCGGCGGCAGGGGTGCGCCCTGTTGGAGGGCATCTGCAACTGCTTGCCGACTTCGAAGCCGAGCCGTCTGCGCGGCGGGGGTCAGCGCCCAATCGTAGAATTTCTTCGCGTTCGCGAGATTGCGCGAGCCCTTGATGAGCGACATGCGATCCGATCTCGTAGCCGGTGCCCTCGCAGGGCGTGGCGTAGCCCACCGGGAACCCCGCATTGGCCTCCGTCACCGCGTCGTGCACGAAGTGAGGGCGACACGCCGTCTCGCCGCGGGCCACGGCCTTGATGGGGCCGGTGCCCGACGCTCGCATAGTTGTTCATGTTCGTGGTGCATCGCCTTCATGAATTCGAAAGCCTTGTCCTCGCCCATGAGCTGCACGAGCGTGGCGATGATCACGTAGGCGGTGCCCGATGAGTTCGGGTTCGCCACCTGGATTTCGCCCTTGTATGCGGGCTTGACGAGGTCCGCCCAGCAGCTCGGCGCCGTGAGGTTCTTTTTCGCCAGGAGCTCCCTGTTGAAACCGAACCCGACGGCGCCCGAATAGACGCCCGACCGAGCGCTTCTTGCGCCGCCTCGTGCTGGCTTGAGCGCCCAGTCATGCAGCTCCTTCGCGGCGGGCGAGTCGTAGGCCTCCGCTCAGGCCCTCCTCGGCGACGACAGGTGCGGGTCGCCGGTGCCTCCGAACCAGATGTCCCCCTTGGGGTTCTGCGCCTCGGCGCGGATCTGCGCCAGGGTCTCGCCGGAACCTTTCTGGGTCATATTGACCTTGATGCCGGTGTCGCTCTCGAAACTCGTCGCGATCGCCTGGCACCATTCCACCTGGACGGAGCAATAGACGTTGACGGAGCCCTGGGCCGCAGCGGGGGAAGCCCCGCCGATCACCGCGGCAAGCAGGCCGCCGGCTAGCATCATTCGCATTCGTGTTTCCTCCAGGTTGAACTGCCTGCTGCTGACGTTCCGCAGGCCTGCCGTAAATGTCATAACGTATCATGATCGAAGTCCGCAAGGACATGCCGCATCGGTTCGGAGCGTCGACCCTTCAGGATATCGCGGCGCCGCCGCAGTCGGAGCGCGGCGACGCCGCTCCGCGCGTGACGGCGCGAGCGACGGTCGCCGGCCTCACCGCTGCGGCAGGTACACCGTGTCGCCGGGGTAGATCAGGTCAGGATCGATGATCTGGTGGTTGAGCGCGATCACGTCGTCGATCTCGTCCTCGCTCACGCCGTGGCGGAGGCAGATGTCGCGCAGGGTGTCGGTGCGCTGCACCTCCACGGCGAAATATCCCTGCCGTTCGAGGCCCGGATCGAAGCGGCCCTCCGGGCCCTTGTCGCCCGCGGCGTGGGAAACCACGAGGTCCTCGCGAACGAAACCCGTCACGCTCCGGCGACCCTGGTCGCGTCCGACCACCGGGATCCATCTCTCGCCGTCGGCGTCGACCTGCGACGGGCCGGTCTGCAGCACGGGCTCGCCGTGGCGCAAGGTCGAAACCGCGGGCGCGTCGACGCCCGGCGCGGCGCGGACGTTCGCTCCTTGACGCGGCGAGACCACGAACTGCCCCGCGACGCCGGGATTGACGACCGGCGCAGGCTCGAGGCGGATCTGGCGTGCCGGCGGGCTCGGGCCGCGCACCCGCTCCGCATCACGGAGCTGGTCCTCGACGCGTTGCTCCTGCGTGCGCGGTGCGCGCGTCGGCCCTCGCCAGGGCCCGGTCGGACCGGGTGCGCGCTCGGCGCGATCGATCTGGGCCTGGACCCTGTCCTCAGCGCTGCGGCGATCCACGCTTTGCCCGCCCTCGCCCATCACGTCCGGCTGCTGCGGCACGCCGGTGTCGTATTGCTCGACCTGCTTGAACAAGGTTCCTCCCCAGGGCAGGGGCACGTCGTAGAGCCCTGGCGACGCGTCCTTGAGCGCCTGAGCGGCCTTGCGGCCTTCGGGATTGCGACCGAACACGATCCCGTAGAAGGCCTTGTCCAGCGCCCCCAAGAGGCCCAAGCGGAGCGGCGCTCCTTTCGACGTCAGGGTGCGGAGGACATAGGTGCTCGGAATAGGTTTGCCGTCGGACGCCTTGACCACGCCGCTGAGGCCGAGCGGAAACATCGAGAGGGTGAGCTGACCGTCGGCAAACGGGTCGTGGCCGCCGCCCCACCAGTATCGGTTGATGACTACGGGGCGGCTGGCGTCGAAGATCACGCGGCCGTCCGTGAACCCGCCCGGAAGGTTGAGCGCCGGGTAGTCGAAGTTCGATTCGTAGGAGTAGCGCACGAGGACGCCGAGGGCCGCATAGGCCCGTCCGCCGATGTTGAACCCCTGGCCGGGGACGATGTTGCCGGCTTCGCCCCTCAACGAGGCGCCGAGGGTCGCGAAAGCCACGTGGGCGTTGCCGTTGAAGTTGGCGAGATCGGGACCGAGCTTCCAGGCGAGGCCGGCAATCCCGAGGCTGGCGCGCCACGACAGGTTGCTCGCGACCTGCGTTTGCTGGTCGGGACCCTTTCGCCCGAACGTCGTCGGCACCGCTTGGTCGAACTCTACCTTCCCGGTGGTCGGGTTGAAGCCCTTGACGGTCGGGCCTGAGTGGAAGAGCGACAGGCTCGCCGGGATGAAGGCGTCCTGCGTGGTTCCCAGGGTGTAGGCCCTCACGAACAGGGCGTGCTCCGGATCCGTCGACAGGTTTGCCCGGGTCAGGGCGCTCGGGTCGCGCCCGAGCTTGAGGTTCCCGCGCAGCCCTTCGAAGCTGAGGTAAAGCGGAGTGGTCTTGGCGGCGATCCAGGACGTTTTCCGCGTGACCTGGAGCCCTGCGTTGACCACGGCGAGGACAGGCCGCGTCAGCGGCTCGAACACGGCTTTCACCAATCCGACCCCCGCCCCGGCGAGGTCGACGACCGTCTGCGCGCCCTGGCGGAAGGCGAGCGGTCGCGGCTCGTTCAGGCGCAGCTTCACGGCCCGCCCAAGCTCGTCGCGCAGCGTGTGATGCTTGCCGCCCTGGCGGAAGATCTCGCGGACGGTGAGCCGCGCCTCGTTGAGCATGGGATGCCGCCGGGCGAGGTCCGCCGCGCCGTCGGCAAACGTGCGGCCGCCATGCCGGACCACGTCGACGAGTTGGTCGAGCCCGCGGCTCACCGGCTCCGTACAGACCTCGAGGACCCTTTTTGCCCCTTCTGGAAATTGGTGGAACACGGCGTTACCGGCCCTGCCGAGGTCGTCGCGGCCGCGGGCGAGCCAAAGGCGCAGCAAGCCCCGCTCGCCCCTGAGGTCGGCCTCCGCGAGCGCTTGGCGGCGGGCGGCGGCCTGAGCCTTCCGCTCCGCCTTGGCCGCGCGAGCCTCAAGCCGCGGGCGCCGGATCTCCTCGGTCTTGGCGTTCAGTCGCGCGGTCCAGTCCTTCGCCTTGGCCTCGGCCTGCCCGAGGACGCTCCGCGGGGCGCCCGACCGCCGCAGCTCGGCGAGGGCGCGCGCGCTCGGCCTGGGTGGCCTCGCGCAGGTCGTTGCGCGCTTGCAGTCTAATCCGCTTATCCCGGACGGCGCCGCTGACCGGTCCGCGTCCGGCCGGAAAGGCGTCGTATTCAAAGGGGAGCTGGACATCTCTCATTCCCGGCGGGTCGCCCGGTTTGGGGCGGCGGAGCAGGTTCATCCAGATCTTCGGAACCTCGTCGGCCGAGCCTGCCGCCGATGCGGGAGCGGTCCGCATGCCGGTCGAGGCGGTCCTCGCCGCGTCGTCGGCCGCGGAGCCACCGACCTCAAGCGCCCGCAGGCCGGTCGTGGAGGCTTTGCTCCCCACCGCCGCCGCATCGTCGAGGCTCGCGGCGGCGCTGCGCGCCGAGCCCGCCGTCCTGCCCGCGAGGCTCGCCCCGGCCCGGACCACGTCGTCGCCCGCCGACGCCGCGCGGCCGAGCAGGCCCGCCTTGCTCGCGGCTCCTGCGGCGGGAATGGCAACCGAGGCGACATTGCCCGCCACCTCGCCGGCGACGAAGAAGCCGCTCTTATGCGTGCCGCCGTAGCCGGTCCGCATGCCCAAATGCTCGTAGCCGAACTTCTGCATCTCCTGCTTCGCCGCGCCGCCGTAACCCGACACGATCTCGTTGGCCGACTGCCAAGCGGTCTTCGACTCGATCTCGAATTTATGCTCGCCGGTGAGGAGGTACGACGTGGCGTTGGTGATGCGCCCGCCGAGCTTGACGACCTCGACCGCCGTAGCGACGACCTGCGCGCCCCCCAGACCACGCCTTGCCCCGCGTCCCAAGCCGCGGAGCCGAGGCCGCCCACGAAGTCCTGCTTCCATTGCAAGGTCGCGAGCTGCGGGTTCTCGGCATACGCCTTGCTGCCCATGGTTGCCGTCCAGGCCTTCTGGCCCGCAGCCTTCCAGTTGTCGCCGTCCGACGCCCAGTCGACTGCGCCGGCGCCCGTCCGCCACAGCCATTTGCTAAGCCCAGCCGCGGCGTTTCCGACCTCCTGCCCGAACCCGTGCAAGCGGGCTTCCCCGACGGCCGTCAGATCGGCCCAGCGCTCGCCGAAGCCTTTCGCAGCCCCGGGCGCAGGGGACGGCGGCGGCGAACCGGCCGGCGTCGGCTGCGGGCGCGGGGACGCGGTCGGAGCGGGCAGCGTTCCCGCAAGATAGGGGTCGAGGTCGCTGACGAGCCGGGCCGATGCGGTCGGCCGGGCGGCGGCCGTCGGAGAGTTGGCGGCGCCCCGAATGAAGGGATCGAGCGGGCTGACGAGCCGGCCCGCCGCCGTCAGGCTCGCGGGCAGCGGGTTCGATCGCCTCTGCGCCACGCCGTCGGCCATGCTCTCGGCCCTGGCGCGCTGGCCCGCCGCCGCCTGGTTGCTCGGCTTCGGTGCCGACGGCAGCGGGTTCGAGCGCCTCTGCGCCACGCCGTCGGCCATGCTTTCAGCTTTGTTGCGCTGACCCGCGGAGGCGATGTTCGCGGGCTTCAGGTGCGGCGGCGGAGGCGGCGGCGGGAGCGGGTTCGATCGCCTCTGCGGCACGCCGTCCGCCAGGCTCTCGGCTTTGTTGCGCTGACCCGCGGAGGCCTTGTTCGAGGGCTTCGGGGCCGGTGTCCGCTCCTCCGGGTCGCCGCGGAGAATCGGGACCTTGTGGGCGGCTGCAGACAGGAGCGCGTAAGCGGCCTCTTTCTTGGCGGCCTCCCAGGCCCTCGCTTTCGCCTCGTCCTGCTTGGCGTCGGCGGCGTCCTTCGCGGCTTGTTTCTTGGCGTCGACGGGAGCCTTGTTGTTCTTTGCGGCGGCTTTGCTCGTCTTGGGGTGAGAACCCTGGCTTGCCGTCGAGGGGCGCGCGGAGCGGCTGGAGGCTTCCGATTTGGGTATCGCCATGCTCGCCTTCCCGTTTCCTGCACCCGTCCCGCTTTCGAGGCGCGACGGATCTCGTGGAGTGACAATCTTCCCTTCAAGCGTCGGAACATAGCTCCGCAACCTGATCGCAGCCTGACAGAAGTTGCCGTTCCGAGAGCCCGCCCGGCGGTTCAGTCGCGACGGGGTCTTGGCCGACGTCGCTCGCTCGGGGTCCAGCCTGAACGACGTAAATCGAGATCGCCCGCCCTATTGGACGCGAGCCCAGCTCTATTGGCCGGCAAAGCTCTCGTGCCGTTGGGCGATCGCCTCGGCGAGCGAGCCGTCGAGCCCGTACTCGCTCATCATCCGCGACACCTCCCGCATCTCGGCCGCCCGGCGACGGCCGTGCTGCTTCACGCGGCCCGGCATGACGCTCGCCACCTGCGCCCAGTCCATGTGCGGATAGGACGCCGTGAGGCTCGCCAGGACGGCAGGCAGGACGCCGGCCTTCTCGGCGGCGAGATTGAGATCCACCATCAGGGCTTCGAGGCCCTTCACGACGATGCTGCGGCAAAGCTTCGTCGCCGAGGCGGCCCCGATCTCCGGGCTCACCGGCGTGATCCGCATTCCGAGAGGATTGAGGGTGGCCGCGACCTCCTCGGCCTGCCCTCCCCCGGCCAGGATCGGGACGGCGATCCCGGGGCCGCTGACCGGCGCCATGACGGCGAACTCCACGAAGCCGGCTCCGCCGCGCGTGGCTTCCTCGGCCACGAGCCTTTTCGTGGTCGGGGAGACGGAGTTGAGGTCGATGTAGGTCTGGGAACCCGTGAGCGCGGCGCCGGCCTGCCGCCCTGCCGCGATCGCCGAATCGGCCGTCACCGCGGAGACGACGAGGCTGCAGCCCCGGCAGGCCGCGGCGGCGCTCTCCGCTGCGCGGGCCCCGCCGTCCGTCGCGCGCCGGGTGAGATCGGCACCGATCTCCGGGTCGTCGAAAAGCACGTCGTACACGGCGATCGCCACACCGGGCCGCGCCGCGAGCTGTCGCGTGAAGAGCTGCCCGACTTCCCCGAACCCGATGAATGCGATCGCGAGAGTCATGGCGGCGCTCCCCTCCTCGAGCCGACGGGCGAAACGTCGGTCTTCCTCCGTGTCCTCGACACAGTCGAGGCCAGCCTTCCCGAGCGGCTCATGACGAAAGGACCGGCGGCGCCTCTTTCTGCCGGGGCAAAGCGCCATGCATCAAATGCTTTGTTTGGCGGATTTGATGAAGTCGTTTCAGTAACCGGCGCCGCGTCGCGTCGGGGGAGCGATGAATCCCTTTCACGAAAGCCTACAAACAAACCATTTGTCTCAGCATCCCGCCTGACGCGATGGTCCGGCGTTCTGCCCGATCGCGAGCGCCGGATGAGATCTCCCATCAGAGCGGCGTGTGACCTTCCCGGAGCGGCCGCGTGAGCAGCGCCCCGACCATCGCACCTCCGCATCCCGACCCGCGCCGTCCCGCATTCCGCCTGCCGCCGAAAACCTGCGACGCCCATTGTCACATCTTCGGGCCGGACCGCCTGTACCCCTATGCGCCGGAGCGACCCTACACGCCACCAGACGCTCCGCTCGACATGTTCAGGGCGCTGCATGAACGGCTCGGCATCGAACGCGCCGTCATCGTCAACGCGACGCCGCATGGCTGCGACAACCGTGTCGTCACCGACGCCATCGCGCAGAGTCGGGGACGCTACAAGGGCGTCGCCAACGTGGACGAGACCTTCAGCGACCGCGACCTTGCGGACCTTGCCGCCGCCGGGATCACGGGCTGCCGCTTCACGTTCCTGCCCCGCCTTGGTGCGATGCCCGACATGGCCTCGTTCGACCGGATCGTCGAACGCATCGCGCCCCTCGGGTGGCACGTCGACCTCTATATCCCTGCGAGCCTCATTCCGGATCTCCGCCCGCGGCTCACGAGGCTTCCGATCCCTTACGTGATCGACCACATGGGCGTCGTCGATGCGAGCCTCGGGCTCGACCAGCCGGCCCTCGTCGCTCTGCTCGATCTCGCGCGGCTCGACGACAAATGCTGGGTCAAGGTCACGTGCCCCGAGCGCATCTCGCGGGCGGGGCCGCCGTTCCACGACGTCGCTCCCGATCGGCCGGGCCCTGGTCGAGGCCGCGCCGGACCGCGTGCTCTGGGGGACCGATTGGCCGCATCCGAACGTCCCCGTGATGCCGGACGACGGCGACCTCGTCGACCTCGTGCCGCTCTACGCGCCGGATCCCGCGACCCGCCGAAAGCTCCTGGTCGACAACCCGGCGCGCCTGTTCGGCTTCGAGGATTGAGGCCGGCCGAACGACCTTTGAACGAAGGACATCACCATGGGTGGAAATGCTTCACGGCGATCCTTGCTGCTGGGCCTGGCCCTGACCGCCGGCCTGCGTTCGATGGACGGCGCCGGGGCCCAGAGCGCGTATCCGACGCGACCGGTCCGCGTCATCGTGCCGTTCGGGGCGGGCGGCGTCGCCGACATCACGATCCGCATCGTCTCGGAAAAGCTCGGCGAGAAGCTCGGCCAGCGTTTCGTGGTCGAGAACATGCCGGGCGCCGGCGGCGTGAACGCCGCGCGGGCCGCGTCGACCAGCGCCAACGACGGCCATACCCTGACCATGCTGACCAACGGCACGGCCATCAGCGTGCCGCTCTTCGCCAACCTGCCGTTCGATCCCGTGAACGATTTCGTGCCGATCTCCACGCTCGGCACGTTCGACTTCCTGTTCGCCGTGAACGCCGAGTCCGCGTTCAAGACGCTGCAGGACTTCATCCGGCGCGCCAAGGAGAAGCCCGGCAGCCTCAACGTGGCGACCGTCGCGGTCGGCAGCAGCCAGCACCTCTCCTCGGTGCTGTTCAAGCACGAGGCGGCGGTCGATCTGGTGCACGTGCCGTTCCGCAGCACGCCGGACGCGCTGGTCTCGCTGATCCGCAATGATTCCAACCTGCTGATCGATACTTACGCAGCGCTGAAACCGGGCCTCGAGGGCAAGCAGCTCCGCGCGCTCGCCACCTCGGGTCGGCGCCGCTCCGCGGTCCTGCCCGATATCCCGACGGTGGAGGAATCGGGCGTCGCGCGCTTCGACGTGACGTCGTGGAACGCCCTTTTCGCGCCCAAGGGAACGCCGCAGCCGATCGTCGAGGCTCTGAACCGCGCCCTGCAGGAAATCCTCGCGTTGCCGGACGTGACGGCACGCCTTCTCGACCTCGGCATCGAGGCGAAGAGCGAGTCCCCGGCGGAGCTCGCCGCAGCGTCTGCGCGCCGATATCGAGAAGTGGCGCGGCGTGATCGAGACGGCCGGGATTCCGAAGCAATAGAGGCCGCTCGCCTCACGACGCCCGGTGGAGGGCGCTCCTCGAGGCGAAATCCTGCACGATCAGCTTTCGCAGCTCGTGCGCGAGGGGAGACAGCGGGGCGCTGCGCTTCGAGACGATCCCGATCTGGCGGCTGACACCCGGGTTGCGCAACGGGATCGCATGGAGATCACCCGTCTGTGCCGACGCGAGGGCGAGGCGAGGGATCACCGTCATTCCAAGCCCGGCCCGCACCAGTGCAACGGCCGTGTTGACGTGCTGCACCTCATAGCGCCAGCTCAGGGATTCGCGGCGACTTCCGAGCGCATCGTCGATGATCATCCGGTTTCCGGTATGCGGGCTGATGCGGATGAGCGGCACGGTCTCGAGATCCGACCAGCTTGCGGCGGGCAGCGCCGCGAAGGCGTGGTCGGCACGGCAGACGAGCATGAACGGCTCTCGGACGAGCGTCTCGATGTCGAAATCCCAACGATGGGACGCAACGAGCGTGATGCCGAACTCGATGGCGCCGGAATCGACGAGCTCCGCGATCTCGGTCGCGGAATTGTCGTGGATTCGGAGCACCACGTCCGGGTGTGCGCTGCGGAACTTCCGAAGGGCGTCGGGGAGATGGCCGGCCGCGATGGTGGGCAGGCATCCGATCGCGAGATTCGCCTGACGGACGCGCCCATGCTGGCGAAGCTCATCGAGGGATACCGAGAGCTCTTCGATCATCCGCCTGACCTTCGGGAGCAGCTCGAGGCCTGCAGGGGTCAGGGAGACTTCCCGGGTCGTTCGGGAAAGAAGGCGCACGCCGAGATCGTCCTCGAGCTTGCGCATTCGGTGGCTGAGCGCGGTCTGCGACAGGTTCAGATGAGCGGCCGCAAGCTGGAAGCTGCCCCGTTCCGCGATCGCCACGAAGGCGTGGAGGCCGAGAAAATCGATCCGCATCGGAGAGATGTTTTCCGCTGGTGGAAGGCGGCCGACAATATGAATGGAATTCATCAAAAGCTCAAAACAAACCATTTGCCTCATTTCTGCGGCGTCGCGCATTTAGGCCTCGAGCCGCTCCGTCACCGAGGCCGGTAAAGGCATTGCAGATCGTTCTCCTCCCAGGTCTTCTGTGCGACGCGAGTGTCTGGGCTGCCCAGGTCGCCGACCTTAAGGCTCATGCGGACGTCGCGGTGGCGGATCTCTCGCGTTATGACTCGCTTGCGGACATGGCGCGGTCGGCGCTTTCCCTGCGACAGGGCCCGATCGTCGCCATCGGGCACTCCATGGGTGCGCGCGTCGCCCTCGAGATGGTCCGGCTCGCACCTGAGCGCATCGCGAGGCTTGGCCTCTTGGACACCGGGGTGCACCCGCGGCGGGACGCGGAAGAGGCGAGCCGCCAGGCCCTCGTCGATCTCGCCTTCGAGCAAGGCATGGGCGCGCTTGCCGATCAATGGCTGCCCCCGATGGTGCACGAGGCGAGAGCCAGCGACGACGCCTTGATGGCCCGTCTCAAAGCCATGGTCATGCGCTACACCCCCGAGCAGCATCGGGGCCAGATCCGAGCGCTTCTCGACCGGCCGGACCCTCGACCGCTGCTGTCGACCATCTCCTGCCCTACGCTCGTGATGGTGGGGCGTCAGGATCGGTGGAGCCCGCCGGCCCAGCACGAGGAGATCGCAGCGGCGATCCCGAACGCCGAACTGGTCGTGATCGAGGACAGCGGCCACATGACGCCCGTCGAGCAGCCGGAGCAGGTTGTCGACGGAGCCTCCTCGCGCTGGCTCGGTTTTGGACGAGACGCCCGCCCGCTGCGAGCCGGAGCGCGAACTTCTCCGCTGGCTCGGCTTTGACAAGACGCCGCGCTGAACGTCCGAGGATGAGCATCATGGACACCGACCCCCCTGGCGATCGTATTCCCGACACGCCGCTGCTCGACCGCAAGCGGTCGTTGCGCGGCTACCGCATCAACAAGATGGCGATGGGGCTGGGCGAGCCCGCCAACCGGGAGGCGTTCCGCCAGGACGAGAGCGCCTATCTCGACCGCTTCGGTCTGACGCCGGAAGAGAAGCAGGCCGTCATGTCGCGCAACTGGCGCGAGATGGTGCGCCTCGGCGGCAACCTGTTCTTCATCCTGAAGATCTCGGCGGTCGATCCGGTACGGATCACCGAGATCGGGGCGCACCAGGCCGGCATGGACCACGATTCGTTCTTGCGCGACCGACTGGGAAAGAAGTGACATGGCGAAGCTGATTGGCGGGCTCGGGACGTCGCATGTTCCCTCGATCGGGGTGGCCCTCGACAGGGGCCTGCGCGACGCGCCCGACTGGAAGCCGTTCTTCGACGGTTACGTCCCGGGACAGGAATGGGTGAGACGGCACAAGCCCGACATCGCCGTTGTGATCTTCAACGATCACGGCAACTCGTTCTTCCTCGACAAGGTGCCGACCTTCGCGGTTGGCTGCGCGGAGGAATACCGGCCCGTCGACGAGGGCTGGGGGCGACGGGCGATCCCGCCCTTCAAGGGCGCGGTGGATTTCTCGTGGCACTTCATCGACTGCCTCGTCGACAACCGCTTCGACCCGATGATCTGCCAGGAGATCGAGGTCGATCACGGCATCCAGGTGCCGATGGAACTGTTCTGGGGCCGCCCCGCCGAGTGGCCCGTCAAGGTTGTGCCGGTCTTCGTCAACGTGATCCAATACCCGATCCCGCTGCCGAGCCGGTGCTACGAAATGGGACGGGTGCTGCGCCTCGCGATCGAGAGCTACGACAGCGACGAACGAGTTCGTCATTCTCGGCACCGGCGGACTATCGCATCAGTTGCAGGGCGCGCGCGCGGGCTTCGTCAACCCGCAGGCGGACCAGGCGTTCCTGAACGACATCGCCACCGATCCCGACAAGCTCGCCGCCATGTCGCGCGAGGCGTATGTCGAGACCTTCGGCAGCGAAGGCGCGGAGCTCATGATGTGGCTCGTCATGCGCGGTGCCATGGATCGAGAGGTCATGGTGCGCCACAAGCACTACTTCGTGCCCGCCTCCATGACCGGGGCCGGCATGATCGTCCTCGAGAACAAGGCCGCCGCCGACATCGTGGCGGCTTGAGCCATGTGCGGGCTGATCGATGGCCGCCGCCTTCCGGATGCGACGATCCCGCAGACGGCGCGAGCCGAGGGTCGCCGGCAGCACGTCGACGACGCGCGGAGCCGACGTTGCCCGATGGCCCACCGCGGGCGCGCCGACGGCGGTGAGCGGTGAGACGCCGATCGGCAGTTTGGCGTGGTGACGAGACCTTGATCGCGACGAACCCGGACCGCCAGGGAACCGGACCATAGATCGGAGTGGAGGAGACGATGCAGAGACGAAGCTTATTCATCGCGGGTGCGGCCGCTCTTGCGGTCGTGCTCGGCGGAGCGCCCGCATCGGCGCAGGAGACTCTGAAGATCGGGCTGATCCTGCCGATGACGGGTCCTTTCGCCTCGACGGGCCGCCAGATCGAGGCGGCGGCGAAGCTCTACATGCAGGAGAAGGGCGACACCGTCGCGGGCAGGAAGATCCAGCTCATCGTGAAGGATGATACGGGCGTCGCCGACGTCACGAAGCGGCTTGCCCAGGAGCTGATCGTCAACGAGAAGGCAGGCGTGCTTGCCGGCTTCGGCCTGACCCCGCTCGCCCTGGCGACCGCACCGCTTTCGACGCAGGCCAAGGTGCCGCAGATCGTGATGGCGGCCGCGACCTCGATCATCACCGAGCAATCGCCCTTTATCGTGCGGACCAGTTTCACCGCCGCTCAGGCGACCGTTCCGCTCGCCGAATGGGCGGCGAAGAACAACATCAAGCGGGCCGTGACCATCGTGTCCGACTATGCGCCGGGAATCGATATCGAGAAGGCGTTCTCGGAGACGTTCACCAAGGCGGGCGGCCAGGTCGAGAACCTGCGGGTGCCGCTCGCCAACCCGGACTTCTCGCCTTTCCTCCAGAAGGTCGCCGACGCCAAGCCGGACGCCCTTCTCGCCTTCGTTCCCGCGGGTGTCGGAGCGCAGTTCATGAAGCAGTTCGTCGAGCGCGGGCTCGACCGGAGCGGCATCCGTTTCCTCGCGGAGGGCAGCGTCACGGACGACGACCTCTTGAACGGCATGGGCGACGCGGCGCTCGGCGCCATCACGACCCATCATTACTCCGCGGGGCACGACAGCCCGGAGAACAAGGCCTTCGTGGAAGCCTTCAAGAAGGCCAACAACGGCATGCGGCCGAACTTCATGGCGGTCGGCGGCTATGACGGCATGCACCTGATCTACGAGGCGCTGAAGAAGACGAACGGGATGACGGGCGAGGCGCTGGTGAATGCCATGAAGGGCATGAGCTGGACGAGCCCGCGCGGCCCGGTCTCGATCGATCCGCAGACCCGCGACATCATTCAGAACGTGTACGTGCGAAAGGTCGAGAAGAAGGACGGCGAGCTCTACAACGTGGAGTTCTCGACGATTCCGAACGTCAAGGACCCCGTGAAGGCCGCCAAGTCGAACTGACATTTCGATTGCGAGCGCTCCGCCGGCGCGGACGCTCGTTCTCGATAGCGGCCCTGTCGGGCTCAGCGGCCGATCGCGTCCGCGTGCGCGATGGCGCGCGGCGTCCCGGTGACCCGCCCCATGCACGAGGCCGTTGACGACGCATGAGCCGCGTTCGTAAAACGAAAGTCGACCACCCTTGAAGGCGAGCCGCCATGCCGTCCCTGTCCCGCCGGGCTTTGCTTACCAGCGCCGTCGCCTCCGGCCTCGCGCTCCGGCACGGCGGCGCCTGCGCGCAGGGAGACGAACGGCGCGGCGGCGTGCTGGTGGTCGCCGCCGATACGGAGCCGCGCAACCTCAACCCGGCCCTGGTCGCCTCGAACGGCGTGTTCTACGTCGCGAGCAAGGTGATCGAGCCGCTGGCCGAGATGGGCCAAGGCGGCGAACTCCTCCCGCGTCTCGCCACCGGGTGGACCGGCTCGGAGGACGGCCGCTCCGTACGCTTCACGCTCCGCGAGGGCGTGACCTGGCACGACGGCAAGCCCTTCTCGTCGAGCGACGTCGCGTTCTCGGCGATGCAGCTTTGGAAGCCGCTGCAGAATCTCGGGCGCGTGGTGTTCAAGGACCTGGAGGCCGTCGACACGCCCGATGCGAACACCGCGATCCTGCGCTTCTCGGCGCCGACTCCGTTCCAGCTCGTCCGCAATGCCCTGCCGGCCCTCACCGCGGTGGTGCCGAGGCATCTCTACGAGGGCACGGACATCAACGCCAACCCGGCGAACGCCAAGCTCGTCGGCACCGGACCCTTCCGCTTCGTGGAGCACCGCCCGGGCGAATTCTTCCGCCTGGAGCGCAATCCGCGATATTGGGAGAGCGGGCGCCCCTATCTCGACGGCATCGTCTATCAGGTGCTGCCCGACCGTGCCGCCATCGCGGCGGCGCTCGAAGCAGACCGGATCCAGCTCGCGGCGTTTTCGGCCGTGCCGCTCGCGGATCTCGAGCGAATCGGCAAGGTGCCGGGCGTGAAGGTCGTCACGGAAGGTTATGAGGGCATCACCTACCAGCTGACGGTCGAAATCAATCATCGCCGCAAGGAGCTCGCCGATCCGCGCGTGCGCCGGGCCATCGCCCACGCGATCGACCGGCAGTTCGTGGTCGAGACGATCTTCCTCGGCTACGCCAAAGCCTCGACCGGCCCGATTCCGCTCTTCGACAAGCAGTTCCATGCCGCGGAGGCCGCCATGCCGGCCTTCGATCCGCGCCGGGCGAACGCCCTTCTCGACGAGGCCGGATACCCCCGCGGCGCCGGCGGCACGCGCTTTCAGGTGCGCCTCCTCCCCGCCCCCTGGTTCGAGCAGACGCGCCAGTTCGGCGACTACCTGCGACAGGCCCTCCGAGCGGTGGGCATCGACGCGCAGATCGTGAACAACGACGCCGCGGCCCATACCCGTGCCGTCTACACCGATCACGCCTTCGACCTCGCGGTCGGCTCGCCGGTCTATCGCAACGACCCGGCCATCTCGACGACGATCCTGTACCAGGGCGGCCTTCCCGCCGGCGTGCCGTTCTCCAATCAGTACGGCTACAACAGCCAAGCCATGAACGACATCATCGCGAAAGCCGCGGTGGCGACCCAGGACGCGGACCGCGCACGGCTCTACAGGGAGTTCCAGAGGCTCGCGGCCGAGGACGTGCCACTCGTCCACGTCGCCGAATTCACCTTCATCACGGTGGCGCGCGACAGGGTGCGCAACGTGGCGAACAATCCGCGCTGGGCCACTTCGCACTGGGCGGATACCTGGCTCGCATCGTAAGCTTCGCGGTGCGATGCGTTCCCTCCGCCTGATCGTGCAGCGCCTCGTTGCGGCGCTGCCGACCCTTCTCCTCGTCTCGCTCGGCGCCTTCGTGCTGCTCGAAAGCGCGCCGGGGGACGCGGCCGACGCCTACTTGGCCCAGACCGGCGGCGACGCCGGCTTCGCGGCGGACCTGCGTCGGCGCTTCGGGCTCGAAGGCAGCGCGCTCGAACGGCTCGGGCGCTTCTATGCCGGGCTCCTGCAGGGCGATCTCGGCACGTCCGTGGTGTTCAACCGGCCGGTCCTCTCGGTCATCGTCGAGCGTTTGCCGACCACCCTTCTCCTCATGGCGGCGGCCGTGACCTTTGCGGCCCTCGTCGGTTCGGCTCTGGGGCTCCTTGCGGGCTCGAAGCCCGGCGGCTGGCGCGATCAGGCGATCGTCGTCGCGACGCTCGGCCTCCTCGCCATGCCGAATTTTTGGCTGGCACTTCTTCTGATCCTCACCTTCGGGGTCCAGCTCGCCTGGCTGCCGACGAGCGGGCTGCAGAGTCTCGGGGCGACGCGATCCGGGCTTGCCGCCGCGGCCGATATCGCATGGCACCTCGTCCTGCCGACGCTCGCCCTCGGCGCTGGTTACCTCGCCCTCTACACCCGCACGCTCCGCGCCGGTATGGCGGCGACCTGGCGCGCCGATCATGTCCGCGCCGCGAGGGCTCGGGGCTTGGCGGAGCGGCGCGTGATCTGGCGCGCCGTGGCCCGCCCTGCTCTCCTCCCGGTCGTCGTGCTGCTCGGGCATCAGGTCGGCACGCTGTTCGGCGGCAGCGTGGTGACGGAGACCGTGTTCGGCATCCCGGGCCTCGGTCGCCTCACCTACGAGGCCGTCGCGGGTCGCGACACGCTGCTCCTCGTCGGCGTCGTGCTGGCGGGAACGGTCGTCGTCGTCGCGGCGAATCTCCTCGTCGATCTCGTCCTTGTCCGCCTCGATCCACGCATCGGAGCCGCCGGTGAGTGACGCTCTGGCGATCCGCCTCGTGCGCACCTGGCAGGGCGGCGCCGGCGTCCTGCTGCTGGCCCTCGGCGCCCTGCTGGCGCTCGTCGCGCCCGCCCTCTTCCCGGGCGATCCTCTCGACATCGTGGCACGTCCGCTCACCCCGCCGTTCGCCAATCCGCTCGTACCGCTCGGCACCGACCGGCTCGGCCGGGACATCATGGCCGGGCTCGTCCACGGCGCGCGCGGAACGCTGCTGACGGCGGCGTCGGTCGCCGCCATCGCGCTCCTCGTCGGGGCGGCGGTCGGCACCCCGGCGGGCTATTTCGGCGGCGTCGTCGACGAAGCCCTGATGCGGATCGCGGACGCAACGCAGACGGTGCCGGGCTTCGTGCTCGCGCTCGCCCTCGTGAGCGTCGCGGGCCCGAGCCAGCCGGTGATCATCCTCGCCATTGCGGCCGGCGCCTGGACGGGCCCGGCCCGCGTCGCCCGCGCAGAGGTGCTGTCGTTGAAGGAACGGCCGTTCGTGGAGGCCTCGCGGCTTGTCGGCCGCCCGCCTCTCGCCATCGCCTTCGAGGTCGTGCTCCCGAACGCGCTCAATCCGCTCATCGCGCTCGCCGCCGTGATCGTGGCGGGCGCCATCCTGGCGGAGTCGGCCCTGTCGTTCCTTGGGCTCGGCGATCCCAACGTGGCAAGTTGGGGTGCGATGATCGCCGAAGGCCGCTCGGTGCTGCGGACCGCCCCTCATGTCATCATCGCGCCGGGCCTTGCCGTCATGATGACGGTGCTCGCGGTCAGCCTCGTGGGCGACGGCCTCTCCAAGGTGCTCGAAACCGGAAGCAGCGAGTAGGACCATGGCCACCGAAGACACCCTCCGGCAAGAGCTCGAAGACGCCTTCCGCAGCCGGGCGCATCTCTACCGCGTCTTCCTCGACGAACTCGAAACCGAACTCGGCCCTGAGCGCGCCGAGGCCCTGATGGTGCGGGCGCTCGAAGCCCGCGGCCGCGAGGTCGCCGCCGCCCTGTTCACGGAGGGGCCGGTCGATCCGGTCGCGGCCGGCGACCGCTTCCTGGCGGTGAGCCCCGATGGCGGGCAGATGTACCCGCACGAGGCCGAGCGCGGCCACGGCTGCATGACGATCCGCGTCCATCGCTGCCCGCTGAAGGACGCCTGGGCCGGCTCGGGCCTGCCGCCGGACCGCGTCGCCACGCTGTGCCGTATCGCCGGCGCTTTCGACCGCGGCCTTTTCGAGGCGGCGGGTCTCGCCTTTTCCAATCAGACGTGGACCGAGGCGCGCGGTGGCGGCTGCTGCTGGATCACCCTCGAGACCCCGGCCGGACGCATCGCGCTCCACGCTCCGGAGTAAACGATGCGGCCCGAGTGATATGCCCTCGTCCCGCCAAGGCGCCGCTGCAGGCGTGAAGGCGACCCGCGAAGGGGAAGCCTCCAGCCTCTGAATTCAAGCCGCAACGCCGCGACGCCTTCTTGGTGGTTCACCGGCGGATAGGGACGAATGGGCCTGCGCACCCCCAGGAGCGGCGAAGCCTATTCCGCCGCGTGCTGGGCGTGCATGCGCTCGCCGCGGGCGAGGAGCTTGTTCAGGGCACCGAGATAGGCCAGTGCCGAGGCGACCAATGTATCGGGGTCGGCCCCGCGCGCGGTCACGCTGCGGTCGCCTGCCGCGAGGCGAACGGACACCTCCGCCTGGGCGTCCGTGCCCTCGGTCACCGCATGGACCTGATAGAGCTCGAGCACGGCCTCATGCGGGACGAGGGCCTTGATGGCGTTGAAGGTGGCGTCGACGGGTCCGTTGCCCTCCGCCTCCTCGGTGACGCGACGGCCCTCGATGTCGAGTTTCATGGTGGCGCGCTGCGGTCCGCGCGTGCCGGCCACGACCGACAGGGAGACGAGCTTGATGCGGTCGTGCGCCGTCGCGAGGTTCTGGTCCACGAGCGCTTCGATGTCCTCGTCGTAGACGTGCTTCTTGCGGTCGGCGAGGTCCTTGAATCGCTCGAAGGCGTCCTGGAACTGGTTGTCGGAGAGACGGTAGCCCATCTCCTCGAGCTTGCTCCGGAAGGCCGCGCGGCCGGAGTGCTTGCCCATGACCAGCGAGGTCTTCTGCACGCCGACCGATTCCGGCGTCATGATTTCGTAGGTCTGGTTGTGTTTCAGCATCCCGTCCTGGTGGATGCCGCTCTCGTGCGCGAAGGCGTTCCGGCCGACGATCGCCTTGTTGTACTGGACCGGGAAGGAGGTCGCGGTGGAGACCGCGCGCGAGACCCGGGTCAGCATCGTGGCGTCGATGCCGGTTTCATAGGGCAGCACGTCGCCGCGGGTTCTGATCGCCATCACGACCTCTTCGAGGGCCGCGTTGCCCGCGCGCTCGCCGATCCCGTTGATGGTGCACTCGACCTGGCGCGCCCCGGCCCGCACGCCGGCGAGCGAGTTCGCGACCGCAAGACCGAGATCGTTGTGGCAGTGCACCGAGAAGATCGCCTTGTCGGCTCCGGGAACCCGCTCGCGGACCGCGGCGAACATCTCGTAGTATTCGTCCGGAGTCGCGTAGCCGACCGTGTCGGGCAGGTTGATCGTCGTGGCGCCGGCCCTGATCGCGGCATCGACGCAGCGGCAGAGATAGTCGATCGGCGTGCGCGTCGCGTCCATCGCGGACCATTCCACATCCTCGACGAGGTTGCGGGCCTGGGTCACCGTGGAGGCGATGATCTCGACGACCTCGTCCTCGCTCTTGCGCATCTGGTGGGCGAGGTGGATCGGTGACGTGGACACGAAGGTGTGGATACGCGGACGCCTGGCCTCGCGCACCGCCTCCCCGGCGCGCGCGATATCGGCCTGCATGGCGCGGGCCAGGCCCGCCACGGTGGCGTTCTTCACGCGTCGCGCGATCTCCGCGACGGCCTCGAAGTCGCCGTTCGAAGCGATCGGAAAGCCGGCCTCGATGATGTCGACGCCCATGGCGTCGAGGAGGTCGGCGACCTGGAGCTTCTCCTCCAGGGTCATGGTCGCTCCGGGACATTGCTCCCCGTCGCGCAAGGTGGTGTCGAAGATGAAGACGCGGTTGCCGTCGGCGGTCATTGCGGTCGTTTCCTTGTCGGGTGCGCACTCACGGGCGCTGTCGAAGCTCTCGTTCCGGTCTCGAACCCCTGCGAGTCCAGGCGCGCACGCCCAGCCGACCCTCAGGGGCGACTAAGGAGGCCGAGAAGTCGCGCCGATGCGACCGCTGGAATGGACCGGTGCCGGAGACCCGCAGCGCGCTCGATGCCTGCGAGTTCGGAAGGCCGAGAGGGACGACGCAGGCGCGCGCGGTCGGCGACCGGAAGGGCCGCCGTGAGCGTCTCGCGAGCTGAGCCGGTCGTCATGCGGCTCGATCCTCCTGCAGACCTCGCGAAAAACGTCGATCGGCGCCGCGAGGCGGATCGTCCTTGTACCGGCGGCTTCCTCCGGTGGCAAGGCTCGCCGGGAGGACCCGGTGCCGGGGTGCGCTCGGAGCTTGCGCCCGATCGTCCCGTCCGCGGTCGAATCAAGGCCCGTAGTTCCACCGAAGGAACGTCTGGACGGTCAGCGGCATCGTGGCGGGGTCGATGTCCTGCGGCCCCCGGATGACCCTTGCATCGGCGAGTTCCGGCTCCTCCTGCCGCGCGATCGCCGCGCGGATCCGCTCGGCCACCGCATCGGCAGGCTCCCGGAACCGGAGGGGACGCATGAAGGCGACCGCCGGCCATTGCCGCACGACGACCCACTCGTCGCTCACCTTAAAGAGGTGCGGCGGCAGGTCCGTTTCCTCGGCGAGCTCGCGGGTCACGCTCGTCGCGAGGTCGACCGAGCCGTCGGGCTGCAGATCGGACAGATCGGGGGTTCCGGAAGGGAAATAGACCCGGCCGGCATTGGCGGTGTGCCGACCCATGACGCCGCACACGAAGGCGCCGTCCGAGCCTTGGAGCGCCGCCATGGCGTAGCCGTTGCCGATGCTCGGATCCGGGTAGCCGAGATCCCGCCACGCCAGGAAGTCCTTGAAATCGGCCTCGAAGTAAGCGGCGCGGCAGCGCTCCTCAGAAATCTCCACCGCCCGCAGCAGCAGCACGCGGCCATTGAACATCTGCGGCGTGCGGGCGAGCTTGTCGGCCCAGTTCGCCTCGATCACGGCCCGGTTCTCCTGCGGCCAGGCCCATTGCGCCGGGGTGCACCGCGCGTCGACGCAGCGCACCCGCGTGATCGTCACCGCGCGGTTCACAGCGAGAGCTCGCCGCGGCTGACGATCACGGCGTCGCCTCCGATCTCGGCGGAAACCAGCGCTCCGTTCCCGATCACGAGCTTGAGGGCGATGTCGCTCGGGCGGCCCATTTCGACTCCCTGCTCGATCAAGACGTCATGCACCCCCTCCCCCAGCGGCTCGCATTGCATCAGCGCACCTGCCAACGCGGCCGCAGCGGCACCCGTCGCAGGGTCCTCCGCGACCCCCAGCCCCGGACCGAACATGCGCGCCCGGAACCGGCGGGGCCCCGGGCCCGGATGGCGCGTATAGACGTAGGCCGCGGGGTGGTCGCTGTCTCCGAAGACCCTTGCGAAGACGTCGAGGCGCGGCTTCGAGCGCGCCAGGGCGTCGAGCGATGCGACCGGGATGAGATCGAAAGCCACGCCCGCCGAGTGCCGGCTCGGCACGTGGCGCTCGAAGCCGATCGCCTCGGGTTGCAACCCGAGCGCCGAAGCACACTCCGCCCGGTCCTTGCCCGCGCCCCACACCTCTGGGAGCCGGGGCAGGCGAAAGCGCGCACGTCCCCTCCCCTCGGGCAGGATCTCCACGGAGCACGAGACGACGCCGACTTGCTCCTTAAGCGCGAATGCCACGGTGCCGGGTCGATCAGCGTTGTCGAGCAGAGCCAACAGCACCGCCGTCCCCACGGTCGGGTGGCCTGCGAAGGGCAGCTCCCGCCCCGGCGTGAAGATCCGGATGTCAGCGCGGTGGCGCGGATCGCCCGGGGGCTGCACGAAAACGGTCTCCGAGAGGTTGAACTCGCGGGCGATCGCCTGCATCCGGTCCTCCGGGAGCCCTTCGGAATCGAGCACCACGGCGAGCGGATTGCCGGCGAGCGGGTCGCCGGTGAACACGTCCAGGGTTGCAAAGCGGCGGGGCATGGGAACATCCGGGAAACGAGCGCGCGACCCTAGCCGGGCCGCCGCGCTTGCTCAACCGGTGACGGTCGCGGGGACCGGGCGGTTGCCCTCAGCGTTTCTCCGGAACCTCGATCTCGATCACGAGCGGACAATGGTCGCTCGCCTTCGGACGCTCCCAG
This sequence comes from uncultured Alphaproteobacteria bacterium, assembly GCA_963800985.1. GTDB lineage: Bacteria > Pseudomonadota > Alphaproteobacteria > Rhizobiales > Beijerinckiaceae > Microvirga. Next base: position 56,930 of record CAWDDI010000032.1, on the reverse strand, counting down.
CCCACGCGAGGATAGCGATCGGCGCGCGTGGCGAGATACGCGATGGAGCGGTCCGGATGGCGCGGGTCGAGCGGCACGCAGTACGGCAGGCCCCGACGGAGGATTTCGACGTTCGGGTCGGGGTTCGCGGCCGCGAGCGCCGGGGAAAGAAGCAGGTAGTCGAGCTGGGTGTGCTGCTCCTCCAGGAGCCCGCCGCCCTCCGGGAGCTGGCGGAAGAAATACGTCCAGCGCTCGTGCGCGGGCAAGGCGGCAACCGGGTTGACGGCGAAATCGTCGAGCAGCGGATCGAGCCCGCCCGGGTTGGCGCGCTCCACCTCGCCCCCCGCGCGGATGCGTTCGGCGAAGTCGTTGAGGTCGCCCGCGACGATCCAGTTGGCGTCGCGCCACGCGTCCCCGAAGCGCTCCCGAACGATCCGCTTGACGGCGTTCGCCTCGGCTTGGCGCAGCGGTCGCGTGAGGCGGCGTCCTTCGTCCCGTTCGGCGATGGCCTTGAAGTGACAGATGTAGACCACGAGGTTCGCCGTCCCGAAGTCCAGCGTGACCTCCAGGCAGTCGCGGTTGAAGACGAGGTCGTCCGGTCCGATGCCGTAGGAGGCAAGATCCTCGCTGAACACCTCGAGCCGACCGAACGTCTTCTCGTGATGCGACACCGCCTTCACCTGCTTCTTGTTCTCGAACAGATCGAGCCGCGCCGCGAAGGCGACATCGATCCCGCGCGGGTCGTTGCCGTCGATCAGCCTGTAATGGCCATAGCGCAGATCGCTGAGGCGATGGACGTAATTGGCGAAGAACGGTTGGAGGACGCCGAGGTTGTCGACTTCCTGCAGGATGAGGAGGTCGGCCCGCGTCTCCGCGATCGCCAGAGCCGAAAGCTCGCGCTTGTCGTCCTCGAGCGCGACCGCCACCGACCGCTGAACCGTCTCCCGCGCCTCCGGCTCCGGCACGTCGAAGAGCGACAGGGCGGGCCCGGTCTCGGGTCGCTCCTTCGGACCGAAGCTATGCCGCGAGGCGAGGTTTTCGATGTTGAAGGTGGCGATCCGCAGGCGCATCGTGCGGTTGTGGGGCCGCTTAAGCCCTTCGGCAAGCCGCGTCGCGGACCATCAAACCTCCTCGACGGGAAAACGGCGGGTCGGCGTGACGAATTCCTCCTGCGCGGCCACGGTGAGGATCTCGCGCGACCCCGCCTCCTCGGTCCGTTTGAGCACTCCGAACACAGAGGCCGACGCCTCGCCGAGGGCCGTCGCGGCGGAGCGGCTGCGGGCGTAATGCACGAAGAAAAGCGCCGCCACGGCATCGCCAGCGCCGTTGACGCTGAGCGACAGCTTGGGCGTCCGCACGCGCCAGAACCGCCCGCCCTCGCCGGCGATCATGTCCATGGCGTCGGCGGGTGTCTCCTGAGCCTCGACCGAGGTCACGAGCACCGCCTGCGGACCGAGAAGGTGGACGGCGAGCACCGCCTCCTTGATGGAAGCCGTCGTCCGGGTGGTCAGACCGGACAGAAAGTCGAGCTCGAACTGGTTCGGCGTGATGATGTCGGCGGCGGGCACCGCGTGGTCGCGCATGAACTCCGGGATGCCCGGCCGGACGAACACGCCTCGGCCCGTATCGCCGATGACCGGATCGCAGCAATAGAGCGCCTGAGGATTGGCCGCCCGGACCCGCGCCACGGCGGCGAGGATCGCGTTGCCGATGTCGGCGGAGCCCATGTAGCCGGAGAGCACACCGTCGCAGCGCGGCAGGACCCCGCGCTCGGCGATGCCTTCCACGAGCTCCTCGATGGCCGGACCGTCGAACACCCGCCCCTTCCAGGCGCCGTACCCGGTGTGGTTCGAGAACTGCACCGTATGGATCGGCCACACTTCGACGCCGAGCCGCTGCATCGGAAAGACCGCTGAGGCGTTGCCCACATGGCCATACGCGACATGCGACTGGATGGAGAGAATGTTCATGCGAGGGCGCCCCTGCGGACGCCCGCGTTACCGCAACCGCCGGACCGTCGCAAATCGGGTGCGGCGATCCCAGATATAACGCCCCGCCAGCCCGTCGAGCCCCCATGGATTTCGAAGCCATCCAGACCGCCGTGATCGAGTTCGTGCGCGAGCACCATTCCTGGGCACCGTTCATCGTCGCGGCCCTCGCGTTCGGGGAATCGATCGCGTTGCTCTCCCTCGTGGTCCCCGCGACGGTCCTGCTCGTCGGCGTCGGAGCGCTCGTCGAGACGGGCGGTCTCGCGTTCTGGCCGGTGTGGGCCGGCGCCGCCATCGGCGCGATCGTCGGCGATCTGCTCTCGTTCGAGTTCGGCCGCTATTTCCAGGACAGCGCCAAGCATGTCTGGCCGCTCAACCGCCAGCCCGAGGTGGTCGCGCGCGGCGAGGCCTACACCAGGCGCTACGGCGCGGGGGCGGTCTTCGTCGGTCGCTTCTTCGGGCCGATCCGAGCCGTGGTGCCGCTGATCGCCGGCATCTTCCTGATGCCGCGTCCCGTCTTCCTCAGCGTGACCGTCGCGTCCGCCCTCGTCTGGGCCTTCCTTTTGCTGACGGCCGGCGACGCCGCAGGGGACGCCGCGGGCTTTCTCCTGGGACGGCTGGGTTACTAGGACGCTCGTTTCCCGGGCGCGGCGCCACGAACGAGCGTCGCCGGACAGCGCCGGATCGCAAACCGGAACCGGCCCACAACCCGCCCGTTTCCCGTCACGAACCGCAACCCGGAGACCCCCATGGGCAAAGGCAAGATGAACGGCGACAACTCCGCCCAATCGAAAGGCCACCTCGACAAGAAGTCCCGCGGCTCCGGCGGCTCGACGAAGTCGAGCCAGGACGCGGGGTTCCAGGACAACAACAAGGCTCGGAACACGAAGAGCAATCGGCAGTAGATCGGCCTCTCCATCGTGCCCGGCCGAGCCGGGCATCCACGTCTTCGCTTCTCCCCGTCATGCCCGGCCTCGAGCCGGGCATCCACGTCTTTGAGCCGATCCGAGGCCCAAGACGTGGATGGCCGGGACTGATCCCCGGATCAAGTCCGGCGACGGCCATGACGAGGGAGGGTGAGGCAAGACGTGGACGCCCTCCTCGTCATGCCCGGCCTCGAGCCGGGCATCCACGCCTTCGCCCGGCTCGACGCAACGGGGGAAGGGGCGCAGGGGCCGACCGGCAGCGAGCCATCGGGTGCATGGCGGCAATGTTCCTGTTTTGTACTCGACCAGCGCCCCGCTGTCAAGCGCGACGGGCTCGCCGGGACGACGGCGAGGGCGCCCGGTCTCTCTCTCGCCGCCCCGCCAGCCCCCGATCCGCCTTCGCTCCTCAGTTCCGGCTCTTATCGACCAGCGCCTTCTCCTTGATCCACGGCATCATGCCGCGAAGGCGCTCACCCACTTCCTCGATCGGGTGCGCGGCCATGCGGGTCCGGGTTGCCTTGAACGAGGTCTGGTTGACCTTGTTCTCCAGCATCCAGTCGCGGGTGAACTTGCCGGACTGGATGTCGCTCGAGCACCCGCTTCATCTCGGCCCTGGTCTCGGGCGTGATGATCCGCGGCCCCGTCACGTATTCGCCGTACTCGGCGGTGTTCGAGATCGAATAGTTCATGTTGGCGATGCCGCCCTCGTAGATGAGGTCGACGATGAGCTTCACCTCATGGAGGCACTCGAAATACGCCATCTCGGGCGCGTAGCCGGCTTCCACCAGCGTCTCGAAGCCCGCCTTGATGAGCTCGACGAGGCCGCCGCAGAGCACCACCTGCTCGCCGAACAGGTCGGTTTCGCATTCCTCCTTGAAATTGGTCTCGATGACGCCGGCCCGGCCGCCGCCGATCGCCGAGGCGTAGGACAGGCCGAGATCGTGGGCGTTGCCGCTGGCGTCCTGGTGGATCGCGATCAGGGTGGGAACGCCGCCGCCGCGCTGGTACTCCGAGCGCACCGTATGGCCCGGACCTTTCGGGGCGACCATGAGCACGTCGAGGTCCTTGCGCGGTTCGATGAGGTTGAAGTGGACGTTGAGGCCGTGCGCAAAGAGCAGCGCGGCGCCCTTCTTCATGTTGGGGGCGAGTTCGTCGCGGTAGATGTCCGCCTGGAGCTCGTCCGGCGTCAGCATCATCACGACATCCGCCCATTGGGCGGCCTCCGCGACCCCCATCACCCGAATTCCGGCTTTTTCGGCCTTGGCTATCGAAGCGGAGCCCTTTCGCAGCGCGACCACCATGTCCTTCACGCCCGAATCCCGCAGGTTCAGCGTATGGGCATGTCCCTGGCTGCCGTATCCCACGATGGCGACCTTCTTGCCCTTGATGAGGTTGATGTCGGCGTCGCGATCGTAATAGACGCGCATGGTCTTCAGTCCTTCGATTGGAGAGGGCGCTGCGCCCCGAGCCTCGGGTTTCGTTGCGCTCGAGGGTTCGGTCGCGCAACATTCGCTTTTCCGCCGCCGCTTGTAGCGATGATCGCGATGCTGGCAAGGTGCCGCCACCCGGAAAAGCGCCGATCGCGCCGGCGTTCGAGGGCAAGCCCCGGAGTTGGGCTCGCAAAGCCGATGTCGTTGCCCTTGAATGCGCGAGCGGGCGCGATACTCGAGACGGCAGCGTGGCCTTCTGCCCCCGGCCCCCGGCGTTCCTGCTTATCGTCGGCGGGGCGGGTTGACCCAAGGTGAATGAGGAGAACACCGATGGATCCAGTCGAGAAGCCGACCCTCGCGACGCCCGACGAGGTCGTGTCCTTCTGGCGCGAGGCCGGGCCCGAGCGCTGGTTCGCGAAGGACGAAGCGCTCGACGCGGCCTGCCGCGAGCGCTTCGCCTTGACGTACGAGGCCGCCGCCCGGGGCGACCTCAACGATTGGGAGTTGACGCCGGACGGTGCGCTCGCGGTGGTCCTGCTGCTCGACCAGTTCCCGCGCAACATGTTCCGCGGCACGCGGCGGGTCTACGCGACCGATCCGGCGGCGCTCATGGCCGCCGACCGGGCGATCGAGAAGGGCTACGACCGCGAGGTCGACCCAGCCCTGCGCAGCTTCTTCTACCTGCCTTTCACGCATCGCGGAGGATCTCGGCCACCAGGAGCGCTCGGTCGCGCTCCACGAAGCCGTCGGGGACGCGGAATTCGGTGAAATGGGCCCATCACCACCGGGACATCATCGCCCGCTTCGGCCGCTTCCCGCACCGGAACGCCATCCTGGGGCGGGAGACCACGCCGGAGGAGGAGACCTTTCTGGCGGAAAGTGATTTCCGAGGGTGATCAACGGCCTCGGCCGTTGGACGCGACCAGAGCAGCGAGTCGTCGGTGGACCTCGTAGAGAATCTCGACCGGAGCCCTTCCGAGGTGGCGGAGAATTCGTTCGCGGCGATCGATCGCGCGCAGCTGGTCCACGAGGATGGCCCCCCTGACGGGAAGTCCATCCGGGAGCATGACTTTCGTCGGCCAGGGCTGCCGGTTCCGGGTTATCGGGCAGATCAGCGCGCGACGTGAAAATTCATGCATCCCTGCGTCGGACAACACGATGGCAGGGCGCGTCCCGTCCTGTTCGGTTCCGCGAACGGGACCCAGTTCGACCAGAACGAGGTCGCCGGCTTCGCAAGGACGATCACTTCGGATCGTCATCGTCGATGATCTCCGAGCCTCGATCGGGACCCCAGTCGACCGATTCGGGTTCGTTCTCGAGCCCCAGGCGCTTTGCCTCGGCGATCATCTCCTGGAGGAGCTCGCGCGAGGTCTTCTCCACCGGGCGCAGCCGCACTTCCCGGCCCTCCACGACGAGGTCGAGCAGGGTGCCGGGCTCAAAGCCCAGTTCCCGCGCGACCGCTTTCGGGAGCCGGACCGCGGTGCTGTTTCCCCACTTCGCGAGCTGAACTTTCATCGCCCTCTCCTTGGATCAGACAATGTATATCCTCGGAGAGTCGTTCACAAGGTCACGGGCGCCGGTCACAACCCCTCCGCCCCGCGCGCCATGGCGGCGATCCCGGTGCGGGAGACCTCGACGAGCCCGACAGCCGTCATGAGCGCGATGAAGCGCTCCACCTCGTCGGTCGAGCCGGTCAGCTCGAAGATGAAGGAGGTCAGCGTCGCGTCGAGCGTCCGCGCGCCGAACGCGGAGGCGAGGCGCATCGCCTCGACCCGATGCTCGCCCTTCCCGACCACCTTGACGAGGCACATTTCGCGCTCGATCGCCTCACCCTGCAGCGTGAGGTCGACGACGCGGTGCACGGGCACGAGGCGCCCGAGCTGGCTCTTGATCTGCTCGATGACGGCATTCGTCCCGGTGGTCACGATGGTGATGCGCGAGATATGCGACTCGTGCTCGGTCTCGGTGACCGTGAGGCTCTCGATGTTGTAGCCGCGCCCGGAGAACATCCCGGCGATCCGGGCCAGCACGCCCGGCTCGTTGTCGACGACGACCGCGAGGGTATGCCGGTTGACGGGCTCGACGCGAGGCGGATCGGGATAATGGGTGCTCATCAGGGTCATCGCGTTTGCTTCCACTCTCGTTAGAGCCGTTCCCGCTTAGTTGGAATCGGCTCTCTTCTTTCTTGTGCCGGCGAACCGGATCCACTTCGCCGAAAATTACTCCAGTCCGAACTCGCGCCGCGACGAACCTCGATCGGCCCGTCCACGCCGAGCCACACCGACCGTCCTCAGGCGGCGCTGCGGTAGACCTCGACGGGCTCCTCGTCGACCTCGTCGTCGGCAAGCGTCCAGGTCTCCTGCAGCGCGGCCCGCCGCCATTCCACGAAGGCCGGCAGCGAGAGGATCGCGTGCATGTAGGCGCGGGTCGGTTCGGACACCGGGATCGCGTAGGTCTCGAGGCGCGTCGCGAGCGGGGCGTACATGGCGTCGGCGGCGGAAAACGCGCCGAACAGGAACGGCCCTCCTTCCCCGAAGCGCTCGCGCGCGTCGCGGACGATCGCCTCGAAACGGGCGACGTCGTGCGCGACCGCGTCGCCCCGATCCCGTTTCGCGAACTTCTTGCCGAGGTTCATCGGGCAGGCGGAGCGCAGGGCCGGGAAGCCGGCGTGCATTTCCGACGCCACCGCCCGGGCCAACGCCCGCGCCTTGCGATCCGCCGGCCAGACCGCGGCGCCGTAGGCGTCGCCAACGTATTCCATGATCGCGAGCGACTCCCAGACCGTGACGTCGCCGTCGATCAGGATCGGCACCTTGCCGGCCGGCGAGTGCTCCAGGATCTCCGCCTTCGTGGTCGGCTGGTCGAGCGGGATCACGATCTCATCGAACGCGATCCCGAGCTGCTTGAGCAGCAGCCACGGCCGAAGCGACCAGGAGGAGTAGAGCTTGTTGGCGATCACGAGCGTTGGCATCTCACGGCCTCAAAAGCATGGCGACCGAATCACAGTCATCCGGCGCTGAGGCGAACTCCAATGAGAAAGCCTGACACGAGCGATCAGCGCCGTTGATGACCCCTGCCCGGAGCAAGGGTCCGCGGTTGCCCTACACCAGCATTTTCCCCTTCTCGTCGATCACCGAACCGATGGCGCCCGGTCTCGCCGAGATAGTCGTTGAGCAGCATCTCGTTGTGCGCCTTGCCGGAGGGAATCATCGGGAAGCAGTTCTCGGCCTTGTCGACCACGCAGTCGAAGATCACCGGGCGGTCGACGTCGATCATCTCCGCGATCGCTGCATCGAGATCGCCCGGCTTCTCGCAGCGGATGCCGACGGCGCCGTAGGCGTCGGCGAGCTTGACGAAGTCGGGCAGCGAGGCGGAATAGCTCTCCGAGTAACGGCCGCCGTGCAGGAGCTCCTGCCATTGCCGGACCATGCCCATGTACTCGTTGTTGAGGATGAAGATCTTCACCGGCAGGCGGTACTGCACGGCCGTCGACATCTCCTGCATGTTCATCAGGATCGAGGCCTCGCCCGCGATGTCGATCACCAGGGCGTCGGGATGCGCGAGCTGGGTGCCGATGGCGGCCGGCAGGCCGTAGCCCATGGTGCCGAGCCCGCCTGAGGTCATCCACCGGTTCGGCTCCTCGAAGCTTGAAATACTGCGCCGCCCACATCTGGTGCTGGCCGACCTCCGTGGTCACGAAGACGTCGCGCCCCCGCGTGAGCTCGTAGAGGCGCTGCACGGCGTATTGCGGCTTGATGATCGTCTCCGAAGGGCGGTAGGCGAGGCAGTTCCGGCCGCGCCAGCCTTCCACCTTGCTCCACCAGTCCTTGAGCGCGACCTTGTCGACCTCCGGCGGGCTCGAGCGCCACAGGCGCAGCATGTCTTCGAGCACATGGGCGCAGTCGCCGACGATCGGGATATCGACCTTGACGTTCTTGTTGATCGACGAGGGGTCGATGTCGACGTGGATGCGTTTCGAGAACGGCGAGAACGCATCGAGGCGGCCCGTGATGCGGTCGTCGAAGCGGGCGCCGATGTTGATCATGACGTCGCATTCGTGCATCGCGAGGTTCGCCTCGTAGGTGCCGTGCATGCCGAGCATCCCGAGGAAGTGCGGGTCGGAAGCCGGAAAGGCGCCGAGCCCCATCAGGGTCGACGTGATCGGAAAGCCGGTCAGGCGCACGAGCTCGCGCAGCAGCGCCGCCGCGTGGGAGCCGGAATTGACGACTCCGCCGCCGGTGTAGAACACGGGCCGTTTCGCACGCCCCATCAGCTCGACTGCGGCCCTGATGCGGTCGATGTCGCCCTTCACGGCCGGCCGGTAGGTCTTGTGCTGGTTGTTGGTCGGGCGGAGATAGAGGCCGCTCTTGAACTGGATGTCCTTCGGCAGGTCGACCACCACCGGGCCGGGGCGGCCGTTCGCGGCGACGTAGAAGGCCTCGTGCATGACTCGCGGCAGGTCCTCGATCGATTTCACGAGGTAGTTATGCTTCGTGCAGTGGCGGGTGATGCCGACGGTGTCGCATTCCTGGAAGGCATCGCTGCCGATGAGATGCGTCGGCACCTGCCCCGTGATGCAGACGAGCGGGACGGAGTCCATCATGGCGTCCGTGAGGCCCGTCACCGCGTTGGTGGCGCCGGGCCCGGAGGTCACGAGGACGACGCCGACCTTGCCCGAGGAACGGGCGTAGCCTTCGGCCGCATGAACGGCGCCCTGCTCGTGCCGAACGAGCACGTGCCGGACCTTGTCCTGATGGAAGAGCGCGTCGTAGATCGGCAGCACCGCCCCGCCCGGGTAGCCGAAGACGTGCTCGACCCCCTGATCCTGCAGGGCACGGATCACCATCTCGGCGCCGCTCATCATCTCGCTCATGTCGCTCTCCGTGGGGTGTGCCGTCTCGTGCGTCGGGTCGTTCAGGCCATAAAAAAAGGCCCCGAGGGGGCCTGTGCGCCATCGCCGGATCGGCAGGGTCAACCCTGCTCCGTCGACGGCGCCGAAAGTACGAGAATCGTGCGCATGGCTGCGGCTCTCATGTCGAAAGTTGCGGCGACGCTACTCGACGCGCCGCATCGGGTCAAGCAGCCGCAGCTCCCGGCGCGGCTTCGATCGGCGAGCCGGCGCGTCCGGTCAGGTCCTTCCGAGACGGGCCATGACGGCCTTGAAGCCTTGTTCCGGCGCGACCCAGGCCCAATCCGGGAGCTGGTGCCGGAACCAAGTGAACTGGCGCTTCGCGTAGCGCCGCGTGTCGCCCTGACCGCGGGCGATCGCCTCCTCGAGGCTCGTCTCCCCGCGCAGATGGGCCAGGAGACCCGGAACGCCATGAGCCCGCATGACGGGCAGCATCGGGTCGAGGCGACGCTCACCCAGCGCCCGCACCTCGTTGAGGGCGCCCTGCTCCACCATGGCGGCGAAGCGCGCGTCGATCCGGCGCCGCAGTTCGTCCCGATTGGGCTCGAGGAACACCTTGATCAGGGGGAGCCCGGCCAGCGGGCCGGGGCGGCGCTCGCCCTGGAACGACGTGATCGGCCGCCCGGTTGCGGCAACGATTTCGAGGGCGCGCTGAATCCGCAGGCGATCGGAGGGGCGCAGGCGCCGCGCCGTCTCGGGGTCGCGTTCGAGCAGGATGCGGTGGAGTTCGCGCGTGTCCCGCCCCACGCTCTCGGCCCGGACCGCCTCGCGCACCGCGTGCGGAACGGCCGGGATGGCCGACAGGCCATCCGTGAGGGCTTTGAAATAAAGCCCCGTGCCGCCGACGAAAACCGGGGTCGCGCCGGCTTCAAGTTCATCCAGAACATGAACCGCGTCGGCCATGTAGCGTCCGACGGAAAAGTTCACCGCGCCGTCGACGTGGCCGTACAGGCGGTGGGGAACGAGCGCCTCCTCCTCGGCGCTCGGCCGAGCCGTGATCACCCGCAGGTCGCGGTAGACCTGCATCGAATCCGCGTTGATCACCACGCCTCCGAGAGCCCGGGCGAGCCTGATCGCCAGGGCCGACTTGCCTGAGGCCGTCGGCCCTGCGATGAGAACCGCCCCGATCGCCTCCCGTCGCAAACGCCCGCCCTCCACGATGCCAACCTCCAGCCGTCTCGTCGCGACCCTCGTGGCCCCTCCGGATCGCCCGGCGGTCACCGATCGACTGCTCGATGCGGCCGCCCGCGCGATCGGACGAGAGACCGAACGGACCGTTCTCGCAAGGGACCTTGCGGCCGATCTGCTGCTGCAGGACCCCGACGACCCGCGGGCCGTGGAGGAGCGCCTCAGAGAGGCCGTCGGAGCGAACGCGGTCGACGTCATCGTCCAGCCCACCGCCACGCGCCGCAAGCGCCTGCTTCTCGCCGACATGGATTCCACGATGATCGGCCAGGAATGCATCGACGAACTCGCGGACTACGTCGGGCTCAAAGCCGAGGTTTCGGAGATCACGGAACGGGCCATGCGCGGCGAGATCGCCTTCGAGCCGGCGCTGCGCGAGCGCGTGGCGCTCCTCGCCAAGCTCCCGGTCGGGGTCGTGGACGAGATCGTCGCGACCCGCATCACGCTGACGCCCGGGGGCTGCGAGCTGGTCCGCACCATGCGGGCCAAAGGGGCCTACACCTGCCTCGTCTCGGGAGGGTTCACCCTCTTCACGGGTCCGATCGGCGCCCGGATCGGCTTCGACGAGCACCGGTCGAACCGGCTCCTCACCGAGGGTGGCAGGATCGCCGGCCGGGTCGAGGAGCCGGTGCTCGGACGCGAGGCGAAACGCGCGACGCTGATCGAACTGCGAACGCGGCTGGGCCTGCAGCCTCACGAGACGATGGCCGTCGGGGACGGCGCTAACGATCTCGCGATGCTGCGCGAAGCGGGTCTCGGGGTGGCGTTCCGCGCGAAGCCTGCCGTCGCGGCCGCGGCCGATGGCCGGATCGAGCACGCAGACCTGACGGCGCTGCTCTATTGCCAGGGCTATCGGCGCGACGAGTTCGCGCCGATCTGATCGGAAAGCCGGCACACCCCGGCCGCAAGGAAAAGGGCGGCACGGGCCGCCCTCCTCGCGACGTCCGGGTGCTCCGGCATCACTCGATCGAGACCGCCACGAACCGGACCTCGCCCTGCGCGTTCGACACGAGCAGCAGCGCCGACTTGCGGCCCTCGCTCTTGAGCGCATCGACGCGGCGCGTCACGTCGGCGGGGGCCGAGACCGGCTCCTGGCCGACCTCGACGATCACGTCGCCGGGCTGGATGCGCTTGTCGGCGGCGGCCGAGTTCGGGTCGACGCGGGTGACGACCACGCCCTTGAGCCCTTCCTTGAGGTTGTAGCGCCGGCGCAGTTCCTCGGTGATGCCCGAAACCGTGAGGCCGAGGGCCTGGCGGGTGGCCGTCGGGGGCTCCGTCGGCGGCTGCTGCAGGTTCGCCTGCTGCTGGCGCTCGCCGTCCTCGAGGCGGCCGAGCGTCACCTGCTTGGTTTCCTCCTTGCCCTTGCGGACGATCGTCACGTCGACGGCCTTGCCGACCGGTGTCGAGGCGACGATCCGCGGCAGATCGCGGGAATCCTTCACCTCGCGGCCGTCGAAGCGTGACGATCACGTCGCCGACCTCGAGCCCCGCGGGCTTCGCCGGACCCTTCTCGTCGATTCCGGCAATCAAGGCACCGCGGGGCGCGCCGAGCGCGAGCGCTTCGGCCGTGGCGTCGTCCACGTTCTGGATGCGCACGCCGAGCCAGCCGCGGCGGGTTTCGCCGAACTGCCGGAGCTGGTCGATGATCGGCAGGGCCGTCGAGGCCGGCACCGCGAACCCGATGCCCACCGAGCCGCCGGTCGGCGACAGGATGGCCGTGTTGATGCCGATGACCTCGCCCTTCATGTTGAACAGCGGTCCGCCGGAATTGCCCTTGTTGATCGAGGCGTCGGTCTGGATGTAGTTGTCGTAGGGGCCGGACTCGATGTTGCGGCCCCGGGCCGACACGATCCCTGCGGTCACCGATCCGCCGAGCCCGAAGGGGTTGCCGATCGCCATCACCCAGTCGCCCGGGCGAATGCTCTCCGAGTCGCCGAACGAGACCGCCTTGAGGGGTTTGTCCGACTTGACCTTCAGCACCGCGAGGTCGACCTTGGAGTCCTTGCCGACGATCTCCGCCTTCAGGCGGGTTCCGTCCGAGAAGATCACGCTGATGTCGTTGGCGTCGCCGATCACGTGATTGTTCGTGACCACGATGCCGGACGGGTCGATCACGAAGCCGGACCCGAGCGAATTGGAGCGGCGTTGCTGCGGCAGACGGGGCGGCGCGCCGTCGCCGCCGGGCCCCTGACCCTGGCCGCGGCGATTGAAGAACTCCTCGAAAAGATCTTCGAACGGCGTTCCCTGCGGAAGCTGCGGCAGCGTGCGGTTGCGGGTCTCGACGGTGGTCGACGCCGAGATGTTCACGACGGCACCCGTCACCTGCTCGGCGAGATCCGCGAAGGACTCGGGAGCGGCCCGGGCCGGGGCTGGCGCCGGGGCCAAGGTGACGATGAGGGCGAAAGCCGCGACCCACGACGCCGTCCGGCGTTTCGCGGCGGGCGCTTCGGGCCGCGCCAGGACGTTCACGACATGTGCCATCAATGATCCTCTCTCTGAGTCGCGCCTAATAGATCGTTCATCGGCTCTGTCATTCAAGCGCCAGCGGCCAAGGCGCCGTCCTGGCCCCTACGTACCCTGTCGCACCGCCCAGACGATCACAACGCCCACCAGGGCCGAGACGATGCCGACGAGCCGCATGCGGTCGCTCGGCGTATGGGCGGCCTCGTACATGGCCCGACGCACCCGATCCGGAAACGCCGCAAACAAGATGCCCTCGACCGCAAGAGCAAGGCCGAGGGCAGCGACGAGGTCGAGCATGAGGCCGGCGCGCTACTGGGCCGGCGTCGGCGCGGCGGAACTCGCCGGTGGCTGCGCCCCTGGAACTGCCGTTGCGGGCGGCGCTCCCTGGGGCGGAGGCAGTCGTGTCGATCCGGTCGGGTCCCCCGGACCGTTCCGGCCGCCCGCGTTATTGAAGTAGCGGAAGAAATCCGAGGTCGGGCTCAAGACGAGCCGGGTGTCGCCCGGCCTCAGCCCGGCCTCATAGGCCTGCATCGAGCGATAGAATGCGAAGAAATCCGGGTCGCGCCCGAAGGCCTCGGCGAGAATGCGGTTCTTCTCGGCGTCGCCCTGCCCGCGCAGTTCCTCCGAGGTGCGATTGGCCTCCGCCCGGATGACCGTCGCCTCGCGCTCCGCGCGGGCGCGGATGGTCTGGGCCTGCTGCTGGCCGTTGGCGCGCAGGTCCGCGGCCTCGCGCTCGCGCTCCGTGCGCATCCGCTGATACACCGCCTGGCTGTTCGCCGCCGGCAGGTCGACGCGCGTCAGCCGCAGATCGATGAGCTCGATCCCGAGACTCTGCGCCTGCCGGTTCACGTCTTCCTGGATCCGGTTCATGAGGCGGGCGCGATCGGTGCGGACGATCGCGTCCCGGGAGGCGCTCGCGAGCACGTTCCGCATGGCGGAGTTCGTGAAGCTCGCGAGCCGCTGGTTCGCCAGAGTGATGTTGTTGGCGGCCTGGAAGAAGCGCAGCGGATCGGTGATCCTGTAGCGCGTGAAGGCGTCGACCTCCAGGTTCTGGCGGTCGGCGGAAAGCAGGGTCTGGACCGGCAGATCGAGATCGAGCACCCGCTTGTCGAAATACGTCACGTTGTCGACGAGGGGCAGCTTGAACTGCAGACCCGGCTCGCTGATCGCGGCCCTGCACGGCACCGAAGCGCAGCACGAGCGCGTATTGGGTCTGCTGGACCACGAACACCGAGGCATAAAGCACGATCAGCAGAACGCCGAGAAGGACCAGAAGCCCGGTGCGGAGAGCGGGATTGTTCATCGGATGCTAGCTCCCTGCTGGGCCTGCGGCTGCGGCCCGGCTCCGGCCGTCGGGGGTCGTCGCTGCAGTTCGTCGAGCGGCAGATAGGGCAACACTCCGGAGCCCTGCTGCCCGTTCTGGTCGATGATGATCTTGTCCATGCCGCCGAGCACCCGTTCCATGGTCTCGATGAAAATGCGCTCGCGGATCACGTCGGGGGCGCTGGCGGTACTGATCGTAGACCTGGCTGAAGCGGGCCGCCTGGCCGAGTGCGTCGGCGGTGGCCTGCTCGCGGTAGCCCTCCGCCTGCTGGATCGCGCGGGCCGCCTCGCCTCGCGCCTCGGGGACCACCCGGCTCGCGAAGGTCTCGGCCTCGTTCTGGACGCGCACCGCGTCCTGCTGGGCGGCGTTCACGTCGAAGAACGCCTGGCGCACCTCGGACGGCGGCTGCGCGGCCTGGAGCTGGACCACGTTCACGAGCACGCCGGCGCCGTAGGCGTTGAGGGTCTGCTGCATGATCTCGCGGACTTCCTGGGCGACGCTCGATTGCTCGGTCGTCAGGATCGCCTGGATGTTGCGCCGACCCACCACCTCGCGCATGGCGCTCTCCGCCACCGCCTTGATGGTGCCCTGCGGGTTCTGGAGGTTGAACACGTAGTCCTGCGCCCGCGCGGGGTTGACCTGCCAGACCACGTCGAAGTCGATGTCGATGATGTTCTCGTCGGCCGTGAGCATCAGGCTCTCTTCGGTGATGTCGCGGGCTCGGCCCTGACCCGGCGCCGAGCGGTAGCCGACCTCGACGCGCTGCTGCGACGTGACATCCGGCTTTTCGACCTGGCCGATCGGGTACGGCAGGTTGTAGCGCAGACCTTCGCCGGTCGATCCCGTATAGGCCCCGAAGATCATGTTGATGCCGACCTCGTTCGGCCGGACCGTGTAGAAGCCGGTCAGAAGCCAAATCGCCACGACGCCGAGAAGGATCGCCAGGGCGCCCTTGCCGCCCATCGATCCGCCGCCGGGCATGAAGTCCTTGAGACGATCCTGGCCGCGACGCAGGATGTCCTCCAGGTCGGGCGGGGTTCCGCCGCCCTGGGGGCCGCAGCCCCAGGGGCTCTTGCCGCCAGATCCGCGCTGACCCCATGGGCCGCCGCCGCTTCCGCCGCCGCTCTGGTTGCTCCAAGGCATCGATCGCCTTTCCTAAACTTGTCAGAAAACCGGCCCACTGGCCGGACGGGCCTCGGCGGTTCTGGTCGGAGGGTTTTGTCCGCCTGTCAAGGCTGCGAAGTGGGGATGCGCGACGGTTTCGTCAACGGGATGCGGCGGTTGAACGCCGTTCCAGGTCGATGAATGTGAACGGATGCTCGTCATCGGGACCCTGCGGATGGTCGCGCCGGCGGACCTCCCGGAAGGCGGAGCGATCGAAGGACGGGAAAATCGCGTCTCCGGCCGGAGAGGCATGGACCTGGGTGAGGTAGATCCTCTGAACCTGCGGCAGGGCGATCGCGTAGATCTCCGCTCCGCCCGCGATCGCCACCGCGTCGGCTCCCATGCGCTCGGCGAGAGCCTGGCCGCGTTCCACCGCTTCGTCCCAACTCCGCGCCACGTGAACGCCACCTTGCCGAAAGGCCGGGTTGCGGGTCAGCACGATGGTTTCGCGTCCGGGCAGCGGCTTGCCGATCGATTCGAAGGTCTTGCGGCCCATGATCATCGGCTTGCCCCAGGTGAGCTCGCGAAACCGGCGCAGATCGGTCCTGAGCCGCCAAAGCAGGCGGTTGTCGCGCCCGATCACGCCGTTGTCGGCGACCGCGACGACGAGGATGAGCGGGTAGGTCATGGATTTTTGGCCAGCGTCGTCAGGGCCTCTCCGGTTAACCGCTGGACCGTCCACTCGTCCATCGGCACCGCGCCGAGCGAGCGGTAGAACGCGAGCGAGGGCTCGTTCCAGTCGAGCACCCACCATTCCAGGCGGGGCAGGCCTTCCCCGACGCAGCGTCGCGCCAGATGCCCGAGCAGCGCTCGGCCGATGCCGCGGCGCCGGTGATCGGGTCGCACGAAGAGGTCCTCGAGGTAGATCCCATGCCGGCCGCGAAAGGTCGAGAAGTTGTAGAACCAAAGAGCGAAGCCCGCCGGCTCGCCGTCCCACGCCGCGATATCGGCGAACACCCTGGGATGGTCGCAAAACAGCGACGCCGCGAGCGCCTCCTCGGTCGCATCGACCTCGTGCGCGAGGCCCTCGTACGCCGCGAGTTCGCGCACGAGGGTGAGCACGAGGGCAACGTCGCCCGGGACGGCCGAGCGGATCGCGAGGCTCATGGCTCCTCCCCGGAGACCCGACGCGGCGAGCCCCAATCCGCGAGCACGCCGTTGATCTCGTCGAGGACGAAGAACCGGGCGCTCTCCTGATCGTAGCCCTCGCCGAGGAGCCGGTCGTATTCGGTGAGCCGATGCCGGATATAGGCCACCAGCGAGAGCCAGGCGGCGATTTCGGGCGAGGCGGACCGCAGGCCGGCGCTCATCAGCGCATGATCGACCACGGCCTCGAACTCGTGGCGCGGGATGCGGGGCGCAAGCACCCGCACGGCATCCTCGACGATCTCACGCCGGGTCATGGGTCGGGCTTCGCGCGGTCAGACCGCGACGGGCGCCCTGATCGCGGGATGCGGGTCATAGTTCTCGACCGCAATGTCGTCGAAGGTGAAGTCGAACAGCGAACGCACCGCCGGGTCGAGCCGCAGGCGCGGCAGGGGCCGCGGCTCGCGGGAGAGCTGGAGCCGCGCCTGCTCGATGTGGTTCAGATAGAGATGGGCGTCGCCGAAGGAATGCACGAAGTCGCCCGGCTGAAACCCCGTCGCCTGGGCGACCATGTGGGTGAGAAGCGCATAGGACGCGATGTTGAAGGGCACCCCGAGGAAGGCGTCCGCCGAGCGCTGGTAGAGCTGGCAGGAGAGCCGGCCGTCCGCCACGTAGAACTGGAACAGGCAATGGCACGGCGCGAGCGCCATGCGGTCGAGATCCGCCGGATTCCAGGCGGAGACGACGAGGCGGCGCGAATCCGGGTTGCGGCGGATCTCGTCCAGCACCCAGCGGATCTGGTCCACGGTGCCGCCGCCCGGCTTCTCCCAGGAGCGCCACTGCTTGCCGTAGACCGGCCCGAGATCGCCCCGCTCGTCGGCCCATTCGTCCCAGATCGAGACGCCGTTGTCCTGGAGATAGCGGACGTTGGTGTCCCCCTGCAGGAACCAGAGCAGTTCGTGCACGATGGACTTGAGGTGCAGCTTCTTGGTCGTGACCAGGGGAAAGCCGCGGGAGAGGTCGAAACGCATCTGGTGCCCGAAGACCGATAGCGTTCCGGTTCCGGTCCGGTCGTCCTTGCGGACGCCCTCGTCGAGGATGCGGCGGAGAAGGTCGTGGTAGGCTTGCATCGCTGGGCTCCCTCCCTCTTCTAGCGCAACCGCCGCTCGCGCGCCGCCCGGTTTCGGGTTGTCCCCGTCTTTCAATTCGCCGCGCCCATGCCTATATTGGCGGCGTCGGTCGCAAGGCCGACTATGGCGATAAACGGCCACCGCAATAAACCTTTCGGACCCGGGGGCGGTACCCGGCGCCTCCACCAAAGCTCAAGCGACGCTTGGGTTTCGGCGGGGGCGAAATAGGATCGACGAGGGCGTAAAGGGTGGGCTTTTACCCGGCATGGTTCCGCCGTTATCGGGCCGATTCAATAGTTGCCAACGACAACTATGCTCCGGTTGCGGTGGCTGCGTAAGCAGTTTCTAAAGCCGATCCAAAGCCCTAGCGGGTAGCACCGTTAGGCGGGGTTCGGAGGCACCTGGCAACAGAAGCCTCCACTTTCATTCCAATGCTGCAAAGTTCCCCGATGGCCAAGGACCTGATCCGCTACGACCTTCTCGTGCAGGATGCGCTCAAGGGCGTCGTGCGCAAGGTGCTGGTCGATGCGGCAAAGGACGGGCTCGCGGGCGACCATCACTTCTACGTCTCCTTTCGGACCGATTTCCCGGGCGCCCGCCTGTCGAACCGCCTGCGCGAGAAGTATCCGCAGGAGATGACGATCGTTCTCCAGCACCAGTTCTGGGACCTCGCGGTCACCGAGCACACGTTCGAGGTCGGACTTTCGTTCTCGGGCGTTCCCGAGCGGCTGCTCGTTCCCTTCGATGCCTTGACGGGCTTCTTCGATCCTTCGGTCCAGTTCGGACTGAAGTTCGAGGTCCAGGGCGTCGAGCCCGAAGCGGAGACGACGCCGCAAGCCCCGCGTCCGACGCGCGGCGCCGGATCGGAGCCGGTCGAGCTGCAGCCGAAGAAGCCCGTGGTGCCGGTCGCGGCGAAAAGCGCCGCCCCGAAGACGGGCACCAAGCCCGCGGCGGAGGCCGCCAAGGAGAACCTTAAATCCGCGAAGGCGGAGAAACCCGCCAAGGCCGACAAGGGGAAGGACAAGAAGGACGACGCCGGCGGGACCGCGGAGGTCGTCAGCCTCGATTCGTTCAGGAAGAAGAGCTAGCCGCGTCGCGTCAGCCGCATCGGCAGTCCGCCTTCGGGCCGCAGCGTCACGCGATGGAGGGGCCGCACCGCGTGACCCTCGACCAGGTCCAGCCGCGTCCCGCGGACCACGTGGGCAAGCACGATCATCGCCTCCTGGAGCGAAAAGCCCGAACCGATGCACACGCGCGGCCCGGCCCCGAACGGCAGGTAGGCGAAGCGGTCGATCGCGGCCCGCCGCTCGGGCAGGAACCGTTCCGGCACGAACCCGTCGGGCTCCTGCCACAAGGTCCGGTGGCGGTGCAGCACGTAGGGCGCCACCATCACCATCGACCCGCGGGGGATTTTCACCGGGCCGATGCGGTCGTCCTTCAGGGCCGCTCGGCTCATGAAGGGCACCGGCGGATAGAGCCGCATGGCTTCTTCGATCACCGCGCGGGTGAACACCAGCCGCTCGAGGTCGTGCGGTCCGAAGGAGCCTCGCAGCACGTCGTCCACCTCGTTCTCGAGCCGCGCCCGCGCGTGCGGAGCCTGCGAGAGCAGGTAAAGCGACCAGGCGAGCGCATTGGCGGTGGTCTCGTGGCCGGCGCCGATGAACGTCACGATATTGGCGCGCACTTCCAGGTCGCTCAGCCCTTTGCCGGTCTCCGGGTCGGCTGCCTCGAGCAGCAGGGTGAGCAGGTCGCGGGGCGCGGCGTCGCCGGAGGCGAGGAGCGCCTTGCGTTTCGCGATCAGTTCGCCCACCACCTCCTCGAAGAAGCGCAGCGCCGGGCGCGCGCGGATGCGGCCGAGGCGAGGGACCCAGGCTGGCAGACCGAAGACGTCGAGCGGATCGATCGGTCCGATCGCCTCGAAGTAGCGGGTGATGGCCCGGCCGAGCGCATCCGGATCCCGTGCCAGCCCCTGCGTGAAGATGGTCCGCTCGAGGACGTCGAGCGTCACCCGGGTCATCTCGAGCGAAATGTCGAGCACGCGTCCGTCCGGGCGACGGCGCCAGCGGCGCAGCAGACGCTCGGACGCCTCCACCATCGCGGGCACGAAGCTCGTGATGGTTCGCGGGTTGAAGAGCGGCGCCAAAGTACGCCTTTGCAGCCGCCACGCCTCGCCCTCGGCCGTGAGCAGCCCGTTGCCGAGGCCCGGCGCCAGCACCCGGCGCTGAAGATCGTCCTTGCGATAGTTCGCCGCGTTGTCGACAAGGACGTGGCGGATCGCGGCGGGGTCGTTCAGCACGGTGACGCGGCCGAGCGCGCCCTCCCCGGTGACGATCGGCTGTTCGAAGTGATCGACCATCCAGGTCGTGAGCGGATTGTCGCGAGCGGCCTTGAGGAACGCGAAGAGGCTAAGCGGCGTGCGCCGCGGCGTCGGCGCCGGCGGGCGGAAAGGCGTCTGCGTGAGCCATTCGTCCATGATGCGGACTCCGGGATCGACGTTGCAGGGCAGGACTTTACATTTAAGAACGCACGAACCGACCAGAAGAGGCCAGGATGTCGCCTAAAACCCGCCGCGAGACCGATACCTTCGGACCGATCGAGGTCGAGGATCACCGGCTTTGGGGTGCGCAGACGCAGCGATCGCTCCAGAATTTCCGTATCGGCACCGAGCGGATGCCGCTTCCCCTCGTGCATGCGCTCGCCCTCGTCAAACAGGCCTCGGCCCTGGTGAATCGCGACCTCGGGCTTCTCGAACCCCGTTTTGCGGATGCGGTCGCGGAAGCCGCGGCGGATGTCGTGGCGGGGCGGTACGACGACGAATTTCCGCTGGTCGTGTGGCAGACCGGCTCGGGCACGCAATCCAACATGAACATGAACGAAGTGCTCGCCAACCTCGCCAACGAGCGCCTCGGGGGGCGGCGCGGCGAGAAGGCGCCCGTGCACCCCAACGACCATGTCAACATGGGCCAGTCCTCGAACGACAGCTTCCCGACCGCCATGCATATCGCGGCGGCGCGCGAGATCGACGCTCGTCTGCTGCCGGCCCTGCGCCACCTCCATCGCGCCCTCGAAGACAAAGCGAAGGCCTTCGCCGACATCGTCAAGATCGGGCGCACGCACCTTCAGGACGCCACGCCGGTGACGCTCGGGCAGGAATTCTCCGGCTTCGCGATGCAGGTCCAGCTCGGCATCGCGCGGATCGAGGCGACGTTGCCCGGCCTCTATGCCCTGGCCCAGGGCGGGACGGCGGTGGGCACCGGCCTCAACACACATCCGGAATTCGCCGAGCGCTTCGCCGCCAAGGTCATGGAGCTGACCGCCTTGCCCTTCACCACGGCCGTGAACAAGTTCGAGGCGCTCGCGTCCCATGACGCCCTGGTGTTCACCCAAGGGGCGCTCGCGAGCCTGGCGGCCGGTCTCTTCAAGATCGCCAACGACCTGCGGCTGATGGGCTCGGGGCCGCGCTCCGGTCTCGGCGAGATCTCGCTCCCCGAGAACGAACCCGGCTCCTCCATCATGCCCGGGAAGGTGAACCCCACCCAGGCGGAAGCCATGACGATGGTCTGTGCACAGGTGATGGGAAACCAGGCCACGGTGGTGTTCGCGGGCAGCCAGGGACATTTCGAGCTCAACGTCTTCAAGCCCGTGATCGCCAACGCGGTCCTGCAGTCGATTCGCCTCCTCGCCGACGCCGCCGTGAGCTTTACCGACAACGCGGTCGTCGGCATCGAGCCGAACCGCGAGCGGCTGGGCGAGCTCCTGGATCGATCGCTGATGCTCGTGACGGCGCTTGCGCCCAGGATCGGCTACGACAAGGCGGCCTCCATCGCGAAGGCCGCGCACAGGAACGGCACCACCTTGAGAGAGGAGGCCCTCCGCTCCGGCGCGGTGACCGCGGAGGAGTTCGACGCCGTGGTGCGGCCTGAAACGATGCTCTCCCCGGGCTAGGGACCATGGCCGACATCATCAACCTGCGCCGGGCGCGCAAGCGTAAGGAGCGGGCCGCCAAGGAAGCCAAGGCCGCCGAGAACCGGACGGCGTTCGGGCGCGGCAAGGCGGACCGTGCGTTGAGCGCGGCGCAACGGGACATCGCCGAGCGCCGGCTCGACGGTCACAAGCGCGATGACGGCGAGGCATGAGCGACACGCTCGTCAAACGGTCGGTTTCGATCGCAGGTCATCGGACCAGCGTTTCCCTCGAAGCCCCGTTCTGGGACGCGCTGCGCGGCATCGCGGCCGCGCGGGCTCGATCGGTCCAATCGCTCATCGGCGAGATCGACGCCGGCCGCGACGGCCAGAACCTGTCCTCCGCCATCCGGGTCTTCGTTCTCCGGTCGATCCAGGAGAGAACCGAAGGTCCTTCGGCCGGCCACGACCCGGTCGCGCGCGTGGCCCGGACGTCGCGCGAAACCCCCGCTTGAGGCGCGGGTCCGAGCCCGCGATGCCGGTCCGTCAGCCTCCCGGGCGGATCCCGATCTGAGGCGCCGGTCTGATGTCGATCGGAGGCGGAAGGGCCGGCAGGATCGAGGCGCCCGCAGGCGCCACCGGCTGCGGCGAACTCCTTACCCCGCCCTCCTGGGCCTCCCGTTCCTGAGCCGCGCGCTCCTGGGCGGCGCGCTCCTGAGCCGCGCGCTCCTGGGCGGCTCGTTCACGAGCCAGCCGTTCGAAGGCGGCTCTCTCGAGCGCGGCCCGTTCGAGGGCCGCCCGCCGTTCCGCCTCCAGCCGCACGCGTTCGGCCTCCGCCCGCGCGCGCTGCTCGGCCTCCTCGCGCAGGCGCGCCAGCCGGGCGGCCTCTTCGGCGGCGAGGCGATCCCGTTCTCTTTGGCGGTCCATGTCGCGGCGCTGCTGGCGCCGCCTCACCTCGTTGGCGTCGCTCTCGAACATCTCGATCTTTTCGAGTTCGCGCTGAAGCACGACGGCCGCGAGGCCGTTGGCGAGCGGGCCAGTGTCGATTTCCCGGGCGGGCGCCGTAAGGGGACCGCGCCAGGCGAGACCGATGGAGGGCGCCGAGCCCGTCCAGTTGCGCGGCGGGTTCACCCTCGAGACGAGCGTCCCGCGGGCATCGAGGGTCAGGCTCTTGAGGTCGTATGCGACGGCACCCTGCCAGGAGGCGGAGCTCGAAGCGATCGAGACCGGCGACAATCGGACGACGCCCCCGACGACGGACACCGCGGAGGACACCGACGGAGCCGTAAGAGGCGCACGAGCCAGTTCCTCGGCCACCACCGTCTCTGTGCGGCGGAGCGCAAGGGGATCGTCCTCCACGAGGAGACGCTGGAGCGCCCGAGCGACCGCCTGCGGGTCCGCTCCCGGGGCCCGCACGTCGGTGAGACGCGCCTCGCCGGCGCCGCCCAGGTTGGCGATCAGCGCGGCCACGGTTTCCCCTGAGGCGCCGACCTTGAGCGCCCCGGAGAGCTTTGCCTGAAGCGGTGACGAGCCCGCAAGGCCGCTCATCGGGACGTCCCGCCACGCGCCTTCCGCCACCAAGGAGGCCAGGGCGCCCTGGCGGGTCACCGCGAAAAGTCCGGAGAGGCGTCCGCCGCCGAGGCCGGCATCGAAATCCTGAATCGCGATGCGGTCGGGGCTGGCCGTCAGGGTGAAAGCGGCGTTCTCCGCCGCAAGCCCGCGACCGAGTTCGAGCCGCCGCACCCGGAACGAGGTCTGGCCGCCGTTCAGCGGTCTCTGGCCCGAGCCGAAGCGGGCCGTCGACCATACGGCAAGCGGGCCCGGGTCGACCGGCGTGGTGAGCGCGACCGTGGTGAGGAGCCAGGGCAGCGACAGGCGATCGAGGATCACGCTGCCCGAGACGTTCGAAAGGGAACGAAGGACGAGACGCGCCTGCACGTCTTCGTTGGCGAGCCGCCCGCTGACCGTGAGCAGCCGGGCTTCGCCATCCTGCCCGAGGCTAAGTCGCGCCTGCACGGGGACGGGCCCCTGCACGCCCGCCCCGGCGCCGAGAAGGGCGACGAACGGAGTGAGGTCGGCGCCGGCGATCTCCGCGGCGCCGCTGTCGATCACGTCGTCCTCGGCGCTCAGGGAAAAAGGCTCGGACGTCGTCACGCGCACGCCGCCGATCTCCCCCGACCCCGTCAGGCTGAAACGCCCGGAGCCCACGCGCGTGCCGCTGATGGTCATCTGAGACGGACGGCGCAACGCGGCGACGTCGGCTCGATCGATCCAGCGTCCGGTGTTTTCGGTGGTGAGTTTGACGTCGAGCCGCTGCGTCAAGCCGTCGACGGTCACGACCTCGCCTTCAAAACCGCCGCCGGCGGCCCGGCCGCGGGCCGTCGTCCTCAGGCGCAGCTCAGGCGCGCCCGGCTGCGGCGGTGCGCGCTCCGTCACGATATCGAGGTCCAAAGCCCCTTCGCGCAGGAAAGGCGGCACGAGCTTCGCGACGCCGCCGACCCAGACGCTGCCGAGGAGATCGACCAGCGGCGCCGCTCGCGGCGCCGTCACCTTGCCGGCAATCCGTCCCGAGCCGTCCCGCGCGATGCGCCCGTTCACCCGGGCGTTGGCCCCGGCGAGATCCGCGATGTCCAGGGTTTCGACGACCAGGGTGGGGCCGTCCGAGGCGATCCGGGCCGAGATCCGACCGGCGCCGCGCCGGTTGCCGGCCCGCACGTCTCGGGCGTCCAGGATGAAGCCGACATCGAGGTTCTGCGTGGCATCGAAGAGGCTCGAGACGCGCGGCAGCTGATCGAGATCGAGCCCCTGCACGGCCACCTGCGCCTCGAGTCGTCCACGCCCGCCGGCCTCGGGTTCGGTGAGACGCGCGTTGCCGGTCAGCGTGGCGTCGCCGGCCTTGACGCGCACATTGCGGAACGAGGTGACGGGCAGCGCGACCGTAACCTCGGCCGAACCCTCGAAGGGCTTGCCGTCGAGAACCGTCAGGAAGGGACTGCGAACCCCCAGGCGATCGAGCATGCGGGCGGCCCGGTTCGACACCGCCGAGGTGATCGCCACGCGCCCGCTGAGGCCGCCGCCCGTCCCTGCGACGTTCATGTCGCCCGAGAGCGTGACCTTGGTGTCCCCGGGCGCCGTTAGGTTGAGTCGCTCGAGGGCGACCTGTCCCCGATCGAGGGACGCCTTCACGGTGACGTTGGTGAGCTCCTCCTGCGCGAGTCCGATGCTCGCGAACGCGAGGTCGAGATCGATCGGCACCACGCTGTCGGACGGGGCCGCCGCGCGCAGGCGCGTCAGCAGTTCGCGCCAGTCGGTCGAGGCGAGGAGGCTGTCCACGTCGAGCCGGCGGCCGTCGAGCTTCAGCGCAAGCCGCGGCTCGTCGAGCCGAACGATCCCGGTTCCGGAAAGACGCATGCTCGAACCGCCTTCCCCCGCCTCCAGGGTCACGGGGTCGAGTTCGACGGTGCTCCCGGACGCCTTGAACGCAGCCTCGACATTGACCGGGATCGTGGCCCCGGCCGCGTCGGCCTGCGCGGGCGGCCCGAACAGGAGCTTCGCTCGCCCCGCGATATTCGGGACCGTGGTGCCGTCGGCTCCCTGATCGAGGGCAAGCCGCCCGTCGACCTCGAAGCGCGGGGCGGTGTCGCCGCCGCCGGCGAGTTTCACCGCCATCGTGCGGTCCGCTCCGAGTTCGCCGGTCAGGAGCCGGAACGGCACGCCGCGGGTCGTGCCCTCGGCCCTCCAGGGCCCGACGAGCCTCTGCCCCTCCACGGTCACGCCCTCGGCGTAGAACTGATCCGTGCGGCCGGTGGCCGGAACCTGGGTCGTGAGGAGCAGCTGGGCGACGACGAGGTGCTCGACCGCGAAGGTGCCGTCGCGCCCGGCTCCCGCGAGACGGTCCGGCGAGATCCGCCAGCTGCCGTCCTGGGCCACCGGGACGCGAATGTCGGCGCGTCCGATTCGCGTTTCGAGGAAACGCACTTCCCCGCGCAGGAGCGGCGTGAGGGCGATCTCGGACCAGACGAAATCGGCCGTGACCGAAGGCGCGTCGGGTCCCTTGGCGCCGAGGCGCAGGCGGTCGAGCCGGATGCGCGGCGACGGCAGCAGTCGCACGCCGATGCGGCCCTCGGTCCGGGCCTCGGTGCCCGTGGCGCGGCTGATCGCGTCGTCCACGAACGATCGATAGGCTTCCCAATCCATCAGCGGCGGCACGACCAGAGCCGTCGCCAGGATCAGGATCACGAACGCCGCGATGACCGTCAGGATGTCGCGCAAGGAACGACCTTCTCTCCGCTGCCCGTAGGCCCTTTATCCCATTACGGTCGGGAACGGGAGCGTGACCGATTGAACGCTCCCGTGGGCACTGCGTCGTGCCCCAGCCCAAGCGCGGGCGCAATAGACCAAGTGTGATCGTATGGCCTCACCGGGGCGCGACCAGTGGCACGAGGCGAGCCTCGGAGTCACGCCCGTTCGAGCCGAACCGCTGCGCCTAAGGGGAGACGATCTTTCCGGGATTCATCATGTTCCCGGGGTCGATCGCGCGCTTGAGGGCGCGCATCAGGTCGAGAGCCTCCGCGCCGTGCTCGAGTCCGAGATACTTCATCTTCTTCTGCCCGATGCCGTGCTCGCCCGTGCACGTGCCCTCCATGGCGAGCGCCCGCTCCACGAGGCGGTCGATGAGGGCCTCGCACGCCGCCACCTCGGCGGGGTTGTCGATGTCGACCAGGGGTTGGAGATGGAAATTGCCGTCGCCGACATGTCCCACGATCGGAGCCACCAGTCCGGACGCCTCGATGTCGCGCTGCGTCTCGGCCACGCATTCCGCCAGGCGCGAGATCGGAACGCAGACGTCCGTGGCGACGGATTGCGCGCTCGGACGCAGGCCCCGGGCCGCCCAGTAGCTGTCGTGGCGCGCCTGCCAGAGGGTGCTGCGCTCCTCCGCCTTCGTGGCCCACTCGAAGGGTCCGCCGCCGTACTCGGACGCGAATTCGCCGAAGCGCTCGGATTGCTCCTTGACGCCCGCGGGGGTGCCGTGAAACTCGAGGAGAAGCAGGGGTTTCTCGGGGAGCGTCAGTTTGGAGTAAAGGTTCGCCGCCCTCACCTGGACCTCGTCGAGGAGCTCGATGCGGGCCACCGGCAGCCCCGCCTGGATGGTGAGGATCACCGCGTCGCAGGCCGCCTTGACGGAGGGGAACGGGCAGATCCCGGCCGAGATCGCCTCCGGGATCCCGTGCAGCTTCAACGTAAGCTCGGTGATGACGCCGAGCGTCCCCTCGGAACCGACGAAGAGCCGGGTCAGGTCGTAGCCGGCCGAACTCTTCTTCGCCCGGCGCGCGGTCTTCACCACGTCCCCGTTGGGCAGAACGACGGTGAGGGACAGGACGTTCTCCTTCATGGTGCCGTAGCGGACCGCGTTGGTCCCGGAGGCTCGCGTCGCCGCCATGCCGCCGAGCGAAGCGTCCGCGCCGGGATCGATCGGGAAGAACAGTCCCCTGTCGCGCAGGTGCTCGTTCAATTCCTTGCGCGTGACTCCGGCCTCGACGACGCAATCGAGATCCTCGTCGTGCACGGCCAGGATGCGCTTCATGAGCGAGGTGTCGACGGAAACCCCGCCGTAGGGCGCATTGACATGCCCTTCGAGCGACGTCCCGGTGCCGAACGGCACGATCGGGACTCCCGCGCCGCCGCAAAGCTTCACGATGTCGGAAACCTCCTGCGTCGTCTCGGGATAGACCACCACGTCCGGGGGTTCGTTGGCGACCCAGGTGAGGCTGTGACCGTGCTGCTCCCGCACGGCCATCGAGGTCACGACGCGCTTGCCGTAGCGTCGCGCGAGCTCGCTCGCGATGGCGTCGACGGCATCCTTGGCGGGCTTGGTTCGGGGAGTCTGCTGTGGCGCGTTCATCAACAATTCAGCCCCTGACGGTCATTTTTTCCGGTCGCCCGACCCTATCAGACCTGTTGCGAAAGCAATACTCGGCGTGACAAAGGCGCTCAGCGGCCCATCGGGGAGTTTTCGGCGGCCGTGTGTTTGTGATAAAGTATCAATAAGGCATGGTGAGCGCAGCGTTGCGTCGATCTGAGGAGAGTGCCGATGACCGATGAGCGTACCGGCCCGATCTTCTTCTTCGCCCCTTCGTTTCCTCGACCATGCGGGTCGAGCCGTCGTGGATCGACTACAACGGCCATATGAACATGGCGTATCATCACGTGCTCTTCGACCGCGCGGTGGACGAGGCGTTCGGCGTCGTCGGCCTGGGGCAGGACTACCTTCTCGACCGCAACGCGTCCCATTTCGCGGCCGAGGTGCACACCTTCTATATGCGCGAGCTGACGCTCGGCGACGCGGTTCGGGTCACGCTCCAGCTCATCGATTTCGATGAGAAGCGATTGCACTTCTATATGGAGATCCGGCACGCCAGGGAGGGGTGGGTTGCGGCGACGTCGGAGAACCTCGCCCTCCACGTCGACATGGCGACCCGCAAGGTCCGTCCCTTCCCCGACGACATCCTGACCAACCTCGCCGTGATGAAGGCGACCCACGCCCGTCTGGCCCGCCCCGCGGGGCTCGGCCGGGTCATCGGCATCCCGGACAAGACCAGGACGCGAGCGCCGATGATCGCGGCCGCGACGCGGCACTAGAATTGGACCGTGCCGGGGGTCCGCCGAAGGCAGATCGCGGCTGGCCCGCCCGCCGGGGCCCGGCCGCGTCATCGGCATCCCGGACAACGCCACGACGAGAGGGTGACGCCGACCCGAGACGAGAGAGGCCCGAGCGCGATCAGCAGCCGATCTGTCCCGGCGCACAGATCCGTCGGCCGAGCCCCGGCGCCGGCAACGATCGGAAGTTCTCCTGCCGTCTCAGCTCCTGGCGCATCTGATTGATCTCGACCTGATTCTGCTGCCGGTCGAGACGTCTGCGTTCCTGATACTGAAGCGAGCGGTTGATTTCCTGCACCCGCTGCTCGTTCGGGTTGTTGCGCGGCAGCCTGGTCTGGGCGGAAAGCCCCTGGTTCAGCGCGATGCCGATCACGCCGGCCATGAAAACGGTGCGATACATCGGAATATCCCTTCTCTCGAGAGGTGGGAACGCACGCGCGCGTGCGCAACCTGGGCCGCGGCGACGCCCGCATGAACCGCGACGGGGCGAGCGCGTCGTCGGCGGCCCTCGACCTCGTTCGCCTTTTGCCCCATGGTCGCGCGGATGAATCACCCAGAACCCGGCTCCGACGATCTTGCCCGCGCGCCGAGCCTTTCCGGCTCGCTGAGCGCCCGCGCGGCCGCCGGGCCGCGACCATCATACCTGACCGGCCTCAACCCGGAACAGCGCGCTGCCGTGGAGGCCACGGAGGGTCCGGTGCTGGTGCTCGCCGGCGCCGGCACGGGCAAGACCCGGGTCCTCACGACCCGCATCGCCCACCTCATCGCCACCGGCAAGGCCCGCCCGTTCGACATCCTCGCGGTCACCTTCACGAACAAGGCCGCGCGGGAGATGCGCGAGCGCGTCACCGCCCTGATCGGACCTGTCGCCGAAGGGATGCAGTGGCTCGGCACCTTTCATGCGATCGGGACCAAGATCCTGCGCCGCCACGCGGAGACCGTGGGACTGCGGTCCGACTTCACGATCCTCGGCATGGACGACCAGCTCCGCTTGCTCAAGCAGGTCATCGAAGGGGAGAACATCGACGAGAAGCGTTGGCCGGCGCGCCAGCTCGGGCAGATCATCGACGGCTGGAAGAACCGCGGCCTGACCCACGAGCAGGTGCCGCCGGCGAGGCCGGCGCCTTCGCGAACGGTCGCGGCGGGCGTCTCTACACGGCCTACCAGGAGCGCCTGAAGACGCTCAACGCCGTCGACTTCGGCGACCTTTTGCTGGAGTGCCTGCGCCTGTGGCGCGAGCACCCGGACATCCTTCAGCATTACCAAAAGCGCTTCCGCTACATGCTGGTCGACGAGTACCAGGACACCAACGTCGCCCAATACCTGTGGCTGCGCCTTCTCGCGCAGGCGCACCGCAATCTCTGCTGCGTCGGCGACGACGACCAGTCGATCTACGGCTGGCGCGGGGCCGAGGTGGACAACATCCTCCGCTTCGAGCACGACTTCCCAGGGGCGGCGGTGATCCGCCTCGAGCGCAATTACCGCTCGACGGGCCACATCCTCGCGACCGCTTCCCATCTCATCGCCAAGAACGAGGACCGCCTCGGCAAGACGCTGCGCACCGAGGACGAGCCCGGCGAGAAGGTGACGGTCGCCGGCGCTTGGGACTCCGAGGAGGAGGCCCGCCTGATCGGCGAGGAGATCGAGGCCCTCCAGGCCAAACGGCACGACCTCTCCGAGATCGCGGTCCTCGTGCGGATCTCCGCCCAGATGCGCGAGATCGAGGATCGTCTCGTGACCCTCGGGGTCCCCTATCGCGTGATCGGCGGCCCCCGCTTCTATGAGCGCGCCGAGATCCGCGACGCGCTCGCTTACCTGCGCTGCGTGAATTCCGCCGCCGACGACCTCGCCTTCGAGCGCATCGTCAACACCCCGAAGCGAGGCCTCGGGGATACCACGGTCCAGATCCTCCACAAGCACGCCCGCGCCGCAAAGGTTCCCCTCATGGAAGCCGCCCGCTTCCTGATCGAGACCGACGAGCTGAAGCCCAAGCCCAGGGCGGCGCTTCGGGATCTCCTGATCTCCTTCGGCCGCTGGTCGAAGCTCGCCGAGGCGACGCCGCACGCCGAGCTCGCGCAGGTGGTCCTCGAGGAATCGGGCTACACCGACATGTGGCAGAAGGAGCGCTCCGCCGATGCGGCCGGGCGTCTCGAGAACCTCAAGGAGCTCGTGCGCTCCATGGAGGAATTCCCCGACCTGCAGGGGTTTCTCGAGCACGTCTCCCTCGTGATGGAAGCGAACGACGGCGACACCTCCGAGCGGGTGAGCCTGATGACGCTGCACGCCGCCAAGGGGCTCGAGTTCGACACGGTCTTCCTGCCCGGCTGGGAGGAAGGCCTGTTCCCCAACCAGCGCGCGCTCGACGAGAGCGGCCGCGCCGGACTGGAAGAGGAGCGCCGCCTCGCCCATGTCGGGCTGACACGCGCCCGCCGCCGCGCCAAGATCTCCTTCGCCTCGAACCGTCGCATCCACGGCCTGTGGAACTCCACCCTTCCGAGCCGCTTCATCGACGAGTTGCCCGAAGCGCATGTCGAGGTCGTAGAGGCGCCGGCGAACTTCTCGTATGGCGGCTATGGCGGTGGATCCCGTTTCGACCGCATGGCGCCGTTCGGCGGCTCGAGCTACCACACGCCGGGCTGGCAGCGCGCCCAGTCCCACCAGGCGCGCCCAGACCCGGGCGGCTACCCGGGCCGCGGCGGCGCCCGCCGCTCCGGCCCGATGCTGATCGAAGGCGAGCTCGTCGCGAAGTCGACCGGCGGCTCGGGTTTTTCGGTCGGCGGGCGGGTGTTCCATTCGAAATTCGGGCCCGGAACGGTCGCGGCGATCGACGGCAACAAACTCACGGTCGATTTCGACAAGGCGGGGCGGAAGATGGTGCTCGACAGCTTTGTGGAGGCCTCGCAGTAGACGCGCTTCGAGAACGTGGACCGGAGCGACGTGACGGGCCGTGCGCCGGTCCTCTCCTCGCGCGGGGATGAGGTGTTGGCGCGTCACGCGGGCCGGGCGTCCGTCCGCGCTCCGCATAGCGGGGCCACGTGGAGGGCGTCTCGCGCTCGGAGGTGGCTGCCGGGCGGTGGCCATGGGCCCCCGAGCGCTGCCGATCCGACGGCGCCGCCACGGGCTCGCAGGAAGGTCCGAGGCTCCAGACGGAACGAAGCCGCGCGCTGTCGATTGTCAACCGCGAAGCTTGTCACCGCCCGGACCGGCTCCGTCCGAGCGCTCAACCGGTCTCCCTGGCACGCGGCCCATGGCGCAGCTCTTCTCGAGACAGACCGATACGGCCTTCCGGGTGGTGCTCGTCCTCACGGTCCTCGCCGCGGCGGGGACAGGCGCCCTGGCCTTCGCGTGGTCCCGTTCCGCGAGCGCCTGGAACGTCGGCGTGCCGGCACCGCAGCCGATCCCCTTCCGCCACGATCTCCACGCCGGCACGCTCGCGATCGACTGCCGTTACTGCCACTCGACCGTGGAGCGCGCGGCCCACGCCGGGATGCCCTCGGCGCAGACGTGCATGAGCTGCCACTCGCAGGTCTGGGCGGGCGCCAGCGTGCTGGAGCCCCTCCGTTCGAGTCTGGCCCTCGGCCAACCCATCACGTGGACGTCCGTCCATCGCCTGCCGGTCTACGCGTACTTCCACCATGCGGCTCATGTCTCGAAGGGCGTCGCCTGCGAGACATGCCACGGGCGCGTGGACCAGATGCCGAAGACCGTCAAGGCCGAAACCCTGTCGATGGGCTGGTGTCTCGATTGCCACCGCGACCCGGCTCCCCATCTTCGATCCGCGGAGGCGGTGTTCGCGATGGGCGCGGAGCCGCACGGCACGGATCTGCCGGAGGATGTTCGCGCCTACTATCGAGCCGCGGCCCCGCGGCTCACGAGCTGCAACACCTGCCACCGGTGACTCATGGCGGACGGTTCCACCCCCTTTCCTTCGGCGGCTCACGATCGCGCACGCCTGTGGCGCAGCCTCGAGGAGTTCGCCCAATCTCCGGAGGTCCGCGCCTATCTCGAGGCGGAGTTTCCGGAGGCCGTGCGGGCCGGCGGCATCGACCGGCGAACCTGGCTGCGATTCATGGGGGCGTCGTTGGCGCTCGGGGGTCTCTCGGCCTGCGGCGGCGAGCCGATCGTCGGGGACCCGCCTCTCCTGGCGCCGGCGGCTCACGTCCCCGGCCATGTGCCGGGCACCGCGGTGTGGATCGCGACCTCGCTCGAACTCGCCGGCTATGGCCGGGGCGTCCTGGCGACATGCCAGGAAGGGCGGCCCATCAAGATCGAAGGCAATCCGCTTCATCCGGAAAGCCTCGGCGCCACCGACGTCTTCGCCCAGGCCGAGGTGCTGTCGCTGTACGACCCCGACCGATCGCGAGCCCCGACGGCGAACGGCGCCGGCCGCACCTGGGCGGAGTTCGAACGCTTCGTTCGCGAGCTCCGCGACGAGCTTGCGGCGCAGAATGGGCGTGGACTGCACGTGCTCCTTCCGCCGCTCGCCTCCCCTACGGTCGAGCGCCTCGTGAGCGCCGCACGCCGAATCTACCCTCACGCGCGCTGGCACCGCCATTCCCCCGTCACCGACGCGGACCGGCGCGCCGGAGCCGTGCGGGCGTTCGGGCGCCCTCTCGATCTCGTCCACGATCTCACGGAGGCCGACGTGATCGTCACCCTCGGGGGCGATTTGTTCTCGACCGAACCCGGCCACGTCCGCCTCGCGAACGATTACCAGGCGCGCCGCCGGAACGCGGATCGGCCGCTGCCGCGCCTCGTCGCGGTCGAGAGCACGCCGAGCCTCGTCGGCGCCCGCGCGGACACGCGGATCGCGCTGCGGCCCCGCGAGATGGAAGCCTTTGCGCGGGCGCTCGCGTCGGCGCTGGACGTCGGCTCCGCACCCGCCGCGGAGGCTCATCCGGCGGCCGCGGGGCTCGCCCGCGACCTCAGCCGGGCCGGGCCGCGAGGTGTCGTGGTGGTCGGGCGCGAGCAGCCGCCCCTCGTCCATGCGCTCGGTCACGCCATCAACCGGCGCCTCGGCGCGTTCGGGACGACGGTGCGCGCCATCGAGCCGCTCCTCCCGGCCCAGGATGGCGACGCGTCCATCGTGGCTTTGGCGGAGGCGATTTCGGGCGGCGGCGTGACCCATCTCCTCCTCATCGGCGTCAATCCCGTCTACGACGCGCCCGCCGATCTTCAGTTTGCCGACCTCATCGGACGGGTGCCGCTGTCGCTCCATCTCGGACAGCATCGCGACGAGACCGCGGCCGCCTGCCGATGGCACGTGCCGCAGTCCCACGCCCTCGAAGCATTCGGGGACCTTCGCGCCTTCGACGGCACCGTCGGGCTCCGTCAGCCCGCGGCCCTGCGCCTCGACCCGAGTCTCGGTCTCGAGGAGATGATCGCGCTCCTCCTGGGCCAGGCGCCGAACGGGCGCGACCTTCTCGAGGCGACCTGGCGGGAGAGTTGGGCAGAGGGTTTCGACGCGCGCTTCGCCCGCTCCCTGGAGGACGGGCTCGTGGCCGGGACGGCGGCGGCGCCGGTCGCCGTCGACTTGCAGGACGGATGGGACCGGGGTTCCGCGGACCCGGCCTCCACGTCCCCGCTCGACGTGGTGTTCACGCCCGATCCTTCCGTGTGGGACGGCCGCTTCGCGAATAACGCCTGGTTGCAGGAGCTGCCGAAGCCGCTCTCGAAGCAGGTCTGGGGCAATGCGGCCCTGATCGCCCCCGAGACCGCCGACGTGCTCGGGGTCTCGACCGGCGACCTCGTCGAGGTCGCGGTCGAAGGGCGCAGTCTCGCGGCGCCGGCGTGGATCCTTCCCGGCCACGCTCCGGACACGGTCTCGCTGCCGCTCGGCTATGGCCGCTGGCGGGCCGGACAGGTCGGCAACGGAATCGGTTTCGACGCCTATCGCGTGAGGACGGCGCAGCGTCCCTGGATCGCGGCCGGCGAGGCGAGAGCGCTGGGCTCGCGCGTCGACCTCGTGACCACGCAGCAGCATCATTCGCTTCCGGGACACGACGTCGTCCGCGTCGTGACGCCGGACCGCCTCGACGCCCGCGACGGGCCGGCTGAGCGTCCCTCGCTCTATCCGGAGTGGCGCTACGAGGGTCACGCGTGGGGCATGTCGATCGATCTCGATGCCTGCATCGGCTGCAACGCCTGCGTCGTCGCCTGCCAGGCCGAAAACAACGTGTCGGTGGTCGGCCCCGAGCAGGTCGCGCGGGGCCGCGAGATGCATTGGCTCCGAATCGATCGCTACCATGGCGGCGCGCCGCGCGACCCGCAGACCTATTTCCAGCCCGTCCCGTGCATGCACTGCGAGAAGGCGCCTTGCGAGGTGGTTTGCCCCGTCAACGCCACGGTGCATTCGTCCGAAGGGCTGAACGACATGGTGTACAACCGCTGCATCGGCACGCGCACCTGT
This sequence comes from uncultured Alphaproteobacteria bacterium, assembly GCA_963800985.1. GTDB lineage: Bacteria > Pseudomonadota > Alphaproteobacteria > Rhizobiales > Beijerinckiaceae > Microvirga. The sequence continues at coordinate 22,378 of CAWDDI010000032.1, read as the reverse complement.
TCGAACAACTGCCCCTACAAGGTGCGCCGCTTCAATTTCCTCGACAACCGGTCGACCGGGTACGCGACGCCCGACGAGGTCTACAACCCGCAGGTCACGGTGCGCGAACGCGGCGTCATGGAGAAGTGCACCTATTGCGTTCAGCGAATCGCGACGGCGCGCACGCAGGCGCGCGTGGAGGATCGCGGCGTGCGGGACGGCGAGGTCGCGACGGCCTGCCAGCAAGCCTGTCCGACGCAGGCGATCGTGTTCGGCGACGTGCACGATCCGGAGAGCAAGGTGAGCCGCCTCAAGCGGTCGCCCCGCACTTACGCGATGCTGGGCGAACTCAATACCCGGCCCCGGACGACCTATCTCGCCCGGATCGAACCGGGCCGGGCGAACGGCGGGGATTGAGCGTGGCGAGCGAGGCCAGCACCTTCACGACCCCGGTCGCCGAGACGCCGCTGTCGGCTCGCTTCGGTTCTCCGTGGCGGCTCGCGCTTCTGGCGGCGACCGCTCTGGTGGGGCTCCTCGGCCTGACGCTCGGCACGTCCCTTGCGTGGGGCGTTGGGCTGTGGGGCATCAATGTCCCGTTCGTGTGGGGCTTCGATCTCATCAACTACGCTTGGTGGATCGGCATCGCGAACGGCGCGAGCCTGTTCGCGGCGATCCTGGTCCTGCGCCGGCACGACCTGCGCACCGCCGTCAACCGCTTCGCGGAGGCGGTGGCGCTGTTCGGCGTGATTTGCGCCGGTCTCTTCCCGATCGTGCATCTCGGCCGGCCGTGGCTCTTCTACTGGGTTTTTCCCTACCCCGCGACCTATGAGGTCTGGCCGCAGTTCCGCAGCACCCTCACGTGGGACTTCTGGGCCATCAGCACGCACGCGATCGTCACCACCCTGCTCTGGTACGTGGGGCTGATCCCGGATCTCGCGACGCTTCGGGACAGAGCCCGCCGGCCGGTCGTGCAGCGGGTCTACGGCGTCCTGGCCCTCGGCTGGCGGAACTCCGTCCGGCACTGGACCTATCATCAGGCGGCCTACCGTCTCGTGGCGATCCTGGTGCTGCCGCTCATCTTGATCATGCAGAGCACCGTGGCATTCGAGTTCGCGAGCACGCTCGTCCCAGACTGGCACGAGACGAGACTGCCGCTGCATTTCGTGGCGACCGGCCTTGCGCAAGGCCTCTCCATGGTGCTGCTGATCGCGATGCTGCTCCGCTGGGGCCTGCGGCTCGAGCGCCATATCGACGACCGAGACGTGGACCTCCTGGGCAAGCTCGTCGTGGCGAGCGCCCTCGCGTCGGGCTACCTCTACCTCGACGAGATCGCGGCCGCGCTCCTCTCCGAGCCGAGCGAACGGCTCGCCACGCTCCACCGGGTCTTCGGCGACTATGCCGGCGCCTACTGGGCCGCGCTGACCTACAGCGTGGTCGTCCCGCAACTGCTTTGGCTGCGGGCCGCCCGACGCAGCGTAATCGCCGGCGTGTTCGTCGGGTTGAGCATCAGCGCGGGCGTCTGGTTCGACCGCTTCTCGATCATCGTCGGCGGGCTCCAGCGCGACTACCTGCCCTCGATGTGGCGGTCCTACACCCCGACGCCGATCGAGACCGGCCTCCTCGTCGGGACGGCAGGTCTGTTCGCCACGCTTTTGCTGCTCTTCGTCCGCTTCCTCCCGGTCGTCTCGATGTTCGAGTCGCGCCACGACGAGCACGAGGACCGGATGTGATGGCGGAGGCTCTGCACGGCGTCATCGCGGAGTTCGATCGCCCCGAGAAGCTGTCCTTGGCCCTCGAAGAGGCCCGCCGGGCCGGCTACACCCACCTCGACGCGTTCAGTCCGTTTCCGCTCAGGAACGTAGCCGACGCCCTTGGCGCCCGGGCGAGCGCGATCCCCTGGATCGCCGCCATCGCGGGTTTCGTCGGTGCCGGCATCCAGTACGGCAGTCAGTATTGGCTCAACGCCGTCGACTACCCGCTCAACGTCGGCGGACGGCCGCTCCATAGCTGGCCGGCCTTCATCCCCGCGACCCTCATCGTCGCCATTCTGTGGGCCGGCGCCGCAACCCTCATCGCGCTTCTCTTCATTCTGAACCTCCCGCGGCTTCACCATCCCGTCTTCGCGGTGCCCGGCTTCGAGCGGGCGTCCGAGGATCGCTTCTTCCTCCTGATCTCCAGCCGCGATCCCCTGTTCGAACCGGAGCGATGCGCCGCGTTCCTGAAGGGGTTCGAGCCGCAGGCGGTCCGCGAGGTCGCGGAATGAGGCGCGCCGCGCTCATCGGCTTGTGCCTCGCTCCCGCGCTCCTCGGCGGCTGCGATTCCGGCACCGAGGACACGCGGGACGTGAGTTCGACACGCGTCGTGATGCGCCCGCACGTGCCGGTTCCGCCCGGAACGGTGCCGCGCGGCGCGGGCCGCCATGCGGCCGCACTGGCCGCGCCCGGCCCCGCCGCGACGGCCGATCTCGTGAGACGCGGTCGGGAACGGTTCCTGGCGTTCTGCTCTCCCTGCCACGGGACGAACGGAACGGGCGATGGCATCGTGGTGAGCCGCGGGTTTCCGCGTCCGCCCTCGTATTTCGAGGAGCGGCTGCGCAGCGCCCGGCCGGAGTTCATCGTCGCCGTGATCACCAACGGCGTCGGCAGGATGTACTCTTATGCCGAGCGCATCCCCCCGGAAGACCGGTGGGCGATCGCCCACTACATCAAGGCCCTGCAGGCGGAGGGCGCTTCCGCCGGGCCGGAGCGGCCCGTCCCATGACGGCGCGCCCTCGCCCCTTCTGGTTCTGGGCGGCGGGCCTTGGCGTCGCGGTGCTCGGCGCTTGGCTCGTCCGGGGCGCTGCGGTCGAGGCTTGGTTCTTCGTCTTCATCCTCGCGGCCGGTTTCGCCACCGGCAGCCTGGGACTCCTGATGATCGGTCATCTGATGAGCGAGGAGTGGCTGACGCCGATCCGCGCGGAGGCCGAGGCGGCCGCCCTGACAACGCCGCTCCTCGTCGCGCTCGCGGTGCCGCTCGCCTTCTCCCTGAGCGCTCTCTATCCGTGGACCGACAGGGGCGCCCTGTCGCTGCCGCCGGCGCGGGCGGCCTATCTGACGCCGTCCTTCTTCGTCATGCGCGGGATGCTCTACCTCCTGGTCTGGACAGCGCTTGCGGTCTGGATCACACGGACGCGCCGGCTTCGGCGCACCAGCGCCATCGGCTTGGCTCTCCTCGCGCCCACCGTGACGTTCGCCGCGGCCGACTGGGTTCTGTCGCGGGAGCCTCTCTGGTGGTCGAGCCTCTTCGGGTTCTCGTTCGCGGTGAGCCAGCTGCTGGCCGCCTTGGCGGGTGCGATCCTGATCTCGCTCCTGCGTCCGGAGCATCCCAGCGCGAGGCGGATGCAGAGCCTCGAACGAGCGCTCCTGACCCTCGCGCTCCTTGCGTTCTGGGCTTGGTTCGTCCAGTTCCTGATCGTCTGGCTCGGCAATCTTCCGCACGAGGCCGCGTGGTACTTGGCGCGATCCGGCCCCTGGCTCTGGGTGCTTTGCGGCGCGGCGATGCCGGCTCTCCTGATCGCCGTCGTGATCCTGGCTCCGCCGGGTTTCGGACGGCGGACGATGATCGTCGGCAGTGCGCTCCTCCTCCTGCACCACGGCGCGCACATGCTCTGGCTTCTCGGGCCCGCCGCGCGAAACATTCCGCTCGCCTGGACCGACCTCATCGTGGGCGTCGGCCTTGCCGTCCTCTGGACGGCCTGGTTCGTCGTGAGCCTTCGCGAAAGGCCGACCTTCGCGGCGGAGAAGGACGGTCGGTGACGACCGAGGACGGCTTCGACCTTCCAGCGGAGAAGGACGGTCGGTGACGACGACCGAGGATGGCCTCACTCGCGTCGGCCGGCGCCCCGCTCGAGGAAGCGCGCGCGCGGCGTCGTGTCGGCCGAGTCGGGACCGCCGGCGGGCTGGCCGCCGCTCTGGCGGACGGGCTCCTCCCGCCCGCGCAGTTCGAGCGGCGGGCCGCCCGGGTAGACCTGGGTGCGTTCGGCGCCGAGCGTATAGAGATAGGCCGCGATATGTCGTGCCTCGGGCTCGGTCAGCCCGACGGCCGGCATGCCGGTCTGCGGATCGAGGGCCACCGGGTCCATGAGCCAGGGCACGAGATGGCGCGGCGTGTTGGGCAGAATGCCGGCGAGAAGCGCGCGTTCGGCGTAGTCGACGAGCGGCGGTCCCACCGTGCCGCGCGCGCCGCGGATGCCCTCGATCGTGTGGCACGTGCCGCAGCCATAGGCATGGATGAGATCGCGCCCCTTCGCGGGCTCGCCGCCGGCGACCCGGAGGAAGGACGGCGGTTCCGCCGCATCGCTGCACGCGCCGAGAACCGCCGCGCAAAGGGCGGCGACGGCGGCAGGGACGAGGCGTCGTGCGATCATGAGGAGGCGGCGAAACGCGGTTCCGGTTCGGCAACCTGTCGGGGTGCGGCCGGTTCCCTCGTGCCCGCAATCGGCGCCCGCGCTGCCGGGAGCCGTCTCGCAGCACGCGACGTCGCCGGCCCTGGAACCATCGTCAACGGCGACGCTTGTCGCTCCGACGGGTGCTCGAACGGCTGGGGCACGATGGATTTCGGATCGAACCTGAACGCACCGGCATGTCGGCCCGTCCCGGGGCGGCGGCGCCTGGGCGCTCCGCGGCTCGCCTCCCCGATGCTCCTGCCGGCTCTCACAGGCTGCGAGGGGGTGCAGTCCGCCCTCGATGCGTCGGGAGGAGATGCGCGCCGCATCGAACTCCTGAGTTGGATCCTGTTCGGCGCCGGCGCCGCGATCTTCCTCGTCGTGACGGCGTTGATCCTCTACGCGATCTTCGCCGCGCCGGAGCGGCGCCGATGGCTCGGGACGCGGCGCACCGTCGTTGCGGGTGGCCTGGTGTTCCCCGTGGTGGCGCTCACGGCGCTGCTCACCTACGGGCTCGTCCTCCTGCGGATCACCAATGCGGCGGGCGCGGATCCCTTGCGCATCGAGGTGGTCGGCGAGCAGTACTGGTGGCGCGTGCACTACCCGGCCGACCGCGATGCACCCGCATTCGAGACCGCGAACGAGATCCAGGTCCCGCTCGGGCGACCGGTGCTGGTGTCGGTCACGAGCACGGATGTCATCCATTCGTTCTGGATTCCGAATTTCGCCGGCAAGATCGACATGATTCCCGGCCGCATCAACGAGCTTCGTTTCGAGGTCGAGCGCCCGGGGATCTATCGCGGCCAATGCGCGGAATTCTGCGGCGACCAGCATGCCCGCATGGCGTTCGACGTGGTCGCCCTCGACCCCGCTGACTTCGCGGCGTGGCGTCGCGCGCAGGCGCGCCCGGCCGCCGCGCCCGCGACGCCGTTCGCTCGGAAAGGTCACGAGCTCTTCACCCGAGGCGGCTGCGGCAACTGCCACGCGGTCCGCGGGTCGGGAGCCGAGGGGCGGCTCGGCCCGGACCTCACCCATGTGGGGAGCCGGCGCAGCATCGGGGCCGCGCAGTTCCCCAACAACGTCGGCACCCTCGCGGGATGGATCGCCGACGTGCAGCACCTGAAGGGCGGCGTGCGCATGCCATCCTATGGCTCGCTCGGCGGCGAGGACCTGCGGGCCGTTGCCGGCTACGTGGAGAGTCTTCGGTGAATCTGCACGGCCGCCCGGAGGGGTTGGATCGCGGGTCGGCGGAGCTGCCCAATGCGGCGCCGCGCCCGCCGGAAGAATTCGAGGTGCTCAAGCAGGCGTGGGAACCCCCGAAGGGCTTCGCGATCGTCACGGCGGTCAACAACACCTATGTGGGCCTGTGGTACGTCGGCACGGCTCTGCTGTTCTTCGTCCTTGCCGGCATCCTCGCGCTCATCATGCGCGCGCAGCTGGCGCGGCCCGAGAGCGATCTCGTCGGCTACGATCTCTACAACCAGCTCTTCACGATGCATGGCACGGTGATGATGTTCCTGTTCGCCGTGCCGGCCGTGGAGGCGGCGAGCGTCTATCTCCTGCCCAACATGCAGGCCGCGCGCGACCTGCCGTTCCCGCGGCTCTCGGCCTATGCGTTCTGGGCCTATTTCATCGGCGGGCTCGTGTTCTTCACGAGCCTGTTCTGGGGCGTGGCTCCGAACACGGGCTGGTTCATGTATCCGCCGCTCACGAGCTACCAGTACTCCCCCGGGGACAACGCCGACTGGTGGCTTCTCGGCATCGGCTTCATCGAGATCTCGGCGATCGCGGGCGCGATCGAGATCATCGTCGGCGTCCTGAAGACCCGCGCGGTCGGCATGAGCCTCGACAAGCTGCCGGTCTATTCCTGGGCCATGCTGGTGTTCGCCGCGATGATCGTGGTCGCCTTCCCGGCCATCATCCTCGGCACCGTCCTTCTCGAGCTCGAGCGTGCCTTCCACTGGCCGTTCTTCATCGCCGAGAAGGGCGGCGATCCGCTCCTCTGGCAGCACCTGTTCTGGTTCTTCGGCCACCCCGAGGTCTACATCATCTTCGTGCCGGCCGCCGGCATGGTCTCGATGATCGTGCCGACGGTCGCGCAGACCCCGCTCGTCGGCTACCGCCTCGTCGTCCTGGCGCTCATCGCGACGGGCTTCCTCTCGTTCGGCCTGTGGGTGCACCACATGTTCACGACCGGGCTGCCGAAGATGAGCTTGAGCTTCTTCTCGGCGGCGAGCACCGCGGTGGCGGTGCCGTCCGGCATTCAGGTGTTCGCTTGGATCGCGACCATCGCGGCAGGGCGCGTCAGGCTCACCACGCCGGCCCTCTTCGTCATCGGCTTCCTGTTCATCTTCACGCTCGGCGGCCTCACCGGCGTCATGGTCGCGATGGCGCCGTTCGACTGGCAGGCGCACGATACCTACTTCGTCGTCGCGCATCTCCACTACGTGCTGATCGGCGGCATGGTGTTTCCGCTTTTCGCCGCCTTCTATTACTGGGTTCCGGTCGCCTCGAAGCGGGCGCTCTCCGAGCGGCTCGGACGATGGGTCTTCGCCCTGATGTTCGTCGGCGTCAACGTGACGTTCTTTCCGATGCACATCACCGGCCTCATCGGGATGCCGCGCCGGGTCTACACCTACCCGGTCGGCCTCGGTTGGGACACGCTGAACCTCGTCTCGACGCTCGGCGCGTTCATGATCGCGGCGGGCGTCGCCTTGTTCCTGATCGACCTTGCGCGAAACTTCCGGATCGCGAGCGAGGACAATGCCGGGAACGTCTGGAACGCCGGCACTCTCGAGTGGCTCCCGAACGGCACCTACGCCACGCGCAGCATCCCCTACGTCGTGAGCGATCAGCCGCTCTGGGACCAGAGCAACCTCGCCAGGGACGTGGAGGACGGTCGCTATTTCCTGCCCGGCGCCCCCACGGGCGGACGCGAAGCGCTGGTGACGAGCCCGATCGACGGGCAGCCGCAGTACATCCTGCAGATTCCCGGGCCGGGCTGGCAGCATGTGCTGGCAGCCGTCTTCACCGCCGCCTTCTTTCTGTTGCTTACCGTGAAACTGGTTCTGCCTGCCATCGTGTGCGGCGTGATCGCGTTTGCGGCGGTGATCTGGTGGCTGTGGGAAACCGATCCCGGACCGACACGCCCGCCGGCCGACATCGGGGGCGGCATCACGGTTCCCGTCTATGCGACCGGGCCGGTGAACCATTCCTGGTGGGCGATGGTCGTGCTGATGGTCGTATCGGGCATGACCTTCGCGTGCCTTTTGTTTTCCTACTTCTTTCTATGGCTCGTGAACCCCGGCGCAGTGGCCGCCGCCCGGAACCGCCGTGCCGAACCCCGCGTGGCCGCTCGTCACCGCTGCGCTCTATCTCTTGGGCAGCCTGCTCGTCGCGCGCGCGAGCGGGGACCTGCGCCGCGAGGGCCGCCGCGGGCCGCGATCGGTCGCGATCCTTCTCGGCCTCGCGGCACCTCTTGCGGTTGCGGCCGTGGGCGTCGATCTCTGGGCCCATCTACGCCTGTCCGTCAGCCCCGAGGCGCATGCCTACGGGGCCAGCGTCTACACCATCCTCGCCTTGCAGGCCTTCTTCGTCGCGACAGTCGCCATCATGGCGCTGTACACCATCGCGCGCTGGTGGACCGGCAAGCTCGATTCGGTGCGACGGTCCACCTTCGACAACACCATGCTGTTCTGGCACTACGCCACGGCGCAGGGGCTCGTCGGCGTCATCGTCGTCCACGGCTTCCCGCGTCTCCTCGGGGGTGCCTGAGTGACCGGGAGGACGACGCAGCTCATTGCCGCGATGGCCGGCATGATCGCCTGGGCGGTGCAGTTCACGATCATCTACGGCGTGACGAGCCTCGTCTGCGCGCGCGGCTATCGCGACCCGACGTGGCTCGAAATCGTGCCGCTGACGATCGTCGTGACGACGCTGGTCGCGCTCGCCGCGACGGCGGTCGTGCTGTTCTGGGCCCTTAAGGCACGCCGGCGCCTCGAGGAAAGCGCGAACTCCACGGATCGGTTTCTGCTCGATTCGACGGTCGTCGTGAGCGGGTTGTCCCTCGTGATCGTCGCCTGGCACGGGCTTCCCGCGTTCCTCGTCCCGGTCTGTGCCTGACGACCCTCAGCGGCGCTCGCCTTGCGCGCGAAACCACCTGAACCCGAACGGGCCGAGCGACATCGGCGAGGCCGCGTCCCGCATCGAGCGACCGTCTCGGTCGCAGAACAAGGGCCGCAAGCGATCGAGACCCTCGAGCGGCACCTGCACTTCGACCGCGCGGTCCGCGAGGTTGTGAACGATCAGGACGGTTTCGCCGCGCCAGTCGTATCGGAGCGCCAGCACGCTCGTCTCGGCGGTCTCGAGCACCCGGCAGGAGCCCCAGCCGACCTCCGGGCAGGCGCGCCGTGTGCGCACCAGCCGCTGCAGATCGTCCATGAGCGAGCCGTCGAGGTCCCGCTGCGCCGCGACGTTCACGCGCCTGTAGTCGAATCGGCCCTGCGCGACCACCGGGCGCACGAGGCGTCCCGTCGGGGCCGTCGAGAAGCCCGCGTTGGGTTCGTCGGCCCACTGCATCGGGGTGCGGACCGAATTGCGCTCCGGCTGAGCGAGGTCCTCGCCCATTCCGATTTCGTCGCCGTACCAAAGGACCGGCGTGCCGGGGAGCGCGAACATCAGGCTGAAAGCGAGCTTGAGACGCCGCTCGTCGCCATCGAGCATGGGGGCGAGGCGCCTCCGGATCCCCCGCTCGTAGGCCTGCATATGCGGCTCGGGCCCGAAGGCCGCGAAAGCTTCGGCGCGCTCCGCGTCGCTCAATCGGCCGAGATCGAGCTCGTCGTGGTTTCGCAGGAAGCTCGCCCACTGCGCCTTTGCGGGGATCGGCGGCGTGCCCGCCATGACGCGCCGGATGGGTTCGGCGTCGCCGCGCGCCAGGCCCAGGAAGAGATGCTGGTTCAGCATGAAGTTGAAGATCATGTGGAGGCGATCGCCGAAGGACCCGAAATACTCGTCGACCTGATCCATCGTGATATTGGCCTCGGCCAGCATCATGGCCTCCGCGCGCCGCCACGACAGGAACTCGCGCAGCTCGTTCAAATAGCGGTGCGGGTCCTCTTTCGGCTGCTCGTGCGCCGGAACGCCTCGGTACTCGATCAGGAACGGGACCGCATCGAGCCGGAACCCGGAAACCCCAAGCTGCAGCCAGAATCCCATAACCTTCTCGAGCTCTTCACGGACCTCCGGGTTCGCGATGTTGAGGTCCGCCTGATGCTTGTAGAAGCGGTGCATGTACCAGGCCTGCGCGACCTCGTCGTAGGTCCACGTCGTGTCCTGCACGCCCGGAAAGACGACCCCCTCGTGGATGTTCTCCGGCTTCTCCTTCGACCAGACGTACCAATCGCGGTAGCGCGAGCCCGGATCGCTCCGGGCGGCCTGGAACCACGGATGATCGACCGACGTATGGTTCGCCACGAGGTCGATGATGACCCTCAGGCCGCGGTCGTGGGCCGCATGGGTGAACGCCACGAAATCGCCAAGCGTGCCGAGCCGCGGGTCGACGGCGTAGAAATCCGTGACGTCGTAGCCGTTGTCGCGGTTCGGCGTCGGATAGAACGGCAGAAGCCAGACACAGGTCGCGCCGAGCGCTTCGATGTGATCGAGCCGGTCGGCGAGGCCGCCGAAATCGCCGACGCCGTCCCCGTTCGAGTCCATGAAGGTCTCGACATCGAGACAGTAGATCACGGCGTTCTTGTACCAGAGATCCAGCATGCGGCCTCAGGAGCGTCTCGGAAGGCTGCGCGTCGCGCGTTCATGCACGACAGGTCGGCGATCCGCCGATGAAGCGCCTCTCCGCGTTCCGAGGTGCCAGGCGGCCGCGATGGCGGCGCCCGCGCAGCCGAGGGCCGCTGCCGCCAAGGCTCCCCGGGCCGTCGTCCCGGAGACCGCCATCACCGCGGAGCGGGCGCGCGGACCGAACCGCCCGCGCGATCCCGGATCGCCCGGGGGCGGATCGAACAGGTTGCCGTCGTGGGGCTGCGCCGGCTCGCCGGTCATTTGCCCCTCCCAGGCGCGCCTCGCCATCATGCCGTCAAGGAAACCCGGCGCCACCATCGTGCCGAGAATCGCCTGGACGGTCGGACTTCCGACCCACAGCTCCCGGGGGGCATCCCTCGCGGCCCGCACGATCGCTGCCGCGACCGCGTCAGGCTCATGGATCGGCGGAACGGGCTGCAGCCGCGTGGCGAGGTGACTGCGAGCCCAGTCGAATTGCGGCGTATTGACCGCCGGAAGCTGCACCATCGTGAGCCGAATCCGGCTGCCCTCGTGCTGCAGTTCGCTGCGCAAGGAATCCGTGAAACCGCGGACGGCGAACTTCGCGGCGCAGTACGCGGACTGCAGGGGAATCGAGCGGTAGCTCAAGGCCGAGCCGATCTGCAGGATCGTGCCCTGGTTTCGACGCCTCATGTGGCGCAGAGCCGCGAGCGTGCCGTGAACCTGTCCGAAATAGGTGACCTCCGTGACCCTCCGCATTTCCGCGGGAGTCAGACTGGACGCGGGCGCGAAGACCGAGGCCATCGCGTTGTTGATCCAGACGTCGATGCGTCCCCATTGCGCCACCACCCGTGTCGCCGCCGCTTCGACGGCGTCGACATCGGCGACGTCGGCCGGGATCGCCAGCGGCTCCCCGCCCGCGACTCTCACCTCCTCGGCTGCACTCGTCAGTCGGTCGCGTCCGCGCGCGAGGAGCGCGACGCGCCAGCCCCTGCGCCCGAACGCCACCGCGGTGGCGCGGCCGATTCCCGCCGAGGCCCCGGTCACCACGACGACCGGAGCGTCCCCGTCGGCCCGTACTCTGTCGCGCCGCTCCGATCCGCTTTCCGGAGGTGTCTGGCCGTTCCCGAGCACGAGGGGTCTCCTGTGACATCACACCGGCCGCCCCGCACGGGAGCGACGCTTTCTTGCGACGTGTCGTGCGGGCGAGGCGGTCGGCACCCCTCGGCTTCGAGCGGCACTTGTGCAAACCTGATGATGCCGCCAAGGTTCCAAGCCCGCCGCTCGGGTTCATGGACCCGGAGGACAACCATCGGGTCACGGCCCGTTCGCGAACGGCGCAAAGTGGATTTCACATAGGTCGGCTAGAGCAATTTTTGCCGAGTGGATCCGGTTCGCCGTCAGGAAATTGCGGCACGACAAAGAAGCAAGCCGATTGCACGCGGTGGAAACGGCTCTAGGATCTCGCAGCCGTCGTGCGGTCTCGCGTGGAGCGCGGGAGGGCCCGCACCCCTCGCGGCTGCCATGAAACTCGGGCCCTGAAACGCTTGGACGTGCGAACCAGGGCCCGCCGCGAAGCAGCGGTGCTCGTCTAGGGTCCGGGCCGGACGCGGGAGCACCGCACCCGGCTAAAGGATCAACGTCACGTCGGCAAGGTTCGTGACGCCCCGGAAGATCAACTGGTCGCCGCCGTTGAGAGCGAGGACCAGGTTGCCGTTGATCACCGAAGAGCTCAGGAAGCCCCCGGCGGCTCGAAGGTTGACGACATCGCCAGCGGCTTCGCTGTAGCCGAGAATGACATCCGTTTCGGCCGCGCCATTGCGGGTTTCCGCTCCGATCACCCATGTGTCGGCGCCGCCGCCGCCCGCGGTCCGATCATCGCCGCTACCGCCTCGGATGACGTCCCGGCCCGCGCCGCCGGAGATCCGGTCGGCTCCCCCGCCGCCCTGTATGTCGAGCGAGATATTCGCGTTCGTTTGGTTGCCGGCGCTGAACCGGTCGTTGCCGCTTCCCAAGTTCACGACCACGCGCTCGACGCTCGTGGTATCGACGGTGATGGAGCCGAGATCACGAGCGAAACGGAAGCCGCCCGTGTTGAGAGTCGCGATGCTCATCCGCTCCGCCTGAGCGGACCCGTTGAAGACCAGGGTGTCACGGCCGGATTGGCCATTGAAGACGTCGTTACCATCGCCTGGATTCCACTCGAAGGTGTCGTGACCCCGTCCGCCGAACGCCAGATCGTTCCCGGCGTTGCCTTCGATCGAGTCGTTTCCGGCGCCACCGATGGCGGTGTCGTTGCCGTCGCCCGCTCGCACCGAAAGCGCGACACCTCTGACGGTTTGAGCGGCGGCGTCGATAAAGTCGTCGCCACCGAGGCCATCGACCAGAACGCGCTCGGTGCTGGACGCGTCAACGGTGATGTCGCCGAGATTCCGGAAGAACCGAAAGCCGCGATCTCCGAATGTGGTGACGGTCATGATCTCCGCGCCGTCCGACCCGTTGAAATCGAGGCTGTCGACCCCGACGCCGCCGCCGAACGTGTCGTCACCGTCGCCGGGATTCCACACGAAGACGTCGTTCCCGCTCAGGCCGAACGCGACGTCGTTGCCGGTACCTCCTACGATGCGGTCGCTCCCCGCCCCGCCGGTCAGGACGTCGTTGCCGCCGTCGCCGCGCACGTCGAGGCGAACCGTCGATCTCGTCTGCTCGGTGGCGTCGACGACATCGTTGCCGTCACCGGCATTCATGGTGATCCGTTCGACGTTGCGCGCGTCGACCGTGATGTCTCCGAGGTCGCGGAAGACTCGTCCGCCATACTAGTGTCCACAGCCGTCCACAGCTATCGCAAAATCCTTTTGTCTCATAAGCCTGTTGCAGCGGCCATCTGTCTTCCGCCGTCCATCCTAATGCACTACAATCCACGTCTGTCGTTAGGGTGGATGTTGGGGCGAGGACATGGCACGCCAGGTGAACAGGCTTTCCGCGCGGCAGGTCAAGACGATCACGAAGACGGGCCGGCACGCGGACGGGGGTAACCTCTACCTCGTCGTCGACGAGAGCGGCGCTCGGCGCTGGGTTTTTCTCTTCCGCTGGAAGGGGCGGCTGCGGGAGATGGGGCTCGGCTCCGCGCGCGACGTGGCGCTGGCCCGCGCTCGTGAGCTGGCGGGGGACGCCCGCGCCCTCTTGGCGGCTGGCCAGGACCCGCTGGAGCGGCGCGCGTCAGCCCAGGGAAAGCCGACGTTCGGCGCGATGGCGGACGAGGTGGTCGCCGGCCTCTCCGCCGGCTGGCGGAACGAGAAGCACCGCGCCCAGTGGCGCATGACCCTGACGAAGTACGCGGCTCCTCTTCGCGACCTACCCGTAGACGAGGTGAACACGGCGGCCGTGCTGAGGGTGCTGAAACCGCTCTGGGCCAAGCGGCCGGAGACGGCCTCCCGACTTCGCGGCAGGATCGAGAAGGTGCTCAATGCAGCCAAGGCGAAGGGGCTCCGGTCGGGCGAGAACCCGGCGCTGTGGCGGGGCCACCTCGATCACCTGCTGCCCAAGCGCCAGCGCCTCTCGCGCGGCCACCATGCAGCCATGCCGATCGATGGCATGCCGGACTTCATGAGCGAGCTGCGGCGGCGCGACGCCGTCGCCGCATGGGCGCTCGAGTTCTGCATCCTGACCGCCGCCAGGTCCGGCGAGGTGCTGGGAGCGCGCTGGGACGAGATCGACCGCGAGAAGCGGGTCTGGGTCGTGCCACGCGAGCGCATGAAGGCGGGCCGCGAGCATCGGGTCCCCCTGTCGGCCGCCGCACTGGCGGTCATCGACAAGGCCGCGATGGCGCGCACAGAGGGCAATCCATTCGTCTTCCAGGGGATGAAGCCTGGACGGCCGCTGTCGTCACGTCCATGGGATGGTCTTGAGGCGCATGAGGCGGGCGGACGTGACCGTGCACGGCTTCCGCTCGACGTTCCGGGATTGGGCATCGGAGCGCACGCAGCTTCCCGCACGAGGTGTGCGAGATGGCCCTGGCGCACGTCATCGCGAACAAGGCGGAGGCGGCCTACCGCCGAGGCGACCTGCTGGAGCGGCGGCGGGAGCTGATGGAGGCGTGGGCGGCCTTCCTCGCGCCCGCGCAGGACAATGTCGTGCGGCTGGGGGCAGCCCGATGAAGCGGACCGACCTGCCGATCCCGCAGGAGCACATCGGGCTCGGGGAGGCCTTCGACCGGGCTTACAAGAAGCTTGAAAGGGTCGAGGTGATCGAGCGGGACCTCAAGCGGTTCGTCACAGTGAGGCGCGATCTCATGCCGGGTTCGATGTTCCCGGGCGAGAAGAGCGATCTCCCCTGCGTCACCTTCGAACGCGAGATCATCGGGCGCGAAGTGGAGGAGTGCGACGGGAGGAAAACCAGCCTGCACGGTCTCGACCAGAAGGCGCTCGCGATGGAGGATGAGGCGAAAGACCGGTCGACGCCTCCTCCGGACGCGCTCAGCGCGGGTGATCTGCACGCCTACGCCTATCACCCGGACGGGGTCGCGTGGGGCAAGATCCCCGACCGGGATGCCTGGAGCAACCCCAACTTCGCCTTTCCGGGCCTGGAGACCTTCGTCGACCCTGATACGAGCAGGGGCCCCGATGTCAGGGGAAGCCCCGTCTTCCTCGAGGAGAAGGAATTCGCGAAATGGCTCGCGAGGCAAACCGCGAGGCTCTCGGACCAGCGCATTCGGACGGGTAGGCGGGGTCGCCCCTCCGCAATGCCCCTCATCATCGACGAGTTCAAACGTCGTCGCGATGAGGGCGAAGTTCCAGGAGAAGGGTCACGGAAGAGGCGCGAGCGCTTCGCGCCTGGTTCGAGCAGACCCACGCCATCGCCGCCGTGCCGGCGGAGAAGACGATTAGGGACGTCCTGCGTCCGCATTTCCGCTAATTTCTGACCTGTTTTTCGGACGTCACCTGTCCAGCAGCGTGCTTACCAGTTCAAGGTGGAGCACGCTGATGTTGGCGATTGAAGCAAGCGACAAGAAAAAGGCAAAGCCGGTCGAGCGCGTCTTCTGGCCCGCCACGGGCTTCGTTACCATCAAGCAGATCCTGGGCGCGAACGGCGGACCCATCCCGGTCAGCGCCAGCCGCTGGTGGCTTGGCGTTAAGACCGGGGAGTTTCCGCAGCCGCTGAAGGTCGGTGGTCGCACGGTCTGGCGTGTCAGCGACATCGACGAGCTCGTCGCCGGGCTGAGCAGCCGGGGGGCGCCGTGCCGCGCTCGGGGCAGATCCCGCCCCCACTCCGGCGGGCCGCACAACTATCCGCCGAATAAGAAACGCCACAGACCGGCGAAGGCCTGTGGCGCAGAAGGGTATGGAAGTCCGAAGCGCCAGCACCCTTAGCATCATTCCGGCTCGCCGTCGCGTGGCTTCTCTATGTGGAGAAGCACATGTCCCATGTACATCCACCATGTAGCCCCGCCGAAAACCTCGCGAGGGCCCTGGGAGGAAGGCCGGACGCGGCTGGGTCGCGCGATGCCCAGCTCACGATGATCACGATCCGAGCCTGGCAATCAGCGATATTCATGGAAAGGTCCTGGTCCGCTGCCATGCAGGTTGCGAGCAGGACGACGTGATCGCCGCGCTCCGCTCTTGTGGCCTTTGGCAGGGTCCTGGGCGCCGGCGCCTCCGGACCACTTGCAAGCCGCCACATCGGGCGCCCGATCCTGGGGACGCAGAGCGCACGGCATCGGCGCTCCAAATTTGGAACGCCGCGCAGCGCGGAGAGGAGACGCGGCTTGAGACCTACTTGCGGTCCCGAGAACTCTGCCTTCCGCTGCCGTCGACTCTTCGCTTTCATGTCGGCTTGAAGCACCCATCAGGCAGCGTCTGGCCGGCGATGGTCGCGCTCGTGACACGTGGTGTCGACGACGCACCAATTGGGATCCATCGCACCTTCCTCCACCCAGCCGGCGGCAAGGCGCCCGTTGAGCCGTCGAAAATGATGCTCGGCCCCTGTCGAGGGGGCGCGGTGCGCCTCGCCCCTCCTGGCAGTCTTCTGATGGTCGGCGAGGGCATCGAGACCTGCCTCGCCGCCATGCAGGCGACGGGTCATCCGACCTGGGCGGCACTATCCACTTCGGGAATGCGCAGCCTCCACCTTCCGCCCAGCATCCCGAGGTCATCGTGCTCGCCGATGGTGATGATCCCGGTGAGGCAGCCGCCCTCGATTGCGCAACGCTGATCTTTTGGCACGCATGTAGCGGCGGGTCGTAGACCGCCTGGTCATGAAACAGTTTCAAATTGGAGTAATTATGAATGAAAAAGAAGTATTAAAAGAGTCACAAAAATGGCTCAATATTATTTCCTCTGAAAATCTCTCAGATGAAGAAAAACACGCCATCATTCAGGAAACGGTCGAAAATTTCGCATTCTATTACAATCGTGGTTATCTCGATTATCGAAAATCGGTAATTGAAATGCGCGAAGAACCAGCATTGGAATGGATCGGAAATGATTCCATGTTGGAAGATATTCTGGGGAGGAAATTCATCGATTGTTTGGGCGGTTTCGGCATTTATAGCGCCGGAATTAAACATCCGAAAGTTGTAAAAGCCGTAGCCGATCAACTCAAACGGATGCCTCTTTCCAGTCAAGAACTTTTGGATCCGCTGCGTGGCGCGCTTGCAAAACTGCTTGGCGAAATTGCGCCTGGAGATTTGCAATATTGTTTCTTCATTAACAATGGCACCGATGCTGTAGAAGGCGCAATTAAACTCGCCCGAGTATTTACAGGAAAAACAAACTTCATCAGTTCACTGCGCGGATTTCATGGAAAAAGTTGCGGCGCATTAAGCTTGATGGGCAAATGGGAATTTCGTGAACCCTTTTTGCCTTTGCTTCCCGGCATTCAATTTGTTGAGTTTGGTGATGCGGATGCAGTGGAAGATGAATTATACAAAGCCGATGCAACAGGCAAAGGCGTTGCCGCCGTCATCATGGAACCTGTACAAGGTGAAGCCGGAGCAATTGTTCCGCCAGATGATTTTTGGCCGCGCATCCGCAAAGCATGTGATGAATATGGTGCGTTGTTGATTGCGGATGAAGTTCAAACCGGAATGGGACGCACCGGCAAAATGTTTGGCGTTGAACATTGGAATACGGTTCCTGATGTCATGTGTCTGGGAAAAGCGCTCGGTGGCGGGGTAATGCCGCTTGAGCGCGTTTATGTCCACACCCAAAATCTGGCAACATCTTGAAACGAATCCATTCATTCACACATCTACGTTTGGCGGAAATCCGATTGGCTTGCGCAGCCGGTATCGCGGCAATCAATGTAACGCTGGAAGAAGATCTGCCAGGGCAGGCTTATAGAAAAGGCAGATATTTGCTTGGTGAATTGATGGCATTGCAGATCCGCTATGATCGGCTATTAAAAAAGCACAAGGAAAGGGTTCTTGTCTCGGAATGGAATTTGTAAACACTGAAATTGGATACAAAGTCGTATCCGGATTGTTTAAGCGCGGAATCCTTGTAGCAGGAACACTGACAAATTCAAAAGTGGTTCGAATTGAACCTGCATTGAATATTCCGGACCCAATGATCGATGAAATTCTGGAACGACTGGAAGATACTCTGAAGGAAATCGATCGGAATACAACCACCATCACACCCGAAGAAGACGACTGACATTTTTGGGGCGGGCCTAAAACCGCCCGGGCGTCCTGCTGTTCCAGAATAATCGCGTTTTACACCATTTCTATTGCTTCCGATTCCCAAAAAATGAAACACTGACTGTAATTCAAATGAGCAACAGTTTTCGAAAGACATTCGTGCTGGCGTTCGCACTTTGGAGCCAATAGGTTTGATCATTTTTGCGCAAGCCTATCTTGAATATCTCTCTTACGGAAAGTCAATGCCAATCATCCGAACGCTGGGATGGGAAATGATTAGCTGGTATCTTGTGGGGAATCTTAACTCCATTCATTTTTGCCTTCGCAAAACGCTTTCCTCCTCAAAAACATGTGGCTCTTCACCTGGCTGGCGTCCTTGTTTTCGCATCGATTCATCTTGCGCTTCATGTCGGATTATTTCGAATTGCAGAACATTTTTTCGTTACAGTTCTACCGCCCTTGCAGATCCGACCTATCACAAGATTAGCCTGGCGGTTCATGGTTTATTCCATAATTCTGTTAACGTGGTATGCGATTGATACACAAAAAAAGGCGCGTAGTGAAGAGAAAAGAGTATCTGAACTTTCAGCCCAGTTATCCAGCGCCCAACTACAAGCACTAAAAATGCAACTTCATCCGCATTTCCTATTTAACACATTGAACGCGATTTCAGAATTGATGCATCATGATATTCGTGCCGCAGATGAGATGATGGTCCGTCTTGGCGATTTTTTGCGTTTAACTCAGATCCATCTATCTCGCAAGAAGTGACACTTCAAAAAGAACTTGAGTTCTTGAAACATTATCTCGAAATTGAGCAAGTTCGATTCAAAGATCGATTGAAAATTGAAATGCGGATTGATCCTGAAACAAGAGAGGCACGAGTTCCTTATCTGCTTCTGCAACCGGTTGTTGAAAATGCGATCAGACATGGCATCAGTGGAAAAGCGGAAGGTGGAACGATTCAAATCAGTGCCGAAAAAGAAAATGGATCGCTTTTGATTTATGTACAGGATGATGGCACCGGCATTGTTGAACCTGAAACTTCATTGAAAGAAAGGTGTAGGGTTAGCGAATACACGGAGCCGTCCTGAAAAAATGTATGGTGATCGTTTTCAACTTGAACTCTCGAATTTACCGGGTTCAGGTACAATGTTCGTTTAATCATTCCTTTTGTGAAGGACCCATTGCAATGAAACCTTTGAGCAGTTTTAGTGATTGATGATGAACCACTCGCTCGCACACGGATGAAGCGGATGCTTCTAGAATATAGGAAATATTGAAATTGCTGGTGAATGCGCGAATGGCCGTCAAGCAGTGGAACAAATCCCCAAAATTAAACCCGACGTCCTTTTGTTAGATGTACAGATGCCTGAAATGAATGGCTTTCAGGTATTGGAATCACTCGGAAAAAATACACCTTATGTGATTTTTGTTACCGCTTACGATCAATATGCAATTCGGCATTTGAAGTCTATGCCTTGGACTATCTTTTGAAACCTTTTAATGAAACAGGCTGGAACGCGCTCTGATACGGGCCGCGCAACCAGGTAGCCCTGGAAAATCAATCTGGATTCCACGAGCAACTGACTGCATTGGTAAAAGAGTTGAAAGGAGAACCACACCTTGACAGGCTTGTGATGAAAGATGAGCGCAAACTCTGGTTTGTTGCTGTTGATTCGATTGATTGGATTGAAGCTGATGGCAAGTATGTTCTTGTTCATGTAGGCAAAGAAGCTCATCTGATGCGTGAAAGTTTAACTGCGCTGGAAACAAAATTGAATCCAAAAAAATTCACACGAATTCATCGATCCAGTATTGTGAATGTTGAACGGATCAAAGAAATGCAGCCCTGGTTTCATGGAGATTATCGCGGATTCCTAACAACGGCAAAGAATTAATTTTGAGTCGCACCTACCGCAAACAATTTCAAGAATTGATTGGAGAGTAATCGCGAGGCGGATGATCTGAGGCCCGGCTTACGCACCCTACCGCCGCAAAGCCGGGCCTCGAAAGTTTATCTTCAGCGGATCTCCGGTTTTGTGATCTTCAATCTGAAAGCGCAGAAAATCATGAATCGCTTTAACAGCATCTTCATTTTGTGAAGCCAGGACCACTTTTCCACCGCGATCTATGTCTTCATATTTATACGTGATTTCATCCTTCAATTCTTTCATCACTGGAACACCAGCAGGCATTCGATCATGAATAAACATCGGAACGTCGAAGTCACCCTTGGAAAAAAGAACCGCAATATGTGATAAATGTTCGCGGATTGCATTGCGGCTTACCTGATCCTGCGGATTGTTCGCTTCAACCTGAATGATTCCCCCATCGTCTTTCATCAAAAAATGATGCGTGGTTTTTTCTTGATCGAAACCCATAGCTTTATTTCCGCGCGCAACCATCCCGGCATTTTGATGATCCTGATGCATTGGACATTCTGCTGCACTGGCAAATGGTGCCGCTAGTAACATTCCTGCTAAGAAAATACTTCTCATTTGATTCTCCTGTTCAAATTAGAATTTTTTCTGATACCAATCTCTTTATGCACTAATTCATCTAACAATCCCGCACGTTCACCAGGGCCTTTTTGTTTTAATAGCTTGTCCCATTCTTTGATTAACTGCTGCAATTGCTCACGTGTTGCAACCATTTGCGCAATTTCTTTTTGCAATTGTTGAAGTTTCGTTTCCGCTAAGTCACGAACATTCTTGCAAGGAACCCCATTGTGGTCACGGATCTTAAAAATGTTGGAAAGCTCCCTCAACGTAAAACCAATTTTGAGTGCCGCTTGAATTTGCTTCACACGATGGATCGTTTCTTTTGGGTATTTCCGATAACGATTTTCGGAGCGCAAAGGCTTGTGAATCAGTCCAAGGCGTTCATAGTGGCGAAGCGTATCAGGACTGCATTCACAGATTTTGGCGATTTCTCCTGATCGGTAGAATTCCTTCATTTGAAGTGATTATAAACTTTGGAATCGATTCCAGAGTCAAGGGTGGATTTTGGGAGCCTCTACTCAGGAAAGACGTTTTTGGAGTTTACTTCGAGGTAGAAATTCAGTATGTGATCATTTTCCTGAAGCCACTTTTCCCACATAGCATAATTCTTAGGAACCCCTGTTCCGGTCAATTCAAGCAATGCTAAATACGCAAGATCAGCGACAGCAGAATTTTCATCTTTAAGAACTGCAATAAAATGCCGAACAACTTCAGGATGCCTGATTTTGATTAATGCTCTTGCTGCAGCGTGCCTGACATTTTTATTTTTATCGTTCAAAGCAGCAACGAGAATTTTAATTGCGTCTAAATTCTTGGTGTTGCCTAGACGTTCACATGCGGCCTGTCGAATTTGTGGATCTTTATCATTTAGATACGAAACCGGAAATTCCATCTTTGGAATTTCCCAAATCAAAGCATTATGTTTTTTCATGGATTCTCTAGATGCGGTAATCTCTAAATTCTCACCGCAGCGTTCCATCTCCACATTTTGCTGCTTCATTTTTTTAAATATTTCTTCAACACGCGCATCTTTTATTTCCTTCAATTCGTAGGCAACAGTACAGCGAAGTTCTGAAGGCTCACCTTGATCCAAAAGAACTGGCAATAAAATATCGATCGCTGCTTCATCCATTATCATCCGGATTGCAGTTGCATCATTTTCTCGGATCTCCACAGCTTCGGTCCGATCGTAAAATCTTTGAATCTGTGGATTCATAAACTCCTTTACCGGCGAAGGATGTTTCCAGGCATAATAGATAAACATTGCAGCGAGGATTGATAACGAAATAATTGGACCTTTAAATCTCATTGCGTTAATCGCTCCTGATTATCACTCCACCATTCATTCCATCTTGCGATATCAAATTCAAAATTTTCGCCTGTTATGTTGTTTAACGCTTCTAATGCAGAGCGTTGCACAAATGGATCAGGATCGCTAAGAGAATTGATCAGCGGCTCGATCAAAGCTGGATTTTTGGATTTTGCCAGAACGGCGGCTGCTGTGCGTTTCACCATATCGATTTTGTCATGAAGTGATTCAATCAACGGCACCAGCGCTTCACTTGAATCGAATGTTCCTAATACAGCAATGGTGTGTTGTCGTACTGACATATCATCGTGATTCAGGAAATTCAGAAGGACATGAATCGAAGATGGATCATGTTTGTCACGCAATATTCCAATGATGTCAACCAACAACCAGACTTTTCGTTGCACAGAGTCATATTGCAAAACTGCAATCAGCGCATCTACAACAGCGGGTTCCTTCCGCTGACGCAGAGAATCACGTGCTGCAATCACAACGTTGGTGTCTTTATCCAGCAACGAAGTAATCAGTAAATTCCCTGCACCTGGATCGTTAATCTGTCCAAGCTCAACTGCCGCTTTCCTTCGTACAATTGCATCTTTGTGATGAACCGCATTTTTCAATCCTTCCAAACTATGGAAGTCTTGCTCACTATTTAGCTTCCGATCACCGCTCAACCGGATGTTCAATCTCACAGTTTCCAAAGATTTTTTAGCTGTTTCACTGACATCTGTATTTTGATCTTTAGTTGCCGC
>CAWDDI010000031.1:0-240605 GCA_963800985.1 uncultured Alphaproteobacteria bacterium | reverse complement strand
GGATCGCTGGGGCAGCCGCCACGGCCGCGTACGGACGTTCATGCGCCTCTACCAAATACCCGCAGTGTGGGTCCCTCCAATGTGGAGGTCGGTTCGGACTTCCAGCCGCGTAGGAGCGCGCAGGTGCCACTCCGGGATTCCTAGGCACAACACCTTCATGGATTCTTGGCCAGCGGTTCTCTACTCTGTCCACTAGGAGGTAATCGGCATGGAACGCCGCCTCGCCGCCATCATGGCTGCTGACGTGGTCGGCTACTCCCGCCTGATCCGGTCTGACGAGGACGGCACGCTCGCGGCGCTCAAATCGCTGCGTTCGGACCTCATCGGTCCCAAGCTTGCGGAACATCATGGTCGCGTCGTCAAGCTGATGGGCGACGGGCTGCTGGCGGAGTTCGCGAGCGTCGTCGAGGCGGTGCGGGCAGCGGCCGAGATGCAGAAGGCGATGGCCGAACGCAATGCGATCTTACCGGAAGGGAAACGTATCGAGTTCCGCATCGGCGTGAATTTGGGCGACGTGGTTATCGACGGCGAAGACATCCATGGAGATGGTGTAAACGTCGCGGCTCGCCTCGAGGGATTGGCGGAACCGGGCGGAGTTTGCGTCTCGGCGGCAGTCCACGACCAGGTGCGTGATCGCACGGAGTTGCGGTTCGAGGATTTGGGAAAGCAGCAGGTCAAGAACATCGATCGGCCGGTGCGCGTCGGCGCTGAATTCGAGACACAGTGGCGTCCGACCGAGAGGTTAATCAGATCAAGAGGCCGCTGCCGGAAACACCATTCATCGTTGTGCTTCTGTTCA
The DNA here is from genome assembly GCA_963800985.1 of uncultured Alphaproteobacteria bacterium. Taxonomy (GTDB): domain Bacteria; phylum Pseudomonadota; class Alphaproteobacteria; order Rhizobiales; family Beijerinckiaceae; genus Microvirga. The sequence continues at coordinate 239,806 of CAWDDI010000031.1, read as the reverse complement.
ACAACATGAGCCGCGATCCCGACCAAGAGTACTTCAGTGATGGCATCACCGAGGATATCATCACCGACCTCAGCAAAGCGTCGGGCCTGTTCGTCATCGCGCGTAACTCTGCATTCGTCTATAAGGGCAAGACATTCAGTGTCCCTCAGGTATGCCGTGAGCTCGGCGTCAAGTTCGCTCTCGAAGGCAGTATTCGCAGGGCCGGCAACCGGGTGCGCGTCACTGCCCAGCTGATCGACGGGTTGAGCGGACGGGACCAAGATGGTAACGCCATCCTGTTCTATGTGATGGTCTCTTCAACCCCGTCAGACACCACGACGAGCCTAACCCCGTCCTCGGTTTGCTCCGAATTCGAAGGTGGCATAGAAGCGCGGCAGGTCCTCACGCCCGTGAGGGACGGCGCCGCAGCGTTTTGCGGTTCCTTCCCTTTGCGGGCCTCATGAAAAGGTCGTTGATCGCGTTGTTGAGTTTGTAAAGGTTCGCATTGTCATCGGAAGCGCAGAGCTCAAAAGAAAGCTTAGCGACTTTCATGACCTTGTCCTCCAACCTATAGAGATCGTCGGAGATCGCGTTGAAGTCCTCAACCGTGTCGTCGTAGCTTTGCTTCAGCCGATCGATCAGAACGGCGGCCTCCTCCGGGTGCTCGGAAACCCAGTTCTTATCTGTCTCGCGCATCCTCTCAAATTCTTTCCGCCGCTCTGTACCATTCTCCTCGCGGCTTTGTCGAATTATCTGGCCGCTGCTCTCCGACAGCCCTTTTGAACGGTTCCGCTCGCTTTCGACGCTGGCTCGCTCACAGGCGGCCCATGAGGTTGACAGTTATCGCTGCGAGCAGGCCGGCGATGATAACGAGAAGCCAGACAGTCCTGCGTCTGCGTTCCCGGTTCTTGTCGTCCGGATCGGGCCTCCGGCCCTCAATCTCGTGCGGTTGCATCGGCCTAAGCGAACCCGCCCAGATCATCCGCGATCTTGGAGCTAATGATAGGCGCATTCTGGGCGGTGAGAGCCATCTCAATGAGCATACGGATCGCAGCGGAGCGTGCTGGTTTGTCCGGTTGAGCTTCACGCCATTTGTCAATCGCAAGCTTCAGGTCGTCAGGAACACGAAAGGTCGTCACCGGATCATTGCCAGTCGCGGGACGACCTCGCTTTTTAGGTGTTACCTTTTTTATTGACTTAGCCATAGGATTAAAGGTCATCCTCCAATTTCAATATAAGAGATCCGGTCATCGTTCGCGACCTGACCGACGCGCAAACAATTCAGTTCATAGGTGGATGGGTGAGCCGCCCGGCCAGGAGCATCCAGACAGACCAGGCGCTCGTCTCTTCGGCGCTGCCGAAAGATACGTCGCGAGAGGGTGGAGGGTGGGCCGCTAGGAGAGCATCACACTCCCGACAGTCCGATGCACGCTGATCAAGGTGTCCGCCGTCCGGCTTGCATAGCGCTGGGACATTAGCTTTTCCAGGTGCAGCGCGGAGACACCCTTACGCGGCCCAGCGTCAAACCCGCCGGCGAACGGCAGCGCGTGCTGACGACTTGTGGCCTGCCATCAGCCAGCAGGCTTCGCATCCATGGCTTCCACGAGTGCCGATGCGCACGCAGTTGCGACCGCCGATCGGTACTTTTCGTTCACGTTAGCGACCCAGCCGGCCTTAGTGACAAAGCTGCCACGATTCCAGGTGCTCTCCTTCTTCAAGAGCACAAGCTGTTCCGGTTGCTGCTCCGCCTTTACAACGCAGACTGGCGTAAGTGCTAGGACTGAAGCATCCTGGGCGCTGGTCGCCGCCATTTCTCCGGCCGTTCTGGCCGTTACCCAGCCCCCCCAGACGAAACCGATGATCATTGCAGCGACCGCGCCGCCGATTGCGCCCCATACTGCGGGCTTTACCGATGCTGGTATCTGCATTGTGCACCTCCCACTTCTAATTTTGGCCTAGGTTTAGGCGCTTTCCGAACGAACTATAGCCCTATTGGCCCCCGCGACCTATTGGAAAGCTTGGAAAAGCCGGATTTGAAGCTTAACAGGCCTCAGCCGCTAGGTGCGTGCCTGGTCAAAAATGACGGCCCTGGTCGCTGCGCCGCAGGAGGTAGCCGAAGGCCCCGAGACCCACGATAAGTCCCAGCACGCCGATCACGATTGATGCTTGGTCAATGGTCATTCTTTGCTCCCGCTCCACATGGTACTGGTTCATTCTTATCAGTTCCAAGCCGTGGTGCCGAAAAGGCAGCAGCCATGTTCGACAAGTTTCGTCCAGGGGCTGCGAGGCGGCTGTGGCCGACGCTTCTGCTGATTGCGGTGATCGGTGCGCTCGGCGTCGCGATGGCGCTCGTCATGAGCGAGTAGCCAGCTCCCCGCCCGGCGAAACGGGTGGGCGTGAGATTTCGTGCGGCGCGGCACGCCTACGCGGAGCAACGGTCCCGCGCTCGCCGGCCATGGAGCCGAGGCGATGTGCCAGGCGATCACGCGCGCGATCACCACTTTGCCGGATCAGCTTCGACGGCAACGGGCTGCTGCGGCAGTATTTCCCGAAAGGCACCGATCTGAGTGCGCACAGCGCCGAGTAGCTCGCCGCCGTGGCGGCCACCCTCAATGCAAGGTCCCGCAAAACCCGACTGGAAAACGCCAGCCGAGGCGCTTGACCAGTTGCTACAGTCAGCCAAAAACAACCCGTTTACGTTGGAGCTCTCTGGCCATGAGGATCAAGCGCGCGCCCGTGGCGACGAAAGCCCAACGGGGAGACGACTGGCGCGGTCAGGTGGGCGAGCGAAAAGATTCCGGTCGTTCCGCCGATGTTGAACGCTCCCGTGAACCGGGCCGGGGGCGCGAAGCCGAGACGCCGGAGCAGATCCCCGCCCGAGGATGGCACGACATCTTCTGGCGGGTGGTCTGGTCGGTCTCGGCCGACCGGATCCTGTCCACCTCCGGCGGCGTCGCCTTCTTCGCGCTTGTTGCGTTCTTTCCCGGGATTGCGGCGATTGTCTCGCTGTACGGGCTCTTTGCAGACGCGAGCACAATCGGTAACCACCTGACGCTCCTCTCCGGCATCTTGCCGGGCGGGGTGCTTGCCCTAATCGCGGATCAAATCACCCTTATTGTCCGGCAGGAGAACGAGACCTTGGGGGTCGCCTTCGCGGTCGGGCTCCTCGTCGCCCTGGTGAGCGCGAACTCAGGAGTGGCGGCTCTCTTTGACGCTTTGAACGTCGTTTATGACGAGAAGGAGAAGCGCAGTGTCGTGCGCTTCTACGCCACCACCTTCCTGTTCACCCTCGTGGGCATCGCTTTCGTCGTGCTGGCGATTTCGGCGGTGGTTGTCCTGCCGCTGGTCCTGAAATTCGTAGGGTCGACCACGACAACGGAATGGCTTCTTAGCATCCTGCGTTGGCCTATCCTTCTCGTCATCCTCGTCGTAAGTCTCGGCTCCATCTACCGCTACGGCCCGAGCCGGCGAGATGCGCGCTGGCGGTGGGTAACCTGGGGTAGCCTCGTCGCCGCTTTGCTTTGGATTGCGGCCTCCATGCTGTTCTCGTGGTACGTCGCGACCTTCGATAGCTATAACAAGATTTATGGCTCGCTAGGCGCGGGCGTGGGCTTCATGATCTGGTTGTGGATCTCGGCGGTCATTGTTCTACTCGGAGGCGAGCTGAACGCCGAGATGGAACACCAGACGGCTCGCGATACGACGCAGGGCGCGCCGAAGCCTCTTGGCTCAAGGGGCGCGGTGATGGCGGATCACGTGGGACGGGCTCACGACGAGCCGTGAGCCCGCAAACCGCGGTCGAGGTTGCGGCGCTTCGTAAGGCCGCCGGCCTTGCCGCGCCGCGCAGCGGGCTAGCTCGAAACCGGCAAGCTCAAGGTTAGTCTCACCGGCACGGCGCTCTCCTGCTCTTGGGGCGGTGCGTCGTGCACACCTGGTGGTCCTCATTGCACATCGCTGGCGGATCCCTCATGTTCTGTCGATCCGTGCACTGCCGAAGGCGCCCGAAGGGTTGACCGGGACGAGCTCGCCTACAAGCTGTGCGCAGACCTTATGGTGCCTACGGTTCTACCAGTGTCGAAATGCGGGAAGACAAGCTTCTCCGAATTGCGTTTGCCCACCTTGTAAAGCGCGGCACGCTCGAGGTCGTGACGTCCCGCGGACAGGTCTTGACGATCGGGGATTACGGCTCGCCGCAGGTTAGGATCCGCTTCGCCGACGCGGGGGCGGTGTGGGCCATGTGTCTCGATCCGGAGCTGAAGCTCGGCGAGCTTTACATGGATGGGCGGCTCGTAGTCGAGCACGGAACCCTCTTTGACTTTCTTCAGCTCGTTCTGCAGGACAGCCGCGGCGATCTCGATGCAGCTCCCCTTCGAAGTCTAAGGCGAGCGCTGAGATTGGCGCGGCGCATCCCATCGCCCAACAACGCTGTGCGTTCTGGCCAGAATGTCGCCCACCATTACGACCTCCACGGACGGCTCTTTGACCTTTTCCTGGATAGCGACCGGCAGTATTCGTGTGCGTATTTTGATGCGCCCGATATGCCTCTCGACGATGCGCAGGCGGCGAAGAAGCGCCATATCATAGCCAAGCTCTTCGTCGAGCCCGGCCAAAGCGTTCTCGATATCGGCTCTGGTTGGGGCGGGCTGGCGATGAGCCTCGTTGAGTGGGCCGGCGCCGGACACGTCAGGGGGATTACGCTCTCTGAAGAACAATTGGCCGTGTCGCGGCGCCGAGCTGCCGATCGGGGCCTCTCGGATCGCATCACCTTTGCCCTTGAGGATTACCGCGCCACGCAAGGGACCTTCGATCGGATCGTCTCGGTGGGCATGTTCGAGCATGTGAACGTCGCGGCCTATGACGCCTATTTCAATGCGTGCCGCCACCTTCTGAAGAAGGACGGGATCATGCTCCTTCACACCATCGGGCGAAGCGGCCGGCCGTACCCGACGAACCCCTGGATCGCTCGCTATGTCTTCCCCGGCGGACACCTGCCTGCATTATCCGAGTTGGCGCGGGCCATCGATCGCGCCGGGCTGGTGATCACGGACATCGAGGTGCTGCGCCTTCACTACGCCTATACCCTGAGGGAGTGGCGCGAGCGCTTCATGGCGCATTGGGCGGATGCGAGGCAGCTCTACGACGAGCGCTTCTGCCGCATGTGGGAGTGCTATCTCACGTTCTCAGAAGCGGCGTTTCGGTTCCAGGACGCCGTCGTGTTTCAGGTCCAGCTCGCCCGGCGCCTCGATACCGTGCCGCTGACCCGCGGCTACATCGCCGCGCGGGAGAACGCTTTGAAGGTAAGCATCCGGTGAGGCTTCCAATTACCCACATCTCGGAGGTGCTGTCGTAAGAGTTGCGCCAAGCGTGATGTCGGTGAGCCGAGAGAGGCCGCGCCACATCACCAAGGTCCCGGGTGGCGGGTCTCTGGTTCGTGCGAGATAGCCGCCAAGGCGGGCGAGTTGGGTGAGATATGAGGAGAGGGTTCGCGCGCGAGGTCGCTTTGTTGGGCCTGAGGCGATCCAAGATCGCACGCTCCTCGTCCGTGAACGCAAGGGACGGGTTTGCCTCTGGCGCGGAACGGCCGATCATAGTCATCCAGAACACGCGCCAGCTCAGGATGCAGAACACCGCAATCAGCTTCACCAAGCGTTCGGCTGTCCGCAGGCGGGCCTCCTCGGCACGACAGCCCGCCTTGAGGATCTTGTGGAAGACCTCGACCTTCCAGCGAAGCGCATACCAGCGGAGTTTTTCGACAGCCTCCGCGCAAGTCGTTACTCGGAGATCGGTGATGAGCTTCCAATCGATGGCGGGCCGATCAGCCGGCGCATTGGGTTCGCGGGCATGAATGACGGTGAGCGGTAGGGCGGGATAGCGCTTCTGTTTGCCGATCGGGGGGAGCACGCGGACGCGGCGGAATCGAAGCTCCACATCCGCAGCACCCCGCCCTGGTCGTCGCGGATCTCAACACGATGCACGCCCTGGACCTCGACCTCGGCCATCTTTCGATCGGAAGTGTCCGGCGATGATATCCGCCTCGCCAACCCGTTCATTTGCGAAGAAGCGATAAGCCGCTTTCGTATTGGCCCAGTCCTGGCACGCCAACGGAATACTGGATCCCATCGCGCCATCCATTTGCTCGATCAGCCGGCGCAGCCTTACAGCCAAGCGCTTGTCCCTGAATGTACAGTCGGTGAGCTCGCGATCAAACCATGCCTCCGTCCCAATGACGCTCCGCCTAAACAGGTCAATGCAAACCCACCATGGCATCAGGTCATAGTGCATCCGGGCGAGGATCGGGACGCCCTCATTGCAGCCCTGATCGACTCGGGTGGGGCCAAGGAAGGTGACAACTTCATGGCCTTCATCATCGTGGAGCCCATCGGGGCGGGATACCTAAGGATGTGCTAGATCAGTGGCTAAACGCGTGACCGATGAGGCAGCGCGCCCTTCCCCTTTTTCCAACTCGGGGGAATCCGCGTGCCTATACTCACGCGGACTGGTGAGGCGCTTCAACAAAGAGATGTGCCGCTCCCTCATTATCAATCGATAATTCGCGCCCGCCGCACCGTTTGATTCAGGCGCCGAGGACCGCGCAGTTAAGGTATCTCTGAGTGCTCCTGGAGAACTTAAAAATATTAATCGCGCCGACTAAATTGAATTAGGACAAGGAACCCGAAAGAGTGTACAGTATCGAACAGCGTCATACTCGACAGTCGAGGTCCGCTCCTCAAAATAGTCTGCGGTCCGCTCCCCGATTTGCCAAGTCATTTAGTCGCTTGAGCATTAAGGGAGATCGCCATGGCACCCAGGACCATCTACGGGACAGCAGGGGCGCAGCGCTCCATGCAGGTCGTTCGCATAATCGTCTGCATCCTCAGTTTCGGCTTCATCTTCCCGCACGCCTTTGTGGAAAGTACCGATGCGGATCCGGGAACTCCGCGCCCGCTCAGGGGCGGGGATGCCCTCGTTGCGGAGTCTCTGCCTGTTCCTGAATGACACGCCCTCCCCGCAACCCGCGCCGGTCCCTACGACGTGGACGACCACGAGATCCGGCCCATGAGCCTGGCAACATGCGCGAGCTGGCGTCCGGTCCGTGCTGGCAATTGCCAGGAGGCGAGCACTCGGCCTCGGTGACCGTGGATGGTCTGCCCGACCGCTTGCCAGTGCCCAATGTAGCTCTGCGCCTGCGTTGCTCGGCGTGCGGCTCGCGGAACGTCAACCCGGCGTGGTGCACCTGTGGTCCTGCTCCGGGCGAGATTGGGCCAAGACTTCCCATTGATCGCCGCCGCGATTGCGCGCCTGCCAGTTCCAGGTCAGAGCGGAGAATACCTCCGAAGGGCCGAAAAGCGGCAGAAATTTCAAGAACCGTTCCACTCGCCGCCCCCGACGATGCAGCCGTCGGCAGAGGTGAGCCGCGATCGGCTCGCACGCTCAGGGTTCCAATCATAACCGATGTCCCCGGCTAGGCACCGTTCGCAGCCTATCCCCCATCGCGGGGCGTGGCCGCGCGCAAGGTCGCTCAAACTTCTAAATCCAGGGGGGACAGTTGCGCAGAGCGGGTTGGGCTGTTCCATAGGGCTTCTGCGAAATTTCGCGGCGATGCTAGGATGCTCCTGTCGTGCAGCGCCTGAGCGATGCTTGAGAGAAGTAGGCGCAACCGAAGTTGGCAGTAAGCGGACACTGATCTGATGCACAGTGGCCCGCAGGTGTCAGCCGTACCGCTCCTTCCGAGGCTGCACCTATGAACCCCTTGCTTAAAGAAATCCGTCACAATCCCCTGCTCTGGCTGCTGGCCTTCGTGCCCGTGGTGTTCGCCGCTCAGAAGCTCAAGCCCGAAGCGCACACGCTGCTTTTCGTGCTGTCCGTCCTGGCCATCGTGCCACTGGCCGTGCTGCTGAGCCACGCCACCGAATCCGTAGCGGCCAAGACGGGCGATGCGGTCGGCGGCCTGCTCAACGCCACGCTCGGAAACTTGACCGAACTCATCATCGCGCTGGCCGCGTTGAGCGCCGGGCAATACGCGCTTGTGAAGGCATCCATCGCCGGGGCGATTGTCACCAACTCGTTGTTCATGTTGGGCGCGTCGTTTCTACTCGGCGGACTCAAGCACCACGTGCAGGAATACAATCGGGGCAACGCCCGTCTGCAAGCGGGCCTGCTCTTTCTGGCCACGATCGCGTTGTTGATGCCTTCGGCGGTCTCCGAAGCCGATTCCACGGCGGGATCAGCTATTACTGAGAAGTTGAGCGTAGGTCTGTCTGTGCTGCTCATCGCCGCCTACGGATTGGGCCTGCTGTTCACACTCAAGACACATCGCGAATTTTTCGGTGGCGCGGATCATGCCGAAACCGGCGAGGCACCGTGGCCAATGGGCTTGGCTCTGACCACGCTGGCTGGCGTCACGATCCTGGTCGCGCTGGTGAGCGAGGTGTTCATCGAATCAGTGCAGCAGGCGGCGGTAGCGTTCGGGATGACCCCCGCATTCGTGGGTTTCGTCGTCGTGGCGCTGGTGGGCGCTGCGGCGGAGATGGCCTCGGCGTTTTCCGGCGCGCGCAAAAACCGGCTGGACCTGAGTGTGGGCATCGCGCTGGGGAGCTCGGCCCAGATCGCACTCTTCGTCGCCCCAGTGTTGGTGCTACTCAGTTATGTCATCGGCCCGGCACCGATGAACCTGCAATTCTGGCCGGGTGCAGTGATCATGATGCTCATCGCCACCATCACTGTGTCCCTGGTGACCAACAGCGGGCGCTCGGCGTGGTTTGTCGGAGTGCTCGTACTGTTGGTGTACCTGATTTTCGCGATGACGCTTTATCTGTTGCCACCCCGGGTCCTGTGATCGGCCTCACCGGAGCGGTCTGCATGTTGCGCCAAATTCTCGTGGGTGTTGCCGTCAGTGTTTGCAACATTGCGATCCATGCATTTTTGATGGCGGCTGTAATATGGGCGGCGCGCGTCGCTGGTGAGCTCGCAACCGCACGTCAATCGCTTCGATTGATTACCGTAATGATTGCGACCGTGTCGTTCCTAATGGCCGCGCATGTTGCCGAGGTACTCGTTTGGTCATTGGCTTACGCAATCGTCGGTGCTGCACCCAACGGCCATGATCTCATTTATTTCGCCTTTGTGAACTACACAACGCTCGGCTACGGCGACGTGACGCCAGTCGAGAGTTGGCATTTGCTTGGTCCAATGGCGGCGATGAACGGTGTGCTGTTGTTTGGTTGGTCAACCGCAGTAATTTTTGAGGTGCTGCGGAAGGCAATGATGACCATTCCCAGCAAAGAAGGAGATAGAGAGAGACGTGGGTGGCCCGAGTAATGCGGTGCGCTCGTGGTGAGCGTGCGATTCAATCCCATGCGGCGCACGCGTCCAATGGTCCGCATCGCTAGGGCGAGCGGATCTTCGTACGGCCCTGTGCAATTACCCGGTATGAGCCTGACCGGACCTTCCGGCCCCCACGAAAGTCCAGAAAGAATACATCGATCTAGGCCTCAATCCTCATGGCGAGCCGGTGCACTCACTCGCCATGAGGTCTGGAAGCGGATACCCTTCATTCCATGACGAAATCGGCAAAACGTCCGTGCCTCCCCATCAAGCCGGCGACTACGGCGCGTGTTTTCCCTCCGGACCAACGGTCCCTCAGGGGGCTGCCACATCGGAAGCGGCTCGGCCCAGTGTCTCCACGTGGTCACCGAGAGACTGCCGCGTCCGGGGATCGATAACCGCAACTGGCGCAGAGATCGCCAGACCTGCCGCCGTTCCGACGGCGGTGGCCGCGCCCGCGGTCACCTGAATGATGCGGTCGCCCAGCCCAACCCGGGAATCCGTCACCGTCTGGCCCTCGGCCAGGCGCCTGCCGATGAGCTGCACGACCTCGGGGCTCTCGGCGAACTTGCCATGGTTGAGGGCGTCGCCCGCCTTGAGCTTGGTGAGATCGAGGACCGTCACGTTGGCCTGCTCGAGCTGCGTCCGGTAGGGCTCCTGATCGGGATTGATGGCCCCGAGGCGCGCCTCACTGCCCCACACCCGTCGGGAGACGGCCAGCGCCCGGTCGTCCTGCGACACGAACAATGTGAACGCAGGTCGGTTCGCCCTCGGTCCCATGTCGACGATGGCCTCCCGGGCGAGGTCGACATCGACATCGGGTGCGGCGAGAAGGACGTTGCGGATCTTCGGCGTCACTCTGCCGTCGCGGATCGCCATCTGGCGGAGGGTCTCAAGCGCGAGCGAGTTGCCCATCGAATGCGCCAGGATCGAGATCTCGCCCACGGCCGGATCACGCGAGATCGCCTTCAGCAGGCTCTCCAGGGCATTGCGGGAATAGGCCGTGCTCTCGCGGTCGTAGCCATACGCCAGCACGCTGCCGCGCGAGGGCCAGGTGAATAGGATCGGCACCACGGGAGCATCGGAGTCGTGCACGATTTGTGCGAAGCGGAAGACAGCGTCGTCGAAGCGGTTGTTGAAGCCGTGGATGAACACCAGCACCTGTCGCTTGGGAACCGTCCGCAGAGTCCGGTGAAACCAGCCGAGCGCCTGCGTGCGGTCGATCACGTCGGCCTTGAGCGTCACGAACTCCGTGGCCGGATTGCCCGGCACCTGCCGCGGCCACTGCACCTCACCGACCTGCCGGGCGCTCGGAGGCGGGATCGACACCATGATGTTGGCGAAGGCCGGTGCCGGTCCCCGGTCGCCCGAGAACATCTCCGCCGGATCGGCCCGCTTGCGTGTGGTGGCGACCAGCATGTCGACCCGGCTCGCGCCGGCAACAGTCCCGCCCACGGGCACCAGCACGCCCCGGACGCTGGCGCAGGCGCCGAGCGGCAACGCGAGGGCAAGGATCAACGGCAGGACCGGGACACGAGACCTGAAGGCGGTTGTGGCTTCTCGGCGTATCATCGCTCGTCCTTTATCCCGGCCAACGGGAATGTGCAGGTTGTCCAGGTTTCGGTCTGGCTGGAGGCAGCCCACTCACCTCGCCCATCATTCAGGCGGCGGCGGGGCGGCTTGACGAGCTTGAGGGCCTGATGGGCCGCCACCGGCCCGGCCTCCTCGCGGTCCGCCACCTGGACGGTGGGGACGGCAAACCGGATGCCGTTCTCGTCAAAGGCCTTCTTGATCAGGGCCAGGGCCCGGCGGCGGATGACGAACTGCTCGCCGGGCTTGGTCATCATCTTGAGGCGGATCTGGATGCCATAGTCGCCGAACTGCTCGACACCCTGCATCTTGAGCGGCTCGATGATGTTGGGGGCGAGTTCGGGATCCTCCGCCAACTCCTTGCCGATCTGCTTGATGAGCTTCTTCGCCTTGTCGAAGTCGGAGTCGTAGGACACGCCGACGGTCAATTTGTCGATCACCCAGTCACGGCTCATGTTCTGGACCGCCCCAAGCACCCCGAACGGCACCGTGAACAGCGGCCCACGGTGATGCCGCAGCTTCACCGAGCGGAACCCGAACGATTCCACCGTCCCCTTGTAGCTGCCGCTCGTGATGTATTCGCCGACCCGGAAGGCGTCGTCGAGCAGATAGAACACGCCGCTGAACACGTCCTTGACCAGCGTTTGCGAGCCGAAGCCGACGGCGACGCCCACGATGCCGGCGCCGGCGATCAGCGGCCCGATCTCCACGCCGAGCGCCGACAGGGCCATCATCACGGCGACGACCGCCAGCACCACGAAGATGACATTGCGGAAGATCGGCAGCAGCGTCCGCAGCCGCGCCTGCCTGACAGCCGCCTCGGTTCCGGGCGGGGACAATGCCTCGGCCTGGCTGAGCCGCCGGTCGATCAGCGACTTGACCACCTGCCAGATCAGGTCGGCGACGAGCAGGATCACGATGCTGCTCAGCGCGCCCCGCAGGAGGCGGGTCAGGAGGGTGTCGCGGCCGGTCATCTCGACAAGATCGATCTGCCAGGTGTGCGCGAGCAGAAGGGCGGCGCCGACGATCAGGAGGGCCCTGATGCCGCGATCCAGAAAGACCGCCATCAGGCCTGGCGCGGAGGGGGCCTCGGATCCTCCGACAGGGCGCGAGACATGATGGCTCGCCATCCGGGCGACCTTGATCGCCGCGGGCAGGAGGAGAGCGACCGCCAAGAGCCAGAACAGGCGCATGAACCCCACAACCCAGAACCCCCAGAGCAGCACCAGGCAAAGGGACAGAAGCCAGGGGGCGACCGCTGTGACGGGCGGGGTGCTCGCGTTGCGTCCGGAAGAGCATCCGATGCGCGAGGCTGTGTCCAAACGACATTCAGAGCGATGGCGAGAAGCCCGAGCCCGAGGGCATAGGCCACGAGTTCGCGCGCCTCGGGCGAGAAGCCCAAGGCGCTGAGGACATCGAGCGTGGCCCGCCCGAAGGCGAACCACCCGACGAAGAGCGCCAGGCGCCGATACCAGAACCGGGCGGCGTCGGCGGACAACGGGATGACACGGAAGCGCTCCGTCTCCTGCGGTCCCGCCACCGTCCGGCGCCAGAAGGAACCGCCCCAGGACCAGGGCCAGACGCAGGACCACGGCCGCGACCAGATAGGCGAGCACGACCTGTCGCAAGAGCGGCGGCCAGTCGAAGGCCAGGAATGCGCCGATGCTCCCGAGCCCGAAGATCGCCACTTCGCTGAGGCCGAAGGCGAGACGCAGGCCGATGGCGCGCACCCGCTCGGACGTGGTCTCGATCGGCAGGGCGACGATCCGTTGTCGGGGGCGGGCGGTGACCCTCCTGAAGACCCATTCGGTTCCGGCGCCCAAGGCAACGAACCCGAGGACGAGGATCAGCACTCCGACGAGGCGGCGGCCGCGCAACTCGGCGAGCAGGCGATCCGCGGCGCTGCGGAACTCGCCCGGCAGGCGCGGCGCGGCGGCCGCGAGGGAGGCGAGGTGTTCCCGCAGGCTTGCGGTTCGGGCCGCCATCATCTCGGAGGCGGTCATTTCGGAGGTCGTCGGCGGCGGTCCTGCAAGCGCCGGCGTCGGCGCAGGCTGCTGCTGTTGGTCGATCCAGCCGCGAACGGCCGGATCCTGCAGGAGGTTCAGGAGCTGCTGCACCTGTGGCGGGGGAGGGTTCTGCGTCGGGGTGGCTTGGGCGTCGGCGGACGCAGCCCCAATGAACACGAAGAACAGCAGCGCCAGGCTGCAAAGGAGCCGTGCCGGGGCGTTGTGGTCGGCGTGCGTTGTCATCATCGAAACCACCATCTTTCAGAGAACGCCTCATTGCGCCCCTGGGCAAGTGCCCTGCGCCGAGACGGGCAGTAGCGACGCCGACCGGCCTCGATCCGCACCACCGGGTCGCTCTGGGCATCGAAGCTCGGGTCGCGCTCGAACACCTCGGTGCCGAGCGAATAGGCCTTGATGCGGTCCGCGCGACCCGCCAGCGTCTCCTCGACAATGTAGCGCAGGAACTTGCGCCCGCGTGCCGGGAGGTCGAGATCGGGGCTGCCAAGGAGGCGTTCGAGCTCGGCACGCACCTCTTCGGCCGAAGGCTGCGACTGCGCCTGAGACGGGCCATCAACGCCATGGTTGCTGCCGTCGTGCAATGGGCCGGCCCTTTCGGAGGCGTCGGAGGACGCCTTTCGTGCCATACCGTACAGTAACCTGCTCTCCTGCCGCACGCTATGGCGCGCGCCTGACATTCGCGTGACGGCGCCCCTGGCGCTTCGACGCCCCGCGCGACGGTGCCGTGCGCTGGCCAGAACGCCCGCATTCGAGCGCTCCCGACACCGCCGCAAGAAGATCGAGATGCTGTTTGCCCACCCCAAGCGCATTCTGAGGCTCGCTCTCTTGAGATTGCGTGGGCCAAGCGGCGCGCGAGACGAGTTCCTGCTGGCCGCCACCGCCTAGAACCTGAGAAGGCTCGCCAAGCTCAGGGGCGTGTCGGCCGTCGGTGGGATTGGAATATAATTAGGCCGACCTCAGACGCGCCAGTCCGGCAGCAAAGCCGGGACGAAGCGCCAGACAGAAGCCTCCCACCCCTGAACGAGCATCAAGCGAACCGCCAGCCCTCCGGTTGGTCAAGTAAGTCAACAAAATCTGCCGAAAGCGGACCTCGGCCGGCTCAAGCCGACCGTGCTCACATCGCCTGTGAACAGTCATTGGCGCAAGTACCCAATGTGCCGAGCAGGCCGACGCTGATACAGTATTGGGCTACTTATGTGCTACCTAGCCCGAGAAAGCTAATGGCAAAATTTGAGCTAAGTGTTTGATCTTGTTGGTGGGTGTGCAAGGATTCGAACCTTGGTTTCGAGGGACAGGACGCAGCCGCGCACTGACATACGCCCTTCGATCTCGCTCCTGAGCTCTCTCGCCGCTCACAGCGCAGGAGTCTCACTCCACCACGTGGTCTGCCCGCTCAAGCAACTCGGGCGGGATCGCGTACCATTTGCCCGAGTCGTCCTTCAGCCGTCAGGCTTGCTGAGGCCGTAGACGATGAGAAGCAGCGCGGCGCCGAGGGCTCCCAACCCGGGTGCCGGCCGCGCGTCGCCCAGAGATTGCCGAGAGCACCAAACAGGTAGGAGCTGCCGACGAGCAAGCCTGTCGCGAGCCTCGCCTGCCGCTCGTAAGGCATAGGCGGCGCGACCAAGACCAGCCCGCCGATGAACCAGTTGAACGTGCTAAACTGCAGGAGCCCCGTCACGAGGCGCTGGACGGACGGGGCGAGCCCGTTGCCGCAATCTCCTGGAAGGGCCGAACCATCAGCCGCTGTGTCAGAACGCCGTGGACGACAGCCACGCCGGCCCCGATCATTCCAGCCATCGCCAGCGCGGCGTCATGCCAATCCATGATCAAAACCTCTGCACCGAACCAAGAACGACGGGCTTACGCAGACATCGCGCAGAACTCCGCGGCCGAGCAAACACGAGTGGACGGTCGCATCGCTGATGCACTCACAAGCCTGTCGGCCTACGACGGCAGCTCCCACCGCTGTCCGGAAGTGCTTTCTCCTACCGCTCGATGACGGATCCTTCCACGACAATCTCAGTCTTAACGGAATTCGCAAGGAAGCAGGCTTGATGGGAGGCATGATGGAGTGCCTCAATCTCCTCTAGGCTGGGACTTTCGTCTCCCTCGAACGTTGATGCGCTAAATGGGCTGTTGGCCTCCGTTCGTGCGGCTCAAATCGGACTGAGACCGTGAACGGATGCGGGGCGTATCTTAGGAGATTTCCTGGGGCGTTCCGAAAAAAGTAATCTGGAATTAGGTACTTACAGGAGGCTTGCGGTTATGAGCAACACCCCCCACGACCTCACCGAGGAGTTCCCGGATCAGCGCGAGCGGATCACCAGGCTCAAGACCTCGAACGGGCGGTTCTCGCGATTGGCGGAGGAGTACAACGAGCTCAACCGCACCATCCACCGCATCGAGACCCGCGTGGAACCGGCCCCGGAGGACGTGGAAGAGGAGCTCAAGCGCCGCCGCGTGCACTTGAAGGACGAGATCGCGCGGATGCTTGAGGAGTAGCGAATGGCGAGTGGCGAATGGGGATTGGGTATTAGGGATTGGGTATTGGGTATTAGGTACTAGGTATTAGGGATGGGGAATTGGGGATTGGGGTGAAAATCGCCCGTTCCCCCTTACCCAATCCCAAATACCCAATTCCCAATCCCAATACCCAATTCCCAATCCAAAATACCCAATTCCCCACGCCCCAATCGCCACGCGCCACTCCCCCTCACATCCCCCTCTGCCCCCGCGCGACCGCGCGGGCGAGCGCTGCGGAGACCTGCGCTTCGGAGCGGCGGAAGCTGTCCGCGTCCGGGGTCGCGATGTGGACCGTGACGGAGACCGGCCGTCCGCCGCCGGTGCTGACGCCGAGGCGCCCGTCCGGGCCGCGGGCGAGCGGCATCACGGCTTCGGCGCCGCGCTCGCCCATGAGACCGAGCCCCCGGCCGAGCGGAAAATAGGTCGGCGCCGCCACGACCCCGCCTTGCGCGAAGGGCATGACCATCCCGCGCGAGACGACGCCGCCCTGCGCCAGGGCCGGCATGCCGCCGAACAGCGAGCCGAGGAGGTCGCCGATCCCGGATCCGCCTCCCGCGACACCCGAGAGCAGGGACTTGAGCGAGGTCGAGAGCGCGGACTGCAGGCCCGACAGGGCTTGCCGCAGTCCCGATTGGAGCAGCGACCGACCCATGCCCTTGAGCATGTCGTCGAGCTTCCGGCCCTCGGCGACGTTCTTCGCGAACGCCCGCGAGAGGCTGTCCCCGAAGCGGTCGGACAGCGCGATGAGCGTGTTGAGCTGCCGCTCCCGGCCCTGGTCGAGCTCGACGCTCCTGTCGATATTCGGGTCCACGGACATGCGTGGTCTCTCCTGTTCGCTGATGGACGTTGACGATCTCACCCGTCCGGAAACGCCGCCATGAGGCGCTCGAGATCGCCGCGGCGGGCCGGCTCGGGGGAGCGTCCGCCGCGCACGCCTTCGAGCGCGGCGCAGAGCTCGCGCGGCGTGGCGCGCCAGAAGTCGCCGGGGCGCCACCGCAGGACGCCGAGGGCGAGGCTCAGCGCCTCGTCCCAGGGGAAGACGCTCACGCGTCCTGCGGCGGCGGAGGGTTTGCGGGAGCGGCTCCTCCGAACGTCGCGAGAAGGACGTCCGCGAGGGCCCGCGCGACCGGCTCGATGCCCTCGGAGAGCGGCAGCGCCGCGACCTCGTCGTCGCTGAGCGGATGGCCGCCGCCGCGCAAGGACACGGCAAGCAGCGTCAGGAGATCGCGCGTCGCGAGCCGGCCGGAGCCGAAGCGCTCGGCCAACGCCGCGAGGTCCTCGACCCCGAACGCGGCCTCGAGTTCAGCCAGCGCTCCGAGCGTCAGGCAGAGCGTGTAGCGGGCGGCGCCGAGCGTCAGCGCGACCTCGCCGCGACGGAGGTTGGGCATGGGGGATCCTTGGGGGCGATTGGCGAGTGGCGAATGGCGAGTGGGAGGATGGGGAGTGGACCGCGTCATGGCCGTCCCCGGACTTGATCCGGGGATCAGTCCCGGCCATCCACGACTTGCCGGCGTCGGAGCGGCGCAAAGACGTGGATGCCCGGCCCAAGGCCGGGCATGACGGGGAGAAGCGAAGACGTGGATGCCCCACTCCCCACGCCCGACTTCCCATTCGCCATTCGCCATTCGCCATTCCACCTCACAGCCCCACGAACCCGACCGCCCCGGCGCTCTCCAGCGCGATCTCGAAGGTCACCTCGGCCGCATGATCGCCGCGGTACTCGAGGCTCGTGATCTGGAAGGGGCCTTCGAGGCGGCCGAAATCCGGGACGATCACCTGGAAGGTGCGGATGTCGCCGTCGAAGAAGACTTGGCGCAGACGCGCGTCCGACGCCTCGTCCTTGAACACGCCGGAGCCCGTGATCCCGGCGCGGCGCACGCCGGCGCCGGCGAGCAGCTCGCGCCAGCGTCCCACGGATTCCGCATGGGTGACGTCGACGGTTTCGGCGTTGAAGGCGAGCTGGCGCGTCCGCAGCCCGGCGACCGTGACGAAGCCCGAGGCGCCATCGTCGATCTTGAGGAGAAGGTCTTTGCCTTTCTGGGCGGGCATGGGGGTCCTTTATTGGCGAATGGCGAATGGGCGAATGGGGAATGGGGAGTGGGTATTGGGTATTTGGGTATTTGGGATTTGGGATTTGGGATTGGGGCACGGGAGGTACGAATAGCAACCCTCATGAGGGTTGCCGGGAGCCGCTACCCTCGATCCGAATACCCATTACCCAATACCCATACCCAATACCCAATACCCACTCCCCACCCTACCCCACCTCCGTCACGGCCCGGAGCCGCACCGTGACCCGCGCGAGGCGCGCGTCGCGGTCTCGGGCGGCCGCGATGGCGGTGACGCGCAGGTTGACGAGGCGGTGGCCGAGGAGCGGCAGGTCGGCGCCGTCGAGGAGCGCGGCGAGGCGCTCGGCGACCACGAGGCCGGAGCGCGCCGAGCCCTCGCGGGACCAGACCACGAGACCGAGGTCCTGTTCGTGGCCGCGGTCGAGGTCCGTGGACCAGTCCGCGGCGCTGACGTCTCCGAACAGGGCGTAGACGGGTTCGGCGGCCCGCGGCGGCTCGTCGTAGAGGCGCAGCTGACCACCCATGAGGGACACGAGGTCCGCATCCGCCTCGGCGCGGGCGAGGATCGCGGCGCGCAGCGCCAGGATCGGGCTCGTCACGGCGCGATCTCCTCGACGAGGCAGACGAGCTCGCGCCGCCGGCCGTCCGGGTCCGAGGCGGCGCGGATCGCGAAGCGGCGCAGGCCGGACACGAGGCGCATGGCGCCGGTGATCCCCGGCCGGTAGCGCAGGGTCACGCGATGGGTGACGGCCTGCTCGGGTCGGTCGGCGCGGACGCGCTCGGCGCCGACGAGCATCTCGATGGCGCCCCAGAGCTGCGGACCCGCGGTGAACGCCCGCACGACGCCGCCGAACCCGTCGGGAACCTCGTGCGGCATCTCGAGCACGAACCGGCGCCCGCGGGCGCCGATCGAGGTGGGCCTGATCGACATGGAAAGCCTTTCATCTCCCGCCGTGCGGGAAAACCATCCTGAGCCGCTTTCGCGGCAGCTTTTCTCCTAGATCCCGGATCTGCGTTCCGCTTCGCTGCACTTGTCCGGGAAAGCGTGGAGGGTGTGGCTGCTGTGTCTGCCTCACCCTCACCGCTTTCCCGGACGCAGAGGAACGGAGCGCAGCGGAGTGGATCGAAGATCCGGATCCAGCGCACCGACTTGCGGCGAAGCCGCTCAATTGCTTCTGAACAAAGCACGCGCCGCTCTCGCTCACAGCCGCGCCCGTCGGAACGGCGCCAGGAGCGCCAGGGCTTCCGGCGGCAGCGTCTGCTCGCCCGCGATGTCGCCGCGGTGCTCGAACCAGCGGGCGACGAGCATCTTGACGGCCAGCCGGAGCGGCTCCGGCACCGCCTGCGCGGTGGGGCCGTAGCCCGCGACGAGCTCGATCGCGATGCCGGCCCGCGCTGCTCCGGGCTCCGGCGCCTCGGCGCCGATCAGGATGCGCGGCGGGTCGCTCGCGGCGTCCGCCGAGAAAGCGGAGGCGGGAAGGTTTACCGCCTCGCCGGTGCCGCTCGCGACCGCGATGCGCTCGACGCCGATGAGCGGCGACAGCGGCAGGCGGACGATGCGCCCGCTCGGCCAGCCGTCGAGGACAAGGCGCCAGCGGCTCGCGGTGAGGATGCGCCGGGACGACGCCTCGACGACGAGGCGCGCCGCCTTGACGAGCCCGGCCACGAGTTCGTCCTCCGCGGCGTCGTCGACGCGCAGGTACGCGCGCATCTCCGCCAGGCCGACGGGCTCGACGGCGGGGCCGTCGACGAGTATCGGGGTCATCGTGAGGGTCCTCCGCATGAAAATGAGACGAATCGCAGGGGCCGCTGCCGTGGCCCTGGTGTCGATGAACGGTCCGGCGGCCGCCGTCGTGGGCGGCGCGGACGACGAAAGCCCGCTCGCGCGCTCGAGCGTGATGGTGCTGTCCTCGAAGGGCGGCGTGTGTTCCGCCGTGGTGGTCGCCCCGGACGTGGTGCTCACCGCCGCCCATTGCGTCGCCGGCGCGCCGGACCATCGGGTGCACTGGCGCGGCGAGGCCGGCGAGCCGGTGCTCGTGACGCCGGCCGCGAAGGCGCTGCATCCGGGTTACGACGCCGGCGCCGTGCAGGGCCGGCGGCGGTCCATCGATCTCGCGCTGATCCGCCTGCCGGAGGCGCTGCCGGCCCGCTTCGAGAGCGTGACGCTCGCCGGCGCGACCCCGGCCCGAGACGGGAGCGTCACGGTGGGAGGATGGGGCGTCGCCCGCGAGGGCGACATCCGCTCGACGGGAACGTTCCGCACCGCCGCCCTGCGCGCCGTGGAGCCTCACGGTCCAAGCCGCATCCTCCTGTGGGCCGAGGGCGGCGGCGCCGGGGCGTGCCACGGCGATTCGGGCGGCCTTCTCGCGGCCGGCGGCACCGTGGTCGCGATCACGAGCTGGTCGACCGGACCTCGGGGCCGCCGCTGCGGCACCCTCACCCAGGGCATCCTTCTCGGACCGCAGCGCGACTGGATCGACCGCGTCCTGCAGGGCTGGGACAGGTCGGCGCGCTGGGAGTAGAAGCCTGCGTGCGACGTAAGTCGGGGCGCCGCCGCCGAAACGCCGTGGAACCAACCGGCGCCTCGGCTACTTACTCCTGATGACCTCACGCTCACGCTTCCCGTGATCCCCATGCGCAACCCGCCGCCGCTCCCCGCTTCCGCCGATCTCGCGCGAACCGCCGTCGCGGCGATCCGCGGCGACGCTCCCCTGCGTTCGAGAGCGCTCCTGGCTCTCGCCGCCGTCGCGTCGTTCGCGGCCCCCGCCCACGCGGTGGTGCGCGGCGAAGTCGCGCGCGACCCGAACGGGGTGCGCCAGTCGGTCGTGCGGGTCGAGAGCTCGCTCGGCGAACTGTGCTCCGGCGCCGTGATCGGCCCGGACCTCGTGCTCACCGCCGCGCATTGCCTCATGGAGCCGGCCGCCTACCGGGTCGTCGTCGTCGACCGCGCCTTTCGGCAGCGCTCGATGAAGGCCGTGGCCGCGGCGATCCACCCGGCCTTCGTGCCGGGCACGACGCCGCGCACCCAGCCCGGCGTCGATCTCGCGATCCTGAAGCTCGAGCGGCCGCTCGGCCCCGAGTTCCTGCCGCTCGATCCGCGCCACACCGGCCAGGCCGGCATGGGCACGGCGGTGACGCTCGCCGGCTTCGGCGTCGTCGCCGAAGGGCAGAAGCGCACCGCGCGCGTCCTGCGCCAGACCAACCTCGTGTCGCTCGGCTCCATGCAGGTCCGCAACCGCGTGCTCGTGGTCGCCGACGGGCAGCGCCTCGCCGAGACGACGGGAGCCGGCGCCTGCCGGGGCGATTCCGGCGGACCGATCCTCGTTCCGGTGGCGGGCGGCTATCAGCTCCTCGGAATCGTGAGCTGGTCGAGCGGGGCGCTCGGCTCGCGGGCGATCACCGCCTGCGGCGGCCTCACCGCCGTGACGCCGATCGCGGAGCATGTGCGCTGGATCAGCGAAGGCACCGCCGCGCTCGGCCAGTTCGACCAATCGGTCCCGCTGCGCGGCCGTCAAAGCGCCGTCGAAGGCCAGTGGATGCGCAAACGCTGACGCTGCCCGCTTCGGGCGCCTCAGCGCGGTCGCGGCGTCATCCGGCACCCGACGCCGACGCGCTTCGTCGTTCGCTGCGATGCCGCCTCAGGCGCCGAAGCGCATCAGCTTGATCGCGCCGTAATCCTGCACCCCGCCGCCGACCCGTTTGGTGGTGTAGAACAGGACGTAGGGCTTGGCGGAGTACGGATCGCGCAGCACGCGCACGCCGGCCCGGTCGACCACGAGGTAACCGCGCCGGAAGTCCCCGAAGGCGATCGAGAGGCTGTTCGCGGTGATGTCGGGCATGTCCTCGGCTTCGACGACCGGGAAGCCCATCAGCGTCGCGGGCTGGCCGGGCACGCTCGGCGGCGCCCACAGATAGTTGCTGTTGCCGTCCTTGAGCCGGCGCGTCGCGGCCTGGGTCTTGCGGTTCATCACGAAGACGCCGTTCTGCCGGTAGCCGGCCTTCAGCGCGTAGATCAGGGTCACGAACACGTCGCCCGGGTTCGTGGCCGCGAAGCCGTTGGTGCCGGTCGCGATGGCGCCGAGCTTGCCCCACTGCCAGGCGCTCTCGTCGACGACCTCGGAGGAGAGGAAGCCCTTCGGCTTGTTGATCCCGTCGCCGGTCACGAAGGCGGCGCCCTCCTGCTCGGCGAACGCGGTCTCGACCTCGTCGGCGATCCACTGGTCGATGTCGACGACCGCATCGTCGAGGAGCGTCTGGGTCGCCGCCGGCATGGCGTAGAGCTCCATCGCGGGAAAGCTCATCTCCGCGAGGGTCGGGGAAGCGGTCTGCGGCCGCGGCGCGGTCTCGCCGACCCAGCCCGAGGCCGGGCCCGCCGTCGAGAAGGCGCGCTTGTAGAGCCCGCCGGAGATCACCCGGACCGCGGACACGGCGCGGATCGGCGAGAGCGTCGAGAGGCGCCGCAGCACCTCGCGCTCGACGGTGTCGGGCACGAGGTAGCCGCCGTCCGGGCCGGAGCCCGCGGAGAGCGCCTTCTCCTCGAGCCGCTTCAGGCCCGAGGCCTCGCCGGTGCGCATGTACGTGCGGAACGCTCGCCTTGTGCTCGGCGAGCAGCGGGTCCGTGGGCTCCGCGGCGGCGGTGGCGAGCGGCGGGCGGGCCCGCTCGAGGGCGATGCGGTCGAGCCGCCGCTTGGCGTCGTCGAGCGCCGCGTCGATCCGGGTCGAGCTTCTCCTCGGTCACGACGTCCGCGCCGAGCCGGGTCTCGATCTCGGACAGGCGGGTGTCGTTGGTGTCCCTGAACGCCTCGAAGGCGCGGGAGAAATCCTCGAAGGCCGCCGCGACGTCGTCGGGGGCGGATTTGGTGTCGTAGGTCATGAAGTTCCTTGTGTGAGGAAACGCGAAGCCCGCGGTGCGGGCGTCTTCGCAGCGGGATTGCGGTGGGCGCCTAGCGGGCGAAAGCCCGCCGCGGCGGATCGAACAGCCGGTGCACGCAGGAGCGGATCGTCGCCGCGAGCGGCCGGGGCACGGCCTTCACGGCGCCGACCCGTGCGCCGGGCAGCATCGGGAAGGTGACGATCGAGATCTCCCACAGGTCGAGCTTCTCGAGCCGGCGCAGCCCGGTCGGACGCTCGGCGCGGGCGCGCTCGACGCGAAAGCCGATCGACAGGCCGTCGACCGCGCCGTCGCTTGATGAGCGCGTGGACGTCGCGGGCGCGCTCGACCGCGAGATTGAGCCGCCCGCGCACCTTAAGGCCGCGCGGGTCCTCGGCGATCGACAGCCAGCGGCCGATCGGCTGGCCGGCATCGTGCTGCCAGAGCATGCGGATCCCGGACGGCCCGCGGCGCGCGAGGCTGTCCGCGAAGGCGCCGGGCATCACCACGTCCTTGCCGAGATCCGCGATGCCGAACAGGCTCGCGTATCCCTCGAACAGGCCGACCGGGTCGACCGCGGCGACGGGTTCCGCCAACAGCTTCACCTCGCGGGCCGTGAGCGACGCCCGCCTCATCGGCCGCCCTCCTTCTTTTGCCGGGAATCGAGCTTCTCGAGCTGGCGCACGAAATCGCGGAACACGCTTGCGGCCCGTGCGGCCGCAGGCCTCGGTTTGCGCGCCGGGCGCGGGGTGGATCGGATCATCGAGGGTGAACTCCCGTGTGACAGCTGATGGAGACGCGCCCGTCGTCAGGCGCCGGTGTGGCGGCGGTTGAACTGCGCGAGCTCGCGCACGAAGTCGTCGAAGCGGCGGTTGGCGGCGGACAGGTCGCGCAGGGTCATCACGAGCAGGGCCGAGGCCCCGCAGGCCCATGTGAAAAGCGCGAGATGCGCGAGGTCCCCGCGGGCGACGACCGCCTCGGTGAGCTGGTCGATGGGTGGCATTGGTGGTCTCTGTAGGGGAGTGGGATTGGGTGTGGGGGTATTGGGTGTTGGAGATTGGGTGTTGGGTGTGAGGTATCGGGTATTGGGTATTGGGTATTGGGAGGGTTGCTGTTCCCTACCGCGCCCCAATCCCCAAATACGCCAATACCCACTCCCCAATCCCCCATTCCCCAGCCGCCCGTCACCGAACGCGCCCATACCCCACCGCCTCGCGCTTCTCGTCCTCGGTCAGGAACGTCGCGGCGGAGACCCGCCGCCACAGGCTCTCGCGCTCGGCCGAGAGCGCCTCGACGGCATCGAGGTCGGGCTCGAGCACGAGGCCCTCGCCGAAGGCCGGAGCGAGCCAGTGCGCGATCCCCTCGGCGGTGCGGCGCACCAGCGGGATCACGGTCTGGCGGTAGAAGGCGCGGTTCGCCTCGGCGTAGTTCGCGTGGGTGTTGTCGCCCGGCAGCCCGAGCAGCAGCGGCGGCACCCCGAAGGCGAGCGCGATCTCGCGCGCCGCGGCGGCCTTGGCCTCCACGAAGTCCATGTCCTTCGGCGACAGCGACAGCGGCCGCCAGTCGACCCCGCCCTCGAGCAGCAGCGGCCGGCCGGCGTTCGCGGCGCCCTGGTAGTTGGCGTCGAGCTCCGCCTTCAGGCGGTCGAACTGCGCATTCGGTGAGCGCCGTGGCCCGACACCACGAGCGCCCCGGACGGACGCGCCGCGTTGTCGAGGAGCGCCTTGTTCCAGGCGCCGGCGGCGTTGTGGATGTCGAGGGCGGTCGCGGCGGCCTCCATGGGCGAGAGCCCGTAGTGGTCGTCGGCGGGATGGAACAGGGTGAGGTGGAGGATCGGCTGCAGTCCCTCCCCGCGGACGGAAAGCGCACGGTCTGCGCTCCGACGACGTAGTCGTAGGCGCCCGGCCAGCCGTCCGGCGCCCGGCACCACCCGCATGCGGTCCGGCCGCAGCGCGTGAAGCTCGCGCGGCACCCCGTCGACCGCGACCGCCTCCACGTAGGCGTTGCCCGCGACCATGAGGTGTCCGTAGAGGCTCTCGAGGAAGCGCTGGCCGCCCTCGCGCGGGTTCGGCCGGTCCAGCAGCGCCGACATCGGGTGCTCCGCGAGCGCCCGCCCGCGGTCGAGGAGCGTCAGCGGCAGCGACGCCGCGGCTTCGGCGACGAGCCGCACGGCGCGGTGCACGACGGCGTTCTTCTGGAAGCCCTCGCGGGCCAGCGCCGCGTAGTCGCGCGGCGTCCACACCGGGCGCCCGACGAGGGAGAACGCCACCGCCTGCAGGGCGCGCGACGCCTTGGCCTCCGGAGGCGTGCTCCGGAACCAGCGGGAAATGAGGTTGGGCATGGGGGCTCCGGTGGGGCGTGGGGCGCGAAAAGAAAAAGGCCCGCCGAAGCGGGCCTGGAACGACGAAGCCGCCCCGGAGGGCGGCGTTCGGAAGGATTATGCAGCCAGCTGCCGCTCGTCCCAAGCAGCTTCGCGGCGGTGGTCGTACTTCACGATCACGCGCTCGAACTGAAACACGGGAAGGCTTTCGCCTTCTTCGAGCGGGCGCAGACGCATGCGGGCGATCTGCGCCGGCTGGTAGTCTATCGCGGGTACGAGTTCGTGCAGAAGGGCGCACACGTTGTGACGGACGAGCTTCTCGGTCATGCCGCCCGTGCCAGGCACCTCGTTCTCCCAGCGGGATACCGTCTCGGGCCTGATTTCCATGGCGCCGGCGAACTCCTGCTGGGACATGTCGAGCGCACGGCGCAGGAACTTGACCTCACGGCCACTCAGCAGCGCAGGATGCAGGGCGCGAGCCATCGCGACCGCTCGCGTAAGCCCGCGCAGATCGGGAATTTCCGTCTCCCGCTCGCCACATCCGTCGCAGCGGTGCACACGAACGGAGTTCATCAGGGCGACGACGATCCCACCCAAGTCCTCCGTGTGCTCCGGCAGGATCGTCTCTTCGACGCGGCCGCTGCCGCACTCCGTGCACGCTCTGGTCATCGTCTTCCTCGGGCCCAGCAGGTGATGATCTTGATCACGACGGCATCCTCGTACCCGACGACGACAGCTGTGATCGTGCGGCCGTCGACGTCCGTGCCCTCAGCGCGCCAAGTCTCCTCTCCCTTGCTTTCCTCCACCATGGTGACCGAGCAGCGACACAGCATGTTTTCGATGTCGATCTTGGCGATGCCATCCTTCGCGGCCTCCTCCTCGGCATGTTGTCGCCAGCGGATCCGGACGCGTTTACTGGACGCGAGAGCGCGCAGGCGAGCCGCCTGGTACTCAAAGCGCGACAACGGAAACCGCCGTCGATGTGAGAGGCGCTGTGACCCATATCAGCGGTACTTGATTCAATGTCAAGCCTCCAACGCGGGAAGGGAGCGCCATGTTCCTTGAGAGGCGACGCGCAATATGCTCGACCTCGCCTTCCTGGAGTTGATCCTAACGCAAGTACGTCCCGCCCTCGTACGCCGGCGAGCGGCGGTTGCGGGCCGTTCCCACAAGCGCGGCGCGTGTCCGTTTGCGTCCTTTCGCAACCTTGTTGCCAAATATTGTGGTCCTGGCAAGCGCCGGCCCGGCGCCCGTCGGGCGTCACAAAACCCGCACCCGCGGCGCGGCGCGCTCGGAGAGCGCGAGCTCCGTCACGGCCCACACGAGGGCGTCGAGCCGGTCCGGGGAGCGGCCGCTGCTCAACCCCGACGGGCCGAAGTCGCAGAGCTCGTCCTCGAGGGCGGGCAGCGCACCGAGGTGGCGCACGCGGCCCTTGGCGTAGAGCACCGAGACAGGCTCGGCGCGCAGGTATTTTCCGCGGCTGGCGCGCACGCTGCGCACGGGGACCGAGCGGTCCACCTCGCGCAGGACCGCGAGCGCCATCTCGCCGCCCTGGTTGGTCTCGACCACGAGGCAATCGGCCTCGAGGCGGTGGTAGAGCGCGATCGCCCGCGCGGCCCAGGCTTCCGGAGCAAGTCCCGCGGCGGTCTCGTCGGCGAGCACGTAGACGATGCCGGCCGCGTCGCGGCCCGCCGCCACGAGCCCGCAGGCGTCGGCGCGCTTGCCGGAGCTGGCGGGCGGGTCGACGGCGACGACGAGACGCGCCAGCGGCGGATGGCCCGCAACGCGGCACGACTCGATGAGCGCGCGCGTCCACAGCGCGTCGGGACGGTCGGCGATGATCTCGCCGTCGAGCTCCTGGCGCCCGAGGCGCGTGCCGCCGTACGCTGCCATGACGGTCTCGAGAAAGGCCGCCGCGAGGTTGTCGGCGTTGTCGACCGTCCGCGCCCGCGAGATCGCGACCCGAGGGTCGCTCGCGAGTCGCTGGATCAGCGGGATCGGGCGCGGCGTCGTGGTGACGAGCTGGCGCGGATGGGCGCCGAGCCGCAAGCCGAACTGGAGCATGTCCCAGGTCGCCTCGGCGTGGCGCCACTTGGCGAGCTCGTCCGCCCAGGCGGCCTCGAACTGCGGGCCGCGGAGCGAGTCCGGATCCTCGGCGGAGAACACGTGCGCGACGGCGCCGTTGGGCCAGGTGAGCTTGCGCAGCGACGGCGACCAGGCCGGGCGCTCGCGCCGGGGATGGGCGGCCAGGATCCCGGCCGGCCCCTCGACCATCACGTCGCGGGCGTCCGCGAAGGTCTCGCCCACGAGGGCGATGCGGCGCAGCCGCGTGCGCGCGGCGTCCGGCTGGGCCTCGACGAGGCCCCGCACCCACTCGGCGCCGGCCCGGGTCTTGCCCGCGCCGCGGCCGCCGAGCAGCAGCCATTTCGGCCGCAGCCGCCAGGGCTCGCGATGGGCGAGCAGGCCCGGGTAGACCTGCCAGGCCCGGCCCTTGACGGACCAGCTCTCAAGCAGTGTCTGCAAGTCCCTCCGGCTCATCGAAGCCGAAGCTTCGTTCCAGGTTCTCCTCCGCGACAAGTCGATCAAGATGGCGCGCAAGTTCCTGTCGGATGTCCTCCAGGCTGCGCGCGGGGGGCTCGTCAGCGTCGTCATCGACGGGTCCGCCTCCTTTCTGTTCCATGGCGCGCGCGGCGGCGAGCGTGCGGCTCAGCGACGCCAAGGTGCGCGCGGCGCGTTCCGGGGTTGCCTTGCCCCGGGCGACTTCGGCCTCGAGGCTCTCGAGCTGCTGCAGCGCGCTGCGCCCGAGCGCCGCGGCGACCCGCGCGAGATCGATCGGCGCCGGCGGTTCCGCATCGCCCGGCGGCGTCTCGAGAAGGCCGAGCGGCACCGCGCTGCGCAGCCCGGGCTCGAGCCCCTCGAGCCGGCGGGCCGCCTCGCGGCGCACGGCGGCGAGCGCCTGCAGTCGCGGCGGCCATCGCCATTCCCTGATCCGGTTGCGCAGCGTATGCCGGCCGACGCCGAGGTGGGCCGCGATGTCGCCGCAGGTGAGGTCGGCCCGCGTGGAATACCGCGACCACGCCGCCTCCCGCTCTGCGTCGGTGAATTCGATCTTCTTCGGCATGATGAGCTCGCGTTGAAAAAGCCGCCGCGCCCGCATCGGCCTCGACGCGGCCGGGGTCTTCGTTTCTCCCCGTCATGGCCGGCCCGGGGCCGGGCATCCCCGTCGCTTTCCGATCCGTTGCCGCTGTCTCGTTTCCCGTCATGCCCGGCCTTGAGCCGGGCATCCACGTCTTTGCGCCGTTCCGAGGTCCAAGACGTGGGTGGCCGGGACTGATCCCCGGATCAAGGCCGGGGACGGCCATGACGGCGAGAGGACGGCGAGGAGAGAACGGCCATGACGGGGGAGAGACGGCCATCACGCTTGTGACGGGTCCACGCGCCCCGGCCAAAGAAAAACCGCCCCGGTGGTGCGGGGCGGTGAAGTCTCTCTCGCCGCGGGCCGCAAGGGGGAACGGCCCATCGGCTACACTTCTGCAGTGTTCTCGTTTTGTACTCCATGAGCGTGTCGCTGTCAAGGGCTAAATCGCGAATGGCGAGTGGGGAGTGGGGAGTGGGAATTGGGAAGTGGGGGAGACTACGCCAGTCCCCAACCCCAATCCCCAATCCCCAAGCCCCCCATTCGCCATTCGCCATTCGCCCCTCTCCCTCACGCCGCCTCGGCCCTCCCCCGGTCCATCGCGGCGCGCATGGTCTGGACGGTTTCCTCGAGGCCGATGAAGACGGCCTCGCCGATGAGGAAGTGGCCGATGTTGAGCTCCACGATCTGCGGGATCGCCGCCACGGTTCGCGCGGTCTCGAAGTCGAGGCCGTGGCCGGCATGAACTTCGAGGCCGATGCGGGCGCCGTGCGCGGCGGCATCGCTCAGGCGCGCCAGCTCGTGAGCGACTCGGTCGGGGTCGCCCTCCCCGACCGCTTCGCAATAGGGGCCGGTGTGAAGCTCGACCACGGGGGCGCCGAGCGCCACGGCGGCCTGCAGGACCTCCCGGTCCGGCTCGACGAAGAGCGACACCCGGATGCCCGCCTGCGCGAGCTCGCCGATGGCGGGCTTGATCTCGTGAGCCCGGGCGAGGTCGAGGCCGCCCTCGGTGGTGCGCTCCTCGCGCTTCTCCGGGACCAGGCACGCCGCGTGCGGGCGGAAGCGGGTCGCGATGCCGATCATCTCCGCGGTCGCGGCCATCTCGAAGTTGAGCGGCACGAAGAGCTGGCGCCTCAGGCGCTCGATGTCGAGATCCCGGATGTGCCTGCGGTCCTCGCGCAGATGCGCGGTGATGCCGTCGGCGCCCGCGCGCACGGCGAGATGCGCCGCGCGGATCGGATCCGGGTGCGCGCCGCCGCGGGCGTTCCGGATCGTGGCAACGTGGTCGATGTTGACGCCGAGGCGGATGGGGCGCGGCATGGGGCGATGTTACCCGAGCCGGCGCCAGAACTGAACTTGCCCGGGTGAAAGCGCCGAGCCGCGGTCGACTAGGAACGGAACTAGGTTGCAATCTTGTTTCTTGCAACTCCCATTCCGCTCCCTTGCGTTCTCCCCGCGCGGCCGCTATACCCCCCGCTTCGCGTTCGCTCCGGCCGGGGGCTGAACGGACGGCAGAGCTTTCGATCTGCAGGGTTTTGCGAAACCCGTCGTCCCGTGTCTCCGCCTTCGACAACCGCTCGGGCCTTACCGGCTCGAAGGGCTTGGCGCCGATCGGACGCTCAGAACCGGCTGCCGACACTTGACTCCAAGTGAACGAGCCAGACGCAACCCGGGAAAGGCCCAAGCATGCCTCTCTACGAACACGTGTTCATGGCCCGCCAGGACGTCACGTCCCAGCAGGTCGAGACGATGATCGACCAGTACAAGGGCGTCGTCGAACAGAACGGCGGCAAGGTCGAGAAGACCGAGATGTGGGGCGTGAAGTCCCTCGCGTACCGCATCAAGAAGAACCGCAAGGCGCATTTCACGCTCTTCAACCTCGACGCCCCGCCCGCGGCGGTCGCCGAGATGGAGCGGCAGATGCGCATCAACGAGGACATCCTGCGCTTCATGACGATCCGCGTCGACGCTCTGGAAACGGAGCCCTCCGTGATGATGCAGAAGCGCGATCGGGACGAGCGCAAGGACCGCGAGCGCCGCGAGCGCGACGGCGGTTTCGGCGGCGACGGCGAGGAGACTTAAGCAATGGCGTTCGGTGCTGGTGGTGGTGCGGGCGGCGGCGGTGGCCGGCGACCCTTTTTCCGTCGTCGCAAGACCTGCCCGTTCTCGGGTCAGAACGCGCCGGCGATCGACTACAAGGACACGAAGCTGCTGTCGCGCTACATCTCGGAGCGCGGCAAGATCGTGCCGTCGCGCATCACGGCGGTCTCGGCCAAGAAGCAGCGCGAACTCGCCCAGGCGATCAAGCGCGCCCGCTTCCTCGGCCTGCTGCCCTACGTGATCCGCTAGCCGCGCTTTAGGACCGCGCGCGGTCCGCGCCTCGTCGCCGGCGGTGGGATCCCGCCGGGTCGTTTGAGGCAACGTCGTCGCCCGGCGGTGCAATCCCGCCGGGTCAGTTGGGGCAACGTCGTCGCCCGGCGGTGCAATCCCGCCGTCCGTTGCGGCGCCCGCCCCTCACCCTGCCACGAGCAGCGGGACAGCGAGACCTGATGAAAACGTTGGCGGTCGGTATCGGCGCGGGCCTCGTCTCCGCGCTCCTGTTCGGAGTGGTGATCACCGGGTCGCCGCTCGCGATGCTGCTGTCCTTCATCGCGCCGCTGCCGATCTTCATCGCCGCCCTGGGTTGGCAGCATCGCGCCGGTCTCGTCGCGATCCTCGCCGGCGGCATCGCGACGGCGCTCGCGCTCAACGCCGCCGGGGGACTGGCCTTCGCGCTCGGCTGGGCGCTGCCCGCGTGGTGGCTCGCCTATCTCGCGCTCCTCGGCCGCCCCGTCCCCGACGGCACGATGGAATGGTACCCGCTCGGGCGCCTCGTGCTGTGGATCGCGGGCACGTCGGCCCTCATCACGCTCGTCGGCGTCGTCGCCCTCGGGCAGGGCAGCCACGAGGCCTACGAGCGCAACATCCAGCAGGCCTTCGAGGCGTTCGTCCGGACGCCCCCGCCCGACGGCGAGCCGCCGTCCGCCAACGAGATCGTGTCGCTCTTCGTCCGGGCGCTGCCGTTCTTCTTCGCCCTCAATTTCGTCATCGTGCTGGCCGTGAACCTGTGGCTCGCCGCGAAGACCGTGCAGATCTCGGGCCGTCTCGCGCGGCCGTGGCCGTTCATCCCCGCGACCGCCATGCCCCGCCTGGCGATCGGCCTCCTCGCGGCCGCGATCGGCGCCGGATTCCTCCCGGGCTTCGTCGGCGCGTTCGGCCTCGCGTTGTCGGGGGCGCTGCTCGCGGCCTTCGCGCTCCAGGGACTGGCGTTCCTGCACGACACGTCGCGCCAGCGCCCGGCGCGCGGCTTCATGCTGAGCAGCGTCTACGCGCTGGCCTTGCTCATGAGCTCGGTGGTGGTGCCGCTTCTCGCGGTGCTCGGGCTCGCCGACGTGGCGCTGTCGCTGCGCAACCGATTCGGGCCCGGCGCCGCCGGGCCGCGGACCCCTCCCCCCTGATCAACCCCAAGCGAAGGAGAGAACCATGGAAGTGATCCTGCTCGAGCGCGTCGCCAAGCTCGGCCAGATGGGCGACACCGTGAAGGTGCGCGACGGCTACGCGCGCAACTTCCTCCTGGCCCGCGGCAAGGCGCTGCGCGCCACGAAGGCCAACAAGGAGCGCTTCGAGACGCAGCGCGCCCAGCTCGAGACGCGCAACCTGGAGCGCCGCAGCGAGGCCCAGGCGGTCGCCGACAAGCTCAACGGACAGAGCTTCACGGTGATCCGGCAGGCCGGCGAGGGCGGCGTGCTCTACGGCTCGGTCTCGACCCGCGACCTCGCCGAGACCATGACCGCCGGGGGCTTCAACGTCGCCCGCGATCAGGTCGTCCTCAACCAGCCCATCAAGGCGCTGGGGCTCCACAAGGTGCCGGTCGTGCTCCATCCGGAGGTCGAGGTCGCAGGTCACGATCAACGTGGCGCGCAGCCCCGAGGAAGCCGAGCGCCAGGCCCGCGGCGAGAGCGTCGCGACGCGCGAGGAGAGCAGCCTCGAGGACCTCGGCCTCGAAGTCGGCGCCGCGCTCGCGGAGGCCGGCGGCGACGAGGAGGCCTGAGACACCCAAGCCAGCCGCCGCACTTGCCGGCGTTCACGTTTCGTTCTAGAGTGCCGCTCGCGGGGAGTTGCGGATGGCGGATGGCGGATGGCGAATGGCGAATGGCGAGTGGGGAGTAGGAGAAGTGGGATGTGGGGCGTGAGAGCGGGGATCCAGGAGTGGCCGTCCTGGCCGTCCCCTCCCCGTCATGGCCGTCCCCGGACTTGATCCGGGGATCAGTCCCGGCCATCCACGTCTTGCCCCGTCGCAGCAGAAGAAAGGCGTGGATGCCCGGCTCAAGGCCGGGCATGACGGCGGCGGTCATGTCCGGGCGGTCCACCCCGTCATGCCGTCTCCCGGTCTTGATCGGGGATCAGTCCCGGCCATCCACGTCTTGACGCGAGCAGCGAAGACGTGGATGCCCGGCTCAAGGCCGGGCATGACGAGGAGGAAGCGAAGACGTGGATGCCGCACCTCCTACACCCCACTCGCCACTCGCCACTCGCCACTCGCCATTCGCCCCCAGGTCCGACGGTTAACCCAGTGTCAAGGCGGCGCGGTGCGTATCCTTCGCGCAGTGTGAGAATCGGGGACAGCGGGGGCAGCCTCGCGTGCCGGCGAAAGCCCCGCCCCGATCGGTGCAAGGTAAACGACCCCTGTCCCCGGAGTGCCGGATGGCCACCGCCAACGCCCTCGTCGCCCGCCTCGAGACCGCCGAACCCGCCTACCGCGTGGCGCCCAACAACGTCGACGCGGAGCAGGCCCTGCTCGGCGCGATCCTCGTCAACAACGACGCCTATTACCGGGTGTCGGACTTCCTCGACCCGGGGCACTTCTACGAGGACCTGCACCGGCGCATCTACGAGGTCGCGGCGACGCTCATCAAGGCCGGCAAGGTCGCGACCCCGATCACCCTGAAGACCTTCTTGGGCGACCAGGATCTCGGCGGCGTCACGGTCTCGCAGTATCTCGCGCGCCTCGCGGCGGAAGCCACGACGGTCATCAACGCCGAGGACTACGGCCGCACGGTCTACGACCTCGCGATCCGCCGCCAGCTCATCCTGGTCGGCGAGGACATGGTGAACGTCGCCTACGACGCGCCGGTCGAGACCTCGCCGCGCGACCAGATCGAGGAGGCCGAGCGGCGCCTCTACGAGCTCGCCGAGACCGGGCGCTACGACGGCGGCTTCCAGCGCTTTTCGGACGCCCTCACCCATGCGATCGACATGGCGGCGGCGGCCTACAAGCGCGACGGCAAGCTTTCCGGCCTCGCGACCGGGCTCACGGACCTCGACCGCATGCTCGGCGGCCTGCAGTCCTCCGACCTCGTGATCCTCGCGGCCCGCCCCGCCATGGGCAAGACGTCGCTCGCCACCAACATCGCGTTCAACATCGCGAACGCCTATGCGGGCGAGAAGCAGCCGGACGGCTCGGTCAGGACCGTGAACGGCGGCATCGTGGGCTTCTTCTCCCTCGAGATGTCGGCCGAGCAGCTCGCGACCCGCATCATCGCCGAGCAGGCCGGCGTGCCGTCCTACAAGATCCGCCGCGGCGACATGCGCGAGGACGATTTCTACAAGATCACGGAGGCCGCCCGGACGATGCAGACGATCCCGTTCTACATCGACCAGACCGGCGGCCTCTCGATCGCGCAGCTCGCCGCGCGGGCCCGCCGCCTCAAGCGCCAGCGCGGGCTCGACCTCCTCGTCGTCGACTACCTGCAGCTCCTCTCCGGCTCGGCCAAGAAGGGCGAGAACCGGGTGCAGGAACTGACCGAGATCACGACCGGGATGAAGGCGCTCGCCAAGGAGCTGAACGTGCCGATCCTGGCCCTGTCGCAGCTCTCGCGCCAGGTCGAATCGCGCGACGACAAGCGGCCGCAGCTCTCGGACCTGCGCGAATCCGGCTCGATCGAGCAGGACGCCGACGTCGTGATGTTCATCTACCGCGACGAGTACTACCTCAAGAACAAGGAGCCGAAGCCCGGCACCGAGGAATACTTCAAGTGGCAGACCGAGATGGACCAGGTCCACGGCAAGGCCGAGGTCATCATCGGCAAGCAGCGCCACGGCCCGACCGGCACCGTGCAGCTCGCCTTCCAGGCCGACGTCACCCGCTTCGCGAACCTCGCGGACGAGGAGAAGCTGCCGGAGCGGATGGGGGATTAGGGGGTTTGGTGCGGGGCGGGAGGGGGGTGGCCGGGGTCGAGAGGTAACGGCGGGGCTAGACTACGCACCCACCCGAGCAACACCCCTCCACCCCTTTCCCGGACAAGTGGAGCGAAGCGGAACGCAGATCCGGGACCCAGGAGAAATGCTGCCGCGCAGCGGCTCGAGCTTTACTTCAGAACAGAAGAGCGGCTTCGCCGCAAGTTGTTGCGCTGGGTCCCGGATCTCCGATCCACTGCGCTTCGCTCCGTTTCTCTCCGTCCGGGAAAGCGGTGAGGGTAGCGCGAAGGTCGGCGTGACACCTCCACCTTTTCCCGGACAAGTGGAGCGATAACGAAGATGCCGCGCAGCGGCTCAAGTCTGGTCTTCAGCTCACGAGCGGTGACTATACGTGGCAATTCCGGGTGACGGGGGGCTTCCGGATGCGGAAGCGCTATTCGGCGTGAGCTTTTCTCGTTCACGTAGAACCAGCTGAACAAACGGCCTCGCGTGAGTGGCGTCTGAGTAGGAGAC
This sequence comes from uncultured Alphaproteobacteria bacterium, assembly GCA_963800985.1. GTDB lineage: Bacteria > Pseudomonadota > Alphaproteobacteria > Rhizobiales > Beijerinckiaceae > Microvirga. Next base: position 205,221 of record CAWDDI010000031.1, on the reverse strand, counting down.
AATCGGTGCCTTTAGCAAGCCCGGCTCCGTCACATACGGGGCGATGCGGTAAGCACAACGAGATTCCAATCGCGGACGGGCTCGTCGGTTAGCGGTTACAGCTTCACGTCATATGCATTCCCGGCTTTGACCTTACTTAGCAAATCAACTGTTGCTGTCGACCACTTCCGAGTCTCTGACTTTTTGCCGCTGCCGATCCGAACTTTACAGTGATACCGATTGTCTGATGCACGAATGTCGATACCCGTTTGACGTTTTACTGCGTCAAGGAGTTTGCTCGCACCGTGCCAACTTGGAAAGCCGAGTTTTTGCCCGATCTGTGTCAACACGAACGGATGGGTGAGATTTGTGTTATTTGCCTGAACAATCCCCAATAATTTAGGCAACTCGGTCTCGCTTTCTGCAACGCGTTCTAGAGCACTTTCATCTTAATCCGGATCGTATCCGGCGGCGATGAAGTAGTTGGCGCACTCCTGTGGGGTGAAGGTGTCGATGAGTTGACCGATCAAGCGCCACAGGCCTTCGACGGTTCGCTCAGCGGCCCTGCGCAGAAGGGCTTTGAGCTTCGCGAAGGCGTTCTCGATCGGGTTGAAGTCCGGGCTATAGGGCGGAAGGTAGCGGAGGCTGGCCCCGGCCGCCTCGATCGCCTCGCGCACTCGGCGGCCCTTGTGAGCCGGGAGATTGTCGAGGATCACGACATCCCCGGGCTTCAGCTCCGGCACCAGCACCCGGCTCACATAGGCCAGGAAGGCGGATCGGTTCATCGGGCCATCGAGCACGAAGGATGCCGTCAGGCCCGTGAGCCGAAGGCCGGCCACAAAGGTCGTGGTTTTCCAATGCCCCCTCGGGATGCCGACCCGCAGCCGCTGCCCTTTTGGAGCGCGCCCACGCAGGCGCGCCATGTTGGTCGCCGCGCCTGTTTCGTCGATGAAGACGAGCCGCGCAGGGTCGAGCTCGAGCTGGTCCTCAAACCAGTCCTGGCGCCGCTTCAGGACATCCGGCCGGTTCTGCTCCGCGGCATGGGCGGTCTTTTTTTCACGGTCATGTGGCAGCGGTCGAGGAAGGTCCAGATCGTGCCCACGCTGGCCCTGATACCGCGCTCCGCGGCGAGGTGCTCCTGCATCTCGACCAGGGTGATGTCCTCCGTCGCCGCGATCAGATCGAGCAGGAAATCGCGATGCGGATCAAGCTTCGAGCGCCGCGGCTGTCCCTGCGGACGCGCTGTCCGCTCGCCGCTCGCGCGCGCCCGGCGCACCCACACGATTGCGGTGGCGATCCCAACCCCAAACCGGGCGGCCGCTTGCCGCGCTGGCATGCCCGACAGCCCCGCATCGATCACACGATCTCGCAGATCCTGGCTGTAAGCGCGCGCCATCGGCCTTCCTCCGTCCACTCCTGGACGGCGGACTCGCATACTTCGCCTCAGTCGGGAATCCCTGCTGAATCGGAGAGGGCTGAAGATGCTCTAGAACATCATAATCTACCTCGACAGTCCCTCGCGGGATGTCTGACCGGATTAGCTTATATGCGCGTGCTGCGAGTGATCTCACTAGCTTCGTATTTATTGATTTAAGCTCTTGGTCCGATGCCAGAGCGTTGTACACCCATTCAAGCTGAGCCGTAATGATCGCGCGGACACGATACTGCTTCGCGCCACTCCCTATAAAATGCATATCTGGAAGCGATGACTTGGTTTCAGCCTCGGGATCCCACTTCACATAGAATATGTTCTTGATAAGTCCCTCCTCGTCGGCTATCAACTCTCCAACATCCTCGAGTATGGACACAATATTGGGATCATTGAAGCGGTAACCAAATACAAATACCGGGTGCTCGGCGAAATACGTGAGAAGTTTGGCTGAAATATACTTCTTTCGAAGTAGAAATTCTTTGTAATCCCTTTGTACAAGAACCATTGATTTCACGTCTGAAACACTTCCGTGTATTTTGAATATTTCTCCAAAACTATTCATGTTGTACTTTATCACGCGATCCCCTATTATTGCCTCGTATTCGTAAAACACATTTTCTAGGAAGCAATCGAAGTTAGTAGTGATCACTGCGTGAGGCCGGATGGCTCGAAAGCTAGTTAGCTCAGCCCCGTGTTCGCCGGTACATGAAACATCCCAGCTAGGGGTGATTGTCTTTAGCTGCTCGGCTACCAGGAATTTGAGAAAGGTGGACACCTCCAGAAACCCTGTCGTGAGGCGGCTGTGGAGAGCGACCGGGGTGGTGTTTTGCCGAGGTCGGAGATCAGCGAGCCGCTTGGGCACACCGGGACGCCCGGCCGTTCGGTATTCGGCTATGCGATGGCGTGACGCTCGGTGAGCCAGAGCGCCCGCTTCATGTTGTAGACCAGGTTGGCGAGCCCGATCTTCACCCGGGCTCGGGCCAGACCGATGGTCCGTATGACCAGTCCCATCGGCCCCTTCTCGTGCGCGAACACATGCTCGACGGCAGCCCGGACCTTCGACTTGATCCCATTCGCCCGTGCGATGGGCTTCGGCATCGGCTTGCCCTTCGGCTTCTTGCGGTGGATCTGCGAGCGAAATCCGTTGTCGGCCACGTGCCTCTCGTTGGCGCGCGAGCGGTAGGCCGTGTCGGCCCATACGTCACTCCCCGTATTCGCCTTCGAGATCAGAGCACGCAACTGTGCCCCGTCGTGGCGGGCTGCATCGGTCACCCCCCACGTGCGGATCAGGCCGTGGCGGCGGTCGATGCCAAGGTGGTTCTTGTACCCGAAGGCGGGCACTGCAAGGTCCATCCCGGGTGAGTCATCATCGGCGGGTTTGGCCTTCGACCACTTCACGGTCCAGCGCGCCTCCCGGTCTTTCTGCGCCAACTTGGCGGGCTTCGCTTTCCATTCGGACGGGATGCGTCCTGCCCTTAATCTCCCGCTTCTCGGCATCGGTGGTGCGCTGCTTCGGAGCCGCGACGATCGATGCATCGATGATCTGGCCGCCCATGGCGAGAAAGCCTGCCCTGGTCAGGACCGCCTCGTAACTCAAGAAAAGCATCTCGATCGCGGCGCGGTCGTTCAGAGTGCCCGCGTGAGCGTCTCGCGAAAGCTCCAGATCGTGTTCGCATCCGGTACCGGGTCGGCCAGACCCAAGCCCAGAAAGCGCATGAAGGAGAGCCGATCCTTGATCAGGAACTCGGTGCGCTCGTCCGAGAGGCTGTGGCTCGCCTGCAGGATCAGGACCTTGAACATGAAGACGTGATCGAAGGGCGGGCGACCACCACGCGAGCGATCGGCTCGCGGCGCGGCCCTCTCCAGGTCAGGCCGGAACAGCTCGAAGTCCACCAGCCCATTCAGCCGCTCCAGCGTATCGCCCTTGGCCGAGAGCTCCCTCAGGCGCTCATCGAGATCGAAAAACCCAACCTGACCCCGCATCCCACGACCCCGTTCGCAACCACCACAAACATGGAATCATGAAATCGAGCCCAGAGCGATGGGTCTGCGGGAACGTCAAATTCGAAGTACTCTTCAGGGAAGGCACTGCGTCCAACTTTCCATGCCCAGTGCCCGTGGAGCGCTAGCCCCCTAATTGGCCGGACAGGCTCTCGCACTTGTGGAAGTGTGGTGCCTATGACCGACCCTACGGTGAGTTCTTACGACCCACCTCGCGCCGAGCGCGTCGAGGTCATCTCGTCCGTCCAGCGCCGCCGACGCTGGACGACGGAGGAGAAGGTGCGGATCGTTGAGGAGACGTATCTGCCCGGCAACTCGGTCTCGATCGTCGCCCGCCGCTACGGCATCAGCGCCAACCAGCTCTTCACCTGGCGCAGGCTGATGGCACGTGGCGCCTTCACGGCCGCCAGCGCCGGCGAGGAGGTGGTGCCGGCCTCGGAGCTGCGCGCGGCTCAACAGCAGATCCGTGAGTTGCAGCGCCTCTTGGGCAAGAAGACGCTGGAGAACGAGATCTTGCGTGAGGCGGTCGAGCGCGTCACCACCCCCAAAAAGCTGCCCTTGCGCGTGACCTCGTGGCCGGAGGACGGCCGGTGAGCGCAGTGGCTTCAGCATTGGGCGTCTCGCGCCCACACCTCGCCTCGTCTCGGCAGCCCCTGGCGCGACGGCGGGGGCGCCCGCCGCTGCCCGACGCCGAGCTTCTGGCCGCGATCCAGGAGCTCATCGCCGACCTGCCCACCTATGGCTACCGGCGCGTGCACGCGCTTTTGCGCCGCCAGGCCGAGCGGGACGAACGACCCGCGCCCAACGTGAAGCGTGTCTATCGCGTCATGAAGGTGCATGGGCTCTTGCTCCAGCGCCATGCGGGCGGAGCCGAGGCACGGCGGCATGAAGGCAAGGTGGAGGTTGCAACCCGCAACACGCGCTGGTGCTCGGACGGGCTGGAGATCGCAGCCGAGAACGGTGAGCGGGTGCGGGTGGCCTTTGCGCTGGACTGCTGCGACCGAGAGGCGATCAGCTTCGTCGCGACCACAGGCGGCATCACGGGCGAGGACGTGCGCGACCTGATGGTGGCCGCCGTCGAGCACCGGTTCGGACGGGTCAACCGCCTTCCGCGCACCATCGAGTGGCTGACCGACAACGGCAGCTGCTACCTTGCTCGCGAGACCCGCCGCTTTGCTCGCGAGATCGGCCTGATGCCGAAGACGACCCCGCTGGAGAGTCCACAATCCAACGGCATGGCCGAGGCGTTCGTGCGCACGCTGAAACGCGATTACGTGCGAGTCTCCCCCGTGCCAGACGCCAAGGCGGTGCTGCGTCAGTTGCCGCTCTGGTTGGCGCACTACAATGAGCTTCACCCCCATCGCGCGCTGGGCTACCGCTCGCCGCGCGAGTTCATCGCCCGATCAACCCAGGAGGCCCTGTCCGGTCTATAAGGGGCAACAACAGGACCACCATCGTCAACGCAGCCGAGCGCCGATTTTAGAGCTCCGCGCCAATCCGGCGCGCCGAAGTAGCGCCGCGAGAGACCGGCGCCTACCAGCAATATCGGCTGGCATTCTATCGTTAGTACGGCCTCGCGCGCGGAGTCCTCTAGGCGCTTTCTATACTCATTGAAGGGCGTACTCTCCGCCATAAACTTGTGCTCCCGGCCATCATGAGAGGTCTCCAAACTAAGCAAAGACCGCCGTAGCAACAAGCAGTTGTATATACTTGATTCACAACTTAAAGCGTGCTTGCCTATGTTCCCCTTCCGTTCCACCCTCCCGGAATGGACCGACTCTCCTCTTTCCCCTATGTCGTCGTGCGCGTCGCGTGCACGTTTTGTCCGAAGCGGCGGGGGGTGTATCGGCTGGCGCGGCTGGCGGAGCGGTTCGGGGCGGAGGTTTCGCTCGAGGAGGTGCTGCGGCACCTCTCGGCCGACTGCCCGTGGCAGGACGATCCGAAGCGGCCGAACGCGCGCCGGCGCGGCAACCTCTACGTGCCGCGCTGCCATGCCTACTTCCCGGACCTCTGGCACGCCCCGCCGGCGGACCTGCCGCCGGATGACGGCCTCCGTGCCACGCATGCCCGGCCTTGCGCCGGGCATCGTCCCCCCTTGCGTTTCCAAGACGTGGATGGCCGGGACAGGCCCGGCCATGACGATCGTGGGATGGCGACAGGTCGAGCCGGACGTCACCGGGCGTCCCGCCCCCACCGTCGTGCCCGGCCTTACGCCGGGTTTCACCTGCGTTTCCAAGACGTGGATGGCCGGGACAGGCCCGGCCATGACGGTCGTGGGATGGCGACCGGGCGCGCCTGACACCCGGCGGCCCGCCCCCACCGTCATGCCCGGCCTTGCGCCGGGCATCCACGTCTTTTGCGGTTCGTCGCCGAACGACGTGGATGGCCGGGACAGGCCCGGGCCATGACGGTCGTTCGATGGCACGCTGCCTCTACACCCGCGGACGCGGCGTCTCGGCGATGAGCTTCGGGAGGTCCTTGGTCATCCAGGACACCATCTCGTCCTGGGTCTTGAGGTGCTCGGGCATGGCGATGAAGGGGCCGTGGTCGTAGATCGCCATCGGGTCGCGCGCGCCGCGGATCGGATCGAGCGCGTCGGGCGACAGTTCGAACAACTCGGTGGCGCGGTCGCCGACCCAGAGGAGCAGCAGCCAGATCGCCGCCGTGAAGCCCGCCAGGGCCGCCAAGATGCCGATCGCCAGGTCACCCACCGCCGCGCCTCCCCTGCGCACGAGTCGCACCACGCCGGATGACACCCGAACCGCGTCTTGTTGAGGGTCTCCTCATCGCCTTACGTTATGTCCGCGCGAGAGCCCTGGCTAGAGTGCGTCGCCGCCGGCGCGCCGCGCACGGACGGAAATTCGCCGCGGAACCGCGTGCCGGGCGCTCGAACGGTACGGAACCTGCCCGCCGCCCAAGCGGCACCCGTGCACGCGGCAAGATCTCGATAGAGCAATTTTCGGCGAAGTGGATCCCGTTCGCCGTCGCAACCTGCGGCACAAGAAAAACGAGAGCCGATTCCACGTCGGGGGAAGCGGCCCTAGGTAGTCTCCCACCCGGCAAGCCCTGATGACGCTTAGGGCGAGACGGCCTGCCGAAAGAAACGCCCCGAGGGGGCGGAATTTGGTGCAGCGTTGCCCGCAAAACCGGCGCCTCCCCCCTTTGCCTTTAGGAGAGGCGTGATACTTTGGCGGCATAGAATCACGAAAATTCAGAGCAGGCCCATGTTTAGGAACCACGCCATTGCGTCGCGGGCTTGGTCGCGCCCCTCCCTGTATTCCGCGAAGGTTCAGCCGCTCATGCAGGAGGTCCTGCGCCGGCTCGCCGACATCGATTTCGAACACGACGCGGCGCTCGGCCGGCTCGAGGCGAGCAGCGAGGACGCGAAGCTCAAGGGACAGCTCGCGGAGCGCCTGAAGGCGCGCCACCGCGAGCGGCGCGAACCCTACGTGCGGATGCTCACGGACCTGCACGCGCGGGCGACGCGGCGAACCGGCCTGCGCCGCTTCCTCTGAGGACCGGCCGGCCGCTCAGCCCTCGAGGTGCCGCCGGAAGAAGGCGGTGATCCGACGCGACGCGTCCCCCGCGGCGGCGCCCGTGAAGCCGTGCCCCTGGTCGGCGTAGATCTGGACCTCGTGGGGGATTCCCCGCGCCTCGAGCAGCGCCTTGAAGGCCATGGCGTTCTGCACCGGCACGATGCGGTCCCTCGCGCCATGCAGCACCAGGACGGGCGGCAGCCGCCCGCCGGGATCGAAGGCGGAGGGCACGAAGCCGAAGTAGTTCACGACCGCCCGGACGCGGGGTTCCGCCTGCGCGGCCGCGACCGCGAGCCCGCCGCCGAGCGACACGCCGAGGACGCCGATCGGACCCGCGACCCCGGGCTGGCGCGCCACGAAGCCGACCGCCTCGCGGGCGGTGGCGGTCCAGGCGGGAAGATTCCGCGCGATCGTCGAGAACGAGGCGCGGCTCTGGCGCGTCCGGTCGAGGTAGTGCACCAGGAAGGCGTGGTAGCCCGCCGCCGCGAGGAGCCGCGCCGCAGCCCGGTAGCGCGGCCCGGGACCGTCGGAGCCGTGCAGCAGCACGACCGCCGGCCTTCGACCCCCGGAGCCCGCCTGGTAGCGCTCGACGGCGATCGGCACGCCGCCGCTCTCGAACGTGAGGCGGACCTGCGCGCGCGCCGCGGACGGCAGCGCGCAAACCGCCAGGGCGGCGAGCGCCGCCCGTCTCGTGACGTCCATCCGCGATCCCGACTGTGAAACGACGAAGCCGCGGAACGGGCGGGCCGCCCGTGCGCGTTCAGTCCGTCGCGAAGCCCCCGCCCATGATGAGGTAGCCCGCCAGCGCCACCAGGATCAGTCCCACCACCCCGCTCGGCCAGAAGCCCCAGGCCCGGCTGTAGGGCCAGACCGGGACCGTGGCGACGACGAACAGGATGACAAGCCCGACCAGGATGGCGCTGAGGGGCATCGGGCGCCGTCAGCGCTTGTGGTCGTCGCGCAGGGCGTCCTTGGCGCCGCCGAAGGTGTTCTGGATCTTGCCTTCGGCTTGGTCCATCTTGCCTTCGGCCTGCAGCTTGCTGTCACCTGTCATCCGGCCGAAGAACCCCTTGATTCGGCCCATCATCGTCTTGGCGGATCCTTCACTGCGGTCGCGATCCATCGTTGTCTCCCGTCTTGGTCGAGCCCCTTAGGATGGAACGAGGCCGCGGCGGCGCGGTTCCGTCCCGGGCTCGGCGCGCCGGCCGACGCGGCTGACGCCAGCGTCGGGAACGGGGCCCTCTCCTGGGCGTTGGTAAACATGGCGATTGGGCGCCGCCTCTCGCGCGACCCTCCCCCGGAGAGTCGCTTCCCCGCATGGCCCGGCACCGCAAACCCTTGAACGACGACCACGAATTCGATGCAGACGCGGATTGGTCCGACACGCCACGATTGAGCCCCTCGGTGCAGGCGCAGCTCGGCCAGCGCCTGAGGGCCTTCTACGAGGCCCTGGCGCTCGGCGAGCACCCCATTCCGGACCGCTTCATCGAAATCATCAACCGCCTCGATCAGGGCGTGAACGAACCCCGCCAGGAGAAGCACTCATGACCACGATCGACCCGTCGCTGCGCGATGCGATGCTGAAGGCGGCGCCGAACCTGCGGGCCTTCGCGATCTCGCTGACGTCCAATGTGGATCGGGCCGACGACCTCGTGCAGGAGACGCTGATGCGGGCGATCGCCAACATCCAGCGCTTCCAGCCGGGCACCAACATGCAGGCCTGGCTCTTCACGATCCTGCGGAACCTGTTCCACTCCGAGTACAGGAAGCGCCGGCGCGAGGTCGAGGACGCGGACGGCAAGTACGCCGCCACCCTCGCGGTCCAGCCGCATCAGGGCGCCCACCTCGACTTCGAGGATCTCCGCAACGCCCTGGCGCGGCTGCCGCACGACCAGCGCGAGGCCCTGCTCCTCGTCGGCGCCTCGGGCTTCTCCTACGAGCAGGCTGCCGAGATCTGCGGCTGCGCCGTCGGCACGATCAAGAGCCGGGTCAACCGGGCGCGGACGCGGCTTGCGGAACTCATGCACCTCAGCGACTTCGACGAGGATCTGGGCCCCGACCGGATCACGCTCTCGGCGCTCCAAGCGGTCGCGTGAGCCTTAAAGCCCGAACCCGCGGCTCGCGCGGCGCGAGGTCCCGAGCGCCCGGGCGGACAACCGTCAGCGCCGACGGAACTGCGGGTTGCCGCGCTGCGGCGGGCGCGGCCCGGTCGGCCCGCTCGTGTCGCGGTGGCGGAAGATGAGACGGCCTTTTTCGAGATCGTAGGGCGACATCTCGACGGTGACCCGGTCGCCGGCGAGCGTCTTGATGCGGTTCTTCTTCATCTTGCCGGCCGTGTAGGCGACCACCTCGTGTCCGTTGTCGAGCTGAACGCGATAGCGGGCGTCGGGCAGGATTTCGCTGACCACGCCCTCGAAGGTGATGAGTTCTTCCTTCGCCATGAACTTCCTTTCGAACAAAAAAGCCGCCCCGGAGCGGAACGGCTAGAGCGGAGAGGACGTGATCGGTGAAACACGCCCTTTCGTCTGAAGACCCTCAGGCGTTCTGCAGGTTGACCGCGGAGGTCTTGCCCGTGCGCTGGTCGGTCTGGAGCTCGTAGGAGATCTTCTGACCCTCGCGCAGGCCGCGCATCCCGGCGCGCTCGAGCGCGGTCGCGTGCACGAACACATCCTTGCCGCCGTCATCCGGCTGAATGAAACCGTAGCCTTTGGTCTCGTTGTACCACTTCACCGTACCCATGCTCATCGGGAGGTTCCTTATACTGTCGTGTGCACGTGATGGGCAGGCCCATCGGTTCGTCGATATTGGTAGAGAGAGAACGTGCGCCCGGCAGTGCCGATAGCGAAGCAGCCCAGTCGTCCGGCCAAAGTCGATAGGGTTTTAGGTAAGGGACGCTTGCGGCGAATGCAAGGCAAGCCTGCGTCAAAGCGCCCACTTCGCGCTGCGCGCCGGCCGCCGGACGGCGGTTGCTTTGCGTCCGGGACGACGTCCCGTGCCCCGTCACCGCAACGCCCGCTCGAGCTCGCCCTTCGACATCCGCGCGCGACCCGGGATGTCCCGCCGCTTGGCCTCGGCGTAGAGTTCCGCGCGGGTCTTGACGCGGCGCGTCCGCGTCGTCGCGCCGAGGCGCTCGCGCGGGGACGCGCTCCTCGGCTTCTTGCTCGAGGCGCCGGCGGATTTGCGTTCCTTGGCCTTGGTCTTTCTCAGGTTCTCCCGGTTCTTGGCCGGGCTCTCCTGGTTCGAGGCGCCGGCCTCGTGCAGCGCGATCGCGATCGCCTGCTTGGGGTTCCTCACCTTCCTGCCGCCGCGGATGCGCAGGTCGCCTTCCTTGAACTCGTGCATCACGCGGGCGACGGTTTCCTTCTGGGCCTTCGACTGCTTGGGCGTTCGTGCCATTGCTCCTGCTCCTGAAGCGGGTTCTCCACCGGCCGGATGCGGGCGGGCCTCGACTGCGATCCACGCCTGCGCGGTCGGAGCCGGACCGCCGACCTGCGGCGCGCGGGCGCCATCCCGGCGCACCGACGGCTCTCGCGGACGGCATCCCGCATGGTCCCGCTGCGGGATCGCAGGCTGCCTCGCGTACCGGCTTTCCACTTTGGAAAACGCGCAAGCCGGCGGTGTGTTCGAACGCCGGTTCGCGCGGAACGGGCCTGTCGGCGGGGCGTTGTTTCTCTGGGCCGTCGCACGGCCCTTTTCGACATGGGAGGAACGACTCCATGGCTAACGATCGCTACGGATACGACCGGGACCGCTTTCGTGATCGCGAGGATTACGGACGTGACCGGGACCGCGGTGAGTATGGGAGGCGTGACGACGAGGGCCACATTGCGCGCCGCGGGTTCGGCAACGAGCGCGCCGGTTACGACCGCGGCCGTTCCGACGAGGGCCGGTCCGGATACGAACGCGGCGGGTCCTATGGGCGCGGCTGGGATGATCGCGACCGCGGCGGCTGGGAGCGCGACTTCGGCGACTCCGCCGGATACGGAACCGGCGGATCCGCCCGGGACTGGCGCGACGTGATGGGCGAGGACCGCGGCCGCTGGGGACAGGGCTCCGGCATGGACTATGGCCGCTCCCGCGAGGGCCGGTCCGGCAGCGGATACGGCGCCGGGTTCTTCGGCGGCGATGACCGCAACCGCTATGGTGCGAGCGATTTCGGCCGCGGCTCCCGGAGCGACGAGGACGAGCGCGGGTTCTTCGAGCGCGCCGGCGACGAGGTCCGGTCCTGGTTCGGCGACGAGGACGCCGAGCGGCGGCGCATGCGCGACGTCGAAGGCGGACAGGGCACCTGGCATCATCGCGGCCGGGGCCCGAAGAACTACCAGCGCTCCGACGATCGGATCCGGGACGACGTCAACGACCGTCTCACCGATGACCCGCACATCGACGCTTCGGAGATCGAGGTCTCGGTGCAGAGCCGCGAGGTGACGCTCACCGGCACGGTCGGCTCCCGCTTCGAGAAGCGCCACGCCGAGGACATCGCGGAGAGCGTCTCGGGCGTCGCACACGTCCAGAACAACCTGCGGGTCCAACAGACCGCGACCACCGGCGCGGGCACCGGCGGGATGGCCGGGACCGGCAGCTCGATGGGCGCGGGCTCGGGCAGCGCGAGCGGCTCCGGCCTCACCATGGGTGCGTCCGGCACGGGCGGCGGCGCCGGCTCCTCGGCGCGCTCGGACGCCACGAACCGGTCCGGCGCGCGTCCCCGCACGTCGAGCACGTCGGGCTCCTGATACGCTGCGTTCGAGAGGTCTCGGCGGCGCCCCGTGCGAACGGGGCGCCGTCGGCGCATTTGGCCCACGATCGACCCCGGCCGGCCGGATGTTCGACGAACCGATGATCGTTCGGCGGGTTTGCGCTTGCTTTCGAGGCCACGCCCGGCGTTAACGGCCACGGTGCGGTTGCCTTCCCCTGGACGGGACGGGACCCCATATGAATCGCCAATGCAAACAAGTTCAGAGTGAACATGGCCGGGATTTCCGTCACCCTCGAGGGCAACAACATCCAGCTCGCTTTCCAAAAAGGGGACCAGGCGACCGCCGTCGTGATGGATCCGCAGGCCGCCCGCTCCCTCGTGAAGGCCTTGGGCCAACTTCTCATGGCCCTCGGCGAGGACCTCGAGGGGGAGGACGAGGCCATCGAGGAGATGGTCGAGGTGACGTCGCCGACCATCGACGTCGGCATGGACGAGAACGGGCAGGCGGTCGTCGCGCTTCAGGCCGGGGCGCTGCCCCCTTTCATGCTGCGCCTGAAGGACGACGAGGCCCGGCACATCGCCAACAGCCTCACGGAGATTCTCAACAGCCCGGGCGACGTACGGACGTCTCTCGGGGGCCATTGAGGCCCGGTCGTTGCGTCCCCGATCGGCCGCCCGGACCCACTGCTCGACCCGCTTGGGCTGCCCCGATCGGCCGACCCGGAGCCTTCCGTCGACGGGCTTGGGCTGAGGGGTTCGGGAAGGAACTTCGCCTGCGCAAACCTGTTGTCGAACACCGGGCCGATCTTAGGCTACGCTTCGGATGAATGCTGATGACGGTCCACAAAACCGACCTCGCGCCGCTCGCGCCCACGGTGCCGATCATCCGCTCCAAGGCCGAGCCGACGCTGAAGAACCCCGAGGCGGAGGCGTTCTACGCCGAGGCGATCCGGGAGCTCAACCAGCTCGGGCTGCCGTTCCTGCTCGCCGGCACCTACGCGCTGTCGGCCTATACGGGCATCACCCGCCCCACCAAGGACCTCGACATCTTCTGCAAGGCGGGCGACTACACCCGCGTCCTGTCGCATTTCAAGAGCCTCGGCTATGCGATCGAGATCGAGGACGAGCGCTGGCTCGGAAAGGTCTTCAAGGGCCAGCACTTCTTCGACGTGATCTTCGCGTCCTCGAACGGCACCATGCCGATCGGCGATCAATGGTTCGAGAATGCTCGTCAGACCGAAGTGTTCGGCTCGCCGGTGCGGATCGTCGGCCCGACCGAACTCGTCTGGTCCAAATGCTTCATCCAGCTGCGCCACCGCTACGACGGGGCCGACGTGGCGCACACCATCCTGAAGGCTCACGACCAGATCGACTGGCACGGGCTTCTCGCCTACATGGAGGTCCATTGGGAGGTGCTCCTGACGCACCTGTTGAACTTCCGCTGGATCTACCCGACCGAGCGGGACAACGTGCCCCGATGGCTCATGGACGAATTGCTCGACCGCCTCTCGAAGCAGCTCGACCTCCCCGCACCCCAGATGAAGGTCTGCCGCGGCCGCATGTTCTCCCGCATCGACTACGAGATCGACGTGAAGGAATGGGGCTTCGCCGACGTCGGGGGCGAGGGCGAGTGGCGCAATGACTGAACCAGCCGAAGCGTCCGGCCTCCGCAATCGCGGCGCAGCGCCCGCGAAAGCCGATTTCCTCGAGGCTGGCCGGTCGCGTCCAGGCCGAGCGGGCGCGGAGCGCAGACGGTCGCCGGCATGACGCAGGCCGATGGAACGATGCGGGTCGCGGCGATCGGCGACCTCCACGTGCGCGAGGACGGATCGACCTCCTATCGCGAGCTCTTCGGCGAGATTTCCCGCGAGGCCGACGTTCTGGTCCTCGCGGGCGACCTCACCGATCTCGGCAAGCCCAAGGAGGCCGAGCTCCTCGCCCAGGATCTGCAGGCGTGCTCGATTCCGATCATCGGCGTGCTCGGCAACCACGATTACGAATGCGGCTGTCCCGACGAGATCACCCGGATCCTGCGCGACGCCGGCATGAAGCTTCTCGAGGGCCAGGCCGCCGAGATCGACGGCGTCGGATTCGTCGGGGTGAAGGGGTTCGCCGGCGGGTTCGGACGCCGGATGCTGGGCTCCTTCGGCGAGCCCGCCATGAAGCAGTTCGTGGCCGAGACCATGAGCGAGACCATGCGCCTCGAGAACGCCATGCGCACCGTCCGCGCAACCCGTTCCGTGGTGGTGCTGCACTACGCTCCGGTCACCGACACCATCGAGAGCGAACCCCTTGAGATCTACCCGTTCCTGGGCTCGTCGCGCCTCGCCGAGACGATCGACCGCTTCAAGGTGAGCGCGATCGTCCACGGCCACGCCCATCGCGGCCGCTACGAGGGCAAGACGCCCGGCGGGCAGCGGGTCTACAACGTCGCCCGCCAGATCGAGAAGCCGAGCGGCAAGCCCTACGCGATCCTCGAGATCTGAAGCGCCGCACAAATTCGCCCGCCCCGCGAGACCTCATCGCCTGGCTCACGTTGGAGAAGCGCGGCGGATGCGCGCTCTACCTCTCCCCGCCTCCGGGAGAGGGCTGCCGCAGGCGGCGAGCCTCTCGCAGAGAGCGATGGCGAGGGGGCGGTGCCGGATGAGCCGGCCTAGGGCGGCAGCGTCAGCGGCGCGTTCCCGGGTTCGTCGGCGTGCCCGGCAGGTAGTCGGGCTCGGAGCCGGGACCCTTCGGGTCGGTGATGCCGGGATCGTCGACGGGATAGGGCGAGCGCGGACCGGTCGGGCCCATGTCGGGCAGCTCGTCCGGCGGCGGAGCAGGCGGCACCTCGCTCGGGATGTTGCCGCCCGGAACCGGGTCGCTGCCGGGCATGCCGGGGTTGGCCATGGGGTCGCTCCTCGTTTGATGCAAGAGGACAACGGCTGGCCGCGCAACGGTTTCCCGCGTCAGCCGAACGGTCGCACCCCTCGCTCCGCCGCGCCTCGGCCCGCCGGCGGCGACGCAAAAAGGGCGGCCGGTGACCGCCGGCCGCCCTGCTCGTTCTTGATCGACGCGTGACCCGGCGCGACTCAGGCCTGCTGGATGGCCGAGAGCTTCCACGCGCCGCCGGGGTCGCGGCGGAAGGTCCAGAGCTCGGTGGCTTCCAGGACCCGATCGGGGTCGCCGGAGACGACGCGGCCCGTCGCCTTCTCGGTCGTCACGTCGGTGTGGGAGAAGCGCATCGCGACGGTCGCGTACTCGGTGTCGCCCTCGCGCCAGGACTCCGCGAGATCGCCCTGTTCGAGGCGCACGTTGCCGACCGTGTTGACGACGCCGTTCGAAGCGTTCTCGTTCAGCTCCTCCTGCATGTAGCCGGCCATCTCGGGCGTCGCGAGCGACCACAGCGCCGCCACGTCACCCCTGGAATAGGCGCCCTGGACCTCGTGGAGCGCGCGCTCGAAGGCGGCGTAATCGGCCTCGCCGATCCCGACTTCATCGCGCACGCCCGGGCGACGCGGCGCCTCGGGCCCGCCGCGGCGCGAGCCCAGGATCGAGCCGAGCGCACCACCCGCCATCGCGCCGGCCGGCCCCATTGGGCGGTCCGACGGCGGCACCGGGCCTGCGCCGGCGGAGCGCCCGTAGGCCGATGCGGTCGCGGGCTCCTGGCGCCGGCGGAACCAGCGGATCGCCCAGGCGGCGAGCAGAGCCAGGAGCGCGACCTGGAGCACCAGCCCCAAGAACGACGCGAGGCCCGCGAGACCGCCGAAGAAGCCGTTTCCGAACAGCATGCCGAGCAGCCCGGCGCCCAGGAGGCCGGCGAACAGACCCGTGCCGAAGCCGAAGCGGCGCGGCTGCGCGGCCTGGGCGCCGGCGGGCATGCCGGGCCGGTTCTGGAACTGGTTCTGCGGGATCTGCGAGCGCTCGATCGGACCGGCCGGATTGGGTGCCGTCCGGGTCGCGGGCGGAGCCTCGAAGGTCCGGGCTCCGCGCGAACCGAAACCGCCGCCCCGCCCGACGCGGGCCTCGGCGACGCTGCCGGCGAGCGTCAAGGCCGCAGCCAGCGCGATGACGGCGCGGCCGCGACGGGTGGAGACGTTCATCATCGTTGCATCACCTCGAGGGGCACAATGCCCCATGGGAGGAAGATGGGGACTCCGAGCCCGGTCGTGAAGAGCCCTCGAGTTCGGGGCTCGACGCCCCGTCTCCTTGAGCTGGTCGATGCTCCCGGGCACAACGCCCCCATGGCACGAAGGTGGCGACTCCGAGACCGGTCGAGAAGCGCCCCCGAGGTCGGGGCTCAGCGCCCCGTCTCCTCCTTGAGCTGGTCGATGCGCTTCGAGGCCTCGGCCTTGTCGAGTTCCGGGTCGTAGGCGTCGGGTTCGTGGGCCTGCTCGGACAGGGTCTTGAGGTAGGAGGCCTGCGCGCCGGTCATCGGTTCGTGGCCGGTGACCCAGTCGTCCGGATCCTTGATCTGGTTCGAGGCCGGATCGGGGGCGGCTTTCGGGTTCTCCGCCGCGGGAGCTTCCTCGCGCCGATTCGTCGACTTCTTGCGCTGGGCCATCGGGTGTCTCCATTGTTCGCGAAATGTTCTCCCCGAGAACGCGCGCGGCAACGCGCGGGTTCCGCAACCGCCTCGGCGAAAGCGGCCGTCGCGTGATCCCCGATATCCACAGGAAATGATTGAAAGCCGAGTTGCGGCGATGTTCCGTATGCGTTCCGCTGGATCCCATTGTGCCGCTGCTTAGGCCGCGCCCCTGCCTCTCCGCGCGTGCGTACCTGGGGAGAGCGCGTGCGTACCTGGGGAGAGATTGAGCCGTCTCATTCTGTCGTCCGAGCGGCTGCCATAGCGGCAACCTTGCGATCAAGCCTCGCCGGCCGCGAAGCCGGCGGCGCGCCGTCTCGTGGGGCCTGACGCGACCGCTAGGCCGCCTTCGCCTTCGGCTGCACCTCGGCCGAGTAATCCTCCATCAGGACGGCTGTCATGTTGCCGGGCTGAAAGCGATAGGGCCCGATCTCGGAGACCGGCGTCACCTCCGCGGCGGTGCCGGTGATGAAGCACTCGTTGAAGCTCTCGAGTTCGGCCGGCAGGATGCGCCGCTCCTCGACCTCGAAGCCGCGCCGGCGGGCGAGGTCGATCACCGTGCGGCGGGTGATCCCGTCGAGGAAGCAATCGGCGATCGGGGTGTGGATGACCCCGTCGCGGATGAAGAACACGTTGGCGCCGGTGCATTCGGCGACGCGACCCTGCCAGTCGAGCATGAGGGCGTCGGCGTAGCCCTTCCGCTCCGCGTGGTGCTTGGAGATGGTGCAGATCATGTAGAGGCCCGCAGCCTTGGCGGCGGACGGCGCGGTCGCCGGGTCGGGGCGGCGGTACTCGGCGAGGTCGAGGCGGATGCCTTTCATCTTCTGCGCCGGATCGAAATAGCTCGGCCATTCCCAGGTCGCGATGGCGAGATGGATCCGGTTGTGCTGGGCCGAGACGCCCATCATCTCCGAGCCGCGCCAGGCGACCGGGCGGACATAGGCGTCCTTCTGGCCGTTGCGCTCCAGGACGAGACGCTTGGCGGCGTCGATCTCGGCGACGCTGTAGGGGATCTCGAAGTCGAGGATCTCGGCGGACTTCCGCAGGCGCTCGGAGTGCTCGGTGGACTTGAAGATCACGCCGCCGTAGGCGCGCTCGCCCTCGAAGACGCTCGACGCGTAGTGGAGCGCGTGCGACAGGACGTGGAGCTTCGCATCCTTCCACGGAACGAGCTGGCCGTCGTACCAGATCCATCCATCGCGCTGATCGAAGGGGGTCGAGGCCATCGCGTCTCCTTGGCTTTCCAAGCTTTTCGGCGCACGGGTTCCGCGAGACTCCGAGGCGTACCGGAGGTCGCGGTTCATTCATTTCGCGGAAGCGGCTTGACGAGTAACAATCGGGCTGAGATATGTCAACAAGGCTGACTAATAAAGACGGACCGGTGTCGGACGTGACCCCAGCAGCCCTGCAGCGGCGCGACCTCGGCGACGACGTCTCGCCGAGATGCCCGCCTACGACCTGATCGAGCTGTTCTTCTTCGCCTATCGGGATTTCGTCAGCGATCCGGACCGGATCCTCGCCGAGTACGGCTTCGGGCGCGCCCATCACCGGGTGCTGCATTTCGTCGACCGCCAGCCGGGCCTGACCATCGCCGAACTCCTCGACATCCTGCGCATCACCAAGCAGAGCCTCAACCGGGTCCTGAAGGAGCTGATCGAGAAGGACTTCATCGAGAGCCGCACCGGCACCGCCGACCGCCGCCAGCGGCTGCTCTATACCACACCGCAGGGCCACGATCTCGCCCTGAAGCTCGCCAAGC
Organism: uncultured Alphaproteobacteria bacterium; assembly: GCA_963800985.1. Taxonomy (GTDB): domain Bacteria; phylum Pseudomonadota; class Alphaproteobacteria; order Rhizobiales; family Beijerinckiaceae; genus Microvirga. The sequence goes on along the minus strand of CAWDDI010000031.1, from coordinate 187,254 downwards.
TGCAGACCCGGCGGATCATGCGGGCGCTCGCCGCCCTGGAGGGAGACGGGAAGGCCGGGGTGAGCCGCTATCTGCTCGCGATGATCGATGGCGACGATCGCGACCATGTGGAGCACATCGTGTTCGGAGGACGACGCCATGACGCTGGAGACCCTAGCTCTCTCGCCGTGCGGGAGCCGGCCGTGAGCGAGCCGGCCCGGGTCGATATCCCCGACCATGCCCCGCATGTGCTCGTCGTCGACGACGACCGCCGCCTGCGCGACCTCCTCGCGCGCTTCCTCGCCGAGCACGGCTACCGGGTCACCACCGCGGCGAGCGCCGCGGAGGCGCGGGCGAAATCGGAGACCTTCGTCTTCGACGCCCTCGTCCTCGACGTGATGATGCCGGGCGAGACCGGCTTCGACTACGCGCGCACGATCCGCCAGGCCTCGCAGGTGCCGATCCTGATGCTCACCGCGCGCGCCGATCACGGCCGACCGGGTCACCGGCCTCGAGATCGGCGCGGACGACTACCTGCCGAAGCCGTTCGAGCCGCGCGAGTTGATCCTGCGGCTCGGCAACATCCTGCAGGCGCCACGCCCGTCGGCGGCCGCCCGAGCGGCGACGCGCCCGACCCGATCCGCTTCGGCCCCTTCGCGTTCCGCTTCGACCGGGGCGAGCTGCGGCGCGACGACGAGGTCGTGCGGATCACCGAGCGCGAGCGCGAGATCCTGACGATCCTCGGCACCCGCGCGGGCGGCAACGTGCCGCGCGAGGAGCTCGCCGGCGGCGGCGTCGCCGCCAACGAGCGCACGGTCGACGTGCAGATCAACCGCCTGCGCCGCAAGATCGAGGTCGACCCCGCCAACCCGGTCTTCCTGCAGACCGTGCGCGGCATCGGCTACCGGCTCGTCGTCGACCGATGACAGCCCTGCGCGCCGTCCTTCGCACGTCGCCGCTCGCGCCCCTCGAGTGGGCGCTGCGCTGGCTCGGGCGGCTTCCTGCCGAAGGGCCTCTACGCGCGCTCGCTGATCATCATCATCGCGCCGATGGTGCTGCTGCAGTCGGTGATCGCCTACGTCTTCATGGAGCGGCACTGGGAGCTCGTGACCCGGCGGCTGTCCTCCGCGGTCACGTCCGACATCGCGGCGCTGATCGACGTCTACGAGAGCTATCCGCAGGACCGCGACGCCACGACGCTGACCCGCATCGCCTCCGAGCGCCTCGGCCTCGACGTCGACATCCTGCGCGACACCGACCTGCCGCCGCCGGGCCCGAAGCCGTTCTTCTCGATCCTCGACGAGGCCTCTCGCGACGAGCTGCGCCGCAAGATCAACCGGCCCTACTGGACCGATACGGTCGGCCGCTCGAGCTACATCGAGATCCGGGTCAAGCTCGACGACGGCGTGATGCGCGTGCTCGCCCGGCGCAGCCAGGCCTACGCGTCGAACTCGCACATCTTCCTCGTCTGGATGGGCGCCTCCTCGATCGTCCTGCTCGGCGTCGCGATCCTGTTCCTGCGCAACCAGATCCGCCCGATCCTGCGCCTCGCCGAGGCCGCGGAGAGCTTCGGCAAGGGCCGCGAGATCGAGTTCCGGCCCCGCGGCGCGCGCGAGGTTCGACAGGCCGGCCACGCGTTCCTCGAGATGAAGCGGCGCATCGAGCGCGCGATGGAGCAGCGCACCACGATGCTGAACGGCGTCAGCCACGACCTGCGCACGATCCTCACCCGCTTCAAGCTCTCGCTCGCGCTCCTGAAGCAGACCCCGGAGGTCGAGGACATGAAGCGCGACGTCGACGAGATGAGCCGCATGCTCGAAGGCTATCTCGCGTTCGCGCGCGGCGACGCCGGCGAGCCCGCCGTCGCGACCGACCTGCGCACGCTTCTCGAGGAGCTGCAGGTCGACGCCGAGCGCCAGGGCCATGTCACGGACCTCGACATCGTCGGCGATCCCGATGATCACGGTGCGCCCGGACGCGTTCCGGCGCCTCCTCTTCAACCTCGTCTCCAACGCGGCCCGCCACGGCGACCGCATCGCGATCCGCGCCAACCACGAGACGCGCTGGCTCGTCGTCCATGTCGACGACGACGGCCCCGGCATGCCGCCCCGCCTGCGCGAGGAGGTGTTCAAGCCGTTCGTGCGCCTCGACGAGGCGCGCAACCAGGACGAGGGCGGCTCCGGCCTCGGCCTCGCGATCGCCCGCGACATCGCGCGCTCGCATGGCGGCGACATCACGCTCGGCGACAGCCCCTGGGCGGCCTGAGGGCGACGGTGCGGCTGCCGGCCTGACACCCCGGTCCCGTCGAGCCCCCGCCTCCCCTGTTCCGGACCAGTGGAGCGATGCGGAACGGCCCTCGGACTTCCCGAGGGTCCGGAATCCAGGAGAAGAGCGTAGCGCGAAGGTCGGCGCGACACCCTCCACCCCTTTCCCGGACAAGTGGAGCGAAGCGGAACGCAGATCCGGGATCCAGGAGAAAGCTGCCGCGCAGCGGCTCATGCTTTTCTACAGAAGAGACTGAGCGGCTTCGCCGCAAGTTGGTGCGCTGGGTCCCGGATCTTAAGATCCACTCCGCTTCGCTCCGTTCCTCTCCGTCCGGGAAAGCGGTGAGGGTGAGGCCGTCACCGCAGCCACTCCCTCCACGCTTTCCCGGACAAGTGGAGCGAAGCGGAACGCAGATCCGGGACCCAGGAGAAAAGCTGCCGCGCAGCGGCTCATGCTTTTCTACGGAAGAGACTGAGCGGCTTCGCCGCAAGTCATCGCGCTGGGTCCCGGATCTTAAGATCCACTGCGCTGCGCTCCGTTCCTCTGCGTCCGGGAAAGCGCTGAGGGTGAGGCACCGGGCGAGAGCGCGCGTCAGTACAGCCGGCCGCCGATCGGCACGTCCCGGTCCGGCCGGATCAGCATCACGGCGCCGTTCGCGTCCGGCACGCCGAGAGTCAGCACCTCCGACATGAACGGCCCGATCTGCCGCGGCGGGAAATTCACCACCGCGAGCACCTGCTGGCCGACGAGGTCGTCGATCGCATGGTTCTCGGTGATCTGCGCGGAGGAGCGCTTGACGCCGATCTCCGGCCCGAAATCGATGGTCAGCTTCAAGGCGGGCTTGCGCGCCTGCGGAAACGGCTCCGCGGCGACGATGCGTCCGACCCGGATGTCGACTTTGAGGAAATCGTCGAAGGAAATCCGCGCCGGAACCGCTGGTTGATCCATCATCCCCTCCCCCATGGCGTCAGCGGCTTCAGATCGCAGCGGCCGGATCGCCCTCGTCCTCGTCTTCGAACCGCTCCCGCCGACGGCGGCGCCGCCGGCCCCGCCGGCCCTCGAGGAGTGCCTGGGCGAGGGCCCGGAAGGGCGCCGTCAGGCGCCTGAAGTCCTCGGCGCGTTCCATCACCGCTCGCCCCTGCGCAGTTCCCGGTCGAGGCGCGCCATCGTGCGCGCGAGCGCCGGGTCGTCGTCCTCGAGCCATGTCTGCATGGTGTTCGAGAACACGACGACGGCGCCCTGGACCTTGAGGCCGCCGAGCGGCCCCTCGGTGGAGATGCCGGCCGCCGCGAGCATGAATCGCATCGAGTTGAGGCGCCGCGGTTCATGGCGGCGAGCGCCAGCGGGTCCTCGCGGAGAGCGAAGACGATCCGCCGCAAGGCCCGCTTGTAGGGGGCCAGCGCATCGAGCCGTCGCATCATCACGTCGAACAGCCGCTCGCGGGCCGGCTCCTCCTTGAGGTCTTCCATCGTGCCCTGGAGCACCTCCCGGTCGATCCGGCGCGAGAAGGCGCCGAGCACCGCCCCTTTCGAGGGAAAGAGGTCGCGGAATTCCGCCAACGAGACGCCTGCGGCCTCGGCGATGTCGATCAGCTCGATGTCGTTCCAGGGCCTGTCGGCGGCGAGGGTCATCAAGGCGTCGACGATGGCGTCGCGCTTCGAGGGTGTGGCTGCCGTCGCCGGCGCTGCGGTACTCATGACGCTCTCCCGTGATCTCCGGTTTCCCCTCGACTTAGGCCGGCCGGGCGGCGGTCGCCCGTCATCCGGCGAGTTCCCGCGCGCGCCGCTTCGCCGCAGCGACCGCCTCGCGCATCAGATCCTCGAGGCCGCCCGCCGCCATCAGCACCTGAAGCGCCGCCGCCGTGGTGCCCCCCGGAGAGGTCACGTTCTCGCGCAGCCGTTCGGGCGGCAGGTCGCTCTGGACGATGAGTTCGCCGGCGCCCGTCACGGTGGCGCGGGCGAGGCGCCGGGCGAGATCCCCCGGAAGTCCGGCCGCGACACCGGCTCGCGCCAGGCACTCGGCGAGGTGGAAGACGTAGGCGGGGCCCGACCCCGATACGGCCGTGACGGCGTCGACGAGATCCTCCGAGGGGAGCCACTCGACGATGCCGACGCTGCGCAGGAGCACGTCCGCGGTCAGCCGCTGCCCCTCGTCGACCTCGGGGCTCGCCGCCGCGCCCGTGGCGCCGCGTCCGATGCTGGCGGGCAGATTCGGCATCGCGCGAACGACCGCGCGGGCTTTCGGCAGGCGGGCGCGCAGATCGGCGATCGTCTTGCCGGCGAGGATGGAGATCAAGAGGGTCCGCGGGCCGAGCAGCCGGTCGACGGAAGCGGCGGCATCGTCGAGGACCTGCGGCTTCGTGGCGAGCACCAGCGCCGTCGGGCTCGGCCACCGGGTCGGCGGGATTGAGGCCGATGCCGCGCCCGGCGCAGAGCGCGCTCATCGCCTCGGACGGTTTCGGATCGAGGATCGTGACCCCTGCCGGGTTCATGCCGACCTTGAGCCAGCCCTCGAGCATCGCCCCGCCCATCTTGCCCGCGCCGACGAGGACGAGGGTCGTGGGCAGGAGAGGCGGCGGGCATGGGACGTTCCAACGACGAGCACGGACCTGATCGGACCTATCCCATCTTCACTCCCGCGTGTCGAGCATGCGGGCGGCGCGAACCCTTCGTCGCGCCCTGGCCGTCAAGCGCGGCGGGCTGTGCCCCGCCTCTCCCCGCACGGCGGGGAGAGGTGGGGCGCCTCATCCCGTCGCCCGGGCGGCTGCGAGATCGGCGATCGTGCGATCCGAGCGACGACGGTCCGCGGCGGCGCCGCAGCACGGCGGCGCGTGAAGCTCCGGCGCTCTAGGCCTCGCCCTCGGTCTCGAACAGCACGCTGTCGAGGGCCTCGCGGGCGGTCTTGCCGGCCCACATGACGAACTGGAACGCCTGGAAGTACCGCTCGCACGCTTCGACCGCGACGCGCAGCATGGTCTCGCACTGCGCGTGCGTCGGCTCCGCCCCGCCGGCAAGGATGAGCGAGTGGCGGAACATCACCACGTTCTCGCTGCTCCAGAGGTCGAAATGGCCGACCCAGAGCTGCTCGTTGATCCGGGAGACGAGCTGCAGGATCTCCAGGCGGCGGCGATCCGGCACCTTCAGGTCGAAGGCGCAGGCGACGTGGAGCGCCTCGACGTCCTCGATCCAGGTGAACGCGACGTGGTAGTCGGTCCAGCGCCCGGCGACCGACACCGACATCTCGTCGGCCTCCGCGCGATCGAAGATCCAGTCCCGCAACGAGGCGAGGCGCTCGACCACGTCGAGCGGGTGCTCGGTCCGGTCGGTTTCGAAGTGAATCTGGTTCATGTCGATCCGTGGAGCTCTCGCGAGCTGAAGGTGAGAGAAACCGCGAGGGGCAAGAGGAATGGACGACAGGGCCGGGCACGACTGAGCGTCCATCTCAGGCATGACCATGAGCGCGGACAGCACGAACGCATGCGCGACCCGCCGTTCGAAAGAGGGAAGAGGTTTGTGTTTGCGCCGACCCGCGAACTCCGTCAGCGCGGCGACGACGGGCCCGGAGATCCCCGCGTTTCGAAGTCGAAGATACAGTCCAAGATTCGCGTGTGCCCCACAATGCGCCGCTGCGGCCTTTCCACAACGCCCGTCGGTTCGATCTGCGTCGCGTGGCGAAATTGTGGTGGACGCCGAACGGCAGCGACGTAGCCGTCCCGACGGGCCTCAGGCCTGCGATGCCGCGGGCGCCGTACCTTCGAGCGCGTCGAGCCGTGTCTCCAGCGCCTTCAGCTGCGCCCGGAGGGTCTCGTTCTCCTCGCGGGCCGCGACCACGAGGTCGCGGAGAACCTCGACCTCCTCGCGCGTCGCGATGTCCATGTCGCGGATCAGGCGCTCGATCTGCGAGCGCGCCACCGTCTCGGCCTCGCGGCGGACCCCTTGCGCGACGCCCACGGCGTCGGTCGCGAGGCGGGCGATTTCGTCGAGAAGGCGGTTCGAGGTCGTGGCCATGGGTTCGATCCAAACGGGGGGCCGCGGGGACGGCCGAACCTGATCCATGTGGGCGTTCCGACCGCAAACCGCAACAGGGTTGACGCTGAGCCCCGGGCGGTCCAAGGGCTTGGCGATCCTCGAACGTCGGACCATGCCGTTTCTCGCCCTCCCCTTCCCGGCCATCGACCCCATCGCCATCGCGATCGGGCCCCTCGCGATCCGCTGGTATGCGCTCGCCTACGTGGCCGGCCTCCTCGGCGGCTGGTTCCTCGCCCGCCGTCTCGCGGCGCGCGCGGACCTGTGGGGAGCGATACGCCGCCCGACGACGGCCGAGATCGACGATCTGCTCGTCTGGGTGGCGCTCGGCGTCGTGCTCGGCGGACGGGTCGGCTACGTCCTGTTCTACAATTTCCAGTCCTATCTGCCCGATCCGACCGAGATCCTGGCGGTGTGGCGCGGCGGCATGTCGTTCCACGGCGGCCTTCTCGGGACGATCGTCGCGATCCTCCTGTTCGCGCGCTCGCGCGGCCTCAACGTCGTCGCGATGATCGACCTCGCCGCCGTCGTGACGCCGATCGGGCTGTTCTTCGGCCGCATCGCCAACTTCATCAACGGCGAGCTGTGGGGACGCCCGGCGCCGGACTTTCCCTACGCGGTCGTCTTTCCGCATGCCGGCCCGCTGCCGCGCCACCCGAGCCAGCTCTACGAGGCCCTCGGCGAGGGCCTGATCCTGTTCATCGTGATGATCGTCGCGGTGCGCCGCTTCGGCTTCCGCCGCCCGGGCCTGATCGGCGGCATGTTCGTTCTCGGCTACGCGATCGCCCGGATCGTCTGCGAATTCTTCCGCGAGCCCGACCCGCAGCTCGGATTCCTGTTCGGCTCCTCGTTGGACGCCCTCGGCGGCGGCATCACCATGGGCATGCTCCTCTCGCTGCCGATGGCGCTGGTCGGCGCCGGCTTGATCTGGCTCGCGGCGCGGGGGTTCACGGGCCCCCGGGAGATCGCGCAAGCGCCGAGCGCGTGACGGCGTTCGAGCGCATGATCCGGGACGTGATCGCCCACGAGGGTCCGATCAGCGTCGAGCGCTACATGAGCCTGTGCCTCCGGCACTACTACGCGACCCGCGATCCGCTCGGCGCCGCCGGCGACTTCATCACCGCGCCCGAGATCAGCCAGATGTTCGGCGAGCTCATCGGCTTGTGGGCGGTCGAGGTGTGGGTCGCGATGGCAAGGCCGCGCCCGTTCCGCCTCGTCGAACTCGGTCCCGGCCGCGGCACCCTCATGGCCGATGCGCTGCGCGCCGCGGGACTGATGCCGGACTTTCTCGCCGCCGCGGCGGTGGACCTCGTCGAGTCGAGCCCGACGCTGCGCCGGAGCCAGGAGCGGAGTCTCGAGGCGACCGGCGTGCGCCTCGCCTGGCACGACCGGCTCGAAGACGTGCCGCCGGGACCGACGATCCTCATCGCCAACGAGTTCCTCGACGCTCTCCCGATCCGCCAGTTCGTCGCGACCGAGCACGGATGGCGCGAGCGGCTCGTCGGACTGCGGGACGATCGCCTTCTGTTCGGGCTGAGCGCCGAACCCGAGCGCGACCTTCCGCCGCCGGGACGGCCGGGCGACGTTCTCGAATGGCCGCGGGCCGCGATGGCCCTCGCCGAGGCCATCGGGCATCGGCTGGCGGCCGGACGCGGCGCAGCGCTTCTCATCGACTACGGCTATTGGGGTCCGGCCTTCGGCGACACGCTCCAGGCCCTGCGGTCCCAGAGGTTCGCGGATCCGCTCGTCGGCCCGGGCGAGGCCGACCTGACCGCCCACGTGGATTTTCATCGCATCGCAGAGGCTGCGGGCGATCGGGTCCGCGTGCACGGCCCCGTCCCGCAGAGCGACTTCCTCGAGGCGCTCGGGATCCGCGAGCGGGCCGCCGCCCTCAGTCGGCGGGCGACGCCCGCGCAGGCCGAGGACGTCGGGCGGGCGCTCGACCGCCTGACCGCCCGCGGCCCCGCGGCGATGGGCGAGCTGTTCAAGGTCCTGGGCCTCAGTCACCGCGATCTCGAAACCCTGCCCGGACTGCCATCCGGACCCCGCGCGAAGGAGCCGACCTGATGTTCATCGAAGCGCCGGAACTCGCGTCCTATCCCAACATCCGCCATGCCTTCTTCACCCGCCAGGGCGGCGTCTCCGAGGGGGTCTACGCGACGCTCAACGGCGGCCTCGGTTCCTCGGACGATCGCGACCGCGTCCTCGAGAATCGCCGCCGCATGGCGGCGCAGCTGACGGTCGCACCGGAGGCGCTGATCGGCGTCTATCAGGTCCACTCGCCGGATGCCGTCGCGGTCGACGGACCCTGGAGGGCGGAGCGTCCCAAGGCCGACGGCATGGCGACCGCGACTCCCGGCCTGGCGCTCGCCGTCACCACCGCGGACTGCGGCCCGGTGCTGTTCGCGGACCCCCATGCGGGCGTGATCGGCGCCGCGCATGCGGGCTGGCGCGGGGCGCTCACCGGCGTACTCGAGTCCACCCTCGCGACCATGGAGGCGCTCGGCGCCCGGCGGCACAAGATCGTGGCGGTCCTCGGGCCGATGATCCGAGCCGAGTCCTACGAGGTCGGGAGCGACCTCATGGCCCGGTTCACCGCGGCGGACGCCGCGAACGAGCGCTTCTTTCGCGCCGCCGGCCGGCGCGGCCACGCCCAGTTCGACCTGCCGGCCTATATCGCGGCGCGCCTCGGAGCGGCGGGGATCGGAGAGTTCGCGGATCTCGGGCTGTGTACCTACGCCGACGACGTACAATTTTACAGCTTCCGCCGCACGACCCACCGCGGCGAGCCCGATTTCGGCCGCCTCGTCTCGGCGATCGCCCTGGTGCCCTCCGCACTGGCCGGTTGACCGGGAGAGTCGGACCGCGAGCCTGCGACGGCGTCGTATCGGCCTCGCCCGGATCGCCGGGTCGCCGATATTTCAGCATCCGTGTGAAGCGCCGCAGCACCTCTCCCCGCACGCGGGAGAGGCAGTCGCGCAAACAGTCGGAACGTTCGAGATGCAGCATTCGATCCTTGCTCCCGTCCGTCGATCGCGACCTGCCGCAGAGGGAGTGAAATCGTCGTTGCATTGCTTCCGAAAGGGCGGGCGAGGTGTGACTTGCCGGACACAATCTGGCCCAGCTATCGCCTACGTCCCTGAACTTTCCCATTGTTAACGATTTGGAAAATTGACTCGGGCAAACCGTGGCTTTATGCACATTCCTGCCACATTGCTGCCACAGTGCCCGAACGGGAAGTGGTCGCAAGGCAACAGATCTCGTGCAGCCTTCGCTGTATAAGTACCTCTCGCAGGTCTGCTCCGGTCCGGATCGAAGGGCCACAGGCCAACGCCATTGAAAGGGACCCAAATGAAGAAGCTTCTGCTCGCCGGCGTCGCTGCCGCCGGTCTAACGATGGCCGGCGCGGCCAGCGCCGCCGACCTGCCTGTCCGCACCATGGCCCCGCCGCCGATGATCGCTGCGGTTCCGGTCTTCACCTGGACGGGCTTCTATGTGGGTGCCCAGGTCGGGTACGGCTGGGCCGACAATGGAAACGACTTCGTCCCGGAAGCGTTCGTCGTCGGTCCCACGGGCGCGCTCGTTCCCTTCACGGGCACGTTTAACCGTGGCGACAGCGACGGCTTCCTCGCCGGCGTCCACGTCGGCTACAACATGCAGTTCGGCGGGTTCGTCGTGGGTGTCGAGGGCGATGTCGACGGCGTGTTCGCCGACGACGACGACGAGGATCCGTTCCGCGGCGCCGTCCTGCTCGACCGTTTCGGCAACCGGATCTTCTACAGGTTCGGTCCCAACGGTCTCGACTGGTCAGGATCGATCCGGGCGCGCGCCGGTTTCGCGTTCGACCGCATGCTCGTCTACGCCACCGGCGGTTGGGCGTTCGGCGGCGTCTCCGGCGGGTTCAGCAACCGGTTCGACGTTTTCGACGACAACGGCGACGACACGATCGACGGCTGGACCCTCGGCGCCGGCGTGGAATGGGCCATCACCAACAACCTGACGACCCGGCTCGAGTACCGCTTCACGAGCTTCGAGCGCGACCACGACGTCTTCCACAACGTCAACATCGGGGACGACTCCTTCGACTTCCACACCATCCGCGCCGGTCTGAGCTTCAAGTTCTGACCGCTCGCCGCCGACGCGACACAGGGCCCGGTGGCGACACCGGGCCTTTGTCGTTTCACGCCTTCATGCGTGAGCTTCAAGTTCTGACCGCTCGCCGCCGGCGACACAGGGCCCGGTGGCGACACCGGGCCTTTTTCGTTTCACGCCTTCATGCGGGTGTTCTCGAACGCCGGGACCCGGGCCGCGAAGTCGTCGAGCCAGGCCACGAGACCGGGGTGCGCGGGCCGCCAGCGGCCTTCCAACCTGAGATCGAGATAACCGAGCGCGCAGGCCATCGCGACGTGGCCGACGTGCAGGCTCTCGGGCGGCCGGGAGAGATGCGCCTCGGCGTAGCCGAGCGCGCGCTTCACCTTGCCGTCCTGGTGCTCGATCCAATTCCGGTCCCGCCTCTCCTCGGCGCGCCAGCGGCCCTCGTAGACCTGGAGCAGGGCCGCATCCATGATGCCGTCGGCGAGCGCCTGCTCGCGCAGGGCCGCGAACCGCGCCTCCCCCGCGGGGATGATCCCCCCGCCGCCGGCGAGATGATCGAGGTACTCCACGATGACGCGGGAATCGTAGAGCGACGTGCCGTCCTGCAGCACGAGCACGGGGATTTTTCCGAGCGGATTCTGCTGCCGCAGCACATCGTTCGGGTCGAGCGTATCGGCCTCGCTGACCCTCATCCGGTCGAGGAGGCCGAGGAGTGCGGCACTGATTTTGACCTTGCGCCCGAACGGCGACGCGGGCGAGGAGCGAAGGGTGAGCATCGGATCGGCCCTCGTGAAGCATGGAGGGTGAGCACCCTCGTGGCGAGGGACTCTTCATGGCGGAAGCCCGCGTGCGGGGCAACCGCGGCCGACAAATCAGCGCCCTACGGCGGTGCGCCGAACGGCTCGCAGCGGAAGGCCGCGAATCCCCGCCGCGTGAGGCGCTCCGCGAGGGCGGGCAGCAAGACCTCGGCCTCATTCCTCAGCGCGTAGGGCGGGTTGACGACGAACAGTCCGCTGCCGTTGAGGCGCAAGGGATCCCGCGGGTCGTCCACGAGAAGTTCCAGGCGCAGTCCCGGGCGCGCGCACGCCTCGTGCAGGCGTCGTGCGAGCGCGTCGACGGGACCCAGTCCCTTGATGGGATACCAACCCACGTAGAGGCCGGTCGGCCATTTGCGCGCGGCGGCCAGCATTTCGCGTCCGAGGCGCTCCAGCTCCCCGGCCTCCTCGTAGGGCGGATCGATCAGCACGAGGCCGCGGCGTTCCTTCGGGGGCACGAGCGCGTGCAGCGCCGTCCAGCCGTCGAGATGCAGCGTCTTGAGGTTCGCGACCGCATTGTAGCGCTCCGCGAGCGTGGCGTGGTCGGCGGGATGGAGTTCGACGAAGACGCCGCGATCCTGCCGCCGCAGCAGCTCGCGAACGATGCCCGGCGAGCCCGGGTAGACGGTGCCGCCGTGGCGGGCTTTCACGACTTCGAGCACGTTCCGGTACGGCGCGAGCAGGGACTCCACCGCAGCGGAAAAGGGCTCGTCGAGCCGCCCGATGCCGTCGATCCATTCGCCGGTGCGCTCGGCCTCGTCGGCGGCCAGATCGTAGAGCCCGGTCCCGGCATGGGTGTCGATCACCCAAATCGGCGTGTCCTTGCGCTGCAGATAGGCGAGCATGCGCACGAGAAGCGCGTGCTTCATGACATCGGCGAAGCCGCCGGCGTGAAAGGCGTGCCGATAGTTCATCCCGGCACGCCGCCGCGCCGCCGCGTTGGCGGGTCCACGCGCCTGTCGTTCATCTTGGCCCGCCGAGGCGGCGCCGCCCGTGGCCGCCCGTCCATGGGTGCCTACCGCACGGCGTTCACGGTGATTTCACCGCCACGGCACCCGTCGCGGTCCACCTCCGGGCACGCGTGGAAACCGCGCAGATCCTTCGTGAGGCAGATCCGGATGCCCTGGAACACCCGTCGACCGCATTCCACCGCCATCATGTCGGGACGCAGGCCCTGGTTGACCTCCGCGAAGGCGCGCTCGATCTCGGGGGCGAGAACCTTGACGGGCGTGGCGGGCCGTTCCAGACGGTCCGGGATCGCGACGAGCTCCCGCGCGCGGCGCACGGCGCGAAAGTAATCGCCCGGGCTCGCGCCCGTGCAGGTGCCGTGCTTGCGCCACTGGGAGCGGACGAGGTCCTCGTCGGGAAAAAGGCCCCGCGCCTCCTGCAGCGCCGGGCGCGACGGCGAGCGCCCGGCGGGTTCGCAGAAGCTCGGATAGCCCGTCTCGTACTGCGGCCAGAGCCCATGGACCACGAATCCGAGCTGTCGGCCGGCGTCGCATTGATCGAGTTCGCGGCCGCTGCCGTTCGCCTCGCAGAAGCCGGGCGACCACGACAGCGCGAGGACGTAGAAGTCGAACTGCCCGGCCGGCGCTCCGCGGCTCTCGCGTGGGCTTTGGGCGAAGGACGGCGCCCCGGCGAGGATCAGCGCGGCTGCCAGGATGGCACGCCGCCACGGCGTCACGGACGCGCCTGCTTGCAGTTCGGCGCGTAGGCGTAGTGACGGTCGAGGCCGTCGATGCACCACTCGGTGCCCCAGGACAGGCCGATGAAGCTCTGATCCTCGCGGACCGAGAAATCGATGCGGCGCCTGACGCCGTCCGACGTCACCACCAAGCCGGAACAGAAGCGGCGCGGGATGAAGTCGAGCCCCCAGGGCCGCCATGCGACCTGGCGAATGCGCTCGAAGCCGAGGATCGCCAGCGAGGAGTTCCAGAAGCGGTATTCCGTCGTCCGGAAGCGATTGGCGATTTCGCCGAGGACATAGCGGTCGTCGCAGGCCGGGATTGCGGTGTCGAAGGGGATTTCGCGTCTCTCGGCCGGATCGATCTCGCGCGCGAGCGCCGGCCCGCCGAGGACCGCACCGACGATCAGGACCGACAGGAACCGCATATGCCCGCTCCGCAATAGCATTGGCCTTTCGGGCGACCATGTGGGTGTCCCCGGTTCAGGTCAAGCTCGTCCTCGCGGTCGCAGGCGGTCCCATGCGCAATGGGGCGCCCGGGTTGCCGCCCGGCCACACCGCAGTGCAGGTCGGGAGGGCTCGGCTCGCCGGCGGTCCCATGCGCAAGCGGGCGCCCGGCTACCGCGGTCAATTCGGGAGGGCTCAGCTGACGATGCCATAGATCACGAAGAGAAGAACCCCGATGGCTGCGCCGATCGCGACCGGCGTCAGCATTTCGCGGAGGTCCCTCGATGTCGGAGCGTCGGTGTAGTCCCTGGGCTCGGCCATCGCGATGCTCCCGTCGAGCAATTCTGGGAACGCAACGCCGACAACTCGCAACCGGATTCACCTTGGCGGTTTGATTTTTTGCCGGGGCCGCGAGGAAATGACGCTGCGCGGCGGCGGATGGTTCTCCGCGCCGGCCGATCGAAATGACCTTTCCGGCGGCTTGCGCGCCGTGAAACCCGCTCCCATCTGGTGCGGGCGGGCCGGGCCCCTCTGACGACGACGTGTCGTGATGTCGGACCGCATCGGGTGAGCTCGATGCCGGGGCCGGAGCGCTTTCCAAGCCGAACGGTGTTGAGCCGCCCTCGACAGGAGAGGGATTCATGGAACCGTTCGTCACGACCTTGCTTTTCGGCCAGCCGCTGTGGATGTGGCTCGCCTTCGTCGGCGTCGTCGCCGTTCTGCTGACCTTCGACCTCGGGGTCCTGCACCGCTCAAGCCGCGAGATCGGCGTGCGCGAGAGCCTCCTGCTTTCAGCCTTCTACATGGCGCTCGGCCTCGGCTTCGGAGCCTTCGTGTGGGCGCAGCTCGGTCGGCAGTCCGGCGTCGAGTATCTGACGGGATTCGTGGTCGAGAAGAGCCTCGCGATGGACAACGTGTTCGTCATCGCCATGATCTTCGGCTATTTCGCGATCCCGCGAGAGTACCAGCACCGGGTGCTGTTCTGGGGCATCCTCGGCGTGATCGTGCTGCGCGCGGTCATGATCGGACTCGGCGCCACCCTCGTCGCCGAGTTCGCCTGGGTGCTGTACCTGTTCGCCGCGTTCCTGATCGCGACGGGCCTGAAGATGCTCTGGTGGGGCGAGGCGCATGCCGATCTCTCCGGGAACCCGGTCCTGAAGCTCCTGCGACGGCGCTTCCGCGTCACCGAGCGGCTCCACGGCGAGCGCTTTTTCGTCCGCGTGCCGAATGCCAGCACGGGGCGAGCCGAGGCCGCCGTGACGCCGCTGTTCCTGGCCCTCGTGCTGATCGAGGTGGCCGACCTGATCTTCGCCGTCGACTCGATCCCGGCGGTTTTCGCGATCACGACGGATCCCTACATCGTCTATACGTCGAACATCTTCGCCATCCTGGGATTGCGCGCGCTCTACTTCGCGCTCGCGGCGGTGCTGCACCGGTTCGCCTACCTCAAGCGGGCGCTTGCCGTGCTGCTGGTGTTCATCGGCTCGAAAATCTTCATCGCCGACCTCCTGGGCTGGACCAAGTTCCCGGCCGAATGGTCGCTCGGGATCACCTTCGCGATCCTGGCAGCCGGCGTCCTCTACTCGATGTGGCGGACGCGCGTTCCGGCGGCCCCGCCGGTTCCGAGCCGCGGCGGAGCTTGATCGCCGCCGGGCGGGCGCCGCGCTCCGCTCGAGCGCGGCGGCTACCGCTTTGCGTAGCCCCGCAGCGCCGCGTAGCGGGCGACCTGCTCCGGGCTCAGGATCTCGACCGTGGCGAGGTGGTACTTGAGGTGCGCCTGACGGAGAGCGCCCTGGGTCGCCGCGATTGCGGCTGTCTTCTCGGCGAGGCTCGCGGGGGTGACGGCGCGCTCGCGAAAGGCGGTGTCGAGGTCGGCCTCCTGAGCGATGAGACGCTCGCCGAGCGGCACCGCCTCGGCCTTCATGGCGGCGTGAAGGGCCTGCACCCGGCCGCGCTCAATCTCCGTGAGGCCGAGCGGTTCGGCGAGTTCGAGCACGTGGATCGGACCCGGATAACCGTTGAGCTCGGCGGCGAGCGCCAGGCCCATGCCGCGCCCGGCGCGAAGATCCGCGATCTGCTCGTCCGAGAGCGAGGCGATCGCCCGCTGCTCGAGGCCGCGATACGGCGCGGCGGAGGGCGGCGGCGCGCCGTGCGAGCCGTGCCGATGCTGGGCTGCGGCTGCGCCCGCGAGGGCGAGGACGGCGGCTGCGAGGGCGAGGCGGCGCATCGGCGGCTCCCAGATCGGTAGAGGGCGGATCTTAAGCCAGGCCGCGGGAGACCTCCAGCGGGAACGCGATCCGGCAGCGACCCTTGACGCTTTCGGCACGTTAGGATGTAACGGCGCCTCATGGCCAAGCTCGGTCGTGATTCGCGGGGGATCGTTGATGAGAGTTCTGCTCGCCGCGCTCGTCACCGTTGCGGCTCTCGCGGCCTCGGCGGGCGCACAGGAAGCGCTCACGCTCACCGTCCGCCCGTCCGGTCTCGACGTCCTCTCGGCCCCGGCACGCGAGCGGGAGGCGTTGCTGCTGCGGCGCATGGACGAAGCCGAGTTCCAGTTCCGCAACATTTGCGACCGGTGCGGCGGCCGCGACCGGCCCGGCGCGAACGCGCCGTTCGATCCGATCGGCACCTTGCGCGCGCCGCGGCGCTGAGCCGGTCGCGACCCCGTTCCCGGACGCGTGAAGCGAAGCGGAACGGCCCTCGGACTTCCCGAGGGTCCGGGGTCCAGGGGAAGAGCGTAGCGCGAACGTCCTGTGACACCCTCCCCGCTTTCCCGGACAAGTGGAGCGAAGCGGAACGCAGATCCGGGACCCAGGAGAAAAGCTGCCGCGAAAGCGGCTCATGTCCCTGTGAGGCAAGCGACCCGTGTCGTGGCCTGGAGGGCCGAGCGCCGGGTGCTTAGAACACGCATTCCCGAAAGGCCGGCTCCACCGAACGGCCCCAGGAGCCGTCGTAACGTTCGAGCAGGAGCTCGGCCGGCGTGCGGCCGGCGGCGATCTCGTCGAGGGGGGCGAGATGGCGGGTCTCGTCGGCGCCGTTCGCGTCGCGCCGCGCGCGGGCCTTGAGGCCCGCATGGGCGATGCGCAGCGCGTCGCGGGCCACGTCGCGCACCGGGCGGCCGGCGACGCCGGCGTCGAGCGCGCGCTTCGGGACGTCGGCGCGGAGGGCCTCGCGCTCCTCGGCGCTCCAGCCTTTCACGAGCTGCCACGCCTCATCGAGAGCCGCCGCGTCGTAGAGCAGGCCGACCCAGAACGCCGAGAGCGCCACGATGCGCTCCGGCGGCCCGACGTCGGCGCCGCGCATCTCGAGGTAGCGCTTGAGCCGCACCTCCGGAAACAGGGTCGAGACGTGGTTCGCCCAGTCGGACCGGGTCGCGATCTCGCCGGGCCGCGCCGGGTGCCGGCCGGCGAGAAGGTCGCGGAAGGACGAGCCCGCGACGTCGTGATAGGTCGCGTCGCGCTTGATGAAATACATCGGCACGTCGAGGGCCCAGTCGACATACCGCTCGTAGCCGAAACCGTCCTCGAACGCGAACGGGATCATGCCGGTGCGGTCGCGGTCGGTGTCGCGCCAGATCTCGGAGCGCATGGAGAGGAAGCCGTTCGGCCGGCCGTCCGTGAACGGCGAGTTGGCGAAGAGCGCCGTCGCGACCGGCTGCAGCGCGAGCGAGACGCGCATCTTCCGCACCATGTCGCGTTCGGAGTCATAGTCGAGGTTCACCTGCACGGTCGCGGTGCGGTACATCATGTCGAGGCCGCGCGAGCCGACCTTCGGCATGTAGTCCGTCATGATGCGGTAGCGCTGCTTCGGCATCATGGGGGTTTCGGCGCGGCTCCAGAGCGGGCTCATGCCCAGCGTGAGGAAATCGATCCCGAGCCGGGCGCCGACCTGCTTCGCCTGGGCGATGTGCTCGTCCGTCTCGCGGGCGGCCTCGTGCAGGGTCTCGACGGGGGCACCGGAGAGCTCGAACTGCCCGCCGGGCTCGAGCGAGATCGCCCCGCCGCCCTCCTCGTCGGCGAGCCCGATCGGATTGTCGCCGTCGAGGATGGGCTGCCAGCCGGTGAGCCGCCGCATGCCCTCGATAAGCGAGCGGATGCCGCGCTCGCCGTCGTACGGAACGGGGGCATGGCCGTCGCGGTAGAACGGCACCTTCTCGTGCTCGGTCCCGAGCCGCCAAGCCTCGCGCGACTTCTCGCCCGAGGCGATCCACTCGACGAGTTCATGCCGCGCGCCGATGGGAGTTGCATCGGAGACATCGCGAGCCATGCGCCACCTCGGAACGGGGGCGCGCGGCGCCCGGGGTTCGTCGCGTGTAGATAGGCTGCAAAAGCCCAAGCTGCAATGCCGCACGGATGGGACCGGCTTGCACGAGTGCAAACGAATGGCGAATGGCGAATGGGGAGTGGGGCGTGGGGGTAGGGCGTGGGGACAGAGCACCCCTGTCATCCCCGGCTGGAGCCCCGGACTTGATCCGGGGCGGAGGGGAAGGGGACCAGTCCGGCGGTGCGTGCTGGATATGGATCCCCTTCCCGGCCCTTCGGGCCGCCGGGGATGACAGTACCTCCACTTCCCACGCCCCACTTCCCACTCCCCATTCGCCATTCGCCATTCGCCATTCGCCTCGCCCCCGCAATGGTCCGGCACGGGTCCTAGCCGTGGAAGAAGTCGTACACCGCCCGGGCGGTGGCGGCGTTCACCCCGGGGGCCTTCATGAGGTCCTCGAGAGCCGCGCGCTGGATCGCCTTCACGGTTCCGAAATGATGCAGGAGCGCGCGTTTGCGCGTCGGCCCGATACCGGCGATCTCGTCGAGCGGGTTCTTCGCCATCTCGCGCTTGCGCTTGGCCCGGTGCGCGCCGATCGCGAAGCGGTGGGCCTCATCGCGCAGTCGCTGGACGAAGTAGAGCGCCGGGTCGCGCGGCGGCAGCTTGAAGGCCGGCTGTCCGGGCCGGAAGAAGGTTTCGCGCCCCGCATCGCGATCGCGCCCCTTGGCGATGCCGACGAGCGTCACGTCGTCCGCGCCGACGCCGACCTCGGCGAGCGCCTGCCGCGCCGCCTCGAGCTGGCCCTTGCCCCCGTCGATGAGGACGAGGTCCGGCCAGGCCGGAAAGGCGTCGTCGTCCGGCGACGAGCCTCCGGCCTGCCCTTGCGGCAGCGCTGGGAGGGACGGGGCTTCGATGCGGGACGGGTCACCCGCCGGCTCACCCTCCCCGCCCCCGTCCGCACGGGGGGAACGGAATGCGTCGCCGTTGCCGGTTTCGCCGGCCGCCGCAGCAGGCGATCGCGGCGCCTCCCTGACGAGCCTCGCGAAACGCCGCCGCAGCATCTCCTTCATCATCGCGTAGTCGTCGCCGGGCTTCAGGTCCTCCGACTTCATGTTGAACGTGCGGTAGTGCTGCTTCATGAGACCGCCGGCGCCCGCGACGATCATCGCGCCGACGGCGTTCGTCCCCATGATGTGGGAGTTGTCGTAGACCTCGACCCGTCGCGGGGTCCGCTCCATCCCGAACGCCTGGCCGAGGGAGACCAGGAGCTTCTGCTGCGAGGACGTGTCGGCAAGCCGCCGCCCGAGCGCCTCGCGCGCGTTGCGCAGCGCGTACTCGAGGAGCTGGCGCCGCTCGCCGCGGTGCGGCGCGTGGATCTCGACCCGGTTCTCGGCCCGCGTCGACAGCGCGGCCCCCAGGAGCTCCGCATCCTCGATCTCGTGCGAGAGGAGCACCAGCCGCGGCGCCGGCTTGTCGTCGTAGAACTGCGCCACGAAGGCGGCGAGCACCTCCTCCTTGGACATGCTCCGGTCGGCCTTCGGGAAGTACGCCCGATTGCCCCAGTTCTGCCAGTTGCGGAAGAAGAACACCTCGACGCAGAACTGGCCGGCCTGCTCGTCGAGCGCGAACACGTCCGCCTCCTCGACCGACTGGGTATTGACGCCCTGCACGCCCTGGATGGCGGACAGGGCCGACAGGCGGTCGCGGTAGCGGGCGGCGCGCTCGAATTCGAGGTTCTCCGCCGCAGCCTGCATCTCGGCGGTGATGCGGTCCTTCACGGCATGGGACTTGCCGGACAGGAAGGCCCGCGCCTCGGCGGCGAGCTCGGCGTAGTCCGCAAGCGAGATCTCCTTCGTGCACGGTCCCGAGCAGCGCTTGATCTGGTAGAGCAGGCACGGTCTCGTCCGGTTGTCGTAGAACGAATCGTTGCACGAGCGCAGCAGGAACGCCCGCTGCAGGGCGTTGATGGTGCGGTTCACGGCCCACACGCTCGCGAACGGCCCGTAATAGTCGCCCGCGCGCTTGCGGGCGCCGCGGTGCTTCACGATCTGCGGCGCCTCGTGGTCCGCGGTCAGCAGGATGTAGGGGAGCGACTTGTCGTCCCGCATGAGGACGTTGTAGCGGGGCCGCAGCTGCTTGATGAGGTTCGCCTCGAGCAGCAGCGCCTCGGTTTCCGTCGCGGTTGTGACGAACTCCATCGAGCTCGTCTCGGCGATCATCCGCGCGATGCGGTTCGAGTGCGCCTGGCCGCGGGCATAGGAGCCGACGCGGTTCTTCAGGCTGTTCGCCTTGCCGACATAGAGCACGTCGCCCTTGCCATCGAGCATCCGGTAGACGCCCGGCGCGTTGGGAAGCGTCGACCAGAAGCGCCGGATGACCTCGGTGCCGTGCCGGACCGAGCCCTCGCTGACCTCGAGATCGAGCTCCACCTCGGAGCCGCCCTCCTCCGCGACCGAGGCTTCCTCGTCGTCCTCGTCCTCGAGGATCTCGGGCGGAACGTCATTGTAGGTATTCCGGTTCATGGGGGAGATTTAAGGGTGCCGGATTCGGGAGGGAAGCCCTTGCGCCGGCGCCGCGCCCGCGCGGGCCGCGAGAAGCGTGCTTGACGGGCGTCGACCGGACGCCATGGTGTGCGCTCGACGCCGCGCTCCCGCGGCGGATTTCGCCGGTCGTCGTTCGGGTTTCTTGAAACAAGTCACGGAGGCCGCTTTGGCCCTGCATTTCACCACGGCGGAATACGAGCGCCGCAAGGCCGCCCTCCTCGCCGCCCTGGCGGACGCCGGGCTCGACGGGATGCTGCTGTTCCAGCAGGAATCCATGTATTGGCTGACGGGCTACGACACCTTCGGCTTCTGCTTCTTCCAGAGCCTGGTCGTGACCGCGGACGGGCGCATGGCGCTCCTCACCCGATCGGCCGATCTGCGCCAGGCGCAGCATACCTCCACGATCGAGGACATCCGCGTCTGGAAGGACGCGGCCGATGCCAATCCGGCCCTCGACCTCAAGGCTCTCGCAGCGGAGCTCGGCCTTGCGGGCAAGCGCCTCGGCGTCGAGTACGAGTCGTACGGCCTCGTCGCCTCGAACGGCCGGAAGCTCGACGCCGCCTTTGCGGGCTTTGCCGTCCTCGAAGACGCATCCTCTTTGGTCACACGCCTGCGGGTCGTGAAGTCGCCCGAGGAAATGGCGTACGTCCGCAGGGCAGGCGCCCTCGCCGACGAGGCCGACGCGGCCGCGCTGGCGCTGATCCAGGCGGGAGCTCGACGAGGGCGACATCCTCGCGGCCCAGCACGCCGCCATCTTCCGCGCCGGCGGCGATTACCCCGGCAACGAGTTCATCATCGGGTCGGGACCGCGACGCCCTGCTCTGCCGGTACAAGAGCGGCCGGCGCATTCTCGAGGCGCGCGACCAGATCACGCTCGAATTCGCCGGCGTGTACCGCCGCTACCACGCCGCGATCATGCGCACCGTCGTGGTCGGCGATCCGAAGCCCGCCCATCTCGCCTATCATCGCGCCGCCCGGGAAGCCCTCGAGGCCTGCGAGGAGACGATGCGGCCGGGCCGCACGGCCGGCGACGTCTTCGCCGCGCACGCCCGCCTCCTCGACGAGCACGGATTGGGCAAGCACCGGCTCAACGCCTGCGGCTATTCCCTCGGCGCGAAGTTCACGCCGTCATGGATGGATTGGCCGATGTTCTACGACGGCAACCCGTGGGTGATCGAACCCGGCATGGTGTTCTTCGCCCATATGATCCTGATGGATTCGGAGACCGAGACGGCCTTGTGCCTCGGGCGCACGTCGGTCGTCACGGCGGACGGCGCGGAGCCGATCACGCTCCCGGCCCTCGAGCTCGCCATCCGCTGAGCGCAACGCCGTTGCGTCGCTCGGACCTCGCCGGTGCGCCCGATTCGCTTCCCGGGCGGGCCTTGTGTCGACGCTCCCCGGCGGTCGGCGCGATTGCACAGGGTCGAGCGCTCGCCCGTATTGTGACGGTTTCCTATCGCTGCTAAGACCCCAGCGCCCCGCCGCGCGGGCATGTCGTCGGCTCCTTCGGCGCGCGGCCAAGCACGTCGTCATTGCCAAGCAAGGTTCCATGAAGCTCGTCGCGGGAAACTCCAACCGTCCGCTGGCGGAAGCCATCTCCGCCTATCTCAATCTGCCGCTCGCCCGCTGCCAGGTGAAGCGCTTCGCCGACATGGAGGTGTTCGTCGAGATCCAGGAGAACGTCCGCGGCGAGGACGTGTTCGTCATCCAGTCGACCTCCTTCCCGGCCAACGACCACCTGATGGAGCTGCTCATCATCATCGATGCGCTGCGCCGCTCCTCGGCGCGCCGCATCACGGCCGTGATCCCGTATTTCGGATACGCCCGGCAGGACCGCAAGCCGGGTCCGCGCACGCCGATCTCCGCCAAGCTCGTCGCCAACCTCATCACCCGCGCGGGCGTCGACCGGGTGCTGACCCTCGACCTTCATGCCGGGCAGATCCAGGGCTTCTTCGACATCCCGACCGACAACCTGTTCTCGGCCCCCGTGATGGTGCGCGACATCAAGGAGCGGCTCGACGGCGGCAACCGCATGGTGGTCTCGCCGGACGTCGGCGGCGTCGTGCGCGCCCGCGCGCTGGCGAAGCGCATCGACGCGCCGCTCGCCATCGTCGACAAGCGCCGCGAGCGGCCGGGCGAGTCCGAGGTGATGAACATCATCGGCGACGTCTCGGGCCGCTCCTGCATCCTCGTCGACGACATCGTCGATTCCGGCGGCACCCTGGTGAACGCGGCCGAAGCGCTCCTCGCCAACGGCGCCAAGGAGGTCTACGCCTACATCACCCACGGGGTGCTCTCCGGCGGCGCGGTCTCGCGCATCTCGAACTCCAAGCTCAAGGAGCTCGTGATCACGGATTCGATCATGCCGACCGAGGCGGTGAGGTCGCCCGCAACATCCGCGTCCTCGGCATCGCGCCGCTGATCGGCGAGGCGATCGGCCGGACGGCGACCGAGAGTTCGGTGTCGAGCCTGTTCGATTGATGGCGACGGCCGGCCGACCTTCTGGCTCATCGCGGGGCCGAACGGGGTCGGAAGACGACCTATGCGATGCGTCCACCTCAAGGCGGTGTCGGGTCGATCAACTTCGTCAACATGGACGAGATCGGAACCCGCGACCTCTCGCCGATGTCCTCGTCCTGGGCTCTTGAGACCGGGCGTTCTCGGATGCGACCGCCGCCAGGGTCGCGAGACCTCGGTTCGTGAAGGGAGTGCGTCACACTGCTCGGCGAGCCTGGAGACGTCGCACTGCCCGACGATGGGCGCAGTCCCGTCCCGGGTATAAACAGCCATGGGCTTCTATTACGAGCCGATGAAGTTCGAGGCGGCAGGGCTGACCGCTCTGCCGGCAGATTTCGTCCGACCTCCGCGCATCGCGGCATGTCCTCTTCAGTTTGAGGCGCGGGTGGTCGCCGCGCACGCGCCCGGAGGAGGCACTTGGACGGTTGGGTCGGAAGCCCGTTCGCGATCATCGAAACCAGCGTCCTGCGCGTCCACGCCCATGAGGACATCACGATTCCTGGGACCGACTACATCGACGTGAGCCGCTGGCAGCCTCTGCTCTATGTCTTCGTCACTACGTAGCGGCAGGGCACGGACCTCGGACGGAATTTTCGGGCAGAAGCCTGAGCTCCCCGGACGCGTTGCCTTCCAATGAACTTGCCGCTATAAGCCCCCCGCGCCCGCCAGACACCCTTGGAGGCACGGGCGCCGAGCCGGACGGGCCGCCGGGTCCGAGCCTGGCGGCCTTCGGTTTTATCACGAACCACAAGGACCACGACCATGAGCGCTGTGAAGCAGATTCAGGCCGTGGCGCGCGACCGGGCCGGCAAGGGGGCCGCCCGGGCCGTTCGTCGCCAAGGCCAGAGTTCCCGCCGTCATCTACGGAGGCGGCCAAGCCGCCGAGGCGATCGCCCTCGACTTCAGCCAGACGAAGCAGCTGATCTTCGCGGGCCACTTCCTGACCACGGTGTTCGAGATCGAGGTGGACGGCCGCAAGACCCGCGCGATCCCGCGCGACTACCAGCTCGACCCGGTGAAGGACTTGCCCGTTCACGTCGATTTCCTGCGCCTCGCCGAGGGGCAGTCGATCAAGGTCGTGGTGCCGGTGCACGTGGTCGGCCAGGACAGGAGCCCGGGCGTGAAGCGCGGCGGCACCGCTCCAGATCGTCGAGCACTCGGTCGAGCTTCTCGTGCCGTCGGACGCAGATCCCGGACTTCATCGAGGCCTCGGTGGCCGATCTCGACATCGGCTCCTCGGTGCACCTTGCCGACATCACCCTGCCGGCGGGCGCCAAGGCGACCTCGCCAGGAGAACGTGACCCTCGTCACCGTCGTGCCGCCGTCGGGGATCAAGGAGGAGGCCGCGGCTCCGGCCGGCGCCCGGAGGCGACCGAAGCTCCGGCGAAGGCTTAAAACAGCTTCTCGCCCGGCAACGGCCCGACGCTCCGACCGCAAGGCCGGAGCGTTTCCGTTATGGATCCACGCGATGCGCCTCTTCGTCGGTCTCGGCAATCCCGGTTCGCGCTATGCCGGAACCGCCACAACGTCGGCTTCATGGCCGTCGACGCGATCGCGCGCGCCCATCGCGCCGGGCCGTGGCGGCGGCGCTTCCAGGGCGAGGTCGCGGAGGCCGCGATCGGAGGCGAGCGGGTGCTGATCCTCAAGCCCGAGACCTACGTGAACGAGTCCGGCCGGGCGGTCGCGGAGGCGCAGCGCTTCTTCAAGATCCCGCTCGCGGACGTGACGCGTCTTCTACGACGAGCTCGACCTGCCGCCCGCGAAGCTCCGGGTGAAGCTCGGCGGCGGCAATGCGGGCCATAACGGCCTTCGCTCGATCACCGCCCATTGCGGCAACGACTATCGCCGCGTGCGGATCGGCATCGGCCATCCCGGCCACAAGGCCCTCGTGCACCCGCATGTGCTCGGCGACTTCGCGAAGGCCGAGGAGCCCTGGGTCGACGACCTGTGCCGCGCCATGCGCGGACCATGCGGCCTGCTCGCGAAGGGCGAGGATGCGAGCTTCCAGAACCGGATCCACCTCGCCATGACGGCGAGTGGCTGGACCGACGTCGGCCGGCCCGGCGAGAGCGCCTCATCGGACAAGGCGTGACGAGGCCGGCCCTCGGGCCGGCTTCCCCCAAAAAAGCGACAACGCGCGAGGCTCGGGTCTTCGGGCCTCGCAGCCATGAACGAAGGAGAGCGACGAATGGGCTTCAAGATGGGCATCGTCGGCCTGCCGAACGTGGGCAAGTCGACCCTCTTCAACGCGCTGACCCAGACCGCCGCCGCGCAGGCCGCGAATTACCCGTTCTGCACGATCGAGCCGAACGTCGGCGACGTGGCGGTCCCCGACGAGCGCCTCGATCTCCTCGCCGACATCGCCAAGTCGGCGCAGATCATCCCGACGCGCCTGACCTTCGTGGACATCGCCGGCCTGGTGCGCGGCGCCTCGCAAGGCGAGGGTCTCGGCAACCAGTTCCTGGCCAACATCCGCGAGGTCGACGCCATCGCCCACGTCGTGCGCTGCTTCGAGGATACCGACGTCACCCATGTCGAGGGCAAGATCGACCCGATCGCCGATATCGAGACGATCGAGACCGAGCTGATGCTGGCCGACCTCGAGAGCCTGGAGAAGCGCGTCGTCGCGCTCGAGAAGAGGGCCAAGGGCAACGACAAGGAGGCGAAGGAAACGCTCGACCTCGTCAACCGCTCGCTCCCCCTGCTGCGCGAAGGCAAGCCGGCCCGCTTCGTCGAGCGCAAGCCCGAGGAGGAGCGCCTGTTCGACATGCTCGGCCTCCTCACGTCGAAGCCCGTTCTCTACGTGTGCAACGTCGAGGAAGCGTCCGCCGACAAGGGCAACGCCTTCTCGGCGCTGGTCTTCGAGCGGGCGCGGGAGGAAGGCGCCAAGGCGGTCGTGGTCTCCGCCAAGATCGAGAGCGAGATCGCGGTGCTCGACGCCGCCGAGCAGGAGGACTACCTCGACGCGATCGGCCTCGCCGAGCCGGGCCTCAACCGGGTGATCCGAGCCGGCTACGAGCTGCTCGGGCTCATCACCTATTTCACGGTCGGGCCCAAGGAGGCCCGCGCCTGGACGGTCACCCGCGGCACGCGGGCCCCGCAGGCGGCCGGCGTCATCCATACCGACTTCGAGAAGGGCTTCATCCGCGCGGAGACCATCGCGTATCCGGACTACGTGGCGCTCAAGGGCGAGGCCGGCGCGCGCGAGGCCGGCAAGCTCCGGCTCGAAGGCAAGGACTACCCCGTCCAGGACGGCGACGTGATGCACTTCCGCTTCAACACCTGAGCGCCGAGCCCGCGGCGGCGAGGCCACGCTTCGATTGGACGCAGCGAAGCTCCACGAACCTGACGCTTTCTTGAACGTAAGCATGGCCGTGCATTCAGTTTGCCGAGCGTAATGATTCGACTGGAGGTTCAAAGGCCCATGCCGAACGTTCTGGAAGAGGTTGTCTACACGGTCGGAGACGCCGTCGTGGCGCCCGGCCTCGGCCACGCCGAGCTGATCCTGGCGTTCCTGGTCGCCCTCGCGTTCGCGGCGAGGGCGGTGAAGAGCTGGCTCGAGCGCGGCCCGGACCCGGACCCGCGGCAGCCCCGGTTCTAGATCACCGGACGCTCGCGCGGATCAGAAGCCCATCCGGGCGAAGCGCCCACCCTCGACGTTGAGCCATGTGAGGCGCCGCCCACCTCGCCCCGCCATGCCGGGAGAGGCGCGCGCAGCGGTCCGGCTGCCCTGCTCTCCAGGCGCGAAAGAGCTCCGACGGATCCATTGCGGCATGATGGCGTTGCTGTCGGGAGCCGACGTCCTCATTCATGCGACTTCACCCCCGCCACTCCTGGGCCGTCACGCCCGAAGAGGCCATCGCCCTGCAGAAGGAGCTGCGCGGCGAGATCGTTTCGGACCGCGCCGATCGACCTCGACTCGATCGGCCTCGTCGCGGGGGTCGACGTGAGCGTCAAGAACGACCGCTCGCAGGCCGCCGTCGTGGTTGCGACCTTTCCGGATTTCCGGGTCGTCGAGACCGTGCTGGCGCAGCAGCCGACGCCGTTCCCGTACATCCCCGGGCTTCTGAGCTTCCGCGAGGGCCCGGTCCTCGAGGAGGCGTTCGAGCGCCTCGCCGACCGAGCCGGACGTGTTCCTGTTCGACGGCATGGGCATCGCCCATCCCCGCCGGTGCGGGATCGCATGCCACCTCGGCCTCTGGCTGGAGCGCCCGACCGTCGGCTGCGGCAAGACCCTCCTCAGCGGCCGCTACCGGCGACCTCGGCGACGAGAAGGGCTCGGCGGCGCCCCTGGTCGACAGGGGCGAAACGATCGGCGTCGCCCTGCGCACCCGCACGGGCACGAACCCGATGTTCATCTCGCCGGGCCACCTCGCCGACATCGCGAGCGCCGCGGAACTCGTGCTGCGCTGCGCGCCCAAATACCGCTTGCCGGAACCCATACGCCTCGCCCACCAGGCCGCCGGACAGTTCACGCCCT
Source organism: uncultured Alphaproteobacteria bacterium (assembly GCA_963800985.1). Lineage (GTDB taxonomy): Bacteria > Pseudomonadota > Alphaproteobacteria > Rhizobiales > Beijerinckiaceae > Microvirga. The sequence continues at coordinate 160,141 of CAWDDI010000031.1, read as the reverse complement.
GATCCCGGCGGCGCCGCCGCGTCGCGCATGGGCGCCCGGCGTTCGCCGGCCTTAACGCCCCGCCCCGTGCCATGATACCGCTGGGCCGCCCAAGGTAAGCCCATGCTCCGCTTCTTCGAAGATTTCCCGATCGGGTTCTCGCAGGTCTACGGCCCCGTGGTCGCCTCGAAGGAGGACATCGTCGCTTTCGCGCGCGAATACGACCCGCAGCCGTTCCACACCGACGAGGAGGCCGCGAAGGACAGTTTCGTCGGCACGCTCATCGCCTCGGGCTGGCACACCTGCGCCCTCAACATGCGGCTCGTCGCGGACGGCTTCCTGCTCGACGCGCCTCGATGGGAGCGCCCGGGATCGACGAGGTGAAGTGGTTCAGCCCCGTGTCATCCGGGGGACTTCGCTGCGCACCCGCATGACCGTGCTGGATGCGCGGCCGTCCAAGAGCCGGCCCGGGCATCGGCCTGCTGCAGTTCCGCCTCGAGGTGCTCAATCAGCGGGACGAGACGCGTCATGAGCCAGACGAACTGGATCATGTTCGGCCGGCGCGGCCATCCCTGGCCTCCGGCGCCGGGCGACCGGCCGAGGCCTGCAGCGGCCGGCGACGGTCCGGTGCAGAGCGCCGCCGCGCGAGCCCGCGCGGCCCTCGGGTTACCTCGAAGAGATGCAGGTCGGCGAAGCGACCGAGCTCGGCTCCTACCGCTTCGACGCCGGACGCCATCATGCGCTTCGCCAAGACTTACGACCCGCAACCCTTCCACGTCGACCCGGAGGCCGCGAGGCGCAGCCTGTTCGGAGGCCTGTGCGCGTCGGGCTGGCACACGGCGGCGATCTGGATGAAGCTCGATGGTCGCGCAGCTCGATGCGGCATCCGCCGAGGCCGGGCGACAAGGCCGGCGACCGTCTCGCCTCGGCCCCTCGCCCGGCTTCAGGAACATGAGCTGGTCGAAGCCGGTCTATGCCGGCGACACCGTCACGTTCCGCTCCGTCGTCACGGATCGCGCCCCTCGAAGTCCCGCCCGGGCTGGGGCCTCGCGTCCCACCGCAACAGCGGCGCCAACCAGCACGGCGAGGAGGTGTTCAGCTTCGAGGGGACGGTGTTCTGGGAACGCCGCGGGGCCACGGCCTGACGATCCGTCCCGGCCGTCGTCGCCCCCCTCCCCGCGCGGGCGCGCCGCCTCAATGGCCCTCGAACTCCATCAGCGTGCGCACCTCGACGCCGAGGTCCCGGAGCTCCCGGCGCCCCCCCGCGCGGGCGCGCCGCCTCAATGGCCCTCGAACTCATCAGCGTGCGCACCTCGACGCCGAGGTCCCGCAGCTTCCCCGCGCCGCCGAGATCCGGCAGGTCGATGATGAAGCAGGCCGCGACGATCCTCGCGCCGATCTGGCGCAGGAGGTTCGTCGCCGCGACGGCGGTGCCGCCGGTGGCGATGAGGTCGTCGACGAGCACCACCCGCTCCTCCTGGCCGATGGCGTCCGTGTGGATCTCCATCTCGTCGACGCCGTATTCGAGCGAGTAGGCGATGCGCACGGTCTCGTGCGGCAGCTTGCCCTTCTTGCGGATCGGCACGAAGCCGGCCGAGAGCTGATGCGCCACCGCGCCGCCGAGGATGAAGCCGCGCGCCTCGATGCCCGCGACCTTGTCGATGCGGCCGCCCGCGAAGGGATGGACGAGTTCGTCGACGGCGCGGCGGAACGCGCGCGCGTCACCGAGCAGGGTCGTGATGTCCCGGAAGACGATGCCGGGCTTCGGGTAATCCGGAATCGACCGGATCGCGGCCTTCAGGTCGGTGACGAGACGCTGGTCCATGGGGCTCGAGCTCGTTGCGGCGCAAACTCTACGAGGATTGCCGGTAGTGCGCCACGACTACCTCAAAACCCGCCAGGCCGCGTCGACCATTTTGCGCACCACGGGATCGAGCGCGGAGCGAAGTCTTGTTAGATGAGACGCTGGTCCATGGGCTCGAGCTCGTCGCGGCGCAAACTCTACGAGGATTGCCGCTGGTGCGCCACGCCTACGTGAGCACCCGCCCCGCCACCGCGTCGAGCTTTTTCAGCACCTCCGGATCGCGCGCCGACGGCGCCGTCATGATCGCGCCGTCGAGGGCGCGGTCGGAGCGCGCCGGGCACGGCTCGTGCTCGGCCGGAAAATCGCGCGCGACGCGGGCGATGAGCTGCGCGGCCTTCGCGGCGTTGGCGCGCACGACGGCGATCACCGCGGCGACGTCGACCGCGTCGTGCTCCGGGTGCCAGCAATCGTAATCCGTCACCATCGCGATGGTCGCGTAGGTGATCTCGGCCTCGCGGGCGAGCTTGGCCTCGGGCATGTTGGTCATGCCGATCACGTCGTAGCCCTGGTCGCGGTAGGTCGTGGATTCCGCGTAGGACGAGAATTGCGGGCCCTCCATGCAGACATAGGTGCCGCCGCGCACGAACGCGATGTCTTCGGCCGCCGCGGCGGCCGCGATGCGGCTCTGCAGGAGCGGGCCGACCGGATGCGCCATGGAGACGTGGGCGACGCAGCCGCGGCCGAAGAAGGAACTCTCGCGCCTGTAGGTGCGGTCGACGAACTGGTCGACGAGCACGAACAGCCCGGGATAAACTCCGGCTTGAAGCGAGCCGCAGGCCGAGACCGAGATGATGTCGGTGACCCCGACGCGCTTCATGGCGTCGATATTGGCGCGGTAGTTGATGTCCGAGGGCGAGAACCGATGCCCGCGCCCGTGGCGGGCAGAAAGACGACCTCCGTCCCGCCGATGCGGCCGATCCGCAGCACGTCGGACGGCTCGCCCCAGGGCGACGCGACCCGCTCCTCGCGCACGTCCTCGAGGCCCGGCAGGTCGTAGACCCCGGACCCGCCGATCACGCCCAGAACCGCTCTCGTCATTCGCGTGTCCCCGGCACGGCCCGACGTCGTCGGCCATGAACGTCCTCAAGAAAAAGGGCCCCGGACGGGACCCTCCTTCGCCTCACGGATTATGCGTCATCGGCGGGGTCGCATGGCCCTCGACCTCGCCGCCGACGCTGGCCCAGACCTTCTTCTTCGTGAAGTAGAGCAGGCCCGCCAGCAGGCGAGAGGAACAGCATGACCTGGAAGCCGAGGCGCTTGCGCGCCTCGAGATGCGGCTCCGCGGTCCAGGCCAGGAAGGCCGTGACGTCGCGGGCGTACTGGTCGACCGTCTCGGGCACGGGCGGCTGTGCCGTCCTCCCCCTTCGGGTACTCGACCTGCCCGTCGCTGAGGGGCTTCGGCATCGCGATGACGTGGCCGGGATAGTACTCGTTGTAGTGGCCGCCCTCCGGGACCTGGAAGCCCTGCGGCGGCTCCTCGTAGCCGTTCGAGCAGCGCGACGAGGTAGTCGGCGCCGTTCTCGGAATACTGGCGGAAGACGTCGAGGACGAACCACGGGAAGCCGCGCTCGTAGGTGCGCGCCTTCGCCATCAGCGACAGGTCCGGCGGGGCCTTGCCGCCGTTCGCCGCCGCGGCGGCGTTCTCGTTCGGGAACGGCGACGGGAAGCGGTCGGCCGGCCGGCCGGGCCGCTCGAACATGTCGCCGGCGTCGTTCGGGCCGTCCTGGATCTTGTATTCGGCCGCGAGCGCGCGGACCTGCGCCTCGGAGAATTCCGGGCCGCCGGGCTCGGCGAGGTTGCGGAAGGCGATGTAGCTCAGGCCGTGGCAGGAGGCGCAGACCTCCCGGTAGACCTTGAAGCCGCGCTGCAGCTGGGCGCGGTCGAACTTCCCGAACGGACCCTGGAAGGTCCAGGACGAGCTGCGGCGGCACCGGCGTTTCGCCGGCGGCGAGAGCCGGCGCCGACAAGCCCGCGAGGGCGGCGGCGACGAGGAGAGTGCGCTTCATCATGGTTGTCCTCGCACGCCGCGATCAGCCCTTGGTCGCGGCTCGGCGGTGGCGCCGGCCGGAATGCCCGCTCCGGCCTTCTGCACGCCCATCACGGACTCGAGGATCGAGTTCGGCAGCGGCAGCGGCTCGCTCGACGAAGCCGAGCAGCGGCAGGACGACGAGGAAGTGGGCGAAGTAGTAGACCGTGCAGACCTGCGCCGCGACCACGTACCAGCCCTCCGCGCGGCTTCGAGCCGAGCCAGCCGAGCAGGACGCAGACCGCGACGAAGACCCAGAAGAACTGCTTGTAGAGCGGCCGGTAGGCGGTGGAGCGGACCTGCGAGGTGTCGAGCCAGGGCATGAAGCACCAGATCAGGATCGCCGCCAACATGGCGATGACGCCGCCGAGCTTGTCGGGGATGGCGCGCAGGATCGCGTAGAACGGCAGGAAGTACCATTCCGGCACGATGTGCGAGGGCGTCACGGCCGGGTTCGCCGGGATGTAGTTGTCGGCGTGGCCGAGATAGTTCGGGAGGTAGAACACCCACCAGGCGAAGAAGATCAGGAACACGACGACGGCGAACAGGTCCTTGATCGTCGCGTAGGGCGTGAACGGCACCGCGTCCTTGCCGGACTTGATCGGCACGCCGGTCGGGTTGTTCTTGCCCGGCACGTGCAGCGCCCAGATGTGGAGGATCACGACGCCGACGATCATGAACGGCAGGAGGTAGTGCAGCGAGAAGAAGCGGTTGAGCGTCGGGTTGCCGACCGAGTAGCCGCCCCAGAGGAAGCTCACGATGGTCTCGCCGACGAGCGGGATCGCCGAGAACAGGTTGGTGATGACGGTGGCGCCCCAGAAGCTCATCTGGCCCCAGGGCAGCACGTAGCCCATGAAGGCGGTCGCCATCATCAGGAGGAAGATGATGACGCCGAGGATGCAGAGGATCTCGCGCGGCGCCTTGTAGGAGCCGTAGTAGAAGTTCCGGAAGATGTGGATGTAGACGGCGACGAAGAACATCGAGGCGCCGTTGGCGTGCAGGTAGCGCATCAGCCAGCCGTAGTTCACGTCGCGCATGATGTGCTCGACGGACTGGAACGCCATCGCGGCATGCGGCGTGTAGTACATCGCCAGGAACACGCCGGTGACGATCTGCGCGACGAGCATGAAGACCAGGATCGCGCCGAAGGTCCAGAAATAGGTCAGGTTGCGCGGCACCGGGAAGGCGATGAACGACGAGTGGACGAGGCCGATCGATCGGCAAGCCGGCTCTCGAACCACTTGGCGAAGGCGCTCTTCGGAACGTAGGCGGTGGGTGATGATCGTATTGATCGCTCATGGAATTCGCCTGATCGATGGGCTGTCGTCGAGGTCTTAGGCCGTGGCGCCTTCGCCGATCAGGATCTTGGTGTCCGACACGAAGGTGTAGGGCGGGATCGGCAGGTTGATCGGGCGCCGGCCCGCTGCGGACGCGGCCGGAGGTGTCGAAGACCGAGCCGTGGCACGGGCAGAACCAGCCCTTGTACTCGCCCTGCTGGCCGAGCGGCACGCAGCCGAGATGGGTGCAGTTGCCGTAGACGACGAGCCACGGGGCGTGGCCCGGTCTTGACGCGCGCCGAGTCGGGCTGCGGGTCGCGCAGGGTGGCGACGTTGACGTCCTCCGCCGCCTTGATCTCCTCCGGCGTCCGGTGGCGGACGAAGATCAGCTTGCCGCGCCAGAACACCTTGACGATCTGCCCGTCGGCGATCGGCGCGAGGTCGACCTCGACCGGCGCGCCGGCGGCGACCGTCGCGGCGTCGGGAGCCATCGAGGACACGAACGGCCACACGAGGCTGGCGCCGCCGACCGCGGCGGCCGCTCCGGTGGCGATGAAGAGGAAATCGCGCCGTGTCGGCTCGGCGGCGATGGTGGTCTCGGCCACTTGGCTCTCCAGCATGCAACGTCGACGGAACCTGCGCGTCCTGCGATGCCGTCGAACCGAGTGCGAAGGCTCGAGACACGGGTGCGCAGCTTGGCTCGGACCAAGCATACGCGCCAACGCGCGCGCAATGCGACTGGGGGTCGCCGCGCGGGGGCTCTTTGGCACGCTCAACCCGCCTGTCCATAGCACAAACGGGATTGTCGACCGCCCTCGAGACACGCCCGCGGGGAGGGGCTCCCGGGGACGGCCGCGGACCCCGGTCGACGCGACGGGCGGCCCGCGAGCCTCACTCGGCCGCGACCCGATCCTCTGCGCCGAGGAAGCCGCCCGACTGCCGGTGCCAGAGCCGGGCATAGAGGCCGCCCCGCCGCAGGAGCTCGGCATGGGTTCCCTCCTCGACGATGTCGCCGCGGTCGAGCACGACCAGCCGGTCGAGGGCCGCGATGGTCGAGAGCCGGTGCGCGATGGCGATGACGGTCTTGCCCTCCATGAGCGTGGCGAGCGCCTCCTGGATCGCGGCCTCGACCTCCGAATCGAGCGCCGAGGTCGCCTCGTCGAGCACCAGGATCGGCGCGTCCTTGAGGATCACCCGGGCGATCGCGATGCGCTGGCGCTGGCCGCCGGAGAGCTTCACGCCGCGCTCGCCCACATGGGCGTCGTAGCCGCGGCGGCCCTTGTGGTCCTCGAGCTCGAGGATGAACGTCGTGCGCATGGGCGAGCCGCGCCGCCTGCTCGATCTCGGCGTCGGTGGCGCCGGGCCGGCCGTAGGCGATGTTGTCGCGGATCGAGCGGTGCAGGAGCGAGGTGTCCTGCGTGACGACCGCGATCTGGCGGCGCAGGCTGTCCTGGGTCACGGTCGCGATGTCCTGCCCGTCGATCAGGATCCGCCCGCCCTCGAGGTCGTGCAGGCGCAGCAGCAGCGAGACGATCGTCGTCTTGCCGGCGCCGCTCGGGCCGACGAGCCCGACCTTCTCGCCCGGCCCGGATCGCGAAGTCGAGCCGCTCGATGACGCCCTCGTCGCGGCCGTAATGGAAGGTGACGTCCTCGAAGCGCACCTCGCCGCGCGTCACGGTGAGGTCCGGCGCGCCCGGGCGCGTCGAGGATGCCGTGCGGCCGGGCGATCGTCTCCATGCTCTCCTGGACGACGCCGATATTCTCGAAGACGCCGCGCACCACCTGCATGACCCAGCCCGACATGGTCGAGATGCGCAGCGCCAGCGCGAGGCCGGCGGCGATCGCGCCGGGCGTCATCTGCCCGTGCGCCCACAGCCAGCCCGCGAGCGCGGCCGTCGCGACGAGATAGGCGCTGTTCAGGATCTGCAGCACGGCGTTGACGCCGGTGATCAGGCGCAGCGAATTGAGGTAGGCCCGCGTGTGCGCCGCGATCGCGTCGCGCACCGCCGAGCGCTCCTCGGCGCCCCGCGCGAACAGCTTGACGGTGAGGATGTTGGTGTAGCTGTCGACGATGCGGCCGACGAGGACCGAGCGGTTCTCGGCATTGCTGCGCGAGCGCGCCTGCGCCCGGGGCACGAAATAGCGATGAGCGAGCCGTAGCCGACGATCCAGCCGAGCATCGGCAGCGCGAGCCAGAGGCTCGTCGACGGAGAACGCGCCGAGCGCCGTGAAGGCGTAGATCGCGACGTACCAGAGCCGGTCGATGATCTCGACCGCCGCCTCGCGCAGCGCCGGCCCGACCTGCGTGATGCGGTTCGCGAGGCGCCCGGCGAAGTCGCTCTGGAAATAGGTGAGGGCGTGGCCGAGCGTGTAGAGGTGGGTGCGCCAGCGGATCATGTTGGTGGTCTGCGGCACGATCGCCTGGTTGACGATGGCCTCGTGGACGAAGTGCAGCAGCGGGCGCACGACCAGGACCACGAGCGCGGCCGCGATCAGGAGCCGCGCCGTGCTCGGCCCAGACCCGCTCCGGGGAGTGCTGCGACAGGAGGTCGACGAACCAGCCGATCAGGAAGAACAGCCCGGTTTCGAGACTCCCGATGGCGAGATTGGTGAGGAAGATGAGGACGAGCCAGCCCTTCACGGGCCTGAGATAATAGGCCGCGAAGCCCCAGACCGAGCGCGGCGGCATCCGGGTCTCGTCGAACGGCGGGAAGGGTCGATCCGGCGTTCGAGCCACTCAAACATGGTCTCCTCGGTCCGACGCCGGCGCCCCTCTTTAACCGGAAAGGCCGGGATGCGTTTCACTTGACGCGGGCGGCGCGTCGACGGAAGACGCGGATCATGCCCCGCCTTGCGTCTTTACCAGCCCGACATCCCGCAGAACACCGGCACGATGCTGCGCCTGGCGGCCTGCCTCGGCGTGCCGTCGAGATCGTCGAGCCCGCCGGGCTTCGACGTCTCCGACCGCAACCTGCGGCGGGCCGGGCTCGACTACCTCGACCGGGTCGCGATCACCCGCCACGCTCGTCCTGGCGCGCCTTCGAGGCCTGGCGGCCGGGAGCCGAGGGGCGCGGCTCGTCCTCGCCACCACCAAGGCCGGCCCTGCCCTACACGGATTTCGCCTTCCGCGCCGGACGACGTCATGCTGCTCGGCCGCGAATCGGCCGGCGTGCCGGACGAGGTCCACGCGGCCGCGGACGCCCGGGTCGTGATCCCGATGCAGCCGGGCCTGCGCTCGCTCAACGTCGCGGTCTGCGCCGCGATGATCCTCGGCGAGGCGCTGCGGCAGACCGGCGCCTTCCCAAGCGCCCGCGAAGCCGGCGCACGGTCGGGCGCCCCGATGACCGACGCCGACGATCGCACCGCCTCAAGGCCGAGACCCCCGTCTGGTTCGCCGCCCTGCGCGACCGGATCTGCGCCGCCTTCGAAGCTCTCGAGGACGAGGCCGCGCGGGCCGCTTCGCCCCGAGGCCGCGGACGCCCGGGCCGCTTCGAGCGCAAGCCCTGGGAGCGCACGCGACCACGCCGGGCGCGCCGGGCGGCGGCGGCGTCGATGTCGATGATGCGCGGGCGCGTGTTCGAGAAGGTCGGCGTCCACGTCTCGACCGTGCACGGCGAGTTCGCGCCCGAGTTCCGCGGCCAGATCCCGGGCTCGGACCGAGGACCCGCGCTTCTGGGCGGCCGGGATCTCGCTCATCGCCCATCCCTGGAACCCGAACGTGCCGACCGTGCACATGAACACCCGCTTCGTCGTGACGACGCAAGCCCTGGTTCGGCGGCGGCGCCGACCTCACGCCGGTGCTCGACCGCCGCCGCACGCAGGAGGACCCGGACACGATCGCCTTCCACGCCGCCCTGCGCGGCGCCTGCGACCGGCATGTCGCCGGGCGGCGCCCTACGAGCGCTACAGGCCTGGTGCGACGAGTATTTCTTCCTCAAGCACCGCAACGAGCCGCGCGGCGTCGGCGGCATCTTCTACGACTACCACTGGACCGGCGATCCGGACGAGCGACTTCGCCTTCACGCGCGACGTCGGCGAGGCCTTCCTCGCGGTCTATCCGGAGATCGTGCGCCGCAATCGTCGGACGGCCTGGACCGAGGCCGACCGGCACGAGCAGCAGGTCGCGGCGCGGCCGCTACGTCGAGTTCAACCTGCTCTACGACCGCGGCACGATCTTCGGGCTGAAGACCGGCGGCAACATCGACTCGATCCTGTCCTCGATGCCGCCGACCGTGCGCTGGCCGTGACGGGCCTCGCTCCCGAGGCATCGGCCCGGCTTGGCTCGTCCGCATCGGAGCCGCCGCATCGTGAACTCGATGAGCCCGTCGTCGAGCACCCGCCAGCTCTCGACCTCGGTCATGTAGGCGGCCTTCGGGTAGCGCTCGAACCATTCCCGGGCGGTCGCCTGGGCCTGCGGCGCGCGGCAGCCGGTAGGTCTGCCGGCGCCAGCCGTCGCGCCGGCGCGAATCCTCCGGCCGCTCCCGGGCCCGCGTCTCGGCGAAGCGGCGGGCGAGATCGGCGGGCGTCTTGGGGCTTCGGGCCATGAGCGATCGTCAGCGAGCCGCGGAGCTTACAGGAACCTGCCGGTCAGACGGCGAGTCGCTTGTCGCGGCGCCTGCCGCGACGTCGAGCGCCTGCGCTCCAGCAAGGCCTCCGCGGACGCCCGGCCCGGTCGGGCAGCCCTCCGCGAGCCAGGCGCGCCGCGCGCCGGCGCGATGAGCTCGCCGATCCGCGGTCCCTTCGGGATCCCGCGCCGCGACGAGATCGGCGCCGCGCAGCGGGAAGACGCGGCACCGGCTCGGCCCCGGACTCGGAAGCCGCCGAGCGCCGCGGCGGCGTCCGCGGCGCGCCAGCGGGCCGCGGCTCGCCCGCGAGCGCCGCCAGGGCGTCGCGACGGGCAGGACCCCGTGCTCGGCCACGAGCCGCCGGACGCCGCCGCCGTCGAGCGGGCCGCTCGCAGGCTCTTCAGCCGGGCCGACCAGCGCCCGCATAGGCGCGCGAGGCGCTCGATGCTCCTCGTTCGACAGCCGCAGCCGCTCGCGCAGGCGGTCGGCATCCTCCGGCGTCAGCACCGCGAGCGCGGCGAGCCGGCGCACCGGATCGGCGACGCCCGCCGACGGCGGCCGCGCGGCGAAGCCGCCCGAACTCCGCCGACGCCGCCGAGGACCGGCAGCGTCAGGAAGCCGTGCTCCGCCAGCACGCGCGACCGTGTCGACGGCGCGCGGGCGCGGCGAGGAGCTTCAGGAGCTCGGCCCGGATCCGCTCCTGCGACAGCACGCGCGAGCCCGGCCCGCTCGCGCACGGCGGCCGCGAGGCCCGCCGGATCGGGCGCGCCCGCGCGCATATTCGGCATGGAAGCGGAAGAAGCGCAGGATGCGCAGGTAAGTCCTCGCGGATGCGGTTGCGCGCGGATCGCCGATGAAGCGCACGCGCCGGGCCGCGAGATCGGCGACGCCGCCGGTATAGTCGTGGAGCCGGTCCCGTCGGCGCCGACCGAGAGCGCGTTGATCGGTGAAGTCGCGCCGGCGGGCGTCGGCCGCGAAATCGCGGCCGAACCGCACCACGGCGCGCCGGCCGTCCGTCTCGACGTCCTCCCGCAGGGTCGTGACCTCGAAGGGCTCGCCCTCGACCACGACCGTGACGGTGCCGTGCTCGATCCCGGTCGGGACCGGCTTGAATCCCGGCCGCCTCGGCGCGCCGCTGTGACCGTCCGGCAGTCGCGGTCGTGGCGCAGTCGACTCGCGTCACGGGTCGGCCGAGGAGCGCGTTGCGCACGGCGCCGCCGACGAGGCGGGTCTCCTCCCCGTCCCCGTTGAGTGACCGCGAGCAGGCGCGCGCAGGCGCGGTCGTGGCGCAGGAGCGCGCCGAGGGCCTGGCTGTCGAGAGGGTCCGTCACCGGAACTGCCCGGGCACGACGCGGCCGTTCTCCGACTGGGTCGGCTGGAAGGCGCCCGTCTGGCGCTCGGCGCGTGATCCCGGTGACCAGAGAGCGCCGCGATCACGAGGCCGAGCCCGGCGATGACGAGCCGAGGCGATCTGGTCGCTCCAGGACGCCCACGCGAGCGGATTGCGGCGGCGGATCAGGAGGTAGAGCGGCGAAGGCGGCGAAGGGCAGGAAGAACAGCAGCGCCTCGCCGAAGAACGCCCGCGTCATGGCCCGTAGAGCCTCTCGTACAGGTTGCGGATGATGCCCGCGGTGACGCCCCAGATGTAGCGCTCGCCGTACGGCATTGCATAGTAGCGCCGCTCGGCGGCCCCGCAACTCCGCTGGAATGGAGCTGGTGGTTGGCGGCGTCCATCAGGAACCGTCAGCGGGCACCTCGAAGGCGGCCGCGACCTCGTCGGGATTGAGCGTCGAGCGTGTAGTCGGGCGCGACCCGCGCGACCACGGGCGTGACGAGGTAGTTCGAGTTCCCGACAGATAGGCGTCGAGATAGCCGAGCGGACGCACGAAGCGGCGCGCGAGGCCGATCTCCTCCTCGGCCTCCCGCAGGCGGCCGTCGAGGACCGAGCCGTCGTCCGGGATCGATCCGTCCGCCCGGAAAGGCGATCTGGCCCGAATGCTGGCGCAGGCGAGGCGGCGCGCTCGGTGAGGAGCACGGCGGGCTCGGGCTCGCGCAGCACGACCGGCACCAGCACGGCGGCGGGCTTCGGGTCCGGCCGGGCGCGACGAGCGGCAGGCCGTCGAGGGTGTGGTCGCCGCGCGGATCGGCCAGGGCGTCCGCGAGGTCGGGCGGCTCCGCGCGCAGCCGCGCGCCGCGCGAGCGCCAGGAAATCGCGGCGTCGCGAGCGCAACCGCGCCGTCATGCGGGCGCCGTCCGAGCTCCGCGCGCCGGCGCGATCGGAAAGAACGTCCCGCCGGCCGCGACCCCGAACATGGCCCGCCCGTCGCCGTCCCGCTCCTCGCCGAGGGCGACGAGGTCGAGGGCGAGCGCGCGGGTCACCCGCGCCCAAAGGTCTCCCCGCACCAGCACGTAGGGTTTGACGCCGCCGTGGCGGTCGCGCTCGAAGCGCAAGGGTGCTCGGCGCCCGACCGGGACGAGATCGTCCACATTGGTGCGGAACGCGATCTGCCGGCCGGTCGCCCTCGCCGTCCACCGCCATCTCGACGGCCAGGAACGGCGCGTCGTCGACCGTGATGCCGACCCGCTCGACGGGCGTCACGAGCACGATGGCGCTCCGGATCCTTGCGCAGGATCGTCGAGAACAGCCGCACGAGGGCGGGCCGGTCGATCGGCGAGCCGTTGTAGTGCCAGGTGCCGTCGGCCGCGATGCGCAGGTCGATTTCGCCGCAATAGGCCGGGTTCCAGCGCTCCACCGGCGGCGGGCCGCGGCGCGGCGCCTCGGGACCGATGGCCGCGAGCAGCCGCGCCAGCGCTCCGCCGGCAGCGCTTTCGCAGGTCTCTTCGGGTTCGTGTTCGACCATGACGCGGGCGTGAAACGAAAAATGTGATCCGGCAGGATCGACCGGAAGCGAAGCGTTGCTAGTTCTCACACCATATAAGCGCGGGGCCGGCCGTCCAGTTCGTATCGCGGCCCGGGTCCTTCCGCCCGCGGGGTGATTCGCGTTCGAACAGCAGCCCAGCGCCGCGTCTCGATGCGGCGCATCGACCCGCTTGCATGTGACATCAAGAACGGCGGCAGAGTGTCCGAGCGGGGCGATGACGAGCGGATTTGAACAGGAGTATCTTCATGACGGCCAGCATCGCTCAGGCGCCCACCGCTCTCGACGACGCCATCGTCCGGAGCGCGGAGGCGACGCTTGAGACCATCGGGCGGGCGCGCGAAGCCATCCACTCGGTCATCTTCGGACAGGAAGAGGTCGTCGACCAGACGTTCGTGACGCTGCTGGCCAGCGGCCACGGCCTCCTCGTCGGCGTGCCGGGCCTCGCCAAGACCAAGCTCGTCGAGACCCTCGGCATCGTGCTCGGCCTCGACGCCCGCCGCGTCCAGTTCACGCCCGACCTCATGCCCTCCGACATTCTCGGCTCCGAAATTCTCGACGAGGGCGCCGACCGGCGCCGGTCCTTCCGTTTCGTCAACGGTCCGATCTTCGCTCAGCTCCTGATGGCGGACGAGATCAACCGCGCGAGCCCTCGCACCCAATCGGCGCTGCTCCAGGCCATGCAGGAGCACCACGTCTCGGTCGGCGGCGAGCGGCACGACCTGCCGCAGCCCTTCCACGTGCTCGCGACCCAGAACCCGATCGAGCAGGAGGGCACCTACCCGCTTCCCGAAGCGCAGCTCGACCGCTTCCTGCTCGAGATCGACGTGACCTATCCGGACCGGGAGGCCGAGCGGCGCATCCTGATCGAGACCACCGGGTCGAGGAGCACAAGCCGACGCCGGTCATGAACGCCGAGCAGCTCATGAACGCGCAGCGCCTGGTGCGCCGCCTGCCGGTCGGCGAAAGCGTCGTCGAGGCGATCCTCGACCTGGTGCGCGCCGCCCGGCCCGGGCCGGAGGGCCAGGCGGACGTGACCGACAAGCTCCTCTGGGGCCCGGGTCCACGCGCCAGCCAGGCGCTCATGCTGGCCGTCCGCGCCCGCGCGCTGATCGAAGGCCGCGTCGCGCCGTCCGTCGCGGACGTGATCGCGCTCGCCGACCCGGTGCTCAAGCACCGCATGGCGCTCACCTTCTCGGCGCGGGCGGATGGAGAGACGATTTCGAGCGTGATCGCCCGCCTGACCGCGCGGCTGGCGGGCTAGGAGCCATCATGGCCCGCACCAGGGTCCTTCCGGATTCCGCCCGTTCGCCCGGGCGTCAGCAGGTCTTCGACGCGCTGACCCTGGCCCGGCGCATGCCGCGCCTCATTCTCGAGGCGCGGCGGGTCGCGGCCACGCTCTCGCACGGCATCCACGGCAGGCGCCGGTCCGGCCAAGGCGAGAGCTTCTGGCAGTTCCGGCCCTTCGTGACGGGCGAGGCGGCGCAACGGGTCGATTGGCGCCGCTCGGCGCGCGACGACCGGCTCTACGTGCGCGAGCGCGAATGGGAGACCGCGCACACGATCTGGCTCTGGATGGACCGGTCCGCCTCGATGGGCTTCGTGTCCGACCTCGCCCAGGCGCCCAAGATCGAGCGCGCCCTGGTGCTCGGCCTCGCCCTCGCGGACGCCTTCGTGGAGGGGGGCGAGCGGATCGGGCTCCTCGGCCTGATGGCGCCCCGGGCTTCGCGGCAGATCTCGGAGAAGATCGCCGAGACCCTCGTCGCGGACCGTTGGTCGCTCGAGGACGACCTGCCGCCCCGCGCCGCGGTCGCGACCCTCGACGAGGTCGTGCTGATCAGCGACTTCCTCTCGCCGGTCGACGAGATTGCCGCCGTGGTCGCCGGCGTTTCCGGCCGTGGCGCGCGGGGTCATCTCGTGATGATCGTCGATCCCGTGGAGGAGACCTTCCCGTTCCAGGGCCAGGCGGTTCTGCACGACCTCGAGGTCGGGCTGAAGCTGCGCATCGGCGATGCCGGCTCCTGGGGCGCGGCCTACCGCGAGCGCATCCTCCGGCACCGGGCCGAAATCGAGGAGGTGGTGCGCGGCGCGGGGCTGGACCCTCACGATCCATCGGACCGACCGGCCGGCCAGCGAGGCGGCATTGCGCCTCATGACCCTGGTGACGACGTCCCGAGGCACCACCTTGAGAGTTCGTTGAACCATGCTCGGCCTCCCCCTCACCTTCGCGGCACCCCTTGTGCTCACCGCGCTGGCGGCCCTGCCGGCGATCTGGCTGTTCCTGCGCATCACGCCGCCGCAGCCGAGACGGCTCGATTTCCCGCCGCTGAGGATCTTTCGGGACCTCCTGCCCCAACGGGAGACGCCGGCCCGCACGCCCTGGTGGCTCCTGCTGCTGCGCCTGGTCCTCGCCGCCTTCCTGATCCTCGCCGCGTCGGGCCCGATCTGGAACCCGACCGCGGGAGAGCAGGGCCGCGGCCCGCTTCTCCTTCTCGTGGACAACGGATTCCCCGCCGCGCACGACTGGCGGGAGCGGCTCGACATCGCCGTCGAACGGGTCGAAGCGGCGGGTCGCGAAGGCCGGGCCGTCTCGGTCGTGGGCCTCGCGGACCGCGCCGGCGAGATCCAGCCGGCGAGCCCCGACGCCAGCCTCGAGCGGATCCGCACCTTCAAGCCCCTGCCGCACCTGCCCGATCGGGGCGCGCACCTCGACGCCGTCGGGCGTTTCCTGGAGTCGGCACGGGACGCGGAAGTCGTGTGGATCAGCGACGGGGTCAGCGGCGTTGACGCGCAGGCCTTCATAGAAGGACTGGCGCGCATGACGAGCGAGCGGCGGATCACGGTGATCAAATCGGAGCGCGCGCCTGCGCTGGCCGTGGCGGGGACCGAGAACGCGGCCGGCGAGCTCAGCGTCCGCGTCGTCCGGGCCGAGCCGAACGGCCGCGACACCGGCGTGGTCCGCGCCCTCGACCTCAAGAACCTGCCGCTCGCCGACGCCCGGTTCGCTTTCGAGACGGACTCGCTCGAGACCTCGACCAAGTTCGACCTGCCGATCGAAGTGCGCAACGCGATCGTCCGGATCGAGATCCTGGGCGAAGGTTCGGCCGGCGCCGTCAGCCTCCTCGACGACCGCGGCAAGCGTCGGCGCGTCGGCCTCGTCTTCGGCGGCACCGCGGATCGGGCGCAGCCCCTGCTCGCGCCGACCTATTACATCGCGAAGGCGCTCGGCCCGTATTCCGAGGTTCGGGAAGGACGCGGCGGCGTCGCCGACGCGGTGAGCCAGCTTCTCGACGAGCAGGTGTCCGTTCTCGTTCTCGCCGACGTCGGCGGTCTCGATCGGGAGACGCTGGCGCGGGTCACGAGCTTCGTCGAGCGCGGCGGTCTGCTCCTGCGCTTCGCGGGCTCCCGCCTCGCCGCGGGGAACGACGATCTCGTCCCGGTGCGCCTGCGTCGCGGCGGACGCAGCATCGGCGGCACCCTCTCCTGGGACTCGCCGCGGACCTTCGCGCCGTTCCACCGCGAGAGCCCCTTCTTCGGCCTCGCCGTGCCGCAGGAGATCGGCATCCGCCGGCAGATCCTCGCCGAGCCCGACAGCGATCTCGCGCACAAGACCTGGGCCTCGCTCGTGGACGGCACGCCGATCGTCACCGCCGACCGGCGCGGGGACGGGCTCGTCGTGCTGTTCCACGTGACCGCCGACACGACCTGGTCGAACCTGCCCCTGTCGGGGCTTTTCGTCGACATGCTGCGGCGCATCGCGGCGCTTGCCGGGACACCGGACGACGTGAGCGCGGAGGCCCGCAACCAGGAGATCCAGACCGTGGCGCCGCGTCTGACCCTCGACGGCTATGGCGTGTTCACGTCGCCCCCCGCGACCGCCCGCGCGGTCACCCGCGACTTCGCCAAGCGCGCCACCGACGAGCACCCTCCCGGCTTCTACGGACCGGTCGATTCCAGTCTCGCGGTGAACGCGCTCGTGCCCGGCGACCGGCTGCTCGCCCTCGACTATGCGCCGCTCAATGCCCGGATTTCGGCCCTGCAGAGCGCGCGGACGATCGACCTTCGCGCGCCGATTCTCGTGACCGCGCTGATCCTGTTCCTCCTCGACACGCTGGCCTCCCTCTGGCTCAGCGGTCACCTCGCCAACCTCTTCGGCCGCGTGCGCCGGGCGTCGGCGGCGGCGGTGATCGTCCTCGCCGCAGGCGTCGGCGGCGCGCCGGACGGGTTCGCGCAGAACGCCCTGCCGCCGGCCGCGCGCGAGTCCGCCGAGGCGGCTCTCGTGACCCGGCTCGCCTATGTCGTCACCGGCGACGCGCAGGTCGACGCCACCAGCAAGGCGGGCCTCACCGGGCTCACGCACGTTCTCGCGAGCCGCACGGCGCTCGAGCCCGGCGAGCCGGTCGGCATCGACCCGAGCCGGGACGAACTCGCCTTCTTTCCCCTGCTCTACTGGCCGATCGTCGCCAGCAGCCCGCAGCCGAGCGAGCTCGCGATCCGGCGCCTCGACGCGTTCATGAAGGGCGGCGGCACGGTGGTGTTCGACACCCGCGACGCCATGAGCATGCGTCCGGGCAATGCCGGGAGCCCGGAGGCGCAGTTCCTGCGCCGCATGCTCGCCACCCTCGACATCCCGGAACTCGAGCCGGTGCCGAAGGATCACGTCCTCACCAAGACGTTCTACATCCTCGAGAACTTCCCGGGCCGCTACGGCACGGGCCAGACCTGGGTCGAGGTCCTCCCGCCGGAGGAAGAGGGCGAAGCGCGCCGCCCGGCTCGCTCCGGCGACGGCGTCTCGCCGCTCATCATCACCTCGAACGACCTCGCCGCCGCCTGGGCGGTCGGCCGCCGCGGCGAAGCGCTCTATCCGACCATCGGCACCGACCCGCGCCAGCGCGAAATCGCGTTCCGGGGCGGCATCAACATCGTGATGTATGCCCTCACGGGCAACTACAAGGCGGACCAGGTCCACGTCCCCGCATTGCTCGAACGGCTCGGCCAGTAGGACATGGCGTTGACCCGCATCGGCCTTTCACCCATGCCGCCCCGACTGGGCGCGCCGTGCGGCATTCGGCTCCGCCGCGCCGCTCGCGTCGGGTCCTAGGAGACGTTCGTTGCTCTCGATCAGCTTTTCGCCCCTCATCCCGGACTACGCGCTGTGGGCGCTCGGGGCGGCCGTCGCCCTCTTGGCGATTCTGGCGCTCGTGTCGCGGGGACCGGTCGCGATCATCCGGGCCGCGGGCCTCGGCCTGGTGCTCCTCGCGCTCGCCAATCCGTCCCTCGTTCAGGAGGAACGCGACAAGGTCAAGGACGTGGTCGCGATCGTCATGGACGGCTCGACCTCGCAAACGCTGGGCGAGCGTCCGCGGATGACGGAACAGGTCCGCGCGGACCTGCTGCGCCGCCTGGGCCCGCTCACCGACGTCGAGCCTCGCTTCATCGACGCGCAGGACGGCGAGGGCGACGACGGCACCCGCCTTTTCTCCGCGCTCACCAACGGTCTCGCCGACGTGCCTCCGGATCGGCTGGCCGGCGTGATCATGGTCACGGATGGCGTCGTGCACGACATCCCGGCGGCGGTCGAGAGTCTCGGCTTCCATGCTCCGCTGCATGCGCTGATCACCGGTCGCCCGAACGAGCGCGACCGGCAGATCAAGCTCCTGGAGGCCCCGCGCTTCGGGATCGTGGGTCGCGATCAGACGATCCGGGCGCAGATCCTGGAACGCGGCGGCACGGGCGCCGTGCAGCTGACGGTGCGCCGCGACGGCCAGCTCTTCATGCGCCAGCAGGTCCGCACCGGCCAGCCGTTCTCGATCCAGGTCCGGATCGAGCACGGCGGTCCCAACGTGGTCGAGCTCGAGGTGGACGGCCTGCCGGACGAACTCACCGAGGTCAACAACCGCGCCGTCGTCACGGTCGAGGGGATCCGCGAAAAGCTTCGCGTGCTCCTGGTCTCGGGCGAACCGCATGCGGGCGAGCGCACCTGGCGCAACCTCCTGAAGTCGGACGCGAACGTCGACCTCGTGCATTTCACGATCCTGCGCCCGCCCGAGAAGCAGGACGGCACGCCGATCAACGAGCTCTCGCTCATCGCCTTCCCGACGCGCGAACTGTTCCAGGGCAAGATCAAGGAATTCGACCTCATCATCTTCGACCGCTACGCCAATCAGAGCGTGCTGCCCTCGACGTATTTCGAGAACATCGTCCGCTACGTGCGGGAGGGCGGCGCCGTCATGGTGGCCGCCGGCCCGGAATTCGCGGGGGCCTCGAGTCTCGCCCGCACCCGGCTGTCCCCGATCATCCCCGGCAACCCGGACGGTCGCATCGTCGAGCAGCCCTATCGGGCGCGCATCACCGAGAGCGGCGAGCGCCATCCCGTGACGCGCGAGCTGCCGGGCTCCGAGGCCGACCCGCCGGCCTGGGGCGAGTGGCTCCGGATCATCGGCGCACAGGTCCCCACCGACGCGGCGCTGATGGCGGGCGCCAACGACCTGCCGCTACTGGTGCTGCGCCGCGAGGACAAGGGCCGCGTCGCGCTCCTGCTCTCCGACCACGCCTGGCTGTGGGCGCGCGGATACCGCGAGGGCGGACCCCATCTCGACCTGCTGCGCCGCCTCGCCCACTGGCTCATGAAGGAGCCCGCTCTCGAGGAGGAAGCCCTGCGCGCCAGCGTCGCCGGCCGCGACATCCGCATCGAGCGTCAGACCATGAAGGAGTCGACGGACCCCGTCACGCTGCGCACGCCGAGCGGCGCCGAACGGCAAGTCACCCTCGGCGAGGAGAAGCCCGGCCTGTTCACGGCTCAGGCGACGACCCGCGAGCTCGGGCTCCATACGCTGAGATCCGGCGACCTCGTCGCCTTCGTGAGCGTCGGGCCCGCGAACCCGCGCGAGCTCAACGACGTGTTCAGCGATACCGAGCCGCTCAGAACGATCAGCGAGGCAACCGGCGGCTCGGTCCGGCGCGTCGCGGCGGAATCCGGCGACGAGGTCGCGGTGCCGCGGATCCTGCCGGTTCGCTCCGGGTCCCGCTTCGCGGGCGGGGACTGGATCGGGATCCGTCCGAGCGAAAGCGCGATCGTGCGCGGCGTGTCGGTGTTCCCCCTCGCGCTCGGCGTCCTCGGGCTCGTCCTGCTCATCGGCACGACCATCGCGGCCTGGATGGTGGAGGGTCGCCGGCGGGCGTGAGCGGGTGGGTTTCACGCGCCCCTTCACCCCGTCCATCAGGTCCTCCGGAATCCAGGAGAAGAGCGTAGCGCGAAGGTCGGCGCGACACCCTCCACGCTTTCCCGGACAAGTGGAGCGAAGCGGAACGCAGATCCGGGATCCAGGAGAAAAGCTGCCGCGCAGCGGCTCATGCTTTCTTTAGAAGAGATGAGCGGCTTCGCCGCAAGTTGGTGCGCTGGATCCCGGATCTCCGATCCACTCCGCTTCGCTCCGTTCCTCTCCGTCCGGGAAAGCGTGTGAGGGTCGCGAGGCCGTCACAGCAGCCACACCCTCCACCCCTTTCCCGGACAAGCGGAACGCAGATCCGGGATCCGGCACACGAAGCTGCCGCGAACGCGGCTCATGCTTTCGTCAGGTCCGGCGCGGCGTGACGAGCCCGCTCGCGCGATCAAGCATGCCTTCCGCGAGCTCCAGCGCGAGGAACCGGTCCCGGTTCACGGGCCCGGGAAGCTCGAGTCGGCGCGGCGGGATGCGCTTGAATCCAAAGCGGCCGTAGTACGGCTCGTCTCCCACCAAGAGCACGAGGCCGTGACCCTTCTCGCGCGCCGCGGCGATCGAACGCTGGATAAGCGCGGCGCCGATTCCCCGTCCCTCGAAGGCGGGGTCCACCGTCAGGGGTCCGAGCATGAGGGCATCGACGGCGCCTGCCACGACGGGCGTCATACGCACCGAGCCGACGAGCAGCGTGCCGACGAGCGCCGTGAAGGAGAGATCCAGGAGATGCCCATCCCCCTCGCGAAGGCGGAAGGCGGTGCGCGCGAAGCGCCCGGGCCCGAACGCGCGCTCGTGCAGGCGCTCGATGGATTGCGCGTCGGCGGGACGTTCCGGACGAATGACGAGGGACAGTTCGGCCACGGGCTGACTCGGTCTTGCGACGATCGAAAGGACGGCTTGGGTGTCAGCCGCGTCGTCGTCGCAGGGTCCGGGGAGCCGTCATTGGGTGGTTCGCCTCTCGGGCTCGGCCATAGCAGCGCCGACGCGGCTGCGCAAACGGCGTTTCACCAGATGTCCGTCACGGGCGCGCCGCACACGATTTCCGCGAGCCGCCGCCGGGTTGCGGGCGAAACCCCCTCCGGGAGCCGCTCGGCGGGAAAAAACCCCGCTTCCGCGATCTCGCGGTCCGGCCGCTTCGCCTCGTCGACGCGGAAATCCCGCACCACATAGACGAGCACGTGGTCGCGCCGGGAGACCTTGTCGTTGTAGAAGATCCCGTGCAGCGGGGTCGGCCCCGTGACGGCGATGCGCGCCTCCTCCGCGAGTTCGCGGCTGAGAGCCGCCAAGGCGGTCTCCCCGGCCTCGACGCCGCCGCCCGGCATGTGCCAGCCGGGCACATAGGTGTGGCGGACGAGGAAGACGTGGTTCTCCGGAGTCAGGACCGCTCCCCGCACCCCCAGAGTAAGGCCGCGCGCCCATCGCCAGTAGGTGTGCAGGGTCCGCCGCAGCAGGCGGGCGGTGAGACCGGTCGGCAGGTCGGAATTCGGGCTCATGGTCCACCATTTAAACCCGATGCCGCCGGACCGATATCGCCCGCCGCTGTGGCCCTCAGGAATTTTGGATTGTATCCCTATCGAAGGTTATTCCCGGTCAAAGCTTAGCAATGCATGAACGGGCCCATTCCCGCAAAGCATGGCTGAGGGCGAATCTTGGCGTGTGCGCGGCGTCGCAGGCAGGGCTATGGTGAATCCAACCTAAGGCGTTGCCATGTTCCTCTCCCTGATCTTGTCCCGCTTCAACCGGTCCCCGCGCTTCGTGTGGTCCCCGGCCCTCGACCTGCGCGACCACGCGGTGCGGTCGACGCTGATACCCGGCGCGCAGTACTGACCGGCGATTTCCGCTCGGACCTGCGGCGGCGGAGCCCTCGCTCTCGTCGTGACCAGCATCGCTGGGCCGGACCGGCCCGGCGATCGCCCGACCTCGCCGGGCGGTTGTTCTCCGGCTCCAGCGACAGCGGATAACCTCTCTCGATCGTTGCCTCAGGTCTGAAGCTCGCCCGCGCCCTTGAACGGCCCCGCGCTCATCCTTAGAACGCTTCTAAAATGGAGGCCGGGATGAAGGCGCTGTCGGAGCTCACGGAGCGGGAGGTGGTTGCGCTGGCGATCGCCAACGAGGAAGAAGACTCCCGCATCTACCAGAGCTTCGCGGACCGGTTGCGGACCGACTTTCCCGCCTCGGCCCAGCTCTTCGACGACATGGCCGAGGAGGAGCGCGGCCACCGCAACTCTCTCTACGATCTCTTCCGCACCCGCTTCGGCGAGCACCTGCCGCCGATCCGCCGCGAGGACGTGCGCGGGTTCCTGCGGCGCAGGGCGGTGTGGTGGAATCCGAATCTCGACCTTCCCAAAATGCGCCGCGAGGCCGAGCTCATGGAGCTTCAGGCGGCGAAATTCTACGAGTTCGCCGCCGAGCAGGCCGCCGACGTCTCCGTGCGCGAGCTGTTCGTCCGCCTCGCCGAGATCGAGCGCGGCCATGAGCAGAAGGCGAGCCAGCTCCACGAGGCGCACCTCACGCCGGATGCCGAGGCGAGCGAGGAGCATGCCCAAAGGCGCCTGTTCGTGCTCCAATACGTACAGCCCGGGCTCGCGGGGCTCATCGACGGCTCGGTCTCGACGCTCGCCCCGCTCTTCGCGGCGGCCTTCGCGACCCACAGCAACTGGGAAACCTTCCTGGTCGGGCTCGCGGCCTCGGTCGGCGCCGGCATCAGCATGGGCTTCACCGAGGCGCTCTCCGACGACGGGATCATCACGGGGCGCGGCTCGCCGACGCTGCGCGGCATCGTTTGCGGATTGATGACCGCGCTCGGCGGCGTCGGACATACCCTCCCCTATCTCGTGCCGGACACCTGGCCCAATGCCTTCACGCTCGCGACCGTGATCGCCGCCGCCGTGGTCGCCGTCGAGCTCGTCGCGATCGCCTGGATCAGGACGAGATACATGGATACGCCGTTCCTGCGGGCCACGTTCCAGATCATCGTCGGCGGTGTGCTCGTGCTCCTCGCGGGCATCTTCATCGGCAGCGCCTGAACGGCGGGCGGGGTTCGAACCGTGCCGCCCGGCCCGCGTTTTCCTGCATGATCCGCCTCGCGCACCTCACGGACCCGCATGTCGGCCCGCTGCCGCGCCCGCAGCTGCGCGAACTCCTCAACAAGCGCCTGACCGGCTGGATCAACTGGCATCGCGGACGCCAGAACACGCACGACATGGAGGTGCTCGCCGACCTCGTCGCCGACATCCGCGCGCAGGCCCCGGATCACATCCTGTGCACGGGCGATCTGTGCAACATCGGTCTGCCCGAGGAATGGAAGACGTCGCGGGTGTTCATGGAGACCCTGGGCGACGCCCGGGACGTGAGCTTCGTCCCGGGCAATCACGACGCCTACGTCCCGGGCTCGCTCGAGGGGCTCCTGGCCGAGATCGCGCCCTACACGCGCGGCGACGACGGGGTCCAAGGGTCCTTCCCGTACCTGCGCCGGAGAGGGGTGGTGGCGATCGTCGGCCTCTCGTCGGCGATCCCGACCTTGCCCTTCGTGGCGACCGGCCGCCTCGGCCGAAGACAGGTCAAGGAAGCGGAGGAGATGCTCGGCGACCTCGGGCGGGACTGCGACTGCTTCCGCATCGTCCTGATCCACCATCCGCCTCACAGGGCGGGGGCCGACTCGGGCCGCGAGCTCACCGATGCGCACCGGTTCGAGGCGATGCTCAAGCGCGTCGGCGCCGAACTCGTCGTGCACGGGCACAACCATGTCGGCTCGCTCGCCCAGCTGGCGGGGCCTCGAGGCCCCGTCCCGATCATTGGGGCACCGTCGGCTTCGGTGCGGGGCGGAGCCCTGATCGACAAGGCGGGCTATCACCTGTTCAAGATCGACCGGGACGAGACCGGTTTCCTGCTCTCGGCCGAATTGCGCGGCTTGCGCCCGGACAGCTCGGTCGGCGGGCTCGGGATGCTGTCGCTGAACCGGCTGACCTCGCCGATCCCGTCCCTGTCAGGCCGGCCGTAGCGGATTGAGCCGCCGGCGAAGCCAGGCCGTTGCGGTGCGCTCGAACCCCCGGTGCACGAACAAGGACGCCAGGATCGCTGCCGTGAGCGCGAGCAGGATGAATCCCGCGGGCCCGAGCGCCGGACCAAGGCCGCTCGCGGCGACGACGGAACGCACGCCCCGGATCGCGAACGGATGCAGAAGATAGAGCGCGTATGACGCGTCCCCGAGCGCGACCCCGAAGCGGGTCGCGGCGTTCCGGGACGACAGGCCGTCGCGCCCGAGAGCGGCTGCGGCGACGAGACATGCCGCCGGCGCTCCCCAGGCCAGGACGCGAGGCAGCACGACCCCTCCCGCGGGATCGGTGAGGTCGAGGGCCAGAAGCGCCAGTCCCGCGGTCGCAAGAGCGAGCTGCGCCGCCCGTCCGATCGTGACGCCCTGCGCCCGCAGATGGCCCAAGCCGAGACCGAAGGCGAACTCGAGAAGGATCGGCGAGGTCCAGAACGCGAACGGCTCCGGGAGCCGAACCACCGACCCGAGGGCGACGAGCGCAAGGAGCGTACCCGCCAGGGCGGCGATGGCCCGACGGTACGGCAGCACGATCGCGAGCGCGAAAAGCGCGTAGAAGAACATCTCGTAGTTGAGGGTCCATCCGAGCGAGTAGAGCGGCTGCACGATCCCGTCCGGACGCTCGGCCGGGATGAACAGATACGAGGCGAGCACCGGCCACGGCGCCAGGATTTCGCTGTTGAGGAGCCCCGGGGCCGCCACCGCGAGGGCGAGATAAAGCGTCGTCACCGCCCAATAGAGGGGCACGATGCGGGCGATCCGTCGGGCCAGGAACGCGCCGCGCGCGCCCTCGCGGTGGAACAGGTCCAGCGAGGCATGAACCATGATGAAGCCGGAAATAACGAAGAACACGTCCACCCCGGCGGCCCACGGGAGGTCCAGGGGCGGCACCCACGCGGCCCCGGTCGCGGCGGAAAGCGCGACCGCGTCGTGCTGGGCGTGGAGCGCGGCGATCGACAGGGCCGCGGCGCCGCGCAGGATCTGAACGAGGAGGAGCTTGGACACGGCGGACTCGGGCGAAGGCGTCCCCGTTAGAGCACGTTCGGCGGGCCGCCGCATCCCGGCTGACGAGGAGAAGCTTGGACACGGCGGCGGACTTGGGCCAAGGCGTCCCCGTTAGGGCACGTTCGGCGGGGCCGCCGCATCCCGGCTATGGAATCCGAAGCAGGTTCCCATCGATCATCAAGGATGATGAAGGTATACGGCGCAGGTTTGAGGGCTCGTTATCGTAATCCCAAGTTAAAAATTTCTTCCGGAACCGCGTAGGACCGCGATCGTTGTCGGGGTGCAGCAGCGGCCCGAGGTCTCGCAGGCGTTCAACTTCGCCTGAGGTGGCTCGCTGCGCCCCGGAATCAGGAGAAAATCCGATGAAGAAGTATATTGCCCTTGGCGCCTTGATGGCATCGCTCGCTACACCTGCCGCGGCCCAGACTGCGGTCCAGGTCGCGGTCCCGACCGATCGCGAAGGCTTCCGCATGATGGCCATGATGTCGGACGCCTTCGAGATCACCTCGAGCCAGCTCGCCCTGCAGCGCTCGCGCAATCCGCGCGTTCTCGCCTATGCGCGCAACATGATCCGCGATCACGCGGCGACGACCCAGGCGCTTAACGGCGGCACGGCGGTCTACGCCGCCAACGGGAGCGTGGTCGGCGGCACGGCGACGGGTGCGCTCGCGGGCGCCGGAATCGGCGCTCTGGTCGGCGGCCCCGTCGGTGCGGCGGTCGGCGCCGGCGTCGGAGCGTCGGCGGGCGCGGCCTCGGCGGCCCCGGCTGCGACCGGCAGCACCGCGACGGGCGCGCTCGCCGGCGCGGGCCTCGGCGCTGTGGTCGGCGGCCCGGTGGGTGCGGCGGTCGGCGCCGGCATCGGCGCGACGACCGGTGCGACGGCGGGTGCCGTCCAGACCACGGGTTCGGTGGCGTCCGCCCCGATCAGGCCGGCGGTCCCGCTCGACGCCCGCAAGCAGGCGATGCTCAACCAGCTCGCCTCGACCTCGGGCCCGACCTTCGACCGCCTCTACGGTCAGATGCAGCGCATGGCGCACCAGGAGGCCCTTGCGATGTACACGTCGTACTCGCAGAACGGCGCGGATCCCGCCATGGTGAACTTCGCGCGGTCGGTGATCCCCCACCTGCAAACCCACCTCGCGACGGCGCGCAGTCTGCCCGGCGCCCGGTAATCCGGCCGAATGAGAATATGGAGACGGCGGGTCCTCGGACCCGCCGTTTTTCGCTTACTTGGCCTTGAGAAAGCTCTCGACGGCATCGCGCCGCGGCATCGGAGCGACGGCGCCCTGACCGAGGGTCGACAGGGCGGCGGCCGCATTGGCGTAGGCCGCGGCCCGGAAGGGGTCGCCGTGGACGAGCCACTCCGCCAGGAACGCGCCGTCGAAGGTGTCGCCCGCCCCCGTGGCGTCCACCGCGTCGACGGGTCGGGCCGGAATCACCTCGCGCCGGTCCGGGGTCGCGACCATCGTGCCCGCCTTCCCCATGGTGAGCGCGACGATCCGGCAGCCGAGTTCGAGATAGAAGGCGCAGATTTCCTCCGGGTGCTCGAAGCCGGTGAGCTGGCGCGCATCGTCGAGGCCCGGCAGCGCGATGTCGCACAGCGCGACGGCCGCGTGGATGATGGCCCGCGCCCGATCGAGCGGCCAGAGCCGAAGGCGCAGATTGGTGTCGTAGCTCACCACTGTGCCGCTCGCGCGCGCATGGCGGATCGCCGCGAACACCGCGTCGGCGCACGACGTCGAGATCGCCTGGCTGATTCCGGAGGCGTGCAGAACGCGCGCGCTCGCGATCTGCTCGAGCGGCAGCTCGTCCGCGGTCACGAGGCTCGCGGCCGAGCCCGCGCGGGCATAGGAGAAGACGTGACCGTGCTCGCCATAGGAGATGAAGTAGACGCCGGTGCGCCCGCCGCGGCGCACGATCACGGACGACCGGTCGATCCCCTCGCGGTCCCAGAGCGCCAGGAAGTCGCGCCCGAACGCGTCGTCCCCGAGCGCCGTGAAGATCGCGGCCTTGGCGCCCTGGCGGGCGGCCGCGACCGCAGCGTTCGAGACATCGCCTCCGAACCCGGGCAGGTAGAGTCGCTCGTCGCCGCGCTGCACCTCCGCGAACTCCATGAGCGGCTCGCCGATGGCCAGGATGTCGAGGGTCTTCACGCGCGTGCTCCCGGCCGAACGGGGCGTCCGGGCAGCGCGGCCGGCAGGTGCTCGCCGATCGCGACGACCTTGCCGGGGTTGAGGATGTTCTGCGGGTCGAGCGCGCGCTTGAGGCGTCCGCATGAGATCCAGCGCCACCGGGTCCTTGTAGAGCGCCAGCTCGTCCCGCTTGATGAGACCGATGCCGTGCTCCGCCGCGATCGACCCGTTCATGGCGTGCACGATGTCGTGGACGATGCGGTTGAAGCGCTCCCACTCGGCGATGAAGGCGGCCTTGTCGATGCCGACCGGCTGGCACAGGTTGAAATGAATATTGCCGTCGCCGAAATGGCCGAACGCGCAGACCCGGACCCCCGGCATCGCGGCTTCGCACGCCCGCGTGGCGGTCTCGATGAATTCGGCGACGCGGGCGACCGGAACCGCCACGTCGTGCTTGATCGAACCGCCCTCGAGGCGCCTGCACCTCCGAGAGACTTTCACGCAATTGCCAGAGCGCGCGGTTCTGGGCCTCGCTCGCACCGACCGTCGCGTCCTCGGCGACGCCGTCCTCGAGCGCCGCCTTCGAGCGCGGTCTCGATCAGCCCCTGCAGGTCGGCGCCCGGCCGGGGCGACGAGAGTTCGACCAGGGCGTAGGACCGGTGATCGCCGGCGAGAGGCCGCACGGCGCCGGCCACGTGCTTGAGGACGATGTCGAGGCCGAACCGCGGCATGTACTCGAACGCCGTGAGCTCATCGCCTGCAGCGCCGCGCAGCCGTTCGAACAGCGCGAGGGCCTGCGTGGGGCGAGGCGCAGCCCACGAAGGCCGTGACCCGGGCCTTGGGCTTGGGGAAGAGCTTCAGCACCGCCGCCGTGATGATGCCGAGCGTTCCTTCGGACCCCACGAACAGGTCCTTGAGGTCGTAGCCGGTATTGTCCTTGCGCAGTCCCTTGAGGCCGTTCCAGATCCGGCCGTCGGCGAGCACCACCTCGAGCCCGAGGGTGAGGTCGCGCATGTTGCCGTAGCGCAGCACGCCCGTGCCGCCCGCGTTCGTCGCGAGATTGCCGCCGATGCGGCAGGAGCCCTCGGAGGCAGGGAGAGCGGGAAGAGGCAGTCGACCGCGTCGGCGGCGTCCTGCACGTTCCTGAGGATGCAGCCCGCCTCGACCGTCATGGTGGCGTTGAGCGGGATCGACCTCGCGGATGCGATCGAGACGCGCGAGCGAGAGCACGATGCCGCCGTGCGGCACCCCGCCGCCCACGAGGCCCGTATTGCCGCCCTGCGGCACGACCGGCACCTCGGCCCGGGCGCATTCGCGGACCACGAAGGCGACCTCCTGCGCATCGCGCGGGCGCACCGCGGCAAGGGCCGCGCCGCGATAGAGACCGCGCATCTCCACGAGTGCGCCCTCGATGTCCGCGGCTCGACGGTCAGCACGTGGGCCTGGCCGAGCCGGGCCGTGAGCGCTTCGACGAAGGGCCGGCGGCGGAGCGCTGTGGATCGGTCATCGGGCGTCCTCGCACGCTCCAGTACTTGCCTCTTGCGAGCCGGATCGCAAGTCTCGCGAGCAAACGAGAGCACGGCCGCCGCCGGGCACGGCCAGACCTTGCCGTTCTTCGGCGGCTTTCGGCGCGTTTGGCGATTACTGACCGCCGGCGCGGCCCGTCGGGTCGCCTCAACGGGCTCGGTCGAAAGAGCCGAAGTCAGAAGGAAACGACGATGAATTTCCTGAAAACGATTGGCCTGGCCGCTGGTCGCCTCCGCGCTCGCCGTCGGCGGCGCGGCCGCTCAGGGCAAGAAATGGGAGACCGTGAAGATCGCGACCGAAGGCGCCTACGCGCCGTGGAACTTCACCGGCGCCGGCGGCAAGCTCGAAGGCTTCGAGATCGACCTCGCCAACGACCTGTGCGGCCGCATGAAGGTGAAGTGCGAGATCGTCGCGCAGGACTGGGACGGCATCATCCCGGCGCTTCAGCCAAGAAGTACGACGCCATCATGGCCGGCATGTCGATCACCGACGAGCGCAAGAAGGTGATCGACTTCTCGGTTCCTTACGCGAATTCGCCCGAACGGCTTCCTGGTGCCGAAGAATCTCGCCGCTCGCCAAGATGCCCGGCACCGGCCAGGCGTTCAACCTCAGCTCCAGCCGGCCGAGGCCGAGAAGGCGATCGAGGCCATCAAGCCGGTGCTGAAGGGCAAGACCATCGGCGTGCAGGGCTCGACCACGCACGCCAACTTCGCCGACAAGTACCTCAAGGGCACGGCCGAGATCCGCGAGTACAAGACCACCGAGGCGCACGACCTCGACCTCGCGGCCGGCCGCATCGACGCGGTCCTGGCCGACGCCACCGCGCTCACGGCACGCTCGAGAAGCCGGAGTTCAAGGACTACAGTCATCGTCGGGCCGTCGCTCACCGGCGGCATGCTCGGCGCCGGGCGTCGGCGTCGGCCTGCGCAAGGAAGACACCGAGCTCAAGAAGATGTTCGACGAGGCCATCAAGGCCGCGATCGCGGACGGCACGATCAAGAAGCTGTCGGACAAGTGGTTCAAGATCGACACCACGCCGCGAGCTGATCGGTCGCCGGCCGACGAGACCCGAGGGGCGCGGCGCGGGCCGCGCCCTTTTCGTGTCCGGCGACCGCGCCCGAAAAGGCGCGATCCTGGGCGACCGGGCCGGGCGTTCGAGGGCTTGCCTTGGGGCAGCCTTTCCGGGTTAGCTCGGCGGTCCGCGGGCCCGGACGAGGCCCGTCGCGATCACGGGAGAACGAGGCATGACACTGCTCAAGGCTCTGGGCCCCGCCGTGGCTGCCTCCGCGCTCGCCTCCGCGGGCGCGGCCGCGCAGGGCAAGAATGGGAGACCGTCAAGATCGCCACCGAGGGCGCCTACGCGCCCTGTAACTTCACCGGCCCGGGCGGCAAGCTCGAGGGCTTCGAGATCGACCTCGCCAACGACCTGTGCGACCGCATGAAGGTGAAGTGCGAGATCATCGCGCAGGACTGGGACGGCATCATCCCGGCGCTGCAGGCCACCAAGTACGACGCCATCATGGCGGGCATGAACATCACCGACAAGCGGCTCGAGGTGATGAACTTCTCGCAGCCCTACGTGGCGACGCCGCATGGCTGGGGCGTCCTCAAGGACTCGCCCCTGACCAAGCTTCCGGGCACCGGGACGATCATAAGCCTCGACAAGGACCCCGAGGCCGCCAAGAAGGCGATCGAAGCCTGGAAGCCCCTCCTCAAGGGCAAGACCGTCGGCGTCCAGACCTCGACGACGAACTCGGCGTTCCTCGAGAAGTACCTCAAGGACACGATCACGATCCGCGAATACAAGACGACCGAGCAGCACGACCTCGACCTGCGGCCGGGCGCGTCGACGCCATCTTCGCGGCCCATGGCTCGCTCGCCGCCACGAAGGAAAAGCCGGAGTTCAAGGACATGGTGATCGCCGGCACCGGCCTGCGCGGCGACGTGCTCGGCCGCGGCGTCGCGGTCGCCATGCGCAAGACGGACACCGAGCTCAAGAAACTGTTCGACGACGCGATCGCGGCGGCCATCGCGGACGGCACGATCGAGAAGCTGTCGTAGAAGTGGTTCAAGATCAACGCTTCGCCTGCGGCGTAGGGGATGGGGAGTGGGGATTGGGACAGGGCACCACTGTCATCCCCGGCCGGAGGCCCGGACTTGATTCGGGGCGGAGGGGAAGGGGATCCAGTCCGGCGGTGCGTGCTGGATATGGATCCCCTTCCCTCGCCTGCGGCTCGCCGGGGATGACAGTGGCGGGTTGCCCCACCTCCTACACTCCCCACTCTCTACTCCCACTCCCCACTCGCCCTTCATGAGACCGGGAGGAAACGGACGGCGTGCAGCAGATCCCGTACTTCGAGCTCGTGGGCTTCGGCCCCAACGGCTGGGGCTATGCTCTCCTGATCGCCACGGGCATGACTCTGGCGGTCGCGTTCTGCGGCTTCGCGGCGGGGGCCGTCATCGGCACCCTCGTCGCGTGGGCGAAGCTCTCGCGCAGCCTGATCGCGCGCAGCCTCGCCGACGGCTACACGACGGTTCTGCGCGGCATCCCGGATCTTCTCGTCATCTACCTCTTCTACTTCGGCGGCAGCGCGGCACTCGGCGCAGATCGGACGCCTGTTCGGCTACGACGGCTTCATCGGCGTGCCCGCCTTCGCGACGGGCGCGATCGCCATCGGCGTCGTCTCCGGCGCGTATCAGGCCGAGGTGTTCCGGGGCGCCTACCAGACGCTCAACCGCGGCGAGCTCGAGGCGGCGAGGTCCGTCGGCATGCACCGCTGGCTGATGTTCCGCCGCATCATCGCGCCCCAGGTCCTGCGCTATGCCATCCCGGGTCTCGGCAACGTCTGGCAGCTCGTGCTGAAGGAATCGGCGCTGATCTCGGTGACCGGCCTCGTCGAGCTCCTGCGCCAGTCGCACATCGCCGCCGGCTCGACCCGCCGGCCGTTCGATTTCTACCTCACCGCAGCGGCGCTTACCTCCTCATCACGTGGGCCTCGACCGTCCTGTTCCAGAAGGCGGAAAATCGCTCGCTGCGCGGCGTCAGGAGGGCCGCCTGATGGACCTTCCGCGGATCCTTGCATGGCGTCGACCGCCGAGGACCTGTCCTCTGACGCCTTCGCCTGCTCGAAGGTCTGCCGCTCACGCTCAACCTCGCCTTCACGGCCGTCGGTCTCGGCGCGGTGTTCGCGATGCTGCTCGCGCTCATGCGCATGTCCGGCGTGGCGGTGCTCGATTGGTCGGCGCGCGCCTACGTCTTCGTGTTCCGCGGCACGCCCCTCCTGGTGCAGATCTTCCTGATCTATTACGGCCTCGGGCAGTTTCGCCCGACGCTGCAGGAATGGGGACTGTGGGGATTCTTCCGCGAACCCTACTGGTGCGCCGTCCTCGCGCTCACGCTCAACACCGCGGCCTATGCGAGCGAGATCATCCGCGGCGGGCTGCAGGCGGTGCCCGCGAACCAGATCGAGGCCGCGCGCGCCTGCGGGATGTCGCGCCTCCTCCTCTTCCGCCGCATCGTCTTCCCGATCGCGGTGCGTCAGGCCTTGCCGGCGTACGGCAACGAGATCATCCTGATGGTCAAGGCGACCTCGCTCGCCTCGATCATCACCATGATGGAGCTGACGGGAATCGCACAGAAGCTCATCTCGCAGACCTTCCGCGCCGTCGAGATCTTCATCGTCGCGGGTGCGATCTATCTCGTCCTCAACTTCGCCGTCACGCGAGCCATCATGGCGCTCGAGTGGTGGCTCTCGCCGCACCTGCGGCGCGCCCCGGCGGTTCCGGCGCCCCTCATCGAAGCCGCCCATGTCTAGCGGAGCTGCGCAGTGTCGACCGCGTCCAGTCCTGTCCCGTCCCGGTCCGCGGCGTCCGCCGCGACGGCGGCGGTGCCCGCCGTCGCGGTGAGAGACCTGCGCAAGAGCTTCGGCTCGCTCGAGGTCCTCAAGGGCATCTCGCTCGAGGCCCGCGAGGGCGACGTGATCTCGATCCTCGGCGCTTCGGGCTCCGGCAAATCCACCATGCTGCGCTGCATCAACATGCTCGAAGTGCCGGACTCGGGCGAGATCCGCATCGGCGGCGAGTCGATCCGGCTCAGGAAAGGGCGGCACGGCATGGAGCCGGCCGACCGCGCGCAGGTCGACCGCATCCGCACCCGGGTCGCGATGGTGTTCCAGAGCTTCAATCTCTGGTCCCACATGACGATCCTCGAGAACGTCATCGAAGCTCCCGTCCACGTGCAGAAACGCCCGAAGGCGGAGTGCATCGCGGAAGCCGAGCAGCTGCTCGCCAAGGTCGGCATCGCGGACAAGCGCGACCAGTATCCCGTCGCATCTCTCCGGCGGCCAGCAGCAGCGCGCGGCGATCGCGCGAGCGCTCGCTCAACGTCCGAAGGTGATGCTCTTCGACGAGCCGACCTCGGCGCTCGACCCGGAACTCGTCGGCGAGGTGCTGCGCGTCATGCGCTCGCTCGCCGAGGAGGGCCGGACCATGCTCGTCGTGACGCACGAGATGGGCTTTGCGCGGGACGTGTCGAACCGCGTGGTGTTCCTCCACAAGGGCATCGTCGAGGAGGAAGGCCCGCCGGCCGAGGTGTTCGGCGCTCCGAAGTCCGACCGCTTCAAGCAGTTCATCTCGAGCCACCGCTAGCCGAACGCCGACGCGGGAAAGGGCGAGCGAGTGGCTCAGGTCGATGTTTCACCCTCCCCTTTTCCCGGACGGAGAGGAACGGAGCGCGGCGCAGTGGATCGACGATCCGGATCCCGCGCACCAACTTGCGGCGAAGCCGCTCGATCTCGTCTAAAGAAAGCATGATACCAAGTCTCTAAAGGGGTGACTCGTTGGGCTCTGGTCGGCATGGGGCGAGTCTGATTCGTTATGGCGAACTTGGAGGTTTGCCATGCCGATTCCGCTCAGGACTGACTTCGACGCCGACGCTCTTCGCGGGATTGCGCGGAGGAGCAAGGATGGTGCGCAGGCCCGGCGCCTGCTCGCGCTGGCGGCCATCTACGAGGGCGCCACCCGCACCGAAGCCGCCCGGATCGGCGGGGTCACACTGCAGATCGTGCGGGACTGGGTGGTGAAGTTCAACGCCGATGGCCCGGACGGTCTGATCGACCGCAAGCCACCCGGCCAGCCCTCGAGGCTCACGGATGCCCATCGAACGGCCCTGATGGCGCGCATCGATGATGGACCAATCCCGTCCGTTCACGGCGTGGTGCGCTGGCGTCTCATTGATCTGATCGAGTGGCTCTGGGAGGAGTTCCGGGTCACGATCTCGAAGCAGACCTTGAGCCGCGAGGTGCGGGCCCTGGGCTATCGCAAGCTTTCCGCGCGTCCGCGCCATCACGCCAAGAGCGAGGCCGAGGTGTCGGCTTTTAAAAAGAGTTCGCCGCCCGTCTGGCGGCGATCGCCGACCGGGCAGGCCGCAAGCCGGTAGAGATCTGGTTTTCCGACGAGGCGCGGGTCGGGCAAAAGAACAAGATCACGCGCCGCTGGGCCCGGCGGGGCACCCGGCCCTCAGCTCCCAAGGACCAACGCACGTCATCGGCCTACATCTTCGGAGCGATCTGTCCGGATCAAGGCAAGGGCGCCGGTCTGGTCCTGCCCCGCTGCACGAGCGAGGCCATGACCTTGCACCTCGCCGAGATTTCGCACGCCGTGGCGCCCGGCGCCCATGCCGTGGTTCTGCTCGACCAAGCGGGCTGGCATCTCTCGAAGAGGCTGGTGATCCCAGCCAACATCACCCTCATGCCGCTCCCCGCCAAGGCTCCAGAGCTGAACCCAGTGGAGAACGTCTGGCAGTTCCTGCGCGAGAACTGGCTTCCGTAATGGGCCTAGGGGAGTCAATCCCCAGTTTGCGCCTCGCCGCCGGCTACTTGCTTCCGTCCGTGATCGGCGCTCAGGCCGCCACTTGATGTGGTTAGAGGGACGAGAGAGCCCATCTCTCCAGCGCAGTGTCGGGCTGCAACCAGTTCTTCGGCTTCATCTCATCCGCCGTCCCGGCGACGGGACATTGGGGAGCAGGCCTTCGCGGGGCCGGCTCAATCCTCTCTTTCGTTCAGCTCGCTGTCCTGATCACCGGTGGACTTGGCCCGCCATCTCGCCCGTGTGCGGCCTATTTCGTAATCAGGGCCGGCATGGCCGTAGCCTCCGTGCCAGGGCGGAACTGGCTGCCATCGACCCAGATTCGATGGAGAATGACGCCAAGCTTGCGTGCCAGTGCGACGATCGCTCGCTTGGTTCCGCGGCGTTTGACAACATCCATGGCCCAGGCCTTGAGACGTGACTTACTAGCCGAGCGGGTCAGCAGCACGGTTGCTGCTTCAAACAGAGCGGTTCGAGCCATGACATCCCCCACCTTCGTGATCTTGCCGACGATGTCGGTCTCGCCGGACTGATAGCGACCCGGCGTCAGTCCGAGCAGCGGTCCAACGTCGCGCGATTTTGTAATCCGTGTGGGATCATCGATCGCTGTCTTGAACGTCAAGGCCGTCAATGCCCCCACTCCGGGCACTGTCATCAGCCGAGTGCAGACCCTGTCTGCCCGCGCGATCTTCAAGAGAGCCTTGTGCAGGTTTGCAATCTCGGTGATCAGCGTGACCCGTGTGTTCAACAGGCCTTCCATGATCGCCGTCAGCGTCGACTGACCCGCCACCAGTGCGCGGACGCGAACCTCGAAGGACTTGCGCGTGACCGCACCAACCTTCAGCCCGAACCCACGCAGGATCCCTCGCAGGCTGAGCTCGATGTCGATCAGCTTGCCAAGCAGGGTTTTGCGCGCGGTCAGGAGCGCTCGCACCTCTTGGGACGGCAGGGTCTTGCAGTGCACAGGCCGGTACCAGCCCATGCGCAGGAGATGCGCGATCCCACGTGCATCGCGACGGTCTGTTTTGATCGTCATCGCTGATAAGGCCGCCTTCACATGCCGGGTTTCGAGAAGCACGACCTCGAAGCCAGCCTCCGTCAATGCGGCATGCAGCCATTGCGACAGCGGCCCGGCCTCCAGCCCGATGCGCACGATCTTGATCTCCAGAGCCGAGAAATAGTCGACCAATGCCTCGGGCTCTGAGGCCACCTTCGCCTCACGGATGATCTGGCCCGCGCGATCTACGATGCACAGAGATGTCTCTTCCAGGGACACGTCCAAACCGGCATGATGCTCCATAGTCGCCCTCCGTCCAGGAAATGCACGGGGCCGGTGCACACCGCGCCCCCTACCTCCATCCTATTGAGGGACGACCACCCAGACAGCGCAGCTCTCGCGCGCCAAGCCCATTACCTCATCTCTCGAACCGGCTCTTCCCCTCCTACGAGGCGATCCTCGACCATTCCTGCGCGGCCTGGAACAAGCTCATCGATCAACCCTGGCGCATCATGTCCATCGGTTTGCGCGACTGGGCTCACGGGTTCTAATCAATGGGACTCGGTATGAGCCGTTGCGCGGCAACTTCTCCTGTATCCCGGACCCTCGGGACGTCCGAGGGCCGTTCCGCTGCACTCCCCGTGTCCGGTGAAAGCGGCGCAGCCCCCTACCGCTCCTCGATCCGCCTCGCGGTGCCGTCGATCTGGTTCGGGCCGCGCTTCAGGTGCTCGTGGACGATACGCAGGTTGCGCTGGTTGGCCTTGAAGAACAGGTCGAACGCGTCGCCCGCGACCGGGATGGCGCCGATCGCGGTGTCCACCGCGACGTTGCCGATCATGCGCGCGATCTTCCAGCGCGGCAGGCCGAGCTGGCGTGCCTCCCAGATGATGTAGCTGGCGAGCACCGTCGAGACGGCATCGCCGATGCCGGGGATGAGCCCGATGATGGCGTCGATGCCGACGCGGCGGTTGAGGCCCGGGATCAGGAACGCGCTGTCGAGGAGCTTCGCAAGCGCCGTGATGCGGGCAATCGAATCGGCCCGGCTCGGGCCGGCCGTCTTGATCGCGTCGAAGATCGCGGTGTGGGAAGCCTTCATCTACGTCCCTCCGGGAGCGCCAAGGCGGCGGCGCAACGCGGAAAATGTGTGGACGCCGGGAGCGTTGTGCAAGATCGGCCGCGCGACTTCCCCTGGGTGGAGCTTGACGGCAAGCGCGGGAGGCCGCCCTACAGGTGAAACGCCCGGATGAGAGCGGCGAGATCCGGCTCCTCGATGTGCTGCGCGGCCTCGTCGAGCGTGAACCACCGGGTTTCGCGCTGGTCGCGTTCCGGCCAGGTCTCGAGCTGCCTTGAGACCTGGAGCGGGTAGACGTTCACCTGGCACAGGACGAAGTCCCGGGTGCGGCGCTTCCAGTACATGTACTGGCCGATCGGCTTGTCTCCCACCGACCCCTTCACGCCCGCCTCCTCGACGGCCTCCTGAGCGGCGGCCTTGTGGGGCTTCTTGTTCTTCATCGGCCAGCCTTTCGGGATGACCCAACGGCCGGTGTCGCGGGACGTCACGAGGAGGATCTCGATCTCTCCTTCGCCCCCGATTCGATAAGGAAGGGCGGCAATCTGCTGCCGGGCGGCGCCAACTTTCATCAGGGTACGACGGCTCGGGACTCTCTCGGATAAAAACGCGATTGCAAGCTAGCTAATAACGTTTATGCGTCAGGTCCATCGCAAACAGGGCAGGAATAAGTCTTAATCCCATGGTGCCCGACGAGATCGAGATCAGGCTGGCGGCGGCGTGTGCCGTCGCGCGCGAGGCGGGCGCCCTGGCGCGCCGCACCTACGAGGGCCGCCCGCGCGGGCAGCGGCCCGACTTCAAGGGCCACCAGGACTTCGTCCTGGCGACGGACGCCGAGGTCGAGAACCTCATCCGCAATCGGCTGGAGGTGCTCTGTCCCGGCGACCAGTTCTACGGCGAGGAAGGCGGCGGCACGTTCGGGCGGGACGTCTGGGTGGTCGACCCGATCGACGGCACCGCCAACT
Source organism: uncultured Alphaproteobacteria bacterium (assembly GCA_963800985.1). Lineage (GTDB taxonomy): Bacteria > Pseudomonadota > Alphaproteobacteria > Rhizobiales > Beijerinckiaceae > Microvirga. The sequence continues at coordinate 122,726 of CAWDDI010000031.1, read as the reverse complement.
TCGCCCGCGGCATCCCGCATTTCGCGATCTCGATCGCCTTCGTGCGCAACCGGCGAACGGAGGTCGGCGTGGTCTACGACGTGATGCACGACGAGCTCTATGCCGCGGCCCGCGGCCGCGGCGCGACGCTCGACGGCCAGCCGATCCGGGTCAGCGGCATCGCCGAGCTCGGGCACGCCACCGTGGAAGCCGGCTGGTCGCCGCGCCGGCCGCCGGAGCTCTACGCCGATCTCGTGTCACGCCTGAAGGTCGCCGGCGCCAACGTGCGGCGTGCCGGCTCCGGCACGCTGGGGCTCGCCTATGTGGCCGACGGGCGGATGGAGGCCTATTGCGAGTTGCACATCAACGCGTGGGACGCCCTGGCGGGGTTGCTGCTCGTCGAGGAGGCGGGCGGCTGGACCAACGACTTCCTGGCCGGGGACGGGCTTACCCGAGGAAACCCCGTCCTCGCCTGCACGCCCGAACTGGCGGGCGAGCTTGCCGCGCTCGTGGACTTCGGGCGGGATGCGTAATCGTCCGGATGCCGGCGCTCCGGGCGAAACCGCGCCGTCGACCAAAGGCGGCACCCCTGCGCCCTTGACCCGCGGGCTCATCCGCGATGAGTTTAGACTGAACAACAAAGATACGGGAGGAAGACGATGATCTCGAAAACAGCGGCCGCAGCCCTCTTGGCCGGCCTCGCCGCCGGAACGATGCTGGCGCCCGGCGCGGCACGGGCGCAAGGCGCTCTCGTGATGTATTGCACCGTCCAGGAGGAGTGGTGCCGCGCGACCGTCACCGCCTTCGAGCGCGAAACCGGCATCAAGGTCTCGATGATCCGCAAGAGCTCGGGCGAGATCTATGCCCAGGTCAAGGCCGAGGCCCAGAACCCGCGTGCCGACATCTGGTGGGGCGGCACGGGCGACCCGCACATGCAGGCCGCCCAGGAAGGCCTGACGGTGGAATACAAGTCGCCCAACATGGGCGACCTGCACGATTGGGCCGTGCGCCAGTGGGAGCAATCGAAGAACAGGGCGATCGGGATCTACTCGGGCGCGCTCGGCTATGGCTTCAACACCGAGGAGCTCAAGAACACGGGGATCGCCGAGCCGAAGTGCTGGGCCGATCTTCTCAATCCGAAGCTGAAGGACGAGGTGCAGGTCGCGGATCCGAACTCCTCGGGCACGGCCTACACGCTGCTCGCCACGATCGTGCAGATCATGGGCGAGGAGAAGGGCTTCGACTACCTCAAGTCCCTGCACAAGAACGTCAATCAATACACCAAGACCGGCCAGGCGCCCGCCAAGGCGACGGCGCTCGGCGAGACGACGGTCGGCATCACCTTCCTGCACGACCTCGTCACCGAGGTCGTCAACAAGGCGCCGATCAAGACCGTGGCTCCCTGCGAAGGCACCGGGTACGAGATCGGCTCGATGTCGATCATCAAGGGCGCCAAGAACCTCGACAGCGCCAAGAAGTTTTACGACTGGGCTCTCACGCCGGAGGCCCAGAAGCTCGGTGCGGAGTCGAAGGCCTACCAGGTTCCCTCCAACAAGAACACGCCGGTGCCGCCGCAGGCGCCGAAGCTCGCCGACATCAAGCTGATCGCCTTCGATTTCGCCAAGTACGGCTCGTCGGAGGAGCGGCGGCGGCTTCTCTCGAAGTGGGACGCGGAGGTGAAGAACCTGCCGAAGTAGTCCGCGTCGCCGCGCGTCGGGCGAGCATCAAATGTCTCGGTCCGCCCTGATCTGGGTCGTACTCGGGTGGATCGGCTATGCCGCCCTGCCCTGGTACGGGCTCGAAGTCGGTCTCGCGACGGAACTCGTCGCGGGATCGGGACTCCGTTCAAGGGTTGCGAGGGGCGTGGTGGCTTCTGCCCATCGCGCTTTCGCTCCTCGCCGTGCTCCGGCCGCTGTTCGGGCCGGGCAGCGCGGATGCCGGGTTCTGGCTCATCGTTCGCCGGAGCGTTCGGGCTCGCGGTCATCGTCGTGCAGGGATTTGCGATCGGCCTCAACGGCTGGAGCATGGACGTGCTCGCCGCGGCGTTCGGCGCGCCGGGACCGAGCCAGCCCGGGATGGGACTGGGAGCCGGCCTGACCGCGATCGCGCTGCTGATCCTGCTCTGCCACGGGCTCGCCGCGAAGGGCTGGTGCCGCGGCGACGCCTTCGTGGTCTCGTCGATCGGGACGGTGGTCGCCCTGATCGCGACGTTCGTGTTCTATCCCGTCGGGACCATCCTGGTGAGCGCGGTCCAGGACAACCACGGCGCGTTCGCTCCCGGAGAGTTCGCCGCCAAGTTCCTCGACCGCTCGATCTGGGGGCTCGACTGCCTCGTCTCCGACCTGCGGTGCGGGGTCGCCTGGAACACGCTGTTCCTCGCGCTTCTCGTCGGCGTCGGGACGACGGCTCTCGGCCTCGCCTTCGCGCTCATCGCGACCCGCACCGCGTTCCCGCAGAAGAAGGCGCTCCGGGTCCTCGAGCGTCCTTCCGATCATCACGCCGCCGTTCGTGATCGGCCTCGCCCTCATCCTGCTTTTCGGCCGCTCCGGCGCCGTCTCGGCGCTTCTGTCCGACTGGTTCGGCCTCCCGCGCTCGCGCTGGATCTACGGCCTGCCCGGCGTGCTGATCGCACAGCTGCTCGCCTTCACGCCGATCGCGTTCCTGGTTCTCATCGGCGTGGTGCAGGGCATCAGCCCGACCCTCGAGGAGGCCTCGCAGACCCTGCGGGCGAAGAGCTGGACGACGTTCCGGACCATCACTCTGCCGCTCATGCGCCCGGGCCTCGCCAACGCGTTTCTTCTCGGGTTCGTGGAGAGCATGGCGGATTTCGGCAATCCTCTGGTCCTCGGCGGCAATTTCGAGGTCCTGTCGACCAAGATCTTCTTCGCGGTGATCGGCGCGGCGCACGATCAGGGGCGCGCGGCGGTGCTGTCGATCATCCTGCTCGCCTTCACGCTCGGGGCCTTCTGGCTGCAGCATGCGTGGCTCGGCAAGAAGGTCTACACGACGGTGACCGGCAAGGGCGACTCGGGCCTGAACCTGCCGTTGCCGCGGCGGGTCAGCATCGCGGTGTTCGCGACGGCGCTGCCCTGGGCGCTCTTCACGTTCGTGGTCTACGTCGTGATCGCGGTCGGAGGGTTCGTGCGCTCCATGGGCCGCGACTACACGCCGACGCTCGAGCACCTCCTCACCGGCTTCCGGATCGAGACCACCGACCGCGGCCTCTATTTTTCCGGGTCGGCTTGGAACTCGTTCAGCGCGACCTTGCAGGTGGCGGCGCTGTCGGCGCCGCTCACCGCCATCGTGGGCCTGCTCACCGCCTATCTCCTGACGCGCCAGCGCTTCTCGGGCCAGCGCGCCTTCGAGTTCGGAACGCTCCTGAGCTTCGCGATCCCGGGCACGGTCGTCGGCGTGTCGTACATCCTCGCCTTCAACGTGCCGCCGATCGAGATCACCGGGACGGGCTTCATCCTCGTGATGTGCTTCGTGTTCCGGAACATGCCGGTGGGCGTGCGCTCGGGCATCGCGACCTTGAGCCAGATCGACAAGAGCCTCGACGAAGCCTCGCTCACCCTCGGGGCGCGCACGGCGACCACGATGCGGCGCGTCGTGCTGCCGCTGCTGCGGCCCGCCATCGTGGCGTCGCTCGTGTACAGCTTCGTGCGCGCCATGACGGCCGTGAGTGCGGTGATCTTCCTCGTCACGGCCGAGTACAACATGGCCACGACCTACATCGTGGGCCGCGTCGAAGCGGGCGAGTTCGGCCTCGCGATCGCCTATTCCACCGTCCTGATCCTCGTGATGCTCGTGGCGATCCTCGCCATCCAGTTCGCCGTCGGCGAACGGCGGCTCGGCCGTCGCGTCGCGGGACCCGTCGTCGTCGAGGCCGCCCCATGAAACACGTCAATCCCCCCGGATCGCCGGCGCGGCGCTCCCGGCCCGGCAAGGAGGCCGCATCGGTCGAATTCCGAGGGGTCACCAAGCGTTACGGCACCGTCACGGCGGTCGACGACGTGTCGTTCACGATCGAGCCCGGCCGGCTCGTCACGCTCCTCGGCCCGTCGGGCTGCGGCAAGACCACGACGCTGCGCATGATCGCGGGCCTCGAGATGGCGAGCGAGGGCCAGATCCTCATCGGCGGGCGCGACGTGACGCGGCTCTCGGCGGCGGACCGGGACGTCAGCATGGTGTTCCAGTCCTATGCCCTGTTCCCGCACATGTCGGTGCTCGAGAACGTGGCCTACGGGCCCTCGGTCCAGGGATTGTCGCGGCGCGACGCGGAGGCGATGGCCGTCGAGAAGCTGCGCCTCGTCGGCCTCACCGGCCTCGAGAAGCGCTCGCCCTCCGAACTCTCGGGCGGCCAGCAGCAGCGGGTCGCCGTGGCGCGCGCGCTCGTGCTCGAGCCGCAGGTCCTGCTCTTCGACGAGCCGCTTTCGAACCTCGACGCCAAGCTCCGGCGGCGCGTCCGCGAAGACATCCGCGAGCTGCAGCAGAATCTCGAGCTTGACCGTCGCCTACGTGACCCACGACCAGGAGGAGGCGCTCGCGGTCTCGGACCGGATCATCGTGATGTCGAACGCCCGCATCGCGCAGGTCGGCTCCCCGCGCGAACTCTACGAGCAGCCCGCGAACCTGTTCGTGGCGGACTTCATCGGCGATGCCAATCTCCTGCCCGCGACGATCGCGGAAGTCCACGGCACGTCGGCGCGCGTGCAGCTCGACGCGCTCGCGATCGACCTGCCCTCCCGGGGTCTGCCGCCCGGGCCGGTGAAGCTCGCGATCCGCCCCGACGCCATCCGCATCAGCCCGCAGGCGCCTTCGGATCCAGCCATCCAGGCACAGGTCAGGAAAGCGTCGTATCTCGGCACCCACGTGGAATACGAGGTCGCGAGCAGCGTCGGCGAGGTGTTCATCGTCGAGTACGGCGGACAAGACCCCCTCCCGGTCGGCGCCGACGTGTGGATGCAGCTGGCCGACCGCGGCGTCGCGATCGTTCCGGAGGGGGGTTAGGCGCCCCACCTCTCCCCGCCGAGCGCTCGGCGGGGAGAGGTGGAGCGCGCATCCGCCGCGCTTATCCACCGACCGGTCCTGCAGCCGCTCTCGACGTCACCTGCGACGGGTGCCTTTCGCGGTGGCGACGACGGCGCGGCGCAGGCTCGGTCCGCGCTGCATTTTCTCGGCTTCGAGGACGACGGCTTTCGCCTTCATGCCCTCGAACGTCGCCGGCTCGAGCCGCGCGAGCGCGTCCCGGATCTCCGCGACCCGGCGCTTGCCGTCCGAATACTGCTCCCGCAGGCTCGCGAGGTAGGGATCGTCACCAGCCCGGCGCCCCGGGCTCCGTCGCCGCTCCTCGGCCTCGTCGATCTGCGAGCGAAGATGCCTCAACGTGAAGCGCAGGTCGGTGTACTCGGCGGACAGCTCGAGGATCGCGCCGTCGGAGCTCTCGTCTGGATCCATGAGGCAACCTCCCGTACGGGAAGCCTTCTATTGGGATCAGACTTTCGGCCTGTCCATCCCGTAGCGAGGTTCATTGATTCTTTTGGAGGCGAGTCCAAGCCGGCCGGGGCTGACCATCGGCGCGCGTTCCGATCAGACCGCGCGCTTGCAAGAGACGCCGCGCGCTCTCGGGATCCAGTCCCCGCAGTTCACGGGCCAGCACGAGAAGATCGCGCCAGGTCGCCAGGGCGCCGTGGATGGGGCTCAACAGCGACCGGGGTCGATCAAAGGTTCGCGATCCTGCCATGGCGGCCTCCGTAGCTCTCGAGCCGATAGAGCCGGAAAACCCGGTCGCCCGACCTTGATCCAGCGCAACAACGGGCGAAACCGGCGGCGCTTTCGCAGCACGCCGAGTCAGGTCGCGTCGGAGAGCCAGGCTTAGCCGGAGGCGGCGCTGACCCGGTCGAGGAATCCGAGCACCCGAGCCGCCGTCCTCTCCTCCGTCTGGTCGGCGACCGGAACGTCCCAGTACTCGGAGCCGGGCAAACACTCCTCGAGGTAGCGCGCCGCCGAGGTCGCATGCGAGGCATCGCGGCCGGGAACGATCAGGGCAGGAACGTCGAGGCGCAGCATGTCCTCGGGCTCGGCGCCGGGCGCCGTGTCCCGGTCGATCAGGGTGCGGCCCATGCTCGCGACGATGAGCTTGTAGCGGTCGAGGTTCTGGCGCGCATAACGCTCGGCAAAGTCCGCGTCGCGCCGGATCACCGAGGCCCAGGGCCCGCCGCGCGGGTCGGCGCCGAACGCCTTGCCTTCGCGTTGGACGAGCGCGACCACGGCCTCGAGCCCGTTCTGGTGCACGAAGGCGAGATGTTCCGAAAAGCGCTGGTGCCCGGTGATCCGATACCTCGCCCCGCCGACGGGCCAGAACAGGATCATGCTCAGGACTGCTTCCGGATACGCGACCGCGAACGCCGCGACGGGGCAGCACCCCATGCAGCCGCCCATGAGGTGCGCCTTGTCGATGCCGAGGTGGTCCAGGAGGCCCTTTCCCTGGGCGACATAGGCCGACCAGGTCACGCGCTCGACCCGCCCGCCGGACTGACCGGTCTCGCGCCGGTCGAAGACGATGCAGGTATATCGTTCCGGCAGATGATCGAGCAGCTTGATCTGCGCGTAGATCCCCTGCGTGGTCCACTTCTCGACCGTCGCGTCGAAGCCGCCCGGCGAATACATGAGGAGCGGAGGCCCGGAGCCGAGCACCTCGTAGCGGGTCGTGATGCCGTCGATGATCGCGGTCGCCATGATGCCGTCGCCTCGCTGCTATTCCGAGGTCTCGCCCGGGCTCGACGGACCCGACGAACGCCCCGCCCCTGGTTCTAGCGATATCGGCCTCGCGAGACAAAGACGAACCTGCGTTCGCACCCCGCGTCATCGGGCGACGGGCCGGCGTCCCGTTCGGGAAACGGCCCCGCTCGACCGTAAACGCCGGCTTCGGCGACTTGCCTTGGAGGGCGCCGACGCCAGAACATTGTCGTTCTCGTTTCGCGCCCGCCCGAGGAAGCTTGGCCGATCATCATCGACATCCACGATCGTCCATCGCCGAACACAACGCCCTCGCCTTGTCGCCAGCCGCAGGAAACCTAGCCGATGATCATCGACAGAGCACAACGCCCTCGCCTTGTCGCCAGCCGCAGGAAACCTAGCCGATGATCATCGACATCCACGGCCATTACACGACCGAGCCGCAGGCCGTTCATCTGTTTCGCGACAAGCAGCTCGCGGGGCTCGCGGATCCGGCGCGACGCCCCACCTCGACGGACCTCGGGATCAGCGACGACACGATCCGGCAGAGCGTCGAGCCGCAGCTGAAACTGCAAAGGGAGCGCGGCGGCGACATGACGATCTTTTCACCGCGCGCGTCGGGGATGGCCCATCACGTCGGCACCGAGGCGACGAGCCGGCAATGGTCGACGATCTCGAACGACCTGATCCACCGGATATGCACCCTCCTCCCTGACAATTTCGCCGCCGTCGGCCAGCTGCCGCAATTTCCCGGGGCGTCGCCGGGGAACTGCATCCCGGAGCTCGAGCGGATCGTGAACGAACTCGGGTTCGTGGGCGTCAACCTCAATCCCGACCCTTCGGGCGGCTACTGGACCGATCCGCCGCTCACCGACCGGCACTGGTATCCGCTCTACGAGAAGCTCTGCGAGCTCGAGGTGCCGGCGATGATTCACGTCTCGTCGTCGTGCAACCCTAATTTCCACCACACCGGCGCCCATTACATCAACGCGGATACGACGGCGTTCATGCAGCTCGTCCAGGGCGATCTGTTCAAGGATTTCCCGACCCTGAAGTTCGTGATCCCGCATGGCGGCGGGGCGGTGCCGTTCCACTGGGGCCGCTACCGCGGGCTCGCGCAGGAGATGAAGAAGCCGCTGCTCGCCGATCATCTCCTGCGCAACGTGTTCTTCGACACGTGCGTCTACCACCTGCCGGGCATCGAGCTCCTCGCCAAGGTCATCCCCGTCGACAACATCCTGTTCGCCTCGGAGATGCTCGGCGCCGTCAAGGGCATCGATCCGGAGACCGGCCAGCACTACGACGACACGAAGCGCTATATCGACCAGGTCGGCGCGCTGGGCGAGGACGAGCGCTACAAGATCTTCGAGGGCAACGCACGCCGCGTCTACCCGCGGCTCGACCGTTTGCTCACCGCACGGGGTCATCCGGGTAAGCCGTCCTGAGCCGGCCCGAAGCTTTTGGCGCGGCGGTGCGCCCGAAAAGCTTAGCAGCACTCGCAGCCGAAGACCTCGGTTGCGACGAGCGCGCTCTTCATCCAGCGCGGGGGAAGGTCGTCCTCCAGGACCTGGCAGACGGGCTTGAAGATCTTGAAATGGTGGCGCGCGTCGCCCTCGGTCCAGAACGCGACCACCGTTTCGAGCGGCGGACATCCCGGGACGGCGCACGACACCTCCGAGACGAAGACCGGGGCGTCCCGGGGCAGATCGAACCGCTGCCGCGTCCAGCGCTTCACCCGATCCAGCGCATCCCGCGGGACGGCAGCCTTCTTCAAGGATGGCGGCATCTCATGAGCCGTGACGTGATCTCCTCCCGCGGGCCGCGATCCCGCCCGTCGCGGAATGCTCGCCTCGTGACGGTGGGCCCGACGCGAGAAAACAACGCGCTTGACCGACCCGGGGTCCGAGCCCATTTCCCCCCACCCGACGACCTCGCAATTCGGAGTGCCGCCCGTGGCTGAAACCGTGCTGGCCGCCGTGAGGACAGGCCCGAGCAACACCGAGTTCCGGGAGTTCCCGATGCCGGACGTCCCGGAGGACGCCGCTTTGATGAAGATGGAGGTGGCCGGCATCTGCGGCACCGACGTCAAGCTCTACAAGACGCCGCCCTCCAACACGCCGGTCATCATGGGGCACGAGAACATCGGCTACATCGCGAAGGCGGGTCGCGCGTTCACGCGGCGCAAGGGTTTCAAGGAAGGCGACCTGGTCTTCGTCGAGCACTACGTGATGTGCGGCAAGTGCGAGTGGTGCCACCAGGGCCAGTACCGGCACTGCGAGAACACCGACTGGCGCACCAACCCGGACGGCATCCGCTACGGCTACACCTCCGCCGAGAAGCCGCCGCATCTGTGGGGCGGCTTCGCGCAGTACGTGTATCTCCCCTGGAACGCCGTCGTGCACCACGTCCCGAAGGGCGTGACGCCGGAGCTCGCGGGTCTCGTGACCCCGATGGCCAACGGGGTGGAGTGGTCCCTGTTCGATGCCGGAGTGGGGTACAATTCCACGGTGCTCATCCAGGGACCCGGGCAGCAGGGCCTGTCGCAGACCGTGATCTGCAAGCAGGCCGGCGCCTCGCTCATCATCGTCACGGGCACCTCCAAGGACGCGGCGCGGCTCGAAGTCGCCAAGACGCTCGGCGCCGACCACGTGATCGACGTCCAGAAGGAGGATCCGCTCGCCCGCATCAAGGAGATCACCGGCGGCAGGGGCGTCGACATCTCCCTCGACTGCACGGCAGGAGCCGGCACCATCCCGATCCTGCTCGGCGTCGAGGCGCTCAAGCGTAAGGGCGGGACCATCGTGGTCCAGGGCGAGCTGAAGGAGTTTCCGAACTTCCCGCTCGAGAAGGTCACGGTGAAGTTCATCACCATCAAGAGCGCCCGCGGCCACAGCTACCGCGCCTGCGAACTCGCGCTCGAGCAGATCGCATCGGGACGTTTCCCGCTGGACCTCATCACCACGCATCGGTTCGGCCTGAAGGACGTCGACCTCGCCATCAAGTCCGTCGGCGGCCAGGGCGTGCCGGACGTGATCCATGCCTCGCTGATGCCGTGGCAGTAGCGTCTCGGGCGCGCCGATCGAAACCGCGGGCGCCCTCGCCGAGGCCGCCCGTCTCCTCGCAAAGACACCGGGAGCACGTCCAGTGACCATCGGCTTCAGAGTTCTTCCCCGTCGACGCAAGGTCGACGAAGCGACCGTGCGCCGGTTCCGGGAACTGCCGGTCGCGAACGTCAGCGATGTCATGTCGCGCATGAGCGCCGGCGGACCGAGGCTTCGGCCGCTGCACGCCGGCGGCGGGATGGCCGGGCCCGCTCTGACGGTGAAGACCCGTCCCGGCGACAACCTCATGGTCCACAAGGCCCTGAAGGTCGCCGAGCCCGGAGACGTGATCGTCGTCGACGCCGGCGGGGACCTCAACAACGCCATCGTCGGCGAGCTCATGCTCTCGCACGCGATCCAGATCGGTCTCGCCGGCGTGGTGATCAACGGAGCGGTCCGCGACTCGGCCTGGATCCGCGCCCACGACTTTCCGGTCTTCGCCGCCGGCGTCACGCACCGAGGCCCGTACAAGGACGGACCGGGCGAGATCAACGTGCCGATCGCGCTCGACGGCATGGTGATCGAACCCGGCGACCTCGTCATCGGCGACGACGACGGCCTGCTCTGCGTCCCGTTCGACGACACCGACGCGCTCTACGAAGCCGCGCGGACGAAGCGCGAGGCGGAGGAGAAGACCCTCGCCGCCACGATGGCGGGCCGCCTCGATCCGAAGACCTGGGTCGACGAGAGCCTGAAGCGCCTCGGCTGCGAGGGCGTGTAGCGGGCGTTTGCGTCGGACCTTCGCGCTACCCTTCCCGTTCGAGGGTGTGGCTCAGGTTGGTGTCTCACCCCAGGCCCCTTTCCCGGACGGAGAGGAACGGAGCGAAGCGGAGTGGATCGGAGATCCGGGATCCAGCGCGATGACTTGCGGCGAAGCCGCTCCTTCCGTTCTGACGAAAGCAGGAGCCGCTTCGCGGCAACTCCTTCTCCTGGATCCCGGATCTGAGCTCCGCTTCGCTCCACTTGTCCGGCAAAGCGGTCGAGGGTTGTTCACCGCCGGGAAAAAATCTCGTCGACCTGGTAGGCGCGCTGCGTCAGCTTCTGCTCGGCGGCGAAGTCGAGCAGCATCTGCATCGACCGCCGGTTGGGCTCGAGCCCATAGGGAAGCCCGTCGTCGCCGGCGCCGCTTTTCCGTTTCGCCTCCGTGAACACGGCCATGAGCTCGTCGGCGAGCCAGGGATGCTGGGCGAGCAGTTCGTTTTTCACGGCCACGATGTGGTTGACGGGGAAGACGCCGGTCCGGCGGGACCACTCGGCGGCCGCCTCGTCGGCGTTCGGAATCACGGGACGAATGCCGGCGGGATCGACGGTGCGCTCGCCCATGATGGCGGCGATTTCGCCCGATGAAAGGAGGTCGCGAAGGCCCTTGCCGCCGTCCGCCCGGACGGCGTTGGGCGGGTCGCGGTATTCGTCGACGTGGGCGTCCTCCATGGTGACCCACGTGATGCTGTCGAGATCGACTCCGTACTCGTGCTGGAGAATGCCGCGGATCCAGACGCCGGTCGTCTGCGAGTACGCGCGCACGCCGACCTTGCGGCCCGTCAGATCGGCTCGGGCCCTTCACGGGGCCGTTCGCCGCACAGACCAGATTGGCGTGATGCAGGCGTCGCCAGATCGTGATCGGCAGCGCCGTGATGGGCTTCTCGAACCTGTGCGCGAGGGCCTGGGTGGTCAGAGCCATTTCGCACACGTCGAAGTCGAGGCTTCGCACCATGCGGCGGAACGCCTTCGGCAGGGGGTCGATTTCCTCGAAGTCGAGCCGCACGCGGTCCGACGTGACGGTTCCGTCCCGAAGAGGCTTGACGTGGTCGTGCTGGCCGATGGCCGTTCGCAACACCAATGGACCGCTCACTGACGTCTCCCTCTGCTTGCCCGCGGGCGAGACCACTGGGCGGGCCCGGGTTCGTCGCCGATGCGCCGGATTCGTGCAGCCCTCGCGATCGGAGGGCGCCGCACCTCAGGGAGCGGCGGTCGAACTCCCCCGCTCGACGCTGCAGATTTAGGGCGCGGCCTTGCGATCGCAATCACTCCGGCTGCGCGACCACGCTCCGGCCGGTCGCGGCTTCGCCGGCCTCGGCCTCACGGTCCGCCCGCGACGTGACGATCCGACCGCGACTCAGTTCCACGCGGCGCCCGGCGACGCGATGGGCGAGGTGTTCGTCGTGGGTGACGACGAGCATTCCGATTCCGCGTCGCGCCACAAGGTCGAGGAGGGCGCGCCAGATCTCGGCCTGGGTGATGGCGTCGAGCATGCCCGAGATCTCGTCGGCGACGAGGAAGCGGACGCGCTCGTCGAGCGCGCGCACGATCGCGATCCGCTGCAGCTCGCCGCCCGAGAGTTCATGCGGATAACGGTCGAACCAGTCCTCACGCACGCCGAATGCCCGGAGGAGGTCCCCGCCCGGCGCGTGCGCTTCGGTCAGAATGCGCCCGATCGTCCAGCGCGGGTTGACGGCCAGCTCCGGGGTTTGAAAGAGCATCTGGACCGGGCTGAACCCGGCCGCGGGCATCGGACGGCGATCGAGCAGAACAGCGCCCGCGCGCGGCTTCAAGAACCCTGCGAGAATCCGTCCCAGGGTGGACTTGCCCGCTCCCGATGCCCCAGCCAACCCGACGATCTCGCCCGGCTCGAGGGTGAGCGAACAGCCCTCGAGCACCAGGGGTCCCGAGATGCCATAGCCGAAGCTCACGCTCTTGGCTTCAAGCATCGCGACCTCAGGCTGCGCTCCGGGCGTCCGGGCCCGCAAACGCGTTCTGCGGCAGGGCGCGCCAGAGCGCGCGGGCGTAGGAGGTCCGCAGGCCGTCGCCGGTCCCCGCGAACGCGGCCGCGGGGGCGGTCTCGATGCCGGCGCCGTCCCTCAGGATGGTGAGCTCGTCGGCGATCGGCAGGACCGCGGCGATATCGTGCGTGATGACGAGGACGGCCCGGCCCTCGTCGGCGAGCGCCCGGAGGTGCGTCATCGTCGTGCGGATGTTGTCGGGGTCGAGGCCGGTCGTGGGCTCGTCGAGCACCAGCAGATCCGCCTGCCCGATCGTCGCGATGGCCATCAGGACGCGACGGGCCATGCCGCCCGAGAGCTCGTGCGGAAAAGCTCGTTCGGCGCCGCCTTCAAGGCCGAACCGCGCCACGGCCTCGCGCGCCGCGGAAGCGACCCGCCGGCGCGGGATCCCCGCGCGCCGCGCCGCCCAGGCGACCTGGCGGCCGGTGCGGGCAAGCGGATCGAGGCAGGCGATCGACTGCGGCACGAAGGCGATCCTGTGCCCTCGAAGGGCTCTTGCGCGCTCGGCCGTGAGATCCTCGCCGGCGAAGCGGATGCGTCCTCCCTGCTCGGCGTTGGGCGGCAGGAGCCCCAGGATCGCCAGCGCGAGAAGGCTTTTGCCGGCACCGGACGCGCCCACGACCGCGCGGACTTCGCCTTTTCCGATCTCGATGCTCAACCCCGAAAGGCCGGTCACGCGCGTGCGGCCGAAGAGACCCCGGTAGCGCACGAACGAGACCGAGAGATCGTCGACGTGGAGCATGATCAATCCTGGGATTCATGCGGTGAAAGGAGGGTGCGCAATCCGGTTCCGATGCCGTCGAGCGCGAGCACGACGAGGAGGAGCGCCAATCCCGGAAAGACGCCGAGCCACCACATGCCCGCCGTGAGGAACCGCATGGCCTCCGCGAGCATCACGCCGATGGCGGGCGTCGAGGGTTCGAGGCCGAACCCGAGGAACGTGAGTCCCGCCTCGTGCAGGATCGCATGCGGGAACAGGAGCACGGTTCCGACGAGCAGCTGCGGCGCCGCGTGGGGCAGAAGGTGCCGGCGCGCGATGAAGCCCGCCGAGCGCCCGAAGCGCCGCGACAGCCGCACGTAGTCGGAATCGAGCACCTGCAGCATCTCGGCGCGAAGGACGCGCGCGAGCCGCGGCCAATGCGTCGTTCCGACGGCGACGATGACCGCCGTGCGGCCTCCCCCGAGCGCGAAGGAGATGAGCACCAGGAGGACCATGTGGGGCACCCCGAGACCCATATCGACGAGGAAGCCCACCGCGGCATCGACCCGCCGCCCCAGCGTGGCTGCCGCAAGGGCAAGCGCCAGGGCGATCGCGGCGCTCGTCAGCGCCGCCCAGACCCCGACCCCGAGGCTGACCGAGAGGCCCTTCAGCGTGCGGGCGAAGACGTCGCGTCCCAGGGGGTCGGTGCCGAAGGGATGGTCGATCGAGGGCGGCCGCGACGGGGACATCAGGTCCGTCCGCAGTCCGGCGTCGCCGAGGAGCGGAGCTGCCGCCAGCACGGCGCCGATCAGGATCGCCGCGACCGCGGCAACGGCGAGCGCGCAGCCCCGCCGCGTCCCGGCCTCGGCACGAGCGAGGCGCGCCGCCTTCGCGCCGCGGATCATGCCGCCCGCCCGGCCGGACCGATCCGTGGATCGATCAAGCGGTACAGGATGTCGGCGACGGCGTTCCCGAAGCTCACGCAGGCCGTCGTCAGGATCGTGATTGCGAGGAGGAGCGGCACGTCCCCGCGGAGTCCGGCCTCCACGGTCGCCTGCCCGAGGCCCGGATAGGAGAAGACCTGCTCGGTCAGTATCGAGCCGCCGAACAGCTCGCCGATCGACGCGAACTGGATCGTGAGCGCGGGCAGCGCCGCGTTGCGGGCGACGTGACGGCGCACGACATCGAGCTCGGACGCGCCCTGGGCCCTGGCATAGAGGGCGATGTCCGACCGCATGATCTCGATCGCTTTCGCCCTTGTGTGCAGCGTGACCTGCGCGACCCCGAGGAGGGTCAGGGCCGCCGCCGGAAGCGCAAGGTGGCGGAGACGTTCGAGCAGCGTGACGTCCTGCTCGAGCGTGCCGACCGGTGCCGCACAGCAGATCGGCGCGATCCCGAGCGACACCGCGAAGACCAGCAGCAGAACGATGGCGAGCCAAAATGTCGGGGTCGCCGCGAGCACGTAGGCGTAGAGCCGGATGAGGCGGTCCGTCGGCGATCCCTCCCGGGCGCCGGCCGCCAGTCCGAGGGCAAATCCCAGGATCCCGGAGAGCACCCAGGCGACGCCCATGAGCGCCAACGACCCGCCGGCCCGCTCGCCGATGACCTGGGCGACGGGTGCGTTGTAGGTGGCGCTGACGCCCCAGTCGCCGGAGAGCATGTTTCGCGCGAAGGCGCCAAACTGCACCAGCGCCGGCTGGTCGAAGCCCCATTCGGCCGCAATGAGGTCGCGCTGCTCGGGACCGACGCGCAGCGCCGCCGCGCCGAGATAGGCGTCGACCGGATCGACCGGCGAGAGCTTCGCCAGGGCGAAGGCCACGACCGACACCGCGGCGACCAGCGCCGCGAAGCGCAGCAGTCGGCGCGCGGCGACGCCGGTCCAGGTCCGCGCGGTGCCCTCCGCGGTCCGGGAACCGGCCGCCGTCACGGCCGTCCCTCCGCGACCCTCGTCACGGGCAGGTCCACCGCCAGTTCAGGATGCCCGCCGTGATCGGCCAGCCGTGTCCGTGCGGCTCGATCTGAAGCGGGCCGAGATCGAGGCAGGATCCGACGAAGTAGACGTGGTCGATGTTGACGAGCCACGCCCATGCGGCATCGCCGCGCGGGCCGTAGCCGGTCTCGCCGTCCCACTCCGCCTGCCGCCAGAGCGAGAGGGCCTCCTCGAGCGAACCCGCCTTCTGCGCCGCGTCGAAGGACCCGTCGACCTTGGGGTTCGCGTAGAACCCCGGATTGTACGAGGCTGTCCCCGCGTATCGCCCGTGATGGAGGAGATGGACCTCGAGCGGATTGTGGCTGCCCCAGCCGAAGACGACCACGTTGGCGTGCATCAGTCGTTGCAGATCGTCCCAGCTCTTTCCCGCGGCCTCCGCCACGATCCCGAGCGGCCGGAGCATGTCCGCGGCGGCGACCGCAAGCATCTGGCGGGTCCAATCGGCTGCGGGGTAGAGGATCGTGAACCGCGCCTCGCGGCCGTTCTTCGTGAGCACGCCGCGCTCGGCCGGGTGCCAGCCGCCGCGGGCCAGGATCTCCCGCGCCAGCGCCAGCCCGCCGTCGGGCAGGCGCGCCTGCGGGTTCGACCACGGCAGCCCGTCGGCCGGCCCGTAGGCCGGGGTCCCGTGGCCCGATAGAACGCCCTTGACGAGAGCGTTGCGATCGAGCGCAACGTTGATGGCTTGCCGGATGGCGCGGTCGGCGGTCACGTCGTTGCCGATCGGCGCACCCCGCCGGGTCTTCCGGCCGACGTTCGGCACCGTGGGGAACATGAGGCCCCGGTTGTCGATCGTCCGGGCGGCGAGCTTCTTCATGCCCGAAGGGACCTTCCCGGCCAGGACCGGCGGCACCGCCGCGATGTCGACCGTGCCGGAATGCGCCGCCGCGAAGGTGGCGTCCTCGCCGGTGAAGAGGAAGGTCAGCTTCCGAAAAGCGGGCTTGGGCCCGTAGTAGTACGGGTTGGCCTCGACGATGAGCTGCTGGCCCCGCGTCCATTGCACGAGCCGGTAGGGACCGGACCCGACCGGCCTCTCGGCGTAACCCTCGCCGTAACGTGCGGCCGGCACGATGCCGAGCGTATGGAGACTCTCCGCGAAGGTGATGCGCGGTTCCTTGAGCTTCAGGGCGACGGTGCGCGCGCCCACGGCCCGGGCGCTCTCCAGGACGGTCAGGTCCGCCAAGCCCGCGGTCGTCGCGGCCTGGCGGAACGTGAAGGCCACGTCCTCGGCGGTCAGCGGCGTCCCGTCCGAGAATCGGACGTCGTCCCGGATCGTCACCGTCCAGGTCAGGCGATCACCCGAGAGGGCCCAGTCGGTCGCGAGATCGGGCTTCGTCCGCAGGTCGGCGTCCCGCGTGAGAAGCGTCGAGTGGAAGAGCGGATGGCCGTCGTGTCCCCAGCCGAAGAGCGGATCGTAGCCTTTCTCCGGCTCGCCCCTGATGGCGAGAACGAGGTCCGTCTTGGGAGCTGCGCCGGCGTCGCGGGCGAGCGGCCACAGCGCGAGGACGCCGACGATGATCGCGGGGAGGAGGCGAACCATCATGCGGCAGGTCTTCTCCTCGGGACGCGGGCCAGGGGACGCGCCGGGCGTTCGATTGCCGCGAGGGTCCGGGCGATGGCCGGCGGATGCTCTAGATGATGACCTTAGGATAGGAGCTCGATGGTATGATGTCTATGGGAAAACATCATACCGGAGGCCCTCAGGACGACTGGAGACGAGGATGCAACGGCTGACCATCACGGTGGACGACGAGCTCGTGGCCGAGATCGACCGGGTGGTAACCGCACGCGGTTACCAGAACCGCTCCGAGGCCATCCGCGACCTCACGCGGGCGGGCCTGCAGCAGGCGGCGCTCGCCGGGGGTGACACCCAGGACTGCGTGGCGGCGCTCGTGTACGTCTACGACCATGCCGCACGGGAGCTGTCGAAGCGGCTGACGCGCGCCTTCCACGATCATCACACGCTGTCGCTGGCGTCCCTGCACGTCCATCTCGACCATGACAGCTGCATGGAGGTGAACGTGCTGCGCGGCCGATCCGACGAGGTTCAACATTTCGCCGAACACGTCGTGGCGGAGCGCGGGGTGCGGCACGGCCAAGTCGTCATGATGGCCGCTCCGTCGGGCCAGCCGGGCCATCATGGCCACGCCGACGCGGCAGCGCACGCGCATGGGAACGCGAGGGCGGCTCCGCCGCGAAGCCGATGAGCGTCAACTCACTCCCGCCTTGGCGGCGTAGTAGTCCCAGGTCTTGCGAAACAGGTTCGGCTTCCAGAGGTTCTCCCGCGAGGCCGCGATCTCTTCCGGCGTGAAGGTGCGCGGCGACCCGAGCTGCGAGGCCATGTACTGCCGATAGGCGTTCTCCTCGAGATAGACCGTGAGGGCGAAGCACTCGACCATGTCGGCGCCGACCACGACGGTCCCGTGCGACTGCAGCAGCGCCGCCCTCCCGTCCCCGAGCGCCTGCGCGAGGGCCTCGCCCTTGGCCCGGCTGTTGATCGAGAACACCTCGGGGAAGACGGGGATTTCGCCGAGCAGGGTTCCCTGCGCGAACACCGGCCTCAGCGGCTGCCCCGCGATCGAGAGGAAGGTCGACCATTTCGGGTGGGCGTGGGTGATCGCGTTCACATCCGGCCGGCGCCGATAGATCTCGGCGTGGAGCGGGTATTCCATCGGCGGCTCGCTCGACCCCGCCGTGAGACGACCCTCGAAGTCGATCTCGACGATGTCCTCGACGCCGAGATCGCTGCGCACCGAACGGCCGGAATTGATCAGGAGGCGATCGGCCCCGCTTCGCAGACTGCAATGGCCGTTGAAATCGATGATCTCGGCCTTCTCGAGCATCCGGATCGCAGCGACGAGTTGCTCCTTGCGCTCATCCCGCTCCATCGTGACCTCCTCGATGCCTGTGACTGCGCCGGCAGGACGGGCCGCGGTGGGTTCCGCCCGCGGATGGTCCCGCGATGGCGAACGTCGGATCCGGCGCCGAAGTTCGCGGCTCGCCCCCTGGAGGGGCTCGCTCGGGAAGCTCCTTGCGGCTCAGCCTCGCGAGCCGGGCGGCGACGTCGGGCGCGCGTGGCGGCCCGCGAGCGACACGCGGCGCCGCTCAGATTTCGATGTAGACCTTGCCGTCCTCGACGATGGTCTTGTAGGTCCGCAGCGGGATAATGCAGGGCGGCGCGACGACCTCGCCCGTCCGGATGTTGAAGGCGCCGTTGTGGAAGTCGCATTCCACGATGTCGTCCGTGATGTACCCGTCGGAGAGCGAACCCGGACCGTGGGTGCAGGTGTCGTCGGTGACGTAGAACGCTTCGTTCACGTTGAACACGGCGAGGACCAGGTCGTTGGTCTCGACCTTGAGGGCGGTCCCGATATCGACGTCCGACGTGCTGCACAATTCAATGCGCTGAGGGGATGCGGACATACTGGTCTCCTGATTGACGCTCGATCGCGCGGAGTGTTATCTTTCACGCTGAAAATGGAACGTTGTTCCGCATAAGAGAACCATCGCATATTTATTGGTCGTTCCATGAGTCAACCCTCGGGGGGCAATCTCGAGCCGGCGCTCCCGACGTCGCGGTCGCGGGGCGCGGCGAGCCATTGAAAACGCCTGGGAGCTCCTGACATGCTGAGAAAAGAGCAGAACGACCTCCTGACGCAGACCGGCCCCGGGACCCCGATGGGCAACCTGTACCGGAGCTACTGGATCCCGGCCCTTCTCGCCGAGGAGCTGCCCGAGAACGAGTGCCCGCCGGTGCGCGTGAAACTCCTGTCCGAGCGTCTCCTGGCGTTTCGCGACACGCAGGGGCGGTACGGGCTGATCGACGAATTCTGCGCCCACCGGGGCGTCTCCCTTTGGTTCGGCCGCAACGAGGATTCCGGACTGCGCTGTCCCTACCACGGCTGGAAATACGACGTGACGGGCCAGTGCGTCGACGTCCCGTCGGAGCCCGTGGAGAGCGGGTACTGCAAGAAGATCAAGCTGAAGTCCTATCCCCTGGTGAAGATCGGCGACGTGCTCTGGACCTACATGGGTCCGCCCGAGAAGGAGCCGCCGCACCCGCAATGGGAATTCGCGCTCGTGCCGCCGGAGCAGACCTTCACGTCGAAGCGCCTTCAGGAATGCAACTGGCTGCAGGCCATGGAAGGCGGCATCGACTCGAGCCACGTGTCGTTCCTGCATTCGGGAAGTCTCAACACCGATCCTCTGTTCAAGGGGTCGAAGGGGAACCAGTACAATCTCAAGGACATGAAACCCGTCTTCGAGGTCGTCGAGCAGCCCGGCGGCCTCTATATCGGCGCGCGCCGCAACGCGGAAGACGGGCATTACTACTGGCGCATCACGCCCTGGGTGATGCCGAGCTTCACGATGGTCCCGCCGCGCGGGGACCATCCGGTGCACGGCCATTTCTGGATCCCGATCGACGACGACAACTGCTGGGCGTGGAGCTTCGACTATCACCCGGTCCGCGCCCTCACCCGCGAGGAGCGCCAGGCGATGATCGACGGCAAGGGCGTTCATGTCCGCTACGTCCCAGGCACCTACAGACCGCTCGCCAACAAGGACAACGACTATCTCATCGACCGCGAGGCCCAGAAGGCCGGCATCACCTATAGCGGCGTCGAGGGCATCGCGATGCAGGATGCGTCGCTGCAGGAAAGCATGGGCCCGATCGTCGATCGCACGAAGGAGAACCTGGTCTCGACCGACAACGGCATCATCATGGCCCGGCACCGGCTCATGAAGGCCGCGCGCGCCTTGGCCGAGAAGGGCATCACGCCGCCGGGCGTCGATCCGAGCCACCATCAGGTGCGGTCCGCCGCCGTCGTGCTGCCGCCCGACCAGGCCTTCAAGGATGCCGCGAAGGAGGATTTGAGGGTCCGGCCCGGCGTCCCGCAGTCGTCGGTCTGATCGGTTTGGCGACCCGGAGCGCTCCAGTCGCCCCGGCGGCCACCGAGGAGCCGTGGGCCCGTCCGCGTGGGCGCGCTCCAGCGGCCTGTTCGGACCGCGCCAGCGTCATCACGGCCGCCGTCATCGGGAGGCTGTGTTTCCTTCCACCGTCAAGCCAGAGTCGAGCCGAATGCCCAGCGAATCCGCCCGTGTGACGACAGCGACCGAGTCGCGCTACCGCATCGACTACCCGAACTCCAAGCCGCGTGCCGTCAAGGTGATCGCCTTGGACGATGAAAGCCGCGCCCTCGTCGATCAGGTCGCCAAGCTGCCTTGGGGGCGGGCGGTCTTCTTCACCTCGCTCACGTTCAACGGAACCGCGGCGGCGCCGCGGGCCGGCGAGAGCGCATCGATGGAGGCCTGGCTGCGCGACATCGCGGGCCAGACCAAGAACCTCATCGAGGAGATCGACACCGCCGACCTCGTCGTCATGGTCTCCTCGGCGGGCAGCGACTCGCAGGCCGCGCTTCTGATCGGCGAGGCCTGTGCGGTTCGAAAGGTGACGACCATCGGCCTGATCGTGCAGCAACCGACGACCACGGACGAGGAGACGTCGCGGACGCTCAAGCATCTGCGCCCGGTCGCCACGATGCTCGTGATCGCCAACGGCGAGGAGTACATCGAGGGAATGCTGACGGCGCTGCGCGCTTGAGCGAGCCGTTCCCCATGTCCGGTCTGCAGCAGGTCCAGGGTCCCCCCTCGGCGCGGCGGTTCGACCCATGATCGGCGCCGTGAAGCGCATCTCCCTTCGCCAGGTCTTCGACCGCTCGTTCTGGATCTTCACGGCCCTCGCGGCCGCGACCGGAGCCGCCTGCTTCGCGGTGGCCGGCGAGGCCGCGTTCTGGGCGAGTTTTCGCGAGGACGCGGAGATCTTCGCTCTCGTCATGCCGAGGCTCGGCGCGGCGCTCCTGGTCGCGGGCTTCATCCAGGTGCTCCTGCCGCGCGACAAGGTGGCCCGCTGGATCGGCGAGCGTTCCGGGCTGAGGGGCATCGCGCTCGCAAGCTTCGCCGGAATGCTGACGCCCGGCGGACCGATGACGTCGTTCCCCCTCGTGACCGCCCTGCACGCGGCCGGAACGGGACGCAGCGCGCTCGTCGCCTACCTGACGTCCTGGTCGACCCTCGGCCTCCAGCGGATTCTGGCTTGGGAGCTCCCCCTGATGGGCGTGGAGTTCGCCACGCTCCGCTTCCTGGCTTCGCTCCCGCTCCCGCTCGTCGCCGGGTTGATTTCGCGGCTGATGCCGGCCGTCGCCATCGTGGAGCCGATCGACGTCGCGACGCCTCCCGGACGCGAGGAGCAGCCGCTCGACGTCGCGCGGCCTCCCGGACGCGAGGAGCAGCCGCGTCGTGACGACTAGCTCGACCGTGCTTCTTTGGGGCCTCGCCCTCGTCCTCGGCCTGATGGCGCTGCGCCGGGGGCGCGGCACCGCGCGCCGCGGCCTCGAGGTTTCGCTCGAGCGCTTCGTCGCGATCATTCCGCGGATCGCCGTCGCCCTCGTGACCGCCGGCTTCGTGGCGCGGCTCGTGCCGGGCGAGCCGATCGCCGCATTGATCGGACCGGAGAGTGGGTGGCGCGGGATTCTGATCGCTTCGCTGACCGGGGGCTTCGTTCCCGCCGGGCCGATCATCTCGTTTCCGCTCGTCGTCGTACTCTACAAGGCGGGGGCCGGAATTCCCCAACTCGTCGCCTTTCTGACGGCATGGTCGGTGTTCGCCTTCCACCGCGTGCTGATCTACGAAAGCACGCTCATGGGATGGCGCTTCAGCGCCGTGCGCCTGACCTCGTCCCTGGTGCTGCCGCCCCTCTCGGGGTTTCTCGCCGCAGGCCTGACGAACATCGCCCGCCTCGCCTGACGCGCAAGCCGGCACGGCGGCGAGCGCTGCGCACCGCCCGGCCCGAGATCACGCGTCTATTCCTGCAGCGCCTCGTCGCGCTGCCGACGGACCTTCGGAAGCGTGACGATGACGACCATGCACGCCGCGACGAGCAGCAACGCGAGGCTCAGCGGCCGCGTGACGAACACCGAGGGATCGCCGTTCGAGATGAGCAGCGCCCGCCGGAGGTTCTCCTCGATCAGCGGCCCGAGCACGAAGGCGAGCAGGAGCGGCGCCGGCTCGAGCTTCCATTTCGAGAAGGCATATCCCGCGATCCCGAAGACGATCAGCATGAAGATGTCGACCGTGCTGTTGTTGAGGCTGTACACGCCCACGCAGCAGAAGCCGAGGATGAACAGATAGAGCAGGCGATAGGGCACCTTGAGGAGCGTGACCCAGATCTGGATGAGCGGAAGGTTGATCACCACGAGCATCAGGTTGCCGAGCCACATCGATACGATCATGCCCCAGAAGAGGTCCGGCCGGCTCGAGAGCACCTGCGGACCCGGCTGGATGCCCTGGATCGTCATGGCGCCCGCCATCAGCGCCATGACGGCGTTGGCGGGAATCCCGAGGGTCAACAGGGGGATGAAGGAGGTCTGCGCGCTGGCGTTGTTGGCGGACTCCGGCGCCGCCACCCCCTCGACCGCCCCGCGGCCGAACTCCTGGGGCCTCCGCGAGATGTGCTTTTCCAGCATATAGGCCGAGAAGGACGACAGCAGCGAGCCGCTCCCCGGGAGGATGCCGAGGACGGACCCCACGGCGGTGCCGCGCAGGACCGCGGGCCAGGAGCGGCGGAAGTCGTCACGCGACGGCCACAGCCCGTGGATCTTCTCGGTCAGCACGGTCCGCTCCTCGGTATGCTCGAGGTTCCGGATGATCTCCGGGATCGCGAACAAGCCCATGGCGAGGGGCACGAAGCCGATGCCTTCCGACAGCTCGATCAGTCCGAAGGTCAGACGTTCGGCGCCCGTGTTCACGTCGGAGCCGACCGCGCCGAGGAGGATCCCGAGCGCGATCATCCCGAAGGCCTTGAGCAGGGCGCCCTGCGCGAGCACGACGGCGGTCACGAGGCCGAGCGCCATGAGGGAGAAATACTCCGCCGGGCCGAAGATGAGAGCCGCGCTCGCGAGGGGCGGTGCAAACAGCACCAGGATGAGCGTCGCCACGCAGCCTGCGAACAGCGACCCGAGGGCCGCCACCGCGAGGGCCGCGCCGGCGCGGCCCTGCCGGGCCATCTGGTAGCCGTCGAGGCAGGTGACGACCGAGGAGGCCTCGCCCGGGAGGTTTACGAGAATCGCCGTCGTGGAGCCGCCGTACTGCGCTCCGTAGTAGATGCCGGCGAGCATGATGAGGGCCGAAACCGGGGGCAGATGAAAGGTGATCGGCAACAGCATCGAGAGCGTCGCCACCGGACCGATTCCGGGGAGCACGCCGATCAGGGTGCCGATCAGGACTCCGGCGAGGCAGTACAGGATGTTGAGCGGCGTGAACGCGACGTCGAACCCGAGCGCGAGATTGGGAAGGATCTCCATTCGACAGACCTCACCTGTGCTGACGCGGGACCTGAGCGGACGTGGCGGATCGGCTCGCTCAGAACGATAGTCCTTGCGGTAGGTAGGGGATCGGCAGACCGAGAATGAAAATGAAGAGCGCCGTGGAGAACGCTCCGAGCCCGAGCGCGACGATCACCACCTCGATCCATCGCGATTCCCGCGTGCCGAGACTCGCGACGACGACGAGCAGGACGGTCGCCAGAAACAGGCCGAGCCGCTCGATCCCGAGGGCAAAGCCGAGAACGCCGGCCAGGACACCCGCCACGGGGCGCAGATACCAGCGTTCGGTCGGGCCGCTCGGCTGCGCAATCGCGAGAGCGAGCGTCCCCAGCCCGAGAAGCAGAAGCAGATAGCTGACGAGGGTCGGAAGATAGCCAGGACCCATCCGCATCGCGGTCCCAAGCCGCAAGCTGCTCGAAAGCCATAGTCCGAGGGCCGCGAGGGCGAGGAACACGAGGCCCGACTGGAAGTCGGCCGATCGGAGAATGGGCTTCATCGGGCTCTCCGGAACTGCTGGCCGGGAACGAACGGCCCGGTCGATCGTAAAACGCACGGAACCCTGGATCGTCGCACCTGCGCCGCTCCTGAGATCGTCACGGCGCTTGCGCGGTTTGCGGCCGGAAGGCATGCGTTGACACCTGTCGCGACCGGGACTTAGATGGAACACCGGTCTGCGGAGCGGAACAAGCTCTTTTCCACCGGGTCGGCCGTTCAGGTCCTGCTCCGTACGACCCTGGATCAATGGGCGCGGCCGCGAAGGAGGGAGGCCGGGCGAGGTGACTCTGGAAGGACGTGGAGTGGTCCGGTCGATCGTGGATGAAGTCGTGCGGCACTCCTGCCGCGAGAAGCCGTGCGGCGCCTCGGCTGCGCACGCGCCGCCTCTCCTCGGGATGAGGCCATCCGGGGCCGTCCCGTCATGACGCCGCGTGACTCGCGCGCCGCTGCCGACTGGTCCGAACCGACTGCGCAGCGGGAAGGCGACGTGAGCGCCGGCGACACCGACCGCAGGCGCGGTCCCGGTCGGGGCGAGACCAAGCGGCTTTCCTCCGTCGCGACCGCCATCGCGCTCCTCAAGGCCTTTTCCGAGGACGAGGTGGAGATCGGCGTGAGCAGTCTCGCGCGGCGGCTCGGCGTGGCGAAGAGCACCGTCCACCGCCTTGCCGTGACGCTCGTCTCCGAAGGGATGCTCGAGCAGAACCCGGAGAACGAGAAGTACCGGCTCGGCATCGCGCTCTTCGGCCTTGGCGCCCTGGTGCGCCGGCGCATGGACGTGTCCACGGAGGCGCGCCCGCACCTCTTCGCGCTGCGCGAAAGCACGCGGGAGTCGGTGCATCTCGCCATCCTGGACCGGGCCGAGATCATGTACGTCTACAATCTCGAAAGCACCCAGGCGATCCGCATGCGATCCGACATCGGCGTCCGCAAGCCCGCGTTCTGCACCGCGGAAGGGCTTGCCATGCTGGCGTTCCAGCCGCCCGCGCTCATCGACGAGATCGTCCGCCGCGGGTTAAGGCCCCGGACCCCCAAGACCCGTACGGGCGCGCAGGAATTCCGCGCGGCCCTCGACCGGGTGCGGCGGGACGGGTATGCGATCGAGGACGAGGAGAGCGAGGCCGGAATGCGCTCCGTCGCCGCCCCGATCCGCAACGGCGCCGGGGAGGTGATCGCGGCCGTGGGCCTCGCGGGACCGGTGCAGAGATTGTCGGACGAGACGCTGGCACGATACGCCCCCGAGGTCGTGCGGGCGGCCGAAACCATCTCGGTACGGATCGGCTACCGCTCGAGCGCAAGCTTCTAGATCCCTTCGAACCAGACCGCTTAGGCACATGGCCCAAATCACGATTGCGAACGCCAACCTCGCCTACGAGTGCGACGAGACCGACACCGTCCTGCGCGCCGCGCTGCGGTCCGGGTTCGGCTTTCCGTACGAATGCAACGTCGGCTCCTGCGGGAATTGCCGCTTCGAGCTCATCGAGGGCGAAGTCGAGCACAACCGTGCCGATCCGCCGGCGTGGACCGAGCGCGACCGGCAGCGCAAGCGCTACCTCGGCTGCCAGGCGCGGGCGCTCGCCGATTGCCGCATCAAGGTGAACCTGAGGGAGCACTACAAGAGCACGCATGTCCCGAAACGCACGACCGCGCGGCTGTTCGAGATCGAGGACCTCACGCACGACATCCGCGAGTTCCGCTTCCGCGTCGAGGAGCCTGCCCGCTTCCTGCCCGGACAGTACGCCCTGCTCGCCATCCCGGGCGTGGTCGGCGCGCGGGCCTATTCCATGTGCAACGTGACCGAGACCGGCGAGGAGTGGCACTTCCAGATCAAGCGGGTGCCGAACGGGGCCGCGACCGAGCAGCTGTTCGCGCACGTCGGAATCGGGGATTCCATCGCGGTCGACGGTCCCTACGGCATGGCCTATCTGCGAGAGGATGCGCCGCGGGACATCCTGTGCCTCGCGGGCGGCTCGGGCCTCTCCCCGATGATCTCCATCACCCGTGCGGCAGCCGTGAGCCCGAAGCTCGCAGGGAGGTCCGTGCACTTCGTCTACGGCGGCCGTTTCGCCCGCGACATCTGCGGCGAGCCGATGCTGAAGTGCCTGCCCGGCTACGGCGAGCGGATCTTCTACCATCCCGCGGTGTCGATGGCGGAGAGCGACCCCGACGGCGCAACGTGGCAGGGCCATGTCGGCTTCGTGCCGGACGTCGCGCGACACATGTTCGGCGAGGATCTACCCCGGTTCGAGATCTACTTCGCGGGCCCTCCCGCGATGGCCGAGGCGGTGACGCGCATGCTCGTCGAAATGAAGGTGCCGCCCGAGCAGGTGCACTACGACCAGTTCTACTGAGCCCCGCAACAGCGGATCACCACGGCGGGAGGGAAGCGATGTCCAAGCTCAAGCTCACCTTCGGGTGCTGGAACTACGACCGCACGCGGGCCGTGATGGACGGGACGGTCCGGCCGGACGGCATCGAGCTCAACTCCCTCGACATGCCCGTGGAGGAGACGTTCTTCCGCATGCTGCGCTACCGGGAGTTCGACGTCGCGGAAATGTCGCTCTCCTCCTACGTGGTGTCGCTGTTCAAGGACCCGAAACCCTTCGTCGCCATTCCGGTCTTCCCGTCCCGCTTCTTCCGCCACTCCTCGATCTACGTGAGCGCCAGGTCGGGCATCGAACAGCCGCAGGATCTGATCGGCAAGCGGGTCGGCAACCCCGAGTATCAGATGACGGCGCCGGTCTGGATCCGGGGCATTCTCTCGGATCATTACGGGGTGCCGGTCGACGGCGTCACCTATGTGACCGGGGGCGAGGAGGAGCCCGGCCGGCCCGAGAAGCTGAAGCTCGACCTTCCTCCCAACATCGTCGTCGAGCGCATCGGCGAGCGCCAGACGCTCGCCCGGATGCTGGCCGACGGCGAGATCGATGCGCTCTACACGGCGCGCAAGCCCTCCTCGTTCAACGGCGACGGGCGGGTGCGCCGGCTATTCGAGGATTTCGTCGCGGTGGAGCGCGCGTACTATCGCGCGACCGGCCTCTTTCCCATCATGCACACCGTGGCGATCCGGCGCGAGGTCTACGAGCAGAACCGGTGGATCGCCCAGTCGCTGTTCAAGGCCTTCGTCGAGGCGCAGCGCCTCACCTACCAGGACCTCGGCGAGACGGCGGCGCTGAAGGCCATGCTGCCCTGGCTGCACGCTCACGTGGAAGAAGCCCGGCGCGAGATGGGCGACGACTTCTGGCCCTACGGATTCGACAAGAACAGGAACACCCTCGAGACGTTCCTGCGCTACCACCACGAGCAGGGTCTCTCGAGGCGCCGGCTGGAGCCGGAAGAGCTCTTCGCGCCGGAGACGCTGGAGGCGTTCAAGATCTGAGGCCCGGCGGCGCGTCCCGCTCTGTTGCCGGCCTCGGGCCGGGCATCCACGTTCTCGCTTGGAGCCGTCATGCCCGGCCTCGGGCCGGGCATCCACGTCTTTGTGCCGCTCCTACGCAGGAAAATCGTGGATGGCCGGGACTGATCCCCGGATCAAGTCCGGGGACGGCCGTGACGGTGCGCTGGCAGGTCGACGCGGTCGCGAGCGACAGGCCGGGACACCCTCCCCGTCATGCCCGGCCTTGAGCCGGGCATCCACGTCTTTGTGCCCCAGAGACGGAGTCAAGACGTGGATGGCCGGGACAAGCCCGGCCATGACGCGAAGGCGAAACCGTGGACGCACACCGGCGCTGCGGTGACTGCCGCACGCCTAATGGGGGTGGTCGTGGCCGTGATGCTCGTGATCGTGATCGTGGCCGTGATACGGCTCGATCCGCTCCGCTTCGGCATAACCGTGCATCAATGCCTCGAGGACCTTGCGCAGGGGGTCCTCCTGGAGCGAGGCATGCGCCGCGAGGAACCCGGCGAGACGGGCAAACACGAGAGGCTGCATGGCGAGGAGTTCGTAGCGCCCGCTCTCCTCGACGCTCTCCTGGTCCCGGATCGCGCGTGCCATGCCGTCCTGAAACAGCCGGTCCAGCGCGGCATTGACGCCCTTTGCGTCGGTCGGCTGGCCGCGGCTTAGAAGACTCTGGGCATGACTGCGGAAGCGCGCGTAGAGCGCCGCTTCGAAACCACTCTCCTCGTCAAGGTCTCCGCACATCCGCTTCTCCCGGTGTTTGCGGTGCGCAATTCCGCATGGGCGGCATGCGTTGCGCACCGGGACCATCAACCTTATCTGTATGCTGCACTGCAATACGAAGAACAGGTTTCGATGTTCATCCTCACCCTTCTCAGGACGATCCGGATCGCCACCGAGGTCGATCGCGCTCGTCTCGCCCGGGACGAGGCGTATCGCCTCGCGATCGTCGCCGCGCTGCGTGGCGCGGCCCCGCGCCGCGAAGGATAGCCCTCCTTCGGATCATGAGCCGAGACCGCCCTCCTCGCGCGAGAGCGGCGTCACCGAAACACCGAGATAGCGGGCTTCGGGCTCATAGAGAAGCGCCCGCACGTCGGCCGCGGTCAGCCGCTTGACGAGCTGGTCCACCTGGCCGGCGAGCGGCAGCACCAGACCGGCCTCCTGGGCGAGGTCCATGGTGACGTCCATGTCCTTCTCCTGCCAGGTGAACTTCGTGGTGTCCCACCGCCGCAGCGTGCCGTTCGTGCCGGGACACTCGAGCAGCACGTCCCGCATGCGCTGCGCGTCGATCCCGTAGCGCTTCGCGATCAGCAGGGTCTCGTAGTTCGCGACGCAATGGACCCAGTGCAGCAGGTTGTTGCAGGTCTTCGCGAGCTGCCCCGCTCCGACGGGTCCCACGTGCAGCACCGCCCGGCTGTAGGCCATCAGGGCCGGCCGGGCGAATGCCACGTCGGCCTCGCTGCCGCCGCACAGCGACAGGAGCGTGCCCTCCTTGGCGCCGGCCGCCCCATACACGACCGGGGCATCGATGAAGCGCAGGTTTCGGGCGGCACAGAGGCCGCCCAGCGCCTGCATGGTGCGCGGATGGTTCGTTGCCGCGACGGCGATCAGCGATCCGGGAGCGGCGTGGTCCGCCAGCGCCCGTACGACCTCCCGCGACTGTTCGTCGGTCGCGACCACGACGATCACGAGGTCCGCGAGACCGGCGAGGTCCTGCAGGCTCGCGGCGGCCCGCGCGCGGCGCCCGGACGCGGCTTCCAAGCGGGCCGGGTCGACGTCGTAGGCGGCCACGTCGTGACCCTTGCCGGCGAGATGGCCGGCCATCTCGAGGCCCATGGCGCCGACGCCGACAACCCCTACTCTCATGGCTTGCCCTCCCGGTGGCGAATGGCGAATGGCGAGCGGCGAATGGGGAGCGGGGATGGGTTGTGGGTTGTAGGAGGTGCACCACTGTCATCCCCGGCCGGAGCCCGGACTTGATCCGGGGCGAAGGGGAAGGGGATCCAGTCTGCGCGACGCGGTTCATGGATCCCCTTCCCTCGCCTGCGGCTCGCCGGGGACGGCAGTGGCGGGCTTCCCCGCGCGCCATTCGCCACTCCCCATTCGCCACTCCCCATTCGCCATTCGCCCCTTCCCCGCGTGCGTTCACTGGCAGCTGATGCTCTTGGCCTCGGCGCCGGCACTCGGCGCATCGACCGTGCAGGTCATGCCGGCCTTGAGGGCGTCCCGTTCCGCCTTCTTGCCCGCGATGGTGATTTCGGTCCGCGACCCCGAGACCTCGGCCTCGAAGGTCTTGCCGCCCTCGACCGTGAGGACGATCTGACGGGCGCCGTTCTTCAGCTCCGCGACGGTGCCCTTCTGACCCGCGCCGGCCGCGGCCGCCGTGGCGGCAGCCGGAGCCGGGGTGGTCATCGCGGTCTTCAGCGTCGCGACGGTTTCCGGCGTCTGGTTCAGGGCTTCCGCGACCGCCTTCGCGACGTCCTCGCCATAGGTCGGCTCGACCGGCCGCTCGGCCTTGGCGGCCTTCTCCTGCAGCTCCTTGTCCTCCATGGCCTTCCGGTAGGCCGTGCGCAGCGTCTCGAGACGGTCGGCCGGGATCCCCGGTGGGCCTGCGGTCAACCGGGCGATGTCGCCCTGCGATTGGATCAGCGCGACGAGCCGCTTGGCCGCGGGGTCGGTGACGAGCGAGCCGAGCTGCGGCACGTCCGTCTCGCTGCCGCCGATCTGCGCGATGAACCGAGCGAACCCGTTCTTGACGAACTGCTCGTAGGTCGAGCGCGATGCGACCGAGCCCTGAACTTCGCCCCGCCGCATGGCGAGCTGGTCCTCGTTGCCGTTGTAGCCGGTGACGACCTTGACGGGCAGTCTCAAGGCGTTCGTGAGCATCACGGTCTCGACGTAGGAGGCGCTCCCGACCCCGGCCGTCGCCATGGTGATCGGCGTCGGCGGCGACCGGAGTTCCTCGAAGGACTTGATCGGCGCCTGCTCCGCGATGACGATGACGCGCGGATCCGAGGCGGCCTTGCCGATCCACGACATCTTCGTGAGGTCGAACCTGACGCCCTCGAGACCGATCAGCTGATTGTAGATCAGGCCGGTGTTGAAGGTGCCGATCGTCAGTCCGTCCGGACGAGACGCGTAGATCGCATTGGCGCCGATGACGTGGCCCGCCCCGGGCATGTTGCGGACCACGAAGGTCGAGCCGGGCAGGTACTTCTGCATGTATTCGGCGACGAGCCGTCCGTAGGTGTCGTAGCCGCCGCCGGGCGCGGTGGCGACGACGTAGGTGACGGTCTTCCCCTTGTAGAAATCGGCTCCCTGCTGCGCGCCCGCCGGGCCTGCGGCCGCGAGCGCGGCCGCGCCCAGCGACAGGAGCGAGGACCACTTCACGATACGGTTCATGCGTTTCCTCCTGCGATTTTATGTTTTCGGCGCCCGGCGCCGGAGGAGCCCGGCCGTTCGGGGTTCGGGCCGGCTCCAGGATCGCCGCGTACGCTGCTCCGAACCTAGGACGTCCTCCCCATCTGGTCACGGACGTACTCCGTCACGAAGCCGCGATGCAGTTCGATCCGGAACGCTTGTTCGAGAGCGAGATACAGCACCACGGTCGCCGCGATGCCGAGCGCCAGCGTCATGCCCCAGCGCGCTCGCGCCTGGAAACGCAGGAAGGCGATGAGGAAGATCGGGATCGTCGCCCAGAACCCGAACAGCAGGATGCCGCCGACAAGGGCCAGGAAATAGGCCCAGAGCACGAGCTCCCGCCGGACTGTTTCGCGCGGCGACGGCACCGGTTGCGGCTCGACCGGCAGCATCTCGTGGGGCACCTCCGGGCCGACATTCCGGACGCCCGGCTCCGGTCCCGGCGGGCCGGCGTCCAGGGCCGTGGGCCGCCCCCGTTGGTCGAGCACGAGCTGCAGGATGCAGAGCCCGATCGCCGGGATCCCGACCACGAAGGGCATGAAGCGCGCGTTCGGAGGATAGCCGCTCGCGATGAAGACGAGCACGACGAAGATGCCGAGCATCGCGAGCGTCATGACGGAGCGCGACAGCGAGACCTTCATCACGAGGCTCCGGCGGGCAGACGGAACTTCCGCGGCCTGACGTTCTGATACACCGCGAAGGCGATCGTCGCGGTGATGAGCGCGATCAGCACGAGCGACAGCGGCCGCAGGAAGAACTCCAGTCCCCAGAGCTGAAGCGCCTTGTGGAGGGACTCCTCGGCGACCTTGCCGAGCACCAGGCCGATCACGAAGGGCGCCCGCGGCCAGTCCGCCCGCAGCAGGCCGTATCCGATCGCGCTCAAGCCGACGAGGATCGGCAGGTTCTCCCACCGGGCCTCGCTCACGTAGGTGCCGAGCACCACGAGGACGAAGATGAACGGGACCAGCATCGCGCCGTTCACGAAGGTGAGCAAGGCGATCCAGCGGGCGACGAAGAGCAGGAACCCGACCGCGATGATGTTCCCGACCACGAGCGCCCAGATCAGGGTCCAGACCACGTCGAGGTGCTGCGTGATCATCGCGGGACCCGGCTGCAGGCCGAGGATCAGGAACGCGCCCATCATCACCGCCATTCCGGAGCTGCCCGGGATGCCGAAGAACAGGGTGGGCAGGAGCGAACCGCCCTCCTTGGCGTTGCTCGCCGTTTCCGGCGCGATCACGCCCTCGACGGCGCCGTGGCCGAACCGCTCGGGATGCCTCGAGGTCTGGACCGCGTGGCCGTAGCACATCCACGCGGCGGCGGAGCCGCCGAGGCCCGGGATCATGCCGATGACGGCGCCGATGATCGAGGTGCGGAGCGCCAGCCACCAGTGCCGAGGCACCTCCAGCACGCCGCGGAACAGCTGGCCCCACGAGAAGCGAGCGGCCTCCTGCGACACGGCCGAGATCGAGCCGCCCCGGACCCCGAGCGCGATCATCTCGGGCACCGCGAAGAGAGCGAGCACTGCGGTCACGAGGCTGAGCCCGTCCCACAGAAACAGATAGTCGCCCGCAAAGCGCGCCGTCCCGGTCTGCGGATCCATGCCCACGGTCGCGAGCATCATGCCGTAGAGGCCGACGATGATGCCCTTGAAGATGTTGCGCCCGCCGGCCAGGAACGCGATCAGCGTGATCCCGAGGACGGCGAGCAGGAAGAACTCGGCCGGGCTGAACGCGAGGACCACCGGCTCGAGAACCGGGATCATGAGCGCGAAGACGACGGCGCCCACGATGCCGCCGAAGCCCGACGCCGTGATGCTGGCGCCGAGCGCCCGGCCGGCCTCGCCCTTGCGCGCCATCGGATAGCCGTCGAGGGTCGTGGCCGCGTCGTCGCCGTCGCCCGGCACGCCGAACATGATGCTGGAGATCTGCCCGCTCGTGCCCGTGACCGCGTGCATGGTGAGCAGAAAGACGGCCCCGGGGATCATCTCCATGCCGTACACGAACGGTATCGCGAGCGCGATCGACAACCGGCCGCCGATGCCCGGCGTCACGCCCACGACGAGGCCGATCAGAACTGCGACGAGCATCAGGCCCATGATCTTGGGCGAGGTCAGCATCACGAACAGCGAGCTGAACATGACGTCGATCATGGGACTCTCTGGCCTTCCCTACGCCGGTCCGGAGACGCGGGCTTGCGCCTCTCCGCTTCCCGGGACGGCGGCTCTTCCCTCTTGTTCGATCGCGCGGGCGTCAGAAGCCTTCGGCGTTCTCCAGTTGCTCGAACCAGTCGAAGCCCATGGGCTTCATGATGCGGCTGTTGATCACGATGATGCGGGCCTCCTTGTCGGGGCTCGCATTGAAGTGCTTGTGCGTGCAGTAGGGCGGGATGTACACGAAATCGCCCTCGTTCCACGCGAAGCGCTTCGGCTCCTCGTCCCAGGACCACTCGAACTTGTCCTTGCAGTCGAAGCGGACGTCCCAGTGGAGGTCGTAGCCGCTTCCCTCGACGACGTAGAAGATCTCCTCGGAGAGATGGCGATGCTTGCCGCTGGCGCCGCCCGGCGGAAGGAACTGCATGTAGATGTCGATGCAGCACTCCTTGGTGTCCATCTCCTCGTTGACGATGTGCTTGATGAGACCGTCGGGCGACCGCTCGAACGGCATCTGGCTCGACTTCACGACGTTGAGGCGACCTTCGTACTCCTCGCGGAAGCGCGCCGACGCCTCCAGGGCCTTGGCGTAGTAGTCGACGAAGCGCGTCTCGGCGTGGGCCCGCTGGCGCTCGGTGGGATCGATGATGCTCATGGCGTTCTCTTTAGAGGTCTGCGGGAGGCGCGTAGTTCTCGTGACCCGGCACCGGCGTCTTCGGCGGGTATTCGACCACCTTCTGGAAGATCATGTGCATGAACAGGAAGAGCGGCTTCGCCTTCATGATCAGCACCACGCACTCGTCGTCGGGGTCGTCGTTGAAGTGCTGGTGGACGCAGCCGTTCTCGACGATGAGGGCGTCGCCCGCCTCCCAGTCGTGCCGCTTGCCGTCGTGGACGTCGTGGCCCTTGCCCTTGAGCACGAAGAACACGGCCGAGTTCATGTGGCCGTGCTTCTGGCCGTACCCGCCGGGCGCGTAGACGTCGAGATGGGTCTCGATCGACTGCGCGACCTTCACGGACTGCGGGTTGATGATCTTCTTGCCGTAGTTCTGCGGACCGCCCTTCCATTTCCAGTCCTTGGAACGGTAGACCCGCGGCTGGCTGTAGAGATCATGGTAGAGCTCGCCGTAGGTCCCCTCGAGAGCCCGCACGAAGACGCGCTTCTTGGACCAGCGCTCCCAGACGACCTCGTCCGGCTTTGCGCTGTCGCGGCCGAGCCCGGACTCCTGCTCCGACCCGGACGGGGCGGCGCCTTGATGCTCATGTGCGGACAATGTCGTCTCCTGACCGTTCCAAGGGATGGTTGCACGTCCTCGGCGCGCCGCGGGCAGGCTCACTTCGCCTGCGAGCGGCTCACGATGATCTGGTTATAGAGCTTGCTCCACTTCTCGCCCTCGTCGAGGATCACCTTCGGGTCGATGAACTTCAGTTCCATGCCGGCGGGCAGGGCCTTGATGGTGGTGTTCGTGGGCGTGAAGTCGCGCGAGACCAGGAGCTCCTGGGCGTCCTTGAGCATGAAGTCGTAAAACAGCACCGCCGCATGCGGATGCGGCGCGTTGCGCGAGACGCCGACGCCGTTGACGCGCGCGAAGGCCGGCGGGATCGCGAACCAGTCGATGGGTGCGCCGTCGTTCTTCAGCTGCTCGGCCTTGTAGCTGTAGACCGTGAGCGCGAGCGGGACTTCGCCCGACGCGACGAGGTTGGTGAGCAGCGTATGGCCCTTGCGCACCGAGATGCCGTTCTTGGCGACGATGTCCTGGAACAGCTTCAGTCCCTTCTCCTCGCCCATGACGCCCATCAGCGCCGCGAACCAGTCGTGGTCCTCGGCCTCGATCCCGAGCTTGCCCTTCCATTTCGGATCGAGGAAGCCCTCGTAGGAGTTCGGCACCTCCTCCTTCTTGACCTGATTGGTGTTGAACGCGCCGACGAAGATGTTGAGCCGCGTGCCGATCCACTCGCCGTGCGGGAAGATCGCCTGCGGCATGAGTTCCGACTGGAGCGGAGACTTCACGGCCTGGAGCAGCTTCTCGCGGTGCAGCGCTTCCATTTCGGGACCGTTGGTCTCGAAGATGTCGGCCTCGTGGCGGCCGCCGCGGGTCTCGACGACGCCGCGCTGCAGGACGTTCTCCGAGCTGCCGCGCCACAGGCTGACCTTGACGCCGTACTTCTTCTCGAATCCCTCGGACAGGATCTTCATGTCGTCCACGGGCGCCGAGGTATAGACCGTGACGGTGCCTTCCTTCTTGGCACCCTCGATGAGCTTCTGCATGCGGTCCGGCCCGCTATAGGACGCGAGCTCGGGCAGCGCGCCGGCGCTCGATTGGGCGAACGCCGGCGCGGCGACGAACGGCGCGAGGAGCACCGCGACCGCAAGGCGTCCGAGAGCGGTTCTGCGGCCGGGGACGATGCCTGTGTGAGACGTTGAACGGATCATGTCGTTTTCCTCCCGAACGTGTTGCCGGTCCCCACGGGACCGGTGCGAAAGGGCCGGCCGCGGCCGGGTTGCGCCGGCCGCCCGACCTTCCTCGAGTCAGGCTGCCGAGCGCGGCGGAAGGTCGGCGAGTTCCGCCTGGTAGGCCTCGTCCATCCGCGGCTGCAGCCCGTTCTTGGCGAGCGCTTCGGCAAAGAGCCGGCGCACCACCGGCTTCTCGTCGGCATAGTCGATCTGATCGCCCCCGATGCGCTGGCTGATCCACGCCTTCGGCACGCCCTGCGCGTTGCGGATCGACACCACCTCGTGCTTGAACGCGAGATAGCGGGCCGGCGTGGTACCGGTGTTGAAGTGCTGGTGGAACCACATGTTGGGCGGCACGATCATGGTGCCGATCTCCCAATCGTAGCGCCTCGGCTCCTCGCCCTCCGGCCACATGAGGCTGTAGCCCTCGCCGGAGAGGACGATCACGTGCGCGCCCGGTCCATGGCGGTGTCCCTTCTTGTAGGTGCCGACCGGGAATTGCGAGATATGGCTGTTCATCGAGCCTTTCGCCATGTTGAAGCGGATGTGCCCGCCCCCGGCCCCGCGCTCCTTGGCGCTGATCAGCGGCAGGTTCACGGCGTCGGCGACGAAGTTGGTCTCGAGCAGCAATCCCTTCTGCTCGCCCTTGTTGCTGAAGTAGTCCGGCTCGCCCGCGAAGCGGTTCTTGAAGTCGTAGGGCGTGTTGAAGAGGAACGCCACGTCCTCGTAGAGATTCATCACCGGCGGCATGTTGGTGACGGCGACGTAGCGCGCGGGCTCGCGCCCCGATCCGTTGAAGTGCTGGTGCCAGGTGTTGAGCGGGATCGCGAACAGCGCGCCAGCCTGCCACTCGAAGGTGATGCGCTGGCCGGCGTCGTTCCACACCGTCGTCGAGCCGCGGCCGTCGAGGACCAGGATCATCTCCTCGAAGAGCTGGCGCTGCGGCGCGAGCTTCTCCGCCGGACGGGATTTCGCAGACGTAGCAGTCGTTCGAGGTGCGCGACGCCTCGTGGTTGATGTACACGCCCGCGCCGCCGCGCCGCGGCCACGGCTTCAGCTCCACGGTCCGCAGGTTGCGGACGTAGTGCGCGCTGATGATGTCGAGCCCTTCGTCGCGGACCCAGCGCGTGTAGGGCGTGTCCTTTTCCGTCGCGAACTTCTTGGCGAGTTCGTCCGAAACGATGGCGTCCTTGGCCATGGCGGCTCCTGCGGTTTCTTCGTTCGAGTCGTTTCAGGTCCTCACGCGGCCTTCGGGACCGCGGGGCTCTCCGCGATCGCGATGCACTTGTCGGGGTCGAGGCGGACGTAGATCGGGTCGCCGATCGGAGTCCTGAGCGACGGATGGGCCCGGGCGAGCAGCTCGAAATCCGCGAGCTTCACCTTGAAGTCGAGGTATTCGCCGAGGAAGACCTTCTGGTCGACGGTCCCGCGCAGGACGGTGTCGTCGCCGGCCACCGGGTGCTCGTCGGAGAGGTGAACGTCCTCGGGCCGGATCGAGACGCTGACCGCGGTCCCCTGGCTCAGCGGTTCGTCGCATTTCGCCTTGAGCTCGCCGACGCTCGTTCGCACGCGCAGGTGACCGCGCCCGCTCGGCTCGGCGCCGACCACGATGCCGTCGAGGAAGTTCGTCGTGCCGATGAAGTCGGCGACGAACCTCGTCCGGGGCCGCTCGTAGATGTCGCGGGGCGAACCGACCTGGACGATCCGGCCCTCGTTCATGACCGCGATCTCGTGCGAGAGCGCGAGCGCCTCGCTCTGGTCGTGGGTCACGTAGATCGTGGTCAGGCCGAGTTCGCGCTGGATGCGCTTGAGCTCGAAGCGCATCTTCTCGCGCAGCTTGGCGTCGAGGTTCGAGAGCGGCTCGTCGAGAAGCAGCAGCTTCGGCTCCATGACGAGCGCGCGCGCCAGCGCGAGTCGCTGCTGCTGACCGCCCGACAGCTTCGTGGCCTCGCGGTCGGCGAGGTGGTCGAGAGCGACCGCCTCCAGGACGCGCATCACCCGCTCCCTGATCTCGCGGGCGGGCGGCTTCTGGCGCCGGACCTCCAGCGGAAAGGCGGCGTTCTGGAACACGTTCATGTGCGGCCAGATCGCGTAGGACTGGAAGACCATCCCGAAATTGCGCCGGTTCGGCGCCACGAACACGTTGCGGCTCGCGGAATACACCACATGGCCGGCGACCTGGATTTCGCCCGACGTCGGCCGCTCCAGCCCGGCGATCGAACGCAGTGTCGTGGTCTTGCCGCAGCCCGAGGGCCCGAGCAGCGTGAACAGCTTTCCTTCCGGGACCGTGAAGGTGACGTCCTGAGCGGCGCGAACCGGGGTGCCGCCGGGGCTGGGGTATTCCGTGTTGAGGGACGAGACGCTGAGCACAGGGTTCTCCCGTTTTACCGTTCGCTGACGCCGAAGCTGCGTCCGTGCCGCCTGGGCGAGCATGACGAAGCACGAACAGCGCGACGATCAGCATGACGCCGAACGCGGACAGCTCGACATATTGGCCGTTCTGCCAGAACTCCCAGATGAGGATCGACATGACCTCCGATCCGGGGCTGTAGAGGAGGATCGAGCTCGAGAGCTCGCGGATCGAGACGATGACGACGTAGATCCAGCCGGCGAGCAGCCCGGGCTTTAAGAGCGGCAGCAGGATCCGCCGGAAGGTGACGGCCCACGAGGCGCCGCTCATCGCGGCCGACTCTTCGAGCTCGCGGTGGATCTGCACCATCGAGGTGGTGTTGTAGCGCATGCCGTACGGCAGGAACTTGGTCACGTAGGCGATGACCAGGATCCAGATCGTGCCGTAGACCCCGACGTTCAGCGTCAGGTAGCAGATCATGATCGCGAGGCCGAGGACGAGGCCCGGGAACACCAGCGGCAGCGAGGCCAGGTTGTCGAGCATCCAGCGGCCGGGAAGCTTGGTGCGGACCACGATCCAGCACACCACCGAGGTGAGAAGCATGACGAGCGTCGCGCTGCCGAGGGCGAGCAACAGGCTGTTCCACACCGCCGTGCTGAAGCCCGGGTAGCTCAGGACGGTGCGATAGGCGTCGAGCGAGACGTTCTTCATCGCCGCCATCGAGGGCACGCTGTAGTACTTTTGCAGCGACGACCAGACCAGCACCAGGAACGGCAGCAGGACGACGAGCAGGACGTAGACGATGAAGATCCCCGCCGTCAGATAGCGCCAGCGGCCGATGTCGATGACGCGCGGACGGAAGCCCTTGCCGGTGACGGTCGAGTACTTCGACCCCTGGCTCGACAGGCGCGACTGAAGGTAGATGCCGACGGACGTGATCAGCAGGAGCGTGACCGCATAGGCCGAGGCGAGGCCGACATTGCTCGGGTAGCGGTGGATGGCTTCGTAGATCGACGACGTGAACACCTGGATGCCGACCGGCAGTCCGAGCAGGGCCGGCACTTCGAAGGACTCGATGGCGCGAACGAACAGGATCAGGAACGCCGCGAGAATCGCGGGCCAGGCGAGCTTGAGGGTGATCCGCCACGCGATCTGGACGACCGAGGCGCCGCTCATCAGGGCCGATTCCTCGAGCGAGGGATCCATCGATCGGAACGCCGCCGTCACGAGCAGGAAGGCGATCGGCGAATAGTGCAGTCCGTCGACCCAGATCATCCCCGCCATGGAGTAGATGTCGAAGACCGGACCTTCGATCCCGAACGTTGCGCAGGACGAGGTTCAGGATCCCGATCTTCGGGCTCGCCAGCATGATCCACGACACCGTGAACAGGATGCCGGGGATCACGAGGGGCATCGATCGACATCACGAAGAAGAGCGGCTTGAACGGCGTGTTCGTGCGCTCGTTGACCCACGCGAAGAAGGTCCCGACCAGGAGCGAGAACACCGCCGTCCCGGTGGCGAACTGAATCGAATTGAAGAACAGCGGG
Organism: uncultured Alphaproteobacteria bacterium; assembly: GCA_963800985.1. Taxonomy (GTDB): domain Bacteria; phylum Pseudomonadota; class Alphaproteobacteria; order Rhizobiales; family Beijerinckiaceae; genus Microvirga. Next base: position 83,246 of record CAWDDI010000031.1, on the reverse strand, counting down.
ATGCCTTCCGCGCTCGTGTAGGCCTGGCGGTAGTTCTCCCAGGTGAACCGCGCCGGCACGCTCGCGGTCTCCGGCGTCATGAAGCTCTGCCAGAGCAGGAACGCGAGCGGGATCAGCGCCAGCCAGGCGACGATCGCCACCGACACGCCGATGATCAGCCACTTGGTGTCGACCCGCGGCCCTGCGGCGTGCCTGGCCTCCTGGAGCTTCCCGAGGTGTTGCGTCGCTTCCATCCGCCTGTCCCTCGTCTCGCGCCGCGAACGGCGCGCTCATGCGGGCCGGCGCCTACCGGCCGTCGATCGCCGTCGGCTGGTAGGCGTGCTCGTTCTCCTTGCGCTCAGGGCCACGGTCATGACCGCCCTCGCCACGCGCCTCAGGGCCGCCCGGCTCGTGGCGGTCGCGATCGCCGCCGGGCCCGTGGTGATGATGACCTGCCGTGTGGTCCTGGCCCGGGCCGTGATGGTGGTCGTGCGGATGATGGTGGTGACGTCCGCCGCCGTGATCGTGCCCGTGGTGATGGCCGTGGTGGTGATCGTGGTGGAGCACGCTCTGCGCGGATCGCGGCCCGCGCGGGTCCTCGCTGAACACGAGCGACTTGATGGTCACCGGGACGGTGCGCGAGGGAAGCCGGATCCGGCCGAGATCGATGAAGTCGAAATCCCACAGGACGACGCCGTCGATGACGAGGACGTCCTAGCGGACCTCGAGCTCCTCGCGCAGGATCGCGCCGAGCGTCTGCGCGATATCGCCGTCGAGCATCACGAAGATCGGATGCCCCGCCGCGATCCGGTCCGCAGAGTCCGCGGCGGATCCCTTCCGCGAAGGCGGCGATGCGCTCGTAGGAGGGCGCCCCGGACCACCGGAAGGCCAGCGCGAACTCGCCCTGCCCGTCCACCAGATCGAAGGCCGTGCGGTGGGGCGGATGGCATCGGCGAGCGCCGCCGGATCGACCTCGTCGCTCGAACGCGAAGGGAGGCTGCAGCACCTGGAGGTTGCGGCGCGGCAGCAGGGTGCCGGGATCCGAGATGTAGGTCGTGTTGCCGCTGAGCTGGACGCTGTACTCGGAGGCGCCGAGCGCCGTTGCGCGGATGCACGCGCTCGCGGGCAGCAGCCGCCAGGGCAGCCGCCCGCGATCGATGCGCTCGCGGATGGCGCGGCCGAGGCGCCGTCCCATGTCGCCGAAGTCCCGGTTCTCGCGCTCGTAGACGTATTCGGCGACCCCGCCCGAGAGATGACGCCGGAGATCCCGGTCAGGTCTCCGATGGGATCCGTGAGGGAGAGCCGCTCCACCTCGGGCGGCGGAGGCCGCTGCGTGAGAGCCTGGACGAGGGTGTCGGCCATGATCTCGGCAACGCGATCCAGCTCGTCGGGTTGCGCATGATCTCCCACGCTCCAGTGAAACCCGGCGCATTCCGCGTGGTGCCGTCCTGCCGGATCGAGGCGCGCGATGCGGTGCGCCTCGTCGACGACCTGCAGACGCCCGCCGATATGCAGGGCCGCGGTCGCGACCACCTTGCCCCTGTCGACGATCGCGAGCTTCGTGGTGCCGCCGCCGATGTCGAGATTGAGGATGCGGCTGCCGGCGTCATGGGATGCCTTGGCGGCGCCGGAGCCGTAGGCGGCGAGCATCGCCTCCATGTGGTGCCCGGCCGTCGCGCAGACGAACTCTCCGCCGTGCTCGGCGATGACCCCCGCGATGGCCTGAGCGTTCTCGCGCCGCAGGGCCTCGCCCGTGAGGATCACGACGCCGGTGTCGATCTCGTCGGGGTGGACGCCGGCGGCCTCGTACGCGTCGTCGATGATGTCGCCGAGGCGCCGCTCGTCGATCCGCTCCTCGCTCTGATACGGCGTCAGGGCGACGGGCGACTGGAACAGGGTCTCGCGGGAGACGACGTAATAGCGGCTCGAAAGTTCTTCGCCCAAGCGCCGCAGGTTGAGGCGCGAGAAGATCACCTGCGTGCCCGCCGAGCCCACGTCGATGCCGACGCTCTTGAGGGTGACGTGATCCTGGATCCAGATCGGATTCTGTTCGATCGGGCCGTCGACCTCGAAATGATCGTGGTCGTGATCGTGGTCACCGCCCTCCTCGTGCGTGTGCTCGAGATCGGCCCCGTAGACGTGGTCCTCGAGGGTGTGTCGGCCCTTCGCCTCGGGATCGTCGGGCATCAGAGCCTCCGCGGCTCATCGGCCCAGCGTCGCCCGGAGCAGGCCTGGGCGTGCCGGCGCACCGAATGTCGGTCGTAAGCTGAATTCCTCGCACCAAGCGGGACTGGCCGACCCGATCGACTCACGCGCTCTCCCTGGCCCCCAGGTGTCCCGAACTCTTGCGAGCGGTCCGGTTTCTTCCTGGCCCCCGGTCTTCCCGAACTCTTGGAGCGGTCGGGCTTGCTTCGACGCGGCTGAGAGACTGGGTCCTCCAACCCGGCATTTCGTACTGCTATGCGGAACAACGTTCCGTGCCGGCCAGATAGAATCGACACAAGCTCCCGGGGTGTCAATCCTCTTTTTCCCGGTCGGAACCGGTCATTCCGGACGTAACCGCGCTTGATGCCGGCCGCCTCGCGCGCATCGTCCGACCTTCGCCAAGTGACCCTGAACGCCGGCGTATCGGGCATGATCTGGGCGCAATAACCCTTCCTGCCGGACAATGGTTCCGTGGCGTCCCGGCCCCACGACGTTGCGGTGTCTCGGAGGAGGCGTATCGCCCCGCCGGGTTCTCCGGTGTCGTGAACCTCGAGGCGCCGGGCGACTTGGCGATTCGCAATCGCCGCGAGCCGAAATGGGCCGAAGAAGCCGCCGACCTCGCCGCGTTCAGCTCGCTCGGCGCGGCGGCGATCGTGATCGGAGGTTGGATCGATCGTGCTCGCGAGAGCCCGCCCCGGCCGCCGCGCCGGAACCGTTCCGCTTGCAAAGGGTTGGCGACGACGTGAAGCCAAGCTAAAGCTGGGCCGAGCGGCCGACAGCCCTCGATGCGAAAAAGGGACGAATCCTATGAAGAAGTTCATCACTGCGGTTGCCGCTGGTGCGCTCACGCTCTCCATGACGGCCTGCTATACCCCAGGCGAGCGCGCCGTCGGTGGCGCAGCGATCGGCGGCCTCGCCGGGGCGGCCATCGGCGGCGCCGCCACGGGGCGCGCGAGCGGCGCGCTGGCCGGTGCCGCCGTCGGCGCGGCAGGCGGCGCGATCGTCGGCGCCGCGACGGCTCCCGGCAATCCCTGCCCCTACGGCACCTATCGCGACGTCTACGGCAACGTTTATTGCCGCTGATCGGAACGTCTGGCCGAGCGAGGGCCGGGGTGCGCCTCGGCCCTTTTCTTTTGTCCGCGCCTTCGACTACGACTGGAGCATGAACTATTCGATTTGGGGCAAGCTCGGCGGCGCCGGGCTCGGGCTCGCGCTCGGCGGGCCGCTCGGTGCGCTCCTCGGCGGCGTCGCCGGCCACATGCTCGTCGACCGGAAGGGCGCCCCGTTCGGCCCGCCGCCGCGCGACCTCATGTTCACCACCGGCCTGGTGGCGCTTGCGGCCAAGATGGCGAAGTCGGACGGCGTCGTGGTCCGCCGCGAGGTCGAGGCGTTCGAGCGCATCGTCGAGGTTCCGCCGACGGAACATGACCGCGTCAAACGCTTGTTCGACCTCGCGAAGAGCACGACCGAGGGTTTCGAGGCCTACGCTCGCCAGATCGGCGACGCCTTCCCGGAAGAGCCGAAGCTCCTCGAGGACGTGCTCGACGGTCTCTTCCACATCGCCAAGGCGGACGGCGCGGTGCACGAGGCCGAATTCGCCTATCTGCGCGCGGTCGCGGGCGAGTTCGGCTTCAGCGACCACGATTTCGACCGCATCGCCGCGCGCCATGTGCGGCGGGCCGACGACCCCTACCTGATCCTCGATGCCGACCGCTCGATGAGCGACGAGGAGCTGAAGCGCCACTACCGCAGCCTCGTCGCCGAGAACCACCCCGACCGGGAGATCGCCCGCGGGCTGCCGCCGGAGGCCATCAGGATCGCGACCGAGCGGCTTGCCGTGATCAACGCCGCCTGGGACCGGATCGCCGCGCGAGCGGCGGCTGCGATGACGCTGGAGAAAGCACGGGCCCGGTCGGCTGCGCGTGCCGGCGTGACCACGCGTCGCGCCTGACAGTCCCCTCGCCGCGAAGGTCTTCGCCTCGCCCAACCACGGCGAGCGCCGGTCGGCCGCCGCCCCACATGCTGGTCCTGCACTATACCGGCATGCCGGACGAAGGCCGAGGCCCTGCAATGGCTGTGCAATCCCGGTCTCCAGGTTTCGGCGCACTACTTCGTGTTCGAGGACGGGCGGGTGCTGCAGTTCGTCCCGGAGAGCCGCCGCGCCTGGCATGCGGGCCGCTCCACCTGGGACGGCGAGACGGACATCAACTCGAGCTCGATCGGGATCGAGATCGCCAATGCAGGTCATCCGGGCGGCCTGCCGCCCTTCGGCGAGGCACAGATCGACAGCCTGATCGCGCTCGCCCAGGACATCGTGACACGCTGGCGCATCGCGCCCGAACGGGTGCTGGCCCATTCGGACGTCGCGCCGGGCGCAAGCTCGATCCCGGCGAGCGCTTCCCCTGGGAGCGGCTGCATCGGGCCGGCCTCGGGCATTGGGTCCGCCCCGCGCCGATCCGCGACGGCCGCTTCTTCGCGCGCGGCGATCGCGGCATGCCGATCGAGGCCTTGCAGGCCATGCTCGCCATGTACGGCTACGGTCTCGCGATCACCGGGACCTTCGACGAGGACACCGAAAAGGTCGTGGCGGCGTTCCAGCGCCACTTCCGACCCGAACGGGTCGACGGCATCGCGGACGCATCGACGATCACGACGCTGCGCGACCTCATCGCGGGTCGACCGGGAGCGCCGGGCGCTTGAATCCTCGGGCGCTTCGCCCGACCGCCGCACCGCCGCGTGACAAAGAGTTAACTCGTCCCGCTCCCGAAATTCCGTCACAATGACTTAAAACAGGAACGGCTGGTCTCCTGCGGGCGCGCGATTCGCGCTGTCCCGGACTCCGGCGTCTTGAGGATGGAATCGCGTGCGGCGCGTTTGGCTTTGGACTTTCCTCGTGCTCGCGGTCGCGGGCGCGGCCGGGTTCTACCTTTGGCAGCCGGCCGGCCACGGCTCCGCGGCCGTGGCCTACCGTTTGGCCAACGTCGACCGCGGCACCGTCACGGCGACGGTGCGTGCCACCGGCACCCTGAACCCGGTCACCATGGTGCTCGTCGGCTCGCAGCTGTCCGGGCAGGTGGTCGAGATCATGGCCGACTACAACAGTCCGGTGCGCGCCGGCCAGGTGTTGGCGCGGCTCTATACCGACCAGATCGAGACGCGCCGCGATGCCGCCCGCGCGGACCTCGCGCAGGCCAACGCGGACGTCAGCATGCGCCGGGCCCAGATCGAGAAATCGCGCGCGCTTCTGGTGCGCGCGGAAGCCACGGTGCGCGACCAGGAGGCGCAGCGTGACCGCGCCCGGACGCAACTCGCCGAGGCCAAGCGGAACCTGTCGCGCCAGACCGAACTGAACGAGCGCGCCGTCGGCACGCAGAGCGCTCTCGATCAGGCCCGGACGCAGGCCGAGATCCAGACCGCGGAGCTTGCCTCCGCGGAGGCTCAGATCGCCTCGATCCAGGCGGAAATCGTGGGCCTCAACGCGGACATCACCCTCGCCGAGGCTCAGATGAAGTCGGCCGAGGCGCTCGTTCTCCAGCGTCAGGCAAAGGTCAGGGACGTGGAGATCGATCTCGCCCGCACGGTCATCCGCTCGCCCGTCGACGGCGTCGTCGTGAAGCGCGACGTCGAACTCGGCCAGACCGTCGCGGCGTCGCTGTCGGCGCCGACGCTGTTCACGGTGGCCCAGGACCTGCGCGACATCGACATTTACGCCAACATCGACGAGGCCGATATCGGCCGCGTCAAGGCAGGCCAGAGCGTGAGCTTCACGGTGAGCGCCTATGCGAACCGGAGCTTCAACGGCACCGTCCGGGCGGTTCGCCTCGGCGCCCAGACGGTCCAGAACGTGGTCACCTATACGGCGGTGATCGGGGTCGAGAACTCCGATCAGGCCCTGCTGCCCGGGATGACCGCCAATCTCCAGATCGTGACGGACGAGCGGCGCGACGTCCTGAGGGTGCCGAACGCCGCGCTTCGCTTCCGTCCCCCGGCGCAGCCGACGAGCGGCGCGAACGCGGCGAGCGCCGTCCCGGAGCCGCTGCGGGCCCGCAGGAACCTGCGCGAGCGCATCATCGCACAGGTGCAGCCGACGCCGCAGCAAATGGCCGAGATCGACCGCATCCTGGGCGAGGCGCGCACCTCCTTCCCGCGTCGGGAGCCCGGCCTCTCGGACGAGGATCGCCGCGGCGCTGCGCGCGAGATCCGGCAGGACCTGCGGCGTCGGATCGCCGCCGCCCTCGATCCCGAGCGTCGCGCGAAGCTCGAGACCCTCGGTGCCGGGGCGGATCGGGGCGAGGACGCGCACGCGGACGCCAGTGCGCCCGGCCGGGTCTATGTGCTCGACCGCGACGGCCAACCTCAGCCCGTGGCTCTGAGGCTCGGGGTCACGGACGGCAGCTATACCGAAGCGATTGCCGGCGACGTCCAGGACGGGTCGGCCGTGATCGTCGGCGGCGGCCCGCGCACGACGGGACAGCCGGTCGAACCCGGCACGCCCTCGCCGACCCAGCGCTCCCGCGGGCCGCGCCTGTTCTGAGGAGCGCTGCTTGGCTCTCGTCGAAACCCAGGACCTCAGCCGCATCTACGAGCTCGACTCCGGCCGGGTCGTGGCGCTCGACGGCGTCTCGCTATCGATCGAGCCGGGCGATTTCGTTGCCGTCATGGGCCCATCCGGTTCCGGAAAATCCACGTTCATGAACCTCGTGGGCTGCCTCGACCGGCCGACCTCCGGCCACTATCGCCTCCGGGGCGCCGCCGTCGAGGGCCTCGACGCGGACCGGCTCGCGTCGCTGCGCAACCGCGAGATCGGCTTCGTCTTCCAGCAGTTCAACCTGCTTCCCCGGATGGACGCGCTGGGAAACGTCGAGCTGCCGATGATCTATGCCGGCCTCGGGCGCCGGGCGCGGCGCGACCGCGCCCGGCAGGCCCTCGCCCGCGTCGGCCTCGCGGACCGCGCCCACCACCGCCCGATGCAGCTCTCGGGCGGTCAGCAGCAGCGCGTCGCCATCGCCCGCGCGATGGTGAACGGACCGAGCCTGCTGCTCGCCGACGAGCCCACCGGGGCCCTCGACAGCCGCACCGCCGTGGAAATCCTCGCGCTGTTCCAGGAGCTCAACCGCGAGGGCGTCACGATCGTCCTCGTGACCCACGACGCGGACGTCAGCCGCCACGCCCGCCGGCTGGTGCGTTTCAAGGACGGGCGGGTGGTCGAAGACCTGCGCCAGGCGGCCGTCGATGCGCGGGACGCGCTCGGGCGGCTGCGCGAGGAGGCGGCATGAGGCTCACCGAAGCGATCCGGTCGGCCCTGTCGGCGATCGCCGCCAACACGCTGCGCAGCCTTCTCACGATGCTCGGCATCGTGATCGGCGTCGCGGCCGTGATCGCCATGGTGGCGATCGGATCGGGCGCCCGCAACCTCGTCGACCGGCAGATCCGCTCGCTCGGCGCCAACCTCGCCCTCGTGACGCCCGGCAACGTCACCCAGGGCGGCGTGCGCCTCGGGGCGGGCGCGGCCTCGAGCCTGACCGACGAGGACGCGCAGGCGATTCGGGAGGAGATCGAGGGTGTCGCCGCAGCGGCGCCGATGATCCGCGGCGGCGCCCAGGTCGTGGCCGGGGCGAACAACTGGAGCACCACCGTCTTCGCGGTCGATCGCGACTGGTTCGACGCCCGCGAGTGGGACGTCGAGGACGGTCGCGGCTTCGATCCCGAGGAGGTGCGGCGCGGCGACATCGTGGTGCTTCTCGGCCGCACGGTAGCGCGCAACCTCTTCGGCACCGAGGATCCGCTCGAGCAGACCGTGCGCGTGCGCAACGTGCCGTTCCGCGTGATCGGGATCATGGCCACCAAGGGCCAGTCCGCCTTCGGCCAGGATCAGGACGACGCCATCTTCGTGCCGCTCGACGCGGGGCGGCGGCGGGTCATCGGCCGCAACTATGCCAAGGACCGCTCGGTCGCCTCGATCTACGTGAAGTTCGCGAACGAGGACGACATCGCGCCCGGCATCGAGAAGATCGGCGCCCTGCTGCGCCAGCGCCACCGGGTGCAGGACGACCTGGAGGACGACTTCTCGATCCGCAACCTGACCGAGATCGCGAACACCGCATCGGCGAGCGCGAACACGCTTTCGCTTCTGCTCGCCGCCGTCGCCGCCGTGTCGCTGCTCGTCGGCGGCATCGGGATCATGAACATCATGCTGGTGTCGGTCACCGAGCGCACCCGGGAAATCGGGCTGCGTCTCGCGGTCGGCGCCCGGCCGCGCGATATCCTCGGCCAATTCCTGATCGAGGCGACGACGCTCGCCACCATCGGGGGAGCCATCGGGATCGGACTCGGCGTCGCGGCGGCGTACGCGGTCGCGCATTTCGCCGGGTGGCCTTCGCTGGTGTCCGGCAACACGGTCGCGGTGGCGGTGCTGTTCTCCGGCCTCGTCGGGATCTTCTTCGGCTTCTACCCGGCCCGACGCGCCGCACGTCTCGACCCGATCGAGGCCCTGCGGCGGGAGTGACGCGCGCTCCTACTCGGCCGCCATCACGTTGTAGGCCGCGGGTTCGTAATTGAGGACCGGCGAGAGCCAGCGCTCGACCTCGACGACGCTCATGCCCTTGCGCGCCGCATAATCCTCGACCTGATCCCGTTCGACCTTCGCGACGCCGAAATAGTGCGCGTCGGGATGCGCGAGATAGAGCCCCGACACCGAGGAGCCCGGCCACATCGCGAACGACTCGGTGAGCGACACGCCGATGCGACGCTCGGCGTCGAGGAGCTCGAACAGCGTGCTCTTCTCGGTGTGGTCGGGCTGGGCCGGATAGCCCGGCGCCGGCCGGATGCCGCGGTAGTCCTCGCGGATCAGATCCTCCTCCGTGAGGGTCTCGTCGGCGGCATAGCCCCAGAACTCCTTGCGCACCCGCTGGTGCATACGCTCCGCGAGGGCCTCGGCGATGCGGTCCGCAAGAGCCTTGACGAGGATGGAGCTGTAGTCGTCGTTCGCCCGCTCGAACCGCTCGGCGATGCGAACCTCCTCGATTCCGGCCGTCACCACGAAGCCGCCGACGTAGTCGGGCCGGCCGCTCTCGACCGGCGCGACGAAGTCCGACAGGCAGAGGTTCGGCCGCCCGTCGCGCTTCGAGAGCTGCTGGCGCAGCCCGTGGAACGTCGCGCGCTCGGCAACCCGGCTCTCGCCCGTGAAGAGCCGGATGTCGTCGCCGACCGCGTTCGCGGGCCAGAAGCCGATGACCGCCTTGGGGTTGAACCAGCGCTCCTCGACGATTCGCCGCAGCATCTCCTGCGCGTCCTCGTAGAGCTGGCGCGCGGCCTCGCCCTGCTCGGCGTCCTGCAGGATCGCCGGGAAGCGGCCCTTCAGCTCCCACGTCTGGAAGAACGGCGTCCAGTCGATGTAAGGCACGAGCTCCGCCACGTCGCAGGCGCGGAACACCCGCGTGCCCGTGAAGGCTGGCTTCGGCGGCTCGTAGGCGCCCCAGTCGATCCGCATCCTGTTCGCGCGCGCCTTTTCGAGCGGCAGGCGCTGCTTGTCGGCCTCGGAGCGGGCATGAGCCTCCGCGACCCTGCGGTACTCGGCCCGCAGCGTCTCCACGTAGCCGACCTTGGCGTCGCTCGACATCAGCGACGACACGACGCCGACGGCGCGGCTGGCGTCCGTGACATAGACGGCCTGCCCCTGCTTGTAGTTCGGGTGGATCTTCACCGCGGTGTGGACCCGGCTCGTGGTGGCGCCGCCGATGAGGAGCGGGATCGCGAATCCCTCGCGCTCCATTTCGGAGGCGACGTGCACCATCTCGTCGAGGGAAGGCGTGATGAGGCCCGACAGGCCGATGATGTCGACCCCTTCGCGGCGGGCCGTCTCGAGGATCTTCTGCGCCGGCACCATCACGCCGAGATCGATGACCTCGTAGTTGTTGCACGCGAGCACGACCCCGACGATGTTCTTGCCGATGTCGTGCACGTCGCCCTTGACGGTCGCCATCAGGACCTTGCCCGCGGCGGAACGCTCGCACAGGCCGGTGGCGGCCTTCTCGGCCTCCATGAACGGCATCAGATAGGCAACCGCCTGCTTCATGACGCGCGCCGATTTCACGACCTGGGGCAGGAACATCTTGCCGGCGCCGAACAGGTCGCCGACCACGTTCATGCCCGCCATGAGGGGGCCTTCGATGACATGGAGCGGGCGCTCGGCCGCTTGGCGCGCCTCCTCGGTGTCGACGTGGATGAACTCCGTGATCCCGTTGACGAGGGCGTGCTCGAGACGTTTCGCGACCGGCCAGGAGCGCCACTCGAGATCGGCGGCCTTCACGGCGCCCGAACCGTCGCCCTTGAAGCGGGGCGCCGCGTCGAGCAGGCGTTCGGTGGCATCCGTCCGACGGTTGAGGACGACGTCCTCGCACAGCGCCCTCAGGTCCGGGTCGATGGCCTCGTACACGGCGAGCTGGCCCGCGTTCACGATGCCCATGTCCATGCCGGCCTTGATGGCGTGGTACAGGAACACCGAGTGCATGGCCTCGCGGACCGGCTCGTTGCCGCGGAACGCGAAGGACAGGTTCGAGACGCCGCCCGAGATGTGGACGTGGGGGAGCGTCGCGCGGATGCGGCGTGCGGCTTCCACGAAGGCGACGCCGTAGCCGTCGTGCTCCTCGATGCCGGTCGCGACCGCGAAGATGTTCGGATCGAAGACGATGTCCTCGGGCGGGAAGCCGACCTCGTCGGTCAGGATCCTGTAGGCCCGGCTGCAGATCTCGACCTTCCGCTCCAAGGTGTCGGCCTGCCCGCGTTCGTCGAAGGCCATCACCACCACCGCGGCCCCGTAGGCCCGGCAGATCTTCGCCTCGGCGATGAACTTCTCCTCCCCTTCCTTCATGGAAATGGAGTTCACGACGGCCTTGCCCTGAATGCACTTCAGGCCGGCCTCGATGACGTGGAACTTGGAGGAATCGACCATCACGGGCACGCGCGCGATGTCCGGCTCCCCGGCGACGAGATGGAGGAATTCGACCATCGCCTTCTCTGAATCGAGCAGGCCCTCGTCCATGTTGACGTCGATGATCTGCGCGCCGTTCGCGACCTGGTCGCGGGCGACCTCGAGGGCCGCGGCAAAGTCCCCGTTGGTGATGAGCTTGCGGAACTTCGCGGAGCCCGTGACGTTCGTGCGCTCGCCGATGTTCACGAACGGGATGTCGGGCGTGAGCACGAAGGGCTCGAGCCCCGACAGACGCATGAACGGCTGGACCTCCGGGACCTGGCGCGGCGCCTTTCCCGCGATCGCGTCCGCGATCGCCCGGATGTGAGCCGGAGTCGTCCCGCAGCAGCCCCCGACCGCATTGACGAAGCCCGCTTCCGCGAACTCCGCGAGCATGCCGGCGGTGGCTTCCGGGCGCTCGTCGTAGAGCCCGAATTCGTTCGGCAGCCCGGCGTTTGGATAGGCGCAGACCAGCGTGTCGGCGACCTTGGCGACCTCCTGGATGTGGGCGCGCATCTCCCGCGCCCCAAGGGCGCAGTTGAGGCCGAACGAGAACGGCTCGGCATGGCGCAGCGAGTGCCAGAAGGCGGTCGGCGTCTGGCCCGAGAGCGTGCGCCCCGACAGGTCCGTGATCGTGCCCGAGATCATGATCGGAAGCTTCACGCCCCGCTCGGCGAAGACCTGGTGCGTTGCGACGACCGCCGCCTTGGCGTTGAGGGTGTCGAAGATCGTCTCGATGAGGACGATTTCCGCCCCGCCGTCGACGAGCCCCCGCACCTGCTCGACATAGGCCTCGCGCACCTCGTCGAACGTGACGGCCCGGTAGCCCGGGTTGTTGACGTCGGGCGAAAGCGACAGCGTGCGGTTCGTGGGGCCGACCGCGCCGGCCACGAAGCGGCGGCGGCCATCCTCCCGTTCCGCCAGGATCGCGGCCTCTCGCGCGAGGCGAGCGCCGTCGCGATTGAGCTCGTAGACGATCGCCTCGAGCCCGTAATCGGCCTGCGCGATCCGTGTCCCCGAAAACGTGTTGGTCTCGACGATGTCGGCGCCGGCGCGGAAGTAGCTCAGATGGATGTCCCGCACCGCCTCGGGCTGCGTCAGGATCAAGAGGTCGTTGTTGCCCCTGAGGTCGCGATCGAAGTCGCGGAAGCGCTCGCCGCGGAAGTCCTCCTCGGTCAGCCGCAGAGCCTGAATCTCCGTCCCCATGGCGCCGTCGAGAACGAGGATCCGTTTCGCGGCGGTTTCGCGCAGGGCCGTCAGCACGTCGGCGCCGTCGGCGGGAGCAATGTGAGGTTCGGACATCGTCACTCTTTCGCATGGCCGGTGTTTTTGGCCACCCGCGCCTTGCGGCGCGGTGGAGTCGTGGATGCCCGGGCCTTGGGTCCGGGCATGGCGGTCATGTCTTCAAGCGGCCGCGCGCGCCGCCGGCGCCTGCCCGCGCAAGCCGAGAAGATGGCAGATCGCGTAAACGAGGTCGGCGCGGTTCATGGTGTAGAAGTGGAATTCGCTCACCCCGCGGTCGACCAGGTCGAGCACCTGCTCGGCCGCGACGGCAGCCGCGATGAGCTTGCGCGTATCGATGTCGTCGTCGAGACCTTCGAACCGCGCCGCGAGCCACTCCGGCATCGTGGCCCCGGCCTTGGCGGCGAAGTTCGACGCCTGCTTGAGGTTCTGCACGGGCAGGATGCCCGGCACGATCGGAATGCCGATGCCTCGCGCGCGCACGTGATCGACATAGCGGGAGTACAGGTCGTTATCGAAAAAGAACTGCGTGATGGCGCGGTCCGCACCGCAATCGACCTTGGCCTTCAGGACGTCGATGTCGGCCTCGAGCGATGCCGCCTCCGGGTGCTTCTCGGGATAGGCCGAGACGGAGACCTCGAAATCGCCCGCGCGCTTGATCCCCGCGACGAGATCGCAGGTCCGCGCGTAGCCGCCCGCATGCGGCTCGTAGCGCGTGCCGAGGCCGCCGACGGGATCGCCGCGCAAGGCCACGACGTGGCGCACCCCGGCGTCCCAATAGGAACGGACCACCTCGTCCACGTCTTCCCTCGTGGCGGCGACGCAGGTGAGATGGGCGGCGGGTTTGAGACGAGTCTCGCGCACGAGCCGTGCCACCGTGGCGTGGGTGCGCTCCCGGGTCGAGCCTCCGGCCCCGTAGGTGACCGAGACGAAGCTCGGGTTCAGCGGCGCCAAGCGCTCGATCGACGACCAGAGGGTCGCTTCCATGTCCGAGGTCTTCGGGGGGAAGAACTCGAAGGACACCTTGATGGGACGGGGACCCTGGCGGCTGGGGCGCAATGCGGTGACCATCAGGCGACCTCGCGGTTGGATTGGTCGAGCGGCCAATCGGTGACGACCCGGCGGTCCTGGCCGAGCCACAGGGACACGGTGAGCTGCTCGTGACCGGGTTTCGGCGGAGCGAGCTCGCGCGTGACGGTGCAGTCCGCGCCCGCCTCCTCGAGCCAGCCGGCGACTTGGTCGCTCGCGAAGCCGAGCCGGCGGTGAGCCTGGGTCTCGCGCAGGAATTCGAGCCTGTGGGGCGCGAAGTCGACCACCAGGATCCGGCCGCCCGGCGCGACGAGCCGCCCGGCCTCGCGGATCGCGCGCGCCGGATCGTCGAGGTAGTGCAGCACCTGATGGATGATGACGAGATCGAAGGTGTTGCGCGCGAACGGCGGCGCGTAGATGTCGCCCTGCCGCAGCTCGATGCGGGTCAGGCCGGCCTTCTCGAGATTGGCCCTCGCGACGGACAGCATGGCATGGCTGGCGTCGAGCCCCACGGCCCGCCCGGCCAGCGGGGCGAGGAGCTGCAGCATGCGCCCCGTTCCGGTGCCGAGGTCGACGAGGTTCGATATCCGCTCGGGTCCCACCACGTCGAGAACCGCCGCCTCGACGGCGGCGTCGGGCGCGTGCAGCGACCGGATGCGGTCCCAGTCCGGCGCGAGGCGCGAAAAGAAGGACTGCGCCGCCTGGGCCCTCTGGGCACGAACCGCGCCGAGCCGCGCCTGATCGTCGAGAACGCGGGGATCGCTCCGGTCGAGGGCCATGAGCATCGGCCGCAGGACCTGAGCGGCGGTGCTCCGGTCCGCGAGGCGGAAGAACGCCCAGGCCCCTTCCCGGTGGCGCTCGACCAATTCGGCATCGACGAGGAGCTTGAGGTGGCGCGAGATGCGCGGCTGGGACTGACCCAGGATGTCGGTGAGATCGGAGACGGACAGTTCGCCCTGCGCGAGAAGCGCCAGGATCCGCAGCCGTGTCTCTTCGGCGGCGGCCCGCAGGACGCCGAGCGTCTCGTCGAGCGTAGGAGAGCGATGGGTCGTCATGGCATCGTGCGCTTTCACATATAAAGATATCTTTATATGCAATCTCCAGCCCCGGCAAGCGGGTTTGTCGGCCAATCGCGCCCGACGACGGCTGGCGAGGGTGCGCCGCCTCGGACCGGTGCTGCGCAACGACGCAACGCTCCGCAGGCGCGCGACCCCGACGGGTGCGCGTCACCACGTCACTCGAGGCGGAACGTTCAGCGGAACGGCGGCTCGTCGAAGGAGCGGAGCTTGCGGGAGTGCAGGCCGGCGCGCTGCTCCCGCAGAGCGTCGAGGGCCGCGAGGCCGATCATCAGGTGCTCGCCGACCGCCCGCTCGTAGAAGGCGTTGGCGGCGCCCGGCAGCTTGATCTCGCCGTGGAGCGGCTTGTCGGAGACGCACAGCAAGGTGCCGTAGGGCACCCGCAACCGATAGCCCTGGGCCGCGACCGTCCCGCTCTCCATGTCGACCGCGATCGCTCGGGAGAGATTGATCTGCCGACGCTCCTGGCTCCACCGGAGCTCCCAATTGCGGTCGTCGTAGGTCACGACCGTGCCGGTGCGCAGCCGCTTCTTGAGCTCGTCGCCCTCCTCTCCCGTGACCCGCCGCGCGGCGGCCTGAAGCGCGAGCTGCACCTCGGCGAGGGCGGGAACCGGAATCTCGGGCGGCACGAGGGCGTCGAGGATCCGGTCGCGGCGAAGATAGCCGTGGGCGAGCACGTAGTCCCCGATGGTCTGCGACTGCCTCAGACCGCCGCAATGGCCGACCATCAGCCAGCAATGGGGGCGCAGGACAGCCAGGTGATCGGTGATGTTCTTCGCATTGGAAGGGCCGACGCCGATATTGACGAGCGTGACGCCGTGGCCGCCCTTGCGCACCAGGTGATAGCCCGGCATCTGGAATCGGTGCCAGGGCGAGGCCGCGATCTGCGTCGCGACCGCGGCTTCGTCGAGGCCGCGCCCGACCGTGATGCCGCCCGGCATCACGAGCCGCTCGAACGGGCCGTCCGGGTTCGCGAGTTCTCCCACCGCCCAGCGGATGAACTGATCGACGTAGCGGTGGTAGTTCGTGAGCAGAATCCACGGCTGGATCGAGCGCCACTCGGTCCCCGTGTAGTGCACGAGGCGACGAAGCGAGTAGTCGACCCGCGCCGCATCGAAGAGCGACAGAGGCCGCGGTTCGCTGCCGGTGGTGATCCAGGTTCCATCGGCGATCTCGTCGCCGACGGCGGCCAGGAGCGGCGTCGGGAAGTGCAACGCGAGTTCGGCCGCCGTCGTGGCGCCGCGTCCGAGCTCGTCGCCGCGCTCGAACACGTAAGGATAGGGAATCTCCTGCAGGCTCACGCCCGCTTCGAGGGTGGCGCCATAATCGCGCACCAGATGATTGAGCTGCTCGAGGAGGTAGCCCCGGAACGCCGCCGGCTGCGTCACCGTGGTCGCGTAAACGCCGGGACCCTGGAACTTCGCGTAGGCGCGTTGCGTGCGCGGGAGCGGCCCGCTGGCCCGGAAGGTGATGCGCAGCTCGGGGTAGCGGAACCGCGATCGTTCCTGGACGGTCGGCGCAACGCCCGTGGCGAAGAACCGCTCGAGAGCATCGCGCTGCGCCTGGACGGCGGCATCATGGAGAAGGATCAGGCGATCGACCGCCTCTTGCGGCGTGGCCAGGGCCTGGAAGCTGGAAATGGTGTCCGGGGACAAGGATGGGTCTCTTGACACGGGTCGGTGCTCGAGAGCCGTTTTCACTGACGTGGAATTGGCTCTCTTCTTTCTTGTACCGCAACTTTGACGGCGAAACGGATCCACTTCGCCGAAAGTTGCTCTAACGGGATACACGGGACCCGCTCGAACCCCAACCCCCCGCTTGAAGAAACGGCCCTCGGTGCGGTTGCGACGGCTCGGTGGTTTGCGTTCTGCCTGCGACTCCCGCCTGCAGGGAGGGGTGTCTCGCCGACCGTGGAGAACGGGCAAGATGGGCTGTGCGCCCTGCCCCTCCCCATGCGCAGGCGGAACAAGGGCCTTCGAAGAGGGCAAGCCCCTCGGAAGGGGGGAGAGGGTGAGGAGCGATGCCGGGTGCCCTCGGCGGCCCCGCAGCCGGTCCCTTCGTCTCAGCGGCCGAGGATACGCCGCAGGTCCTCGGTGACCTCTTCGATCGGGCGCATGCCGTCGACGGTCCGCAGCGTACCCTTCTTGGCGTAATAGGCGGATAGCGGCGCTGTCTGCGCCTTGTAGGCGTCGAGCCGGGTCTTGAAGACCTCCGGGTTGTCGTCCTTGCGAACCGCCTCGCCCCGGGCTTCGCTGTCGCGAGCCCGCTTCACGATGCGGTCCACGAGGGCGTGCTCGTCGGCCTCGAACTGGATCACCGCGTCGAGTTCGAGACCCTTGCGCGCGAGCATGGCGTCGAAGGCCTCGGCCTGGGCCACCGTGCGTGGGAAGCCGTCGAGGATGAAGCCTTTTCGGGCATCGGCCTCCTCGATCCGGTCGGCGACGATTCCGACCACGATCTCGTCGGGAACGAGCTGCCCCGCATCCATGAGCGTTTTGGCCTTCCGTCCGATCGGCGTGCCGGCTGCGACGGCGGCCCGGAGCATGTCGCCGGTCGAGAGCTGGGGAATGCCCAACCGCTCCACGAGCCGGACGGCCTGCGTGCCTTTGCCGGCTCCCGGCGGCCCGAGCAGGATGATTCTCATCGACGCCCCCCTGACAACCGTCGAACCGCCTCGCCCCCCGGGAAGAAGCCCCCCTGACAACCGTCGAACCGCCTCGCCCCCCGGGAAGGAAGCCCCCCTGACAACCGTCGAACCGCCTCGCCCCCCGGGAAGGAAGAGAATGCGTTACCGCCGGCGCGCGCCCTTGAGCTTGGCCTTCTTGACCAGTCCCTCGTACTGGTGCGCCAGCAGGTGCCCGTGAACCTGGGCCACGGTGTCCATGGTCACAGATACGACGATCAGCAGGGACGTGCCACCGAAATAGAACGGCAGCGCCGCATAGGACACGAGGAACTCAGGGATCAGGCAGATCACCACGAGATAGGCGGCCCCGAGCACGGTGATGCGGGTCAGCACCTGGTCGATGTAGTCCGCGGTCCGCTCGCCGGGCCGGATTCCGGGGATGAAGCCGCCATGTTTCTTGAGATTGTCGGCGGTCTCCTGCGGGTTGAATACGATCGCGGTATAGAAGAAGGCGAAGAACGCGATCAGCGCCGCGTAGAGAAACATGTAGAGCGGGCGGCCGTGCGCCAGATACGCCGTGATGGTCGCGACGATGCCGGTGCCGCCCTGGTTCGCCTGGAAGCTCGCGATGGTCGTGGGCAGGAGCAGGAGCGAGGACGCGAAGATCGGCGGGATGACGCCCGAGGTGTTCAGCTTGAGCGGCAGAAACGACGTCTGGCCCTCGTACATCCGGTTGCCGACCTGACGCTTGGGGTAGTTGATCAAAAGCCGCCGCTGCGCCCTCTCCATGAACACCACGAAGTAGATGATCGCGACCGCCATCACGAGCACCAGCAGGATCAGCCCCGTCGACAGCGCTCCCTGGCGGCCGAGCTCCAACGTGCCGGCGAGCGCCGACGGCAGGTTCGCCACGATGCCCGCGAAGATGATCAGCGACGAGCCGTTGCCGATGCCGCGGGACGTGATCTGCTCGCCGAGCCACATCAGGAACATGGTGCCGCCGGTCAGCGTGATCACGGCGGACACCACGAAGAACAGCCCGGGCTGCTCGACGATGGACCCCTGCGCCTGCAGCCCCACCGCGATCCCCCACGATTGGAACACCGCGAGCACCACGGTGAGATAGCGCGTGTACTGGTTCAGCACCTTGCGGCCGGACTCGCCCTCCTTCTTCAGGGCCTCGAGCGTCGGCAGCACCGAGGTCAGCAGCTGGATGATGATGGAGGCCGAGATATACGGCATGATGTTCAGGGCGAAGATCGCCATGCGCTCCACGGCGCCGCCGGAGAACATGTTGAACAGCCCGAGCATGCCGCCGGAAGCGTTCTGGAAGCTCTGGCGCAGCGCCTCCGGGTCGATCCCGGGGAGCGGGATGTAGGTGCCGATGCGGTAGACGATCAGCGCGCCGAGCGTGAACCAGATCCGCTTCTTGAGCTCCTCGGCCTTGGCGATCGCGCCGAAGTTGATATTGGCGGCAAGCTGCTCGGCTGCTGAGGCCATGGTCCGTCCCCGAATGTCTCGTTCCAGCGCCCCGTCAAGCGCGAACGGCGGCCACGCGATCGAACGCGGGCCGCCGCCTGGTTCATTTCAGATGTGGGTGCGTGCTCACGCCTGCGCAACGGCGCCCACGATCGTCACCGAGCCGCCCGCCTTCTCGATCGCTTCCACGGCCGATTTCGACGCGCCGTGGACCTCGAAGGACAGCTTGGCGGAGAGTTCGCCCTGGCCGAGGATCTTCACCCCGTCGCGGGGCTTCGAGACGACGCCCGCAGCGACGAGGGCCTCGACCGTGATGGCGGCGCCCTCCTCGAGACGGCCCGCCGCGACCGCCTCCTGGATGCGGCCGAGGTTGACCTCGTTGAGCTCGCGCCGATTCGGCTTGTTGAAGCCGCGCTTCGGCAGACGCCGGTGGAGCGGCATCTGTCCTCCCTCGAAGCCCTTGATGGACACGCCGGTGCGGGCCTTCTGGCCTTTGACGCCGCGGCCGCCGGTCTTGCCCTTGCCGGATCCGATGCCGCGCCCGACGCGCATGCGGTTCCGGGTCGAACCTTCATTGTCGCGAATTTCGTTGAGTTTCATGGCGCCCTCCTCACTGCCCGTCGACAACGCGCACGAGGTGCTTGACCTTTTCGATCATGCCGCGGACCGCAGGCGTGTCTTCCAGGGTCGAAGTCCGATGAAGCTTGTTGAGCTTGAGCCCGATCAGCGTCGCGCGCTGCTTGGACTCGCGGCGGATCGGCGAGCCGATCTGCTCGACCGTGAGGGTCTTGCCGGCGGGAGCGGCGGTTCTGGTCTTAGCCATCGTCGAAGCCTCCCTTACGCTTCGGCGCCGGCCGCGTCGCCCTCGCCGCTGTCGCGGCGGCGGGACTGCAGCGTCGAGACCTTGAGGCCGCGGCGGGCCGCGACGGCGCGGGGGCTGTCCTCGTTCTTGAGCGCGTCGAAGGTCGCGCGGACGAGGTTGTACGGGTTCGACGATCCGATCGACTTCGACACCACGTCCTGCATGCCGACGGCCTCGAACACGGCGCGCATCGGACCGCCCGCGATGATGCCGGTGCCCTGCGGCGCGGCCCGGAGCACGACCTTGCCGGCGCCGTGGCGGCCGTGGACGTCGTGGTGCAGCGTGCGGCCCTCGCGCAGCGCGACGCGGATCATGGAGCGCTTGGCGGCGTCGGTCGCCTTGCGGATCGCTTCCGGGACCTCGCGCGCCTTGCCGTGCCCGAAGCCGACGCGGCCCTTCTGATCGCCGACCACCACGAGCGCCGCGAAACCGAAGCGGCGGCCGCCCTTCACGACCTTGGCGACGCGGTTGATGTGGACCAGACGGTCCACGAACTCGCTGTCGGCCTCCTTGCGCTCGCTGGAGCGATCTCTCGGTTCTCTTGCCATTGCACCATCTCACTTGCGCGGGCGGCGGGCCCGCTCGCTTAAGGGGTTTCTCGACGACCCGCCGTCAGACCCGTTGTCCGCTCGCGCGGAATGAAACCTTCGGCTCCGGATCGGACCCCATGCCGGTGCCGACTCCGTTTCCGCCTTGCCCTGTCGGGCCTAGAATTCGAGACCGCCCTCGCGGGCGGCGTCGGCCAGCGCCTTGACGCGGCCGTGATAGAGGTATCCCGAGCGATCGAAAACGACCTGCTTCACGCCGGCCTGAACCGCGCGCTCGGCGACCAGCCGCCCGATCTCCTTCGCGGCCTGCACGTCGGCGCCGGTCTTGAGCTTGTCCTTGAGATCCTTCTCGAGGGTCGAGGCGGCCGCGACCGTGTGGCCGCGGGCATCGTCGATGATCTGAGCGTAGATCTGCTTCGACGAACGGAAGACCGACAGACGCGGACGGCCGTTCGCAGCCTTCTTGATCGCGCGGCGCACGCGCGCCTTGCGGCGATCCTCGGCGCCCTTCTTCTCAGCCATGGTCCTTGCTTCCTATTTCTTCTTGCCTTCCTTACGGAAGATGAACTCGCCTGCGTACTTCACGCCCTTGCCCTTGTAGGGCTCCGGACGGCGGAACTCGCGGATCTCGGCGGCGGTCTGTCCGACCTTCTGCTTGTCGAGGCCCGCGACCACCACTTCCGTCGGCCGCGGAGTCGTGATCGTGATGCCGGCCGGGATCTCGTAGTCGACGTCGTGGCTGTAGCCAAGCGAGAGCTTGAGCACCTTCCCGGCAACCGCGGCCTTGTACCCGACGCCGCTGATGTCCAGGCGCTTCTCGAACCCCTTGGTGACGCCTTCGACGAGGTTCGCGACCTGGGCGCGGGACATGCCCCACTTGGCCCGGGCGGTCTTCGACTCGTCGCGCGGGTTCACCTGGACCGCGCCGTCCGCCATGGCGACCGTCACCTCTTCCGGGACGAGGAACGACAACTCGCCCTTCGCACCCTTGATTTTGACCATCTGGCCGTCGACGGTGGCCGTCACGCCGGACGGAACCGCGACGGGCTTCTTGCCTACTCGAGACATCCATATCTCCCCGTGGTTCTGGGCTGGCCGCCGGTCTCAGAAGACCTTGCAGAGCACTTCGCCGCCCACGTTCTTCTCCCGAGCCTCGTGGTCGGCCATCACGCCCTGAGGCGTCGAGAGAATGGTGACGCCAAGGCCGTCGGCGACGCGCGGCATGGTGCCGACCGACGCATAGACGCGCCGGCCCGGCTTCGAGACGCGCTCGATGGAGCGGATCACCGGCTGGCCGTCATAGTACTTGAGCTCGATCGAAAACTCGGTCCGGCCGTTGCCGAACTCGGTCTGCGAGTAATCGCGGATGTAACCCTCGGACTTGAGGACGTCGAGGACGCGCGCGCGCAGCTTCGAGCCGGGGGTGGTGACGGTTCCGCGGCGGCGCATCTGCGCGTTGCGGATCCGGGTGAGCATATCGCCGACGGGATCGTTGACCATGTGGGCCTCCCCTACCAGCTCGACTTCACGAGCCCGGGAACCAGGCCCTTCGAGCCGAGTTCGCGAAGCGCGATGCGCGACATGCCGAGTTTGCGGTAGTAGGCCCGCGGACGGCCCGTGACCTCGCAGCGATTGCGGACCCGGGTCGGACTCGCGTTGCGCGGAATTTCAGCGAGCTTGAGTCGCGCCTCGAAGCGCTCCTCCATCGTCTTCGACTCGTCGTTGGCGATCGCCAACATCCGCTGACGGCGAGCCGCGAACCTCTTCACGAGGGCGCGACGGTTCTTGTTCTTTTCGATCGAGCTTTTCTTTGCCATGGATGTCTCTCTCCGGTGTCCGCGTCTGAAGCTCAGGGCCTCACTGCCGGAACGGGAAGTTGAAGTGACGCAGGAGCGCGCGGGCCTCGTCGTCGGTCTTCGCCGTTGTGGTGATGACGACGTCCATGCCCCACATCGCTTCCGCCTTGTCGTAGTTGATCTCGGGGAACACGATGTGCTCCTTGATCCCGAGCGCGTAGTTGCCGCGCCCGTCGAACGACTTGGGGTTCAGACCGCGGAAGTCGCGGACGCGCGGCAGCGCGATCGTGACGAGCCGGTCGAGGAACTCGTACATCCGCGCCTTGCGCAGGGTGACCTTGCAGCCGATCGGCATGTTCTCGCGCACCTTGAACTGCGAGATCGCCTTGCGCGCCTTGGTGATGACCGGCTTCTGGCCTGCGATGAGCGCGAGATCCGCCGCGGCCACGGTGGCCTTCTTGGAGTCGCCCGTGGACTCGCCGACGCCCATGTTGAGCACGATCTTGTCGATCTTCGGCACTTCCATGGCGTTCTTGTAGCCGAACTCTTCGATCAGCTTCGGACGCACCACGTCGTCGTAGTGCTTGCGCATGCGCGGCATGTAGCCGTCCGCGAGGGCCGCCGCCTGAGCGGAAGACTCGGCGGTAGCCGGTGCCGGAGCTTGAGCCTTCTTAGCCATCGATCAGGTCTCCCGAACGTTTGGCGAAACGGACCTTGCGGCCGTCGTCGAGAATCTTGAAGCCGACCCGGGTCGGCTTGCCGTCCTTGGGGTCGGCACATGCGAGGTTCGACAGGTGGATCGGCGCCTCCTTGGAGATGATGCCGCCCTCCTGCTGCGCCGTCTGGCGCTGGTGCCGGCGCACGAGGTTCACGCCGCGGACGATCGCGCGCTCTTCCTTGGGCATCACCCGCACGACTTCACCCGCCTTGCCCTTGTCGCGGCCGGCGAGAACGACGACCTTGTCGCCCTTCTTGATCTTGGCAGCCATGTCAGCGACCCTCCCGCGCGTTCGCTCCGGCGCCGAGGCGCAGACAAACCGTCCCCGATATCGTCGCGGCCATTAGAGCACCTCCGGTGCGAGCGAGATGATCTTCATGTGGTTCTTTGCGCGCAGCTCGCGGGGAACGGGGCCGAAGATGCGCGTGCCGACCGGCTCCTTCTGGTTGTTGATCAGGACCGCGGCGTTCCGGTCGAACCGGATCACGGAACCGTCGGGACGGCGGATGTCCTTGGCGGTGCGAACGACGACCGCCTTCATGACGTCGCCCTTCTTCACGCGGCCGCGCGGAATCGCCTCCTTCACGGAAACCACGATGATGTCGCCGACGGACGCGTACTTGCGCTTCGATCCGCCGAGAACCTTGATGCACATCACGCGACGGGCGCCGGAATTGTCGGCGACGTCCAAATTCGTCTGCATCTGGATCATGGCTCTGATCCTTTCCTTTGTTTCAGACAGGTTTCCGACGGGCCCCATTGCCCGGCCGGACTACGCCTGATGGGGATCTCACGTCCCCTGCCTTGTTGGCTCGCCCCAAGAGGCCACCTGCCCGTCGGGAGGCCACCTGCCCTCGGGGCAATCGCAATCCGCGGCGCTCGACGCCCCTGGCCGTGAGTCGTGGGGATGGCGGGCGCTATAGACCACAACCCCCTAAAACTCAAGGCCTTCCGTCGAAGACCGGCGAGGGAACGACCCTGTCGCCGGCCCACGCCGGCGACCCCATCAACCCGGCCCGGCCGACGCCCGCACCGCGATCCGGCGCGAGCCCAACCCGAGCCCGCTCAGATACCGACGAGCGACTTCACCTTGTCGACGAGACCGGACTCCTCGCCGCCTTCCGCACCCGGGGTGCCCACGAGCACCCATTGCTTGAGCTTCGAAATCGGCCTCGACTCCTCGATGAAGACCGTATCGCCGACCTTCGCCGTATTGTTCTCGTCGTGCGCGTGGTAGTTCTTCGTCCGACGCACGGTCTTCTTCATGACCGGGTGCGTGAAACGGCGCTCCACCTTCACGACGACCGTCTTGTCCTGCTTGTCGCTGACAACGACGCCCTGCAAAACGCGCTTTGGCATCTGTTTTTCCCTAAGCCTTCGCCTGAGCCGTCTTCCGGCGGCTCAGCGTCTTCACACGGGTTTCCCTCTTGCCTTTGGCATGAGCCGCTCCGCGGCGGCTCGCGGGTTCCCTCAAGCCTTCGCCTGAGCCGTCTTCTGGCGGCTCAGCGTCTTCACGCGGGCGATGTCGCGGCGGACCTCCCGCACGCGACCGGTGTTCTCGAGCTGACCCGTCGCGCGCTGGAAGCGCAGGTTGAACTGCTCCTTCTTGAGGTTGAGCAGCTCGTCCTGAAGCTGGTCCGTGGTCATCGTCTTGAGGTCAGAAAGCCTCTTCGCGGACTTCATGATCCCCTCCTATTCGGCGATGCGCTGGATGAAGCGCGTCTTGATCGGCAGCTTCGCGGCGCCGAGGCGCAGGGCCTCGCGGGCGGTGTCCTCGGGCACGCCGTCGATCTCGAACATGATGCGCCCGGGCTTCACCCGGGCGGCCCAGAACTCCGGGGCGCCCTTGCCCTTGCCCATGCGCACCTCGGTCGGCTTCGACGACACCGGCACGTCCGGGAAGATGCGGATCCACACCCGCCCGGCGCGCTTCATCGCACGGGTGATGGCGCGGCGCGCGGCCTCGATCTGGCGGGCGTTGACGCGCTCCGGCTCCAGCGCCTTGAGGCCGAACTGGCCGAAATTCAGCTCCGCCCCGCCCTTCGCGGTGCCGGAAATCCGGCCCTTGAACTGCTTGCGGAACTTCGTCTTCTTCGGTTGCAACATCGCAAACCTCTCCTGGCCCCGTCGGGGTTACGCCGCTTGCTCGCGGCGGCCACCCGAGCGGCCTCCTTCGTCGTTCATGCGCTTGTCCTGCGCCATCGGATCGTGATCGAGGATCTCGCCCTTGAAGATCCAGACCTTGATCCCGCAGGTGCCGTAGGTGGTGAAAGCCGTCGCGGTGCCATAATCCACGTCCGCGCGGAGCGTGTGCAGCGGCACGCGACCCTCGCGGTACCACTCGAGGCGGGCGATCTCGGCGCCGCCGAGGCGGCCCGAGCAGTTGATCCGGATGCCCTCGGCCCCGAGACGCATCGCGGACTGCACGGCACGCTTCATGGCGCGGCGAAAAGCGACGCGGCGCTCGAGCTGCTGGGCGATCGAGTCGGCGACGAGCGTCGCATCGACCTCGGGCTTGCGCACCTCGACGATGTTGATCGTCACGTCGGCGTTGGTCATTCGGGCGACGAGCTTGCGGAGCTTCTCGATGTCCGCACCCTTCTTGCCGATCACCACGCCCGGACGCGCCGAGTGGATGGTGACGCGGCATTTGCGGTGCGGGCGCTCGATCACGATCTTGGACACCGCGGCCTGCTTGAGCTGCTTCATCAGGGCATCGCGGATCGCCATGTCCTCATGCATCAGCTTGGCGTACTCGCCCTTGCCGGCGAACCAGCGCGAGTCCCAGGTCCGGTTGATTCCGAGCCGAAGACCGATCGGGTTAACTTTCTGACCCATCTGGTTCTCCTTTAAGCCGGCTGCTCAGCCGCGACTTCCCGAACCACGATGGTGAGGTTCGAGAACGGCTTTTCGATGCGGGCGCCGCGGCCGCGGGCGCGGGCGTGGAAGCGCTTCAGGACGAGCGCCTTGCCCACGAACGCCTGGCTGACCACGAGGTCGTCCACGTCGAGGTCGTGGTTGTTCTCGGCGTTCGCGATCGCGCTCTCGAGGCACTTGCGGACGTCGCGGGCGACGCGCTTGCGCGAGAACTCGAGGTCGGCCAGCGCGGTCGCGACCTTCTTGCCGCGGATGAGCTGGGCCACCAGGTTCAGCTTCTGCGGGCTCACGCGGATCATCCGCGCGACGGCCTTCGCCTCGTTGTCGGGCAAAGCGCGGGGCGTAGCGGTCTTGCCCATCTTACTTCCTCTTCGCCTTCCTGTCCGCCGCGTGGCCGTGGAAGGTGCGCGTCGGCGAGAACTCGCCGAACTTGTGGCCCACCATTTCCTCGCTCACGTAGACGGGAATGTGCTTCTGACCGTTGTAGACCCCGAAGGTGAGGCCCACGAACTGCGGCAGGATCGTGGAGCGGCGGCTCCAGATCTTGATGACCTCGTTGCGGCCCGAACCCCGGGCGGCCTCGGCCTTCTTGAGGAGGTAGCCGTCGACGAACGGACCCTTCCAAAGCGAACGTGCCATGACGCCCTCTTAGCCTTTCTTTTTCCGGTCGTGGCGGCTCGACACGATGAAACGGTCGGTCCGCTTGTTCGATCGGGTTTTCTTGCCCTTGGTCGGAATGCCCCACGGCGTCACCGGATGGCGACCCCCGGAGGTGCGGCCCTCACCACCACCGTGCGGGTGGTCGATCGGGTTCATGGCGACGCCGCGGTTGTGCGGGCGCTTGCCGAGCCAGCGATTGCGACCGGCCTTGCCGATCGAGATGTTCATGTGGTCCGGGTTCGACACGGCGCCGACCGTGGCGAAGCAGTGACCGTGAACCAGGCGCTGCTCGCCGGAGTTCAGGCGCACGGTCACGTAGCCCTGGTCGCGGCCGACGATCTGCGCGTAGGTGCCCGCCGACCGCGCGAGCGCGCCGCCGCGGCCGATCTTGAGCTCGACGTTGTGGATGATCGTGCCGACCGGCATGTTGCCGACCGGCATCGCGTTGCCGGGCTTGATGTCGACCTGCTCGCCGGCGACGACCCGGTCGCCGACCGCCAGGCGCTGCGGCGCCAGGATGTAGGACAACGCGCCGTCCTCGTAGCGGATCAGCGCGATGAAGGCGGTGCGGTTCGGATCGTACTCGATCCGCTCCACGGCCGCGGCGTCGCCGAGGCGCGAGCGGCGCTTGAAGTCAACGTTGCGCAGCGTCCGCTTGTGGCCGCCGCCGCGGAACCGCACGGTCACGCGGCCGAGATTGTTGCGCCCGCCCGACGAACTCTTGCCCTCGGTCAGCGCCTTCACGGGCTTGCCCCTGTAGAGCTCGCCGCGATCGACGATCACCAGCTGGCGCAGGCCGGGGGTGACCGGTTTGAACGTTTTCAAAGCCATCGGATCACTCTCTCAACCGATCAGAGGCCGGTCGTGACGTCGATGGTCTGGCCCTCTTGAAGGGTCACGACCGCCTTCTTCACGTCCGATCTCTGGCCGCGTGTGCCGCGGAACATCTTCACCTTGCCCTTGGTGACGAGCGTGTTGACGCTCTTCACCTTGACGTCGAACAGCTTCTCGACCGCCTCCTTGATCTGCGGCTTCGTCGCGTTCGACCGCACCTTGAAGACCACCTTGTTCTGCTCGGACAGGTTGGTGGCCTTCTCGGTGATGACCGGGCTCACGATCACGTCGTAGTGGCGCGGATCCAGGCTCATTTGAAACGCGCCTCCAGCGCATCGACGGCCGCCTTCGTGAGAACGAGCTTCTCGCGGCGCAGGATGTCGTAGACGTTGATGCCCTGCACGGGCAGGACGTCGACGTTCTTGATGTTGCGTGCCGCGCGCTGGAAGTTCACCTCGATCTCCGATCCCCCGACGATGAGGGCATTGGCGAGACCGAGCTTACCGAAGCGCTCGACGAGAACCTTGGTCTTCGGCTGGGCGAGCGTCACCTCGTCGACGACGATGAGCGACGCGTCCTTGGCCTTGGCCGAGAGGGCGTGCTTCAGCGCGAGGGCGCGCACCTTCTTGGGCAGGTCGTGCGCATGGCTGCGCACCTGCGGGCCGAAGGCACGGCCGCCGCCGCGGAACTGCGGCGCGCTCGCCGCGCCGTGGCGGGCCGAACCGGTGCCCTTCTGCTTGTAGATCTTCCGCGTCGTCCGGTCGACGTCCGACCGGTTCTTCACGGCGTGCGTCCCGGCCCGGCGCTTCGCGAGCTGCCAGCGGACGCAGCGGGCGAGCAGATCCGCGCGGGGCTCGAGGCCGAAAATGGCCTCGTCGAGCTCCACGGAGCCGGCAGCGCCGCCGTCGAGCGTCGTGACATCGAGCTTCATCACGCATTCTCCCCTTGGGTCTGCTCGGCCGGAGATCGAGCAGGCGCGGCCTCGTCGGCGCCCGACCGGAATGCGCCCGGCATCGGGGCATCCTTGGGGAGCTTCCGCTTCACGGCGTCGCGAACGAAGATCCAGCCGCCCGCGACTCCCGGGACGGCGCCCTCGACGAGGATCAGGCCGCGCTCGACGTCGGTCGACACGACGCGCAGGTTCTGCGTCGTCACGCGCTCGACGCCGAGGTGCCCCGGCATCTTCTTGTTCTTGAACGTCTTGCCGGGGTCCTGCCGACCGCCGGTCGAACCGATCGAACGGTGCGAGATCGACACGCCGTGCGTGGCGCGCAGACCGCCGAAGTTCCACCGCTTCATGCCGCCCGCGAAGCCCTTGCCGGTCGTGGTGCCCGTCACGTCCACGAACTGACCCGCAACGAAGTGGTCGGCGGTGATCTCGGCGCCGACCGGGATGACGGCGTCCTCGGAGACGCGGAACTCCGCGATCTTCCGCTTCGGCTCGACCTTGGCGACCGCGAACCGTCCGCGCTCGGCCCGCGAGACGTTCTTCACCTTGGCCTTGCCGACGCCGAGCTGCAGCGCCGTGTAGCCGTTCTTGTCCTTGGTCCGATGGGCGACGACCTGGCAGCTGTCGACCTTCAAAACCGTCACCGGGACATGCTCCCCCGCGTCCGTGAAGACGCGTGTCATCCCGACCTTTTGTGCAATGACGCCTGAGCGCATCTGCGTATCCCTTCGGCGTGTCCTACCGAATGCTTGAAGCCCGAAGGCCTAGAGCTTGATCTCCACGTCCACGCCCGCGGCGAGGTCGAGCTTCATCAGCGCGTCCACCGTCTGAGGCGTGGGATCGACGATGTCGAGGACGCGCTTGTGGGTGCGCATCTCGAACTGCTCGCGCGACTTCTTGTCGATGTGCGGCGAGCGCAGCACCGTAAAGCGCTCGATGCGGGTCGGCAGCGGGATGGGCCCGCGGACCTGCGCGCCGGTCCGCTTCGCGGTCGACACGATTTCGCGCGTCGAAGCGTCGAGGATCCGGTGATCGAACGCCTTGAGGCGAATGCGGATGTTCTGACCGTTCATGGGTTGCCCCGTTCAAGAGAGAAGGCGCGGCCGGCCGAGCCGGACCGCGCCCCAAGGGAGTTCAAATCAATCCATCACCTGGGCGACGACGCCGGCTCCGACGGTGCGTCCGCCTTCGCGGATCGCGAAGCGCAGCTTCTCCTCCATGGCGATCGGCGCGATCAGCGTCACCTCCATGGTGACGTTGTCGCCCGGCATCACCATCTCGGTGCCCTCCGGCAGCGTCACCACCCCGGTGACGTCGGTGGTCCGGAAGTAGAACTGCGGCCGGTAGTTGGTGAAGAACGGCGTGTGCCGCCCGCCCTCCTCCTTGGTGAGGATGTACGCCTCGGCCTTGAACTTGGTGTGCGGCCTGATCGACCCCGGCTTGCACAGGACCTGGCCGCGCTCCACGTCCTCGCGCTTGGTGCCGCGCAGCAGGCAGCCCACGTTGTCGCCCGCCTGCCCCTGATCGAGGAGCTTGCGGAACATCTCGACCCCGGTGATCGTCGTCTTCACGGTCGGGCGAAGCCCGACGATCTCGACCTCCTCGCCGACCTTGATGATCCCGCGCTCGACGCGGCCGGTCACCACCGTGCCGCGCCCCGAGATCGAGAACACGTCCTCGATCGGCATCAGGAACGGCTGGTCGATCGGACGCTCGGGCTGCGGAATGTAGGCGTCGACCTGCCGCATCAGCTCCAAAACCGACTCCCGCCCGATCGCCGGCTCCCGGTCCTCCAGCGCGCACAGCGCCGACCCCTTCACGATCGGGATGTCGTCGCCCGGAAAATCGTACTTCGACAACAGCTCCCGCACCTCGAGCTCGACCAGGTCCAAAAGCTCGGGGTCGTCCACCATGTCGACCTTGTTCATGTACACCACCAGCGCCGGAACACCGACCTGACGCGCCAGAAGGATGTGCTCGCGCGTCTGCGGCATCGGACCGTCCGCCGCCGACACCACCAGGATCGCCCCGTCCATCTGCGCCGCCCCGGTGATCATGTTCTTCACGTAGTCGGCATGCCCGGGGCAGTCCACGTGCGCGTAGTGCCGGTTCTGCGTCTCGTACTCCACGTGCGCGGTCGAGATCGTGATCCCGCGCGCCTTCTCCTCCGGCGCCTTGTCGATCTGGTCGTAGGCCGTAAACGTCGCGCCGCCCGTCTCCGCCAGAACCTTCGTGATCGCCGCCGTCAGAGACGTCTTGCCATGGTCCACATGACCAATCGTCCCAATGTTGCAGTGCGGCTTCGTCCGCGCAAACTTTTCCTTCGCCATCGGAACTGTCCTTCCGTCCTTTTTCGTTGCGTTTTCAGATCAGGCGAACTTCTTCTGCACCTCGGCAGCGACGTTCGGCGGAACCTGCTCGTAGTGGTCGAACTGCATCGTGAACGTCGCGCGGCCCTGGGAGAAGGAGCGCAGGTTGTTCACGTAGCCGAACATGTTCATCAGCGGCACCATCGCGTTGATCACGTTGGCGTTGCCCCGCATGTCCTGGCCCTGGATATGGCCGCGCCGCGAGTTCAGATCGCCGATGACGGAGCCGGTGTAGTCCTCCGGAGTCACGACCTCGACCCTCATGATCGGCTCGAGCAGCACCGAATGGCCCTTCTGCAGAGCCTCCCGCAGCGCCGCGCGCGACGCGATCTCGAAGGCGAGAGCGGAGGAGTCGACCTCGTGGTACGCGCCGTCCACCAGGGCGACCTTGAGGTCGACCACCGGGAAGCCGGCGACCACGCCCGCGCCGAGAACGCTTTCGAGACCCTTCTCGACGCCCGGGATGAACTCCTTCGGCACCGCGCCGCCGACGATCTGGCTCTCGAACACGTAGCCGCCGCCCGGTTCGTTCGGCTCGACAACGAGCTTCACGCGCGCGAACTGGCCCGAGCCGCCCGTCTGCTTCTTGTGGGTGTAGTCCACCTCGGCGCGACGGGTGATCTTCTCGCGGAACGCGACCTGCGGCGCGCCCACATTGGCCTCGACCTTGTAGGTGCGCTTGAGGATGTCGACCTTGATGTCGAGGTGCAGCTCGCCCATGCCCTTCAGGATCGTCTGGCCCGACTCCTGGTCGGTCGACACGCGGAACGACGGATCCTCCGCGGCGAGCTTCGCGAGGGCGACGCCGAGCTTCTCCTGATCGGCCTTCGACTTCGGCTCGATGGCGATCTCGATGACGGGCTCCGGGAACTCCATCTTCTCGAGGATCACGGGCTTCGTCGGATCGCACAGGGTGTCGCCGGTGCGGGTGTCCTTGAGGCCCGCGAGGGCGACGATGTCGCCCGCATAGGCCTCCTTGATGTCCTCGCGGTTGTTCGCATGCATGAGCAGCATGCGGCCGACGCGCTCCTTCTTGTCGCGGGTCGAGTTGAGCAGCGAGTCGCCGGACGAGACCTTGCCCGAATAGACGCGGCAGAAGGTGATCGTGCCCACGAAGGGATCGTCCATGATCTTGAAGGCGAGCATCGAGAACGCCTCATCGTCCGTCGGACGCCGGACGACCTCCTCCTCGGTCTTGAAGTCGATGCCCCCGATGGCCCCGCGATCGGCCGGGGACGGCAGGTAATCCACGACCGCGTCGAGCAGGGGCTGCACGCCCTTGTTCTTGAACGCCGAGCCGCAGAGCACCGGATGGAAGGCGCGCTTCTGGACGGCGAGGCGCACGAGACGGCGCAACGTCGCCTCGTCGGGCTCCTGCCCCTCGAGGTAGGCCGTCATGGCATCGTCGTCGAGCTCGACCGCCGCCTCGACGAGCTTCTGGCGGTACTCGACGGCCTGGTCCCTCAGGTCGGCCGGGATCTCGATCTCGTCGAACTTGGCGCCGAGCGCCTCGCCCGACCACACGATCGCCTTCATGGCGATGAGGTCGATCACGCCTTGGAAGCTGTTCTCGGCCCCGACGGGCAGCTGCAGGCAGACCGGCTTGCCCGCCACGCGGTCGACGATGTCCTTGACGCACTTGAAGAAGTCGGCGCCCGTCTTGTCCATCTTGTTGACGAAGACGATGCGCGGAACGTCGTACTTGTCGGCCTGGCGCCACACGGTCTCGGTCTGCGGCTCGACGCCCTGGTTGCCGTCGAGCACGCACACCGCGCCGTCGAGCACACGCAGGGAGCGCTCGACCTCGATCGTGAAGTCCACGTGGCCGGGCGTGTCGATGATGTTCAGCCGCTTGTCGCGCCAGAAGCAGGTCGTCGCAGCCGAGGTGATCGTGATGCCACGCTCCTGCTCCTGCTCCATCCAGTCCATGGTGGCGGCGCCCTCGTGGACCTCGCCGATCTTGTGCGACTTGCCGGTGTAGTAGAGGATCCGCTCGGTCGTCGTCGTCTTGCCGGCATCGATGTGGGCCATGATGCCGAAATTCCGGTAGTCCTCGATCGCGTGCGTGCGGGGCATCGCCGTGCTCCTAAAGGGGTCCAGCCGTTACCATCGGTAGTGCGAGAACGCCCGGTTGGCCTCGGCCATCCGGTGCGTGTCCTCGCGCTTCTTGACGGCGTTCCCACGATTGTTGGCGGCGTCCATCAGCTCGGCCGACAGGCGCTCCACCATCGTCTTGTCGTTGCGGCCGCGGGCGGCCTGGATGATCCACCGGATCGCCAGCGCCTGCCGGCGCTCGTTGCGAACCTCGACCGGGACCTGGTAGGTCGCGCCGCCGACCCGGCGGGACCGGACCTCGATTGCCGGGGCGACGTTGTCGAGGGCCTGCTTGAACACCTCGAGCGGAGCGCCCTTGGTGCGGTTCTCGATGATGTCGAACGCCCCGTAGACGATCTGCTCGGCCACGGACTTCTTACCGTCGTACATGATCGAGTTCATGAACTTGGTGACGACCACGTCCCCGAACTTCGGGTCCGGGATGATCTCACGCTTCTCGGCGCGATGGCGGCGGGACATGAGTGGCTCCGACCTTGTCTCTCGTCATACCGGTCTCGATGACCGGGTGCTCAATTCTGCTCCAGATCCCGATTGTCGCTGCGCGACGTTCGGGGTCCTCCGCGAAGCGTCCCTACTTGGGCCGCTTCGCTCCGTACTTCGAACGGCGCTGCTTGCGGTTCTTGACGCCCTGCGTGTCGAGGACACCGCGCAGGATGTGGTAGCGCACGCCCGGCAGGTCCTTCACGCGCCCGCCGCGGATCATCACCACGGAGTGCTCCTGAAGGTTGTGACCCTCGCCCGGGATGTACCCGATGACCTCGAAACCGTTCGTCAGACGAACCTTGGCGACCTTGCGAAGGGCCGAGTTCGGCTTCTTCGGGGTCGTGGTGTAGACGCGGGTGCACACGCCACGCTTCTGTGGGCAGGCTTCCAGCGCGGGAACCTTGTTCCGGCTCTTTTGGGCTGTCCGCGGCTTGCGGATCAGCTGACTGATCGTCGGCATCCTGTGCCCTCTTCAATGCCACCGGGGTGGCGTTGTCTCACTCGATTGAACGCTGCCTTCAATGCCACCGGGGTGGCGTTGTCTCACTCGATTGAACGCTGCGACGCCTCGCTTGCGGCGAGCTCCGATGAGCTTGCGCAAAACGAATTCGCGCCATCGGCCCGTCGGAGCCTGTGGCGCGCTACGATCGCAGAGGACCACGGCGGTAAGCCCACCGCGCTCGTGCCTCAAAGCTGACGATGTGTAGTCAGTGTTGAGTTCGGCAGCGTTTAGGCGGCACGGGTCGAAGCCTTATGAAGCCTCGACTGGCGATCACCTACGGCCAGCCGGAAAGTTCGCGCGTTCTAGCGGCCGAGTCGCCGAAAGTCAAGCGACTTCCGGGCCTTTGTAACAGTCGCAGTGCCTCCGAGCCGGGGTCCGGAATCGCCACGCTTTCGGTCCGCTCGCGAGACTGCCCGCCAGCGTGGAAACCAGGACGGTTTGCGGCCCGGCCAAGCTGCAGCTCGGTCGATCGGCGGACCGGGTTTGCCGGGGCCCGGCCCACCGCGGCGCCGGTGTCGGGGAGCGCCCGATCGCAATTGCGGCCGGCCCCGACGGGGCCGGCCATGCTTAGCTTCGCGTGCGGATCGCAGCGGCCATGTCAGCCCCGCGAAGCCGCATGCCGTCTCACTCCGCGGCGGGAGGCAGTTCGCCGACCTGAGCCTGAGCCTGCGACTCGGACCGCTTCTGCTGCAGGATCAGGTCGTCGCGGCGCTGGGCCACGGACTTGATCTGCGAGATCACCGCCCCGGTGCCGGCCGGGATGAGACTGCCGACGATCACGTTCTCCTTGAGCCCCTCGAGCGTGTCGACCTTCCCGTTGACCGCCGCCTCGGTGAGGACGCGGGTGGTCTCCTGGAACGACGCCGCCGAAATGAACGAGCGGGTCTGGAGCGACGCCTTCGTGATGCCGAGCAGGACCGGCACGCCGACCGCGGGCTTCTTGTTCTCGCCCTCCAGCCTCTCGTTGATCTCGTCGAGTTCCAGCCGGTCGATCTGCTCTCCCGACAGGAGCTCGGAGTCGCCGCCGTCCGTGATCTCGACCTTCTGGAGCATCTGCCGGACGATCACCTCGATGTGCTTGTCGTTGATGAGCACGCCCTGGAGGCGATAGACCTCCTGGATCTCGTTGACGAGGTAGGCCGCAAGTTCCTCGACGCCCTTGATGGCCAGGATGTCGTGCGGCGCCGGGTTTCCGTCGACGATGAAATCGCCGACCTCGACCACGTCGCCGTCCTGCAGGTGGATGTGCTTGCCCTTGGGGATCAGGTACTCCACCGCCTCGGAGCCGTCGTGCGGATTGAGCGTCAGGCGACGCTTGTTCTTGTAGTCCCGGCCGAACTGGATCGTGCCGGACTTCTCCGCGATGATGGCTGCGTCCTTCGGGCGGCGCGCCTCGAACAGCTCCGCCACGCGCGGCAGGCCGCCCGTGATGTCGCGGGTCTTGGCGCTCTCGGTCGAGACGCGGGCCAGCACGTCGCCGGCCTTCACCTTGGCGCCGGGATGGACCGCGACGATGGCGTCGACCGGCAGCAGGTAGCGCGCGTCGCCTCCCCGCGCGAGCTTGGCGACCTTGCCTCCCTTGCCCTCGACCACCATCGCGGGACGCAGGTCCGCCGTCCGGGCGGAACCGCGCCAGTCGATGACCACGCGCTTGGCGATGCCGGTGGACTCGTCCATCGTCTCGATCATCGACGCCCCGTCGACCAGGTCCTCGTAGCCGACCGTTCCGTCCACTTCCGTGAGGATGGGACGGCTGTAGGGATCCCACTCGGCGATACGCTGGCCGCTCTTGATGTGGTCTCCCTCGTCGACCTTCAGGCGGGCGCCGTACTGGAGCCGGTGAACCGCCCTCTCGGAACCGTCCGGCCCGGTGATCACGATCGCCACGTTGCGGCCCATGACGATCAGCTCGCCATCGGAGTTCCGCGCCACGTTGCGGTTGCGCATGCGCACCGTGCCCTCGAAATTGGTCTCGATGAACGACTGGTCCGCGATCTGGGCCGCGCCCCCGATGTGGAAGGTCCGCATGGTGAGCTGGGTGCCGGGCTCGCCGATCGACTGGGCCGCGATGACGCCGACGGCCTCGCCCTGGTTGACGGGCGTGCCGCGCGCGAGATCCCGGCCGTAGCAGGTCGCGCAAACGCCGTTCTTCGACTCGCAGACGAGCACCGAGCGGATCTTCACCTCCTGGATGCCGGCGGCCGTGATCGCCTCGATATGGTGCTCCTCGATCATCGTGCCGCGCGGGACGATGACCGTCCCGTCGAGATCCACGAGATCGTCGGCCGTGGAACGACCCAGGATGCGTGAGGCCAGGGACGCGACCACCTGCCCGGCGTCGACGATGGCGCGCATGCGGATGCCCCGCTCGGTGCCGCAGTCCGGCTCGCGGATGACCGCGTCCTGCGCGACGTCGACGAGACGCCGGGTGAGGTAGCCCGAGTTGGCCGTCTTGAGCGCCGTGTCGGCGAGGCCCTTGCGGGCGCCGTGCGTCGAGTTGAAGTACTCGAGCACGTCGAGTCCTTCCTTGAAGTTCGAGATGATCGGGCTCTCGATGATCTCGCCCGAGGGCTTGGCCATCAGGCCGCGCATCGCGGCGAGCTGCTTCATCTGCGCCGGCGACCCGCGGGCGCCGGAATGCGACATCATGTAGATGGAGTTCACCGGCTTGTCGCGGCCGCTCTCGTCCTTCCTGACCGAGGAGATGCGGTTCATCATCTCGGCCGCGAGACGGTCGGAGCACTTCGCCCACGCGTCGACGACCTTGTTGTACTTTTCGCCCTGCGTGATCAGGCCGTCCTGGTACTGCTGCTCGTAATCCTTGGCGAGCGCGCGGGTCTCCTCGACGATCGACCACTTGTTTTCCGGGATCACCATGTCGTCCTTGCCGAACGAGATGCCGGCCTTGAACGCGTTATAGAATCCGAGCGACATGATGCGGTCGCAGAAGATCACCGACTCCTTCTGGCCGCAGTGCCGGTACACCGCGTCGATGGTGGCGGAGATTTCCTTCTTGGTCATGAGCTTGTTCACGACGTCGAACGGCAGCAGCGGGTGCTTGGGCAGCAGCCGCGACAGCATCACGCGCCCCGCGGTGGTGTCGTAGATCCGCGTCACCGGCTTGCCGTCCTCGCCGACGCCCGACCAGCGGTACTTGATCTTGGAGTGGAGCGTGATGACCCGCTCGTGCAGGGCGTGCTCGAGTTCGCCGATGTCCGAGAACGCCTTGCCCTGCCCCGGCTCCCCGTCGGCCACGATGGACAGATAGTAGAGGCCGAGCACGATGTCCTGCGACGGCACGATGATCGGCTGGCCGTTCGCGGGATGCAGGATGTTGTTCGTGCTCATCATGAGCACGCGCGCCTCGAGCTGCGCCTCGAGCGACAGCGGCACGTGG
Source organism: uncultured Alphaproteobacteria bacterium (assembly GCA_963800985.1). Lineage (GTDB taxonomy): Bacteria > Pseudomonadota > Alphaproteobacteria > Rhizobiales > Beijerinckiaceae > Microvirga. The sequence goes on along the minus strand of CAWDDI010000031.1, from coordinate 46,532 downwards.
ACCGCCATCTGGTCGCCGTCGAAGTCCGCGTTGAAGGCGGCGCAGACGAGCGGGTGCAGCTGGATCGCCTTGCCCTCGATGAGGGTGGGCTCGAAGGCCTGGATGCCGAGGCGGTGGAGCGTCGGCGCGCGGTTGAGCAGCACCGGATGCTCGCGAATGACCTCGTCCAGGATGTCCCAGACCTCCGGCTTCTCCTTCTCGACGAGCTTCTTCGCCTGCTTGACGGTCGCGGAGAGCCCGCGCGCGTCGAGCTTGGCGTAGATGAACGGCTTGAAGAGCTCGAGCGCCATCTTCTTCGGCAGGCCGCACTGGTGCAGCTTCAGCTCCGGACCGACCACGATCACGGAGCGGCCCGAATAGTCGACGCGCTTGCCGAGGAGGTTCTGGCGGAAGCGGCCCTGCTTGCCCTTGAGCATGTCGGCAAGCGACTTCAGCGGACGCTTGTTGGCGCCCGTGATGACGCGACCGCGGCGGCCGTTGTCGAACAGCGCGTCCACGGCCTCCTGCAGCATGCGCTTCTCGTTGCGGATGATGATGTCCGGCGCGCGCAGCTCGATCAGCCGCTTCAAACGGTTGTTGCGGTTGATGACCCGGCGGTAGAGGTCGTTGAGGTCGGACGTCGCGAAGCGGCCGCCGTCGAGCGGCACGAGCGGCCGCAGGTCCGGCGGGATCACCGGCACGACCGTCAGGACCATCCATTCCGGCTTGTTGCCCGACTGCAGGAAGGCCTCGATGATCTTGAGCCGCTTCATCAGCTTCTTGGGCTTCAGCTCGGAGGTCGTGGTCGCGATCTCCTGGCGGATGTCCACGGCGACCTTCTCGAGGTCGAGGTCCTGGAGGAGCTTGCGGATCGCCTCCGCGCCGATCATCGCGGTGAACGAATCCTCGCCGAACTCGTCCTGCGCGCGCAGATACTCGTCCTCCGAGAGGAGCTGCCGGTCCTTCATCGGGGTCAGGCCCGCGTCGACGACGATGTAGGACTCGAAGTAGAGGATCCGCTCCAGGTCCTTCAGGGTCATGTCGAGCAGGAGACCGATCCGGCTCGGCAGCGACTTGAGGAACCAGATGTGCGCCACGGGGGCGGCGAGCTCGATATGGCCCATGCGGTCGCGCCGAACGCGCGCGAGGGTCACCTCGACGCCGCACTTCTCGCAGATCACGCCCTTGTACTTCATGCGCTTGTACTTGCCGCACAAGCATTCGTAATCCTTGATCGGACCGAAGATGCGCGCGCAGAACAAGCCGTCACGCTCGGGCTTGAACGTGCGGTAGTTGATGGTCTCCGGCTTCTTGATCTCGCCGTACGACCAGGACAGAATCTTCTCCGGGCTCGCGATCGAGATCTTGATCTGATCGAAGCTCTGCGGCTGCGCCGTCTGGTTGAAGAGATTCATGACCTCTTGATTCATCGCCGTCTCCTGAATGTCTCTATCGCGCGGTCGCGGCCCGGTTGAACGGGCTCGCGATCCCGCACGGGCGCCGCGGCGCCGAATTCGCATGGGATTCCTCCGGCCCGCGCCGTGCGGCGCAGGCCTGAGGACGATGCCGCCCCGATCACTCGGCCGCCTCGGCCGGAGGCAGTTCGTTGGCGGCCCTCTTCGTGGCGGTGAGCTCCACGTTGAGGCCGAGCGAGCGCATTTCCTTCACGAGCACGTTGAAGCTCTCCGGGATGCCCGACTCGAACGTGTCGTCGCCGCGCACGATGGCCTCGTAGACCTTGGTGCGGCCCGCCACGTCGTCCGACTTGACGGTGAGCATCTCCTGGAGCGTGTAGGCCGCCCCGTAGGCCTCGAGCGCCCACACCTCCATTTCGCCGAAGCGCTGCCCGCCGAACTGCGCCTTGCCGCCCAGCGGCTGCTGGGTCACGAGGGAGTAGGGTCCGATCGAGCGGGCGTGGATCTTGTCGTCCACGAGATGGTGGAGCTTCAGCATGTAGATGTAGCCGACCGTGACCTTGCGGTCGAACGGCTCGCCGGTCCGCCCGTCGTAGAGCGTCACCTGACCCGACCGGTCGAGGCCGGCCATTTCGAGCATCGCCTCGATGTCCGCCTCCTTGGCGCCGTCGAAGACCGGCGTCGCGAAAGGCACCCCGCGGCGCAGGTTGTGGCCGAGCTCCGCCAGTTCCTCGTCCGAAGCCTTGTCGATCTCGGGCGTCTTGCCGTAGATCGCGCCGAGGCGCTTGCGCAGGGTCTTGGCCTCGCCGGTCTTCAGGTAGGTGTCCACCGCCTGCGCGACCTGCTTGCCGAGTCCTGCCGCCGCCCAGCCGAGATGCGTCTCGAGGATCTGGCCGACGTTCATGCGGCTCGGGACGCCGAGCGGGTTGAGCACGATGTCGGCATGGGTGCCGTCCTCCAGGAACGGCATGTCCTCGATCGGCACGATCCGCGACACCACGCCCTTGTTGCCGTGGCGGCCGGCCATCTTGTCGCCGGGCTGGATCTTGCGCTTCACCGCCACGAAGACCTTGACCATCTTCATGACGCCGGGCGGGAGCTCGTCGCCGCGCTGCAGTTTCTCGACCTTGTCGAGGAAGCGCTGCTCGAGGCGCTTCTTCGAGTCGTCGTACTGCTTCTGCATGGCCTCGATTTCAGCCATGAGAGCGTCGTCTGCGACCGCGAACTGCCACCATTGCGACTGGGGATGCTCGTTGAGGATATCGGACGTGAGCTTGGTGTCCTTCTTGAATCCCTTCGGACCCGCCACCGCCTTCTGGCGATCGAGGATCTCGGCCAGGCGCGCGTAGGTGTTGCGGTCGAGGATCGCCTGCTCGTCGTCGCGGTCCTTCGCGAGACGTTCGATCTCCTCGCGCTCGATCGCCTGCGCGCGCTCGTCCTTGTCGACGCCGTGGCGGTTGAACACGCGGACCTCGACCACGGTGCCGGTCACGCCGGGCGGCACCCGCAGCGAGGTGTCGCGAACGTCGGAGGCCTTCTCGCCGAAGATGGCACGCAGGAGCTTCTCCTCCGGGGTCATCGGACTCTCGCCCTTGGGCGTGATCTTGCCGACGAGGATGTCGCCCGCGTGGACCTCGGCCCCAATGTAGACGATGCCGGCCTCGTCGAGGTTCTTCAGCGCCTCCTCGGAGACGTTCGGAATGTCGCGCGTGATCTCCTCGGGCCCGAGCTTGGTGTCGCGGGCCATCACCTCGAACTCCTCGATGTGGATCGAGGTGAAGACGTCGTCCTTCACGATCCGCTCGGAGAGCAGGATCGAGTCCTCGAAGTTGTAGCCGTTCCAGGGCATGAACGCGACGAGCACGTTCCGGCCGAGCGCCAGCTCGCCGAGCTCGGTCGAGGGGCCATCGGCGATGATGTCGCCCTTGCGAACCGTATCGCCGACCCGGACCAGCGGCTTCTGCGTGATGCAGGTGTTCTGATTCGAGCGCTGGAACTTCTGCAGGCGATAGATGTCCACGCCGGGCTTCGTGGGATCGGTCTCCTCCGTGGCACGCACGACGATACGGGTCGCGTCCACCTGGACGATGACGCCCGTCCGGCGCGCCGCGATGGCGGCGCCCGAGTCGCGGGCGACGACGGACTCCATGCCGGTCCCCACGAACGGGGCATCCGCCTGCACGAGGGGCACGGCCTGGCGCTGCATGTTCGAGCCCATCAGGGCGCGGTTCGCGTCGTCGTTCTCGAGGAACGGGATAAGCGCGGCCGCGACCGAGACGAGCTGCTTCGGCGACACGTCCATGAGGTCGACGCGGTCCGGGGCCACGACGATCACGTCGCCGGCCCGCCGGCACACCACCAGGTCTTCCGTGAGCTTGCCGGCGTTGTCGATGACGGCGTTCGCCTGGGCGACGTTGTACTTCGCTTCCTCCATGGCGGAGAGATAGACGACCTCCTTCGAGACCTTGCCGTCGCGCACGCGTCGGAACGGCGTCTCGATGAAGCCGTACTTGTTGACGCGCGCGAAGGTCGCGAGCGAGTTGATCAACCCGATGTTCGGCCCTTCGGGCGTCTCGATCGGGCAGATCCGGCCGTAATGGGTCGGGTGCACGTCGCGCACCTCGAAGCCGGCGCGCTCGCGCGTCAGGCCGCCCGGGCCGAGCGCCGAGAGACGGCGCTTGTGGGTGACTTCCGAGAGCGGGTTGGTCTGGTCCATGAACTGCGAGAGCTGGGACGAGCCGAAGAACTCGCGCACCGCCGCCGCCGCGGGCTTCGCGTTGATGAGGTCCTGCGGCATGACGGTGTCGATATCGACCGACGACATACGCTCCTTGATGGCGCGCTCCATGCGCAGCAGGCCGAGCCGATACTGGTTCTCCATGAGCTCGCCGACCGAACGCACGCGGCGGTTGCCGAGATGGTCGATGTCGTCGATCTCGCCCTTGCCGTCGCGCAGGTCGACGAGCGCCCGCGCCACCGCGATGATGTCCTCGCGGCGCAGCGTCCGGACCGTGTCCTCGGCATCGAGATCGAGGCGCATGTTCATCTTCACGCGGCCGACCGCCGACAGGTCGTAGCGCTCCGGGTCGAAGAACAGCGAGTGGAACATCGCCTCCGCGGTCTCGAGGGTCGGCGGCTCGCCCGGCCGCATCACGCGGTAGATGTCGAAGAGGGCGTCCTCCCGGGAGGACGCCTTGTCGACCGCGAGCGTGTTGCGGATGTAGGGACCGACGTTCACATGGTCGATGTCGAGCACCGGGATTTCGGTGAGACCGGCCTCGCCCAGGCCCTTGAGGAGCTTGTCGGTGATCTCGTCGCCCGCCTCGGCGTAGATCTCGCCCGTGTTCCTGTTGACGAGATCCTCGGCGATGTACTGGCCGACGAGATCCTCGTCCGTGGCGCGCAGGGCCTTGACGCCCTTCTCGGAGAGTTGACGCGCCGTGCGGGCGGTGAGCTTCTTGCCCGCCTCGAGCACCACTTCGCCGGAATCGGCCTCGACGAGGTCGACCGCGGACTTGAACCCCTTCATGCGCTCGGCATCGAAGGGCACGCGCCACGCGTCCTTCGCCCGGGTGTAGACGATCCGGTTGTAGAACGTGTTGAGGATCTCCTCGCCGTCGAGGCCGAGCGCGTAGAGCAGCGAGGTGACCGGCAGCTTCCGCTTCCGGTCGATGCGCGCGTACACGATGTCCTTGGCGTCGAACTCGATGTCGAGCCAGGAGCCGCGATAGGGAATGATGCGGGCCGCGAAGAGCAGCTTGCCCGACGAATGCGTCTTGCCCTTGTCGTGGTCGAAGAACACGCCCGGCGACCGATGCATCTGCGAGACGATCACGCGCTCGGTGCCGTTCACGATGAACGTCCCGTTGTCGGTCATGAGCGGCATGTCGCCCATGTAGACGTCCTGCTCCTTGATGTCCTTGACGGAGCGGGCGCCGGTATCGGGGTCCACGTCGAACACGATGAGACGCAGCGTCACCTTGAGCGGCGCCGCGAAAGTCATGCCGCGCTGACGGCACTCGTCGACATCGTACTTCGGAGCCTCGAAGGTGTACTTCACGAACTCGAGGAGAGCCGTGTTCGAGAAATCGGAAATCGGAAAAACCGACTTGAAGACGGCTTGCAAGCCTTCCTCCAGCCGGCCGCCCTTCGGCTCCTCGACCATCAGGAACTGATCGTACGACGCCTTCTGGACCTCGATGAGGTTCGGCATCTCGGCGACTTCCTGAATTTTTCCGAAGAACTTGCGAATGCGCTTCCGGCCGATCAGTGTATGGGCCATCTGGACCTCGCTCCTATGTGCGGCTGACCGGGCGCCCCCTTGGATGGGAGAGCCGGATCAGCCGCCCGACGGTTCTGCCCGACCGTCAGACATCAAAAACAGGGACCCGCAGGGCCCCTTTTACGCTCGCCGTCCTACCCTGGGCCTTGAGGACGGCACGACGGCCCCAGGCCAAAGGGCCGGGGACCGTCGATTTTCGGACGTTCCAGGCGAAGCCCGGAACTATGTGCGGCCGGCCGGCCGCAGGAATTACTTGAGCTCGACCTTCGCGCCGACCTTCTCGAGCGTGGCGCGGATCTTCTCGGCCTCTTCCTTCGAGACGGCTTCCTTCACGGGCTTGGGAGCGCCCTCGACGAGGTCCTTCGCCTCCTTCAGGCCAAGGCCCGTGATGGCGCGGACTTCCTTGATGACCTCGATCTTCTTGTCGCCGGTGGCGGCGAGGACGACCGTGAACTCGGTCTGCTCCTCGACGGGAGCCGCGGCGGCGCCGGCTCCGGGAGCGGCAGCCACCGCCACGGCGGCGGCGGCGGAAACGCCCCATTTCTCCTCGAGCAACTTGGCGAGTTCGGCGGCTTCGAGAACAGTCAGCGACGAGAGATCGTCAACGAGCTTGGCAAGATCAGCCATTGTTTGATCCTTGGGTTCGGTTCGATTGTGTGATGGAGGTTACGGCCTCACGCCGCTTCGCCTGTCTTGGCATAGGCCCCGAACACGCGGGCGAGCTTCGCCGCCGGCGCGTTGGCGAGCTGAGCGACCTTGGTGGCCGGGGCCTGGATGAGGCCGACCAGCTTGGCGCGCAGTTCGTCAAGAGACGGGAGTGTGGCAAGCGCCTTCACGCCGTCTACGTTGAGGGCGGTCGTTCCCATCGCTCCGCCGAGGATCACGAGCTTGTCGTTGCCCTTGGCGAAATCGACGGCGACCTTCGGAGCCGCGACCGGATCGCTCGAGTAAGCGATCAGGGTCGGACCTTTCATGAGGCCCGAAATGGACGCGACGTCCGTGCCTTCGAGAGCGATTTGAGCGAGGCGGTTCTTCGCGACCTTCACGGTGGCGCCGGCTTGCTTCATCTGCGTGCGCAGTTTCTGCATTTCGGCGACCGTGAGGCCCTTGTAGTGGGCCACGACGACCACGCTCGTGTCCGAGAACACGCCGTGGAGCGTCGAGACGAGCTCGCGTTTTGCTGCTCTATCCACTTGGGCTCTCTCCGGTTGGCGGATCGGCGATCCGCCGGTTGCACCAGCCGCCCCAGAGGGCTCTCGGCTTGCACCTCGAGCCGCCTTGAAGCGACGCTCTCGCAAGCCCTGTCCCCCAAGCCCGTCCAAGGGACGTGCCGGGTCAGATGGTTCGAACCGAAACACCTCCGCCCGCGTTAGCGAACCGAGACTTCAGCCTTCCCCGTCTATGCAGGCCCTCTCGAATTAAGCCGGAGGGCGAACCCTGGCCCGGCGCCTGCAGTCTCGGACAGGACATAGCCGGACCGGGCCGAAGGAAACCCTTCGACCCGCCGGCCTGTCACCGCTCCCTCTTCAGGAGCGGATTGCGTTGTGAAGCTCGGCCGTTCGGCGAAGCTTCAGCACTTTTAGACGCGAACGCGCTCTTTAACCCGTTTGGATCGCCCTGCCAAGGGGGCCGAGCGCTTTCGAACCCGTTTGGATCGCCCCACCAAGGGGGTCGGGCGCTTTCGCCGCTTCCCATAGGTAAGCACGCCAGCGGGGCTATTCAAGCCCGGCAGGCGGGCTCGACCGCCCCATCCATGCGCCCCGCCCGGGGCACCGGAGGCCGGAGTCCCCGCCCCCCGAGAGCAGATCGGCGGGGGCGGGCTGCCGCTCTTCGTCGGCTCAGGCGCCCAGCACGGAGGCCGGGCCGGCCCTCGCCGGGGTCGCTCAGGCGCCCAGCCCGGAGGCCGGGTCGACCTTCACGCCCGGGGTCGCTCAGGCGCCCAGCACGGAGGCCGGGTCGACCTTCACGCCGGGGCCCATGGTCGAGGAGATCGCGACCCTCTGGATATAGGTACCCTTGGCGCCGGTCGGCTTTGCGCGGGCGACCGCGTCCGCGAAGGCCTTGATGTTCTCGACGAGCTTGCCCTCCTCGAACGACACCTTGCCGATGCCGGCGTGGATGATGCCGGCCTTCTCGACCCGGAACTCCACGGCGCCGCCCTTGGCGGCCTTGACGGCCCCGGCGACGTCCATGGTCACCGTGCCGACCTTCGGGTTCGGCATCAGGCCGCGCGGGCCGAGCACCTTACCGAGACGGCCGACCAGCGGCATCATATCCGGGGTGGCGATGCAGCGGTCGAAGTCGATCGTGCCGCCGGTGACGCGCTCGACGAGATCCTCCGCGCCGACCACGTCGGCGCCCGCGGCGCGGGCCTCGTCGGCCTTGCCGCCCCGCGCGAAGACCGCGACGCGGACGGTGCGGCCGGAGCCGTTCGGGAGGTTGCAGACGCCGCGGACCATCTGGTCCGCATGTCGCGGGTCGACGCCGAGATTCATCGCGACCTCGATCGTCTCGTCGAACTTCGCCTTGGCGCGCGCCTTCACGAGCTTCACCGCGTCCTGGATCGGATAGAGCTTGGCGGCGTCCAGACCCTCGCGGGCGGCGCGGATTCGCTTACCTTCGTTCGTAGCCATCGTGCTCCCCCCTTCAAGCCACTTCCATGCCCATCGAGCGCGCCGAGCCCTCGATCATCGCCATGGCGGATTCAACCGTGTCGCAGTTGAGATCGGCCATCTTCTTCTCGGCGATCTCGCGGATCTGGTCGCGGGTCACGCGGCCGCTCTTCCCGCCCTTGCCGGGCGTTTGCGAGCCCTTGTCGATTTTCGCGGCCTTCTTGAGAAAGTACGAAACCGGCGGCTGCTTCATCTCGAACGTGAACGAGCGATCCTGGTACGCGGTGATGATCACCGGGATCGGCATCCCCTTCTCGAGCTGCGAGGTCCGCGCGTTGAAGGCCTTGCAGAATTCCATGATGTTGAGACCGCGCTGACCGAGCGCGGGACCGATGGGCGGCGACGGATTGGCCGCGCCGGCGGGCACCTGAAGCTTCACGTAGCCCGTGATTTTCTTAGCCATGGGACTGCTTCCCCAATGGACCAGCCGCCCGGAGCCACCGGGCCGGCGTGGCGGTTGCAGATCGCGGTGCGGCCCGTTGTTGCCCCGGCTGGCGACCGGGCGGACCTCCCGCGGATTTGGCGAGTGGCGAATAGCGAATGGCGAGTGGAGGCGCGCCCCGTTCGCTCTTCGCTTTGTCGCCACTCCCGACAAGGCAAACGGTAGGTGGCGAATGGCGACTGGTCCCTCCATTCGCCATTCGCCACCCACCATTCGCCAATTCTAGACCTTCTCGACCTGGCCGTATTCCAGTTCGACCGGCGTCGCCCGGCCGAAGATGGACACCGCCACCTTGAGTCGGGAGCGCGAGTCGTCGATCTCCTCGACGACGCCGTTGAACGACGCGAAGGGACCGTCGGCGACGCGGACCTGCTCGCCGATCTCGAAATTGATCGACGGCTTCGGGCGGTCGACGCCCTCGGCGACCTGGCCCTTGATGCGCTCCGCCTCCGCGTCGGGAATCGGGACCGGCTTCGACTTGTCGGCGCCGAGAAAGCCCGTGACCTTGGGGGTGTTCTTGATGAGGTGGTAGACCTCGTCGGTGAGATCGCACTTCACGAGCACGTAGCCCGGGAAGAACTTGCGTTCCGCATCGACCTTGCGGCCGCGGCGAACCTCGACGACCTTCTCGGTCGGAACCAGCACCTCGTCGAACTTCTCCGAAAGATGGCGCTGGGCGGCCTGGTCCTTGATCGACTGAGCCACCTTGTTCTCGAAGTTCGAATAGGCGTGGACGATGTACCAACGCTTCGACATCGCGACCGCCTCCCTAACCGCCAAGCCCGAGGATGGCGCGCACGCCCCAGCCGATCACCTGATCGACCACGAGGAAGAACACGCTCGCGAGCACCACCATGACGAACACCATCGCGGTGGTGATCATCGTTTCCTTTCGCGTCGGCCAGGTGACTTTTGCGCCTTCGGAGCGCACCTGCTGCAGGAACTCGAACGGGTTCGTTTTCGCCATGCCATGTCGCCCGGCGCTGCCGAAATCGGCGACCGAGCGTCCCTCCTTGCGGGCTTGCAAGCCCCAAATCGACAAGGGGCGCGGGGCCATCCGCCCCGCGCCGCCTGCCGTGAAAATCTCGTGTGGGCGCCCGCTGTAGCGCAAAACGCCGGCCTTGTCGATCCTTCAGCCATTCCCGCCGAAACGATCGCCCCCGACCCGCGACCGGCCACTTGGACGCTGGCAGGAGTGGAGGGACTCGAACCCCCAACCCCCGGTTTTGGAGACCGGTGCTCTAGCCGATTGAGCTACACTCCTAAGCCTTTGGAAAGATTGGGCTCTTCAGCGTTGCTTTTGCCTGCAGAAGAGGCCGTTGCCACCGCTTTGCTACCCAACTCCGTCGCCGCGCCTCTTTATCTCAGCTTTGAGAGCCGCGTCAACGAGCGCCGCCGCCTGACCTGCATCGCCCGCGTGACATGAAATTGGTATCGACTTGCGGTCGCGCGACTGGAGGGCCTGTTGAGCGGCAACGACGGTTTATCGCAGGGCGGATCCTGATCCCGGCCCTCAAGGTGTTCGAGGGGATGATCTTGTGTAAGCCGCGGCGCAGCTTCCTTGAGAAGTCCCAGACACCTGAGCCCCATGGAGGTCTCGAAGGCGGTGACGCCCGCGACGTTCCACCCGGTCGCGCAAGGCTTTCCACAAACCCGGACCCGAGCGCGTCCCCGACTCGGCAGAAAACGCTACCGGATCGCTCACCCAGCTGTGAGGACCACTTTGACACTCTGCGATCTGTCGAGCGCGAGCCGAAAGGCGTCCGGCGCCGCCTCGAGGGGTTTTTCGGCCGTCACGAGCGATAGCACGTCTATCTTTCCGGCTACGATCAGCCCGACTGCGTCCTCGAATTCCCGACCGAACCGGAACGATCCCCTCAAATCGATTTCCCTCGCCATGACGGCGTTCGCCGGTATCGGGATCAAACCTCCGGGCAGATTACCGATCTGAACGACCGTCCCTCCGCGACGCACGTTCGATATCGCCGAGGTCAAGCCGGCAGCCGTTCCCGAGACCTCGAAGGCGACGTCGAAGGCTCGTTCCGCGGCGAGGCTCGCCAGCGGTTCGTCTCCCGCGGAAATGTCCACGACGTGATCCGCCCCGAAACGACGTGCGTAGGCGAGCGGCGCCGCCGCGACATCGACGACGGCGATCTCGGACATCCCGGCCAACCTGGCTGCGAGGACGGTCAGCAGTCCGATCGGTCCCGCGCCGAAGACCAAGCCCCTCCGACCTTGGACCGACCCGGCCCGGCCTACAGCGTGGAGACACACCGCGAGAGGCTCGGCGAGCGCAGCCGCCGCCATGGGGGTCTCTTTCGGAACCGCCACGCACTGCGCTGGCCGTGCATCGAAATAGCTCGCGAATCCGCCCTGCATGTGAGGCGTCTTCGAAGCCGATCCCATGAAGTAGATATTCTCGCAGAGGTTCGGCCGCCCCTCGCGGCACCGAGCACACTCGCCGCACCACCGCGACGGGTTCACCGCCACACGGTCCCCGACATGCAGGCCGGGCGCGAAACCCGCGATTTCGACGACGTCGCCGGCAATCTCGTGGCCAAGCACCAGGGGCGACTCCACCACGAAGTCGCCGGTTCGTCCGTGCCGAAAGTAATGCATGTCCGAACCACAGATCCCGCCGGCGCCGAATCGGATCCGCACCATCCCGGGCGCAAGCGGCTTCAGCGGCGTTTCCGTCATGCGGAGGTCCTCCGCGCCGAAGAGCGTTGCCGAGAGCACGGTGTCGCTCATCTCGCCACTCCCATTGTTCGCGGTAGCCAGAGCGTCAGCTCCGGGATGTAGGTGATCGCAACGAGCGCGAAAAGCAGTGGCACGAGCCAAGGCAGGATCGCCATGGTGGTGCGTTCCACCGACAACTTGGCGATTCGTGCGAGCACGAACAAAACCATTCCGAGCGGCGGGTGCAGAAGCCCGATCATAAGGTTGAGCGTAATGATCAAACCGAAATGGATCGGATCGATCCCGAGCTTGAGAACGATCGGAAGGAGTATCGGCACCAGGATCGTGATCGCCGCGATGGTGTCGATGAAGCAGCCGACGAACAGGATGAGCAGGTTTGCGAGGAACAGGAAGACCCACTTGTTCTGTGTAAGGCCGAGGATCGTATCCGAGAGGATTTGGGCGGCTTGGCTGACGGTCAACAGCCACGCGAAGATCGAGGCGGCCGTGACGATGAACAGGACCGACGCGGTCGTTTCGATCGTGTCGAAGGTGGCCTTGGCGAGAGCCTTCATGGTCATGGAGCGATAGCGCACGAGCCCCAGGAACAAAGACCAGAGGACAGCGGCGACAGCCGCCTCCGTCGGAGTGAACAGGCCTAACGTCATGCCGCCGATCAGGATCACCGGAGCCATCAAGGCCATGACGGCCGAGAAATCGAAGTACCAGTCCAGGGCCAGAAGAACCACCAGCGCTATTCCGATGGCGACGTTCGGCGACAGGCCCATCCGGATCATGAGCCAGACCGCCACTGGGAACATCATCACGATCACGACTTCGATCGAGGCTTCTCCGAGTTGTCTCCACGAGAATGGCGCATCGCTGCCCCAGCCGTTCTTGTGCGCGAAGTACGCGACCGTCGCCATCATGAGGAGCGTCATGACGACGCCGGGAATCAATCCTCCGAGGAAGAGCGCTCCGATCGAGACGTTCGCCATCATGCCGTAGATCACGAAAGGCAGGGACGGCGGGATGATCGGGCCGAGCGTGGCCGAAGCTGCGGTCACGCCGACCGCGAACTCGGTCGAATAGCCATGATCCTTCATCGCTTTGATCTCGATCGTCCCGAGCCCCGCGGCATCCGCGATGGCTGTCCCCGACATGCCCGAGAAGATCACCGACCCGATGATGTTGACTTGGCCCAATCCTCCTTTCATCCAGCCGACCAGCGCCACGGCGAAGCTATAGATCCGTCCTGTGACGCCGGCGATGTTCATGAGATTGCCGGCGAGGATGAAGAACGGGACCGCAAGAAGCGGGAAGCTCTCGACGCCCGCGATCATGCGCTGGGCCAGAATGACGTCAGGCGCCGTGCCGGTCGCCACGATATAGAGCAGCGACGAGACGCCCATCGCTAAGGCCACCGGGAGTCCGAGAATTAGCAGGGCGAGGAACGAGCCGATGAGGATGAGCATGAGACCAGACCGAATGAGTGTCCAAAGACCGGCGGGACCAACGAGGGATCAAGTCGGGGCAGCATCGAAGGCTTCGGGCCTCTCGAGGATCGAGTAGCCTCGACGCCAGTTCTCGAACGATACTTGGATCGACCGTATGAACATGAGGACGAACCCAAACAAAACGCAGCCGTAGATCAGGTTTTTTGGCAGCATGATCGTCGTCATCGTTTCTCCCTCGACGATCTCCATGAACCGCCACACCAAGTATGCTGCGTAAGCGAAGAACGCCGTGCGGAGAGCATCGATGGCCGTGGCTATCCCGCGCGCCGCTCCAGGCGGGAGATACCGGAAAAGCAAGTCGACGTGGATATGACGTCCGAGGCGAACGCACATGGCAGACCCGATGAAAACCACCGCCACCAGGCAGTAGGTTGCGATTTCCTCCGTCCAGGCGAGTGAGTCGTTCAGAACGTAACGCGTGAAGAACTGAAGAAAGACGGCGAGAGTCATCAGCCAGAACAGCGCAAGACTTGCCCAATCCTCGAACGCATATTGCCGCAAATCGACGTCCGGCGCCTGCTCCTCAAAGGTATGAGCCAGCTCCTCGGCCGAAATCGGAGTGTGAGTCTCTTCCGACATCGTTTCTCTCCAAAGCCGCTCGGCAGGCGTGGGATGCTCGTCGCGGGGCCCCGGTCACCTGGACTGCGCCGGGATCGGCTCGGCATCGGACGGCTGTCAGGGGAACGCAGGTCCCCCGACAGTCCTGCGTGCATCCCCTTAGGAGGCCGGCTCGCTCTTGATCGCCTGAATGCGATCGAAGTCGGCCTTACGATAGCCGAACGTTTCGAACGACACGGTCTTGAGCACGGTTTCCTTGAAGTCGTCCTTGTTGACCTCGGATACCGTCAGGCCCTTCTGCTTGAAGAAATCGACGAGTTCCTTTTCCTTCGCTTGGATCTCTGCCGTGGCCCGTGCAGCGGCCTCCTGGGCGACCTCGGAGAAGATCTTCTTGTCCTCGTCCGAGAGGCGCTTCCAGAGAGAGGACGAGGCAACGGTGTTCAGGTGATCCACGATGTGGCCCGTCAGAGCGATGTGCTTTTGAACTTCATAGAACTTCTTGGCTTCGATCGTCGTCAACGGGTTCTCCTGGGCCTCGACGGTGCCGTTCTGAAGCGCGAGGTACACCTCCGCGAAGGCGATCGGAGCCGTGTTCGCACCGCACGCTCGCGGCATCGCGAGATAGGCCGGAACGTCCGGAACTCGGATCTTGAGACCCCTCATGTCGGCGCAACTCTTGATCGGTCTGTTGGACGATGTGTGCCGCGCGCCGTAATAGGTGACGGCCAGGATCTGGTGACCGGACTTGTCGGAATACCCCTTGGCGAGCTCCTTGAAGACGTCGCTCTTGGTATAGGCGAGGAGATGGTTCGCGTCCCGGAACACGTACGGATAATAGGTCACGCCGATGGGTGGGAAGCTCCGGGAAGCGAAACTCGAGCCCGAGATGATCATGTCGACCGAGCCCAGGGAGAGGCCCTGGTTGATGTCGGTCTCCTTGCCGAGCTGAGAGGCGGGGTAGACCTCGATCTGATATTTGCCGTTCGTGCGTTTGCCGATCTCCTGGGCCGCCCAGACCGACTGGGTATGGAAAGGCTCGGACGTCTCATAGACGTGGGCCCACTTCAGTTTGGTCTGGGCATCGGCCGCTCCCGCCGTCATCGCAAGACCGAGAGCTGCGGCTAGAATCTTGGACCATCGAACAGTCATCGTTGCTTCCTCCTGCTGGGCTGGGTCGGCAGTGCTCGCCGTCGGACCGCGAGACTGCCCATTGCGGGCTCGTCAATGCCCGGGGCGTACGGCGCTCGACCGGCTCGCCGGATGCTCGTGAGAACGCACCTTGCAAGACATTCAGGGGCCGCCGGGTGAAATGACGCGCGGGCGTCAGGGTTCCTAGCCGCGCGAATAATCCGGCAGCCCGCAACACCTTGCAGCCGAGCGATCGCCATCGGGCGACGCACGCGGGGCCGCCGGATGCCGGATGAATCCGCGAGTTCGCCAAGCGGAACGTCCTGCTCGGCGATCCGGCTATGAAGCCGACGCGGCTCAGCGGCCTTGATCGGCAAGGTCCTTCTCCTCCGGTCGTTTCCACTAACCTAAGTCGGACCGATCGGACTTCCAGTTGTGAAATTCCGCGGGACAGCCTTTATCAGGCAGCAAGAACAGCGCCGATAACGGTCGTCGATCCTCTCGGCGGCTCGTCGAAGCGTGGCCGCATCGATCAACCTCCCCTGCCGTGCGCGACTTCGGCACCCCGGGCACGTCGCCGAGCCCTTCTCACGCCGGGCGTGTAGGCTCACTTGGGCACGGGACCCCGGGATCCTGCGAGAATTCGAGCTGCCGAGCTAGGTCGGCGCGCGACCCTGAAGCTCCTCTCCGACGCTGACGCTCGTTCCATGTTCTGGCTCGATCAGGTAGAACCGCCTTGGAAGACAGTCGCGAGAGGCTCGATGCTCTAAAGAGCTGGCTGGATCGAGTCGTCACCGCTCAAAGCACAACCCGTTGAGGCGACGGAAGAAGAGGTTTTTCATGTGTCGGAGCATCAAGCCTTTACATAACTTCGAGCCGCCGACGACGGACGACGAGATCCGCTCCGCCGCGCTGCAGTTCGTCCGGAAGGTCAGCGGCTCGAACCGCCCCTCGAAGACAAACGAGACCGCCTTCAATCGCGCGGTCGACCAAATCGCGGAGGCCGCGAAGGAACTCCTTGGTTCACTGGCGACGAATGCTCCTCCTCGCAACCGCGAGGTCGAAGCCACCAAGGCGAAGGCGAGAGCGCGGGCGCGGTTCACAACAGCTCCGGCCTAGACGCATGTCGCGGGTCGCTCGGGCCACGCTCGCCGTCGACAAGGCCGGCGTGAGCTACTGCGTGCACGCGTACGACCATGACCCGAAGGCGGATCGTTTCGGATGCGACATGGGCGGTGATCGAGCTTTTCATGCCCTGTAGCCGACCGGGACCGGAGCGTAAGAAGCATCGGCGGACCCTCTCCGGCATCCCGCACGTGCTGGCGCGACTGCCGACTGACTGCGGGGCTTGACGCGCCCGCAAGCGTAAGGTCCGACACCACAATCGCCGCTACCGCGAGCGCTGGCACCTTGAGGCAGCAAGGACTTCCGCCGGGTCGCTCCCCGGTCCGACAAGCTCGCCCGCAACGACGCCTCCGCCGTCGCCCTCGCCGCTGTCATCGCGTTTGGGTGCCGAGCGACCGCTCAACTCCAGCTGCATGCGTGCCGGCTATGGGTGCCGAGCCGACCGATTCCGGGTTCACGACGTCAACGAGCGGACGCTGCTTATCATTGCAGAAGCTGAGCCTCGATCGCGGTCCTGTCGATCACTGACCAGACCGATGCGATCTTAGAGTTCTTGAACTCGTAGAAGACGTTCTCCGCAAACGAGACCGTGCGCCCGTTGACGCTCAAGCCGAGGAAATCTCCCTTCGGAGAGCATTCGAAGGCGAGGCGGGCTGCGACATGCGGCGGATCGCAGATCAGGAATTGGATGTTGAAGCAAAGATCGGGAATATCCTCGAAGTCCTTCACGAGCATGTCACGGTAGCCGAACAGCCCGAGCGGTCGGCCGTTGTGCTCGACTTCGTCATCGACGTAGCGTCCGAGCTGCGCCCAATCCTGCCGGTTTAGACAATCGATGTAGGCACGGTAGAGATCGGAAAGTGATGTAGCGGCCAAGACGGAACTCCCCCTCGAAACGACTCCGGGTTCTGGAAAGTACGGCATGGCGCCGCGCAACTGGAGTGGGTCGAACGCGGTCGGTCGCGATCAAGCTGTCGAGTCCACACCCTAGGTGCCGCGCGCTCCGACATTTGCAACCCGAGCTCGATCCCCGCCCATCGGACATCGGCAACCCCAGCGCGATCAATCCCTCTGCGGTGGCTTCCCGGCCCTGGCCGTCGACCTCACCAGGGCGGTCACGACCGGCTTTTCGTCTTCGGGTTCCAGCGATCCAGCGGGAGCTCGGGCGCGAAGAGACCGCACGCCGCGCTTCGCCAGGGCGCCAGCAGCCGAAGTCGCTGCCTCCTGAATGACGATCTTCGCGGCCCCGTGATGCGCGATGGGCCAGCACGGTGCTTGAACTTGAAGCTGGGCACGTCGGTCCAGGTCGCGACCAGGTCGGCTCGAGGGCTTGGGACGGCCGGTCGGGCGTGGTAGAGACAAGCCCTGTCCCCTTATCGGAATTTCGATGCCCCGACGCGCCGGCAGCGCCGACCTGCCCCTACACACCGGACGAGTGCCTGCCTGGCTTGGCCGGCGCATGGCGCAGCTCGGCGCCGTGATCGCCGAAGCCATCGTCCATCATTACGGGCGCGAGGAGTTCCTGCGTCGGCTCGCCCACCCTTTCTGGTTCCAATCCTTCGGCGCGGTGATGGGCATGGACTGGCACTCGTCGGGCATTACGACGAGCGTCATTGGCGCGCTGAAACGCGGACTCGCGCCGCTGTCGGGCGAGCTCGGCCTGCATGTCTGCGGCGGGCGCGGCCGCCATTCGCGCCAGACGCCGCACGAGCTCGTGCTCATCGGCGACCGCGTCGGTCTCGACGGCAGCGCGCTCGCGAAGGCGAGCCGGCTTGTCGCCAAGGTCGACAGCGCCGCCGTGCAGGACGGTTTCGACCTCTATCTGCACGGCTTCATCGTCGCTGACGACGGCAAGTGGGTTGTGGTGCAGCAGGGCTTGAACGGCGACAGCCGCACGGCGCGGCGCTATCACTGGCTTTCGGGGGACCTGACGAGTTTCGTGGAGGCGCCGCATGCGGCCATCGACGGGATCAACCAGGGTCGGATCATCAATCTCACCGACCGGCGCGCCGACGCCTCTCGCTGCGGTCAGATCAAACTGTTGAGCGAGTTCGGCCCGGACCGAATCATCGATGAGGTGGCAGCGCTGGAGCGCCGCAGCGGCAAGCCGGGTCTGCAAGAGCAGCCGCTGCTACCGCACCTCGTGATGCCGTCGCATCACGATGTCAGACCAATGGACGTCATGCTTCGCCGGCTTCATGGCGCGATTGCCTCGGCGGCCGAGAGCGGGCCTCGCGACTTCGCCGACCTCCTCCTCGTGCCCGGTGTCGGCGCCCGCACAGTGCGCTCGCTGGCGCTCGTTGCCGAGGTCGTGCACGGCGCGCCCTGCCGCTTCGCCGATCCCGCCCGCTTCTCGCTCGCCCATGGCGGCAAGGACCGCCACCCCTATCCGGTGCCGACCGCCGTCTACGACAGGACAACCGCGGTCCTGAAGGCGGCGCTCGCCAAGGCGAAGCTCGGCAATAGCGAGCGGCTCGATGCCATCCGCCGCCTCGACGAGCAGACCCGGCGTTTCGAGCGCACCGCCACAGGCCCGATCCTGTCGGGCCTCATCGCTGAGGAGCGTTGCCGCTCGCACGAATATGGCGGTCGCAGCGTCTTCGGCTGGGAGCCCGCGCAGGGCGAGCCGGCGACGCGACCGACGGTTTCTGGCTCGATCCGTTCGTAGGTCTGCCGCCGTTGCAGAGCCCATCAGCGACGCATGGGATGGATGGTCCACCACGCATCTTTCTGCTTTCACCTGCGCGTCTCGACGGCGAGCGTGCACGCCTGCTCTTTCGTCCAGCGACCATGTTCCCGCTGGCGCGGGCTCTCCGTTCGGGTGAAGGCGCGCCCGTTGGCGAGGTGTTCAGCTTTCTCTCCGGCCTCTACTTCCGCGGCAAGCTGGCGTATGCCGAAGCATTCGCGCGCCCGCCAAAGAAGCTGGAGAGCGGCGTCTTCATCATCACCACGAACCGTGGCCTCCTCACTCCCTCAACCCGTGTGCATCTCGACGATCTCGCGAGGCTCGCCGAGACCGAGATCGATCTTTCCTCGGAGCAGTTCCGCATACCCCTTCAGCGTGACGCGCAATGGGTCGCCTCCTCGCTCGGGCGTCGCGGTCAGCCCGTTTTGCTGGGAAGCATCGCGAGTGCGAAGTATATTCATGTGCTGCTCTCGGTCTTTAATGAGCAGCTTCTTTTCCCTCAGGAATTCGTCGGCCGAGGCGACATGAGCCGCGGCGGGCTTTTGCTTCGGTGTGTCGATGGCAATCTTGAACTCGCATACACACCGGTGCGAGGTGCTGTTCGCCGCGGCGTGAGACCGCCGAAACTGCCACCCCGCCGCCATGGCCCGCACGGATCAGGATGCTGAGGGAACTCGCCGACGAGGTGGATTGACCCTACCCTCCCAGGTCGGGGCTGCTCCCCCGATCGCGATCTGACCTGCAACGACGGAGCGCAACGGGGTCGCGCGGCGAAGACGGTCACATGGGATCAGCTTCCGTCTCTCGATCCGGTTACTTCCTCGCTGGGCTGCCAGGGTCCGTCGACCGGGTACGCATCACCGTCCTCCGGCCAGGGTGGCATCGTGACGCCTACGGCCCGGAGCGGCTCGTCGCTGTCACAGCGGAACTGGAAGTGTGTTCCGACCGGAATGGTGATGGATGAACCGGCCCTGACTTCGACTTCAGCCTCATGGGCGCCGAGGCGTCGCCACATCCGGCCGTGACCGGAAAGAAAATACCAGATCTCTTCGACAACGCGATGTGCCATCGCCTTGCTGACGGCCCGCGGAGGGAGTGTGAAATGTGCCATGCTGCCGGCGGTCACGCGACATAGAACCCGAACTTCTGAGCCGTCTGGCGCGATCGCATGATGCTTGTCGGCGAGCCTTCTGGTGTCGAAGCTGTCAGGCAATTCCACTCTCCCCTCAAGATCTTAGAGTGCCAGCCATGACAGGGACGCGCAAAAACGAGGGGTGGATGCGGTGGCGATACCGGCAGCCGTCGAGCGAAGCCGCGAAATGTGTTTCGTCGTATCTGCAGCTCGGTTCAGTTCGCCGCGACGCAGGTGCCGAACGCGCTGAGAACCGTGTGCTGGGAGGACACCGCGATGGTGATCGACGGTTCGGTCGCGTGGGCGTGCGCCATCCAGCTGGATCCGTGATCGACGCCGAAGGCGATCAACTGGTTCTCGGCCACCGCCAGGCTGTCGACCGAGGAAGCCGTCGCGAAGCCGTCGGGGCTGACGCCCAGCAGGACCTTGCGCACGAAATCGAGCGAAACCTTGGTCGGCAGCTTCAATTCGCCGAAGCTGTCGGACGGCGTGCAGCCACCTTCCTTGCACAGCATCGCCTTGGTCAGGGTGCAGTGGGCTGGCGCGATCTCGCCGACAGGTGCGGTCGCGGGCTGCTGAGCGGACGCGGTGGAGGCCGACGCGGCGAAGAGCGCGAGCGCGAGGTACGTGATCTTGCCCATGGCATGGATCTCCGGATCGCTAGAGGAAGGGAAGCGCGGCCGGCCGCCCAGTGACGCCGTTACCTGCAGTAGAGCCCTCGAGGGCAGAACTGCGGCGGATAATGCGGCGGATAGTAGGGCACCGGCAAAGGATAGACCGGCGGCGGGGGAGGCGGAAACACATAGGCCGGACCGCCGTAATAGTAGCGCGGCGTCGAGGCGGCCATCGCGCCGCCGATCAAGGCCCCAGCCACCGCACCGCCGACGAAGCCGCCGATGAAGGCCCGTCGC
Source organism: uncultured Alphaproteobacteria bacterium (assembly GCA_963800985.1). Classification (GTDB taxonomy): domain Bacteria; phylum Pseudomonadota; class Alphaproteobacteria; order Rhizobiales; family Beijerinckiaceae; genus Microvirga. Next base: position 26,006 of record CAWDDI010000031.1, on the reverse strand, counting down.
CCCGCATAGGCAGGTTCAGCGTTGAGCGAGATACCGGCGACGACGGTTCCGGCGAGGGCCAGCGAAAGCAAGGACCGAGAGTGCACGGCCTTCTCCCAAGTGCGGCATTCCCCAACCGTCCGGGACTATAGGAGGCAGGCGCGCCAGGGGCAAGCAGGGGGCGCACTGCCCGGGTTCGATATGATGCCGCGGTTGGCGAACAGTGCGTGCCGCCGATGGCATGAAAGCTCAGCGCCGCAGCGCAAAGCTCGCCTGCGGCTCGACGCCAAGCCGACGGCCGGCGTATGGCCGGTTATCGGCTCGCTCTCAGCCTCCAGCGGCTTGAAGGAATGGTTGCGGAACTACTCGCCCGGGCGGCACCGTGGGCCTGATACGGTGCGCCGGGGCAGCGCCGGTCCGGTCATCGGCAGCTTCATCGTTGGCGACGTGCGTCTCGCTATAGGACAAAGTCTCCGGACGTGAAGCTGACGAGGCCCGTCACCTGGATGACGAAGTCAGCCGCGCCGTCGCCGTTCACGTCCCCCATCACGTGCGTGTGCCCGTTCGCCTGCTCGAAACGGAGCTGACCCGCCACTTCACTGAACGCGGCGCTGCCAAGGAAGGCGAATTTCTGATCACCGCCGACCCGGCTGTTGGCGTCGATGTCCGAAAGCGAAATGCGGTCCCTGTCGGCGCGCGAGAAGTCCGAGATCAGGTCGGGTGTTGCGACCGCGCTGTCCGCCGGCGATGTGAAAACGAACCGATCGGCCCCAGCCCCTCCGAAGAGCGTGTCGGCGCCAGCTCCGCCGACCAGCATGTCGCTGCCGGTTCCACCGTCGAGCATGTCCGCGCCTGCACCGCCGTTCAGCTCATCATTGCCTCCAAGGCCGTGAATCGTGTCCTCGGCGACCGTGCCCGTCAGCGTGTTGCCGCCGCCGGTCCCCGTGAGGGTTACGCCATCGGCTACGTTTTCGACGGTCACCGCAATTGCTTGCGTGTCCGCCAGTGCGCCGTCACTCACGCTGACGACGACATCGTAGACGTTGTTGCCGTCTGCGTCGGCCGGCGCCTCGTGGTCGGGCACGCTGGCGAAGGACAGCACGCCGGTGGTCGTGTCGATCGTGAACCGGGCCGCATCCGCGCCGCCGACAATCGCATAGGTGCCCGCTGTCCCTTCCGGATCGGTCGAGGTGACGCTCGTCACCACGGTGCTGTTTTCGTTCACGGTCACGGACGCGTTTCTGCCGCCACCGTTGGAGTTGATGACCGGAGCTTCGTTGACGTTCGAGACCGTGACCGCGATCTCCTGTGTGTCCGACAGCGCACCGTCGCTGGCAGCGACCACAACTTCGTAGACATTGTTGCCGTCTGCGTCGGCCGGCGCCTCGTGGTCGGGCGCGCTGACGAAGCTGAGGCGCGCCGGTGGTCGCGTCGATTGTGAACCGGGCCGCGTCCGCGCCGCCGGCAATCGAAAAGGCAACGGAGTCCCCGTCGAGGTCGGTCGCCGTAAGCGTCGCGACCGCAAGCTGATGTTCCGCCGCCGTTATCGCCGCGCTATCGCCACCGCCAAGCGACGTGATGGTCGCACCCTCGTTGGCGTTGGTGACCAGGATCTCGACGGATTGGATGGCGGAGTAGCTTCCATCCGTCACGGAAACCGTCACGGTGTAGAAATTGTCGGCCGCGAAATCGGACGGGGCTTCGTAATCCGGCGCCGCCACAAACCTCAGGACACCGGTTGCGCCATCGATCGCGAAGAGCGCGGCATCCTGGCCGCCGACGATGCTGTACCGGAGAGGATCGCCGTCGACATCGCTCCCGATCACGGTCGTAACCGCGGTGCCATTCTCCGCAAGCGTCAGCGGCGCGCTCGTCCCGCCCCCGTCGGAGACAATGACCGGATTCTCGTTGACGTTGGTGACTGCAACGGTGATCAGCTGGTTGTCCAAGTAGACGCCGTTGTGCGCTCGGACCTGGACTTCGTAAAGATTGTCGCCGTCGGCGCTGCCGGGCGCTTCGAAATCCGGCGCCGTGGCGAAGCCGAGCAGGCCGGTGTCCGGATCGATCCTGAACAGCGCAGCGTCCTCGCCACCGACGATCGCATAGCTGATGCCGGCGCTCGACCCGCCCGCCTCGGCAACCACGTCGGTCACGATGATCTCGCGCTCGCCGACGGCAAAGCTAGCTTGGTCCCCGCCGCCCCCGGAGGTGATGGTCACAGGCTTCACGGGAACGAAGATCTGCGCCTTGACCTGGTCATCGTCGGCGCCGGTTCCGTTGAGGTCGGTCCAGCTGACCATGAACCCGCGGCCCGGGAGCGCGACGATGCTCGGGTCGTACTGGTCGCCGAGAGATTGCGTGTTGGCGCGCATCGGCTCGCCCACGGGGAGCGAATCGGAGTCGAACGCCTGCACGAAAACGCCCCTGCCCGAGCCGTCGCTGAGAGGACTGGTGTTGGCGGTCCAGGCGATGGCGAAGCCGCCGTCAGCGAGGCTCACGATCTTGGGGCCGGCAGATGCAACAACGGAGAGACCGTGCGAAACGGTGATCTCCGTGCCGACCGGCTCCCCAGCAGGATCGAAGATCTGGATGTGGTGGGCGCTACCCGCAGAGCTTCCTTCGTACCACGCCACGGCGATATTGCCGTTGGCTAGGACGGTCACGGATGATTCGACGGAATTCACGCCGGTCGTCGTCGTATTGACGACGATTTCAGGGCTGGTCGGAGTACCTGTGGAGTCGAGGAACCTCGCTTTAACGAGCCACGGGTCACCCGCGCTCGGGTTTCCCCGGTCCGTCCAGGTGACGATGTAGCCGCCTTCGGGAAGCGCGGCGATCGACGTGTCGGCCTGGTTGCCAGTCGTGGACACGTTCACCTGCGTTTCGGGGTAGGCTGTCCCGTTCGAGTCGTAAGCGCGGACGTGCACGCCTGATCCCGAGATATCGCCGCCGGAGGTGCGGCTGTCGTGCCAGCTGATCGCGAAACCGCCGTCCGCGAGAGCCGCGACATCGACCCGGTCAACGCTCGATGCACCTGCCGCCGGGCTGACGCTGAACGCCGGAGCAACCGCGGTGCCTTCGGCGGTGAAGATCTGCGCGCGAATGGCAAACCCGGCGTCCCAGGTTAGGACGAAGCCGCCCCCCGCCAAGCCAGTCACGGCCGGCTGAACACCGGATCCGGAAATGAGCGTGAGCTCCACCCCGATCGGCGTGCCGTCCGGTGCATAAACCTGCGCGCGGATGAACTGATCGGCGGACGTGCCCGGCTGAGCATCGCGCCACACGACGATGACATTGCCGTCGGCCAGTTGCGCGCTGTCCGGCTCGCTCTGCGACCTCAGATAAGTGGAGTTGACGTCGAACTCCGCACCCGAAGCAACGTAATTCATGGATCTGCCCCCATTGTGCCAACCGGTTTGCGCGCGCGGCTTCAGCCCGAAACGAGATCGGCTGCGCAAACGACCTTTACGCGGGATACCTCAGTGCATCGACGCGCCCGTCAGCGGGCTCGCGGTGACGCGCCAGAAGATCGAACGCAAAAGACGGATCACGACACCAACCCCACCCAGGAACCCTGTCGTATGGCAACCGCGCATTCGACTCAAACAAATGCTTAATTGGTGGTTAATCGCGCCGGGCCAACGCACCGCTGGTGCGCACGATCGATCGCTCTGCCGTGATGGGGTGAGCGTTCGGCGGCAACACCTCGCAGCAGCCGCACGATAGGATACGACAGCGACGCGGTCCGGCCGGTTCCACAAAGCGTCTTCTCGGAACCACGCCGAGGATTGTCTCACGCACGCGTCAGGCTTAGGGTCGAGGCGCTGAGAGGCATCACCTGAAAGGGGCTGACATGCTCACTGGCCAGCTCGCTCTGCTGGTTGCCGCGGTGTTCTCAGGCGCAGCCCTCTACATCAATGTTGCCGAACAACCTGCGCGCCTAGGGCTGGACGACCGGTCCCTGCTGGCCGAGTGGAAGCCAGCCTACAAGCACGGCACAGCCATGCAGGCTCCTCTGGCAATTGTAGGTTTCCTGCTCGGGATTGCTGCGTGGTGGCAAGCCGGACACGTCGGATGGGTGTTCGGGGCGCTCCTCATGATCGCAAACTGGCCTGTCACGTTCTTCGTCATCATGCCTACGAACAACACGCTCATGGCGACCGATCCTGCGGCGGCTAGTCCCGAGAGCCGAGCGATGATCGAACGCTGGGGTTCGCTTCATGCGGTCCGAACCACGCTCGGCTTTGCAGCGTCGCTCGCTTTTCTATGGGCATCCCTCGCTTGAGCGGGCGCCCCAGCGAAAGAAAGCCGCGAATTCCGCGGCGCCGCCGTTTCATAAACGCACTTACGCGAATGACGCCGGGCCGTCCTTGCGCGCGAGGCTCGTCTCAACGGTAGTAGCCATAGGCCGGATAGGCGCGCCGTCCGCCCCGGCACTTCACCTCTTCCTTGTATTCGCCGTTCGCCTCCCACTTGCGTTCGACCTTGCAGTTCCCGTCGTCGTATTCCGCCTCGGGGCCCGCCTGGGGGCCCGCCTGACGCGCGCCAGGGGCGTTGTAACGGCCCCGCGGTCGCGGCTAGTCCCGGTCGCGATCTTGCCGGCTGATCCGGAGTTGGTCGAAGGCCATCCAGCCCAGCAAGGCGATCGCGACGACGGCGACAAAGATTTCAATGGAGGTCATGCCCGAACGCCTCAGCTCGGCGCCACCTGCGAAGATGCTGGAACGCTGCCCGGATCACGTCATCGCCTCATGCGCCGACCAAAAAAACCGGGCCGCGCAAAGCACGGCCCGAAGTTTACGGAGGGGGTACGCCCTCCGCGAGGCGGTTGCTATAGCCTCGCTTGCCGGGATGGCTCTTGTTGAAACGTGCCAAATCGTTGCCGGCGCAGGCCACCTAGCACGAAGAACGTCACGGAGCCGCCGCGCCTCCGTAACCCCGCCTTGACCGTCGGCCCTATTCAGCGCTCGGAAAGCATGCGGCGACTGCGAGAACGAGGGCGCGACGTCGAGCTCGAGCTTGTCGAGGCCGGTGCGACGCGCTCGCAGGCGGCGGTTCCGGAGGTCTGGTGGCGGGCCTGCCTGTAGCGGCTCACTGCTCGCGACCGTCGCACCGCTAAGGAAGGACCCGAGGGCTCTCGATCATCGAGCCCGAAAACCAACCCGAATGCGTGTCCGCAAACGAGCAAGCTGCTCACCATTGATCGTCACCAATAAGACGCCGAAGAGCGCTAGCACGGTTCCAACGCCCATGCGGAGGTCGAACGGGTCCCGTGTGATCGCGATCCCGAGAGCGACAGTCATGAGCGGATTGAGGACCATCAGCGGGGCAATCAGGTTCGCCTGATATTGCAGGATAAGCCCATAGTAGATCGTGTGCGCCAGGAGTGACACGATGATGGCGGAGAACAGGACGGCGGCCACGAACGGCCATCCGGCCGCTGCAGCCTGCCGGAGCTGACCGTCTTCGATGGAGGTTGTCAGAACCGCCAGCAGCAGAACGGAGGTCAGTCCCGCCCAGGCCTGAAACTGGAGCGGGCGCACACCCTGCACTTGCTTCATCATCACGGACGCGAGAGAACCCACAAATGCGGAGGCAGCCACGAAAATGAGCCCTCCGCTGAGGCTCACCCCATCCGGGTCCCACATGACCAGCAGCGCCCCTGCAAAGGTCAGAACGCTGCCGAGCCAGCGCTTCCAATCGGGAATCTCATCGAGCATCACCACCGAGAGGAGCGTCATCATCGGGAGTCCGAGCTGATGGACCACGGCGGAACTCGACGGGGTTGCCGTCTTCATGCCAGTGAAGAACAGGGCAAAGCTGCCTCCGCCCATGAGCAGGCCCACCAGGGCGGTACGCCCCAGAGGCCGAGGCAATGGAAGCAGCCAGGGCAGCGTCAGGACCGCCACCAGTCCGAAACGGACGGCGGCATAGAACAGCGGAGGGATCTCCATGCCCGAGACCACGATCTTGCTGACGATGGTATGGACAGCCCAGGTGAGGCATACCAGCATGAGGAGCAGGAGGTCGCGTAGCTTCATGCTGGCCGATTAAAGCGAACGCCTGGCGAAGACCAGTCATTCGAGGCGCCGGGCTGGCATGCAAGCGCCCGAGGACCCCTCCCCTTTCCGGATTGAAGGGCGCCGCATTCGGGCGCTGTGAGCGGATCCGACGTCGTCGATCAGCGCGGCGCACGATCCGAACCGCACCCGCGGTTAGGTCCGGCCGTGTGCCCGGCAGGATGCGCGAGCCTGGCGTCGGTGGTTGCAATCTGCCAGGGCGCAAGCTGCGGTCCCTCGGCCTCTGTGAAAGTGGGCGGTTTGCCTGATAGCCTTCCCGGTGCCCGACTGGCCCTATCCTTGCGGTGCTCCTTCGCGACGCTCCTTGCAGGAGGGGTGCGCCGTGCAGGAGGGGTGTGATAATGCCTCCCGCAGCGGAGCCTTCTCGGCGGGCGACGTGACGAAAGTGACCTCAAGTTCCACATCGAGGGTGGCTGCAATGACTTCGACAGGGACTCTGGCAGCGAGATTGCTCGGTCTGCGGCTCATCTTGACGCTCGCAATGGCTGGCCTTTTGGTCCACTCGGCTGCGGCGCAGCAACAGCCCGCGCCCGATGCTCTCGAATACAAGGGGACCGTGGCTGCTGCGCGCGAAGGCGAAGTGGCTCCCCAGCTGGACGGGCTTTTGAGCAAGATCAACTTCACGGCCGGCCAGTCGGTAAAGAAAGGCGACCTTCTGTTCGAGTTCGCGCCGAGAGACAAGGAACTCACACTGGTACTCGCGCAGGCAACGCTAAAGCAGGCTCAGGCGCAGTTGCGCCTTGCCGAGGTGAACCTCAAGAACGCGCAGACCCTGCGGACCCGCAACGTTGGGTCCGAGATGCAGTTGCTGGAGGCGGAAGCCCAGCGAGACATCGCGGCGGCCAAGGCCGAGGAGGCGCAAGCCAAGCAGCAGCTCGCTGAGCTGGATGTCCAGCGGATGAAACTTTACGCGCCCATTTCCGGCATCATCAGTCGCCCCTTCATCAAGGAAGGCGCGTACATCACGAAGGAGGCGCGCGAGCAGAGTCGTCTCGCCACGATCGTCCAATTGGATCCGATCCACGTGGTCGGTCAAGCTCCAGCGGCTACGTATTTTCAGCGCAGCGAGATGCGCAAGAGCCTTGAGAGGGCCGAGCAGCAGGAATTCGGCCTCGTCCTCCCGACCGGGGACAAGTATCCGCACAAGGGTCGTCAAGTCGCCGGCAGCCAGGAGCTCAACCCTGCAACGCAGACGGTCGAGGTTACGGTGGAGTTCCCGAATCCAGACTATTCGTTGAGGCCGGGCCTCAACGTAACTCTTCAATCGCTGACCGGCGCGAAGTAAGCGCGATGTCCGTCGCTTCGCTCCGCCGCGGCAGGAAACCGGCAGCTTGATTATTTACGAGACGCGCGACCAGCCATCGGGGCGGAAGCGGAAGAGAGGTGCGAGTAGAATGCTGCGCTACTCATTTCTTGTTGCCGCTACCGCTTTTTAGGGCATTGAACTTACGCTGCTTAGAGAGTGCTGTTGAATCGATGAATTCGTTGATGCATCCGGAGCAAAACCAATAATGTCCTGGCGCTTCCTTGCTATCGCCGCAGCTTGCACAACGGTCACTTTACCTGCCCTCGCGGGGCCCGGACCGAATCCCGGGCTGTCCGGTCAACCTGGTTTGCCTGGACCATTCCCTCAGAAGAGCGTCGGCGCTCCCGGTTCGATAGCCGGCGCTGGGTTGCCGTTCCTCCTTCTTGCGGGCGGGTATGTCCTGGTGCGCCGGTATCGCAACCAGAGCAAGGCGGAAAAGCGCCTTCCGTAGCCGGACACGAGCGGATCCTTCAGCACCGGCTCTGCCGGAGTTTGGGCCCCACTCTCACGCGTGGCCTACGGGCTTGCCTCCAACCATCCCGCGTTTTCCTCGAGAGCGGCGGCGGCACGACGAAGTCGCGGTGTACGTCTGCCCGACTTGAAGCTCGCTCATCGGGCGGGTGCGGCCTTCCTCGTCGGAGAGCCACCGGTTCAAGCGCTTGGAAGCGGGCCATCCGCAGCGCCCGGCCGTGACGCCGCTCTAGCCAGTGCCAGCCAGCCGCCTCCGGCTTGCCGTTACAGTCCGTCAATGGCGGCGCTCGGGCTACTGCGCCTTTTGCCGTGGCTGCCCTAAAGGACCGCCATGACCGGCCGATCCGCCGCGATCGGGCCGCCATCCTCTGGCCCCGGTTCGATCCGGCGGGCGATCGACAGGAGGTCGCAGCCGCCGTGCTCGCCATGCTGAACGTCACGTCGTGAGCGGTCCCGACCCGCGGGAAATTCCGTCGGACGGGTTCCCACGCGTCATGATGTCGGCCCGTTGGAACTTAACTCAGGTGAATCGGTTGTGGGGTCTAGCACAATGAAAAACGGGGGGTCTACATGCCGACCCATATGAACCAAAGCCGCCTCGCATTGGCGCAGGCGAAGTTCGAGCCGGTCGCACGCGTGTTGGACCGTCTCTCCGCGGAGGTCGTGAAGGAGCATGGCCCCTCCGCGGTGCTCGAGCGGCGTGGCGCGATGGAGCAGACCGCCCAGAACGCATACGCGGTCCGATACTCCCTGCGGCAGCCGGATGAGGATCGCCTTTCGATCACCTTTATCGTGGTCGGAGAGGATGCGGATCTCGTCCTGATGCAAGGCCGTGCGGGCCCTGGAGCTCGGGACACCAGAGCCGATCCGGGGCAGGTCGACCAGCGTGTGTACCGGCTGGAAAGGATCGAGGAGATCAAGGCGGCGGTGCGGGAGAAGATCGCTGCCCATCTCCAGGCCCGAGCGGTCCGCCACTGACCGGCTGGAGCCGTTTCGCGTTCTGACGGGGTCATGGGCCCCAGCGGTTTGCGCGCGCCTCGCTCTCGAAGAGAGGGGACGGTGGCGGGTCGCGCAGGTGTGCGACCGCAGCTCGGGCGAGAATGGTTTTTGTCACTCGACGAACCCGGATTTCGACCGCGCCGCGTCAGGGCTTCAGGCGAACAGGCCGTCCAAATCGCTGCGTAACGCAGTAGACGGGAATGTGCTATGCTTGGAAGCGGTCGCTTCGAGGCAGACGTTACCCCGTGAGGTTTTCTCGTGTCCCGGACGGTACCCGCGGGGCCTGACGATTCGCTCCGAAGGCGCTCGCAACGTCGGATCTCGAGGGGAGGTGCGCCGGCGGTTTTCGCTCGCGAAACGGGCTCGCCCTCGAGCCGATAGCGCAATGACGACAAGAGGTTTGCCGAAGGATTTTAGATCGTTGCACAAAAAAGCCGCAAAGCCGTTTCTTACACTTATGTAAGCCGGGCGGCAGACGTGCAGGAGGTCAGGTACATGCTCGTGAGCTTGGCAGAACCGCGCCACGTGGATCAGAGGCCCGATGAGGATGCGATTCGGAGAGCCGCGTTCCCCGAACGCCTGAAGGCCGCCATGGCGCGAAAGGGCTGGGGCTTGAGCGAGACGGCGCGACAGGCGTCGCAGGTGCTCGGCCCCGACGCGAAGTTCGGCCGAGCTCATGTTTGGCACTATCTCCATGGCAAAGCGATGCCGAGAGCGCGACAGCTCCGTGCCCTGTCCAGGGCTCTGGAGCTCGAGCCTCACGAGTTGCTGCGCTCGACGCCTCCCGGCCGAAGCGAGCCGGGATCCGCCACGATGGGCTTCATTCGTGCCCACGACCAGGGTGACGGCACGGTTCTTCTCGAAGCCACCCAACGGGTCTCGTGGGAAACTGCGCACGAGATCATGAGAGTTCTCGCGACCGCGTCGGAGAGCGACAGCTCGTTCGGTTAGAGCAGGGCTCGAGATCCCATATAACAGCGCACGAGATCATGAGAGTTCTCGCGACCGCGTCGGAGAGCGACAGCTCGTTCGGTTAGAGCAGGGTTCGAGACCCCTACACGCATCGGCGGTCGCGGCATCAGGTTGAGGACGACCCTCGTCTCACGCGATTCCGGGCGGATTCGAGAGGCTCTTCGTCGGATCGGCGGTCCGCACCTCATCGACCGCACTCGCCCGACCGGCGGTGTCCGGCGTCTCGCGGCAAAGTGGAATCGCGAACGCCACGGAACAACGGCCGTCGCCATCCATGACGGCCCTGGACCCATATTCGGCCAGGATGTCTTCGACGATGCCGAGACCGAGCCCGCTCGAGTTCGAGTCGGGATTTCGCGATATGCCACGCTCCGGCCGCGCGCCGTCGCTCGACCCCGAGAACCCGGGGCCGTCGTCCTCGACGGTGATGCAAGCCCTTTCACCTTCGGCATCCACGCGGATCGTGACCGTCGTCTCGGCCCATTTTCGGGCGTTGTCGAGCAGGTTCCCGAGGACTTCGCCGAAATCGTGAGGATCCATGTTCACGCGAAGATCACCGGGGATCCGGGTTTCCCAGACGAGCGTGTCGCCTCTCGGCATGTGCTGCATGAGTTTCACGAGGCGAGCGATCGTCTCGCCGACGGCCGTGTAGGCCCCGCCTCCGACCGAAGCCCCGCTCGTGCGGGCCCGTGCGACCTCGCGATCGACGTGGTTGCGGATCGAAGCGAGCTGCTCCTGCATGCGCTTGGCCTCGTCCTTCAGACCTCGCTCCTCGAGACGCCTCACTTCGGCGGTCAGGATGGTCAGCGGGGTCTTGAGCCCATGAGCCAAAGCTCCGGCACGATCGCGCGCTTTGCGGACGAGGTTCTCCTGGCGGTCCAAAAGTTTGTTGATGCTTTCCACGAGCGGCGCGATCTCCTCGGGAAAGCGCAGGGGCATGCGGCGGATGCGCCCGGTTTGGACGCCGTTGAGCTGCTCACCGACCGTCCACAGGGGACGGAGACCTAACGAGATCTGGAGCCAGGCAAAGAGGACGAGAACGAGTGCGATCGGACCCAGAACCCGCGTCACGTCCCAGCCGAAGGCCTGTCGCCGTTCCACGACCTGCGCGTGATCCAGGGCCACGGCGAGACGGAAGACGCGCCCGTGAGAGCCGCCATCGATCGTGACCTCCCGCTCGGTAACGTAAAGCCTCGAGCCGTTCGGACCGTCAACCTCGAAGAAACTCTCCGCCCCGGCGTGCTGCCCGTCGTGCAATGACAGCTCCTTGTCCCAGAGGGACCGCGACCGCAGGACGGCCGCCGCACCTTCCGAGACCTGCCAGTAGGCTCCGCCGTACGGCTGGTCGTAGCGCGGGTCCGCCAGCCGTTGACCGAGCTCAGGGTCGCCCTCTGCTCCGAGCTCGAAAACACTGGCGAGCTCCGTCCATCGAACGTCGAGATCGTGCTCGACGTACTGCAGGACCTGCCGCTCGAAGAGGAACACCAGGGAGACGCCAGCCACCGCGAGCGTGGCGACGATCGAGGCGACGGCCACCGCCAAGACGCGCAGTCGGATGGAGTTCGTCGTCATGGCGAGGGCGACTCTAGAATATAGCCGTGACCGCGGCGCGTCTCGATCAACCCTGGTCCGATCTTGCGTCGCAGACGCGCCACGAGAGCCTCGACGGCATTGCTCTCGGGCTCATCGCTTCCGTAAACGTGCTCGACGAGCTCGCTTTGCGACACGACCCGATCCCGGCTGTGAGCAAGATACCTCAGCAGCCGAAACTCCAAGGGCGAAAGCTCGATCGCCCTGCCGTTGATCAGGACTCGCATCCGCCGTGTGTCGATGAGCAGCGACCCGACTTCGATCCGAGGCGTCACATGGCGGCCGACGCGGCGGAGCAGGGCCGCCAAACGGGCGAGGAGCTCGTCCATTTCGAACGGCTTCGTCAGGTAATCGTCGGCGCCGGCATCGATCCCCTCGACGCGCTGAAGCCAGGATCCACGGGCGGTCAGGACCAGGATCGGCACCACCACCGCGTCGTCGCGCAGGCGCTTCAGCACGGACAGGCCGTCGAGCTTCGGCAGGCCCAAATCCAGGATCACCGCATCGTACACCTCGGTCGAAGCCCGGAACCAGCCCTGCTCGCCGTCTCGGGCGATGTCGACTACGTATCCGGTCGCGGCGAGGACGCTTGCGATATCGCTGGCGATCGCCGGCTCATCCTCGACGACCAGAACTCTCATCAGCGTCTCCGGATCTGCACCACCTGATTGCGTCGGGCATCCACAAAGACCTCGTGATAACGGCGATCTTTGGTCAGGACCAGGAACTCGTAGCGCCACTCGCCGGTCCAGGTCTGGCGGAGATCCACCTCCAAGACTTGGCCGGGCGCGTAGCGCGCAACCATGGGGAGGACAGTGCTCAAGGGCAGCGCCCACCCCTGCGAGACGGCCTCGCGCGCCCGCTCGGGAGACGTCGTGCCCCAGCCGCTGCCGAGTGTTCCGCCTCCCCTCGCTTGGCCGCCTACGCGTCCGCCAGAATCGCCCTGGCCGCCGGCGCGCCCGCCGCCGGAGCGCCCGCCGTCCGCCGCGCCGCGGCCGTCGTTGCCCTCGCCGCCGCGCGCAGCACCGCTGTTGCCGCCGCCGTCGGGACCTGCGCCTTGGCCGCGGCCGCCGTCATTCCCGCCGCCGCGACCGCTGTTGCCGTCCCCGCCCCGCCCGCCGTCGCTGTTGCCGCCCCCGCCGTCATTGCCTCCGCCGCGTCCGCCGCCGCCGTCGTTGCCTCCGCCGCGCCCGCCGTTTCCGCCCCCGCCGTCATTCCCTCCGCCGCGTCCGCCGCCGCCGTCATTGCCTCCGCCGCGCCCGCCGTTTCCGCCCCCACCGTCATTGCCTCCGCCGCGTCCGCCGTCCCCGCCCCCGCCCTCGGAGTTGCCCCCGCCGTCCTTTGCCACGGCGTGCGAAAGCAAAAAGCCCTCGAACCCGGCGAGTGCCAGGGCGCAACAAAGCAGAGCGACAAAGCAACGTTGTCTCATTCCGATCTTTCAAAATTTGACCAATATAACAGGTCGAACCTGACATTTTGCTGATATCGAGCGTCAGCTTCCCGTAGCGTCATGTCAGTACAACCTCATCCTTTGTTGGGCGTCCCAGCATCGGAGCAGCTCATGTTCTTCAGAACGCCCTCGCCCGTCCTGCGCTGCACAGACTGCGGCTCGCGGGCGATCGAACTGGTTGGACCCGTGAAAGATCACGCTCTCGTCCGTTGTGCCAAGTGCGGCGCCGGTACGGCCTGCTGGGCGGATTTTCTTTCGACGCTCGGAGCACGGATGGAGAAGCAGGAATACGAACGGCGGCGTCGGTTGCACTGACGCTCGAAGCTCGCCGGTCATCACGTCCTGTCGACAGGACGGGCCTGAGCGGTCGCCCTGTCTTGCCCCGAAGGTCTCGCGCGTGGCGGATCACCGCCGTCGAAGAGGCTCACCGGCCGCTGGCTGAGTCCCACATCCCGCGCACGGGCCGGGCTCCCCTAGGCGCAGACCTGAACACTTGAACATCCCTCCTATTGGTGAACACGGCGCGCGCGATTCGCGTTCGGCGTCAGGGCTTCGGCGCCCGCCGGCAGCAGCGCGGCGTCCGAGACGGGCCGCTCTGCACGTGGCTCTCGCGAGGGTGATCGACATCCGCGACTCGACCTCACCCTGACGGGGTCGGCCCGTACATCCCGGCCAAGCCGGCCCGCAGAGCAGGCGAACCCCCCACCGACGCTATTCGCGTGCAGGCCCTCGACATTTGCCGTTGGCGCCACATTGAAAGGGTGTCGGACTTTCCGCAAAGGGAGTTCCTGTCCCGACCGAGCCGAACCAACACTGAACTGGAGTCGCCTCATGACCGATGCGCCGGGCGCCGCTGCAAGGACCGTCCCCGAGCTTCTCGGGAAAGGCCGAGACGATGCGCCGGCCATCGGGGCCCCCGGACGCCGGGCGACTTCGTTCGCGGAGCTCCGTGGCCTCGTCGACGATACCGTGGAGAGCCTCAACGCCCTCGGGATCGGCCGCAACGACCGCGTCGCCATCGTGCTCCCGAACGGCCCCGCCATGGCGACGGCGTTCGTGTCGATCGCCGCAGGCGCCACCACGGCGCCCCTCAACCCGACCTACCGCACCGACGAGTACGATTTCTACCTCGGCGATCTCGGTGCCAAGGCGCTCGTCGTCGAGAGGGGCAGCAGCAGCCCGGCGGTCGAGGTCGCGCAGCGTCGCGGCGTGCCCGTGATCCAGCTCGTGGAGGATCATTCGGCCGGGCGCCGGCGCGTTTCGGCTCGAACCGGCAGCGGCCTTCGCGGGCGCCCCGGGGCGCGGCGGGCGCGCCGAACCGGACGACGTCGCCCTCGTGCTGCACACGTCCGGCACCACCTCGCGGCCCAAGATCGTGCCGCTGAGCCACCGCAACGTCTGCGCCTCCGCGCGGCACATCGGGGCCACGCTGGCGCTTGGGCCCGACGACGTCTGCCTCAACGTGATGCCGCTGTTCCACATCCACGGCCTGATCGCGGCGGTGTTGTCGTCGCTCGCCGCCGGCGGGTCGGTAGTCTGCACGCCCGGTTTCAACGCGCTCAAATTCTTCGGCTGGCTCGAGGAGGCGTCGCCCGACCTGGTACACCGCCGTTCCGACCATGCACCAGGCCATCCTCTCCCGAGCGGACCGGCATCGGGACGTCATTTCCCGGCGCTCGCCTGCGCTTCATCCGCTCCTCGTCGGCCTCGCTCCCGCCCCAGGTGATGGCGGCGCTGGAGGAGGCTTTCGGCGCGCCGGTGATCGAGAGCTACGGCATGACGGAAGCCTCGCACCAGATGACCTCGAATCCCCTGCCGCCGCGGGCGCGCAAGCCGGGCTCCGTCGGAGTGGCGGCGGGGCCGGAGGTCGCGATCATGAGCGAGGACGGAGCGCATCCTGCCGCCCGGCGAACTCGGCGAGATCGTCATCCGCGGACCGAACGTGACGAGGGGCTACGAGGCGAATCCGGACGCCAACGCGAAGGCCTTCACCGACGGCTGGTTCCGCACCGGCGACCAGGGCGTGATCGACGAGGAGGGCTATCTGCGCATCACGGGGCGGCTCAAGGAGCTGATCAACCGCGGCGGCGAGAAGGTGAGCCCGCTCGAGGTCGACGAGGTGCTGATGGACCACCCGGCGGTGCAGCAGGTCGTGACCTTCGCCGTGCCGCACGAGAAGCTCGGGGAAGAGGTCGCGGCGGCCGTGGTCCTGCGCGAGAACGCGAGCCTCACCGAGCACGAGCTGCGCGATTTCGCGAGGGCCCGGCTTGCCGACTTCAAGGTGCCCGCGCCGCGTCGTCTTCCTCGAGGAGATCCCGAAGGGCGCGACGGGAAAGCTGCAGCGCATCGGCCTCGCCGACAAGCTCGGCTTGAGCGCAGGCCGCGGAATGATCCGGCCGCGGCGGAGCACGCGATGAAGATCTGCATCTTCGGCGCCGGCGCGATCGGCGGCCTGCTCGGCGCCCGGCTCGCCGGCAAGGGCGCGGACGTGTCGCTCGTCGCCCGCGGGCCGCACCTCGAGGCTATCCGGGACCGAGGCCTCGAGCTGCGCGAGAACGGCCGCTCGTCGCTCATCCCACCCGAGGGCCGCGAGCGATGCCGCCGAACTCGGCGAGCAGGATTACGTCGTCGTCACCCTCAAGGCGCACAGCGTGCCCGCCGCGCTTCCGCAGCTCAAACCGCTCCTTGGCCGCGAGACGGCGGTCGTCATGGGCGTCAACGGGGTTCCGTGGTGGTACTTCTACAAGCTCGCCGGCCCCTACGAGGGCTTGCGGCTGAAAAGCCTCGATCCCGACGATCTGCCAATGGCGCGAGATCGGGCCGGAGCGCGTCATCGGCTGCGTCGTGTACCCGGCCGCCGAGGTCGTGGAACCCGGCGTCGTGGAGCTCGTCGAGGGCGACCGCTTCACGCTCGGCGAGCCGGACGGCAGCCGCAGCGAGCGGGTCCCCGATTCTCCGCAGGCCCTGATCGCCGCCGGCTTCAAGGCGCCGGTGCGTCCCCGGATCCGGGACGAGATCTGGATCAAGCTCTGGGGCAACCTGTCCTTCAACCCGATCAGCGCCCTGACGCTCGCGACCCTAGACGTGATCGTCCGCGATCCCGGCACGCGCGCGGTCGCGAAGGACATGATGCTGGAGGCGCAGGCGATCGCGGAGCGGCTCGGGGTCAAGTTCCCGATCGATGTCGACCGCCGGATCGACGGCGCCGGCGCGGTCGGCGCCCACAAGACCTCGATGCTCCAGGACCTCGAGCGCGGCCGGCCCGATGGAGATCGATGGCCTCCTCGGCGCCGTCAAGGAACTGGGCGAGATCACAGGAATCGCCGACGCCGACGATCGACACGGTCCTGGCGCTGCTCCGCCTGCGGGCCGCTCAAAGCTCCCTTTAGCGATGTCCGCCATCACGACGCCAGGAGCTTGCGCTCGACGTTGAGGAGATGGGCGCGCATGGCGTCGCGCGCGCGATTGCGATCGCGGTCCTCGATCGCATCCACGATGGCGTCGTGCTCGGCGAAGCTGTGGTGGTCGGGCGCGGGGCGCTCCCGGTTGGCCCGGAGCCGCCCCCAGGTCACCGTCCGGCGCACCGCATTCATCGTATCGAGCAGGCACAGCAGCAGATAGTTCTGCGCCGCCTCCCCGATGGCCCGGTGAAGCCGGTTGTCCCAGGCCTCGTACTGCCGCCAAGTCGCGGCTGACCGGCTCCTCTGGATGCAAAGGCGCATTTCGGTCACGTGCTCCGGGGTTGCGGTCAGCGCCGCCAGAGCCGCGACCTCCGGCTCGATGAGGATGCGGGTCCGCATGACCTCGCCGGGGTTCGTCTTGCGCGCGATTGCCGCGATGTCTCCGAGACTGTTGACCGGGCGGGCTCCGACGAACGTCCCCTTCCCGACATGTCGCCAGATCTGCCCCTCGGACTCGAGCACCGCGAGGGCCTTGCGCAGGGCGGGCCGGTTCAGTCCGAGCATCTCGACGAGCCGCCGCTCCGGCGGAAGCTGCGTGTCGACCGTGACGTCCATACTCGCCAGGAGAGCGCGAAGCTGAGTCAGCGCCGCGTCGGGGCCGCTGTTCATGAGGGAGATCGCCCTAGAACCAATTTGCGCATTGGTATGGCATACGCCGGGCCGCCCGCTCAAGCGGGCTGTCTCCGGACATTGACAGGCGAACGCTCCGGCGCGACAAAAATTGGCATCGATTGGTTCGCCGCGCCTCGCCAAGACGGAGAGCGCCAATCCGGGAGGAAGCCATGTGGAAGCTGACACGACGCATCGCCGTTGCAGGAGCGCTCGCCGCGGCGGTCGGCGGTCTGCCCGCCGAAGCTCAAAACCAGCCGATCCGGATCGCGTTCGGCGACATCCCGTCCGTGGAGTCGCTCCATTTCCTCATTGCGCTGGAGCGCGCGAAGGAAAAGGGCGTTCGGGTCGAGATCGCGAACGTGAAGTCGGAGGACATCGCCGCCCAAGCCGTGCTCGGCGGCCAGGCCGATGTCGGCGTCGGCACGCCCTACGCGATGCTGCAAAAAGTGCGCGCGCCGCTGAAGCTGTTCTATCAGCTCAGCACGCTGCGCTTCTATCCGATCGTCAACACCGAGTTCTACAAGTCGTGGAAAGACCTGGACGGCCAGGAAATCGCCGTGAACTCGCGGGGATCCGGGACCGAGGCGATCATGAAGCTCGCGGCCGACAAGCACGGCATCAAGTACAAGAACATCAGCTACGTGCCGGGTTCGGAGGTGCGCGCCGGCGCCCTGCTCCAGGGCAACATCAAGGCTTCGATCCTCGATTCGACGAATCGCAAGATCGTGATGGAAAGGGCGCCGGGCAAGTTCGCCGTGCTGCCGCTCGAGGGCGTCAGCGCCACGGACGACGCGCTCTTCGCCAACCCCGAATTCCTCGAGAAGAACGCCCAGGCGGTCGACCTTTTGGTCGAGAGCCTGCTCCAGACCATGCGCGAGATCAGCGCGCGTCCCGAAGCGGCCGCGGAACTCCGCACGAAGTACAAGCTCCTGCCGGACCTCCCGAAACAGCTCGAATCCGACATCGTCCCCTACTTCAAGGAGGCCGTCGAGGCGAAGAGCCTGTCGGTCACGGGCGGCAGCCCCGAGGCCGCGAAGATCGACATCACGTTCTTCAATCTCGCGGGTCAGATCACGGGCGACCCGGCTTCGCTGAAGGCGGAGGACTTCTGGGAATTCGGGCCGCTCAACCGCGTGAAGGCCAAACTCGGCCAGTAGGCGCGCGGCCATGGCTCTTTCGAGCGAGGCCAGCGTAGCGGCCGCCCCCGCTGTGCTGGACTCCGGCGCCGTTGCCGGCTCCCGGACCATGCTCGCCTGGCGGCTTGCGTCCGTGGGCCTCTTCTGCCTTCTCTGGGAGATCGCCGGGCGCATTCCGATCAATCCGGCGTTCCCGCCGTTCAGCGACACCTTCATGGCGTTCGTCGCGATGGTCGCGGACGGATCGCTTCCCCTCGCCTTCGGGTCGACGCTCCAGCCGCTCGCGATCGGCGTGCTGGTTTCGGCGACGCTCGGCGTGGCGCTCGGTGTCGCGATGGGCTTGCGCCCCTCGGTCGAATGGCTCGGCGCGCCGATCTTCATCGTGCTCCAGGCCGCGCCCGTAGCGGCGCTGATCCCGCTCGTCACCTTCGTCTACGGCATCGGGCTGACCGCCAAGACCCTGTCGGTCTGCCTCCTCGCCCTTCCGGTGATCGTGCTCAACTCCTACAAGGCCGTGCAGAACGTTAACCCGTCGCTCATCGCGATGTGCCGGTCTTTTCTCGGATCTCCGCAGCAACAAATCCTCAAGATCGTGCTTCCGGATGCGGCGCCGGTGATCTTCGCCGGCCTCAGGCTCGGCGTCTCGGCAGGGTTCATCGGCGTCATCCTCGCCGAGCTTCTGATTACGCCGACCGGGATCGGGGACCTGATCACCTTCCACCGGTCGACCGCGAGCTATCCCGAGATGTACGCCGACATCGCGTCGATCGTCGTCTTCTCGGCGCTGACTCTCGCCCTGTTGCAGAAGGTCGAGATCTGGCTGTTCCGCCCCGAGAAGCGGGAGCATTGACGATGCACGCCGTATCGACCCCTCCAGCACAGCCCGGTTCCGAGCTCGCAGCCGAGACGTCGCGGGCCGTCGTCGAGGTCCGCGGCATCCACAAGAGCTACGACACCGTCGAGGCCCTGCGGGACATCAACCTCGACTTTCCACGCGGCGCCCTCACCTCGCTGCTCGGGCCGAGCGGATGCGGCAAGACGACGTTGCTGAAGATCATCGCGGGGCTGATCCCGGCGAGCTCCGGCGAGGTGCGTGTGAACGGAACCGTGGTGACGCGGCCGGGTCCCGAACGAGCCTTCGTGTTCCAGGATTTCGCTCTGATGCCCTGGGCCACCGTGCAGCGCAACGTCGCCTTCGGGCTCGAGCTGCGGGGAACGCCGCAGCGGGAGCGCCTCGCCACGGCCCGGCACTACATCGCGGAGGTCGGTCTCACGGGGTTCGAGGAACGTTACCCGCACGAACTTTCGGGCGGCATGCGCCAGCGCGTCGGGCTCGCGCGCGCGCTCGCCGTGAATGCCGACGTCCTGCTCCTCGACGAGCCGTTCTCGGCCGTCGACGAGCAGACCCGGCGCAAGTTCCAGGAGGACCTCCTCCAACTCCGCGAGCGCGAACGCAAGACGTTCATCTTCGTGACCCACAGCATCGAGGAGGCGGTCTATCTGTCGGACCAGATCGTGATGCTCTCCCGCCGTCCCGGCCGGCTGTCCCGCATCGTCGAGCCGCGCGTGGACCGCACCGGCACGCCCGACGAGATCCGCCGCGATCCGCACTACCTCGATACGGTCGAAGAGATCTGGCAAGTCCTGCGCGAATTCGTCGACTGAGGGCATCATGCGGATATACGGATACAAGATTCCCATGATGGCCTCGCTCCTGATCTGGTGCGTGCTGTGGGAGATCGTCGGGCGGCTCGGCCTCGTGTTCCTCCTGCCGCCGTTCACCGAGGTGCTGGCCGCGATCCGCGAACTCGCCGGGAAAACGTCGTTCTGGGACGCCACTTTCATCACGTTGCGATCCTTCGCGGTCGGGATGTTCTTCGCGATCGCGGTCGGCATTCCGCTCGGCATCCTGATGGGCCGGTCGAAGGCGGCCGACCGCCTGCTCGGCATGTGGGTCAACGTCTTCGTCAGCGCGCCCCTGTCCGCCCTGGTGCCGATCCTGATGATCCTGTTCGGCCTCGGAGAGACGACGGTGATGCTCTCCGTCTTCCTGTTCGCCGTGTGGATCATCGCGCTCGACGCCCGTGCCGGCGTCGGGGAGATGCAGCACTCGCTCGAGGAGATGGCGCGCTCCTATGGCGCGACCCCGGCCCAGCTCTACCGAAAGATCATCGTTTGGGCTGCCCTTCCGGAGATCCTCGCGGGCATTCGCATCGGGTTCATTCGCGGCGTCAAGGGCGTCGTCATCGGTCAGCTCCTGGTCTCGGTGATCGGGTACGGGGAGATGTTCGAGCTCTATTCCCGGAACTTCCTGATGGCCGAGTTCTGGGCCCTGACGATCCTTCTCTTCGCCTTCGCGATGCTCGTCGCCGAGGGCGTGGGAGCGATCGAAAGGCGGGTCGAGTACTATGCAGGAGTGAGACAGTGAACGTGATGTCGAAGCCCAACTATGTATTTCCGCCGCCGGCGGTTCCCGCACTGCCGATCGCCGGAAGCGACCAGGTTTTCCCGGTCCGGCGCCTCTACTGCGTCGGCCGCAACTACGCCGAACACGCGATCGAGATGGGGCATGATCCGAACCGCGAGCCGCCGTTCTTCTTCCAGAAGAACCCGGATTCGCTGGTGCTCGACGGGCGGTTCCCGTATCCGGCGGCGAGCTCCGATGTGCACTTCGAGATCGAGCTCGTGGTGGCGCTGAAATCGGGCGGATCCGATATTCCGGCCGAGCGAGCCATGGACTGCGTCTACGGCTACGCGGTCGGGCTCGACATGACGCGGCGCGACCTGCAAGGCGAGGCCAAGAAGCTCGGCCGGCCCTGGGAGGTCGGGAAATCCTTCGAGGCCTCCGCGCCCTGCGGCCCGATCGTTCCCGCCGGTCGAATCGGACATCCGACGAATGGAGCGGTGTGGCTCGACGTCAACGGCAAGCGCCGGCAGACCGGCGACCTGTCGCAGCTCATCTGGAAAATTCCCGAGACGATCTCGTACCTGTCGGGCCTCTTCAAGCTCGCCGCCGGCGACCTCATCATGACGGGCACGCCCGCGGGCGTCGGCGCGGTCCAGCGCGGCGACGTCATGAAGGGGGGCGTCGAGGGCGTGGGCGAGATCGAGGTGCGGGTGGTCTGAGCCAACGAAAGCGGCCGTCGTTCGAAGAACGGGCCGCGCCCAACCCAACCCTTTGGGATCTAGGATCTGTCGCGCGACCCTCGCCCGCGTTCGCGTCGCGGAAAGCCGGGGCTCGCCCATCGTGCCGGCCCGCCGGTTCCCTATTCCGGTCTGTACTGACGCTAAGGAGACCGTTGTCGCCACCCGCGTCCAATTCGCTCGACGAGCGGCAAACAACGTTTCATCCCGTAGTTGCTTTATTCCTTCCCACACGCCTAAGCTGCTGCGCGCCGGCCGGATCGGCTGGCGACATGAGAAGAAACTGAGGGCGTCATGATTCGGAGAAAAGCTTTGGACCTGGGCCTCTCCACACCAGACCTGACGGATCCAGCCGCTGAACTACAGCTTGGAGAGTCGACTACCCATATAGGTCTTGCCGCGCTTCCTGTTAGTACAACTGTCGAGGCAGCTCCTATCTGGTACATTATCGGCAGTTCGAAAGGTGAAACCCACAACGGTCTCGTAGGTTATTAAAACATAATTCATGGGCTCGGCGGTGACGACACTCTAAACGGGCAGGAAAATAACGACCAGCTCTACGGCGGGACCGGTAACGACGTCTTGGAAGGTCGGCTCGGCAACGATGTTCTCAGCGGCGACGAAGGCGAAGACAAGATGTCCGGTGGTCCCGGTGACGACACCTACGGCGTCGACAGTTATCGGGACGTCGTCGAAGAACTCGAAAACGAAGGACACGCGCAGGAGGTTCGCCATGCCGATCCCGCTCAGGAGCGACTTCGATACCGTGGCTCTTCGGGCGATTGCCCGTAGGAGCAAGGACGGCCCGCAGGCTCGGCGTCTGTTGGCGCTGGCGGCGATCTACGAGGGGGACACCCGGACCGAAGCCGCCCGGATCGGCGGGGTCACGCTGCAGATCGTGCGGGACTGGGTCGTGAAGTTCAACGCGCACGGCCCCGAAGGTCTGATCGACCGCAAGCCACCCGGCCAGCCGTCCAGGCTCACTGACGCACATCGGACTGCCCTGATGGCGCTCATCGATGAGGGCCCGATCCCGTCCGTTCACGGAGTGGTGCGCTGGCGTCTGGTCGATCTGATCGCGTGGCTCTGGGAAGAGTTCCACGTGACGATCTCCAAGCAGGCCTTGAGTCGTGAGGTGCGGGCGCTGGGCTACCGCAAGCTCTCTGCGCGTCCACGCCATCACGCCAAGAGCGAGGTGGAGGTGTCTGCTTTTAAAAAACCTTCCCCGCCCGTCTGGAGACGATCACCGAGAGCGCAGGCGGCAAGCCAATAGAGATCTGGTTTTCCGACGAGGCGCGGGTCGGGCAAAAGAACAAGATCACCCGCCGCTGGGCGAGGCGGGGCACGCGGCCATCTGCGCCGAAGGACCAGCGCACGTCCTCCGCCTACATCTTCGGAGCGATCTGCCCGGCTGAAGGAAAGGGGGCCGGTTTGGTCCTGCCCCGCTGCACGAGCGAGGCGATGAGCTTGCACTTGGCCGAGATCGCGCAAGCGGTCGCGCCCGGCGCTCACGCTGTCATCCTGCTCGACCAGGCGGGCTGGCATCTCTCGAAGCGGCTGGTGATCCCGGCCAACATCACCCTCGTTCCGCTCCCAGCAAAAGCGCCTGAGCTCAACCCGGTCGAGAACGTCTGGCAGTTCCTGCGCGAGAACTGGCTCTCGAACCGGGTCTTCCCCTCCTACGAGGCCATCCTCGATCACTGCTGTAGGGCGTGGAACAAGCTCACAGACCAGCCCTGGCGCATCATGTCGATCGGACTACGCGACTGGGCTCATGCGTTCTGATCAGCGGGACCTGGTATTATTCTAATCAACTCCGCCCTGGTCACGGCAAGGCAAACGGGTTGGGGTAATCAACTGGAGACCTCCAAAAACCTCATTGAACCGTACCGGGTTTGCCGGAGGCTCCCACTCTTGAGAGGATGGAGCCATGACGAAGCGAACACCCCCGTATTCCCCTGAGGTCCGCGAGCGGGCGGTCCGGATGGTTTTTGACCACCAGGGCGAGCACGCCTCTCAGTACGAGGCAATCCGCTCGATTGCGCAGAAGATCGGCTGCTCCGGCGAGACGCTGCGCAACTGGGTGCGGCAGGCCGAGCGCCACCAGGGGCAGCGCGCCGGCCCGACGACCGATGAGCGCGAGCGCATCAAGGCGCTCGAGCGTGAGAACCGTGAATTGCGCCAAGCCAACGAGATCCTGCGCAAGGCGTCGGCCTATTTTGCCCAGGCGGAGCTCGACCGCCGGTTCAAGCCATGATCGCCTTCATCGACGCTCATCGCACCGTCTACGGGGTCGAGCCGATCTGCAAAGTCCTGCCGATCGCCCCGTCGACGTACCACGCCTATGCAGCCCGGCGTGCAGATCCGAACAAGCTGCCCGCGCGAGCCAAGCGCGACGAGGCCCTGAAGGCCGAGATCCGCCGTGTCTTTGAGACGAACTTCCGGGTCTATGGGGTTCGGAAGGTCTGGCACCAGCTCGCCCGCGAGGGCATCGCGGTCGCCCGGTGCACGGTGGTGCGGCTGATGCGAGCCATGGGCCTTGAGGGCGCGGTCCGAGGCAAGCCGGTGCGGACCACGATCAGCGACAGGGCCGTCCCGTGCCCGCTCGATCGCGTCAACCGGCAGTTCCGCGCGCCACGGCCGAATGCGCTCTGGGTCTCCGACTTTACTTATGTCGCGACCTGGGCGGGGTTCGTCTACGTCGCCTTCGTGATCGACACTTATGCGCGCCGCATCGTGGGTTGGCGGGTGTCACGCACAGCCCAGGCCGGCTTCGTGCTCGACGCGCTCGAGCAGGCTCTCCATGAACGGCAGCCCATCCGGCGAGCCGGCCTCGTGCACCATAGCGACAGGGGCGGGCAATACGTCTCACTGCGCTACACGCAGCGGCTCGCCGAGGCCGGCATCGAGCCGTCCGTGGGCAGCGTCGGGGATTCGTATGACAATGCTCTCGCCGAGACGGTCATCGGCCTGTTCAAGGCCGAGGTGGTCCATCGCCGGGGACCATGGCGCTCGCTCGAGGCGGTCGAATACGCCACGCTGGAGTGGGTGGACTGGTTCAACCATCGCCGCCTGCTTGAGCCGATCGGCAAGTGCCGCCGGCGGAAGCTGAGGCGCGCTACTATGAACAGACGCCGCGACGGCCGCGAGCCCACCACCGCGGCGCACGTTGCCAGCGTCGATCTTCCCGCGGTACAGAACCTGCTGCTGGCGGCGAATGCATTGGGCTACGGCTCTGCCCTCATGACGCTCGTGACCGTGGCCGCCGCCGAGTTGCGGGAGCTGGTCGGCCTGGTCGACGGGATCGAGCCGATGGCCATCGTGCCGATCGGCCGCCCGGCCCGCCCCCTCGGTGCGCCGCGGCGGATATCCGTGGGGGACAAGACGTACCTCGACCGCTATTCGCCCCGATAGCGGCGCTGAGTACAGCCCGCCCGGAGCCATGGTCACGTCCTGGCGCGTCTGGCCTCCGAGCGTCGAGACTCTCTCGAGTGGCACTGGGGCACCATCATGATCACGGTCCTGGCCTGCGGCGTCGGGAGCTGGATGCGCCAGCGGTCCGTCGCATCATCGGTGGCGTGGTGGCGGTCGTGGTCGTCACCGCCTTGGTGGGGATCGGGCTGTGGTGGCCCCGCGGCGACCCAGCGATCGACAGGGAGGTCCTCGGCTACGGCGATCGGGTCGATGCTACGGTCACGGTGGCCGACGTCGGGCCTTGCAGTTTGACCCCGGTGCCGAGTGCAACAGCGTGAGCGCCCGCATCGCCAGTGGGCCGGACGAGGAACATTCGCCACGCTCGAGGCCGATGTGGCGACGCGGAACCAGGTGGCGGAGCTCGGGGTGGGCGACGACATCGTGCTCAACGATGCCGGCCGCGACGTCGACCCCGCCGGCCGCTACTCGTTCGCCGACGTGCAGCGCCGGCTGCCACTCGTCGTCCTGGCCGTGGTCTTCGGGGTGGCGGTGGTGGCGCTGGGGCGGCTGCGGGGGTTGCTGGCGCTAGCGGGCATCGGCGTCACCGTGGGCGTGCTGTTGGCCTTCGTGTTCCCGGCACTGCTGCGGGCGCCCCGCCGCTCGGGGTGGCGCTCACGGGCGCCATCGTCATCGCCGTCAGCACCATCTACCTCGCTCACGGAGTCAGCGACCGCACCACAGTGGCGCTCGCGGCACCATCGTGAGCCTGTTCCTGACCGCCGCGCTGGGTGCCGCATTCGGCGCCGCCGCCCACCTGAGCGGCCTGGCGTCGGAGGAATCGCTCAACCTGTTGACGTTCGCGCCCGAGCTCGACTTCCGCGGCCTGCTGCTTGCGGCCACGATCATCGGCGCCCTCGGGGTCCTCGATGACGTGACCATCACCCAGGTATCCGCCGTCTGGGAGCTTCATGCGAGCGATCCCCGCGGCAATGCCCGGCAGCTCTACACTGCCGGGATCCGGATCGGTCGAGATCACATCGCGTCCACCGTGAACACGCTGGTGCTGGCCTACACAGCGGCGGGCTGCCAACGCTGCTGTTGTTCACCCAGTCGGGCCTGGCCATGGGTGAGGTGCTCGCCACCGAGACCCTGGCCGTTGAGATCGTCCAAACCCTGGTGGGATCCACGGCCTGGTTGCTTTGGTGCCGCTCACCACCGCGTTGGCCAGCTGGGTCGTCGCCCAAGCAGACCATGAGCGGCGGCCCGAGCGTTTCGGCCGCCCGTCGAGGCCGCCTCCCGCTGCCGCACGTCCCGAGGACGCGTTCTGGGGGCGCCGATGACGGGCAGCGAGCCCTGGCGCAACCAGACGTGCGCCCGGAATGGTGTCCACCG
>CAWDDI010000030.1:0-169069 GCA_963800985.1 uncultured Alphaproteobacteria bacterium | reverse complement strand
TGGACTAGTGGATGAGGCTCGTGAGTATCAGAATCAGCCTGCTTGGATGTCAGGCTGCGCATGTGAATCATGCGTGCGAAGTACCAGTTGCTCGCAAGCATCAGAGGGGCCACTGCGAAAGCCGCGATTGTGAGGGTTTGATTGCGGGCGAGCAGAATCGCGGTCATGACCACCAGTGTGATGATGGCGACAGCCGTGCCTATTGCGACATCCATGAAACCCCACGGGCCATGAACGTCCGAGGTCAGCCGGTAAGTGGCATCTCCTTGAGCGTGGTCGCTGTGGTAGCTGAGCCCCAGGCCCTGCAACTTCGCGAAGAGATCGAAGCGCACGCGCGCTGTGCCGCGGTACTTGAGTTGGGCGCTGATAGCCGCGCGTGCCGTCCACACGGCAAAGCCTGTCACCTGCAGTGCCGCGGAGATGATCACCAGGCCGATGATCTGACCCGGTCGGGTCTCTGGCAGCAGAACCAGGAAGGCGCGGTGCACCCAATCCTCACGTGGCTTGTCCGAGAGGACGTTGTCGATCAGAATAGAAATCGGCCAGGCTTCGAGCAGTGAAATGCTTACAGACAGCCCGATCAGCCCGACCAGTGCTAGGATCCGAACCCAGTCAGGCCAGAAGTACGAAACGGCGCGACGGTAGCAGCCCACGAGCACGTCCTGCTGTCATCGGTTCACGCCTTGCTGCAGGCTACCGGTGCATCAGGAGAATACATCTTGGTTAAGTTTCTCTTGTTATCAGCAGTCGATCTATCGTTCACCGGTGCTGCGTAGGACGTCTCGTCGAAGCCGGTCGCTGCTCATCAGCTACGTGGCCATTGTGATTGCGGCATTCACGATCATCACCGTCCGTGGCCTTTCTTCTCCACGCGATTTATTGCCCGCCTGCCACGCGCCACTGGGCGGTAGCGCTCTCACTTTGAAGCGCAGGCGGCCCACCCACCGTCGTTCTCGTCGTCGAGGACGAAGCAGATCGACAAGGCCGCGCGTGCTCGTTCCGTTGGTGTGTTCGCCGCAGGCAATTACTCGATTACCGCAACGCTCATGACCAAGTTCGCACTGATGGCAGCTCGGTACGTTGGTCATTGACTACGCCTCGGCGACCAAGTCCGACACTCCCTCGGGGACAGCGCGGGAGCTCGCGGAGCGGCTGAGTGAGGTTCGGGTCGGCTCGACCGCAAGGCCGATTAGGGAACTCGCCGGTGTGCGCGAGACGCGGGGCGGAACAAGATGAGCGCGACTTGCACCGGTCACTCGCCCCACACGACGACCTGGACGACGTGTTCGCCTAGCGCGAGGAGCGCACGGTGTCGAGCAGCCTGACCCTGCAGTACGACAAGGTGCTCTTTATCCTCGAGCCGACCGAGATCGCACGCCGGCTCGCGCGCCAGCGCGTGACGGTGATCGACTATCCCGATGGTCGGCTGGCCATCCGCCGTAACGGGGTCGATCTGCCCTATCGCACCTTCGACAAGCTGCAGCAGGTTGATCAGGCCGCCATCGTCGAGAACAAGCGGCTCGGTCCGGTGCTCGCCTACATCGCCGAGCGGCAGAAGGAGGTCGGGATGACGCGCTCCAACAAGGCCCCGAGGCGCCGGGGTCAGCGCAACCACATGTTCAAGGCATGAGTCCGGTTTTGGGCAGACCGCAAGGCCCTCAAGAGCAAGCGTGGTCCGCCCAAGACCGCGCCAGTCAGGAAAGGCGGCACCATCCTCCCGGGTGACATCTCTACATGGCGCAGAAAGTGACTTCTCTAAACGGCGTCGGCAACGCGCGGTCACTCTCCCTCGCGCGAGGCGAGTTGATGGGTGTGGTATAATCGGCCGGTCTGCGCACAAGGAGGGTCCGATGCCGTTCCCGGCGATGGTCTCCTGCGATCACACTGATCGTGACCGCATTTACATTCAGCAGTGTCATGCCCGCACCAGCTTTGGGATCTTCGGAGCGGCTCGCTGCGATCCCGATCCCCGCTGCCTTACGCCCTCATTTGTCGGCCGCTTGCCAAGCATGGGGAAAACACATTGAGGAGTTGATCGAGCAGCACCGGTTCGCCCGCGAACTCACCGACGAGGAGGTCGACAAGGCGACGACCCTGTTCTACGTCGCCAAGTCCCAGTGCAGCCTGGGAAAACTGCTGGACGCAATGGCGACGTTCGAGAGGATCTCCATCGGCCGGGCTAAAAACCGGCCCCTGTGGTGACGGTTCGCGTCCCCTGGCTCCGTAAATGCGGTTACGCGAACGTCGCGAGACGGTTCTCGCGCGCGAAGACCGTTCGCTACTCGGGCCCCGGAAGCGGTCGCTCGTCGATAACGACCACGGGCAGGAACGAGACAGAGTCTGCGACATCGAAGGTGACTTGAAATGGCGGGTGAAGACGGGCGGCAAACGCTAGGGCTTCGTCCCGATGTTCTGGCGCGATCTGAGTACCTAGCGTGCAGTGGGGAACCCAAGCCCCAGGCCGATAGTGCGGACGACACAGCCCGGGATTGATGCGGGCATGCACCCTCGCGTGCGCGTTGGCGAGCGCCGCAGAAGGCGAAGGGTCTGCCCAGAGCACCAACGGCGTCGTCGAAGAAACGCACTCTTGTGAAGGTGAGGGGCAGCGGGGACGTTCCTGCGAACACTTCGCCCAGGACAGTGCTCAAATGGTCCAGGAGAATGTCGTCGTAGACCGCCAGTCTGAGGTGCGGCGGGTAGTCCAGGGTTGCCATAGACGGTCGGCCCTCAAGGCGCGCGACTTCTTCCCACAGCGCCCTAATCGGACCCGCGGTGTCGTTCGCCGCTTTGAGGCTGATCGCGAAGGACATCGTGGTTCCATAAACGCGCTTATCGGAATGACGGCTGTAGGCGCAAAGCTAGAATGTCAGCGCTGAGCAAAGTCGAACTGTCAGTCTCCTGCCCTCTGGAACCAGGGAACGGAGGCGGCAGATCTGATGGGCGTGGTGCTGATGAGCAAACGAGAACTCAACCGGATCGATGTCCTGGCCCGCCTCGAGAGTGGCCGTCTCACCCCGGCCGTAGCCGCATCGCTGCTGCAGGTCAGTGAGCGTCAGGTCTATCGCCTGATGCGCCGCTTTCGGGATGACGGTCCGGCTGGGATGGCGGATCGGCGTCGCGGCCGCCCCTCCAACAATCGCCTGCCGGATGTGTTGCGCGAGCATGCCGTGGCCCTGGTGCGCGAGCATTATGCCGATTTTGGCCCGACGCTCGCGGCCGAGAAGCTTGAGGACCGCCACGGCCTGCGGGTTTCCCGTGAGACACTGCGCACCTGGATGGTTCAGGCCGGGCTCTGGTTGCCGCGGGCCGAGCGCAAGCACTTTCAGCAGCCGCGTCACCGCCGGGAGCATCTGGGTGAGTTGATCCAGATCGATGGTTGTGAGCACCGTTGGTTCGAGGATCGTGGGCCGCCCTGCACCCTTCTGGTGTTCGTGGACGATGCCACCAGCCGCCTGATGGCACTGGGCTTTGTGCCGTCAGAGAGCACCTTCGCGTACTTTGACGTGCTCCGGCGCTATCTGGAGACGCACGGCAGACCGGTTGCTTTCTACTCCGACAAGCACTCGATCTTCCGAGTTAGCAAGCAGGAGGCTGCAGGAGGCGACGGCATGACCCAGTTCGGCCGCGCCGTGGCAGAGCTGAACATCGAGATCATCTGTGCCAACACCGCGTCGGCCAAGGGGCGGGTCGAGCGGGCTCATGCGACCTTGCAGGACCGGCTGGTCAAGGAGTTGCGGCTGGCCGGCATCAGCGATCTTGAGGCCGCCAATGCCTTTCTGCCGGGCTTTATCGAGACCTACAACAGCAAGTTCGCCCGAGCGCCCGCCCATGATCGGGATCTGCATCGACCTTTGGAGGGCATGAACGATCTGAGCAACATCTTGTGCTGGCGCGAGACCCGGCGGGTCTCCCAGCAGCTCGTGGTGCACTACAACCGGATGAAGTTCACACTTCATCCGACGGACATCACGGCGCGGCTGGTCGGCCAGGAGGTCGAGGTCTACGACTTTCCCGACGGGCGGTTGGAGATCCGCTGGAAGGGGCTGCCGCTGGCCTATGCTGTCTTCGATAAGCTGCAGCGGGTCAGCCATGCGGCCGTTGTGGAGAACAAGCGACTGGGCGAGGTTCTGGCGTGGATCAAGGCGCGGCAGGACGGCCTGCCCATTCCGTCCGGTGACCGCGCAGGGCCACGCCGTTCAGGCCAGAAACCTGGCCTCATGAAAGATCGGGTCGACCGCCTGGCCCAGGTCGCAAAGTCCCGCCCGAAGCTGGAACGCCTGGGTCGCCGGCGCTCCGATCGGAAGGTCTGCGCACCGGCGTCCCAGGCTCCGTCTCACCCGGCCTGACTGACAGTTCTACTTTGCGCCAACCGTGTCATTTCAACTTGGTTGCCACAGGGGAGCAAGCTCACGCACGCAAACACGCCTGCCAACTCTCCTGATAAAAAAAGGTGTTATGCTCCGCGGCGACAGGATCGGGCCATGCCAAGTCGAACGCAGCATCGCAGCCCAAGCTGACATTTTGCTGACGCGCGCCATCAGGTTCGAGTTTGACGTGATTTCGTTCAAGCTGACCGGATCCTCCGAGGGGCGCCAGAAAGCACGCCGCTTGTTTCTTCAGATGGGTCATTTCCTGCCTTCTTGGGGTCTGGCACATCGAACGCTGGACCCTTTTTGCGCAGGCTCTCGGCCTGTTGCCGGGTGGCGGCGGAGGTTTCGTAGGAGAACGCCATGTCCGGATCACTCCGCGGGACGAGACTCGCCCTGATCTCCTGTCTGATACTCTCGGGGCCTCCTGCCCTTGCGCAGGCGAGTCCAGCCTGGGTTGATCCGCCAAGCGGCTCGGACGACCCCGCCGCGCCGGGACCCGCAGCACCCCTCCGGTCTGCCCAGCCGCCCCTGCAAACAGCCTCGGTGAGCAGAGAGCAAGCTGCCCGTGATCTAGCTTACGCCTATCTTGCCCTCTGGTCCGCGCCGAACCGGGTGACGCTCGCTTCGGCTTCATCGTTCTATGGTCCGACCGTGACGTTTCACGGCACCACGAGAACTCATCGGCTCCGTCCTTGCCGAGAAGCGCCGGTTTGCGGAGCGCTGGCCGGATCGGAACTATCGCCACCGACCGGAGACGACTCAAGTCGCGTGCGAAGCGGACGGAGACCGTTGCACAGTGCGGTCAAGCTTCGACTTCGATGCGGGCAACCCCCGCCAACGCCAACGCGCCCGGGGGATCGGAGAACACGAACTCGTCGTGAGCTTCGCCAGCGGCACGCCGATGATCGAATCCGAGAACAGTCGGGTGATACGTCGCGGCCACGGGAACATGACCTGGCTCCTCAGAGCGGGCGTGGAGTTCGCCGCTCCCGTGGACCTTGAAAAGCTCGGGACGAGGATTCGCCTGCCGGAGCAGCGAGCAGCTCCAAGCTCGTCCGCTCCAGAGCTGAAAGCGCCTTTGAATGCCGTTGCAAGATGTGGCGACTTCCTCACCGCACAGGCACGAGAGCTAGGCTCGGAGGAGGTGAGCGTATCTGGCGCCGGGCCGGAGGTGCGAAGCCCTGACGGGACGGTGGCGGTGCTGATCAATGCTCGTATCGGGTACGCCCGAGAAGGTAAGAAGCAAGTACGCCAAGCCCGAGTGACCTGTCGGATCGATCCGGGCGGGCGGGTCGTAGCTCTTCACTAGTCACTGGGCTTTAGCAGTGGTCCGATAAGTTCGTAACTCGGCGCTAGCCCTCAAGGTTTGGCTTCTGGTCGGAGGCGGTGGATGGGCGCATGCTAACCCTCACCTACAAGGGCGAGCAGAAGATGATCGTTGTCCCGCCAAACGTGCCGCCATTCTCACCTGGATCGTTGGCTCTCGCCAACTGCTGCCGCGTGCGTGTTTTGGAGTGCTCGACGTGACCATAGAGTTTTTCCGCTTTCGCAGCATCGCCGCGGATGCCGTGTGCTCCAAGCCTCGATAACACATGTGGATTGAAGGTCTGGGCGAGCAGGAACCGGTAGCGGACGTCAAGGGCTGAAGGCCTGTGCGAGGAGGTACAGCACGAGCATCGTCACGCCGACGCTCGGCCAGTAGTACAGCGCGTGGTCGGCGTAGTAGCCGAACCTGTCCGGCAGCAGCACGAAGCTACCACCACCCCTCAGCTCCGTCAGAACTAATCCGAGTATCGTCACCGGGAAGGTCACCAGCATAAGACCGACGTTCTCGCCAGCCCATCTTTCGGGAGCCGGACGAAGTCGATCCAGGCGTAAATCGCCACAGCGAGATAAAGCCCGGGGAGGACGAGTTGGAGCATCACTGAAAGACACTCACCGCAGGCCTCGTGCAGATTCGGTTTGGTCCTGCCGAACCGCTCCTCCATAATCTTCAAGCCCCCTATGCCTCATAACCGCTGCTCGAACTCCGACGTGTAGCGCGCCGGCACGCCGGAGACGGCACCATCGTTCAGATCTCATGTACGACTATCAACTTCGCAGATCGAGTAGTCACGTTGCCGTCCCGCAGGTTAACGCTCCACTCTGTCGCAGGCCTATTCGCCAGATCAAACCTGACGGCGCGTCCGCCCGCTGCAGCCTTCCGGAGCTCCTCGCCCGCTCCGCAGATGGCGTCGTGCAGGTATGAACGCAACACCCCGACCGGGGGAACACGTCCCTTATAGACTTGGCTCACCCTGATGGTGGCTCGTACGGCATCTGGTGTTCCCGGGACGATTTCAGCTCGAAGCACCTGGCCATCGAACGAAACTGAACTCCGATCGCCAGGGCGGGCGCAGGAACACGCCTCGGCATGGCCTCGTGAGATGACCAGCAGCAAGCACGAGAAGACTAGCCGAGAGATCATGTAACCCTCACGGGGGCAACGACCATGCACGAGCTCATGCTGCAGGGTCGCGGCGCCGCAGCGGCGGAGCCGGTGGATCGGGCACGGCGTGGCCGTCGTGCTCGCCTTTGTGGTTTCGCAGTTCGGCGGGTATTTTCACCTGTCGCGATGAGCCCTGGGCTGCCGGGATGGCAGGTTGAGGGGAACTGAGGGGGCGCCGCCAATGTGCGGCGCCCCCTTTTTCATTTTCATCGGGTAACTGATCCGCCATAACCGTGAGCGTAGCTCCGTGGCGCACCATCCGTGCCCGTGACCGGCGCAAGCCAGCGGGCTTAGCTACGGCGCGTCCTAGCGGGGCGAACGATGCCGGACCTCTCACTGATTGAACCTGTCGCTCCCATCCTAGCAGCAATCATCACGGTGACCGGCACCGTCGTCCTAACGCTCCTGGTCACCAGGAAGCAGAAGCGGGTGACGTTCTGGGTGTCAAAGTCGGAGGACCTCACACTATCGCTCAAGAAGCGCTATCCTTCGTTTCGACTCGTTGTCGGCGGCGGACGTGAGGTGCAGAACCTAAATCGCGCGACAGTTCATGCACGACACACGGGTAATACGGCGATTGAAGCTTTTTCATTCTCAGTCGCGTTGCCGACTGGGGCAACATTTGTTGTGAGCGAATCCAACTGGCGACGCTCGTTTGCTGAAAGACCTCAAAGCGGCCAGAGCCTTCCACAAACGAGGAATCCACAGAGCACGGCCGTAGACTCGATTACGCGCTCCCATTCCTGAACCCAGCGGAAAGCTTCGAGTTAACACTTCTTTTTGATGGAGAGTGTCAGCCTGTCGAAGTAGATTGTCGACTTGAGGGCGTTACAGTCCGGAAGAAATCGGGCGAGTACATTTCTTGGGGTCAATTGGCGGCGTTCATTCGGCACGAACCGCGCATTGTTGTCGCTCTCCTTACTATTCGCTATTCTGCTCTTTTTCGGCATCGGGGGGTTGCGGAAGCGATCACGAGTGTTGTCGTCATGCTAGTGAAAAGCTGGCTTTAGGGCGCTGGCGCTCACGAGTTGGGCGTTCCCAATACCGCGCTTCTCGACGCGGGAACGGGGTCGACGCCGGAGGCGCCCGCGCAGCGGTTCGCCTGGACCGCCCGCAGGCGCATCCTAGGTGGATGCGCTCGACGAGGAACAAGCCATTCCATGGCAGGAAGCCCTGCCTCTTGGCCGTTTGCGGCGGTCCGGCTACCCGCGTCAGGGCATCGCAAGGAAAGGAAAACGGACCGCTTCCGCGGCGAGGTGGGCGACACCAAACATCACGTATGCCGCCATTGCGAAGGCAATCAGCATCAGGCTGATCCCACACGCAGACTCGACCATCGATACGTCAGTTTCGGGCTTGCTGGTGGTGTGCATTGGCGCCTCCCTTCGGGAGCTCTTGGGTGGCGTTCAGGAAAGGTACGCCGGCCAACCTTATGGAGGCGTGTTCTGACGCACACCGAACCCCGATAGACGCCCGGCGATCACTTGGCCCCGCCAGCGCCGAACCGACCTGGATCGGCGCGCCTACGAGATGCGCCAGCAAGGGCTCACCTATCGCGCCATCGCGACGTGGCTCGGCGTCACCCTCGCCATGGCCCGGCGCCGGGTTCTTCGCCACGAGCGGATGTTGCGCGAGGGCTGCCCACCTATTGAACATCAGCTGGCATTCATTCGGCGCGGTCCTGGCGTGCCTTCGTCTCATCAGCTTGAATGGCGAAATCTTGCCGGGCGGTAAGCGCGCCGCTGAGCGACGCGTAGCTCTGTTCCGACGTCCCGGCTTGAACTCCCTCCAAACGAAGACAATCGACCGAAATGACAGGGACAGCCAAGGTTGCTTGTGCTACTTTGCATAACGTGGACAAGTGCGACTGGAGAACTTCAATGGCGAAGGCGCTAATTATTAGTGATGGTTACGGCGCCCTCGCCACTGCATACTACAAGCGGTTTCCAGAGGAACCTGTTTCGTTGAAGACAATCCTGAAAGTCGAGGAATGATCGTATATTCCGAAGACTAGTCTTCAAACGCTCTTAGATGTGATCCTTACGAAAGGCGAACAGGGAACCCGATCTGGTGATCGCGTCACACGGTAACGAGAACGGAATGATAATGCCGTTAGTACCCGGATCCAAACACGGAGCTGTTACAAATAACCTTTTGGTTCTGATGGGTAGCGATAGTTCTGACCAGGTAGCGAGTTGATTTGCATTGAAGCCCAACGATGTTGATGATCTGCGCGCCAAAGCAGACGCGGTGAGGAAAATCGGGATTGGGCATGTGGCTTTTCGAGGGTGCTCGATCGGAGCCAATAAACGCAATCTTGAGACATTGAAAGATCTCCTCGGAACTATTACCGAGGTTACCGGGACAAGCCTGCTGTCCACCTATGGAATTGTGGTGCCGCAGTATCCGAAAAAGAGTTTGTTTGAGAAGAAATGGGAACTCGGTATGGAGGGAAGGGGCACAGGTTTGAGGGGTCAGCACGAGTGGTATTGTGGAGAGGTTTGCATCCGAAGCAACAGTTTTCAGAGCTAATAGCACTTTGGTTGGAGTTGCGTGATGTCATGCTGGAGTGGCTTCAGGCGCATCTAATGTCTAGTACTGTTAAAGCAACTGCCACTGCCGTTGCGAATAAACTTCCGCTCCACTACCTCTCGATGGATCCTGCTGTTCTTCCGTTGGATGGCACGCACAATTCGGGCATTTTGGGCTATGCGGACTTCATCAACAGCAGCGCCGACCCCTAGACACCTGAAATCACCCGCCTAGAACATCAACCTCGGCGAAGTAGGACAGGAAAGCCGACGTGATCCGCTGGGAAGAACAGGAGACCGGCGACTGGTATGGGTACAGCGGCGAGCTGACCGTTGCGATTGTCGCGCGGCAACCGGGCGGCTCTGCTCGATGGCTCGGGACGTAAGTGGCGCAGGGCGTCCCCATGGGTGGCGCAACTCCGGTCACCGCACCACCGCGCTAGCGGCGCGTCGGGCGGCCGATGAGTACTGGGGCCGGTGGCTCCAAGCGGCGGCGCTAAAACCCGATGTCAACCTCCTCGCTAAGGCAAGCCTGCCCGCCAAGGAACGGAGTGGGTCACGAAGTCAGAAGTGATCCACCGAACGCGCGAGGGCTAAAAACCGAGGATGCCAGCAGGGTCGAGCTGCCTTCCAGACGTAAGTGCGAGAACGGGCTGACCTCGCCGCCGCGCCCGTACAACGGAGGAATGTGAAACAATGCCTCGTCGACATGCAATCGTGTCCGAAGGCCCGTCTCGGCAGAATCCGTCACGCAAACCCCAGGCAGCCCGTCTAGGTCAAGGCTGCATCACCCGCCCCACCGCACTGCGACGATCTCAGCGTATCCGGCGAGGGCGGCCGCCGCCGTCACCCCGTCCATAATGGCCTCAGCGGGCATCTCTGGCAGAACAACCACCAGGAGGCAGCCGTTCCTAGAACTGCAGCGGTCACGTGCAGGAGCCAAAGCGTTAACCAACTGCCATCGAACACACTCCTCCGCCGAGGCCGAACGCTAGGTCGACTGCCCCGTCCCCGCAAATGACACGTACACATCGGCATTTGACGAGCTGGCGGAATTGGCCGGTTGGCACCGAACTGGCACCCGACGTACGAGTACGCGTGGGGACGCGTAGGGACAGTCAAGTGGTTCGGACCACCCGAAACCCTTGTAGAGCAAGGCTCAGCGCATTCTGCGTGACAGGCTGGGACAACCAACCACGGTTTCCTAAACCGAAGGTCGGAGGTTCGAGTCCTCCCGGGACCGCCAGTGTTTCAGATGTCCGGCCCGGAGACATGGGTGACAGCTTGTACCTAAGACATGGGTAACAACCTCGGGCCGAACGGGTTGTCGAGGGGCTGCAAGGTCCTTTGCTCGAGGTCGATATATCCCAGATCGTAATGCATGAAGGAGACGAGCCAAGTGCCCTCGTCGACCTCCTTGAGACCGAGCCGTTGACCGGCCAGCACCGTGGAGATGTTGATCTTCTTACGGTGCATGCAGATGCGCCCACAGGCGGTCACCAGGAGGACGAAGGCGCTCTTCCATCGCGGAGGTCTCTGTCCACGGCATCGACACCTCCCGCAGTCCTCACGAACGCGAAAAGTGTCACCCATGTCTTCGGAACGAAATGTCTCCGATCTCTCAGGTCGGGCAACTTTGCCGAAGAGATCGATGAGCAGGCCGGTTGCGGTCTGCAACAGAGAGGCCCGCGGGAGAGCCCGCACGAGCTCATGGGCGACGCGATGGGACCGTGGCCGCAAGCGGGTCGAACCGGCCGCCCGTTGTTCTGATCCCTGGATCAGAAACCGATGGCACCACGCTTCGGTTCAAAGCCCGGGATGTCACATCCGCACGGCGTGTTGGGTGGGCCCGGCGGTGCGGGGCAGTTGCCGCGCGCCGTGACGCACATGCGTCCGAAACGCTGCTGCCGACCATATCGATCGCTGTACGCAGGTCGCCTTTCGTGGAACTGCCGCGAGCGGGGCGGGCCGTCGTCCCACCTGTCATAGTCTCGGGGACCGCGCCTTAGGCGGGATGGGCCGAGGTTCCTGCCGCCATCCTCGTAATAGCCCCAGCCGCCGCCATAGGGCTGTGCCGAGGCTGGAACGCTTGCGAGCGAGGCCAGCGCGATGAGTGCGAGAGCGATCGCGCGCATCCGAATTTTCCTTTCGCGACGCGAGCTTCCACCACGCTGATGAACGCCCGATGAGCCGGCGACTCTCCGGGCAATGAATGGGATGGTTAACGTTTCGTTAACCCACTCCCCTCACCGTTCCGGTAACCGATCGTGCACCGTTCCCGGGATGGTGACCCTCCCGGTCGCCCGCGCGGGTGAGGGGGCTCCCATGACGACCGACGCGAAATCCGTTTCGCCCCGCGACGACGACTGGTGCTCGATCGACGAGGCTGCCGGGCGGCTCGGGGTGACGGCAGCAGCGATTCGCAGCCGGATCAGACGCGGCACCCTCGAGAGCCGGCCCGATGGCGATTTTGGACGCTTGGTCCGAGCGCCCTTTCGGGTTCCAAGCGAGGGCGACCCCATCGCGCCGGAGACCATGGCCCTCGCGCTGACCGAAACCGTGGGCATCCTGTCCCGCCACGTCGAACGCCTCGAGGCCGAGATCGGAATCCTGAGGCAGGAGCGCGCCGACGCCCTCTCGCGCGCCGCCGACCGCGACGCGATGGCGGCGCGGGTCGCGGCGCTCCAGGCGGCGCTGCAGCTCGAGAAGCAGCGGATCGTGGAACTGCAATTCAATCGGGACGGCCTGCAGGCGGATCGCGACCGCTGGGCCGGGCAGGCGGAACGCCTCGCGGTTGCGCGTCTTTGCGCCGCGCCGGCGCCGAAGTGGTCGCGGCCCTGGTGGCCGTCACGGCGGCGCGCATGATAAAACGCCTATCCTGGAGATCGCGCCGCATCGCAAGAGACGGCTCGACGCCGCTCGGGATCAAACCGGCATCTTGACATAGGATGCGGCCGCCCTTGCAGGCCCGACGACCGTCGAGGAGCAGCACGTCGGAGCCGCCATGCGATCTCCATAGGCAGCGGAGGTCACGGTCTTGTTCTACAAGTTGATCGCGAACACCGGCGACGCCGTCATCCTCCTGGCGGGAGTGGTCTTGGCCGCCGTCCTGGCTCTCGTCGTGGCGGTGATCTCACGACGGCTTCTCTTTTCCCCGAATGACGCGGCACTGGAGGGGCACAGCAAGCTGGCCGAGGTGGTGCATAACAGCCTGCTGGCCTTCTCGGTTTTCGTGCTCGCTCTCGTGCTCACGGAGGTCCGCTCCAATCTCGGCAAAGCCGACGACATGGAGCTGCGCGAAGCTTCGCTGATCGCGCGCCTCATGCGGGACCTCGAGACACTGGGCGGCGAGGACGCGGCAGCGGCGGGGGAACGCGTGAAGGAATATGTCAAGTCGGCCGTTTCCGCAGAGTGGAAGGCGCTCGCTCAGCATGAGCCCTCGCTCGCGGAGGAAACCACCCATGCCATGGCGTCGCTCGCGACGCAGATCCACACCGTTGCGGCGATCAATCCAGGGGCAGCCGCCACATTGCGCGGCCATCTTGAGAAGCTGGAAGAACTCCGCCAGACCCGGCTCGAAAGCGCGACCAAGGCAGTGCCGGCGGTGTTCTGGTGGGTGATCGGCGTCTTCATCGTGGGTGCGATGTTCATGAACGGACGCCACAACCTTGACCGTTTCAGCATGACGCTCGTCGCCTTCCACATGGGGGCGATCGGATTGGTCGTGGCAATGATCCTCGTGATGGACTCACCGTTCCGCGGTGAGACGAGCGTCTCTCCGGCGGCGCTCCTGAGGGCCGCCAGGATCCCTTCGCAGTAACGGAACGCGCCGGCCGGCGGCCCTCCCGGCTGAAGCCGCGAACGCCTATCCCGGCTCGAATCCTCGGAGGGCGCCGGCGACGACATGAAGTAGCATCGATCCCTCCAAGGCCGACGGAACGGTCCGACCCGGAAGGGCGGGAAAACCCTATTCCACCTTGGTCCGGTCGCGGTACCGACGCACCAGAAAATATCCACCGGCAATCAGGAGGAAGGGTAAACCAGCCCCGGCAACCGGCCCGTCGGCACCGAGACTGTTGCCACCACCGCTCGTCGCGACTTGCGAACCAATGTAATCGATGACTGCGACGACGACCGCTGCCACGCTGACCGTTGCGGTGCCCACGAGGGCGGCGAGGAGGTGCTTGGGGCGCATCAGGGTTCTCCCGAATCTCGAACAAAAGTCCTCGTTCAGCGGAGCTCGCGGGCGCACAGGGTCGGAATTGCCCCTTGACCATCCCTGTGTAGGAGCGTTGCGCGGGACGCAACGAAAAAACCCAACGCGGCGCCCGTAGACGATGACCCGAACGCCCACAGGGCACAAGGCGTAGAGGCCTAGGCAATCCTGCTAGATCACATCCGCCATCCGGCTATATCCTCCGTCTGGTGATACCGGCGCCGAGGTCGGCGGGGGCGTGAGGGATACGACTCGGGCCGAGGCCGGAATTTCACGCTCTCACGATCTGCCCAAGTCGCAGCTCTGGCCTGGAGGAAAGCCGCACGAAGAGCTCGATGAACGAGTCGCTCCCCTCTCGGGGCTCGCGCTTGGGTCGTGCCCGATCGACGGCGCGTGGGAGCTCAGCCCGACAGCTGCAAAGCGCGCCTCAACCGTTGCGCCGCCTCCGTGGCCGGGACGCGATCCGTATACCAGTCCCGCAGCGTAAGGTTCAGGTTTCCAAGCAGGAGCGGTTTGGCTTGCGGCGGGAGCTGGTGTGCAACCTCCTCGAGATAGGCAGAGAAACAGCCGGACATCCTATCGCGCTCCCGAGCTTGTGCCGAATGCTGTGGCAGGCTGTCTGATTTGCGCGGACACGACAACCGGCGAGGCGATGGCCGGCCCACCGGCGCCCGGTTCGAGGGGCGATCGTTCGCGTGCATCGCGAGATCGAGCTCCGGCCGCCGCGTTGGCTCCCGGCTCATGACCCGCCTGGGTTCGATCGATGACGCTGCCGGCGCCGGTCGCTTAGCCGCAACCGCCGTTTCTTCGTTCCGGCCCGTGTTGGATGCCCCTGCGGGCACGCTTCAAGAGACGCCGGTTGCGAGCAAAAAATCGAGGAGCGCCTGATCGGGACGATCTTGGAACGCCGAGCACAACGTAGGCCCGATGTGCGGTGGCTCACAGAAATGCCGATCGCGTGGGATTAAACGGAGAGTGACAGGCGCACTTCCGTCCCCCTCCCACTCCGCCCTGTCTACCTGCCCGGCTTCGCGCCGGGCTTCGTTTTTAGGCACGCTGCCCCGGCGGAGCCGCCCGGGCCGCCACTGGAACGGGCTGAGCTCGCTTTGTCGAGCCGACCGATCAGGCTCCTTCCGGTGCCGTAAGGCCGAGGTCGGCGAGTTTGGCGCGTACGCTCACGATAGAGCGCTTGAGCTTCAAGCTGATCACCGAGACGGCCACCCCCTCGCGGGCGAGCTCCCGCAGCTGGTGAACCGCTTCGACCGTCCAGGGACGATCCGCAGAGGTGTCGAGGTCGCTCATCAAAGCCTCCTCCGAGTCGTTCAGAACCGCAGGGTCGCCGGCGAGTGCGGCAAGACGATGAATTCGGGTGAACGTCTCTTGAGACGAGCCCACGAGTGGGGCTTGGGAGCGTCAAGTTCGGACGATCGCGCTGAACGTCCTCCGGCCAAGCGGGATCGTCCTCCGCTCGAGGCTTCGAGCAAGCGTGCCGACCGCATCTCTACCGGTGACGTTCTTCCAAGGCAGGGCCGAGTCGCATCTCGGGTTTTGGATACCCGTAAACCTCACCCCGGCCGAAAGACCCCACGGAGGCGGGCTTCGGTCCAAAGAAAAACGCCCCGGGGTCGTCGCCGGGGCGGCAGTCGTCTAGGTCTCAGGTCAGTTGCAACTCGTGGATAATCTGATTTGGGCCGCCCCGGCAACCGTAAATTTACCGGTCATTAACCATTCGAGCGCAGTCTCGCGGCTGCAGACCCGTGGCGCCATCCTCGGATCTGAGCGTTTCTCTCCTTCTGGGACTCGGGGACCGGCGCGGATGTACCGCCGGTCCCCTTTTTGCGCCCCAGCGACGCGGCGCCGAGGCGGAAGGGACGCCGCGCCCGAGAACGCGCGCAGGCAGACCGTTGAACTCTTGTCGAAATTTTAGGCGCGCTGGCCTCGGAACGACGGGAGCACTTTTCGGCGAAGTGGATCCGGTTCGCCGTCGGCAATGGCGACACAAGAAAGTGAAGAGCGGATTCCCCGTCAGTGGAATCGGCTCTAGTGGAACCGACGTTTCCGTCGCTCCTGTTCGTGACTCTCGATGCGTGCCTCGACTGAAGCCATGAACTCGTTCAGTGGGCCGATCGTGGCGTCGCAGTTTGCACACTGAACGACAGCGTTCTTCCGTGCGGGGCTATGGATTTCGAACACACGGGAGCCGCACTCCGGACATTGCAGCACGTATTTGTCTTTGTCCCGATGCATGAGCGCATTGGACGAGCACACGTGTAAAGACCAACGTCAGCCAGTCGATAGAATTGTCGGAGCCTGCCCGATTTCTCGAGGACACGGGGAGCGCGCCGGCGCGCCAGCCGGCGGCGATCCTATTCGGCATCGCCGCAGCTGTCCGTCCGCTCCCTTTGCGCCAGAATTGCTCGATCTTCGCCTCAACCAGGTCAGCCAGGGCACTGTCCGGCGACAAAGCGCGCAGATCACACACCGCATCGCGGAGCTCGTCCAAAGTGGCACCCTCGATCAGGTTTCTGGCGGCCATGGCCTTTGCGTCATTGGAATCCATCCACGTGCTCCGTCGGCAACCCCGGAGAGCGCTACCGTCTACCTCACGGCGGCGCCGGTGAGTGTGTTTGCGCACATCGCCCCGCTTTCGCGTGATTCGCGCCCCGCCGGCGCCGATCGCTATCGCGGCGATCGAGACACTATCCGTAAAGGCGCTCGGCTCGAGCGGAGCAAAAGGTGGCGTCGCCTTCGTGCGTTCTCCCAGCGGTCACCGTTTGCCGCGAATCATGAACCGTCGCGCAACCGCACCGATCAGCTGGCCGAAGGACCCGGAGTCGCGCTTCGGGCGTGCCAGAAGCATCGCGCCGGTCTCGGTCTTCTTGATATGGAGCGTGCGGGTATGGAATTCCTCCAGGCCCGGCCGATGCCCGATGGACAATACGGAAGCGCCCGCGAGTTCCTCCGTGAAGAGCGTCAGCATGGACGCCTGGTTCTCGTCATCGAGAGCCGATGTCGCCTCGTCCATGAAAATCCAGCGGGGCTTGTGCAGCAGAACCCGGGCGAACGCGACCCGCTGCTGTTGGCCGAGCGACAGAGTTCGGTCCCACCGCTCGTTGCGGTCGAGGTCACCCTCGAACTCGGACAGTCCGCAGCGCTGGAGCGCCTCCCTGACCCCTGCGTCCTCGAAGCTATCGGGCGACGCCGGGTAACACAGGGCAGCGCGAAGCGTGCCGAGGGGCAGATACGGGCGTTGGGGCAGGAACATCTGCTCCTCCTTGGGAGGAACCTGATGATTCCCTCGCCCCAGGGCCATAGCCCCGCGATGGCCCGGAACAAGGTGCTCTTGCCCGAGCCGGACTCGCCCATGATGAGGATGCGCTCGCCCGGCCGCACCTCGGCCGTTACCTCCTCGATGATGATGCTGCCGTCCGTCAAGGCGATCGATAGGTTCTCGAAGCTGAGCCAACCCTTCGGATGCAACCGGATGTCGATCTTGCGGTTCTCCTCGACGAGGCGGTCGAGATCGAGGGTCGCCTGCCGAAAGGTCGCAACGCGCAGCACGGCGGAGCGCCAATCCGCGATCTTGGGGAAGTTGTCGACGAAGTAGCGAAGAGCCGCTTGGACCTGATTGAAGGCGCCGACCACCATCATCATTTCGCCGAAGCTCAGGCGCCCGGCGAAATAGCCGGGCGCAGCGGCAAGGATCGGAACGACGATCGCGAGCCAGCCATATCCGGAGGTGATCCAGGTGAGGCGGGCGAGAGCCCCGAGAGGCGCCGTGTCGCGGTGAGGACGGCTGCGACGAATTCGTCAAGGTTGCGCCGCTCGTCCATCTCGCCCGAGTAGAGCGCGACGCTCTCCGCGCTTTCGTTCACGCGCACAAGAGCGAAACGCAGCTCCGCCTCGCGGGCGTACCGGGTCGTATTGAGCCTGATCAGCGGTCGGCCGACGAGCCAGGTGAGCCCCGAGCCGATGCCCGCATACCCGATCGCAACCCACACCATGTACCCCGGAATGACGACCTCGCGTCCTTGGAACTCGAAGGTCGCAGAGGTGGACAGAGACCACAGCACCGCGATGAAACTGACGAGCAGCATGAACGACTGCAGCATGCCGACGCCCAGTTCGGTGGTGAATTCGGCAAAGAGGCGGCAGTCTTCCTGCATTCGTTGATCCGGTTGAGCGCCCTCCTGTCCGATGAGACCGAGCTGATAGGCACGGTTGGGCCTCAGCCAGCCGTCGAGGAGGATCTGGGTCAGCCGCTCGCGCAACCGGATCTTGAAGCGCTCCTGAAACCAGGTCTGAGCGACGACGAGAACCAGCAGGCCAGCCACGATGACGAGGAAGACGACGAGCTGCCAAAGGAACGCCTCGGAGTTGCGCCTCTCCACCGCGTCGAAGAAGGCCCCGTTCCATTCGTTGAGACGGACCTGGCCGACCATGTTGCCGACCAGAACGGCCACGATCGCGATCCAGAGCCTCAGGATCGGCCACCCCCGGCCGCCACGAAGCATCTCTCGGAACAGCAGGTAGAGCTCCTCCGCTATATTGCCGTCGGGCTGGGATCGCGCCTGGTCGGCCACGCGGCGCTCGGCGCGGGCCGACACGGCGCCGGCGGCTTCGCCACGCGCGATCGCTGGCTCTCGCTCGATGCCCGTACTGGCAGCGGGGGGGACGTTTCCTCCGGCGGACGGATCCGTTCTCATCGCGGCTGCGGCACCTCGGGGGCTGGATGAAGCTCGCACTCGAGGGCCGCGTGCGACGGCCCCGCTGGTTATACGATCTGCGCCGTATAGGGTTCCCGGTCGAAGAAGGTCCTGCATCAGGGCGGGGCTGTGCTTCCTCGATAGCCTTGGCCAACTTTCCGGGTTGTGCAGCGCCTCCCGGGCCGCGAGGTTCAAAGGATCGGGCGCGGCTCCGTCCTGCGGGAGCCAGCAGATGAGTTCTCGCGGCCTTGGCCAATCGAGGGAATCCGCGGCATCGTGCCGTCAGCTCCTGAGTGAAAAAGCTGGCGGACTCGGTTCGGTCGGGCGCCTGTTGTGGTTGGACGGCAGGGGTGAGCGATGCCGCATTCGGTGGCTCTCGATTTGCTGAACTTCCTGCTTGCCGACGTGCGCGGCGGCCTCGGGCCCTATGTGAGCGTCTTCCTCGTCACGGAAGCCGGCTGGGATCCTGGCACGATCGGTCTCGTGCTGACGGTCAGCGGCGTGATAGGCATCGCCCTCCACACACCGATAGGCGCCCTCATCGACGTCACCCGAGCCAAGCGCGGCCTCCTCGTCGCGGGGGTGGTTGCCCTCTCGTGCTGCGCCCT
Organism: uncultured Alphaproteobacteria bacterium; assembly: GCA_963800985.1. GTDB lineage: Bacteria > Pseudomonadota > Alphaproteobacteria > Rhizobiales > Beijerinckiaceae > Microvirga. Next base: position 150,150 of record CAWDDI010000030.1, on the reverse strand, counting down.
CGCGATCGTCTGGTCGCCAACTCTCCCGGTGGTCTTCGCCGCCGATGTCGTGATGGCGATCCTCGGAGCCGTCTTCGCGCCGACAGTCGCGGCCATCACGCTGGGTCTGGTGGAACACCACGGTCTTGCCGCCCGCCTCGGCCGCAATGCCGCTTTCGATCGTGCCGGGAACCTGTTCATCGCAGCCTTTGCCGGGGTCATCGGGACGGCGTTCGGGCAACGGTTCGTCTTCTACCTGGTGCCCTTCTTCGCAATCTGGACGGTCCTGGTCGTGCTCTCGATTCCACGATCGGCCATCGATCATAGACGGGCACGCGGGCTCGTCGTCGACAACACGGCGAGACACCAGTCGATGGATTGGCGAGCGCTGCTCACGTGCAGGCCTCTGGTGATACTGGCGATCGTCGCGGCCTTGTTCCATTTCGCGAATGCGGCGATGCTGCCGCTGGTCAGCCAGAAGCTTGCGCTGAGTAACCCTGGTCGGGAGGCCTTTCTCACCTCCGCGGCGATCATGGTCGCTCAGCTCGTCATGGTTCCCGTGTCCCTGCTGGTATGCCGCGCGAACACGATCGGGCGCAAGCCGCTCCTCGTCCTTGCGGTCGCGGCGCTGGTGCTCCGCGGCCTCCTGTTCGCGATGTCGGAGAGCGCGGCCTGGCTGCTCGCCGTGCAGGTCCTCGACGGCGTGGGAGGCGGCCTGTTCGATGCTCTCCTGCCGCTCATCCTTGCCGACATCATGCGCGGAACGGGGCGCTACAACGTCGCGCGCGGACTCGTCAGCACGGTTCAGGGCGTTGGCGGATCCCTGAGCCAGGCCGCGGGCGGTCTCGTCGCGTTCTATGGCGGGTACGATATTGCGTTTCTGATGCTGGCCGGCGTTGCCGTGATACCGCTGGCGCTGGTGCTCGTTGCCATGCGCGAGACGGGATCTCCCGAGGGGTGAGCGAGCGCGGTGCATGCGAGCGGGTGCCGCACCGGTCCATGCTTTGTGATCTCCGTGCGGGCGTCCGCGAACCGGAATGGCGCCGTGTACGGGCCGAGACGCGCACCTGCGACCGAGTCGGCGGGCCCAGAGGGGTGTCTCCGGCGATGGTAACTTCCCCATCCCGAACGCCTATGACCCCGGCCAGGTGCCGCGACTGGCCTTCGGGCCGGCATCGTCAGGGTGCTGGACTGAGACGCCTTTCCGCCGAACGCAAAGAAACGGGGCCGGCGGTTGGATGATCCGCGCGAGCCCCGAGTTTTCAGAAGGGAGGAAACAGAACCGAAGATGCCCCACGGGTCTGCAACAACGAGGCTTGCCTCCGAATGGTTAACGAAAGGTTAACGTTCGGCTTCCGTCTCCTCGTCCACCGAATGTGTGAGGACGCCGCGGCGCTTGGAGCACGGCCGGTCGGCCCCGCCTGCGCACGGGACGGCGTCTCGCGAAGGACTGGCTCGCCCGATTCCTGCGCACCGTCTTCGCGTCGCACGCCTGACGATCATCTACAAAGGTGTATGTAGAACCGATCGCCAGCCTTGGATATCAGCCAAGTTTTACTTTACAATTGCGTAACATAGGTTAACGATCAAAGATGTCTTGTTGCTGATAGGCTAAGTGGAGCCCTGGTATGTTGCGTCGGTCTCTTCCCCCGTCGGGCGAACGCTCGGTGACGGATAGCGTGAGCGAACCGGTCCGGCGGCACGTAAGAAGGGTGATGGCGCGGTTCAGGGCGTACAGGCGAGTCCGACGCAAGCAGATCATCCAAGCCGGATCGCACGACAGCGCTGTCGACATCGACCAAGCGGATCAGATGGGCGTCGGCGGGGTTCAACGGCCGGCCTGACCGCTCTCAAGGCCGGGGTCTGCCGCTGGGCTCATTCCATCCGTCGCGGCTGGCGCGCGCCCGAGGCTGAAATCGGGCCGTTCTCCCTCGCCTGGCCGAGCACCGAAATCCGGTCATGGAGGCCCCTCCTGCGGCGCGAATTTACGGATCCGCCTCCGTGCCGATCTCGTTGGATTGCCGAAGCGATTCGAGCGAGGAACAGCCATGGACGCCGTCGACCTGGATCAACGGATCGCCGACCTCAAAAAGCGGTGCGCGAACCTCCCCCCGATGACCAGGAGCGCGTGCTCGACGCTTGGGCGCAGGCACTCACCCTTTGCGAGCTGCCCCGCGAGGCTGGCGAGCCGCCGTCGATTCTGGTCAGCCTGAGCCGGCCCTCGGGACTGCCCACGAACCTCAACCCCTAGCGGGCGCCGTTGCGCCCAGTGGCGCGCGTCCCGTCGCCGGGGCGGTCCGGCTCCACCCGGGAGCGACCAGGGCGGCGAGACCTCCCGTACAGCCGCGGCACTTGCAATTCCGGCCCTCCCGGTCGAGCTTTATGACGGGTCGACGAACCGGCCGCGGAGCACCTTGATGGGAAAGCTCGTCCTGTCGCTAGTCCTGATCGGCGTGGCCGCCGAGGCGCTCGCGCAATCGCGCCCAAACACCGAGCGGATGTCGTGCGGCCAAGCGCAAAGCCTGGTCGCGACGCAAGGTGCGGTCGTCCTCTACAGTGGCCCCTACACCTACGACCGTTTCGTACGCGACAGTACGTTCTGTCCGCGACCCGATCGCACGGACCCCGCCTGGATCAGCACCGCGGATTCGGCCCAATGCTTCGTGGGCTACCGGTGCGTGACGCGCCCGCTGCGGGCGCGCGACTGACCCCGGGCGGAGAAGAGGTCGACCTGCGGCCGACCGCGCGGCTTCCGGCATGTGCTCGGGAAGCGGCTCGACGGCGGTCATCGACATCCTCGAGGCGTAAGGCGCTCGCGTCGCACGACGCAGCCCTGACGAACGCCAGACACGCGGGCCGCGCGCGCCTCACGATCTGGGCGCTAATCGTCCATGAGCACGCGGTACTCGGCCCCATCGATATCGTCGTACTGCCCTGACTTCAGCGCCCACAGGAAGGCGCAGAGGCCCGTCGTGCCGAGGCAAAGCGCGATGGGGATCATGTACACCAGGACGTCCATGGGCGGTCTCACGCGCTTGCGGTTTCAGAAGCGATGGGTCTCGCAACCGACCGTGCCGAGCCGCTCGACGCGGTTTTCGCGGGCGCCGCCGGGAGTCGGGCCCGCAGCGCGTTGAGCGTCACCACGATCGAGGAACCCGACATGGCGAGCGCGGCGATGAGCGGGGTCAGGAGGCCCGCGGCGGCGAGCGGAACCGCGGCGAGGTTGTAGCCGGCGGAGAACCAGAGGTTCTGCACCATGAGCCGCCTCGCCTTCACACCGATCGCGAGCGCGGCGGTCACCGCGGCAAGGCGCGCGCCCATGAAGAGCGCGTCCGCCGCCGCCTGGCTGATATGGGCAGCCGTGACGGGTGAGAGCGACACATCGGCTGCCGCAAGGGCGGGAGCGTCGTTGATGCCGTCGCCGACCATCAGCACGCGGCGTCCCGATTTCTTCAGGTCGTCGATGCACGCGATCTTGTCCTGTGGCGTAAGCTGCGCCTGCCACTCCGCAATGCCGAGCGCCGCGGCGACGCACGGCCACCGCCGACGGACGGTCGCCCGAGAGTATCAGGATGCGATAGCCGCCCTGCCGGAGCGCCGCGATGGTCTCGACGGCATCGGCGCGGAGCGCCTGACGGACCAGGAACGCGGTCGGCGCCGCGTCGCCCCTCCGAGAGCAGATCACGGAGGCCTCGGGATCGCCCGCGAGGGCAGCCGCCGCTTCGGCTTCCGCTCCGCAGAACCGCGGCGAGCCGAGGCGCAGCTCGATGCCGTCCACGACGGCCTTCACGCCGAGTCCCGCGGCCTCCTGGGCGGCCGGGAAAGGCTCGCGCTTCTGCGCCAGACCTGCGAGCGCGCTCGCCAGCGGGTGCCGGCTCGAGAGCGCGAGGCGAGCGGCCCGTTCCAGGATCTCCCGATCGTAGATCACCGGCGAGGCTGGGCTCCGGCAGGGTCAGGGTGCCGGTCTTGTCGAAGACAACCGTATCCACCGAGGCGAGCCGCTCCAGGGCATCGCCGCTGTTGAGCAGCACACCCGCCCGGAACAACGCGCCCGCCGCCACGACCTGCACGGCCGGTATCGCGAGCCCGAGCGCGCAGGGGCAGGTGATGATGAGGACCGCGACCGCATTCAGGACGCGCAGCGTGCCAGCCCGCGCCGGCGACGAGCCAGCCGAACAGCGTGAGGGCGGCCGCCGCATGGACCAGCGGGACGTAGAGCCGCGTCGCGCTGTCGGCGAGAAGAAGCGCGCGCGTCTTCGTCTGAAGCGCGCGGGCCATCAGGCGCTCGACCTCCTGAGCAGCGTGCCGGTGGCGGCGGCCGTGACGCGCACCGTGAGCGCGCCTGTGGCATTGAGCGCGCCGGCATAGACGCGGTCGCCCGGCCCGATCGGCGCGAGCGCTCGTCTCGCCCGTGACGAGGCTCTGGTCGAGCTCGGACGCACCCGTCTCGACGATGCCGTCGACGGCTACGCGCTCGCCCGGGCGCACCAGCACGAGGTCGCCGGCGCGATCGCCGAGAGCGGCACGTCGCGAATCGTGCCGTCCTCGCGATCCGGGCCGCCGTCTCGCTGCGCAGGGCCGAGAGATTCTCGGCCAGGATGCGCGTGCGCCGGCGCATGGTCTGGTCGAGCACGCGGCCGATCAGAAGGAAGAACAGGAGCATGATGGCGCCGTCGAAATAGGCGTGCTCCGCGTCCGGCGCCGTCTCCGACGACGGACATCATCAGCGTCGAGGACGACGCCGAGCGTGATCGGGAAGTCCATGTTGACGCGGCCGGCGCGCAGGCCCCGGATCGCGCTCTCGTAGAACGGCCGGCCGGCATAGGCCGCGGCCGGAAGCGCGATCACGGCCTGAAGCCAGTGGAAGAAGTCGCGCGTCTCGGGCGTGATGTCCGAGACGTTGCCGGCCCAGACGGAGACCGCCATGAGCATGATGTTCATGGAGGCGAAGCCCGCCACCGCGAGGGCCCGGATGAGCCGCTTCGTCTCCCGCGCCTGCGCGTCGTCGGGGCGGTTCGGGTCGAAGGGGTAGGCCTTGAATCCGAGCGCCTCGAGCCCGCGCAGGATGGCGCCGACGATCGATGTCGTCGCCCCGCCACTCGACCGCGAGACGCCGGTCGGAGAAATTGAGGCGCGCCCTTGGTGACGCCGGCGAGGGCGCCGACTCCGTTCTCGATGGTGTTCATGCAGGACGCGCAGCGCACGCCCTCGACCGCGAGCTCGACGCGGCTGCTCCGGTCTCGCCCTCGGCGACGAAGGGCGAGTAGTCGCGCTTCAGCGTCGGTCTGGTGTCGGTCTCGCTCCACGAAGCATGGGCCTCGACGTAGGCCTGGGCAGTGTCGGCGCAGCACATGATCGTGTCCTTGGCGGATCGGGCCGCTCAGCGCAGGAGCACGCGGGTCTCGGCGCCGATAGAGCCGCTCGTCTCCTTCAATCACATCGACGACGATGTCCCATTGACCTGGCGCAAGATCCTGCGACGGACGGCGGCATAGGAGCCCGCGGCTCCGCTCGACGAGTCGCGGCCTTCGGTCGCCCCGCTTGTCGGTCGGGCGCTGGAGGGTCGCCGTGAGCGTCGCGGCCGCCGAGCGGCTGCGCCGCCGGCTCCCGCAGCTCAGCCGCGACGCGCACGGCGCCGTCCGGCTCGCGCTCGGTCTCGGAGCGAGCAGATCCAGCCTCGCGCGTCCTGGGCCCGGGCCAGGGCGAGCTCGCTGTTGTAGAGCTGCCCCGCCTTGTAGGCGCTCGTCGCCTCGGTGCCCGACCAGGTCCGCACGGCCGAGACCACGAGGACGGCGTCGGCGGAGGCGATGGTCCCGAAGAAGGCGGCGAGCATGAAGAAGACCTTGCGGCCCGTGAGGCCGCCGGAGGCGTTCGTCGCAGTCGACTGGTCATGTCACGGCGCCTTGAAGTAGATCGTCCGCCTGCGCGGACTTCGCCCGAGGCGAAATCGACGATGCGGAAGGTGACGGGAGTCGATTTTTCGAGCTTCGCGCCGGCCGGCGCGAAGACGAGGGCGCGAATCTCGTGCGTCGCGTCCGGGCCGACCGTTACGGCGGCGTTGCCGCCCTCCGCCGTCGCGCCGGCGACCTCGAGCCGCGCGCCCGGGAGACCTTCGACCGAGACCGTGAAGCTGCGCTCGACCGGGCGCTTGTTGAGGATCCGGAGCGTGTAGCCGTTGCGGATCGAGCCGTCGGCGAGAGTGACGTAGATCGGGTTGCGGTCGTGCAGCACGCTCAGGCCCGTGAAGCTGCGCAGCGCCAGGGCGGCCAGCATGGCAAGGCCGACGCCGGCGATGAGGATGGCGTAGAGCACCGTTCGAGGCGCGCACGATCCTCGATAGACGGGCGGCGTCGCCGCGCATCCGCCGCGCCACGTTGGCATCCGTATCGTAGGCGATGAGGCCCGTCGGCCGGCCGAGCTTCTGCATCACGCGTGTCGCAGGCGTCGGCGCACAGCCCGCATTGGATACACTCCATCTGGAGGCCGTTGCGGATGTCGATGCCGGCCGGGCAGGCGGTGACGCATTGGATCGCAGTCGACGCAGTCGCCGGCCGGCAAGCCCCTGCGCGCGCAGGGTCGCGTTCTTCTTCGCCGAACCGCGCGGCTCGCCGCGGTCGAGCGGTAGGTGATCGCCAGCGAATGCTCGTCGGTGAGGGCGCCCTGGATGCGCGGCCACGGGCACATGTAGGTGCAGACCTGCTCGCGCATGTGCCCGGCGAGCGTATAGGTCGTGAAGGTCAGGATCGCGATCGACACGTAGGCGACGCTCGGCGCCTGGAAGGTGGCGAGTTGCCAGACGAGGGTCGGCGCATCGGCAAAGTAGAGCACCCAGGCGCCGCCGGTCCACCAGGCGATCACGAGCCAGATCGCATGCTTGGAACCGCGCCTGACCGAACTTGTCGGCGGACCAGGGCGCCGCGTCGAGCTTGAGGCGCGCGCGCCGGTCGCCCTCGATCAGCCGCTCGACGGCCATGAAAAGGTCGGTCCAGACGGTCTGCGGGCAGAGATAGCCGCACCAGATCCGCCCCGCGACCGCGTTCATGAGGAACAGCGTGAAGGCGGCGAGGATCAGGAGGCCCGTGATGTAGTACACCTCCTGCGGCCACAGCTCGATGAAGAAGAAATAGAAACGGCCGTGCGCGAGATCGATCATCACGGCCTGGGACGGCTCGTGCGGACCGCGGTGCCAGCGCAGGAACGGCAGCAGGTAATAGACCGCCGAGCGCGACGACGAGGATCGCCCATTTGATCGAGCGGAACCGGCCCCGGACGCTGGACGGGCTGGATCTTCTTGCGCGCTTCGTAGAGCGTGTACGTCGCGGGAGCGGTGCGGGAGCCTCGGCCATGGAAACGTCCGGTGAGCCACACGGGCAGCGGGGAAGATGTCGCCGATCAGCCGCCGGGCTGCCTTGACCTAGCGCAAGATCCGGCCCGTTCGGACGACCACCTCAAGGACGGGTCTTTGGCAGCGGGTCCGCCTCGCCGTCCCACCGCGTCATGGCCGCCCCGGATCGTCCCGGCCATCCACGTCTTGGCGTCGGAGCGGCCAAGACGTGGATGCCCGGCTCAAGGCCGGGCATGACGGATGTCACTTCCGCAGACCGCACGCACTCGGCATGCCCGAGCTCCAGGCGCCCCGGCATGGGGGAGAAGCGAAAGCGTGGAGGCACGGCTCATGACAGGGCGTGACAGCGAACCGGCTACTGCCCGCCGCCGAGGCTGTGGATGTACACCGCGAGGGACTTGATCGTGACCGGGTCGAGGCGCCGTCTCCCAGGCCGGCATCACGCCCTTGCGGCCGTTGGTGACGGTCGCGATCACCTGCTCGGGGGCCGAGCCGTAGAGCCAGATCGCATCGGTGAGGTCCGGCGCGCCCGTCTCCTTGGTTGCCCTTCGCGGCCTCGCCGTGGCAGGCGGCGCAATTGGCGGCGAAGATCTTCTAGCCCTCCTCGAGCTTCAGCTTCGGGTTGAACGCCTGGCCCGAGAGCGAGAGGACGTAGTTCGCGACGGCTTCGATCTCCTGCCGCTTCAGGATGCCGTCGCGCCCGAAGGCGAGCATCTCGCTCTGGCGCGTGTCGGCGTGGCCCGCGCGAGCGCCGAAGCGGATGGTCTGGTGGATCGAATCGCAGGGAGCCGCCCCAGAGCCACTCGTCGTCCTGCAGGTTCGGGTAGCCGATGCGGCCGCCGGCGCCCGTGCCGTGGCAGGAGGCGCAGTTGTCGCCGAAGGCCGCCTTGCCGTTGGCGAGCGCGAGCTTCAGGAGCTCCGGGCTCGACCGGATCTCCTCGAGCGAGGCATCCGCGAGGGCCTGCCCCTGGACGCCGCGAGCCTTCCTGGCGGCCTCGACCTCCGCGATGACGGCGGCGCGCTGGGAGTAGCCGAAGCAGGCCGCGCGTGTAGTCCGAAGCCAGCGGCCAGGACGGGATAGACGACCCAGTAGCCGAGCGACCACACGATCGTCGCGTACAGCACGATCAGCCACCAGCGCGGCAGCGGGTTGTTGAGCTCTCGGATGTCGTCCCATTCGTGCCCGGTGGTCTCCCGGCCCGTGACGGCATCGAGGGGCGGTTTTGCGGTGTCGGCCATGTCTTAGTCCTCGTAGAAGGGCATCGGCTGTCGCGAGCGGCCGCCCCGCGGCCGGGTGACGCGCGAAAGTGACGACGCGACGCAGCACTGCGTCAGTCCTCGGCGAGCGGCATGCGCGCCGCCTCGTCGAACCGGGACCGGTTGCGTGGCCAGAAGGCGTAGATCGCGACGCCCGCGAACAGCGCGACGAAGTAGAGAAGGCCGCCGGTCTGCGCGAATCCGGCCAGGATCTGGTAGGTCATCGTGTCCTCACCGAAGGTTCTGTTTGTCTTCGTAGAGCTTGAAGTCCACGAGCGTGCCGAGCATCTGCGAGATAGGCCACGAGCGCATCGAGCTCCGTCACCCGCTTGGGGTCGCCGTCGAAGTCGCGCGCCGCGGCGTTCGGGTAGCGCTTCTGGAACTCCGCCGAGGCCGGATCGTCCGGCGCTGGCCTGGATGAGCACGTCGGCCCGGGCCTTCGCGATCATCTCGTCCGTGTACGGAACGCCGATCGCGCGGTTGGCCCTCAGGTCCGCGGCGATCGCATCGAACGTCGAGCGGCCGGTCGAGAAAGGCATACGCCGGCATGATCGAGGTCGGCACCACGGACGTCGGGGACTTGAGGTGGTCGCGGTGCCACTCGTCCGAATACTTGCCGCCGACGCGGGCGAGGTCCGGTCCGGTGCGCTTCGAGCCCCACTGGAACGGGTGGTCGTACATGCTCTCGGCGGCAAGCGAGAAGTGACCGTAACGCTCGACCTCGTCGCGCATCGGGCGAACCATCTGGCTATGGCAGAGATAGCAGCCCTCGCGGATGTAGATGTTGCGGCCGGCGAGCTCGAGCGGCGTGTAGGGCCGCATGCCCTCCACCTTCTCGATCGTGCTCTTGAGGTAGAAGAGCGGCACGATCTCGATGAGGCCGCCGATCGCGACGACGATCAGGATGCCGATGATGAGGAGGATCGAGTTCCTCTCGAACAGCTCGTGCCTTTTCCAAAGGCCGGGTTGGGCGGTTGCCATGGTGACGTCCCGTTTTGAAAAGATCTGTTGCGCGGCGCGGAGGACGCCCGCGCCGCAGGAGGTTCACTCGGCCGGCACCAGGGCCGGCGCGACGGCGCTGGTCGCGGGCTCGGCCTCCTCGGCCTCGTGCCCATGATCGTCATGGCGAGGTTGTAGGCCATGATCAGAGCGCCGATCAGGAAGAGCACGCCGCCGACCGCGCGGATCAGATAGTAGGGCTGCATCGCCTCGACGGTCTCGATGAAGGAGTACTCGAGGAAGCCGAGCGCGTTGTAGGCGCGCCACATCAGGCCCTGCATGATGCCCGCCACCCACATCGACGTGATGTAGAGGACGATGCCGAGCGTCGAGATCCAGAAGTGCCAGTCGACGAGCTTGAGCGAGTAGAGCTCGCGGCGGTTCCAGATCCACGGCACGAGGCAGTAGAGCGCCCCGAAGGACACGTACGCGACCCAGCCCAGCGCGCCCGAATGGACGTGGCCGATGGTCCAGTCGGTATAGTGCGAGAGGGAGTTCACGGCCTTGATGGACATCATCGGACCCTCGAAGGTCGACATGCCGTAGAAGGCGAGCGACACCACCATGAGGCGCAGGATCGGGTCGGTGCGCAGCTTGTCCCAGGCGCCCGAGAGCGTCATCAGCCCGTTGATCATGCCGCCCCACGAGGGCATCCACAGCATGATCGAGAACGTCATGCCGAGCGTCTGCGCCCAGTCGGGCAAGGCCGTGTAGTGGAGGTGGTGCGGACCGGCCCAGATGTACATGAAGATCAGGGCCCAGAAGTGGATGATCGACAGGCGGTAGGAGTAGATCGGCCGCTGCGCCCGCTTCGGGATGAAGTAGTACATGATCGCGAGGAAGCCGGCGGTGAGGAAGAAGCCCACCGCGTTGTGGCCGTACCACCACTGCACCAGCGCGTCCTGCACGCCCGCGAAAACGGGATAGGACTTCGAGCCGAAGACCGACACCGGCATCGAGAGATTGTTGACGATGTGGAGCATCGCCACGTGACGATGAAGGCGAGATAGAACCAGTTCGCCACGAAGATGTGCGGCTCCTTGCGCTTCCAGATCGTCGCCAGGAAGACGAGAAGGTAGGCGACCCACACGAGCGTGAGCCACAGGTCCGCGTACCACTCGGGCTCGGCGTATTCCTTGCCGTGCGTGACGCCCATGAGATAGCCGGTGCCGGCGATCACGATGAAGAAGTTGTAGCCCAGCACCACGAACCAGGGCGCGAGGTCGCCCGCGAGGCGAACGCGGCAGGTGCGCTGCACGACGTAGAGCGAGGTCGCGATGAGCACGTTGCCCCCGAAGGCGAAGATCACCGCGGAGGTGTGGAGCGGCCGCAGACGCCCGAAGCTCGTGTATTCGAGCCCGAGGTTGAGCTCCGGCGCCCAGAGCTGGAAGGCGATGATGCAGCCGACGAGGAAGCCGGCGATGCCCCAGACCACCGAGGCGATCGCCGCGAACTTGACCGGGCCGAGATTGTAGTTCGGCTTGCCGGCCATCTCCCGCGGCGCCGGCGCCGCGTCGCGCGACAGATAGCGCTTCAGGAGGAGGAGCAGCGCAGTCGCGCCGGCGGCGGCGCTGAGGTAGGCGTGGAAGCCGAATGCGGAGTCTTGGGCGCCTGCCGCGCCCACCAGGGACAGCACGACGCCGGCGAACAAGGCAAGGCCGACGCCCGCCTCGCCTTCCGTCATGTATTTGTGTTGGATCATGGCAGCCATGGGTCGCTCGTCTTCGGCGCTGGAGCGCGCGCAAATGTCTATGCGACAGGCCGCCCGCGGGAGCTTTGACCCAAGTCAACACGCATGGGCGTTCCGAACGGGAAGCTCTCTGCGGGCCCGCGAGGAGTGTGCAATGAATGCGGGAACGGAGCGCAAGGGCGTCCGGAGCGCCCGCGGACGAGAAAACAGCGAACCCCGCCCGGCCGGATCCGCTCTCCATGGCGGCCGCGACCCGTCCTTCCCGATCTACGGCGCGAGCGACTGCAGATAAGCGATCACGTCGTTGATCTGAGCCGGATCGAGCCGGAACTCGGGCATCGTAGGGTGTCCGGTCGTGATGCCCTCCGCGAGGGCTTCGGCCAGCGACTCCACGGGATAGCGCGTGTGGAGAATCCGGAACGGCGGCGCGATCGGCAGCGGACTTTCGCCGACGCGCCCCGTCGCGTGGCAGCCGGAGCAATGCACCTGGACGAAGTGCCGCCCGCGCTGCACGCGCCCGTCCTGCGCGGCTGCGGGTTCCATGAGGGCGCAAAGCAGCACGACGAGCGACAGGGCGCGACGCATCGAATCAAGCCCCTGCCGCACGCTGCGCCGGCGACGGAGCCGCCAGTTGCGCGACCTTGAACGTGTGCAGATCGCCCTCGTCGTCGCGGATCGAGACATATTCGTCGAGCTGGAACCGGTGGGCGCCGAGGCGATAGCCCGTTTCGTCGTCCGTGCTCGTGTCCCGGTTGTAGTCGATGAGCCAGGTCGCGCCGCCCGACCCGCCGGCTCGATGAACGAGCCAGCCGTGGCGATCGGGCTCGCCGGCCCAGAACCGGCGGACCCGGCACTGCTCGCGCGTGTCCCGCCATTCCTGCGCATCGAGCAGACCGTTTGCGTCGAGCGGAGCCATGATTTCGTAGCCGTGACGCCGGCTCCCGTCGGGATATTCGCGGCAGCGGGCCAGCTCGAGTCGGACGCGGTGCAGCACGATGCGTCTCCTTGATGCACAAAGTCGCAGGGCCGGGTGGCCCATCCCCCTAGAGTTGGCGCCAAGTGCGAGCCACTGCCTTGATGTCGATCAAGTGCGGAACCGGTCGACTCCGGCGAGCGCGGACCGGGCTCTGGTGCGAGTTTCGGCCGGCGGTAAGCTCGAACGATAGTCGAGCAAGCTCATTTATCCGGCCCGCGATTGACCTGCCGATGAGGAATCGTCCTGCTGATCTTCCTGCCGGTGTGTCTTGGCGGCGACACACGACTCAGATCTTGGCGATACATTGCGGCTCCACCGGTCGAGAACGTATGACGACTTTCGTCCGCTTTCCCTGCGCCCGGCCACTGGCGGCGACGTCGGCCCGGACTCATCGCGACCAGCCGCGCCGGCAGCCGGAAACGGCATGCCATTGTCGGGCACCCCGTCGAGTGACATCGGAGACAGGATGATTCGTTTAGCCCTCCGCCTCATTGCCGTCATCGCTCTCGCGGGCGCCTGGTCCGCCTCGGCGTCCGCCAACCCGCTCAGCCGCGGGCCGTTCGCGGACTTCCTCAATCTGTTTCAGCAGCAGCCGGTTCCGCGCCAGGTGGTGACCTGGCGAAAGGGCCATGCGCCCGGGACGGTCGTGATCTCCACGGGGCAGCGCCGGCTCCATTACGTGCTCGGCAACGGTCAGGCGATCCAGTACGGCGTCGGCGTCGGCCGGCAGGGGTTCTCCTGGAGCGGGACCAGGACCGTCACGATGAAGCGAGAGTGGCCGGATTCGGCGTCCGCCGTCGCAGATGCTGCGGCGGCGACCGGACCTGCCGCGCTACATGGCCGGCGGCATGGACAATCCGTTGGGCGCGCGGGCGCTTTACCTCGGCTCGAGCCTCTACCGGATCCACGGCTCGAACGAACCGGACACGATCGGCGCGGCCGTGTCTTCGGGCTGCATCCGCATGACGAACCGCGACGTGGTCGACCTCTACGACAGGGTCAGGATCGGCACGAAGGTCGTGGTGCTGCCGTAACGACGCGCACGCCGCCGAGCGATCCCTCGTCGCGCCCGGCGCGCTCCGGCACGGCTCGCTGGGTGCCGCCCCGATTCGGCGAGGAAGGATCCGCTTCGGTGGAAAACCGCACTACGCCGACAACAGCAGTTCTTCCAGTCTCCAGCCCGCCATGCTCGCGAAGTCGCAGGGCCGCGCTCTGGCCATGCGGTCGCGGAAGCGTGCCCGCGCGTCCCTGAAGAGGCGCATCTTCCGGGCAACCGGAAGCGACCGGCCGGCGCCGCCCTCCATCAGGGCCGTCGCCGCGGCGTAGAGATCGGCCGTCGCGGTTTCGAGCCCGGGGTCCCTTTCGAGAAGTCTCATGAGCTTGATGAGCGCTCGTCTCAACCCCTCCTGGAGCTCACGGGCGTCGGCGTCGGCCGCTTCGAATTCGAGTTTCGCCAGAGTGGGCTCGATGTACCCGAGCACCTCGTCGACGGGATTGGCGCACATGTGAGGGGTCATCAGCGGGATACCTCGGAAATGGAGAGACACGGGCACGCAGTTTCTTCGTGACCTAGGGTACGCCGGCATGGTTAACCGTTCCTTGCCGAGCACGCCCTTGCCGAGCCGCGCCTGTCGGTTCCCCTTCATGGATGGCTGAGGATCGTGAGTTCAGGGACGGCGGCCGGCCGCGGCGTGAGGACGACCAGGTTCGTGGGCCAAAGGTTTTACGGCCGAACGTGCGCCGGTTTCTCGCGCCCTTCCTTTCCCCGCCTTCGGGGACAGCGACTGTCTCGGGCGTCAAGCGGTTGGCCCGCCGAGGAGCCGCTCAAACGCCTGGGGCCGTTTGCAGTTTACGTGGAATCGGCTCTTTTCCTTCTTGTGCCGCAATTCGTGACGGCGAACCGGATCCACTTCGCCGAAAATCGCTCTAGGGCATCCGGGCGGTCTCGTTCCGCCGCTGCTCGAGCGTCTTCGGACCTGGACCGCGCATGTAGTGCTTTGCGGGTTCGTAGGGGTCGGCGAGCCTTCGCGACATATCCTGGACGAAACCGCTGACCCATCGAGTCCAGTTCAGCCTTGCGCGCGCGGTTCGCGCCTCGGCGAGACGCCGGCATGGGTCGCGAGTGGAGGGCGCCGTCTCGCGCCCGAGGACCTCGGAACGGTTCGGTTCGGCAGCCGCCGCAAGCCGCGGCGCGTTCGCCCAGGGGCCGCTCGGCGGAGCGGCCCCCTGCGACGCGCGCGACGGCGGAGCGCTCCGCGGCTTAGATGTGAACAAACACTTCCCCATCTTCCACGGACGTCGAGAAGGTCTTGGCCTTCACCGCGGGGGCGCCGAGACACTGGCCGGTGCGGATGTCGAACTCCCAGCCGTGCCACGCACAGCGCACCAGGCCATCGTTTCGGCCGTAGTTGAATTCGTACCGGTCGGTCGGCAGGGAGGTCCCGCACTGCGGGCCTTCGCACAACGGGCCGCTGCGGTGGGGACAGACGTTGAGCACGGCGAAGTACGACCCTTCGACGTTGAAGACGCCGATGGAATATTTGCCCGACCGTGACAATCCGCTGCCGTCCAGGCGCCACGTCGTTGGTCTTGCAGACCGCGATCTTCTTGGTCATGGCTTTGATCCCGCTCATGCGACCGCCGCGACGGGCTGAAGCGCCCTGATGCGCGGATAGACCTTCAGGGCGTTGCCGCCGAGGATATCCTCCCGCCAGTCCGGCGGAATGTGCAGGCCGTCGAGGTTGTCGTAGTCCCAGTGCGGATAGTCGGACGCGAACATCAGGGTGTTGCGGCCGTCCATGGCTTCGAGGGCGGCCCAGAGATGCTCGATTTTCGTGGCCGGCATTTCGAGCGGCTGGGTCGAGAACCGGATGTTGCGCGAGAAATACTCGCTCGGCAGCATCTTGAGCCAGGGCGTCTCCTTGCGCAGCGCCTTGAAGTTGGCGTCGAGCCGCCACAACACGCTCGGGACCCAGGCGATGCCGCATTCGATGACCACGAAATAGAGGCCGGGCCACTTCTCGAACACGCCGTGCGCGATCATGCTCGCCATGTGGGTCATGGCGGATTGCGGCAGCAGCGCGTGGGTCTCCCAGAAGAAGGTCGTCGGCCCTGCGCCGATCGGATGCGCGTTGACCCCGCCCTGGCCGCCGAGATGGATCGCGAACGGAAGGCCGACCTCGGCGCAGGCCTCGTAGATCGGGTGGTAGAACGGGTCGCCATACGGCCGCTGGGCGCCGTGCGAAGCCAGGACCTGAACGATGCGGGGATGGTGCCCGAGCCTGCGGATTTCCTGAGCCGCGCCGTGAGGATCCGTGGGGCTGATCACGATCGATCCGACGAAGCGCGGGTCCTGGGGCAGCCACCAGTCGATCATCCAGTCGTTGTAGGCGCGGACCAGTGCGGCGGCGTAGTACGGATTGGCGAGGGTCGAGGCTTCCATGGCCTCGTCGCCGGTGAGAATCGCGCAGTTGATCTTGTAGCGGTCGAGATGCTTCTCCCGCATCAGGCTGAGGTGCTCGTCCTGGGTTCGCGGCTTGATGTCGGCCCGGCTGAAGCCCTCGGGATGGAGCCACGCGCGGTGGCCGTGAGGAAAGGCGCCGGGAGGACCCGGCTGCTCGCCACGAACGAAGTAGTCCTTGAAGAATCCATCGAGGTACGGGAGCAGGACTTCGGCGGACATCCAATAATTGTGGCAATCGCAGTCGACGATGAACATGCCTTTGGCCTTCCCGTAGTGAAGATCCGGGCTGTCGACAGCGTCTGCCGCTCTCGCCCGCCGGCCCGTCTCGGTGAACGATGTTACCCCGGCAGAGCGCTTGATCGGAACCGGAATCCGTCGCCTTCATTGATCGATTTTATCGATCGATCCCCGGCGGAACAGTGACTACATCCGCATGCGCGACCCCGAAGGGTCGAAGAGAGCCTGCTCGGCGATCCGCGCCGGCCTGAGCTCGCCGAGGATCTCGACGGCGTATGCCGCCAAAGGGTCGTGCTGCTCGACCGCGACGTAGCCGAGCGCGATCGATTTCCGAACGGAGTGGCCGTAACCCCCGGAGGTCACCCAGCCGATCACCTTTCCGTCGCGCCAGATCGGCTCGTCGGCGATCACGTCGGCGTCGGCCGCATCGACGACCAGGGTCGAGAGCTTGCGGCGCGGCCCGGCGTCCCGCGCGCGCAAAAGCCCTTCGCGGCCGATGAAATCCGGCTTCTGCATCGCGACGAACCGATCGAGAGCGGCCTCGAACGGGGTGTAGATCGGCCGATACTCCCGGAGCCATGTCCCGAAGCTCTTCTCGAGCCGCATGGCGTTGAACGCCCGTCCCCCGAAGAGACCGATGCCGAGATCCTCGCCCGTTTCGGTGAGGAGGTCGAACAGCGAGCGCAGATACTCCGGTTTGACCCAGATCTCGTAGCCGAGGTCGCCCGTGAACGTGACCCGGCCGACCATGGCCGGGATCATGCCGATGTCGGACGACCGGAACGCCATGAACGGGAAGGCCTCCCGCGACACCTCGCAGGTCGCGAGCCGGGCCAGCAGATCGCGCGACTTCGGCCCCGCGATCTGGAGGCCCTGCAGGGCGAGGCCGAGCGGACGCAAGGTCACGCCCCGGTCCGGCAGATGCGCCAGGAACCAGCGCATGTGGAACTGCTCGGCGAGCCCCGATCCGAAGATATAGAAGGTCTCGGGCGCGAGGCGGGCGACCGTGAAATCGCCGATGAGCAGGCCCGCGTGGTTCACCATCGGGGTCAGGACCATCCGGCCGACCGCCGGCATCCGGTTCGGAAGCAGGCGGTCGAGCCAAGCCTCCGCGCCGGGACCGGTCACCTCGTACTTGGCGAAGTTCGAGATCTCGATGAGGCCGACGCCGTCGCGAACGGCCCGGCACTCGGCCGCGACCGACTCGAAATCGTTGGTGCGCCGGAACGAGAAGAGGTCCTTCGGCTCCTGCCCGGGCGGAGCGAACCAGAGCGCATGCTCCAGCCCCCAGTAGTCGCCGAACACCGCGTTGCGCTCTTTCAGCCGGTCGTAGATCGCGGTCGTCTTGAGCGGCCGGGCGGCGGGAAGTTCCTCGTTGGGGAAGCGGATGCGGAAGCGCCGGGAGTAGTTCTCGCGGACCTTGGCGTTGGTGTACCTCAACGTCGCCCAGTCGCCGTAGCGGGCGACGTCCATGCCCCACACGTCGAACCCGGGGTCGCCCTCGGCGATCCAGTTCGACAGGGCGAGACCGACGCCGCCGCCCTGGCAGAATCCCGCCATGACGCCGCAGGCCACCCAGTAGTTCGGCAGGCCGCGGACCGGTCCCACGAGCGGGTTGCCGTCGGGCGCGAAGGTGAAGGGCCCGTTGATGACCTTCTTGATGCCGGCCTTCTGGAAGGCCGGGAAATGCTTGAACCCGACCTCGAGCGAGGGTGCGATCCGGTCGAGGTCCGGCTCGAGCAGCTCGTGCCCGAACTCCCAAGGCGTGACCTCCGGGGACCAGGGCCGGCACGCCTGCTCGTAGGTTCCAAGCAGCATCCCGCCGCGCTCCTGGCGAAGATAGATCTCGCCCTCGAAGTCGAGAATGACGAGGAGTTCCTTGCCCATGGACCGGTTGGCTTCGGCCACCTCCGGCATGTCCTCGGTCAGGAGGTACATGTGCTCCATGGCGAGGATGGGCAGCTCGAGCCCGACCTGGCGCCCGACCTCGCGCGCCCACAGGCCGCCGCAGTTCACGACATGCTCGGCCCGGATCGTGCCCTGCTCGGTGACGACGTCCCAGCCGCCGTCGGCCCGGAGCACCGTGTCGACCACCCGGTTGCGCAGCGAAATCTCGGCTCCCCTGGAGCGCGCCGCCTTGGCGTACGCGTAGGTCACGCCCGAGGGATCCACATGCCCCTCGAAGGGATCGTAGAGGCCGCCCACGAAGTAGCGCTCGTCGAGAAGCGGCATCAGCCGCTTCGCCTCCGCGGCCGATACGAGCTCGGTCTCCATCCCGAGATAGCGTCCGCGCGCGTGGGCCATCTTGAGCCAGTCCATGCGCTCCTTGGTGCCCGCGAGCACCATGCCGCCCGTCATGTGCACGCTGCACGACTGTCCCGAGATCTCCTCGATCTCCTTGTAGAGCTCGACGGTGTATTTCTGCAGCTTGGCGACGTTCGGGTCGCCGTTCAGCGTATGGATCGCGCCGGCCGCGTGCCAGCTCGAGCCGGACGTCAGCTCGGAGCGCTCGACGAGGACGATATCCGTCCAGCCGTGCTTGGCGAGGTGGTAGAGAACCGAACACCCGACGACGCCGCCGCCGATCACGACCACCCGTGCATGCGACCTCATGAGGTCAACCTCTCCTGATCATCGAAGTCCGCAAAGCCGGGAGCCGGCCGGTTCTCATGCCCGCGCCTCCCCGTCAGTACCACGCGTCCGCCATGCCCGCCTTGCGCCGCGCCACGAAATCCCGCAGCTCTTCGTCGCGGCCGGAGTCGAGCGCCGGCGCCTCGTGCGCGGCAAGCAGGCTCTTCCATTTGGCGTTGGCGCGCCGGGGCAGATCCAGCGCGCCCTCCTCGGACCACTGCTCGAACGAATTGTTGTCCGAGAGCTCGTAGGTGTAGAACGCCGTCTCGTAGTTCCGCATGGTGTGCTGGCACCCGAGGAAATGGCTTCCCGGGTCCCACCTCCTGGAAGGCGTCCATCGCAAAGGCGTTGTCGTCGAGGGGCATGCCGGCGGCGAGCACGTGCATGGCGCCGCATTGCTCGGCGTCCATCACGAACTTCTCGTAGGACATCACGAGCCCGCCCTCGAGCCAGCCGGCGGAGTGCAGCACGAAGTTGGCGCCGCACAGGAGCGCCGGCCACATCGAGTTCGCGGACTCGGTCGCGGCCTGCGCGTCCGGGACCTTCGACGCGCAGAGATGGCCGCCGCAGCGCAGCGGCACGCCGAGCCGGCGCGCGAGCTGCCCGATCGCGAAGTAGGCCAGCGCCGGCTCCGGCGTGCCGAAGGTCGGCGCGCCTGATTTGAGCGACATCGAGGACAGGAAGTTGCCGAGGATCGCGGGCGCGCCGGGCCGCTCCAGCTGCGTCAGCGCCACGCACACCATGGCCTCGGCGAAGCACTGCGCGAGTCCGGCCGCGGTGGTCACCGGTCCCATGGCGCCGCCGAGAATGAACGGCACGCAGACCACCCCCTGGTTGGCGGCCGCGTAGGCCCGGATGACCCGCGAGGACTCGCCGTCGAGGACGAGGGGCGAGTTCACGTTGACGTTGCCGAGGATCACGCAGTTCCGGTCGACGACCTCCGGGCCGAACAGGACGCGGCACATCTCGATCGAATCGAGCGCCCGGCTGGCGTGCGTCACCGAGCCCATGAAGGGTTTGTCGGAGAGCCGCATGTGCGCGTACACCATGTCGAGATGGCGCTTGTTGACGGGCAGGTCGACCGGCTCGCAGACCGTCCCTCCGGAGTGGTGGATCCAGGGCGAAAGGTACGCGAGCTTCACGAAATTGCGGAAGTCGTCCATCGTGCCGTAGCGGCGGCCCCGGTCGAGATCGGCCACGAAGGGAGAGCCGTATGCGGGCGAGAACACCGTCGCCTGCCCGCCGATCAGCACCGAGCGTTCGGGGTTGCGGGCGTGCTGCGTGAACTCGCGCGGCGCGCTCGCCTGGACGATCGAGCGCACCAGACCCGTCGGAAAGGTGAGCCGCACGCCATCGCTCACGCGCGCGCCCGCCTTTCGGAAAAGCTCCACCGCATCCGCGTCGCCACGGATCTCGAAGCCGATCTCGGCCAGGATCCTGTCGGCCTGTCGTTCGATCGCGGCGAGCGACTCCTCGCCGAGAAGCTCGTAGGGCGGAATTCGCCGGGTGATGTAGGGCGGGCCGCTCGCGTTGACGCTTCGCGTGCGACGACGACCGTCGCGGCCCGCGCGCGCGGCAGGGTTTGCTAGGGGGCCTGTGCCCATTCTTATCCCCTGCCGTCGGGACGACCCGACCGAGAGCGCTCCCGGGCCGCGACGCGGTGGGCGCCCTCCCCTCCACGCGATGCGGTCCGTCGGAGACCTGCTCGTATTCGCAGACGCTGCGACGCGAGTCGGTGCCACCTCAGCAGCACAAGCCGCGACCTGCGATCACCCGTCCCTGTCGGCCCCCGGCGGCGGTCCTGATTTTCACACCGCGTGATCGCATCATGGGAAACACTCTTGCGCAATCGGGAGACACCGGCTTCATTGATCGGGTTTTTCGATCGGTTGGCAGGGATGGGCTCGGCGGACATGCGAGTCGAGTATCTGGAGACCTTCCTGGATCTGGTGCAAACCCGGAATTTCCAGCGCACGGCCGAGCGGCTGAACATCACGCAGTCGACCGTCAGCGCTCGCATTCGAAGCCTCGAGGAGGCGATCGGCGTGAGCCTCTTCACCCGCGGCCGATCGGGCGCGGAACTCACCCCGGAGGGGCGCAAGTTCGAGAACTACGCGATCAACATACGCCTGTGCTGGAACCTCGCCCGACAGGAACTCGGGCTTCCGGAGGGCTACGAGAGCCGCCTTCGCATCGCGACGCAGGTCAGCCTGTGGGAGCGCATCATCAAGCGCTGGGTCGTCTGGCTGAGGGAACAGTTTCCGAAGACCGCGATTCACGTCGAGGCCGACTATTCGAAGAGCATGATCAGCGACCTGATGTTCGGCGCTCTCGACGTCGGCGTCGTCTACACGCCCCAGTACCAGCCAGACCTCGAGTATCACCATCTCTTCGACGAGAAATTCTCCATGGTGGCGACCTGGCCCGCCTCCCTCGACGAGATCGGCGTCGAAGACTACGTGTTCGTGGCGCTGAGCCCGCACTTCGTGGTTCGGCACAGCCAGCTGGTGCCCCACCTTCATCTCGCCCCGCTCTCGATGGGCCTGAGCGCGATGGGGATGGAGTTTCTGCGGACGAAAGGCGGCGCGGCGTATCTTCCCTCCGAGACCGCCGATGCACTCGTTCAGGGCGGCGAATGCTATCCCGTCGACGGGGCTCCTCCGATCGAGCAGCCGGTCTTCGCGACGTTTCTCTCGCGCCAGAGGCACCGGCCTCTGATCCATCAGGCCATCAAGGGTCTTCGAACGATCGCATCGAACTGATCGGCGCCGACCGCTCGAGATTGTCCCGACCCGGGCCGCCGGTTTGCGCTGCCGGACGGCGGGAGGGCCCACGCGTCCGTCAAACGGCGGCTTCGCGGGTTCTCGCGGCCTCGTCGATGAGCCATGCGCGGAAATCCGCCCGCACGCACGCGGACGGACCTTTTCTCGGCTCGACCAAGAAATAGCCGCGCTTCGTATGGGCCGACAGGCCGGGAAGCGCGATCAGCTGTCCGTCCGAGAGGAACGGGTCGATGAGCGGTCGCCACCCCAGCGCGACGCCCTGGCCGATGAGCGCCGCCTGCACGACGAGGTGGTAGTTGTTGAGCGTCAGGTCGTGCTGGCGCTCGGTCCTCGTGCGGTCCTCCTCGGGGACGAGATCGTGCCAGGTCAGCCACCGGCCCGGCCGGGCCGACTCGAGGTGAAGCAGGGGGAGGCTCATCCAGTCGGCCGCCTCGGCGACGTCCCTGCCTTGCACGAGCGCGGGGGCGCAGACCGGGACCACCACCTCCGGGAAGAGAGGCGTCGCGACGCAATCGGCCCAATGGCCCGGCCCGAAGAACACCGCGACGTCGACGCGCGCCTCCGAAAAGCTCACCTCCTCCTGCGAGGTCAGGACGTGGACCCGAACGTCGGGAAACTGCTGACGGAACTCGCCGAGCCGCGGCATCAGCCACCATGCCGCGAAGCCGAAGTCGGTCGCGACCGTCAACGTTTTCTCGTCGACGGATTCGAGCCCCGCGACCGCCTCGCGGATGATCGCAAGGCTGTCCCGGACAGCGCGATGGAGACGCTCGCCCTCCGGCGTGAGCACCACGCCGCGGTGCAGGCGCCGAAACAGCGGCGTCCCGATCTCCGCCTCGAGCGCTGAAATCCGCTGACTCACCGCCGGCTGCGTCGTGCCGAGCTGTTCCGCGGCGGCGCTGAAGCTCAAATGGCGGCCGACCGCCTCGAACACCGCGAGGGCCTGCAGGGACGGTGCCCGGCGCTGCCTAGCCATAAGAGGACCTTATACCCCGATTAGCATGCCGCGCCTTCACGAGGGGGACGGACACTGGAATGATACCGCGTAACCATCGGCCAACTCAACAGACGGTCCCTCGAGCGCATGACAAGAAAAAAAGGCCCCAATCTCCTTCTCTTCATGGTGGACCAGCTGACGCCGGCGGCGCTCCCCGTCTACGGCCACAAGGTCACCCGGACGCCGCACCTCGACGCGCTCGCCGAACGCAGCGTGATCTTCGACTCGGCCTACTGCAACAGCCCGCTCTGCGCCCCGGCGCGGGCGGTTTTCATGACGGGACAGCGCGCTTCGACGAACCGGGTCTACGACAATGCCGCGGAATTCCGGTCGGACATCCCGACGTTCGCGCATTACCTTCGCCGGGCCGGCTACTTCACGGTCCTGTCGGGCAAGATGCACTTCTGCGGACCCGACCAGCTGCACGGCTTCGAGCAGCGGCTGACGACCGACATCTATCCGGCCGATTTCGGCTGGACGCCGGACTGGACCAACTTCGGCGAAAGGCCGAGCTGGTACCACAACATGAGCTCGGTCACCGACGCGGGACCGAGCGTTCGGACCAATCAGCTCGACTTCGACGAGGAGGTCGTGTTCGCGGCGCAAAAGAAGCTCTACGACCTGGTGCGCACCGGCGACGGCCGGCCGTTCTGCATGGTGGTGTCGCTGACGCACCCGCACGACCCCTTCACGATCACCGAGGAATACTGGAATCTCTACCGCGACGACGAGATCGACCTGCCGCGGGTGCAGGTCCCCGTGGATGCGCTCGACCCCCACTCGAAGCGCCTTCGCTTCGTGTGCGCCCAGGACGCCGAGCCCGTGACGGAAGCGCAGATCCGGGCCGCGCGCCACGCCTATTACGGGGCGATTTCGTTCATCGACGCTCAGGTCGGACGTCTCCTGAAGACCTTGCGCGAGGTCCGGCTCGCCGAAGACACGATCGTCATGTTCCTCGGCGACCATGGCGAAATGCTCGGCGAGCGCGGGCTCTGGTACAAAATGAACTTCTTCGAGGGAGCGAGCCGCGTCCCGCTCCTCGTGTCGGCGCCCGGTCGGTTCGCGCCGCGGCGGATCGCGAAGTCGGTTTCGCTCGTCGACGTCCTGCCGACGCTCGTCGATCTCGCCCACGACGGCGCGGCGCCCGCCTACTCGGCTCAGGTCGACGGGCGAAGCCTCGTGCCGCACCTCGAGGGCCTCGACGGACACGACCTCGTGCTCGGCGAATACCTGGCCGAGGGCGCGGTCGCGCCGATCGTGATGATCAGACGGGGGCGCTACAAGTTCGTCCATTGCCCCGCGGATCCCGACATGCTGTTCGACCTCGCCGAGGACCCCGATGAGCTTCGCAACCTTGCCGCCGAGCCGGCCGCGGCGGACCTCGTGGCGGGCTTCCGGGAGCAGGTCCGCAGGACCTGGGACCTCGAGCGGCTGCAGCACGACGTGATCTCGAGCCAGCAGCGCCGGCTGTTCGTGACCGAGGCGCTCAAGGTCGGAGCGCACCATCCGTGGGACCATCAACCCTTCGAGGACGCGAGCCAGCGCTTCATGCGCAACAACATCGACCTCGACGATCTCGAGCGCCGCGCCCGCTTCCCGCCGGTTCGCACCGCCTGATCGGTCCGGCGGCGCGAGAGAGACGAGGAGACGCAACGTGCGAAGTGCTTCAGAAACCCCGATCGCCGCCGTTCCCGCGGCTCGCGGAAAGGTCGTTCGAAAGGACGCCCGGCACCCCCATTCTGCATCTTGAACTGACAGGCGGCATGCCGCTTAATGGGTCGACAAGAACACGAACGTAACGAACCACGAGGGAGGAATACATGTCGGAACTGAATTACTGGCTGCAACAGATCGAGAAAGGCCGGATTTCCCGACGCGAGTTCATGGGCCGCGCGGCGGCGCTCGGCGTCAGCACCGCATTGGCGACGACCATGCTGGGCCGGGCGGGCCTTGCGGCGGAGCCCAAGAGGGGCGGCTTCGCGCGGATCGGGCTGGCGGACGGCGCCACGACCGATTCGCTCGATCCCGCCACCTACCCGGCCACCTTCACGCAGTCCGCGTTCTGGGGCGCGATGTCGAACAGCCTCACGGAGATCGACGCCAAGGGCAATCTCGTCAACGACCTCGCGGAGAGCCTGGAGCAGACCGACGGCGCGAAAAAGTGGGTGATCAAGCTGCGCAAGGGCTTGACCTTCCATAACGGCAAGAACGTCACGTCGGGCGACGTGGTCGCGTCCTACCGCCACCACATGGGCGAGGCCTCCAAGTCGGCCGCCAAGTCGCTCCTGAAGCCGGTCACCGACATCAAGGCGGACGGCCCTGAGACGGTGATCGTCACGCTCGACAGCGCCAACGCCGATTTTCCCTATGTGGCGAGCGACTATCACCTCGCGATCATGCCGGCCACGGACAGCGGCGCCGTCGATTGGCAGTCGGCGGTTCGGACCGGGGCGTTCGTGCTCGAGAAGTTCGAACCCGGCGTGAGCGCCAAGCTGAAGCGGAACCCGAACTACCATAAGACCGGCAAGCCCTATTTCGATCAGGTCGAGTTCCTAGCCCTCGCCGACGTCACGGCCCGCACCAACGCGCTCAGCTCCGGCGAGGTCCATTACATCAGCCGTGTCGATCTCAAGACGCTGCATCTGCTCCGTCGCAACGCGGGGATCGAGGTCGACGAGCTCACGGGTCCGGCGCATTACACGCTGCCGATGGATGTGAGGGTGGCGCCGTTCGACAACGTCGATGTCCGGCTCGCCCTCAAGTATGCGGTCGACCGGGAGGACATTGTCAAGAAGATCTTCCTCGGCCATGCCACACCAGGGAACGACAACCCGATCGCGCCGCCGCCGTCGGTCAAATATGCCATCGATCCGAAGCCTCGGTTCAGCTACGACCCCGAGAAGGCGAAGCATCACCTGCGCAAGGCCGGCCTCAGCAACCTGAAGGTCGACCTATCGGCCGCAGACGCCGCCTTCGCGGGCGCCGTCGATGCGGCCGTGCTCTACAAGGAGCATGCCGCGAAAGCCGGAATCGACATCAACGTGGTCCGCGAGCCGAACGACGGGTACTGGGACAAGGTGTGGCTGAAGAAGCCCTTCAGCGCCTCGTACTGGAGCGGGCGCCCGACGTGCGACCTGCTGTTCTCCACCGCCTACGCGGGCGACGCGGCGTGGAACGAGGCCCACTGGAGCCACCCGCGTTTCAACCAGCTCCTGGTCCAGGCGCGGTCGGAAACCGACGAGGCCAAGCGGGCCGGCATGTACGCCGAAATGCAGCAGTTGATCCACGACGACGGCGGCACCATCGTGCTGGTGTTCAACAACTTCGTCAGCGCCCATTCGAAGAAGCTGGCTCACGGGGAGATCGCGCCGAACTGGGAGATCGACGGCTTGAAGCTCGCCGAACGCTGGTGGTTCGCGTGACCTGCTGCTGAGGCGAAGGCGGGCGGCCTCGGACGCCCGCCCGCCCGAACGTCCTCCAACGCCTTACTACCGCGAAACCAAAATCCAAGAACACCAGAAAATACGTAATCCTTTACACCTTCCTACAACCTGACCTTCTCCCCCACCTTTCTCCCAGCTCTCCGCGATCGTACGAGAGCCCTGCTCGATCTCCGGCCCCACTCAAAGCTCGCTCACGCGAATCGCCCCAACTCGAATCACGCCTAAGCTCGCCACGCTGTGTTCGCTACCCACCGCCCGAGACGCCCGCCCGCCCGCACGTTCTCCGGCGCCGGACGGCCGCGGGGCCGGGGTCCAAAGAGGAGCACCAGAGGATGAACGCGGTCCTTCGCACGATCCTGCAGCGCTTGGGCCTCGGCGTCCTCACCCTGTTCGTCGTCTCGATCATCATCTTCTCGACGATCGAGATGCTGCCCGGCGATTTCGCGCGGGCGATCCTCGGGCAGTCGGCGACGCCGGAGACGGTGGCGGCCTTCCAGCGCGAGATCGGCCTCGACCGTTCGCCGGTCGAGCGTTACGCCCATTGGATCGGCGGCGTCGTGCAAGGCGACTTCGGCGACTCCTTCGCGAGCGCCGGGAGCCTCTCCGGCCAGCGCCGCAGCGTCGCCTCGCTGATCGGGCCGAGGCTGGCGAACACGCTGTTTCTAGCCGGGCTGACGGCCCTCATCGCCGTCCCGCTGTCGCTCGCCCTCGGGATGCTCGCCGCGCTCTACCGCAACAGCCTCTTCGACCGCACCGTTAACCTGGTCACGCTGACGACGATCGCGGTGCCCGATTTCTTCGTGGCCTACATCCTCATGCTCTTCCTCGCGATCAAGTTCCCGATCTTCTATTCGCTCGCCAGCGTCTCGCCCGACACGCCTCTCCTCGAGCGAATCGCCCGCTCCGCGCTTCCGGCCATGACGCTGGTGCTCGTGATCGTGGCCCACATGATGCGCATGACCCGGGCCGCCATCATCAATCTGCTGGCGAGCCCCTACATCGAGATGGCCCGCCTCAAGGGCGTCGGCGCGGCGCGCATCATCTACCGCCATGCGCTCCCGAACGCCTGGGCGCCGATCGTGAACGTCATCGCGCTCAACCTCGCGTACCTGATCGTCGGCGTCGTCGTCGTCGAGGTCGTGTTCGTCTACCCGGGCATCGGACAGCTGATGGTCGATGCCGTCTCGTCGCGCGACATTCCGGTCGTGCAGGCCTGCGCGCTGATCTTCGCGGCGGCGTACATCCTGCTCAACCTGTCCGCGGACATCGTGTCCATCGTCACCAACCCGAAGCTGCTGCACCCGCGATGAGCATCGAACTCCAGAACGACATCGGGCTGACGCCGCAGGATGTGGCCGTTGCCGAACTGGCGGCGACGTTCGAGCCGAAGCCGCGCCCCCGCGGGACGCGGTTGCAGGCGGCGCTTCGCGAACTGAAGCGGGCGCCGCTGACCGCCTGGTTCGGTCTCCTCGTCATAGCGGCCTACGGGGTGATCGCGATCTTCGCGCCACTGCTGGCGCCGTACGGCGAATCGGAACTTGTCGGAAATCAGTACGAGGCCTGGAGCGAGCAGTTCATCTTCGGGACCGACCAGTTGGGCCGAGACATGCTTTCGCGCCTGATCTACGGCGCGCGCAACACGATCGGCATCGCGGTGCTGACCACCGCCCTCTCGTTCGCGATCGGCGGAACGCTGGGCCTGCTCGCGGCCGTCCTCGGCGGGTGGACGGATCAGCTGCTGTCCCGCGCCACGGACGTCTTGATGTCGATCCCGCAGCTCATTTTCGCCCTGGTGCTGCTCTCGATTTTCGGCTCGTCGGTCAGCAATCTCGTGATGATCATCGCGGTACTCGACTCGACGCGCGTTTTTCGCCTGACCCGGGCCGTGGCCATGAACGTGGCGGTTCTGGAATTCGTCGAGGCGGCCCGACTGCAAGGCGAGAAGCTCTTCTGGATCATGACCCGCGAGGTCCTGCCGAACATCCTGCCGCCGCTCGTGGCGGAGTTCGGCCTGAGGTTCTGCTTCGTCTTCCTGACGATCAGCGCCCTGTCGTTCCTCGGACTCGGCATCCAGCCGCCGACCGCCGACTGGGGCTCGATGGTCCGGGAGAACGCCACGCTGATCACCTACGGCGACGTGACGCCGCTTCTGCCCGCCGGCGCCATCGCCCTCCTGACCGTCGCGGTCAACTTCGTGGTCGACTGGTTCCTGCACAAGACGAGCGGGCTCAAAGATGAACACTAGCGCTGGACCGACTCCCCGGGGCGACGGCTCGACGAGCGACCGGCTCCTGGAGATCCGCGGGTTGCGGGTCGCGGCCCGCAGCGGCGAGGTCTCGCAAGAGATCGTCAAGGGCATCGACCTGACGCTCGAGCGCGGCGAGGTGCTGGGGCTGATCGGGGAATCGGGCGCCGGCAAATCCACGCTCGGCCTCGCGGCCATGGGCTATGCGCGGCCCGGATGCCGCATTACGGCCGGGTCCGTGATCTTCGAGGGCGTCGACCTCACGCGGCTGAGCGAGGCCGAGCGACGGCGATACTGGGGCGTTCGCATCGCCTACGTGGCGCAGTCGGCCGCGGCCTCGTTCAACCCGGCCCATCGCCTGATCGAGCAGTACGCGGAGGTCCCGCTCCAGCGTGGCCTCATGAGCCCGCACGAGGCGAGGAAACAGGCGATCGACCTCTTCCGCCGCCTGCGCCTGCCCGACCCCGAGCACATCGGCCTGCGCTATCCCCACCAAGTCTCCGGCGGCCAGCTCCAGCGCGCCATGACCGCGATGGCGATCGCGTGCAATCCGGACCTCATCGTCTTCGACGAGCCGACGACCGCCCTCGACGTCACGACGCAGATCGAGGTTCTGGCCGCGATCAAGAACCTCGTCCGGCAGTTCCGGACCGCGGCGATCTACATCACGCATGACCTCGCCGTGGTCGCGCAGATGGCCGACCGCATCATGGTGCTGCGGCATGGCGAGCTCGTCGAGGAAGCCCCGACCGGCGAGATGCTTCGCAACCCGCAGAAGCCCTACACCAAGACGCTGTGGGCCGTCAGGTCGCTGCACAAGGAGGAGGAACCCGGCGACGAGGTGCTGCTGCGGGCGCGGAACGTCGACGCGGCCTACGGCTCCATGAAAGTGCTGCACGACGTCAGTCTCGACGTCCCCCGCGGCCGGACGGTCGCGGTGGTGGGCGAGTCGGGGTCAGGCAAATCCACGCTGGCGCGCGCCATCACGGGCCTGCTCCCGCCCGCGACCGGCGAGATCCTGTTCGCAGGAAAAGCGCTCCCTCCGGCCCTTGCGGGGCGCACCAAGGACATGCTGCGGCGGATGCAGATGATCTACCAGATGCCGGACACCGCGCTCAATCCGCGCCGTCGGGTGCGCGATATCCTCGGGCGGCCGCTTCAGAGCCACCTCGGGCTGTCGGGGGCGGCGCTCGAGCGGCGGATCCTCGAGCTGCTCGAGATGATCGAGCTCGACGACAACTTCATGGACCGGCTCCCCGGCGAGCTTTCGGGCGGGCAGAAGCAGCGCGTCTGCATCGCGCGCGCCCTCGCGACCGAGCCCGATCTCATCATCTGCGACGAGGTGACGTCCGCGCTCGACCAGGTGGTGGCGGAAGGGATCCTGAAGCTGCTGCTGCGGCTGCAGAAGAAGCTCGGCGTCTCGTATCTGTACATCACGCACGACCTCGCGACGGTTCGGGCGATCGCCGACTGGATCGTCGTCATGCACCAGGGCAAGATCGTGCAGCAGGGCCCCAAGGCCGACGTGCTGACGCCGCCGCATCACCCCTATACGGAACTGCTTCTGTCGTCCGTGCCCGAGATGGCGACCGGCTGGCTCGACGGGGTGCTGGCCAAACGCGCCACGCTCCTCGCGAAGAGCGATGGCGGGACGGCCGGCGCCGGCCGGTAGCGCCTGCGCGGATGGCGAACGTCTCGCGTCAGGCAAATAGAACCGGCGCCCGCATCGAGTCGGGGACCGGCAACCCGATTCGGGCCAGCATGGTCGGAGCCACGGAGAGCTGATCGAGCACGCTCTGCGGCTGTGGCCCCTCGCCGCTGCCGAAAGCATAGAAAGGGACATCGCGTTCGACCGCGTCGGTGCCGCCGTGGCGGCCGTCGGCGTTCATGCCGTGATCCGCCGTGACGAACACCTCGAATCCCAGGTCGAGCCACCGCGGCAGGGTTCGCGATAGAGCATTGTCGATCCGCCACGTCTGTTCCCGGTATTCGGCCGAGCTTCCCGTGTAGGTGTGGCCCAGAGTGTCGGCGGAACAGGTGTGCAGCAACGCGTAGTGAGGATCGTGGCGCCGCAGCAGCAGCGTCAACTGGGCGCAAAGGTCGATTTCCGCGGGCGCGCAAGGATTGATCGGGCCGTATCCCTCCATGGAGTAGAACCGGGCGTGCTGGATCGGCAGGCTCTCGTCGTCGACCTCGACGTCTGCAAGCGCATCGTAGGCCCGCCCGTTGTAGAGCGTGAAAAACCACGACTGCGCGACGGCAGCGGTGCGGCCGCCGGCGTCATGGACGGTCCGGAACACGTTCGGCCAGGTCGAGAGTCGCAGCGCCTCGTTCGCGATGATCCCATGCTCGATCGGCGGCACCCCGGTGTGCAGCGTCTCGTAGAGGGGAGCCGAGATCGTCGGCAGGGCGGCTCGCATGCGCCAGCGCCGCGCCCGCCCGAGCTCCACCATGCCTTCGAGAAAGCCGCAGCGGGACACGGCGGTGTCGAAGCCGACGCCGTCCATGATGACAAGGATGACCTTACCCTTCATGCTGCGGCTCCATACCGGTTTTACGATCCGCGAAGGCGGAGCGGGCGCGCCCATCGCCCGGCAGCACCGCGGGGGTCGCTCGGGGCAGGCCGGCATAGGACGACCGGAGGTCGGTCGCGACGGACGGCCTCACGGTCATCCGCCACAGCCCGAAGAGCAGCGCAGCGGTTCCGACGACGCCCGTGAAGACGAACAGGCTCGCGGCGCCGACGTAGTTCATCGTGCTCGAGGCCGCGAGCGGCCCGAAGATCGCGCCGACCGAATAGGCCAGGATCAGGCCGCCGCTGCCGGCGACCCGGTCCGCCCGAGCCAGGTAGTCGTTGGTTTGGGCGACGCACAGGGGATAGAGGGCGAAGGCCGCGCCCCCGAAGCCCAGCGCGGCCACCAGCAGCGGAAGCCCGCCTCGGCCTGCGACGGCCGTCATGCTGCCGCTGATGACGACGATCGCGAAAAGGACCGAGAGGATCACGAGACGGCGGTCGAACACGTCGGAGAGGCGTCCGAGCGGCCATTGCAGGAGCACGCCGCCGACGATCAGCGTGCTCATGAACAGCGCCGTCGCGGAGAGGTCCAGGCCCACCGCGCGTGCGAACACGGGACCCATGCCGAAGAGCGAGCCGAGGATGAGTCCGCTCGCCACGGTGCCCACGATCCCCAGAGGGGAGGCGCTGTAGAGGCGCCGGAAACTCAACGCGGCGATCTCCGGAATGGGTGCCGGCGCCATGCGCGTCAGCGCGACGGGGACGACCGAAAGCGACAGGATGATCGAGATGATGATGAAGAGCAGATATCCCGACCGGTCCTCGACGGTCAGCAGCAGCTGGCCGGCAGCCTGTCCGGAGTAGAGGCTGCTCATGTAGATCGCCATGACGTTCCCGCGGGTTTCGGCGGTGGCGCTGTCGTTGAGCCAGCTTTCGATGCACACGAAGATGCCAGCCATGCAGAAGCCTTCGACGAGGCGCAGCGTCCCCCACAGGAAGGGATCGAGGTGCAGCGCGTAGACGAGCGACGTCCCGGAGAGGATCGAGGCGAACGCGGCAAAGGTCCGGATGTGGCCGGCGCGTTTGATCAGCCGGTGCACGATGAGGGCCCCGAGCGTCAGACCCGCGTAGTAGCCGGACATCACGATGCCGATCATCAGGGATGGCACGCTTGCGCCTTCGAGGCGCAAGCTGATCGCCGTCGTCAGCGGCCCGCTCGCGGCCATCATCAGGAAAACCGCCACGAAGAGAACCAGGACCGAGCGGAGGATCGGCAGCAGCGAACCGGCGCGGCTTCGTCCCGCAGGGCTGTCGCCGGCTCCATTCGATCGGTCCGCCATCCGCCCTTGCTCCCCGTCCTCCGGCGGCAGCCCTTCAGTCTCGATCATCGGAGCGTCTCCGCGCTGCCCTTTCCCGTACCGACCGACAATGGAAGGCCGCGACGGGTTTCTCTGGCAGCGGAGCGTCGCAGGATTGCGCTTTCGCGTCGTGAGCGTGGGGCCGCGGGCGACGAAGCTTTCCGACGGCCTTCCGGGGCGAGGGACCGCGGAGCCCGGGAGCGGGGTTGCCGGACCGCGGTTTCGGTTGCTCAGCGCTGCGCGCTGCGCCAGTTCTCCGCCACGTAGTAGGTGGCGTTGGAGGCCGCGGCGAGCGGCCGCCCGAGAATGTGGTCGGCGCCCTTCTCGCCGATCATGATCGTCGGCGCGTTCAAGTTGCCGGTCGTGATCGAGGGCATGATCGAGCTGTCGACCACGCGCAGGCGCTCGAGGCCGATGACCCGGGTCTCGGGATCGACTACCGCCATCGGATCCGAGGGGCGCCCCATCTTGCACGAGCACGAGGGGTGATAGGCGCTCTCCACCTTCTCACGGACGAAGGCGTCGATGTCCTCGTCCGTCCGGACGTGCTCTCCGGGCTGGATCTCACGGCCGCGATAGGGATCGAACGCCGGCTGCGCGAAAATCTCGCGCGTGAGCCTCACGCACGCTCTCATCTCCGTCCAGTCGTCCTCGTGGCTCATGTAGTTGAACTGGATGCGGGGATGCTCTCTGGGTCCGAGGATTTCAGCCGGACGAAGCCGCGGCTCTTCGAGCGCATCGGTCCGACGTGGGCCTGGAACCCGTGCTCGGAGGCGAGCCCCTTTCCGTCGTAGGTCACCGCGAGCGGCAGGAAGTGATACTGGATGTCGGGATAGCGGATGCCCGGCCGCGAGCGGATGAAGCCGCAGGTTTCGAAGTGGTTGGTGGCGCCGAGCCAGTCCCGCCGGAGGAGCCAGCGCGCGCCGACCGCCGCCTTTCCGAGCGGCCCTTGCCAGGAGTACAGCGTGATCGGCTGCGTGCACGCGACCTGGAAGTAGAACTCGAGGTGGTCCTGCAGGTTCTCGCCGACGCCGGGCAGATCGCGGACGACGTCGATGCCGAGCCCCTGCAGCTCGTCCGCCGGTCCGACGCCCGACAGCTTCAACAGGTGAGGCGAATTGATCGGCCCGCCGGACAAGATGACTTCGCGATCGGCCATCACGTCGTGTTCCAGCCCGCCTTGCGCGTAGCGCACGCCGACCGCCCGCGTGCCCTCGAAGAGAATACGGGTGACGAGGGCGTGGGTCCGCACCTCCAGGTTGGCTCGCCTCATCGCGGGCTTGAGATAGGCATTCGCAGCCGACCAGCGCACGCCGTCCCTGACCGTCATGTCCATACGGCCGAAGCCTTCCTGCTGCTCGCCGTTGATGTCGTCCGTCGCGGGATAGCCGGCCTGCTTCGCGGCCTCGACGAAGGCCTTGTAGAGCGGGTTTTCGATGCGGCCGTAGCGCGTGGAAAGCGGCCCCGACCCGCCGCGCCAGGCGTCGCCCCCCTCCTGCCGCGACTCGGCCCGCTGAAAGTAAGGCAGGACGTGCCGATAACCCCAGCCCGCGGCCCCCTCCTCCTCCCAGCGTTCGAAATCGAGCGGGTTGCCGCGGACATAGACGAGCCCGTTGATCGAGGACGAGCCGCCGATCACCTTGCCGCGCGGGCAATGCAGGCGGCGGCCGCCGAGATGCGGCTCCGGCTCGGTCTCGTAGCGCCAGTTGTACTTCGCCATGTTCATGGGAATCGACAGGGCGGCCGGCATCTGGATCAGCACCGATCGGTCAGACCCGCCGAACTCCAGGACCAGCACGCGGTTGCCGCCGTCCGCCGAGAGGCGGTCGGCCAGCACGCAGCCGGCGGATCCGGCTCCGACGATGATGAAGTCGAACGCCTCTTTGTCACCTGACGCCACGGGATGCTTCCATTCAGTACGGGGCTTCGACGCGGCCGAGATTGACGTAGACGCTCTTGCGCTGCGTATAGTGCTCGATCGCGGCCTTGCTGTTCTCGCGGCCGAGGCCCGAGAGCTTGGTGCCCCCGAAGGGCAACTCGATCGGGGTCACGTTGTAGTGATTGATCCAGCAGGTGCCGGCCTGAAGCCGCGCGATGACCCGATGGCCGCGGGCGAGGTCGCGTGTGAACACCCCTGCCGCGAGCCCGTAGGGCGTGTCGTTGGCCCGGCGCACGACCTCGTCCTCATCCTCGAACGGGAGCACCGCCATCACGGGACCGAAGATCTCGTCGCGAACGATCGCCATGTCGTCGGAGGAGGCTTCGAACACCGTCGGGGCAACGAAGAAGCCGCGCGCGAGAGCGCCGTCCGTGACCCTCTGCCCGCCGACGGCGACTCTCGCACCCTCGGCTTTGCCGCGCTCGACGAAGCCGAGCACCTTGTTCATGTGCTCCTCCGAGATCAGGGCGCCGACATGGGTCTTCGGATCCAGGGGGTCGCCCACTCGCATCCGTTCGACCCGCGCAACGAGTTTCCGCATGAAGCCGTCGTAGACCGCGCGGTGGACGAACACCCGGGTGCCGTTGGAGCAGACCTCGCCGGCCGAATAGAAGTTGCCGAGAAGCGCGCCCGAAACCGCATCGTCGAGATCGGCATCGTCGAACACGATCAGCGGCGACTTGCCGCCGAGCTCGAGCGTGACGTGCTTGAGGGTCTCTGCGGCGTCCGCCATGACCTTCTTGCCGGTCCCGACCTCGCCCGTGAGGGATATTTTGGCGATCCCGGGGTGGCGCGTCAGCAGCCGGCCCGTCTCGGCGAAGCCCTGGACGACGTTGAAGACACCGTCCGGAACGCCGGCCTCGCCCATGATCTCGGCGAGCTTCACGGCGGTGAGCGGCGTCAGCTCCGCCGGCTTGAAGATCATCGCGTTGCCGCAGGCCAGCGCCGGGGCGGCCTTCCAGCAGGCGATCTGGAGCGGGTAGTTCCAGGCCCCGATGCCGGCAACGACGCCGAGCGGCTCCCGGCGCGTGTAGCCGAAAGCCGTGGGGCCGAGATCCACGTGCTCGCCCGTGAGCGTCGCGGCGAGCCCCGCGAAGTAGTCGATGCAGTCCGCTCCGGAGAGGACGTCGACCACGGAGGTCTCCTGGATCGGCTTGCCGGTGTCGAGGGTCTCGAGCCGCGCGAGCTCGTCGTTGCGCTCGCGCAGCCGGTCGGCCACCCGCTTCAGGATGCGGCCGCGCTCCGCACCCGTCATCGCTCCCCAGACGGTCTGTCCGGCCCGCGCGGCCGACACGGCCCGCTCGACCTCGTCCTCGCCGGCGATCTCGATCTCCGCAAGGTCGTCGCCGGTCGCAGGGTTCCTGGACAGGAACGTGCGCGGGCGCGCCGCGGCGGCGGGCCTTCCGCCGATGTGGTTGCAGACGCGCATGACGCCGGATGTCGAAACCGCGGGTGCCATGGGTGAATCCTTCCTTTCGCCCGATCGAAAGCTGCCTGTCGACGAGGTGGGGTACGATGGAGCGGGCGCGGGCGCCGTCGAGCTCGAAGTCGCCTGCAAGCATCTTGCCGAAATTCAGTAACCATTCAATCCGCAAAGCGGCTGGGCGCGTGGCCGGCGCACGTTCATCGTGCGCGACAGCCCGACCCTTGTACTGGAATGACCATCCAAAGCCTGGGCCGGCCGCTTGCAGGGGGTAAAATCCCCTGTAAGTTGGTCCACGAGCCTTAAGGCGCGGCCGTAGAAGCACGTCAGGGGGAGGACTGCGGCACGGCGATGCCGGCGGCAGGGATCAAGCACGGAACAGAGGGAAACGACATGCGCAGCACTTTCGTAGCACTAGCCACCGTTTCAGCCGTCGCGCTGTGCGCGTCGACGAGCCTTGCCGTCGCGCAGCAATCGTTGGAAAGCCTCATCGCCGCCGCGAAGGCGGAGGGCCAGCTCACCACGATCGCGCTGCCGCACGACTGGTGCAACTACGGCGAGCTCATCCAGAGCTATAAGACCAAGTACGGCATGAGGGTGAACGAGCTCAACCCGGATGCGGGCTCGGGCGACGAGATCGAAGCCATCAAGGCCAACAAGGGCAACAAGGGTCCGCAGGCCCCGGACGTGATCGACGTGGGCCTCTCCTTCGGCCCGGCGGCCAAGAAGGAAGGACTGCTGCAGCCCTACAAGGTCGCGACCTGGGACTCGATCCCGAGCGATCAAAAGGATCCCGAAGGCCACTGGTACGGCGATTATTACGGCGTCCTTGCGTTCGAGGTGAACAAGGACATCGTGAAGAACGTCCCGCAGGACTGGGCCGACCTCCTGAAACCCGAGTACAAGAACGCGGTCGCGCTCGCCGGGGACCCGCGCACGTCGAGTCAGGCCATCCAGGGCGTCTACGCAGCCGGTCTCGCGATGGCGAACGGCGATGCGAGCAAGGCCGCCGAGGCTGGCCTGAAGTTCTTCGCCGACCTCAACAAGGCCGGCAACTTCGTGCCCGTGATCGGCAAGGCCGCGTCCCTGGCCCAGGGCGCCACGCCGATCATCATCCGCTGGGACTACAACGCGCTCTCCGACCGCGACACCCTCAAGGGCAACCCGCAGGTCGACGTCGTGGTGCCGAAGTCGGGCGTGCTCGCGGGCGTCTACGTCCAGGGAATCAGCGCCTTCGCGCCGCACCCGAACGCCGCGAAGCTGTGGATGGAGCATCTGTACTCCGACGAGGGGCAGCAGGCCTGGCTCAAGGGCTATTGCCACCCGATCCGGTTCCAGGATCTCGTGAAGAACAACAAGGTCTCGTCCGAGATCCTGGCGAAGCTTCCCCCGGCCGCAGCCTACGAGAAGGCCGTGTTCCCGACGCTCGAGCAGCAGGACGCCGCCAAGGCGGTGATCACGGCCCAATGGGACAAGGTGGTCGGCGCGAACGTGAAGTAGTTCGCCGACAGCGAGAACCGCGACGCCGGCACCCGACGGGCCGGCGTCGATCTTGAAGCGATCCCAAGGTTCGGGCCCAGACCACGCCGATGCCGCAGGCCGACGAAGCCGTTCCCCTGCCCCTCGCGGCCGCGCGGCCGCGGATCGCCATCCCCTCGTGGACCTGGCTCGGAACGGCGCCGTTCTTTCTCTTCGCGCTTCTGTTCCTGGTGCTCCCGACGGCCTATCTGGTCGTCGGAGCGTTCCAGGACGCGGAGGGGCGTTTCACCCTCGAGAACCTCGCCAACCTCTCGCAGCCGTCGATCGTCAGTGCCTACACGATCAGCCTTCAGGTGAGCGCGGCCTCGGCGCTCGGCGGCGCCCTCGTGGGCTCGCTTCTCGCCGCCGCCGTGGTGTTCGGCGGCCTCCCGAAATGGATCCGCCCGACGGTCGTGACGTTCTCGGGCGTCGCTTCGAACTTCGCCGGAATCCCGCTCGCCTTCGCGTTCCTGGCGACGCTCGGGCGGACCGGGCTCGTCACCACGCTCCTGATCACGCTCTTCGACTTCAACATCTACGCGGCCGGGTTCAATCTTCTGAGCTTCTGGGGCCTGGTGGTCACCTACCTCTACTTCCAGATCCCGCTCATGGTCCTGATCCTGCTCCCGGCGCTCGATGGGCTGAAGCGGGAATGGCGCGAGGCCTCCGAGATCCTCGGCGCGAGCCGCATGCAGTACTGGACCTGGGTCGCGTTCCCGATCATCTGGCCGAGCCTCCTCGGGAGTACGCTCCTGCTCTTCGCGAACGCCTTCGGCGCTATCGCGACGGCCTACGGGCTGACCGGCTCCTCGCTCAACATCGTACCGATCCTGCTCTATGCGCAGATCCGCGGCGACGTTTTGCACAACCCCA
Organism: uncultured Alphaproteobacteria bacterium; assembly: GCA_963800985.1. Classification (GTDB taxonomy): domain Bacteria; phylum Pseudomonadota; class Alphaproteobacteria; order Rhizobiales; family Beijerinckiaceae; genus Microvirga. The sequence goes on along the minus strand of CAWDDI010000030.1, from coordinate 112,479 downwards.
ACCTCGGTTATGCGCTGGCGCTCGGGATGATCGCCATCACGGGGCTTTCGAACCTGGCCTACATGGTCCTGCGCCGGCGCAGCGAGAGGTGGATGCGATGAAGCAGTCCAAGCTCGGTGCCTGGCTCGCCTTCGCGTTCGGGGCCCTCTACTTCCTCGTCCCGCTCATCGCGACGTTCGAGTTCGCGATGCGGATCAGGCGCGGGCAATACACCCTCGACGCCTTCGAGATCGTGCTCAACGACGAGCGCTTCCAGGCCACCTTCACGTATTCGACCCTCGTCGCGCTGGCGACGATCGTGGTCGGAACGCTTCTGGTGGTGCCGACGGCCTACTGGGTGCGGCTGCGCCTGCCGCAGCTCCGGCCGATCGTGGAATTCATCACCCTCCTCCCCCTCGTGATCCCGGCCATCGTGCTCGTCTTCGGGTACCTGAGGATGTACAACTCGTCCTCGCTCCTGCCCCTGACGGACACCGACCTCGGGACCAACATCCTCCTGACGTTCGCGTACGCGACGCTTGCGCTCCCGTACATGTACCGGTCCGTCGATGCGGGCCTGCAGGCGATCGACATCCACACCCTCACGGAAGCCGCCGAGAACCTCGGCGCCGGGTGGCCCACGATCCTGTTCCGGATCATCCTGCCGAACATCCGCGTGGCGGTGCTGAGCGGGGCGCTTCTCACCTTCGCGATCGTGATCGGCGAGTTCACGATCGCGAGCCTGCTCAATCGCCCGGCCTTCGGCCCGTACCTGCAGCTGATCGGCGCCAACCGCGCCTACGAGCCGGCGGCTCTCGCGATCATCGCCTTTGCGATCACCTGGGCGTGCATGGGCATGATCCAACTCTTCGCGCGGCAGGCGCCCGGCGCGCAGACGCTGCGGTGACGCATTAAGGGTCGACCCATGTTCCTCGAGATCAACGATCTGCGAAAGTCCTTCGGCTCCTCCACCGCGGTGCAGCACTTCGACATGAAGATCGACAGGGGCGAGTTCATCTCGCTCCTCGGCCCGAGCGGCTGCGGCAAGACCACGACGCTGCGCATGATCGCCGGCTTCGAATCCCCGACGGAAGGCGCGATCCGCATCAACAACCGCGACGTCACGGGACTTCGTCCGAGCCAACGCAAGCTCGGCATGGTGTTCCAGTCCTATGCCCTGTTCCCCAACATGACGGTCGCGGACAACGTCGCTTTCGGGCTCAAGGTGGCGAAGAGACCCTCGGCGGAGATCGCGCAGCGCGTCGAGGAGATGCTGAAGCTCATCGGACTGCCCGCGCTCGGCGGCCGCTACCCGTTCCAGCTCTCCGGCGGTCAGCAGCAGCGCGTCGCGCTCGCCCGGGCCCTCGCGCCGAAGCCGCAGGTTCTGCTCCTCGACGAGCCGCTCTCGGCCCTCGACGCCAAGATCCGCGTGTCGCTGCGGGAGGAGATTCGCGCCCTTCAGCGGGAGCTCGGCATCACGACGATCTACGTGACGCACGACCAGGAAGAGGCCCTCTCGATGTCCGATCGCATCGTCGTGATGAACGAGGGCCGGGTCGAGCAGATCGGGACGCCGTTCGAGATCTACAACCGTCCCCGCACCCGATTCGTGGCGTCGTTCGTGGGCACGCTCAACATCCTGCAGGCGCGGGTTCTCGACGGAGCGACGGGGCGCGTCGCGGTCGACGATCAGGAGGTCGAGGTGGCGAGCGGTCTCTCCGGTATCCTCCCGGGCGACACGTGCTCCCTGGCCCTGCGGCCCGAGGCGATTCTCCTCGACGCGCAGGCGGCCGGACGCAACCAGCTGAAAGGGACCATCGAAGAGGTGAGCTTCCTCGGCTCCGTGGTGCGGGTCCGCGTTCGCCTGAAGGAAAACAGCGTCTCGCTCGATACCTTCAACAACCCCGGCATGAAGCTGCCCGAGCGTGGCCGGCCCGTGTCCATCAGCTTCGCGAAGGACGACCTCCTGGTCCTGCATCAACCTGCCGGCTGAGGCGGTCCCGATCTGCAAAATGCACGCTGAAAGGGGCGCGCCGCACCGGTTCTCAGCCCGGGAGCCGCAGGATCGCGGCTCCCGACGCAATGACCGCACCGGCTGCCAGCCGGGCGAAACCGACCCGTTCCTTGAGCATCACCACGGAGATCAGCATCCCGAACAGGATCGACGTCTCGCGCAGGGCCGCGGTCGCGGCAATCGGAGCCCGAGTCATCGCCCAGAGCGCGAGTCCGTAGGATGCGAGCGTGCACAACCCTCCCGCGAGGCCGACGGGCCAGCGGGCCTTTGAGTAGCTCACGAAGGCGACCCGGTGCCGCCATCCCGTCCACGCGAGCAGCGGAATTGCGGTCAAGAGCGATAGCCAGAGCGTATACGCGACGGTCTGCCCGGAGAGCCGCGCCCCGACACCATCGACCAGCGTATAGGACGCGATGACGAGCGCGTTGCCGAGCGCGAATCCCGTCGGAACGAGGCTTCGCGCGGATCGCCGGTAGACGAGCGTAAGCGCCAGCACGCCGGAGCAGATCACAAGAACGCCGAGCCACGCCCGCCCGCTCAGCGACTCGCCGATGAGCGCACCGCTCGCGGCGGCGACGATGAGCGGCGCCGTGCCGCGCATGAGCGGATAGGCGTAGCTCATGTCGGCCGTGCGGTACGCCGCTGCCACGAGAAGGAAGTAGGCGATCTGCAGGGTGCTCGACGTCGACCAGGTAGGGGATGCTCTCCGGCGCGGGAGACGGAAGGAACGGAAGCGCCACGGCCGCGATCAAGCCGGCGCCGGTGGCCACGAGAACGGTGTCGAAGAACGTGTTCCGGCCGGACTTGATGGCCGCGTTCCAGCTTGCATGGAGGAGCGCGCCGAAGAGGACGGCAAGAACGGCGTCGTTGGGCATCGGACCGTGAGCACCTGGATCGGCGACGCCGCCGGCAGGGGATCGAATGAGCGGGACTGCCCCGAACCTGCGCCAAAACGGGATCGACGCGCAAGTCTCGCCCGAAAAATCGCCTAGCCGGTCCTCGGGCCGAGCCCTAAGATCGTCCCCGGATAGGCCAACCCGACGCGCGGCGATGACGTCTTCATTCGTATCTCAGCGGGACCTGCGCGAGAAGTGCGCGGGGATTCGAGGCCTGCTGTTCGACAAGGACGGCACCCTGTTGGACTATCATGCGAGTTGGGGGCCCGTGAATCGCCACGCGGCACACCTCGCCGCGAAAGGCGATTCGGCGCTTGCCGAACGACTCCTGGCGCTCGCCGGAGTGGATGCCGCAACCGGGCGGGCAGCGGCGGACAGCGTGATCAGCGCCGGAACGGCGGTGCAGATCGCGGAGGTCTGGGTCGAGGGCGGAGCGCCCTACGAGCGCGAAACCCTCACCAGGGCGATCGACGAGCTGTTCTGCGCGGCCGTCGCCGACATGGTTCCCGTCACCGATCTTTCCACGCTCTTCGCACGCTTCAAATCCCGCGGGTTCAAGCTCGGGATCGCGAGCAGCGACAGCGAGGCCGCCGTGTGGGCGACAGCGCGGGTCTTCGGCATCGCCGACCTGCTCGATTTCGTGGCCGGCTATGACAGCGGATACGGAACGAAGCCCGACCCCGGAGTCTTGGCGGCCTTCTGCCGGCACACCGGCCTGTCGCAGCGCGAGGTCGCGATCATCGGCGACAACACGCACGACGTGGGGATGGGCAGGGCGGGGGGCGCGGGCATGACCATCGGGGTGCTGACCGGATCCGGAACCCGCGAAAGTCTTTCCCCCTTAAGCGACGTCTGCCTCGACAGCATCTGCGGCATGGAGGCCCTTTTCCGCGCTCCGCGAGGTGACGCGAACGACTGAATCTGCCTCGACAGCATCTGCGGGATGGAGGCCCTTTTCCGCGCCCCGCGAGGTGACGCGGACAACTGACGCAAAGCCGCGCCCCGCGGCGGCGCGACGCGCTGATTGTCCGGATCGGCGCGCAGCGCGCGCCCCCTATTCCGCAGCAACCGCCGCCTGGCTCGCCGGCTCCATCTTCACGGCGCAGAACTTGAACTCCGGGATCTTGCCGAACGGATCGAGCTGGGGGTTCGTGAGCACGTTGGCGGCTGCCTCCGCGTAGGCGAAGGGAATGAAGATCAACCCCGACGGAATGGCGCCGTCGACGCGGGTCTTGAGCTCGATCGCACCGCGGCGCGTCGCGACCCGGACGCGGTCGCCGGCCTTGAGTCCAAGCCGCCGCAGGTCGGCCGAGGCCACATAGGCGACCGCCTCGGGTTCGAGCTCGTCGAGCACGTCCGAGCGCCGCGTCATGGTCCCGGTGTGCCAGTGCTCGAGCTGCCGGCCGGTGGTGAGGATCATCGGATAGTCTGCGTCCGGCTCCTCCGCGGGCGGAACGATGCGAGCCGGCACGAACCTGCCGCGCCCGCCCTGTCGCGGAAAGCCGTCGCCGAAGACGATGTCGTGGCCCGGCCGATCCGGTGCGTCGCACGGATAAGTGACGGCGTCCTCGCGCTCGAGGCGCTCCCACGTGATGTTGGCGAGCGACGGCATCGCGCGGGTCATCTCCGCGAAAACGTCGCGCGGATGCGCGTAGGTCCAGTCGAGCCCGAGTTGGTTGGCGAGATCCACGGTGATCGCGAAATCCTCCCGTGCCTCGGCCGGGCAGCGGAAGCGCCTTGCGGCCGATTTGGACCTGGCGGTTCGTGTTCGTGACCGTGCCGGTCTTCTCCGGCCACGCCGAGGCCGGCAGCACCACGTCGGCGTATTTCGCCGTCTCGGTCAGGAAGATGTCCTGGACCACGAGGTGCTCCAGCGTCGCGAGCGCCTCGCGGGCGTGCGCCACGTCCGGATCCGACATCGCCGGATTCTCGCCCATGATGTACATGCCCCGGATCCGGCCGTCATGGACGGCATCCATGATCTCGACGACGGTGAGGCCGCGCTTCGGGTCGAGGCGCGTGTCCCAAAGGTCCTCGAAGAAGGCGCGCACGTCCGGGTTCTCGACCGACCGGTAGTCGGGGAAGAACATCGGGATCAGCCCGGCGTCGGAGGCGCCCTGCACGTTGTTCTGGCCGCGCAGCGGATGGAGTCCGGTGCCCTTCCGTCCGACCTGGCCCGTCAGGAGGGCGAGCGCGATGAGGCAACGGGCGTTGTCGGTGCCGTGCACGTGCTGGCTGATGCCCATGCCCCAGAAGATGATCGCAGCCTCGGCGCGCGCATAGAGGCGCGCCACCTCGCGCAGCGTCTCGGCCGGGATGCCGCAGATGGCGGCCATCTCGTCGGGCGAGAAATCCTTCACGTTGTCCGCGAGCCGCTCGAAATCCTCCGTGTGCGCCTGGACGTACTGACGGTCGTAGAGCTCTTCCGTGATGATCGTGTGCATCATGGCGTTCAGCATGGCGACGTCGCGGCCGGGCCTGAACTGCAGCATGTGCGTCGCGTACCGCTTCAGCGCCTGGCCGCGCGGGTCCATGACGATCAGCTTGGCGCCGCGCTTCACGGCCTGCTTGAAGAAGGTCGCGGCGACCGGATGGTTCTCGTTCGGGTTGGCGCCGATCACCACGATGACGTCGGCGTCCTCCACAGCCGTGAACGGCGCCGTCACCGCGCCCGAGCCGATGCCCTCCATCAACGCGGCGACCGAGGAGGCGTGGCACAGGCGCGTGCAGTGGTCGACGTTGTTGGTTCCAAAGCCCGTGCGCACCAGCTTCTGGAACAGGTAGGCCTCCTCGTTCGAGCCCTTGGCCGAGCCGAATCCGGCGAGCGCGTCGCCGCCCCGGGTGTCGCGAATGCGCCGCAGGCCCTGCGCCGCGCGGTCGAGCGCCTCCTCCCAGGTGGCCTCGCGGAAATGCGTGAAGGGATTGGCGGGGTCGATGTCGACGTCGTGCTTGCGCACGCCATCGCGCCGGACGAGCGGCACGGTCAGCCGGTCGGCGTGGTGGACGTAGTCGAAGCCGAAGCGGCCCTTCACACACAGGCGGTCGCGGTTGGCCGGGCCGTCGCGACCCTGGACAGCGACGATACGGTCGTCCTTGATCTGGTAGGTGAGTTGGCAGCCGACCCCGCAATAAGGGCAGACGCTGTCGACCTCGCGCTCGGGCGCGTTGGCAAAGACGCCGTCCTCGTCCACCAGGGTCTTGGGCATCAGCGCGCCGGTGGGACAGGCCTGGACGCACTCCCCGCAGGCGACGCAGGTCGAGGACCCCATCGGGTCGTCGAAGTCGAACACGATCTTCTCGAGGTGGCCGCGCGAGGCCATGCCGATGACGTCGTTGACCTGCACCTCGCGGCAGGCCCGGACGCAGAGATTGCACTGGATACAGGCGTCGAGCTGGACCGCCATCGCGGGGTGGCTGAAATCGTCGGCTTTGTTGGGCCGATCGAGGGCCGGGAAACGGCTCGTGAGGACATCGATGCGCTCGGCCCAGTTCCAGAACCGGGACCTCGGATCGTGCGCGACGTCCCGCCCCGGCTGGTCCGCGACGAGGAGCTCGAACACGAGCCTTTGCGAGGCCCGGGCCCGCGCGGAGGCCGTGTGCACCGCCATCCCGGCGCCGGGCTTGCGCACGCACGAGGCGGCGAGGACCCGCTCGCCCTCGATCTCGACCATGCACGCGCGGCAATTGCCGTCGGGACGGTAGCCGGGCTTTTGCGAATGGCACAGGTGCGGGATCTCGCGGCCATGGCGGCGGGCGACCTGCCAGATCGTCTCGCCCGGCCGGGCCTCGACCTCGTGGCCGTCGAGTTGAAAGCGGATGGCCTCGGTCATCGTCCGACCTTTCGTGTCTCGTTCAATACCGGGCGGGACCGGTGACCGTCGGTTCCGGGGTCGGCGCCGGATCGGCAACCGCGATCTCGTCCCGGAAGTGCTTGAACACCTGCTTGACGGGGTTCATCGCGGCTTGGCCGAGCCCGCAGATCGAGGCGTCGGTCATCACCCGCGTGAGCTCGGTCAAAAGCGTTTCGTCCCATCGCGGCTGGCGCATCAGGTGCACGGCCTTTTCGGTTCCGACCCGGCACGGGGTGCATTGCCCGCAGCTCTCGTCCTCGAAGAATCGCAGAAGATTGAGCGCCACCGCGCGCATGTCGTCGCGGTCGGACAGCACGATCACCGCTGCCGAACCGATAAAGCAGCCGTGCGGCTCCAGGGTTCCGAAATCGAGCGGGATGTCGCCCATCGCGGCCGGCAGGATGCCGCCCGACGCACCGCCTGGCAGGTAGCCCTTGAAGACATGGCCCTCGGCCATGCCGCCGCAATGCTCGTCGATCAGTTCTCTCACCGTGATGCCGGCCGGCGCGAGCTTGACGCCGGGGTTGCGGACCCGGCCCGAGACCGAGAAGGTGCGCAGCCCCTTGCGGCCGTGCCGGCCCTGGCCCGCGAACCAGTCCGGCCCTTTCTCGACGATGTCGCGCACCCAGAACAGCGTCTCGACGTTGTTGATGAGCGTCGGACGGCCGAAGAGCCCGACCTGGGACGGGAATGGCGGCTTGTGCCGCGGCAGGCCGCGTTTTCCCTCGATCGACTCGAGCATCGCCGACTCTTCGCCGCAGATGTAGGCGCCGGCGCCGCGCCGGAGGTGAATCTCGGTCCGGCGCGCCAGGCCGGCCGCCTCGACCTTTGCGATCTCGCGCAGCAGGATCTCGCGGCACTGCGGATATTCGTCGCGCAGGTAGATGTAGACCGCCCGGGCCTCCACCGCCCAGGCGCCGATCAGCATGCCTTCGAGAAAGCGGTGCGGGTCGGTCTCGAGATAGTGCCGGTCCTTGAAGGTGCCGGGTTCGCCCTCGTCGGCGTTGACGGCCATCAGGCGCGGCGCCGCTTCGGCGCGCACGAAGCGCCACTTCCGTCCGGTCGGGAAGCCGGCGCCGCCGAGGCCGCGCAGGCTCGAATTCTCCAGCGGGGCGAGGATGTCCTCGACGGTTCGCGCGCCGTCGAGGCACGCGCGCAGCAGCCGGTACCCGCCGCCGGCTTCGTAGCGCTCGAAGTCGGCATAGTCCGGGATGTGCGGATGGGTGCCGCCGCTGCGCAGCGCGCCGGTCACGCCCTCGAGGGTGGCGTGCTCGTGCAGGGCGTGGCCGAGGGCCGCTGCCGGGGCGTTGTGGCAGCCCCCCATGCAGGGAGCCCGCACCACGCGCACCCCCGGTTCGAGCGCCTCCTTGAGCTCCGCGAGGAGCCGCTCCGCGCCCGTCAGCGCGCAGGTCAGGCTGTCGCAGACGCGCACCGTCAGGGCCGGCGGCGGCGGCTCGCCGTCCATCACGATGTCGAAATGGGCGTAGAACGAGGCGACCTCGTAGACCTCGACGAGAGCGAGGCGCATCTCGGCCGCGAGGGCCACGAGGTGGCGGGCGTGCAGGCACCCGAAAGCGTCCTGCAGCACATGGAGGTGCTCGATCAGGAGATCGCGCGCCCGCGGACGATCCTGAAGGAGGGCGCGCACCTCAGCGACGGCCTGCGCGTCCGGCTGACGGCCGCGCGGAAACTCCCTGGTCTTGCGCCGTCCCGAACCCGGGTGAACGCTGCGCCTCGGCTGCGCCCCACTCATCGCACCCGACTCTGTGAACGAGGGGCCAGCTCAGACCGGATCCGCAGCCGGGGCACTGGCCGCTTGGCCGACGGCGCCTCGACGCGGATCCTCCTCCGCGGGTCGGCGATCCCTTCCAGAGGGACGACAATCTTCATCTGGTCCTCGGCTCCCAAGGCTCGACCGGCCGGCCGTCACGCACGGCAACACAAGTTCCGTGGCTCGGGACCGGCTACCTGTGCGGCGTCCTTTTTTGTTCCGTATGCGTCATGGCCACGCTGGCCCCTCGCGGCCTTCGCGAACGCGACGCTTTCAGGCAACAAAGCGCCGCGCAGGGGCGAGACGCAAGAGGCGTTCGGTCACATTGGTGGTGACGCTCCGGCAGTCGGAGCGCGATCGGTGGCTTGGCGGGTTTGGCGAATGGATACGCCGTGCGTTCAGGTTTGCGTCGTGGATGACGTGACGGGCTTTTGCATCGGCTGCGGGCGGTCCCGGCACGAGGTCGCGTCCTGGTCCAGCTTCTCCGGCGAGCAGCGCCGGTCCGTTCACGAGGCGCTGCCGGGCCGCTTGCGAATCATGACGGTGCGAACCGTTCGCGGCCGCGGGCGACGCCGCTCGCCGGGCGGCGCCTAGGATCCTCAGCCGAGGGAACGGTTCCGGTTCGCGGTTGAGCGAGGCGCGCCGCCCGATCGAGAGCTGCTCGTTCGTCTGGAAGCCGCTACGACTGCGCGGCGCGGCGACGGCGCGTCTCCGGACCGGCGCGGACATCCTTGCACTTCGGTCGCGCGACCGGACCCAACGCTGACTCGACGAGGGCGAGATCCGGCCGACCCAGCCTCGGCTCGTCGAGCGCCGCGCGCATCGCGGCGATGTGCTCCGGCCGGGTTCCGCAGCAGCCGCCGATGATCCGCGCCCCAGCGGCTCGGGCAAGGCGAGCATAGTCGGCCATCATGGCCGGGGAACCGACATACCGCACCTCGCCGTCGACGAACTGCGGCACGCCGCAGTTGCCCTTCGCGATCACGATGGCTTCCGGGGCGACCGCGCTGATCGCCAGCACGCTCGCGACGAGATCCGACGGACCGAGGCCGCAGTTGGCGCCGAGCGCGATGGGCTGTCGCGCCAGGCGGCCCGCGAGCGCCGGCAAGCCGTCCGGGGGCAGTCCCATCATGGTCCGACCCGCCGTGTCGAAGCTCGCCGTGAAGATGAACGGCAGCCCGGCCTCAGCGGCGCCCTCGGCGGCGGCGACGATTTCATCGCCGGCCGACATGGTCTCGATCCAGGCGACGTCCGCCCCGCCCGCCATGAGGCCTTCGGCCTGCTCACGGAACGCGGCGACCGCTCCTTCGAACGTGAGCGCGCCGAGCGGCTCGAACAGCTCGCCGGTCGGGCCGATCGATCCGGCGACCACGACGGGGCGCCCGGCGGCATCGGCGACCTCGCGCGCGAGGCCCGCCGCCGTCGCGTTGAGCTCGAGCGCCCGCAACTCGAGACCATGAAGCTTGAGGCGAAACCGGTTCGCCCCGAAGCTGTTGGTCAGGATGATGTCGGCGCCGGCCTCGACGAAGGAGCGGTGGAGCGCCCGGATCCGATCGGGCTGCTCGATCAGCCAGATCTCGGGAGCCTCCCCGGACACCAGTCCGAGATCGAACAGGTTGGTTCCGGTCGCCCCGTCGGCGAGGAGGCAGTCGCGTTCCGCGAGCAGCCGGCTCAGAAGGTCGGGTTCATCCATCATCGCAAACTCCGGCCATTCGGGATCGGCTTCGCGTCGGCCCGTCGAGCCGGTCGCGACCTCGGTAACGAACCGCGCCTGTCCTGAAAATTTCACGCCGCCGCCGCGTAGGCGGCCTGCCGGCTCTCGTAGGCGTCGAGCGTGTTCTCGAGGAGACACGCGATCGTCATCGGCCCGACGCCGCCGGGGACCGGCGTGATCGCTCCGGCGACGCGTGCCGCGCCGGCATAGTCGACATCGCCGACAAGTCGCGATCCGCCCTCGGGCTTTGCGACGCGGTTGATGCCGACGTCGATCACGACGGCGCCCGGCTTGATCCAGTCTCCCCGCACCAGCTCGGGCCGGCCGACGGCCGCGACGAGGATGTCGGCCTGGCGGCAGACCGCCGGCAGGTCGGCCGTACGCGAATGCGCGATGGTGACGGTGCAGCTCTCCTGAAGGAGAAGCTGCGCCACGGGCTTGCCGACGATGTTCGAGCGGCCGACGACGACCGCGTGGAGACCCGAGAGGTCCGTGCGTGCCTCCCGGATCAGCGCCATGCAGCCGCGCGGCGTGCAGGGAACGAGGCTCTTCGCGCCGACCGCCAGCTTGCCGGCGTTGAGCGGGTGGAAGCCGTCGACGTCCTTGTCGGGGTCGATCGCGGTGAGGATCCTTTCACCGTCGATGTGGGCCGGCAGGGGCAGCTGCACCAAAATGCCGTCGACGGACTCGTCGCGATTGAGCGCCTCGACGAGGGCCAGGAGCTCCCCGGGCGAGGTGCCCGCCGGGAGCCGGTGCTCGATCGAGATCATCCCGACGGCCTTGGTCTGCTTGATCTTGCTCGCGACATAGACCTCGCTCGCCGGGTTCTCGCCGACGAGCACGACGGCGAGTCCCGGCGGGCGCCGCCCGGCCGCCTTGAGGGCATTCACGGTCTCGGCCAGGCGATGCCGAACGCGCTCCGAGAGTGCCTTGCCATCGAGAATCGTCGTCATCGCTCCCCCTTTTTGTTTCTATGCCTGCCGCCGATCCCGCTATCCTTCGGCGAGCCGCGCCCGGCGCCGACCCCGGCTGGGGCCCGCATCGCCGTCCGCTCGGGACCGCGCAGGCAGGGTCATGATCTGCCGCAGCCTCTCGTACGGGTCGCTCTTGTGCGGGAGAGCCATGGCGTCGACGAAGTGCGCTTGGAAACGCGGCTCGGTCGCGGTCTCGACCTTTTCGATGCGTGCGACGACCTGCTCGATCTCGCGCCGTGCGGCGGCGTTCAGGAGCGCGATGCGCGCTCCGGTGCCGGCCGCGTTGCCGGCCGAGGAGACCTGATCGAGGTCGCAATCGGGGATGAGGCCGAGCACCATCGCGTAGGTCACGTCGATGTGGCTGCCGAAGGCCCCGGCGAGCCTGATCCGCTCGACGGGGCGCCCGCCGAGGCGATCCATGAGCAGTTTCACGCCGGCATGCAGCGCCGCCTTCGCGAGCTGGATCGCGCGAACGTCGCCTTGCGTGATGGCGATGCGCGGCTCGCCGTCGCGGATCAGGAACGCGAACGTGCGGCCCTCCGGGACGATGCGGGGCGTCCGCGCGGCCGCGGCGCCGTCGATGACGCCGTCCTCGGTGATGACGCCGGCGAGGAACAGTTCCGCAAGCGCCTCGATGATGCCGGACCCGCAGATCCCGTTGACGCCGATCGCCGCGACCGCCGCCTCGAAGCCCGGCTCGTTCGACCATAAATCGCAGCCGATCACCTTGAAGCGCGGCTCCAGCGTCGCGCGGTCAATGCGCACGCGCTCGATGGCGCCGGGAGCTGCGCGCTGGCCGCTCGACACCTGCGCTCCCTCGAAGGCGGGGCCGGTCGGCGACGAGCAGGCGAGCAGCCGCTCGCGGTTGCCCAGCACGATCTCGGCATTGGTGCCGACATCGACGAGAAGCGTGATGCGATCCTGCTCCTGCGGCGCCTCGGCGAGCACGACGCCGGCAGCGTCGGCCCCAACATGGCCCGCGATGCAGGGCAGCGTATAGACGAACGCGCCGGGCGCGATGGTGAGCCCGAGATCGCGCGCGGGCGTGCTCAGACCCCGGTCGACCGTGAGGGCGAACGGCGCGCCGCCGAGCTCCGTCGGATCGAGCCCGAGGTAAAGGTGATGCATGATCGGGTTGCCGACCACCGTCATCTCGACGATCTCGCCGCGCTCGATCCCCGCTTGCCGTGCGACCTCGCCGATCAGCTCCTCGAGCGCGGCGCGCACGGCCGCCGTCATCTCCCGGTCGCCGCCCGGGTTCATCATCGCGAAGGAGACCCTGCTCATCAGGTCCTCGCCGAATCGGATCTGCGGATTCATGATCCCGGCCGAGGCCAGCACATCGCCGGTCGCGAGGTCGCACAGGTGCGCCGCGATCGTGGTCGAGCCGATGTCGACGGCTGCCCCGTAGGTTTTTTCGCGCAGGGCGGGCCAGACCGCGACGATGTCGCGTCCGTCGCGCACGGCGACCGTCACCCGCCATTGACCCTTGCGCAACGCCGGCTGCAGGGTCCGGAGCACCGCGAGATCGGCGTTCGTGTCGGCGAGCCCCCATTGCTCGGAAAGCGCCGCCTGCAGTCGGCGCAGGTCCGACGACGGGTCGTCCATGTCGGGCTCGCGGACTTCGACGTAGTGCAGCCGCACCACGGGATCGATCGCGATGTCGCGGACCTCGGCCTGCTTTCGCACCACCTGACGATGGACCTGGCTGTCCGCGGGAACGTCGATCACGACATTGCCGCACAGCTGCGCCTGGCAGCCGAGCCGCCGTCCCGGTGCGAGGTCGCCGCGCTTCGACGTATAGCGCGCCTCGACGGGATTCCAGCCGGTGAGGTGGGACGGAGCCGACGAGATGCCGTGCTTCGGGAAGTCGCCTTCCGCGACGAGGACCTGGCAACGCCCGCAGATGCCCCTGCCGCCGCATACCGAATCGAGGTCGGCGCCGAGCTTGCGCGCCGCCTCGAGCACGCTCGTCCCCTCGGGGAAGCGGCCGCGCTTTCCCGACGGCGTGAAGACGACGAGGTGCTGCTTTGACACTAACTCACCTTCAAGCCACGGCTCGACGGCGACCCTCGCGCCGGCCCCGGCCGCCAGCTTCCCCGGCCTCGCCGGCCGGCTCGCGGTACTTGCGGATCCACCGGCCGCAATTCGGGTCGTGGCCCATGACGACGTCGGCGCCGAGAATCGCCTGAATGTCCTCGGCGTGCAGCGGGTTCATGATCGCCGAGGTCATTCCGGCACCGATCATCATCGGCAGGAACGCCGCGTTGAGACCGCGCCGGTTGGGCAGCCCGAACGAGAAGTTCGAGGCGCCGCAGGTCGTGTTGACCTTGAGCTCGTCGTGCAGGCGGCGCAGCAGGTAGATCAGCCTGCGCCCCGCGTCGTTGATGGCGCCGACCGGCATGACCAGCGGGTCGACCACCACGTCCTCGCGCGGGATGCCGAAGTCGGCAGCCCGCTCGACGATCTTCTTGGCCACGGCGTAGCGCACGTCGGGATCCTCGGAAATCCCGGTTTCGTCGTTCGAGATCGCGACGACGGCCGCGTTGTACTTCTTCACCAACGGCAGGACGACTTCGAGCCGCTCCTCTTCACCGGTGACGGAGTTGACGAGCGGTTTGCCCTTGTAGACCGCAAGGCCTGCCTCGAGCGCCGCCACGATCGAGGAATCGATCGAAAGCGGCACGTCGACGGTGTTCTGGACGAGCTGCACGCACTCGGCGAGGATCCTGGGCTCGTCCGCAAGGGGGATGCCGGCATTGACGTCGAGCATCTGCGCGCCGGCCTCGACCTGGGCGACGGCGTCAGCGACGACGCGGCTGTAGTCGCCGCGCGCCATCTCCTCCGCGAGGAGCTTGCGCCCGGTCGGGTTGATGCGCTCGCCGATCATCACGAAGCGGCGGTCGAAACCGATCACGACTTCCTTTTTGTCCGAGCTGATCCTGGTGTCGGTCATGCGAGGCCCCGCCAATTTGGAGAAACGATCCAGGCCGCCAACCTAGTCGGCGGCCCCGGAGCGCACTGTCGGAAATGCGACGCCGCCGGCGTCCGGAGCGGCACGATCTCCGGCGCCGGACCTCCTGTCGAATCGATGCGGCAAGCCGCGCGCCGGTTGTCCTGCCTACGGAAGTGGGTGTTGGCGCCCGCCCAACACAGGGAGCGCTCACTCGATCGTCGCGTGCCGCAGGCCGTTGAACGCGCGTCGCCACGGGAGACGCCCCTTCAGGATGCCGGATTCGTGCACGATCTCGGAGACGTACTCCTCCTGCCGGTAGGCCATGACGTGCACGCCGGCGATGCCGGGGATCTCCCGCACCTCCTGGATGATGTCGATGCACAGCCGCTTGCCTTCGGCCTTCTGGTTCTGTGCGCCCTCGAGCCGGGCGATGACGCCGTCCGGAATGTGAACGCCGGGTACGTTCGAGCGCATCCAGCGCGCCGTTCGGGCCGAGGGCAGCGGGCCGACGCCGGCCAGGATGAAGCACTGTCGGTCGAGCCCCATGTCGCGAATCTTCGCCATGAACGCCCGCAGCATCGGCACGTCGAAGCAGTACTGGGTCTGGATGAACTGCGCCCCGGCGGCGATCTTCTTGGCAAGCCGCAGCGGGCGAAAGTCGTACGGCGGCGCGAACGGATTCTCCGCCGCGCCGAGGAAGAGGCGCGGCGCCGCCGTGATCTTGCGCCCCGACAGGAACGTCCGGTCGTCGCGCATGCGCCTGATGACGCCGAGCAGCGATATCGAGTCGAGGTCGAAGACCGGCTTGGCCTCGGGATGATCTCCGGCCTGCACGCCGTCGCCCGTGAGGCACAGCACGTTGCATACGCCGAGCGCTGCGGCGCCGAGGACGTTGCCCTGGATCGCGATGCGGTTGTAGTCGCGGCAGGAGATCTGCAGGATCGGCGAGAAGCCGACGCGGGTCAGGAGCGCGCAGATCGCGACGCTCGACATGTGGCAATGGGCGCCCGATCCATCGGTGGCGTTGATGCCGTCGACCCAGCCCTCGAAGATTGCAGCGCGTTCGTAGACCTCCTGCGGATCGGCCGAATCGGGCGGGTTGAGCTCGGCCGTGACGGCAAACTCGCCGCGGCGCAGCACGCGCTCGAGGCGTCCGCGCGAGACGTGGCCGGGCAGTTCCGGCAGCGGCGCCGCCGGGTCCTCGGCGATGTCGGTGGGCGGGATCGGGATCATGCTCGGGAAGACCTCGGTCGATCGGCGGCATGCTCGCCACGGCTGACCGCGAGCCAGGACGAGCGGCCGGGCAGTTCCGGCAGCGGCGCCGCCGGGTCCTCGGCGATGTCGGTGGGCGGGATCGGGATCATGCTCGGGAAGACCTCGGTCGATCGGCGGCATGCTCGCCGCGGCTGACCGCGAGCCAGGACGAGCGGCCCTTGAGACGGTGATCCACCGGGTGCTGCGCGTGAAGGATGCGCTCGCCGTGCCGCATCGCCTGCGAGCCCTCCCAGGCCTCGACCCAGACGCACGGCATTTCGGGATAGACCTCGCAGTGGCCGTCGGCCCGAACGCCGCCGCACGGCCCGTTGCGCATCCCCTTCGGGCAGTTCATCGGGCACGACATGCCGGTCGACGACAGGATGCACTGCCCGCACATCCGGCAATCGAACAGCGCGCCCTTGATGACCCGCTCCGCCGCGGCGACCGGCCGCTCCAGGCGCGCGAGCCCGATACGCTCCAGAATGGGAGCGCAGGCCAATAGCCCGCGCTCGAGAGCTCCATAGAGCCGTTCCAGGAGGCGGGAATGCCGCACGCTCCAGAATCGCAGGGCGCGCCTCGAACCGCCGCGGGGCGGCTTGCCGGCAGGCTCGAACGCCGCGGGAACGCGAGGCATGCTCAAGCCGCCCGCCCGCCCGCGCCGACGAGGCGGGCGAGCCGATCCTGATCGTATTCGGCATCGAGGCGGTCGACCGCCGCTTCCGCCGCGGCGTCGAGATCCTCCCCGCACGGCTCCGGGGCGCCACGCCGCCATTCGTCGAGGTAGCTCTGATCGTCCCGCGCCCCGCTGCGCATCGCGGCCATGTCGATCGCCTCGGCGAAACGGGCCGGCAGCTCGCGTTTCGCGCTCTCTCGACCGCGCTTGGCGACCACCTGGGCCGGGATGTCGCGCCAGTAGATGATGGTGAGATCGGCCATGCCGGCGCCTCAGTGGATGGGAGCGGACAGGAAGCGTTCGAGGCCGCCGAGGCCCGTCGGGCGGACGATCAGGGGCAGCCCGAGGCGGGCCGCAGCCCGCTCGGCCTTCGCCGCGAGGGCGTCGTCCGGGACCTGGGTCAGAAAGACGACCTGGCGGTAGTTGCCGAAGTAGGTCTCGAGCAGTTGAGGAAAGCGGTCGAGCCCGAGGCCTTTGATCATCAGGGTGTCGAAATGCCGGACGAGGTAGTCGGTCAGGAAGAAGGTCGCCGGGCTCCTGCTCCGCCAGGGCGGCGAAGTCCTCGCTGCCGAGGAAGAACTCGTAGCAATGCGCGCCTTCGATGCGCTCGACCGCCTCCTCGGCGAGGACCGCGTCGAGCAGACCGCCCGTCCCGCAATCGCCGTAGAGGCAGAGGACCCGCTCGTAGCCCGCCGCGTTCCTGCCGGATCGTCGCGCGGACCGCCTCGGGGATGCGTTCCGGCCGGTTGTGCAGGCTCGCGGGCAGGCACGTGATCGAAAGGTGGTCCCAGCCGTTGAGGCGCTTGAGGATGAGGAATTCCCGCGCGAGCGCGCCGCAGGCGATGACCAGGGTCCTGGGCGCGGCGGCGACCATCGATGCACCTTCCTGCCGCCCGGAGCCCTAAGCGATGTTCCGGGCCTGCGCCGAGCCCTGGCGCCGCGCCATGAAGGTCTTCGCGGTCTCGACGGCGACGGCGGCGTCGCGGCAGTACGCGTCGGCGCCGATCGACTCCGCGAAGGCTTCGTTGAGCGGAGCGCCGCCGACCAGAACGATGTAGTCGTTCCGAATGCCCTTCTCCTTGAGGGTATCGATCACGACCTTCATGTAGGGCATCGTCGTGGTGAGCAGCGCCGACATGCCCAAGATGTCCGGCTGGTGCTTCTCGATCGCCGCGAGGTAGTTCTCGACCGGGTTGTTGATGCCGATGTCGATGACCTCGAACCCGGCACCCTCGAGCATCATGGTGACGAGGTTCTTGCCGATGTCGTGGATGTCGCCCTTGACGGTGCCGATCACCATCTTGCCGATCTTGGGCGCGCCGGTCTCGGCGAGGAGCGGCCGCAGGATCGACATGCCGGCTTTCATGGCGTTCGCCGACATCAGAACCTCGGGAACGAACAGGATGCCGTCGCGGAAGTCCTCGCCGACGATCTTCATGCCGGCCGACGAGCGCCTTGGTGAGCACGTCGTACGGCGTCCAGCCGCGATCGAGCAGGATGCGGACGCCCTCCTCGATCGCCTCCTTGAGTCCATCGTAGAGGTCGTCATGCATCTGCTCCACGAGTTCCTCGTCGGAGAGCGCATTAAGGTCAAGATCGTCGGCCATGGCGCAACCTTACATTCGATCGAAAAAACGACGCCGGGAAGCCGGCCGAAGCTTCGTTGTAACAGCAGAGCAACCCGCGTTTTGTCGCCTTCAGGACACGAACTTTCCAAGATGCGACGCGGGGGTGGTCGTCCGCCGGCCCATCAGGCCCGCAGGCGCTCGTTCTGGGGATCGAACGGCGACTCCTCGACGACCACCGCGCGATGCCGCTCGCCCAGGATCGCGACGTCGAGTTCCGTCCCGATGCTCGGCGAACTCCGGAGCGACCATGCCGAGCGCCAGGGACTGGCCGAGCCGCCAGCCATAGCCGCCGGACGTGCAGCGTCCGATCAGTTCGCCGCCGACATAGATCGGTTCGGAGCCGCGCGCGTCCTTGTCGGTCGCGCCGTCGACGCCCATCGTCACGAAGGCGTTGCCGGAATCCCTCCTGCTGCCGGCGCACGAGCGCGTCGCGTCCGAGGAAATCGCCCTTGTTGGGATGCACGAAGCGGTCGAGACCGCTCTCCAGCGCGGCGTACTCGATCGACAGTTCGCGCGGGATGAGGCGGTAGGATTTCTCGAGCCGCATCGAATCCATGGCGCGGATCCCGAACGGCCGGATGCCGAGCGGCCGGCCCGCATCCATGACGAGATCGAAGATCGTGTTCTGCATCTCGATCGGGTGGTGGAGCTCCCAGCCGAGCTCGCCGACGAAGTTGACCCTCAGGGCGCGGGCTTGAGCGATGCCGACGTTGATGAACTTGCCCGTGAGCCAGGGAAAGCTCTTGTTCGACAGGTCGGTGTCGGTCAGCGTCTGGAGGAGCTCGCGCGAGCGCGGGCCGGCGAGCACGAGCACGCCGTACTGCGTCGTCACCTTCTGGAGGGTGACGCTGCCGTCCTTCGGAACCGATCTCCAGAGATAGTCCCAATCGTGCCGCTCGAAGGCGCCGGCGCCCACGAGGTAGAACTTCTCCCGCCCCTCGCGATAGATCGTGAACTCCGAGCGGACCCCGCCGTTCTTCGACAGCATGTGGGCGAGCGCGATGCGGCCGACGCCCTTCGGGATCCGGTTGGCGACGAGCCCGTCGAGCCACGCCTCCGCACCCGGACCCGAAACCTCGTATTTGGCGAACGCCGACATGTCGAGAAGCCCGACGTTCTCGTGCACGTTCCGGCACTCGCCGCCGACGATGTCGAAATAGTTCGAGCGGCGAAAGCTCCACCGCTCCCGCGGCTTCTCGCCCGGCGCCGCCGGCGGGTGATTCTCGTTGAGGAGCACGTCGGGCTTGTCGAGATCCCTGCCCGAGAGCGCGTAGCCCTCCGGCGCGAACCAGTTCGGCCGCTCCCAGCCGTACACCGAACCGAAGACCGCGCCGAGCGCCTTCATGCGGTCGTAGCAGGGAGCACGCTTCAAGGGCCGGGCGGCGGCCCGTTCCTCGTCGGGGTAATGGACCGTAAAGACGTTGGCGTAGGCCTCTTCGTTCTTGGTGCGCAGATAGCCGCGGGTCGCGTACGGGCCGAAGCGGCGCGGGTCGACGCCCATCATGTCGATCGACGGCTCGCCCTCGACGATCCACTCCGCGAGCTGCCAGCCCGCCCCGCCCGCGGCGGTGACGCCGAAGCTGTGGCCCTCGTTGAGCCAGAAATTGGGAAGCTCCCAGGCCGGCCCGATGATCGGGCTGCCGTCCGGCGTATACGCGATGGCACCGTTGTAGACCTTCTTGATGCCGACCTCGCCGAACGCCGGCACGCGGGCGATCGCGGCCTCTATGTGCGGCCCGAGGCGATCGAGATCCTCCTGGAACAGCTCGTATTCCGACTGGTCGTCCGGTCCGTCCACATAGCAGCAGGGCGCGCCGATTTCGTAAGGACCGAGGATGAACCCGCCGTTCTCCTCGCGCAGGTACCAGGAGGAGTCGGACTCGCGCAGGACGCCCATCTCGGGCAAACCCTTGCGGTGCCGGTCGAGCACCGCGGGATGCGGCTCGGTCACGATGTACTGGTGCTCGACGGGAATCACGGGGACCTCGAGCCCGACCATCGCTCCGGTCTTTCTCGCGAAATTGCCCGTCGCCGAGACCACGTGCTCGCAGGCGATATCGCCCTTGTCGGTCTTCACGAGCCACTCGCCGTTCGCGCGCTCGATCGCGATGACGGCGGTGTGGCGATAGATCTCCGCGCCGCGCGCCCGGGCGCCGCGGGCGAGCGCCTGCGTGAGGTCGGCGGGCTGTATGTAGCCGTCGTCCGGGTGCTGAATCGCGCCGAGAAGACCGTCCGTCTCGCAGAGCGGCCAGATCTCCTTCACCTGCTCGGGCGTGAGGACGTTGACGGTCACGCCGATCGTCTTCGCGACGCCGGCATAGTACATGAACTCGTCCCAGCGATCGCGCGTGCGCGCCAGGCGAATGTTGGAGACCTGCTTGAAGCCGACGTGCTGTCCGGTCTCCTCCTCGAGCGTCTTGTAGAGGCGGACGGAATACTTGTGGATCTGTCCGACCGAGTAGCTCATGTTGAACAGGGGAAGGAGACCCGCCGCGTGCCAGGTCGAGCCCGAGGTCAGCTCCTTGCGCTCGATCAGGACGACGTCGGACAGGCCTTTCTTCGCCAGATGATAGAGCGTGGAGACGCCGACGACGCCCCCGCCGATCACGACGACCCGAGCCTGCGACCTCATGGCGATTGTCCTTCTTGCGGCGGGAGCCTGCGCGAGCCCCGACGCGCGTTCCTGCCCACACCTTTCGTCCAAGTGTCACGGGCTCCCGGCCGAACACTAGCGGTGCCGCGACCTGCAATGTCGAGGCCGCGTCATTCCCGGAGGCGCGCGAACATGGATTTCGCCGCGAGGTGACGTTAAGGGGCAATTCTGCGACGCCCGGACGCCAGAGAAGCCCCATTCGCCGCCCCATGGTGGATCCGCCTATCGTCCAAAGCCGCCAGGGAGAGCCGCATGGATCAGACCGCAACGACCCCTGAGAACGCCGCCGGCGGCGCGCCGGAAGGGCGCCGGGGACGGGAGGCGCGGCGGGCCGCCCGCGTGCAGCGCAGCGGCGTCTCGATCCCCTATATCACCCGCAACCTTCCCCTCACCGAGATCCTGACGGAAGAGGGTCTGGCGATCATCGAACACAATGCCGAAACGGTTCTCGAGGAGATCGGAATCGAGTTCCGCGGCCATCCTCGGGCGCTCGACCTCCTGAAGGGCGCCGGTTGCGACGTGCGCGGCGAGCGCGTGCGCTTCCCGCGCGGACTGGCGCGTCGGCTCGTCGCGAGCGTGCCGTCGGAATACGTCCAGCACGCCCGCAACTCCGAGCGCAACGTTCATATCGGCGGCAAGTCGACGGTGTTCGCGCCGGTCTACGGACCGCCCTTCGTCCACGACATCGACAAGGGCCGGCGTTACGGCACGATCGAGGATTTCCGGAACTTCGTGAAGCTCGCCTATATGAGCCCCTTCATGCACCATTCGGGGGGCACGGTGTGCGAGCCGGTCGACGTGCCGGTGAACAAGCGGCACCTCGACATGGTCTACGCGCACCTGCGCTATTCCGACAAGCCGTTCATGGGGTCGGTCACCGCCCCCGAGCGCGCCCGGGATACGGTCGCCATGGCGGAGATCGTGTTCGGACAGGACTTCATCCAGAACAACACCGTCGTCACGAGCCTCATCAACGCGAACTCGCCGATGGTGTGGGATTCGACGATGCTCGGCGCTGCCGAGGCCTACGCGGCCAACAACCAGGCCACGATCATCACCCCGTTCATCCTGGCGGGCGCGATGAGCCCCGTCAGCGTCGCCGGGACCCTCACGCAGGTCCTCGCCGAAGTGCTCGCCGGGACCGCGTTCACCCAGCTCGTGCGCCCGGGCGCCCCGGTGATCTTCGGCACTTTCGTGTCGACGCTCTCGATGCAGTCCGGCGCCCCGACGTTCGGCACGCCGGAGGCCGCGAAAGCGATCTACGGCGCGGCCCAGCTCGCGCGCCGCCTCAACATGCCGTTCCGAACCGGCGGGTCCTTGTGCGCGTCCAAGCTTCCGGATGCCCAGGCCGCCTACGAGAGCGCGCAGACGCTGCTGCCGACGCTGCACGCCGGGACCAACTTCGTGCTGCATGCGGCCGGGTGGCTCGAGGGCGGGCTCTCGTCGTCCTACGAGAAGCTCATCATGGACATGGACCAGCTCGGCATGATGCACGTGCTCGCGAGGGGCATCGATCTGTCCGAGAACGGACAGGCGATGGATGCCTTGCGCGAGGTCGGTCCCGGCGGGCATTTCCTCGGCTGCGCGCACACCCAGGCGAACTTCGAAACGGCGTTCTACCGCTCATCGGTCGCCGACAACAACTCGGTCGAGCAATGGGAGGCGGAGGGGCGCAAGGACACGCCGCAGCGCGCCAATGCGATCTGGAAGAAGATGCTCGCCGAATACGAGCCGCCGCCGATCGATCCCGGGACGGACGAGGCCCTGCGGGAGTTCATCCAAAAGCGCAAGGACTCGATGCCGGACGCATGGCATTGAAGCCGTGACCGCGCGCACCAGCGAGACGCCCCCGCCGGTCGCCACGGGCGCATGTCTGTGCGGGGCCGTGAGATACGAGGTGCGGGGGACGCTGCGCAGCGTCGTCGCATGCCATTGCACGCAATGCCGGAAGACGAGCGGGCACTTCGTATGCGCCACGCAGTGCCGCGAGGGCGACCTCGTCGTCGTCGAGAACCGTGGGCTGGCGTGGTTCCAGTCGTCCGCGAAGGCGCGTCGCGGCTTCTGCCGAATCTGCGGCGGCAACCTGTTCTGGAAACCCGAGGAGGGCGGCAACGTCAGCATCATGGCGGGAACGCTCGATGGCCGGACCGGACTCGTCATCAGCCGCCACATCTTCGTCGCCGACAAGGGAGACTACTACGAGATCGACGACGGCAAGCCGCAGCACGCCGCGCGGTAGCCGCGCAAGCGGGGGCCCCGGTCGCCTGCCGGGATTTCCGCCCTCTGGAGCCATTTTCGGCGAAGTGGACCCGGCTCGCCGTCGAAAACGGCGGCACAAGAAAAGAAGCGAGCCGATTCCACGTCAGTGGAAACGGCCCTAGACCTGGTGTTCGCGGGCCGCCTCGGCCATGAGATCCGCGAGGTAGGCCGCGAAGGAGCGCCAGACCTCGATCCTGAACGCCGTCTCCTCTTTCCGCCAAAGCACGATCTCGGCTTTGCCGAACAGCGTCCGCGTGCATTTGCCGACCGGGAACGCGGCGAGGCCGAGCGGCAGCGGACAGCCCGCGTTGAGAACCGCCGCGGCATGGGGTCCGCTCACCAGGAATCCGGCGTTGCGGTGGGACACGTCGACCCAGGAATGGGGACGGTCGCCCAGCGCGCCGCGCACCGCCTCCGAGACGGTTTCCGCATCGGCGTTTTCGGCGAGGAGCAGCCACTCGTCCGGTCCGAGCCATAACGCGGCACGACCCTGCCGCGAGGCGGATCGCGAGGGCTCGGCCGGAAGCTCGACTCCGAAGGCAGCGCCGATCGCGTCGGCGGCGGCGCGGTCGCCGCGCACCGCGAATCGGCTGAGATCGCCGAGCGCGGTCAACGCAATGCTGCGCGCATCGGAGACGAGTGCGAGCCCCGCGGCGGGCGGGCGGCGGAGCGCTTGAACGTCAACCATCGAGGCGCGCTCCCTTGTCGTCGTAGAACACCGGCGAGGTCACGCTCGCCGAGATCGACCCGCCGGGCATCGGCACATACAGCGTCTCGCCCATGCGAGCCCGCCCGCCGGACACGAGGGCGAGCGCGATCGAGCGGCCCAGGATCTCGCTCCGGTAGGACGACGTCACGTGGCCGAGCGCCGGCGTTCCGGGCGCCGGGTTCGCGTGCCCCGTGACCTGCGCCCCCTCCTCGAGCACGACCCCGGGATCGGCGGTCAGGAGGCCGACGAGCTGCTTGCGGTCGGGCCGTACGATGTCGGGCCGGGTGAGCGAGCGCTTGCCCACGAAGTCCTTCTTCTGCTTGCCGATGGCCCAGGAGAGCCCGAGATCGTCGGGCGTCACGGTGCCGTCCGTCTCCTGGCCGACGATGATGTAGCCCTTCTCGGCGCGGAGCACGTGCATGGTCTCCGTGCCGTAGGCGCATCCGCCGGATTTCTGGACATTGGCCCAGATCGCCTCCCAGACGGTCCGGCCGTAGTCGCCCGGCACGTTGACCTCGAACCCGAGCTCGCCCGTGAAGCTGACGCGGAACAGGCGTGTCGGCGCTCCGCAGATGCGGCCCTCGCGCATCGCCATGTGCGGAAAGGCCTCGCGCGACAGATCCATCCCCTCGACGAGAGGCTCGAGAACCTCGCGCGCCTTCGGACCCTGAACGGCGACGACGGACCATTGCTCCGTGGTCGAGGTGAGCCACACCTTGAGGTCCGGGAATTCGGTCTGGAGATAGTCCTCCATCATCGCGAGGACACGCGGCGCGCCGCCGGTCGTCGTGGTGACGTGGAAGCGATCGGGCGCCAGCCGCGCCGCGACGCCGTCGTCGATGATGAAGCCCGCTTCATTGAGCAAAAGCCCGTAACGGCAGCGGCCGGGCTCGAGCTTCCTCCACGGGTTGACGTACATGCGCTCGAGGAACTCGGCCGCATCCGGGCCGACCACCTCGATCTTGCCGAGCGTGGACGCATCGAGGAGGCCGACCGAGGAACGGACCGTGCGGCATTCCCGCGCCACCGCGGCATGCATGTCCTCGCCGCCCCGCGGGAAGTGGCGGGCGCGCTTCCACAGGCCGACATCCTCGAACACGGCCCCGTTCTCGACCGCCCAGGAATGGATCGGCGTGGTGCGGACGGGATCGAACAGGTCGCCCCGGTTGTGACCCGCGAGCACCCCGAAGGTCACCGGCGTGTAGGGCATGCGGAAGGTCGTCAGCCCGACGCTCGGAAGCGGCTTGTCGATGGCTTTCGACACGATCGCCAGCGCATTGACGTTGGAGGTCTTGCCCTGGTCCGTCGCCATGCCCGTCGTGGTGAAGCGCTTGACGTGCTCGATCGAGCGGAAGCCTTCCTGGACGGCGAGGTGCAGGTCCTTCGCGGTCACGTCGTTCTGGAAATCGACGAACGCCTTGACGCGCACGGGGTCGCGGTCGTGAGGGCACGCGCCCGAGGTCCCGACGTAGGAATGCGCGAACGCGTCGGCCTCGAAAGCCCTTTCGCCCGACGCTTCGAACCCGGCGTTCCTCGCCGCCGAAACGCCGGCCTCATGGCCGTCGCCGAGCGTGGCCGCAAGGCCGAAGACGCCGCGGCAGGCGCCGGCCGAGCGCTCGCGCTGCGCATGCGCCCCGGGCAGGAACATCTGCGCCTCGTCGTGCCAGACCACCTTGCCGCGAGACTGGGAGTAGAGGTGGACGGAGGGAATCCAGCCGCCCGACATGAGCAGGAGATCGCAGTCGATCGCCTCGCCCGGGACCACGGTGCCGTCCGGGCCGACGGCGCCCATGACGGCTGCCGCGATGCGCAGCCGCCCTCGCGTGCCGACGACCGTGGTGGCCGGAGCGATCCTGATTCCGGCTTGGCGCGCCGCCTCGAGGGCGCCGCCGGCCGGATTCGGGCGCAGGTCGGCAATGAGCGGGATCGCAACGCCGGCCTCGCGCAGGACAAGAGCCGCCTCGTAGGCGGTGTCGCAGGCCGTGAACACGAGCGCGCGCGAGCCCGGCAGGACGCCGTAGCGCGCAAGATAGGTGCGCGCCGCATCGGCGAGCATGATCCCGGGCCTGTCGTTGTCGGGGAAGACGAGCGGCCGCTCGACCGCGCCCGCGGCGATCACGACTTCCCGGGCCCGGACCTGCCACAGCCGCTCGCGCGGCAGATTCGGGTCGGGCGCGGAAAGGTGATCGGTCAGGCGCTGCTGCAGGGCGACGAGATTATCCGCGAAGTAGCCGAACGCCTGCGTGCGCGGGAGCAGCGTCACGTTGGGCCGCCGCGCCAGCTCGGCCGATGCCTCCCGCAGCCACTCCGAGGCCGGCTTTCCCTCGATCCGGGAGCGCGCGTCGGCGAGAAGCGACCCGCCGAGTTCCGCCTGCTCGTCGCACAACATCACCTGCGCGGCGGTGCTGGATGCCGCCAGCGCGGCGGCGAGCCCCGCCGGCCCGGCGCCGATCACGAGCACGTCGCAATGGGCGAAGCGATTAGCGTAGTGGTCCGGATCGGGCGCGTCTGGCGCTCGTCCGAGGCCGGCGGCGCGGCGGATCACCGGCTCGTAGATCGACTTCCAGGCCCGGGCCGCGCCGACGAAGCGCGGGCCCATGAACGTCTTGTAGTAGAAGCCGGCCGGGAAGAACGGCGACAAGAGACCGTTGACCGCGCCGGCGTCGAAGGACAGCGACGGCCAGCGGTTCTGGCTCTCCGCGACGAGGCCGTCGTGGAGCTCGACCTGCGTCGCGCGCAGGTTCGGCGTGTAGCGGCCGTTCGGGCCGGAGACGCCGACGAGGGCGTTGGGCTCTTCCGACCCCGCCGCGATCGGCCCGCGCGGCCGGTGGTACTTGAACGAGCGCCCCATCAGGTGGACGCCGTGCGCGAGGAGCGCCGAGGCGAGCGTGTCGCCCTCGAACCCGGAATAGGTCCTGCCGTCGAACGTGAATTCGATCGGTCTCGTGCGGTCGACGCGCCCGCCTGCCGAGGTCCGGAACGGCTGCCCCGCCGCGAGGTTCCCGGCCGGCGCCGTGCGAAGCGATGTCCTGTCCGACGCGTCCGCGCGGTCCAAGCGGGCCGTCGGCGCGACCGGCGCCTGCTCGTTCATGGCCGGGCCTCCGCGGCGGCAGCCTCGGCGCCGACGTCCTCCGATCCCTGCGGCGCCGCCGGACGAGCGTCGCTAAACGAGGACGGGTCGGGCCGCGGCTCCCCGGCCTTGTAGGTCATCAGGATGCGGTCCGTCACCGTGTGGCGCACCGCGTTGAAAAAGCGCCCGCAGCCGTGGACGTGGCGCCAGCGCTCGAAGTGCACGCCTTTGGGGTTCGTGCGCATGTAGAGGTAGTCGGCCCATGCCTCGTCGCTTTGCGAGGCGGGGTCGAGCGGCCGCGCCACGTGGGCTTCGCCGCCGTTGCGGAACTCGATCTCGGGGCGATCCTCGCCGCAATGGGGACAGGGTATCAGCAGCATCTCTCCCCCTAGTGCGCCACGGCCGCGGCGGCCGCCTCGTCGATGAGACGCCCGGTCCGGAAGCGGTCGAGCGTGAACGGCGCCGCGATCGGATGCGGCTCGCCGCGCGCGATGGTGGCCGCGAAGACGTGGCCCGAGCCCGGCGTCGCCTTGAAGCCGCCCGTGCCCCAGCCGCAGTTCACGAACAGGCCCGGCACCGGCGTCGTGCCGATGATCGGCGAGCGGTCCGGCGTCACGTCGACGATGCCGCCCCAATTGCGCAGCATGCGCATGCGGCGGAACATCGGAAACAATTCGCAGATCGCGTCGAGGGTGTGCGTGGTGATGTGCAGTCCGCCGGTCTGGCTGTAGGACGTGTACTGGTCGGTGCCCGCCCCGATCACGAGCTCGCCCTTGTCGGACTGCGAGATATAGGCGTGCATGGAGTTCGACATGACGACGCACGGGAACACCGGCTTCACGGGCTCCGACACCAGGGCCTGGAGCGGGAAGCTCTCGAGCGGCATGCGCATCCCCGCCATCTCGGCGATGACGCTGGTGTGGCCCGCCGCCACGACCCCGACCTTCTTCGTGCCGATCGTGCCGCGCGTGGTCTCGACGGCCTCCACGGCGCCGCGCGAATCCCTTCGGATGCCCGTGACCTCGCAGTTCTGGACGATGTCGACGCCGAGCCTGTCGGCCCCGCGGGCATAGCCCCAGGCGACCGCATCGTGGCGCGCGACCCCGCCGCGCCGCTGCAGGGCCGCCCCGAGCACCGGGTAGCGCAGGTTGGCGGCAATGTTGAGCGGCGGGCAGAACGCCTGCGCGTCGGCGGCGGTCAGCCATTCGTTGTCGATGCCGGCGAGCCGGTTGGCATGGACGTGCCGCTTGAACACCTGCACGTCGTGAACGGTGTGGGCCAGCATCATGACTCCGCGCGCGGAGTACATGACGTTGTAGTTGAGGTCGTCGGAGAGCGTCTCCCAGAGCTTCATGGCGTGCTCGTAGATCGCCTCGCTCTCCTCCCACAGGTAGTTGGAGCGGATGATGGTGGTGTTGCGCCCGGTATTGCCGCCGCCGAGCCAGCCCTTCTCGAGCACCGCGACGTTCCTGACGCCGTGCTCCTTGGCGAGGTAATAGGCCGTCGCGAGGCCGTGCCCGCCGGCACCGACGATCACCGCGTCGTACGCCGATTTCGGTTCCGGATCGCGCCACTGCTGCGGCCAGCCCTGGTGGGCCCGGGCCGCCTGTTTGACGAGGTTGACGAGGGAATATCTCAACGGATCGCGCTCCCGACGTATGGAACCCGCTCTGGTCCCCGTGCGGCCATGGCGCGGCTTCTAGCGCACAAGGTCCGGCTCACGCCAGCACGATCCGGCCAGAGAACGGCTCAGAACAACCCCTCGATCAGGTTCTCTTCGTTGATTCGGATCTTCTCCGCCGCTGGGACCTTCGGCAGACCCGGCATGGTCATGATCTCCCCGCAGATCACCACCAGGAACCCGGCCCCCGCCGAAAGCCGCACCTCGCGGATCGGAACGACGTGCCCGCTCGGAGCGCCGCGCAGGTTCGGATCGGTCGAAAACGAGTACTGGGTCTTGGCGACGCAGATCGGCAGGTGCCCGTAACCCGCGGCCTGCAGCTCCTTGAACTGATCCCGCACCTTCTGGTCGGCGATGATGTCGGCCGCGCCGTAGATCTCGGTCGCGATGGTCCTCATCTTGTCCCAGAGCGGCATGTCGTCGGGATAGAGCGTCCGGAAACCGCGTCCGTCGAGCGGGCGCGGCGCTTCCGCGAGCGCCACGACCTTACGGGCGAGCGCTTCGATGCCCCTCGACCCGTCGGCCCAGTGGCGGCAGATCACCGCCTCCTCGCCGATTTCCGACCAGCAGAACTCCTGGATCGCGGCATGCTCCGCTTCCGTGTCCGACGAGAAGTGATTGATGGCGACGATCGCCGGGACGCCGAACTTTCGCAGGTTTCGGGCGTGTCGTTCGAGGTTGGTGAGGCCCTTGCGCAGCGCCTCGACGTTCTCCGTCCCGAGCGCGTCCTTGCCGACGCCGCCATGCATCTTGAGCGCGCGCACCGTCGCGACGATCACCGCGGCGGCCGGAGTCAGGCCCGCCTTGCGGCACTTGATGTCGAAGAACTTCTCCGCCCCGAGATCGGCCCCGAACCCCGCTTCGGTGACGACGTAGTCGGCGAGCTTCAGCGCGGTCTTCGTCGCGATCGCGGAGTTGCAGCCGTGGGCGATGTTCGCGAACGGCCCGCCGTGCACGAAGGCGGGGTTGCCTTCGAGCGTCTGAACGAGGTTCGGCGCCAGCGCATCCCTGAGAAGCACCGCCATGGCGCCCGGCGCATTGAGCTGCGATGCCTTGATGGGCTTCCGGTCCCGCGTGTACCCGACGACCATCTCGCCGAGACGGCGCTCGAGATCCTTCATATCGCTCGCCAGGCAGAACACCGCCATGACCTCGGAGGCGACCGTGATGTCGAATCCGTCCTCGCGGGCGAAGCCGTTCGACACGCCGCCGAGGGAGGAGACGATCGAGCGCAGCGATCGGTCGTTCATGTCGAGCACGCGCCGCCAAGCCACGCGGCGGGTGTCGAATCCGAGCGCGTTGCCCCAATAGATGTGGTTCTCCAGCATCGCCGCGAGGAGGTTGTGGGCGCTCGTGATGGCGTGGAAATCGCCCGTGAAATGCAGGTTGATCTGCTCCATCGGCACGATCTGGGCATAGCCGCCGCCGGCGGCGCCGCCCTTCATGCCGAAGCACGGGCCGAGCGAGGGTTCGCGGACGCAGATGAGCGATTTCTTGCCGATGCGGCTGAGGCCGTCCCCGAGGCCGACCGTGGTCGTGGTCTTGCCCTCGCCGGCGGGCGTCGGGTTGATCGCGGTGACGAGGATCAGCTTGCCGTCGGGGCGGCCGTCGAGGCCGTCGATGAAGCCCGGATCGATCTTGGCGATATGCCGGCCATAAGGGTGCAGCGCCTCCTCGGGAACCCCGATGCTGTCGGCCACGGCAGTGATCGGCCGGAGTTTCGCCTCCCTGGCGATCTCGATATCGGACTTCATGGGGCTCCCCGCATTGTTCTGCTTCGGCTGGGACCGTAGCCGCCCGCGCTTGCGCGCCACGCATGCGATACGGCATTTTCTTGCCTGATTCCGTCACGTGGGAGTTGTCGCAGCGCGACCCTGGCAAGCGCCGGTCGCGAATCCGACAGGATCGCGCCGAAAACAGAGAAGCGACCGCGAGGGGCTCCGCTTTTGATGGCGCGAACCTCAGGAGCTCAACGTGCTTTGCGATCAGCCCGTCGCGTCCGGCGTCCCGCGCGGCGCAAGCCCGACCGAATACCGGCCTGCCCACCGCGACGTGGTCGCGCGCGTCGTCGACCGGCTCCAGGATCTCCACCCCAAACTGATCGATCTGTCGCTTTCGCGCATCGAGCGCCTCCTCGCGGACCTGGGCGAGCCTCAACGACGCCTTCCGCCCGTGATCCACGTCGCCGGCACCAACGGAAAGGGTTCGACGGTGGCGTTCATGCGCGCGATCCTGGAAGCGTCCGGCTACAGCGCGCACGTCTACACCTCGCCGCACCTCGTCCGTTTCAACGAGCGGGTCAGGCTTGGGGCCCCGGGCGGCGGACAGCTGGTCGACGACCTGTCGCTTCTCGACGCTCTCGACCGCTGTGAGCAGGCCAATCGCGGCCAGCCGATCACCGTCTTCGAGATCACGACGGCAGCCGCGCTGCTCCTCTTCTCGGAACGTCGCGCGGACGTGCTCCTGATGGAGACGGGTCTCGGTGGACGGCTCGACGCCACGAACGTCGTCGACTGTCCGCTCCTCACGATCCTCACCTCCATATCCTTCGACCATACGGAGCATCTCGGACGCGACATCGCCTCGATCGCGCGCGAAAAGGCGGGGATCGTCAAACCGGGACGGCCCTGCATCCTCGCGCCGCAACCGCATGCCGAGGTCGCGGACGTCGTGCGCGACGAATGCCGGCGCAAGGGCGCGCCGCTGATCGAGAGCGGCGTCGATTTCGAGGCTCGGCCGTCCGAGAGCGGCTTCGTCTACCGAGACGCAGACGGATCGGTCGCGGTCGAAGCGCTCGGCTTGAGGGGCGCCCACCAGCTCGACAATGCGGCGACCGCCGTTGCCGCGCTCCGCCGTTCCGGGATCCTTCTGCCCGGGCAGCGCTCGGTGGCGGAGGGCCTGGCCCGCGCGGCATGGCCGGGTCGGCTTCAGCGTCTGGCGGGCGGCCGCATCGCTTCTCTTCTGCCGCGTGGCTGCGATATCTGGCTCGACGGCGGCCACAACCCCGACGGGGCGCGCGTCGCCATGGCGGCCATGCGGGCCCTCGGGACGAAGGACGGCCGGCCGCTCGTGGTGGTGCTCGGGATGCTCGGCACGAAGGATGCGACCGGCTTCCTCGAGGCGTTCGCGGACCAGGCGAACCTCGTCCTCGCCGCCCCGATCGAGGGCGCCGCCGCCGCGCGGTCTGCCGCGGAGCTTGCACGGGCGGCCTGGTCTCTCGGCCTCACCGCGTTGGCGACGACATCGCTCCCGAACGCCCTTGACGAGATCCGCTCGCTGCCCTTCGCGGTCTCGCCGAGGGTGCTGATCACCGGTTCCCTCTACCTCGCGGGAGAGGCTCTCGCGTTCGACGGCCGGACGGTCGACTGACATGCCCGACACCGACCTCGTCGAGGCGGTGAGGCGCCAGAAGGAGGCGCTGCGGCGCGCCTGCCTCGCGAAGCGCGACGCCCTTGCGGAAACCGACCGCGTCCGGGCCTCTCGAGCGATCTGCGAGAGCCTTCTCGTCTGGCTGTCCGGCCAGCCGAAGGCGGTGGTCTCCGCGTTCTGGCCGATCCGCAGCGAAGTCGATCTGCGCCCGCTGATGCGGTACGCGCTCGAGAACGGGTTCCGGCTCGCGATGCCGAGGATCGACGGCGGGCGGCTGACCTTCCGCGCCTGGGACGGCGAGGAGCGGTCTCTCGTCGACGGCGGGTTCGGGACGCGTGTTCCCCCCGCCGAGGCGGAGGTGCTCGACCCCGGCATCGTGCTCGTCCCGCTCGCGGTCTTCGACGGCAGGGGCGGACGCATCGGCTACGGCAAGGGTTACTACGACATGGCGCTGGCGGAGCTCGCGGCAAAGCGCCGCTTCACGAGCATCGCGGTCGCCTTCGAGGCCCAGCGGGTCGAGCGCGTGCCCCTGGAGCCGCACGATTGGCCGCTCGAGTGGCTCGCGACGGAACTGGGCGTTCGAAGGGCCGTTCCCGCGGCCGTGTAGGAATGTTACAAGCGTCTGGACGGCTCGCCGCGTCTTTTGCAATGATGCGGGCGGGTCACCGTCCGGCAATCCACCCCGACATCGCCGGAGTGACCTGGTCGAGCGGAGCGTCGGCGGGATCAAGAGGGCGATGGCAGCAGGCGAGCAGACCGGGACACACACCATCGGGTTCCTGCTGGTGCCCGAGTTCTCCATGATCGCGTTCACGTCCTCGCTCGAGCCCCTGCGCCTCGCCAATCGCGTCAGCGGGCAGAATGTCTTCGCCTGGCGGATCTATTCCCAGGACGGGGCACCCGTCACGGCCTCGAACGGCGTCCGGATCGAGGTGAACGGCTCCTTTGCGGACGTCGGGCCGATGCCGGAAATCATCGTCTGCGCCGGCGTCGACGTCCACAGGCACGATCATTCGACGCTGATCGCGCGGCTTCGCCGCCTCAGCTTCTACGGGGTCTCGATCGGAGCGGTCTGCACCGGGACCTATATCCTCGCGAAGGCCGGGCTGCTCGACGGCTACCGCTGCACGATCCACTGGGAGAACTACAACGCGTTCCGCGAGGAGTTCCCCGACATCGAGGTCACGCAGGAGCTCTTCGAGATGGACCGCAATCGCTTCACCTGCGCGGGCGGCACGGCGGCGATCGACATGATGTTGTCCCTGATCGCCGAGAAGAAGGGCAGCGAAATCGCCTCGCTCGTCACCGACGAGCTCATTCACCACCGGATGCGCGAGGCCAACGAGCGGCAGCGCATGGAACTGCGCGCGCGGCTCGGTGTCGCCAACGCGAAGATCCTCACGGTCGCCGAGCTGATGGAGCGGCATCTCGAGGAACCGCTGCCCTGTTCGGCGCTCGCCAAGCGAGCCGGTTTGTCGCCGCGGCAGCTCGAGCGCCTGTTCCGGAAATACGTCGGGGAGACGCCGACGCGCTACTACCTCGGGCTGCGCCTTGAGCGCGCGCGCCAGCTGCTGCTCCAGACCAGCATGCCGATTCTCGCCGTCGGGCTCGCGTGCGGCTTCGTCTCCGCGTCCCATTTCTCGAGCAGCTACAGCCAGTTCTTCGGCAAGACGCCCTCGGAGGAGCGGCAGGGATCCCCGCGGCGACGCCTCGAGAAAAGGCCCGCGGAGGACGATGCGGAAGCTCTCCCGCGGCAGGCCCGGATCTAGCGCCAGGCGAGGCGCCGCCCGCGTTCGCCGCCCCGGCGAAAGCATTTCCGGCGGCGACGGATCGCAACCGTTGAATGGGAGGAGTGGGGAGTGCTCATGCGAAGGCCGCCCTGGAGGCCAGCGGCCTCAAGGAAGGCGAGTATCGCCTCGAGCAACTCGACACCGCGCAGCATCTCGGCGCCTTGAAGGCCGGCACCTTCGATGCCGGGTACACCCTCGAGCCGAACGCCACCGTGATGCGCAAGCAGGGTGTCGCCACGACCCTCGAAGCCGGCGTGATCGCCCGCTACGTGCTCGGCGATCCGAAGGCCGACGCCTTCGTGGGCGGAGGCGTCCTGTCGAGCCGCTTCATCAACGAGCGGCCCGACGTCGCCCGCCGCTACGCGGCGGCGTGGCTCAAGGCCATCAAGGACATCCAGAAGGATCCCGAGAGCGCGCGCAAGCACCTGTTGAAGAACACGTTGACGCCGGAGGATGTCGTCGGCGAGGTGCCGATGCTCGGCTACTTCACGGTCGCGCAGCTGACGGACGCGCATCGCAAGCAGTTCCAAAAGTTCATCGACTTCTCGATGAAGCTCATCAATGCGCCCGAGAAGATCGAGGCCGGCACGTTTCTGAAAGTCTACTGAGGACATGACCGCGATGGTCCGCGCGGCTGCCGTCTCCGGTGCGTCCGGCGTGGACCTCCCTCACGTCACGGTCCGCGGCCTCCGCAAGTCGTTCGGGGCGGCGACGATCTACAACGGGTTCGATGTCGACATTCCGCGCGGCCGGTTCGTCTCCGTGTTCGGGCCCAACGGGTGCGGGAAAAGCACGCTGATCAATCTCGTCGCGGGGCTCGTTCCCGCTGACGGCGGGGAGATCCGAATCGGCGGCAAGCCGGTGCGGGAAAGCCGGATCGGCTACGTCTTCCAGAACTACCGCGAGGCGCTGTTCCCCTGGCTCAGGGCGATCGACAACATCGAGTACCCTCTCAAGATCGCGAAGGTGCCGAAGTGCGAGCGGCGGGCGCGGGTCGAGCGGCTCATCGCCAAGTTCGACGTTACGAGATCAATCTCAGACGCTATCCCTACGAACTGTCCGGTGGTCAGCAGCAGCTGGTGTCGATCCTGCGGGCGCTGATCGTCGAGCCGGAAGTGCTCTTCCTCGACGAGCCGTTCTCGGCCCTCGACTACGAGATGACGCTCTTCATGCGCGATCAGCTGCAGAAGATCTTCAACGAGACACGCACCACGACGGTGCTGGTCTCGCACGATCTCGAGGAGGCCGTCTACATGGCCGACAAGGTCCTCCTCCTGTCCCGGGCGCCCACGACGATCGCCGCGTACCCGGACGTGTCCTGCCCGCGTCCGCGCAGCCCGCAGACGCTGGTCGACCCGGTGTTCGGGGTCGCGAGAAGGGTCTTCGGGCTTCAGCGCGGATTATCCCCTGTCGGTGCCCTCGGCTCCCGTCTCCGCCGAGGTCGAGGCGTACGAGGTGCGGGGGCGGCGCTTCGCCTACTGCCCCGATGTCGCGCGGATCGGCGTCGATCCCGAGATCGAGCGACTTTGCCACGCCGCCGTGCGCGATCTCGAACAAGCCGGAGCGATCGTCGACACGATCGATCTCGACCTGTCGCCCGGCCGGGAAGCCTTCCTCGCCATGCGCGGACTTTGGGTGGTGGGTCAGCAATACGAGCGGCTCGACGACCTCTCGGTGTTCGGGGTCAATGTCGCCAACAACATTCGGCTCGGCCTCGGGATCACCGTCAAGGACCTCGCCCGGGCGGATCACGTTCGAGGCGAGAACTGGCGCCGCCTCAGCGCCATCCTGCGAGCGCACGACGCGCTCCTGACGCCGTGCGTTCCGGTCGAGCCGTTTCCCGCAGACCGGAACTATCCGACCGAGATCGCGGGCAAGCCGATGTCGACCTACATCGACTGGATCGCGCCGACGTTCCTGTTCAGCATGATGGGCGTGCCGGCCGCATCGGTGCCGGCGGGACTCTCGAAGGCGGGGCTTCCCGTGGGCCTCCAAATCATCGGCCCGCGCTTCCACGAAGGGCGCGTGCTCGGCGTCGCCCACGCTGTGGAGCGCCTGCGGCCGATCGGCCGTCCCGCTCTCGCGGCGTGAGCGTCGCCTTTCAGAGAGCCGGAAGGCGCGCTCAGCGTCGGGCTTTGTTTCCGGAGATGGGGTGCCGGCCCGGTCGCTGAATGTCCCGACCGGACCGCAAGCTTCGATGTGGACGGCGCTTTCGTCGTGGCGGCGTGGTCCCTCGACTTGGGCGTGCCCCACGGACGGCCCAGGGCGCACGGATCAGCGGCAGGTCCTCCTGCGACGGACAACGGTGTCGCCGAAATCGTTTTCCTCACGGATCGTAACCGTCCGGCAACGCTGCGTGCTGCCCGTGACGAGGCGGCCGTCGTCGACGTAGTTCCGGCGCACGATACGGCGGCGTTCGATCACGCGGTCGTCGTCGCGGCCGATCCGAACGCTTGGGCCGTCCGGGCCGATTCCGAACTGAACCTGAGCGGACGAGGGCGTCGCCGCGAGGAGACCGGAGCCGATCACCATGGCACTCAACAAAGCTAAGTTCTTCATTAGTTTCTCCCTGTTTCGTCGAGGTCGTGACTCGACCAACGCGAGGTCTTCGCTCGTGGTTCCTGCCCCGTCCGGGGGGAACGTGGTTAACGGGCCTGAAAACCTTGGGAGCGCACCGGTTTGAAGAACGAGCGGACCGGCTCGAGTCCTTCACCGATAGGAGGGAGATGGAGCGTTTATACCATCCGCTGCAGCTTGTCCGGCGAGCAGCCTGCCGCCGGACGGGTGGAGTACTTCATTTTTGTAAGTCCATTCCCCAATCGGCCGCCGTCAGCTGCATCCGATCGAGACCGATGTCGTCGAGCTGATGGTCGGTGAGGCGCGAGAGCATCCGGAGAGCTCGGCGATACTCGAGTTCCCGCCGAATCCGGGCGAGGATCCATGACATGAACATTGCTATCTCCTCCCAATGAACGCTGAACCGGGAGCTCAGCAGCGAGAGGCGGTGTAAGACCATGCCGTTGCGTTATGATTGCGCGATTTGTTTCGTCCGGGACGCCGTCTTCGGCCTTGCTCTCGGGAGCAGCAGCGGAGGACCCGCGGCAGCCGTGCGCAGCGGGTCGCCGGACTCTCCGCTAGCGTCGGCGCGGCGGGATCGAACCGGTGGCCGTGGGGCCGGAGTTGCGCTGCTGCAGCCGGTCGAAGGCCTGCTTGTTCGCCTGACCCTCTCGCAGGAGGCGTTCATAGCGGCCATCGCGCATGATGGCCTCCCATTCGCGTTGGACGCGATAGAGATCGGTGCCGCTGCCCGGACCGCTCTGAGCGGATGCGACGCTCGGAAGGATCACGAGCGACAATGTGATCAGGAGTGCCTTCGTCATGACGTGCTCCGTGTCGCGCGGGTCAAGGCCGGCGACCGCGAACGGCACGACAGTTCATCGTGCGCCAATGCAAAGTATCCCTCACTTGGTGGTTTTCTGATGTGCGCCTTCGCACGATGTGCAGGCCCACGGGCGTTTCTGGTGATCGGAAATTCTCGAGGTCTTAGCCCGGAGGCTCGTCTCGGCAGGCGACTCAACCTCACAGGAGTTCGAGTCCTGTCAAATTGCAACCGTGCGGCGGATTGACTCTGCGGCGGACTAGAACAGAATAAGAACGATTAACACCGCGGAGAGGTTTGGGCAAGGCATGCTGCGTGCCGGGCAACGAAGGGCGCTGGCCGATTTGCGGCGGCAGGTCGAGCGGCTCGACGGGGGGTTTCGGCGCCGGCCCGTCGTGCCCTTCGGCGTGCCGGGGCTGGATCGCTGCCTGCCCGGCGGCGGTCTGGCCCTCGGCGCCCTGCACGAGGTGGTCGAGAGCGGCCCGGCGGCCGAGTTCGCCGGGGCGGCGACGCTCTTCGTCGCCGGCATCGCGGCTCGCCTCGAGGGCCCCGTCCTGTGGTGCCTGACCCGGCGTGATCTCTTCGCGCCCGGGCTCGCCAGAGCCGGCCTGCATCCCGACCGCGTCATCTATGCCGAGATCCGGCGCGACCGCGAAATCCTGCCCGTCATGGAGGAGGGCCTGCGCGAGCGCGGGCTCGCCGCCGTCATCGGCGAAGTCACCCGGCTCGGACTCACGGCCTCCCGCCGCCTGCAGCTCGCCGCGGAGGCGTCGGGCGTCCCCGCCTTCGCGCTGCGGCGGTGGTGGACCGTGGCCGAGCGGGATCTCACGACCCTGCCGACCGTGGCCTCCACGCGCTGGCGCCTTGCGCCCCAGGCCTCGCTCGCCCCTCCCGCCCCCGGCCTCGGCCGCGCCCGCTGGCAGGTCGATCTCCTGCGCTGCCGCGGCGGCGAACCCCGTTCCTGGATCCTCGAGGCCTGCGATGCGGCGGGCCGTCTCGCGCTCCCGTCCGAGCCGGTCCAGAGGCCTTACGTCCCCGTCCGGCGAGCCGCCGGCCGATGAACTGACGATCCCGGGGCTTGCGATGAGACGGGTCGTCTCGCTCTATCTTCCGACCTGGCCGACCGACCGCATCCGGCGCCGGTACGACGGGCCGCCCTCGGACGAGCCGCTGGTCACGGCTCTCAAGGAGGGGTCGCGCCGGCTCGTCGCGGCGGTCGACGCCACGGCGCACGGCGTCGGCCTGCGCCCTGGACTCACCATCACCCATGCCAAGGCCCTGGTGCCGGGCCTTCATGTGGTCGAGGCGAACCCCGAGGAGGACGCGGCCGCTCTTACGGAGCTCGCCCGCTGGTGCATCGGCTACTCGCCCCTGGTGGCCGCCGAACCCGCCGGACGGCGTGTGGATCGACGTCGCGGGCGTGACGCATCTCTTCGGCGGCGAGGAGAAATTGATCGACGACCTCACGGGCCGGCTGGCGCGCCAGGGCGTGGCCGCGATGGCGGCCGTGGCGGATGCCCCGGGATGTGCCTGGGCGGTCGCCCGCTACGGCAAGGAGAAGACGGTGGCGCCGGGCCGCTGCGTCGATGCGGTCGCGAGCCTCCCCGTCCAGGCGCTGCGCTTGCCCCAGGCTACCGTCGACGCGCTCCACAGGCTTGGGGTCGAACGCATCGGCCAGCTCGCGGCCCTGGCGCGGGCCCCGATGGTGCGCCGCTTCGGCACGGACGCGGCGCTTCGCCTCGACCAGGCGCTCGGCCATGCCTTCGAACCCATCGATCCCCTCGTGCCGCGGGAGATCCCCACCCAGCGGGCCGCCTTCGCGGAGCCGATCGGGCGGCTGGAGGACATCAGGAGCATCGCCGGACACCTCGCCCAGGACCTCTGCCGCGACCTGGAGAAGAGGGGCGAGGGCGTCCGCCGGCTGGACCTCATCCTGCAGCGGGTCGACCATAAGAGCTTCGGCCTGCGCGTCGGCACCGCCCGGGCCTCCCGCGATCCTAAGCACCTCGCGGGGCTCTTCGAGGAGCGGCTGCAGACGGTCGATCCCGGCTTCGGAATCGAGGCCGTCGTGCTGGTGGCGAGCCGCGTCGAGCCCCTGCGGGAGGAGCAGCAATCCCATCCGCTCGCCGCGCGGCGCGCGCCAGCCGCGGACATGAGCCGCCTCGTCGACCGCCTGGGCGCGCGGCTCGGCCCCCAGCGCGTCTACCGACTCGAGCCGGTGCAGAGCGCGGTTCCCGAACGCTCCGTCCGCCGCGTTGCAGCCCTGGCTCCCGCGACCCGGCAGACCTGGCCCGAGAACCTCCCGCGCCCGACGCGGCTCCTCGATCCGCCGGAGCGGGTCGAGGCGACGGCGCTCCTGCCCGATCATCCGCCCGCCTTCTTCGTCTGGCGGCACGTCCGCCACCGGGTCGCAAAGGCGGACGGGCCGGAGCGGATCACCGGCGAATGGTGGACCGGGGAGGACGAGAAGCACTCCCTGCGGGACTATTACCGCGTCGAGAACGACAAGGGGGCCCGCTTCTGGCTCTTCCGCGACGGGCCGGCCGACCGGGGCGGGCGCTGGTGGCTGCACGGGGTCTTCGAATGACCTATGCCGAGCTCCAGGTCACCACGCATTTCTCGTTCCTGCGCGGGGCGTCGAGTCCGCGCGAGCTCTTCGAGCAGGCGAAGCTCCTGGGCCTGCCGGCGCTCGGGATCGCGGACCGCAACTCGCTCGCCGGCATCGTGCGGGCCCACGAGGCCGCAAGGAGACGGGCGTGCGCCTCGTGGTCGGCTGCCGCCTCGACCTCGAGGACGGCACCTCGCTCCTCGTCTACCCGACCGACCGCCCCGCCTATTCCCGCCTGTGCCGGCTCTTGAGCACCGGCAAGGCCCGCGCCGGCAAGGGGAAATGCCTGCTCGCCTGGGCGGACGTGGAAACCTGGAGCGACGGCCTCCTCGCCGTGCTTCTCGGCGACGAGGCCGACGAGGCGCTGGCCGCCAGCTCTGGAGCGGCTCAAGCGCACCTTCGGCGACCGCGCCTACATGGCCCTGATCCGCCGCTTCGCTCCGAACGAGCACCTGCGCCTGCTGGCAGGTCGAAGAGGCCGCCCGGCGGCGCGCGTGCCGACCGTCGCCATGGGCGACATCCTCTACCACCACCCGGACCGGCGCATGCTCCAGGACGTGGTCGCCTGCATCCGGCTCAAATGCACCATCGACCAGGCAGGGTTCCGGCTGGAACGCCATGCCGACCGCTTCCTCAAGGACCCCGGAGAAATGGCGCGCCTGTTCGAGCGCCATCCGCAAGCCGTGGCGCGCACCGGCGAGATCGTCGCGCGCTGCCGCTTCTCCCTCGACGAGCTGAAATACCAGTACCCGACGGAAACCGAGGGCCGGGAGACCGCGCAGGAGACCCTGGAACGGCTGACCTGGGAGGGGGCCAGGCGACGGTATCCGGACGACCTGCCCGACAACGTCGCCACGCAGCTGCGGCATGAGCTGACCCTGATCGAGGAACTGTCCTACGCGCCCTACTTCCTCACCGTGCACGCCATCGTGCGCTTCGCGAGATCGCGCGGCATCCTGTGCCAGGGACGCGGCTCGGCCGCAAACTCGGCGGTCTGCTACGTGCTGGGCATCACCTCCATCGACCCGGTGCGGTCCGAGCTCCTCTTCGAGCGCTTCGTCTCCCAGGAGCGGCGCGAGCCGCCGGACATCGACGTCGATTTCGAGCACGAGCGCCGGGAAGAGGTCATCCAGTGGATCTACGACACCTATGGGCGCGACCGCGCCGCCCTGACGGCGGTCGTGAGCTGCTACCGCGCGCGCGGCGCCGTGCGCGAGGTCGGCAAGGCCTTGGGCCTGCCCGAGGACGTCACGGGGGCGCTCGCAGGTCTGGTCTGGGGCTGGAGCAGCGACGGGGTGAGCGAGCGCGAGGTCAAGGACCTCAACCTCAACCTCGACGACCGCCGGCTGCGGCTCACCCTGGAGTTGGCCCGCGAGCTCATCGGACGCCGCGCCACCTGTCCCAGCATCCCGGCGGCTTCGTGCTCACCCAGGACCGCCTCGACGATCTCGTGCCGATCGAACCCGCCGCCATGGAGAACCGGCAGGTGATCGAGTGGGACAAGGACGACATCGACACCCTCAAGTTCATGAAGGTCGACGTGCTCGGCCTCGGGATGCTGGGCTGCATGCGCCGCGCTTTCGATCTCCTTCGCGACCACAAGGGCGATCGACCACGACCTCGCGACGATCCCGGCCGACGACGCGAAGACCTACGCCATGATCCGGCGCGCCGACACGATCGGCGTGTTCCAGATCGAGAGCCGGGCGCAGATGGCGATGCTGCCGCGCATGAAGCCCGACAAGTTCTACGACCTCGTCATCGAGGTCGCGATCGTCCGTCCGGGGCCGATCCAGGGCGACATGGTGCACCCGTATCTGCGCCGCAGGGAAGGACGGGAGGACGTCACCTATCCGACGCCCGAGCTGAGACGGGTCCTGGAGAAGACGCTCGGCGTGCCGCTGTTCCAGGAGCAGGCCATGAAGGTCGCGATCGTGGCGGCGGGCTTCACGCCCACCGAGGCCGATCAGCTGCGCCGCTCCATGGCGACCTTCAAGTTCACGGGCGGCGTCTCGAAATTCCGCGACAAGCTCGTCGCCGGCATGATCGCCAACGGCTACGACCGCGACTTCGCCGAGCACACCTTCAAGCAGCTCGAAGGCTTCGGGTCCTACGGCTTCCCGGAGAGCCACGCGGCCTCGTTCGCGCTCATCGCCTATGCGTCCTCCTGGATGAAATGCCATCACCCGGAGGTCTTCTGCTGCGCGATCCTGAACTCGCAGCCGATGGGCTTCTACGCCCCCGCCCAGCTCGTGCGCGACGCGCGTCAGCACGGGGTCGAGGTCCGGCCCGTGGACGTGAACCGTTCCCGCTGGGACTGCACCCTGGAGCCCGCCCGCGGCGGCCGGCTCGCGGTGCGGCTCGGCTTACGGCTCGCCAAGGGCCTCGCCAATGCGCACGGCGCCCTCATCCCGCTGGCGCGGGGCGAGGAGCCCTTCGCATCGCCCGAGGAACTGTGGCGCCGGGCGGGCGTCCCCGTCGCGGCCTTGGAACATCTGGCCCATGCCGACGCCTACGGCTCGCTCGGGATCAACCGCCGGGATGCCCTCTGGGCGATCCGAGGATTGAGCGACATTCCCCTGCCGCTCTTCGCGGCCGCGAATGAGCGCGAAAAGACGCTCCGTCCGGAGGTGGTCGAGCCCGCGGTGGCGCTCACGCCCATGACGGCAGGCCGCGAGGTCGTGGAGGACTACCGCTCGCAGGGGCTGAGCCTGCGCCGCCATCCGCTCGCTTTCCTGCGCGGCGACTTGCGCGAGCGGCGGATGATCCCGTGTGCGGACCTGAGAAGCGCACGGGACGGCCAGCGCGTCACCGTCGCGGGTCTCGTGCTCGTGCGGCAAAAGCCGGGCTCCGCCAAGGGAGTCCTGTTCATCACCGTCGAGGACGAGACGGATGTCGCAAACCTGATCATCTGGCCCTCGCTCTTCGAGCGCCAGCGCCGTCTCATCCTCTCGGCCGGCATGATCGGGGCCCGCGGCCGCGTGCAGCGGGAAGGGCAGGTCATCCACCTCGTCGCCGAACACCTGATCGACCTCTCCGACCTGCTCCGCAGCGTCGGTGAGCGGACGGAAGCGTTCCCGCTACCCTACGGTCGCGGTGACGAGGCCAGGC
Source organism: uncultured Alphaproteobacteria bacterium (assembly GCA_963800985.1). Taxonomy (GTDB): domain Bacteria; phylum Pseudomonadota; class Alphaproteobacteria; order Rhizobiales; family Beijerinckiaceae; genus Microvirga. Next base: position 70,137 of record CAWDDI010000030.1, on the reverse strand, counting down.
ATGGCGGAGGCGGCGATCGGCGGGAGACCGCGACTGCGGGAGGAAGGCCGCGCGACGTCCCGGATCCGCGCCTCGGGGGCGGCATCAAGGTGGCGACGCGCGACTTCCGATAGCACCGCGGAATGACCGTTCAGGTGCCGTTTAGGCAGGTGCGGGTAGAAATACGGGGTCCCCAGAAAGGCTGGCCGAGTGGCCCCCCAGGAAAGCTGAAGGAAATGGTCGTGGGTGATGTAGGCGTATGGCAGGAACTCATGCTGGTCGGCGCGGCGGTGCTCGTCATGGGCATGGTGTGTGCACTCGAAGGATGGTCGCGCTGAGACAAGAACGGGCGGCCCGGTGATCTTCAGTTCTTGGTCGCGTCTGATGCCTCGCGCAAGGCCGCCAACTCCTGCCTGACTTGTTCGGACAGGCGTTCGGCAATGACCACGAGCTTCTGGGCCGTCGCATCCTTCCCGTGAAGCTCGACGTGCCCCGCGAGACCGACCGTCAGCATGGTCTCGAACACCGCATTCGCGGAAAAGCCGCGCTTGACGAGATCCAGGGCAATCTTCTCCCAGTGGTCCGCCAGCTGCTCGCGAATGGCCGGGATGTCTTCGATCATGGGGGCGCCTCGACTCCTGCCTCGAGCAATTTCGGGCGAAGTGGATCCGGTTCGTCGTCAAAATTGCGGCACAAGAAAGAAGAGAGCCGAGTCCATGTCAGTGGACACGGCTCCAGCAGCGTCACCCGACCACGAAAAAGCCCAGGCTCCGGGGCATCGCGCAAGGGGAAATCTCGCGTGACGCCAGCTACGGGCCTGGGCCAATCCGGGTCCAGTGGACGGGCCATCGCGGCGTCAGGCGATGACGAGGCACGATCAGGCGGGAGTACATCCGTCCGCACCTGAAACTCGATCGAAGCAGAGCGCTGACGCCCGCCGCCTCGACGTCCTCATGTTGTCCGCTGGGGTTCAACCGATATGGGGACGCCCTCGCGTGCTTGCAAGGGCCGCCCACGGGTGCCGCCGTGTGCGCATGGAGCGGGGCAAGGGCGCACACGCGTTCAGAAAACCGGAACCCCAGGAACCGGACCCGGTTCTCCATCGCGATCTCGTCATGTGAGTCCGAGGTCCTGCTCGGCCGGCACAGCCGGGGCGGTCCCCGTTCCACGCTGCCCCAGGAGGTGACCATGAACATTCCCCGGCTGCTCTTGCTCTGCAGTGTCCCGCTGTTGTCGGCCGCGCCGGTCGCGGCGCAACAGACGTCTGCGCCGACTTCGACGCCTTCGACCTCTCGCGCGGTCTTCATGAACCCGGAAGGCAAGTCGATCGGCAGTGCGACCCTGACCGAAACTCCGAGCGGCGTCCTCATCTCGGTCGAGCTCACCGGCCTGCCGCCCGGCGTTCACGGCTTCCATTTCCACGAGGTCGGGCGATGCGACCCCGCGACGGGCTTCGAGTCGGCCGGCGGCCATTACAATCCCGGTGCCGCCCGGCATGGCTACATGGTCGACGGCGGACCCCACGCCGGCGACATGCCGAACCAGACCGTCGAACAGGACGGCATCCTCAAGGCGGAGGTGTTCAACTCGAACGTGACGTTCAGCAGCGGCCGAGCGCCGCTCTTCGATCAGGACGGGTCGGCCCTCGTGGTGCATGCCACAGCCGACGATCACCGCAGTCAGCCGTCCGGGAACGCCGGAAGCCGGCTCGCGTGCGCGGTGATTCAGCGCTAGCGCCGCCCCATCTGGCCGAGGTAGCCGGGAGGCTTCCAGCAATCCGAAGCTCCCCCGAGGTCACCCCATTCGGCCGGCGGCCTGACGGCCCGGACCGCGCCGGCGCAGGCCCGTGGATCGTCGGTCGGAACATGGATACCCTGTTGCGAATGCTCGTCGTTGGAACCGACGGGCCCGCCATGTGCGTTCCTTTCTCGGATGGTTAGCGTCAGGAGTACCGGCGTGAGGCGGGATGAAAGAGCGAGGCGATGGGTCGTCCGTGAGTTGGAGCGCCTTCAGCAGCGGCGCGGCGAACGCTCAAGGCCGGATCGGGGATCGGAGGCGCCGCCAGCGACGCTGCGCGGAGAGCCTAACCGGGGTACGGGGTCCGATCAGGCGTAATCCGACCCCCAGCCGGGCTTTCCGCGCGGCTCTGAAGCCCCGCGCCGGGCTGCTCGCAAAGCGAGACGCAACTCGAAAACACGCGGCCCGAGCAGCACCGTCGATCGGTGGCTGCAAACCGGCTTTTGGCGCAAACCGGGCAGGGAACCGATCCTGACGAGCCATAGGGGGTCCGCGTCCTAGAGCGCCGGTGCGCTCGGCTCAACACTTCAATGCCGCCAGAGGGAAGTCGCTCGCATTCGCTCGAATCGCGGCGCTAAGATCGGCTGGGCCTTCGACCCGATCTCGCGCATCGGCGACGTATCGGGGAGCCCATTCGTGATGCCCGTCGGCCCGCGGTTTGGGTTGGCACGCTCTGGGGTTTGTCTCTGCAAGCGGCAAAGAATTCGGAATAGGTTTGTAGACGCGGTGGAGCGGCGGGTCGTCGAGAGCGTCTCTGCAATGTTATTGCGCTCCCTCGCGATCCTATTCAGCTGCAACTGATCTCTAGGCAATGACGCATTGTTACGGCCACGAGTTTCCGTTCGAATCGGTGTGCAGAGCAATGCTGTCTGGTAGCGGGCACCTACGATAATATACCAGTTGGTTATGCGGCGACATTTGCAAGTAACGCAACGTAATCTGTTCGTTCTTCAACTTACTTTTCGTTGTTTGCGGCGGTAAGGCTGCAACCACTGATCGTGTGGCTGCAGGACGCGCGGTGTCTTATCATCCGAGAACTTTGACTCACTGGACAGGTCAGGTAAGTATGCCCGTATCGTTTGCGCGGACGCCAACTTGAATGACCGACTCTTCTCGGAAACCGTGAATCGTCCACCATGCGAATTCTTTTGATCGAAGACCAGCGGGACTTGGCGGCCGTGATGGCCGACGGCCTCAAGGACAGGGGATTCGTCGTCGACGGAGCACGAACCATCGAGGAGGCCAGCGGTGCCGTGCTGCTGGCCTCGTACGACATGATCCTGGTCGATCGCCGGCTGCCGGACGGCGACGGTCTCGACTGGGTGAAAAAGCAGCGCCGCCTCGGCTCGTCGACCCCGATCATCGTGATCACCGCCACCATGCCCGAGGTGGACGACCGCATCGAAGGCCTCAACGCCGGTGCCGACGATTACGTCTTGAAGCCCGTGCTCCTCGATGAGCTCGTCGCCCGGATCCGAGCCGTTCTGCGACGGCCGGCCGGAACGCTCGGCCCGGTCCTGCGCGCCGGCAATGTCGAACTCGACCTCACCAGTCGTCAGGTCGCGATCGGAGGCGCCGCGATTCACATCCCGCGCCGGGAGATTGGTCTGATCGAGGTGCTGATGCGCCGGTTCGGCCGTGTGACGCCGCGCGCCGCTCTCGAGGCGAGCCTATACAGCTTCGACGACGAGGTCTCGCCGAACGCCATGGAAGTGGCGGTCTACCGCCTGCGGACCCATCTTGCGAGATCCGGTGCCACGGTCACGATCCGGACCGTCCGGGGCATGGGCTATATCCTCGAGGAGGATGCCGGTCGTGATCGGATCGATGGCTCCGCCAAGCGGACGCTTCAAGTCGCCGGCGGCGGGGCCCAAACGGATGGCTGAGGCAAGCCGGGGCCGAGGCCCCCAACGTGCACGGGTCCTTCGATTTGACAGGTCGGGACTTCGCTTCGACCCGCGGTGGCTCGAGCCGCTGCTTCGGGGTCTGACGACTGCGGATTCAGCGCGGGTCTCGCTCGCGAAAGCGGCCGTCGAGAAGGTCCCGACCTCGTCTGCCTCGGGGCCGGGCCGATGGATGCTGCGCCCGCATCTCGTCCACGGGTGAAAGGAAGGCGGATCAGTGCTGATCAACTCGCGACATCGTGCCGGCGTGGCCGCCCTTATCGCGTCGGCGTTTTCCTTCTACGTCCCCGACGCGCTGGCGCAGTCGCCGAGACCTCGCTCCCGGGGGTCATCCTGATCTCGACGGTATTCCGGCTTGCACTGACGATCACGACGACAAGGCTCATCCTGTCCGAGGCCGATGCGGGCGACATCATCCGGACGTTCGGCGAGTTCGTCATCGGCGGCAACGTGATCGTCGGCCTCGTGGTGTTCCTCATCATCACCCTGGTCCAGTTCATCGTCATCGCGAAGGGGGCCGAGCGTGTCGCCGAGGTCGGCGCGCGGTTCACCCTCGATGCCCTGCCGGGCAAGCAGATGGCGATCGACGCGGAGATGCGGAACGGCGACATCGACGCTGCCGAAGCGCGGCGGCGGCGAGGCGACCTCGAAAGCGAGAGTCAGTTCTACGGTGCCATGGACGGCGCCATGAAATTCGTGAAGGGCGACGCCGTCGCGGGGCTCGTGGTGATCGCCGTCAATCTGATCGGCGGCATCACGATCGGAGCCCTCCACCGCGGCATGACGGTCGGAGAGGCCGTGCGCGAGTACACGCTGCTGACGGTCGGCGACGCGCTGATCTCACAGATCCCGGCGCTGTTTCTCTCGATCACGGCTGCGACCATCGTGACTCGCGTCACCGGCGAAAACCAACCCGATCTCGGGCGCAACATCGCGACCCAACTCACCTCGGACCGGCGGGCCCTCGCGCTCGCGGCGGCGGTGCTGCTCGGGATGGGTCTGATCCCGGGCTTTCCGACCCCGGTTTTCCTCGTCCTCGCCGCCGCGTTCGGCGCGGCGAGCGTGAAGGGGCTCCGCTCCTCCGCAGCCGCGCGTTCCGACACCCCGGGCGCCGTCCGCGCGGACTCCCCGGCGACGGGCGTCGCGGAGCGCCCGACGGCGTCCGGTGCCCCGGCCGAGGTGCCGGCCGTGGCTCTGGTCCTCGCGCCGGCGCTGCGCGACGGCCTCGCCCCCGGGGAACTGGAGCGGCAGCTCGAACGGGTCCGCGCCGCCGTCTCGGCCGATCTCGGCATCCTCGTTCCAGCGGTCGGGATGACGGTCGAGCAGGAGGTTTCCGGCCATCGCTACCGCATCGACGTGGAGGGCGTGCCCGTCGAGGAAGGCGAAGCGCCGCTCGAACGGCTCCTGCTGCGGGACGACCCCACGCATCTCACGCTCCTCGACATCCCCGTCCTCGAGGAGGACGGCGACGGCTCCGTCTGGGTCGAGGCAGCGCGGCGCGACCTGCTCGTGGCCTCTGGGATCGGCTTCCAGGATGGCAGCCAGGTTCTGGCGTCCCGGATCCGCAGCGTCCTCGTCCGCTATGCCTCCCGGTTCGTGGGTATTCAGGAGACGCGGGCTCTGCTCGCCCGGGTCGAGGGCTCGTTCGGGGATCTCGTGAAGGAAGTTCTTCGGACGACCTCGGTTCCGAACATCGCCGAGGTCCTGCGGCGGCTCCTCGACGAAGGGATCTCGGTCCGCAACACGCGTCTCGTACTCGAGGCGGTGGCGCAATGGGGCGAGAAGGAGCAGAACGTCGTGCTCCTGACGGAGTACGTGCGCGCGGCCCTGAAGCGCCAGATCTGCTTCCGCTACGCCAATCCTCACAGGGTGGTGGCCGCCTATCTCCTCGAGCGCGAGACGGAGGACGTCGTGCGCGCCGCCGTGCGCGAGACCGCCGTCGGGCCGTATCTCGTGCTCGACGAGGGCTCCGCCGAGGCTCTCCTGCTGCAGGTGCGCCAGATCCTTTCGCATGCGGTCTCGGAGCGGGCTCCGCCGGTCATACTGGCGTCCATGGACATCCGCCGATTCGTGCGCGGCTTCCTGATCCGCAACGGACTTGACATGGCCGTGCTGTCCTACCAAGACCTTGCCACCGACTTCACGGTACAGCCCGTCGGCTCGATCAGGCTCACGGCCGTCGCGATGGAGAACACATCGTGGATCGATCCCGACGCGAGGCAGGAGCGGAACGCCGTACCGGCTGAATGAAGGGCTCGTCACCGGCGTAGTCGGGCGGGAGGGGGCGACGTGGGCACAGCAATCGAGCGCACGTCGCGTGCGCGTGAAGCAATATCGGCGCCGCTGCATAGCGTCGTGAGGATTGCGGCGCGGCACGCCGGGTCGGTCATGGCGAGCCTCATCCTGCTTACGGGATGCACGACGACGCAAACGTCCTCCTCTCTGTCGATCGAGGAGGAGACGAGACCCACGACGGTCAGCGCGAGCGACCTCGATATGGCGGCGCTCGGGCGGGTGGCGCGAGTCGCGGAAAGCAGCGGCGGAGACATCATCGACCCCGCGCAGGTGTACCGCCGCATCGCCGAGCGTCAGCCCTCCGCGCCCGAGCCGCGCGTCGAACTCGGACGCCTTTTCCTGCGACGGGGCGATCTTGACGCCGCAGAGCGGTCCTTTCAGGAGGCGTTGAGCCTGGCCCCCCGCCATGTCGATGCACAGATCGGCGCCGGCCAGGTTCTGCTCGCCCGCAGCCGCGCCCACGACGCGGCAGACGCGTTCCGTCTTATCCTCGAGAACGATCCGGCGAACATCAAGGCCCTGAACGGCTCCGGTCTCGCGCTCGACCACTTGCGGCGACACGATGAGGCGCAGACCTTTTACCGGCGTGCGCTGCAGATCGATCCCGACGACCGGACGGTGCGCAACAACTTCGGCCTGTCCCTGGCGCTGAGCGGCAGACGCGAGGAGGCGGTCGCCGTCTTGCGCAAGCTCGTGAGCGAGCCGGACGCCCTCCCGCGCTATCGCGAGAACTTGGCTTACGCTCTGTCGCGGCGCAGCGCACCGGCGAGCCGGGCGGTGCCGGACCGCCGGATTTGACGCCCGGACGGGACCGCGACGCCGATGCGGCCCGCGACCGCACTCTTGCATGGCTGGCGACGGTCGTCGGCCGCCGGACGAGACCATTCGGCTCCCCTGACGGCGTCCGGGACTTCGGATCGGCGAGGCTCCGACCCGCGGCGAATCTTCACCTTCGACGCCGGGGCGGCCGGCGGGCGGAACCTCCCGAATCGCGCGGCGTTCGCGAGCCATGGACCCTTACATCGTCGTTCTTGCGGCCTTCGGGGCCGTCGTGCTTCTCACGGCATGGCTTCCGATGCTTCTCAAGGAGTTGCCGCTCTCGCTGCCGATCCTGTGCGTCGGGCTCGGCGCTGCCGTTTTCGCCTTTCCGGACGTCCCGGGCGCCGCCCCGCACCCGCGGGAGTACCTCAAGATCACCGAACGGCTGACTGAATTCGTCGTCATCGTCGCGCTGATGGGCGCGGGGCTGAAGCTCGATCGGCCGATCGCCTGGGTGAGCGCTGCCCTCACGTGGCGCCTTCTCGGGATCGCGATGCCGCTGACGATCGTCGCCATCGCGGTCCTCGCCAACGCGCTCCTCGGCCTCGGCCTCGCGGCCGCGGTGCTCCTCGCGGCGTGCCTCGCTCCGACCGACCCGGTCCTGGCGAGCGATATTCAGGTCGGTCCGCCCCGCGCGGGCGAGGAGGACGAGGTCCGCTTCGCACTCACCTCCGAGGCGGGCCTCAACGACGGGCTCGCCTTTCCCTTCGTGAATCTTGCGATTGCCGTCGCTCTGGCGAGCGAAACCGGCGAGCCGTGGTTCGGCGAATGGTTGATGGTCGACGTAATGTGGAAACTCGGCGCGGGGTGCGTCATCGGCTGGGTGACGGGCCGGGGTCTCGGCTGGCTGACGTTCCGGCTCCCGAACCGCGCCAAGCTCTCGCGCACCGGCGACGGGTTCGTGGCGCTCGGGATCACCGCCGTCACGTACGGGGTGACCGAAATGGCGCACGGCTACGGCTTTCTGGCCGTCTTCGTCGCGGCCGTCGCGTTCCGCGCCGTAGAGCGCAATCATGAATATCACGAGAAGCTGCACGACTTCGTCGAGCAGCTCGAACGTCTGCTCATGATGATCCTGCTGGTCGTCCTGGGCGGGGCGATCACCGGCGGCGGCCTGCTCGCGGAGGTGACCTGGCCCGTGGTCGCGTTCGCGCTCGCGACAATTTTCCTGGTTCGCCCTGTGAGCGGCTGGATCGGCCTGTGGGGCCGGCCCGAACCCGCCGACGAGAAGGCCGTCATCTCCTTCTTCGGCATCAGGGGGCTGGGATCGGTCTATTATCTCGCCTATGCGCTGGGCGTCGCCCCGTTCGAGCAGCCCGACCTTCTGTGGAGCGCGGTTGGGCTCATCATCCTGATCTCCATCGTTCTGCACGGCGTGACCGTCACACCAGTCATGCGCCGTCTCGACCGGCGCCGCACGGGTTCCTGGCCCGAGCAGCTGCCGCGTCCGGCACGGATCGCGGGCGAGTGAGCGCAGCCGCCGCCTGCGGCTCGGTGCGACCGATCCAGTGGGAAGGACGTGATTGAGGTGGCGCCGGCCGGTGCCTTGCGGCATCATCCGCGCGAGTTCGCGAATCCCAGGACCCCGATGACCTTCCTTCCCGAAACCAGCGTCATCCTCACCTATTCGCTTGCGTGTTTCGTGCTCTTCATCACGCCGGGGCCGGACATGAGCCTGTTCCTCGCCAAGACGATTTCGGGCGGCCGCCGCGCCGGGATGGCGTCGATGCTCGGCGTGATGGCGGGCTGCTGCGTGCATACGCTCCTCGCCGCGCTCGGCATTTCGGCGCTCCTCGCCGCCTCGGCCACCGCATTCGCGGGGCTCAAGATCGTGGGGGCGCTTTACCTGCTCTGGCTCGCCGTCGACGCCGTGCGCCACGGCTCCGCGCTCAACGTCAAGGCGGACCGGGCCGCCGACGCCTCGATCGTCCGGGCGTTCCTGCTCGGGATCGGCATCAATCTCACCAACCCGAAGATCGTGCTGTTTTTCGTGACCTTCCTGCCGCAATTCGTCGACGCGGGCGACCCGCATGCCGCCGACAAGCTCCTGTTCCTCGGGCTTTACTTCATCGCGTTCTCGACGCCGCTCGCGGCGATGATGATCATGGGCGCCGAGCGGCTCGTCGCCGTGCTGCGCGACCGTCCCGGCGCCATGCGGGTGATCGACTACTCGTTCGCGGGCCTGTTCGGCGCCTCTGCGATCAAGATCCTAGCGACATCGTCCCGCTGACCGGCTCAGTCTCGGGGCCGGCGCGGCGGCCCGCGATCAGCCAGTAGACGAAACCCGCCACCGCACCGGCGAGCGCGAGAATGATCGAAATCCGGACCTCCTCGGGGGTCGCGGTCCGCGCGCCGCCGCGCACGAGCCACGGCAAGGCTCCGGTCACGACGGCGGTCGCTCCGGCATGCCAGACGAGACGGCGCGCGCCCAGCACCTCGCTCACGAGGGCGACGAAGAGGGGCGGCGCAAGGAGCACGGTCGCGAGCACGCGGCCGGCATCGGCGAGGGTCGCGTCGACGATCGGGCTCGGATCATCCGCCGCGAGCGCCGCATCGATCACGGACCAGAACCCCACGAAGAGCGCCTCGCCGGCAAACGACGCCATAACGGGGTCCGCCACGGAGGCGACGACCAGAAACAGGCCCGAGGCCGTGACCGCGAACATCAGGCCGAACGGCACCGCGACGAGGCGCCAGAGCCACCTCATGCGTCGGCATCGCCGAGACCGTACACCCCCTCGGCCCCGATGCCGCTTTCGAGCATCATGCGGGCGCGGGCACGCAGCTTCTCGGTCTCGCTCTTGAGCTGACCGCACGCCGCAAGGATGTCGCGGCCGCGCGGCGTGCGCACCGGCGAAGCGTAGCCCGCCCGGAACACGATCTCGGAGAAGCGTTCGATTCGCTCCCAGTCGGAACACGCGTACTGCGACCCGGGCCAGGGATTGAACGGGATCAGATTGATCTTGGCGGGAATGCCCCTGAGGAGCCGCACGAGTTCGCGGGCGTCCGCGTCGGAGTCGTTGACGCCCTTCAGCATGACGTATTCGAAGGTGATCCGGCGCGCGTTCGACAGCCCCGGATAGGTGCGGCAGGCGTCGAGCAGCTCGGCGATCGGGTACTTCCGATTGATCGGCACGAGCACGTTGCGCAGCTCATCCCGCACAGCATGAAGCGAGATCGCGAGCATCGTATTCGCCTCCGCGCCGAGGCGCTCCATCTGCGGCACGACCCCGGAGGTCGAGACCGTGATGCGTCGGCGCGAAAGGCCGAGGCCCTCGTTGTCGGACAACACCCCGATGGCGGCGATCACGGCGTCGGGATTGTAGAGCGGCTCGCCCATGCCCATGAACACGACGTTCGACACGAACCGGCCGCCGTCGTTGGGCACGAACGCCCCCTCGGGCGGCGTCGCGCCCGGCCAGTCGCCGATCCGGTCGCGCGCCACAACGAGCTGGGCGACGATCTCGGCCGAGGTCAGGTTGCGCACGAGGCGCTGCGTGCCGGTGTGGCAGAAGGAGCAGGTCAGCGTGCAGCCGACCTGGCTCGACACGCAAAGCGTGCCGCGGTCGACCTCCGGGATGTAGACGCACTCGATCTCCGCGCCCTTGTCGAGCGGACCCGTCGAGGGCATGCGGATGAGCCACTTGCGGGTGCCGTCCTTCGAGACCTGCTCCGAGACGACCTGCGGACGGTCCAACGTGAAGGCTTCCGCGAGCGCCGCCCGCAGCCCCTTGCCGACATTGGTCATGGCGCCGAAATCGGTCGCACCGCGGACATAGATCCAATGCCAGAGCTGGGCGACGCGCATCCTGAGCTCGCGCTCGCCGACGCCCGCCTCGGCGAGCTTGGCCTTGAGTTCGTCCCGGGTGAGGCCGACCAGGGACGGCCGGCCGAGGGACGCGCCCGCAACGACGGCAAGCTCGGCCGTCTTCTCGATGAGGTGCGCGGTCGCGCTCGCGGAACGCTCCGGGGCATCCGGACTGTGCTTGGCGATGTCGAGCGCCGTCGCCATGGGAGATCACGCCTCAAAAATCGGGGAACGACCCCTCATATAGGCCAGCCGACGCCGAAACGTGAGTCCCGGTGCCGCAAGAGGCGTGCCTCAGGAGCATTCCCGGCGCGCCCGCTCGAGGGCCTGCGCGAACCCGGAGAGGGAATATCGGTCCGTGAGCTGGTTGCCTCGGCTGGATTGGGCCTTCACGAGAACGTTCTGGCCTCTCGCCATCGTGGTGATCGCCTGGCTCTCGTCGGCGGGGTTCTTGATCCAGGCGTTCTGGTCTTTGGTCAGGAGGTCGTACTTCGCGCTCCCGATGCTCGCTTCCGCGGCAGCGTTCTCCCGCGTCGGGAAGCCCATCACGAGGGCAACCTCGTTGCGCACGTTTTCCGCCGGGCGGAAGGACACGAAGAGGTAGGCCGGATCGCGGTTGACGTTCTTGGGCTGGCGGTCCTTGGGCTGCGTGAGCGCGTAGCAGATCTTGGTGCGGCCGGTCTGCGCCGTGTAGACGCCCCAGTCCCCGAAGGAGGCCACGAGGGCCGCGGCGGAGCCCCCGGGCGCGGAGGCCGGGCCGGCTCGCCCGGGGGTCGAGGACGGCTGCGCTGTCCGTCGGGACGGGGTCGAGGCCGCACCTGGGCGAGCCGGTCCGGAGGCCGCGGGCGGCTTCTCGGGAGCGGCTTGCGCGGGCCGCGCCGGCTGTTGCCGGTCCGGGCGCTGAGCCTGCTGCGCCCCGGCGCTCGCTGGAATTACGATCGTGAGAGCCGTGGAAACGAGAGCGGCTGCGAGGGGGCGCGACGAAGCGAGAATCATGACCGGACCTTAGAACGCAAGACGCATAGACCACATCATCCCTTCGGTTAAGCGCGGCTGAACACCCGACCCGATCGGCCGTCGGGGCATGGGAAGCACGGATGAACCGAGCGCGCCTCGACCCGCGGAGGCGCCCGTGAGCCTTCAGGCGTCGCGCAGCGCCTCCCGGGCCTTTTCCCGGTGCGTCTCCGTAATGGCGCCCGCGACCTGCGAGATCGCCGTGGCGATGATCGCCGCGTCGTCCGCGAACCCCAACAGCGGCAGGAAGTCCGCGACGGCATCGACCGGCAGCACGAAATACGCGATGGCCCCCATCAGCACGAGCTTCACCCGGCTCGGTGTCGCGGGATCGAGCGTGCAGAAGTAGGCCGCCGCGATGTCCTCCGAGAAGGGGATCTGCCGCGCGACCCGCTTCAGCTTCGCCCAGAAATCCCGGCGAACGCCCGCCTCGTCGCGGGTCGCCCTCCGCATGGCGTCCATCTCGGCCTTGGTAAAGCGTTTCGTGAAGGCATCGCTCATGCCCAACTCCCTGAAAACCACTCTCGGGACCCTCGCCTACGGTCCCGCTTCGTCCGGATCGGAAAGAATCCGGGGTCCCGAGGGCTCATCCTCTTCTGCCCTCGGCCGCCGCCTTCGCCGGCCCGCCGGCCCGGGCCATTTCCCCCGAACCCATGATGCCCTATGACGCGGCCCGAACCATGGAGAAAACGCATGAAGCTCGACGAATCTGTGGCAGCCATCGTGACGGGAGGCGCCTCCGGCCTCGGCGAAGCGACGGTGCGGTCGCTCGCCTCCGAGGGCGTCAAGGTGGCGATCTTCGACATGAACGCGGAGCGGGGCGAGCAAATCGCCGCGCAAGTCGGGGCGGTCTTCTGCGAGGCCAACGTGGCGGACGAGGCATCCGTGGACGCGGCCCTCGCGAAGGCCCGTAGCGCGCACGGCGTCGAGCGCGTGCTCGTCAACTGCGCCGGCATCGCGCCGGGCAAGCGCACCGTGTCGAAGAAACGCGACACCGGCGAACTCGTACCGCACGACCTCGCCACCTTCCGCCGTACCATCGAGGTCAACCTCGTCGGAACCTACCATATGATCGCGAAATCGGCCGCCGCAATGGCCGGACTCGAACCGGTCACGCCGGACGGCGGGCGCGGCGTCGTGGTCTGCACCGCCTCGGTCGCCGCTCAGGACGGGCAGATCGGACAGGCGGCCTATTCGGCCTCGAAGGGCGGCATCGTCGGCCTGACGCTGCCCGTCGCTCGCGATCTCGCGAGTTTCGGGATCCGCGTCATGACCATCATGCCGGGGCTGTTCCACACGCCCATGTTCGAAAGCGTGCCGGACGACTTCCGTCAGGCCCTGGAGGCGGGCGTTCCCTTCCCCTCGCGTCTCGGCCGGCCCGAGGAATACGCCAACCTCGTGCGCGCGATCATCGACAACGACATGCTGAACGGCGAGGCGATCCGTCTCGACGGGGCCCTGCGGATGCAGCCGAAATAACCCGCTCAGGCGCGGCGGGCGCGCATGCCTGGGACGACCTTCAGGTCGGGACTGACGGCGAGCAGCCGGTAGCCATCGGTTTCGACGCCATAGGCGGCGACCCGCCCGAGCTCGTCGTGGTGCAGCCCCCAGCCGTACTGCTTCACGAGCGGCGACGCCCTGAGGCAGGCGAGCGGCTTGGCGAAGAACGTCTCCCGAGCCAGCGTCCGGGCGTGCTCCGCAATCGCGGTCCGACGCGCATGCACCGCGAAAAGCAGATCGTCACTGGTGAAGCCGTACGGCTTTTCCCGCAACAGTTCGTATTGAATCGCAGCGATCGAGCCGGGTTTGCCGGGCTCCTCGCCCCGGGTCACGGGGCAGTCGGGGGAAACCGCAATGAAAGTATTGAAGTAATTGGTGGAATGCAAAGGCGTCTCTCCGAAGGCGAGGTCGAAGAGACACTATCACATGGCCTCCGTGCCGAGGAAGAGCGCGCTCGGGCGGCGAGCGCGTCGGGCGATCTGTCCTGCTGCTAAACTCTGTCGTTCACCGCTCGCCGCGCCCGTGCGGAGAGGTCCGCATCCCTGTCTCAGGCAGCCAATGCTCGCGACGGATCACCCCGATCTCACAGGACGGTCTGACGGCGTTGGGCTCGTCGAAGGCGCGTGCCATGAAACCCCTCCTGAACGGCGCTGCCACGACCCCAAATTCCCTTAAGCTCCCGTGGATGGAGCGAACAGAGGATAGGCCGCCTCGACGACATAGGGTCCTCCCCCCGTCGACGCCCGGGACGAGTACAGGACGACAGCGGCGCGCCGTGAACGAAAGCTTGGCGAACCGGCCGTGCATCGCGAGGTAGCCCGCGACCTGAGCCGACGAGGTGTCGCGCAAGCGGGCGAGCGTCACGTGCGGCACGAACCGCTTGCGCTCCGGCGCCAATCCGACCCGGCGCAGGAGCTGCTCGTGCTCGGCTTGAAGTTCGCACAAATCCGCGGTCGCGGCGGCCTTGGCCATGATGATCCGCGGCGTCCGGCCGCCGAAGCTGTCCAAGGCCTCGAAGGTCACCTCGACAGGCGAACGCGGTTCGGCCTCGCCGAGCGCGGCCACGACCTCACGCGCGGCGGCGTCATCGACGTCGCCGATGAAGCGCAGCGTCATGTGGTATTGTTCGGGCTCGATCCAGCGCGCGCCGGGCAGGCCGCCGCGATAGGCCGAGAGCTGAAAGCCGATGTCGGCCGGAACCTCGAGGCCGGTAAACAGGCGTGGCATCGGCACCCTCCTGGAGAACGTCGATGAAGACCGATCGGCGACCCTGCCGCGCTACGGGCACGGATTGGTGTGCAGGAGATGGATCGCGTTCAGGCGGTCCTCGAGTTCGGGCGTGATCGCCACGTCGATCGAACCGATGTCGACCTTCAGCTGCTCGATCGAGGTCGCACCGATGATCGTCGAGGTCACGAAGGGACGTGCGTTCACGAAGGCGAGCGCCATTTGGGCGGGGTCGAGCCCGAACTCGCGGGCGAGCCCCACGTACCGCTCGATGGCGCGCTCGGCGCCCGGGGTCTCGTAGCGCTGCGAGCGCTCGAACAGGGTGGTGCGCGCGCCGGGGGGACGGGCGCCGTTGAGATACTTGCCGGTGAGATATCCTTGGCCGAGCGGCGAGTACGCGAGCAGCGACACCTTCTCCCTGGTCGAGATTTCGGCGAGCGCCGTCTCGTAGGTGCGGTTGAGGAGGCTGTAGGCGTTCTGCACCGACTGGATGCGGGGCAGGCCGCGCGTCTCCGCGTGCTTCAGGAACGTCATCGTCCCCCAGGCGCTCTCGTTGGAGAGGCCGACATAGCGGACCTTTCCGGCCCGCACGAGATCCTCGAGATGTCCGAGAATCTCCTCGATCGGATGCGACGGGCCGTGCTGATGGCGGTAGATGACGGGGTTCGAGCCCCAGGTCATCGGGCGATCGGGCCAGTGGAGCTGGTACAGGTCGATGTAGTCGGTCTGGAGCCGCGCCAGGCTTTTGTTCACGGCCTCCTCGATCTGGGCCCGCGACAGCTGGGCCGGCGAGCCGTCGTCGCGGAACCAGTTCATCTCGGAGCGGCCCACGACCTTGGACGCGAGGATCACCCTGTCGCGGGCTCGGCGGCGGCGTAGCCAGTCGCCGATGATCCGCTCCGTCGCCCCTTGCGTCTCCCGCCGGGGCGGGATCGGGTAGAGCTCCGCGGTATCGATGAAGTTGACGCCCGATCGAGCGCGTAGTCCAGCTGCGCCTGACCCTCGGCCGGCGTGTTCTGCTGACCCCACGTCATCGTGCCGAGGCAGATCAGGCTGACGTTTAGGTCGGTGCTTCCGAGAGGGCGGTACTGCATGGCAAAGCTCCGCGGGGTCCATGAGGCGCCGCAATCGAAGGGGAAGGGACGAACCGCCGAGGCGGCTCAGCGCTGCTGGATGCGGCCGAGAAAGCTCTCGACGGTCGGCAGGATGCGCTCGGCGATGACTTCCACGCCTTTGGCGCTCGGGTGAACGCCGTCGGGCAGATTGAGGGCGCGGTCGCCGACGATCCCGTCGAGGAAGAAGGGGTAAAGCACGACCCCGTGCTTCTCGGCAATGTCCCGGTAGAGCGAATCGAACCGTCGCGCGTAATCGGCTCCGAGGTTGCGGGAGGCGAACATGCCGGCGAGCATCACGGGGATGTTGCGGGCCCGGAGCCGCTCGACGATGCTCTCGATGGCGCGCCGCGTAATGGCGGGATCGAGGCCGCGCAGCATGTCGTTGGCGCCGAGCTCCACGATCACCCCGTCGGTGCCGTCCGGCACCGACCAGTCGAGGCGTTCGAGGCCGCCGGTCGACGTGTCGCCCGAGACGCTGGCATTGGCGATCTCGACATTGTGACCTTTCGCCTTGAGCGCCTTCTCGAGCACCGCGGGAAAGGCGGCGCTCTCGGCAGATTGTAGCCGGCCATGAGGCTGTCGCCGAGGGCGACGAGGCGGATCGGCCGGCTCGGCGGCCTCGGTTCTGCGAGGACGGCGCCGCACTCGCGAGGGTGCGCCACGAACGCAAAGATGATCGCCCTGGCAAGGCCGGGTTGTCGCTTCATGCCGTCGAATTCCCATATGAGACCGGCTGGGCCGGCGTCCAGCTTCCGCAGAAGATCGGGTTATTCACGATGCACGACAAGGCCATCGCGCTCGAAGACGTGGACCTCAGCCTCGGGCGCGGTGCCGCGCGGGTTCATATCCTGAAGGGCATCTCGCTGGGGATCGGGCGCGGCGAGGCGGTCGGCCTCGTCGGCCCCTCGGGCTCCGGCAAGTCGACCCTCCTCATGACCATGGCGGGCCTGGAACGGCCCGATTCCGGCAAGGTCGTCGTCGACGGCACCGATCTCTCGGGCCTCGACGAGGACGCGCTCGCACGGTTCCGAGGCCGGCGGATCGGGATCGTGTTCCAGTCCTTCCACCTCGTGCCGACCATGACGGCGCTCGAGAACGTGGCGCTGCCTCTCGAGCTCGCAGGCGAGCGTGAGGCCTTCGACCGCGCGCAAGCCGAGCTCGAGCTCGTCGGCCTGGCGGAGCGCCATCACCACTATCCGGCCCAGCTTTCGGGCGGTGAGCAGCAGCGCGTCGCGATCGCCCGCGCGATCGTGCCGAATCCGGCGATTCTGGTCGCCGACGAGCCGACGGGCAACCTCGACGAGACGACGGGCGAATCGATCGTCGACCTTCTGTTCGCGTTGCGCCGCGAACGCGGCGCGACCCTCATCCTCGTCACCCACGACGTCACGCTCGCCCGCCGGTGCGACCGCGTGGTGCGCCTGCGCTCCGGTCACGTCGAGGCCGATGCGCCGGTGGCTGCGGCCTAGAGGACCCTCCCATGCACGGTCGCCTGTCCGGCGCTCCCGAAGCGCCCCGCCGGTCCGCTTCCCTCCCGCTGCTCCTGCGGCTCGCGGCGCGCGAGCTGCGCGGCGGCCTCAAAGGGTTCGGCATCTTCCTCGCCTGCATCGCGCTCGGCGTGGCGGCGATCGCCGGCGTCTCGTCGGTCTCGCGCTCGCTGACCGAGGGTCTGACCCGTGAAGGCCGAAAGATTCTGGGCGCCGACATGGCGTTCTCCATCGTTCATCGCGAGGCCGGCGAGGGGGAGCGCGCCTTCCTGAGCCAGAGGGGCGCGGTCTCGGCGATCGCCTCCATGCGCGCGATGGCGCAGGCCGGGGACAAGGGCTCGGGGCTTGTCGAGCTCAAGGCCGTCGACGCCGCCTACCCGGCGGTCGGCGAACTGCTGACGCAGCCGCAGCGCCCGGTCGCGGATCTCCTCGCCGAACGCGACGGCGTCTTCGGAGGCGTGGTGGATCACACGCTCCTGGCCCGGCTCGACCTCAAGGTGGGCGATCGCGTGACGGTCGGCGCCACGAGCGTGGAACTGCGCGCGAGCCTCGTCTCCGAGCCCGACAAGATCGCGAACGGGATCGGCTTTGGACCGCGCCTCCTGGTCTCTCAGGACGCGTTGCGCGCGTCCGGCCTCCTCCAGCCCGGCTCCCTCGTTCGCTGGACCTACCGGCTCCACATGCCCGGCGCATCGGACGCGCGACTCGAACAGGTGGTCGCCGAGGCCGCCCGAGCGCTGCCCGAGGCCGGATGGGAGATCCGCTCGCGGGTCAACGCCGATCCGCGTTTCGCGCGCAACATCGAGCGCTTCACGCAGTTCCTGACGCTCGTCGGGCTGACCGCGCTTCTCGTCGGCGGCGTCGGCGTCGCGAACGCGGTGCGCGGCTTCGTCGACCGCAAGCGGGGCTCGATCGCGACCCTCAAGGCGCTCGGGGCTCCGGGCGGACAGGTGGTGTCGCTCTACCTCCTCGAGGTGCTCGCCATCGCGGCCGTCGGCATCGTCATCGGCCTCGTGGTCGGCGCGGCATTGCCCTTCGCGATCGCCGGCGTCTTCGGCGGCCTGCTGCCGATCCCGCTCGCCCCGACGGTGGCCCCGGCGGAACTCGGGATCGCCCTTCTCTACGGCTTCCTCACGGCCCTCGCGTTCGCGCTCGCGCCGCTCGGGCGCGCCCACGACGTGCAGGTTTCGGGGCTGTTCCGCGACCAAGTCGATCCCGAGCGCCGTTTCCCGCGCAAACGCTACCTCGCGGCTCTCGCGGTGGCGGTCCTGGCCCTCGTCGGCCTCTCGGTCGTGGCGGCCTACGACCGGCGGATCGCGCTCATGTTCGTCGGCGCCGCCGCGGGGGCGTTCGTGCTGCTGCGCGTCGTCGCGACCGGCATCATGGCGCTGGCGCGCCGCCTGCCGCGGCCGAGAGCCGCCTCCCCGCGCCTGGCCCTCGCGAACATTCACCGCCCGGGCGCGCTCACGCCATCCCTGGTGCTGTCGCTCGGCCTCGGCATCACCCTCCTCGTGACGCTTGCCCTCATCGACTCGAATCTCAGGCGCCAGCTCGACCGAGACCCTGCCCGAGAAGGCGCCGAGCTTCTTCTTCCTCGACATCCCCAACGCGCAGGCGGACGCCTTCGACGACTTCCTCGAGCGGGAGGCTCCCGGCATCGAGGTCAACCGGGTGCCGATGATGCGCGGGCGGATCATCTCGCTGCGCGGCGTGCCGGTGGCTCAGATCAAGGCGGACGAGCAGGTCGCCTGGGTGCTCGACGGCGACCGCGGCATCACCTACGCGACGGCGGTGCCGGACGGCTCGAGCGTTGTCGCGGGCGCGTGGTGGCCGGCGGATTACCGCGGCAAACCCCTGGTCTCCTTCGACGAGCGCATCGCGGAGGGCCTCGATCTCGCGATCGGCGACGAGATCACCGTCAACGTGCTCGGGCGCAACCTCACGGCCACGGTCGCTTCCCTGCGAAGGGTCGAGTGGCGGACCCTCGGCATCAACTTCGTCATGGTGTTCTCGCCCAACACCTTCGCGGGCGCCCCGCACACGCATCTTGCGACCGCGGCCTTCGCCGAGACCCCGGACCGGGACCTCGAGGCACGGATCCTGCGCAGCGCCGCGCAGGCCTATCCGACCGTGACGAGCGTGCGCGTCAAGGACGCCCTCGAAGCCGTCGAACGACGTGGTCGGCCAGCTCGTCATGGCCATTCGCGGCGCGAGCTCCATCGCCCTCGTCGCGAGCCTGCTCGTGCTCGCGGGCGCGCTTGCGGCCGGGCACCGGGCGCGTCTCTACGACGCCGTCGTGCTCAAGACGCTCGGAGCCACCCGGGCGCGGCTCTTGTCGGCCTACGCCCTGGAATATGGCTCGCTCGGGATCGCAACCGCGGTTTTCGGGCTCGTTGCCGGGACCATCGCAGCCTGCTTCATCGTCACCCGGGTGATGAACCTCGGCTTTTCACTGGATCTCTCGGGCGCTGTTCTCGCCTCCGGCCTCGCGGTGCTGGTGACAGTGGGTCTAGGGCTTGGCGGAACCTGGCGAATTCTGAGCCAGAAGCCGGCGCCATACTTGCGAAACCTTTGAAAGTTGATGCTGCCCCTTCAAAGCGCCAGAATGTTTAACGGAGGATTGTAGCCGCTCCACTTCGATTGTTCTTGGCCGCGCGATTTCGCCTCTTGCAGAGCTTCAAGAGAGCCATCATATTTCGTGCTGACGCCGTCGGTCGGCGCAAGAGGGTCGCGTGAGCCCTCGAGAGCATGTCTTCACGCCAGGACCGAGAGAGGATTCTGATGCAACCGTATGAGCAGAACCCGAGCGCGTTCGGGACCGGCTATGCCCGGACGGCGGCGCAGGTCGACCAGGGCCTGCGCACCTTCATGCTGGGCGTCTACAACAACATGGTCCTCGGCCTGGCGATTTCCGCCGTGGTGGCGTTGGGCATCAACATGCTGGCGGTGGCGGATTCGCCCGCCGACGCCGTAGCGAGGATCGGCAGCATTCCGCTCACTTCGTTCGGGCGGACCCTGTACGGCACTCCGCTGATGTGGGTGGTCGCCCTGGCGCCGCTCGCCTTCATCTTCTTCTTCTCCTTCCGCATGGACCGCATGAGCGCGGCCTCCGCGCGCACGACGTTCTTGGCCTTCGCGGCCGTGATGGGCGCCTCGCTCTCGACGCTGCTGATCCGCTACACCGGCGCGAGCGTCGTGCAGGTGTTCTTCATCACCGCGGCGTCCTTCGGGGCCCTGTCGCTGTGGGGCTACACGACCCGGCGCAGCCTGTCGGGCATCGGCTCGTTCCTGATCATGGGCGTGATCGGCCTGATCATCGCGTCGATCGTGAACCTCTTCCTCGCCTCGAGCGCGCTGCAGTTCGCGATCTCGGTGATCGGCGTGCTGATCTTCGCGGGTCTGACGGCCTACGACACGCAGAAGCTCAAGGAGATGTATCTCCACGGCAACTACGACGGCGAGGCCGCTGCCAAGGTGTCGATCTTCGGCGCCCTGACGCTCTACCTCGACTTCATCAACATGTTCCAGTTCCTGCTGGCGCTCGTCGGCAACCGCAACGAGTAACGGCCGCCAGAGCGAGGCTGAACTTCCGAAGCCCCGGGCGACAGCCCGGGGCTTTCTTTTGCCGTTCGGATGCCGGCGCCAGCGCCGTTTCCACAACGCGGAATCGGCTCTCTTCTTTCGTGTGCCGCGATTTTTGACGGCGAACCAAATCCACTTCGCTAAAAAATTGCTTTAAGCAGCCGCATGACCCTGCGCGTGCGCCCGACCGTCGATTCCGATCTGCCCGCCGTCACGGCCATCTACGCCGACGCGGTCCTCCATGGCACCGCCTCGTTCGAGCTCGAGCCGCCCCGCGAAGGCGAGATGGCGCGGCGCCGCGCCGTCCTCCTCGACGGCGGCTACCCGTATCTCGCCGCCGAACGGGAGGGCGTCGTCGTGGGCTATGCCTATGCCGGCCCCTACAGGCCGCGGGCGGCCTACCGCTCGACCGTGGAGGACTCGATCTACGTCGCCCCGCGA
Source organism: uncultured Alphaproteobacteria bacterium (assembly GCA_963800985.1). Taxonomy (GTDB): domain Bacteria; phylum Pseudomonadota; class Alphaproteobacteria; order Rhizobiales; family Beijerinckiaceae; genus Microvirga. The sequence goes on along the minus strand of CAWDDI010000030.1, from coordinate 49,169 downwards.
GCCCGCGGGCAGGGGATCGGCCGGGCGCTCCTCGGGGCCCTGATCGACCGAATGCGAGGTGCTCGATTTCCGGCTCATGGTGGCGGTGATCGGCGACGAGGCCTCGAGCGGTTCGATTCGCCTGCACCGGAGCCTCGGCTTCGAGCTCGACCGGGATCCTGCCCGGGATCGGCTACAAGCACGGCCGCTGGCTCGCTTCGGTGCTCATGCACCGCCGGCTCGGCGCTGGGACCGCGACGCCGCCGACGCGTCCGGTGGCCTTGTGATCCGGCCTGCGAGGCAGTCCTGGCTCGCCGGATCGAGCGGCTGCCCGTTCGTCGACGAGGGGGAGCGCAGGCCTTCCGGCAGAGGGGTCAGGACACCACCCGCATCGGCCGGTCGATGGCGCGCAGGACGTGTCGGAGGTCGTGTCCGCGCTTGAGAGTGAGGCCCGTGCCGGCCACCACCGCGTAGGCGCCCTGGCGGCGGGCGAGCCTGGGATCCTTCTCGACCCGATAGAGGGGCACTTCGGACGAGCGCCGGAAAATCGAGAACACGGCCTTCTCCGAGGTGAAATCGATGGCGTAGTCGCGCCATTCGCCCTGCGGCGACCTTTCGGCCATAGAGATCGAGGATCGCTCGAGTTCGTGTCGGTCGAAGGAAACCTGACTCGGCGCGGGGTGATTTGGCCCGGGGTGATTTGGCGCGGGGAAGGACACCACCGTGTCCAATCCACCGCGCATCGGCTCTGCGACCTCGCCCTCGCTCATGGTCCCTCCCGGCGGGTTGCCGTCCTGCAGATCATGATGGGCACTGGCGCGAGGGCGCGCAACCCGACTGCGGATCCGGAGTTCCTCACAGGTTCGTCAAAACGGCCACATTATTGCCCAATTCGCGCCGTGCGGCGGCCTCAGTGGCCGGGGATATACGTACGTGTTGCCTCGACGGCCCGGCATCCTGCTTCCGCCGGACACGTCAGCCCCCCAGCCCCCCGGGGTTTCGGGATTGCCGGGCCACCTCAAAGTCGATGCTACAGGCCGCCCCCCGGGCGGCCTTCTCTTTTGCGACTCCGGTCTCTGGGCTCTCGGTCGTTCTTTCAGCGGCACGAGCCGCCCGAACGTCACGTCGGGCTCGGTTCGATTCGAGGGTCCGGGAGACCTCATCGGGCTTGGGCGTGGTAGGCGGGGTTCGGTCGCATGTCGACCGCCGAGGCCATGCGGTTCGACATGTTGAAGAAGCTCGCGACGGCGGCCACGTCCCAGATGTCGCGGTCCGAAAAGCCGACGGCCCGCAAGGCCTCGCGATCCTCCTCGTCGACCGTCCACGGCGCCTCGGTGACGAGCACCGCGAAGTCGAGCATCGCGCGGTGGCGCGGCTCGAGCCGTGCGGCGCGGTAGTTCATCACCATGAGCTCGCCGAGCACGGGATCGCTCGCGAGCTGGCGCACGGCGGCGCCGTGCGCCGCGAGGCAGTAGTAGCAGCGGTTCTGGCTCGACACGACGACCGCGATCATCTCGCGCTCGAGCTTTGAGAGGCCCGACGGCGCCAGCATCAGGTCGTTGTACAGGGCTGCGAACGCCTCGAGCTTCGCATTGTCGTGGGCATAGGCCCGCAGGACGTTCGGCACGAAGCCGATCTTCTCGTCGCACTTGGCGAAATAGGCCCGCATCTCCTCCGAGAGCTCGCCCTCGCGCAGATCCAGCGCCATCACGCGGTCCTCGCTCTGGCGAGGAGGTCTCAGGCCGACTTCCGGTTTTCCCGCCCGGTTGACGCTCATCGCGAAATCCTCCGTTCGTCCGCTTCCGATCTTAGACCAAGGTTGCAGGACCCGCACGTCTGTGCCAACGCTCAAGCACAACCGCGAAAGGGAACAGGCATGAAGCTCGACATGCCGACGACCGGGAGTGCGCTGACCGCCGAAGCAGCCGCGGTTCTCGAAGCAAGCCGAGCCGCCGTGCCGCCCGGTTTCGTGGTCGACCTGTTCGGGCGGGTCCCTCCCGAGGACCTCGCGGCCTACTCGCCGCAAACCCTCGCGGATCTCGCCGCCGAGGCCTACGATCACCTCAAGGCCGCGCGGGCCGGCGGCGGTCCGGATCTGCGCCTCCTCGATCTCGTCGTGGAGCGCACGGGCAGGCGCCGCGACGTGACGGTGATCGAAATCGTCAACGACAACATGCCCTTCCTGCTCGACTCGACCCTCGCCGAGATCGTCGACCAGGGTTACGAGCCGATCCTCGTGGCCCATCCGATCCTCGCCGTCGAGCGGGACCGGCATGGCGCGCTCCAACGGCTCGTCGGGGAGGCCACCGCGGTCACCCAGACGGACGTCAAGCGCGAGAGCTTCATTCACGTTCACGTCGACCGGATCGACGACGAGGCCGCGCGCGAGCGTCTCCTCGAGGGCCTGAGGCGCGTCCATGCCGACGTCGGCGTTGCGGTGCGCGACTGGGCCGACATGCGCGCCCGGGTTCTCGACACGATCCGCGTCTACCGCGAGCGCCCGCCGCCGCTGCCGCAGGACGAGATCGACGAGGCCGTGGCCTTCCTCGAATGGATGGCCAGCGACAACTTCATCTTTCTCGGCTTGAGCGAGTACCGTCTGCCCGCCGGCGACACTGCGGCCGATCCGGTGCTCGGCACCGGCCTCGGCCTTCTGCGCGACCCGGGCATGCGGGTGCTGCGCCGCGGCGGAGAACTCGTCGTCATGTCGCCGGAGGTGCGGGCATTTCTCGCCAAGCCGCAGGCGCTCATCATCACCAAGGCCAACGTGAAGGCGCGCGTCCATCGGCGCGCCCACCTCGACTACGTCGGCGTGAAGCTCTTTTCCGCCGACGGCGCCCTGCAGGGCGAGCTGCGCATCGTCGGGCTCTTCACCGCGAGCGCCTACACGAACACCACCGCCGAGGTGCCCTATCTGCGCCACAAGGTCGCGAAGGTCATCGCCCGTGCGGGCTTCGATCCCGCCTCCCACGCGGGCCGGGCACTCCTCAACGTGCTCGAGAGCTACCCGCGCGACGAGCTCTTCCAGATCGACGACGACACGCTTTATCACTTCGCCCTCGACATCCTGAACCTATCCGAACGGCCGCGCATCCGGGTGCTCGCCCGGCCCGACGAGTTCGACCGCTTCGTGTCGGTGCTCGTCTTCATCCCGAAGGACCGTTACGACAGCCAGATCCGCCGCCGGGCCGGCGAGTTCCTGGCCGGGATCTACGGCGGTCGCGTGTCCGCGGCCTATCCGGCCTACCCCGAAGGTCCGCTCGCGCGCACGCATTTCATCATCGGGCGGGATGGCGGAGCGACCCCGAAGGTCGAACGCGACGTCCTCGAGCGCGGCATCGCGTCGATCGTGCGCACCTGGGGCGACGCCCTGCGCGACGCGCTCTGCGACACGATCGAGGGCCCGCGCGCGCGGGCGCTGGCGACGCGCTATGCCAGCGCCTTCAGTGCCGCTTACCGGGAGGCGTTCGGGGCGCACGCCGCCATCGGAGACGTCGCGATCCTCGAGCAGCTCTCCGAGGCCCGTCCCCGCGCGGTCGATCTGTACCGGCGCGAAGGCGACGGCGACGACCGGATCAACCTGAAGGTCTTCTCGCGCGGCACCGCGCTGCCGCTCTCGGAGCGCGTCCCGCTCCTCGAGAATCTCGGCTTCCGGGTCGTCAACGAGCGGACCTATCGCGTCGCGCCGGCCGGAGCGCCGGATGCGGAGCAGGTCTGGCTGCACGACATGGCGCTCGAACGCGCCCGCGGCGGTGCGATCGACAGCGCGGCGATCCAGGGGCCCGTCGAGGCGGCCCTTCTCGCCCTCTTCCGCGGCCTTGCGGAGTCGGACGGCTTCAACCGCCTGGTGCTCGAAGCGGGACTCGGCTGGCGCGACGTCGCCATGGTGCGGGCGCTCGGACGGTACCTTCGCCAGATCCGGGTGACCTACGGCCAGGACTACCTGGCGGAAACCCTGGCGCGCCATGGCCACATCGCGGCGGGCCTGGTGAGATTGTTCTACGCCCGCTTCGATCCGCGCGCCGAGGCCGCGCGCGCACCCGCGGAGGCGTCGATCCGGCGCGAGCTCGAGGACCAACTCAGGAAGGTGACCAGCCTCGAGGACGACCGAATCCTCCGGCGCTTCATCAACCTCGTCGAAGCGGCCGTGCGCACGAACTTCTTCCAGATCGACGCCGAACGGCCTGCCGCGCCACACCATCGCGTTCAAGTTCGAATGCGCGCGGGTCGACGGCCTGCCGCTCCCGAAGCCGCTCTATGAGATCTTCGTCTATTCGCCGCGGGTCGAAGGCGTGCACCTGCGCTTCGGCAAGGTGGCCCGCGGGGGACTGCGCTGGTCCGACAGGCCGCAGGACTTCCGCACCGAGGTGCTCGGCCTCGTGAAGGCGCAGCAGGTCAAGAACGCTGTCATCGTGCCGGTGGGCGCCAAGGGCGGATTCGTGCCCAAGCAGCTTGCCCCCGCCGCCGACCGTCAGGGCTGGCTCGCCGAAGGCATCGAGAGCTACCGCATCTTCGTGCGCACGCTCCTTCAGCTCACGGACAACATCGAGAACGACCGCGTCGTGCCGCCGGCCGATACCGTCCGGCACGACGGCGACGATCCCTATCTCGTCGTCGCGGCCGACAAGGGCACCGCCACCTTCTCGGACACCGCGAACGCTCTCTCGGAGGAGAAGGGCCACTGGCTCGGGGACGCCTTCGCGTCCGGAGGGCAGCCAGGGCTACGACCACAAGAAGATGGGCATCACCGCCCGCGGCGCCTGGGAGGCCGTGAAGCGCCACTTCCGCGAGATGGACGTCGACATCCAGTCCGAACCCGTGACCGTCGCCGGGGTCGGCGACATGTCGGGCGACGTGTTCGGCAACGGCATGCTGCTCAGCCGCTCCCTGAAGCTCGTCGCGGCCTTCGACCACCGCGACATCTTCCTCGATCCGAACCCGGATCCCGAGTCCTCCTTCCGGGAGCGCGAGCGCCTGTTCGATCTGCCCCGCTCGAGCTGGCAGGACTACGACAAGAGCGTGATCTCGGCCGGCGGCGGCGTGTTCTCGCGCCATTCGAAGGCGATCCCGCTCAGCGTCGAGGTTCGGGCGCTGCTCGGGCTCGAGACCGCCGAAGCGACGCCGACCGAGGTCATGAACGCGATTCTGAAGGCGCCGGTCGGCCTTCTCTGGTTCGGCGGCATCGGGACCTATATCCGCGCCGCCACGGAGACGCGACGAGGAGGTCGGCGACCGCGCCAACGATGCGATTCGCATTTCAGGCCGCGAGGTGCGCGCGAGCGTCATCGGCGAGGGTGCGAACCTTGGTGCGACGCAGCGCGGGCGCATCGAAGCAGCACGCGCGGGCGTGCGGCTCAACACCGATGCCATCGACAATTCGGCGGGCGTCAACACCTCCGACGTGGAGGTGAACATCAAGATCGCGCTCGCCGTGCCGGAACGCGACGGGCGCCTCGACCGGGCTGCGCGCAACGCGCTTCTGGCCGGCATGACGGACGACGTCGCCCGGCTCGTGCTGCGCAACAATTACCTCCAGACGCTGGCGCTTTCGCTCTCTCAGAGACGCGGTGCGGCCGATCTCGGCTTCGCACGGCGGCTGATGCAGAATCTCGAGCACGCGAACCGCCTCGACCGAACCGTCGAGGACCTGCCCGACGATACGGCGCTGACCGAACGCGCGAGGCGCGGCGAGTTCCTGACGAGGCCCGAGCTCGCGGTGCTGCTCGCCTACGCCAAGCTCGCGCTCCACGACGAGCTCCTCAACAGCCCGGTTCCGGACGACCCCTACCTCGCCAAGGAGCTGGAACGGTATTTCCCGCAGGAGATGCGCGACCGATTCCCCGATGCGATCGCCGCGCATCGGCTGCGCCGCGAGATCATCGCGACGCAGCTCGCGAACGCCATCGTCAACCGCGGCGGCCCGACGATCATCGCCCGGCTCGTGGACCAGACCGGCGCCGACGCGCCGACCATAGCGGCGGCGTACGCGGCGACGCGGGACTCGTACGGTCTGACCGAGCTCAACGCGTCGATCGATGCGCTCGATCGCGTGGTCCCGGGCGCCCTGCAGCTCAGACTGTACGGCGAGCTGCAGGACCTGCTGATGAGCCGGATCGTCTGGTTCATCCGCAACGTGGATTTCTCCTCGACGCCCCTCGACGCGGTGATCGGCGTGTACCGGGCCGGCATCGCCGAGGTCGAGCGCGGTCTGTCGGACACCCTCTCGCCCCGGGCGAAAGCCGCGTGGGAGAGCCGCACGCTCGCCATGATCGAACAGGGCACCCCGGAGTCTCTCGCCCGGCGCCTCGCGGCGATTCCGGACCTCGTCGCCGCGCCCGACATCGTGCTCGTCGCCCGGCGGATCGGCCGGCCCGTCACGGATGTCGCCTGCACGCATTTCGCGCTCGAGGGGATGTTCCAGCTCGGCACGCTCATCGGCGCAGCACGGGAGGTCCCGGTGAGCGATCATTTCGACCGGCTGGCGCTCGATCGCGCGATCGACAGCATCGCCTCGGCGCACCGCAACCTCGCCGCGGAGGCGGTCGCCCATGGAAGTCCCGGCCTCGGCGCCGCGACGGCCTGGAGCGAGCAGCGCGGAGCCGACGTGACGCGCATCCGCGCCGCCGTCGACACGATCGTCGGCTCGGGACTGACGCTCTCGAAGCTCACGGTCGCGGCAAGCCTGCTCGGCGACCTCGTGAGGACGTAAGCTTGTTCACGCTGCGAGGGCCGGCGTTGCCCCCCGTGCCCCCGGGTCGTTCACGAGGGGCCGAACGCGAAGGGGGCTCATGAATCGCGGCGGCGAAAGCGTCGGCCCGCTTCCGGCGGAGTACGAGACCGGAGCAGCGGGCGGGCGGAACGCGATCCTGCCGGCCCCGGCCGCGCGCGGCCGCGCCATCGTGGGCTGGCTTTTGTTCGACTGGGCCTGCCAGCCGTTCTTCACCCTGATCACGACGTTCGTGTTCGCGCCCTATTTCGCCACCGCCCTGCGCGCGCGACCCGGCGCAGGGGCAGAGCCTTTGGGGTTACGCCACCGCGGCGGCCGGGCTCGCGCTCGCCGTCCTCTCGCCCATCGCGGGCTCCATCGCGGATGCGAGCGGGCCCAAGAAGCCCTGGATCGCGGCGGCGGGCCTGGTGCTCGTCGTTGCCACGACCGCGCTTTGGTGGGCGGCGCCCGGGGCCCCGGACGCGATCGCGATCGCCCTCACGGCGTTCGTCGCCGCTGCCGTCGCGACCGAGATCGCGGCCGTCTTCAACAACGCCATGATGCCGAGTCTCGTGCCGCCCGAGCGCCTCGGCCGGCTGTCCGGAGCCGGCTGGGCGATGGGCTACGCAGGCGGGCTCGTTTCGCTCCTCGTCGTGCTCGGATTCCTGGCCGCCCTCCCGGAGACCGGACGAACCTATTTCGGCCTCGAGCCCCTGTTCGGCCTCGATCCCTCCACCCGGGAGGGCGACCGGGTCACCGGCCCGTTCTCGGCCTTGTGGTTCCTGGCCTTCGTGTGGCCGCTCTTCCTGTTCACGCCCGACCTGCCGCGGACGGGACTGTCGTTCGGGGAAGCGGTCCGCCATGGCCTGACGCAGGTGCGCGGCACACTCGCCGACGCCAAGCGCCACCCCGGCGTGCTGCGCTTTCTCCTCGCCAACATGGTCTACCAGGACGCCCTCGTGGCGCTCTTCGCGTTCGGCGGCATCTATGGCGCCGGGGTGTTTCGATGGGGTCCGGTGGAGCTCGGGATCTTCGGGATCCTGCTCACCATCACGGGGACGGTCGGCGCGCTGATCGGGGGCCGGCTCGACGACAGAGTCAGCGCAAAGGCGGTCCTGCTCGGCGCGATCGCGCTGTTCACGCTCGTGTGCATCGGAATCGCTGTCGCTCGGGCCCGACCGCATCCTGTTCGTCGTCCCGACCGCGCCGGCCGCCCCCGGAGACGGTCTCTTCGGGAGCCTGCCCGAAAAGCTGTTCCTCGGCCTCGGCCTCGTGATCGGCGCACTCGCCGGCCCGCTCCAAGCGTCGTCGCGCTCCTATCTCGCCCGCCTCGTCCCGCGAAGCGAGGCGGGACGCTATTTCGGTCTTCTTGCGCTGTCGGGGAAACTCACGTCGTTCCTGGCGCCGCTCGCGGTGGCGATTGCGACCGACGCTTTCGACTCGCAGGCGGCCGGCCCCGCGGTGCTGATCCTGTTCTTCGGAACCGGCGCGGTGCTCCTCAGCGGAGTCCGGCGAGCGTGAGGCACTACCCCAAGGTCACGGCCGTGCCGCTGGCGCTCACCATCATCATGCTCTCGCCCTGCCCGAGCGAGCCGTAATCGAGATCGACCCCGACCACCGCATTGCCGCCCAGGCGCTTCGCCTCGCTCGCCATCTCCTCGAGCGCCGTATCCCGCGCCGAGCGCATCACCTTTTCGTAGGATCCAGCCCGACCGCCCACCACGTCGCGGATCGAGGCGAAGAAGTCGCGGACGAAGTTCGCGCCGAGAATGGCCTCGCCCGACACGACGCCGTGATAGGCGACGATCCGGCGGCCCTCGACGCTGGGGGTGGTCGTGATGATCATGGACGCTCTCCTGGTGGTCCCTTCATGTAGGTGCCGCGGGCGGCGGCAACAGTGGCGGCCTTTAGAGCAGTCTTCGGCGAAGCGGATCCGGTTCGCCGTCGAAAATGGCGGCACAAGAAGGACGAGAGCCCCGCGTAAGCGGCATCGGCTCTAGTGGCGGAAGTGCCGGTAGCCCGTAAACACCATTGCGAGCCCCGCATCGTCGGCGGCCTTGATGACCTCCTCGTCGCGCACCGAGCCGCCGGGCTGGATGACCGCCGTCGCGCCGGCTTCCGCGGCGGCGAGCAAACCATCCGCAAAAGGAAAGAACGCGTCCGAGGCGACGACGGAGCCGATCGCGAGGCTCTCGCGCAGGCCCGCAGCCTTTGCGGCCTGTGCGGCCTTCCATGCCGCCATGCGGGAGGAATCGACGCGCGACATCTGGCCGGCCCCGATCCCCACCGTCGCCCCGCCCCTCGCGTACACGATGGCGTTCGATTTGACGTGCTTGGCGACCCGGAACGCGAAGCGCAGATCGTCGAGTTCACGATCGGTGGGCGCGCGCCTCGTCACGACCTCGAGCTCCATGTCCTCGATGACCGCGTAGTCTCGTTGCTGGGCGAGGAAGCCGCCCGCCACCGTCTTGAGCGTCAACCCGGGCTCGCGCGGGTCGGGCACGTCTCCGGCGAGGAGGAGGCGGAGGGACTTCTTGGCGGCGAGAAGCGCGAGCGCGGCCTCGCTCGCCGCCGGCGCGATGACGACCTCGGTAAAGGTCTCCACGATCTTGCGCGCCGCTTCGGAGTCGAGCGGGCGATTGAGCGCCACGATGCCCCCGTAGGCCGAGACGGGATCGCAGCGCAGGGCCTTCTCGTAGGCGTCGAGAAGGGTCGCGCCCTCGGCGACGCCGCACGGGTTGGCATGCTTGACGATCGCCACGGCGGCCGTCCGCCCGGAATGGAACTCCGCGACGCATTCGTAGGCCGCATCGCTGTCGTTGATGTTGTTGTAGGACAGCGGCTTACCCTGGACCTGCCGTGCGGTGGCGACCCCTGGGCGCGCGTCGGGCGTGCGGTAGAAGGCCGCCGACTGATGGGGATTCTCGCCGTATCGCATCACCGCCGCGAGCGTGCCGCCGAGTGCCCGGAATCGGGGGCGTCGGCTCTGCGAACTCCTCCGCGAGATAGTTCGAGATCGCCGCATCGTACGAAGCCGTGCGCGCGAAGGCCTTCAGGGCCAAACTGCGGCGCAGGCTCAGCGTCAAGGCCCCTTGATGGGCATCGAGGTCGGCAAGGATCGCCGCGTAATCCGCGCCGTCGACCACGACCGCCACGTCCGCGTGGTTCTTGGCGGCCGCCCTGATCATCGCCGGGCCGCCGATGTCGATGTTGTCGATGCACGCCTCGAAGGTCCCTCCCGCCGCGACCGTGGCTTCGAACGGATAGAGGTTCACGACCAGGAGGTCGATCGGCGGGATGCCGTGCGCGAGCATCGCGGCCTGGTGCTCGGGATTGGAGCGGCTCGCGAGGAGGCCGCCATGGACCGCCGGGTGGAGCGTCTTGACGCGCCCGTCCATCATCTCGGGAAACCCCGTGAGATCGCTTACGTCGCGAACAGGGAGACCGGCATCCGAGAGCGCGCGGCTCGTGCCGCCCGTCGAGACGAGCTCGATGCCGCGTCCGTGCAGGGCGCGGGCGAAGTCCAGGAGCCCCGTCTTGTCGGACACGGAGAGAAGGGCGCGGCTCACGCGCTTCAGATCGCTCGGCATGGGCCGCTCCAGTGCGGGAGTGCGGCGCGATATCATGAATGATCGCCCAACGGAACCAAGCCCATTCGCCCGGCCCGCCCGCGGGAGCTGGCGCATCGCGCGGGCCGCCGGGCGGTCACGTGTGCGCTAAAGCAGCTCCGGCGTCCTTTCGCTTTCCCGGGCCGCGCTCTCCGAAGGCCGTGCGAGACGCACGAAGCGCCACCGCAGGTTCGGCGTCTCGGCTGTCCTTGCCGCGAGGACGATCTGCTCGGTCCGGCGCGTGCCGTTCGTGGCCGAAAAGAACACGCTGTCCTCGAGCTGGGCCTGGCCGTGATCGACCTCGAACTGCCAAGCCTCCCGATTGGGGAGCACGAGCATCACCGCCCGCCCGCCCTGGACGCGGCTGGCCTTGATCCCCGGCGCGAGATGGAACCGGACGACCGCCTCGGCTCCCTCGTGCGCGTCGCCGTCGCGGAGGAAGATGTCCTCGCCCTCGAGCCACTGCCCCTCCGCCGACATCCGCCATCGACGCTGGTGCACGATGCCGAGCCGTGCCCGGTAGCCGTCGTGGCTCGCGTCGAGGGTCTGGACCTGGTCGCGCTCGTTCCGCTCGGCATGGACCCGGGACGGCCCGGTGAGCGCCACGGGCCCGAGCCGGCGGAGAAGCCAGGCGGCCAGGAGCCGTTCGAACCACCAGCCCTGGCGGACCAGGAAGCGGCAGGAGGATCTGTCGCCGACCGAGCCGGTCGAATGAGCCGCCGTCGAGCGGGCGGCGAGGAGCACGGCCGAGTCGGCACTGCGCGGGACGCCGCAATTCACGATGATGCGCTGGGGACCGCTCGAGAACTCGAAGGACAGGCAGCTCGCCCCGGCTTCGGCCGACAGGGCGACCGGGGGCGGGCCGCCGACATCTGCGACGAGCAGCGTCTTGCCGGCCTCGAGCCGCTCGTAGCCGGAATGCGGAGCGTGGTGAATCGGTTGGCTGCGCATGTCGTCGTAGGTGAGAAGCGTCGCGAGCTGGTCGGCGGCGGTCACGCCCATGCCGTTGAAATGCGACAAGGTGCCGTCGCCGTGCCGGAACAGGCGCAGCATCGGCAGCATGCGGTCGATGGCGTGGAGCAGAGGCTCGGGCGTATCGACCTCGCGGCTGGCGTACATCTGGCGAAGCGGCAGCAGATCGAACAGGAGCTCGATCAGGAGGCGGGGGTTGCGGCTGGCATGGCCTCCGTCGGCCAGGATCTGGCGATCGAGCTCGCGCGCCAGCAGGCGGGTCGCCCGCCCGAGCGATCTCTCGAGACCTTCGGAGCAAAGGCCCGCATAGCAGAGCGCGATCGCCGCCAGCAGGCGGCGATCCGGCAGCGCATGGGCGCGCACGTCGCGCTCGAGGTCGCGCACCGACCGCCCGATCGCTTTCAGGAAGCGATAATAGAACGCGTGGTCCGCGCCCTCGAGGATCAGGGGGGACTGGCTCACGAAGGAGATCAGCCGGCGCGCCACCACCCGGGTCTCCCGGGCGAGCCGGCGGTCGCCGTTCCCGGTCGAGATGAATTCGTCGACGAGGGACCGGGCATTGACCTGGGCGAGCGCCGTGCCTGCGGCGCGAAGGTGACGCAGCCAGCCGAATCCGTAGAGTGCCTCGCCCCAGCTGCGGGTCGGCGGCACGAAGTCGAACGGCGACCGGCCGCAGGTGGCGAGAGGGCGCCCGTCGAACACGAAGAAGCCGGCATAGATATCGCCGGCGACCGTCGGATCGGCGGTGCGAAGGTCCTGCGGAGCGAAGAGGAGGCGGGTCGGCGCGGGCGTGCCGGGCCGCAGCGTCAAGGCCGTCGAGGAGAGCCCGCCACGCGCTGCGCGCCCGACCTCGCGCAAGCCGAGCCCATATAGCCGCCAGCGGTCCGGCCCCCAATCCACGCGCACTCCTCGACGATGGCCCCCTTAATCAGATTAACGGGGGAAATCTGGCCGAATGGTTAATTTTTGGTGATCGAAGAGGAAAACTTGGTCAAGGCGCTCCCGTGGGCAAGCGGGTCGCGCTCAGGAAACGCGCACCATTCGGGCGGCAAAGAAGCCGTCGAGCCCGCCGCAGGTGCCGTCGAGCAGAGCGGGATGGGTCGGCAGCACCCGCAGGTGGCCGGACGCGGTGACGAGATCCGAGCGGCCTGCGACCTCCCGGGGGTCGACCGGATCGAGGCCGAAGTCGGGGTGATCGGCGAGGAAGGCCTGCGCCTGAAACTCCCCCTCCTCGGGCTCGAGCGAACACGTGCTGTAGACGAGCCGGCCCCCCGGGCGAACGAGCCGTGCCGCGGCGTGAAGCAGGCGGCGCTGCAGGCCGGCAAGTTTCTCGAGATCGGCCTCGGTCTTGGTCCAGGCCACGTCCGGATGGCGTCTGAGCGTGCCGGTCGCGGAACATGGCGCATCGAGGAGAACCCCGTCGAACGGACCCTCGTCGAACGCGGCGGCGTCGACCGCCCTCGTCGCGGCGCTCAGGCCGAGGCGCGCCATGTTTTCCTCCAGCCGCTTGAGGCGCTTCGCCGACCGGTCGACGGCCACGACATCGGCGCCCACGGCGGCAAGCTGGGCGGTCTTGCCCCCGGGGGCAGCACAAAGATCCGCGATGCGCTCGCCGGGGCGAGCGCGCAGCAGCCTCGCGGGGAGCGCCGCGGCCGCGTCCTGTACCCACCAGGCGCCGGCATCGAACCCGGGGAGGTCGCGAATCGCGGTACGCTCCAGGAGGCGGACGCTGCCGGTCGGGAGGAGGACGCCGCGCAAGCGCTCCGCCCAGGTCCCCGGGTCGGCCTTCACGGACACATCGACGGAGGCGCCGGCGCGATGGGCGGACGCGATGTCGGCCGCGGTCTCGGGCCCGTATCGCTCGATCCAGCGCGCCTTCAGCCACTCCGGCGTGTCGCGCCACGGATCGTCGTCGGCGAGGATATCCCCTCGGTCCCGCGCGAGGCGTCGCAGCACCGCGTTGACGAGGCCGCTCGCGTGACGGAGCGATCTGTCCTCCCGTGCCAGGCGCACGGCGGTGTCGACCGCCGCGTGATCGGGCACATCGAGGAACAGCACCTGGGCGGCCGCGGTCGCGAGGAGCGCGACGAGGCGCCGATCCTTCGGCAGCCCCTTGTCGACGCGTGCCGCGAGGGCGTGGCGGATCGTGCCGAAGCGCCGAAGGGTCACGACCGCGATCGCGCGGGCCAGCGCCTCGTCCCGGGGTTCGAGAGTCCGCGCAGCGGCGAGTTCCTCGAGAACGTCGTCGAGCGGCGCCGGGCGCTTCAAGGTCTCGAGAACCGCCGTCCACGCGAGCCGCCGCGCCCCCAGACCGTCGCCGTCCTCCGCCGCCACGATCAGCCCCAAGGCCCCCGTCGAGGCGCGCGGCCCCAGGGGTCTCCGGACGTCGCAGGCCGCAAACCGGGCCCGGTGCCGCGGTGTCCGCCGATCTCCAGCGCCAGCGCTTCGAGCGCCGCAATCCGGTTCTCGGTCGCGGGATGCGTGGAAAACAGGCTGTCCATGCCGCCTCCGGTGAGCGGATTGATGATGAAGAGATGCGCCGTCGCGGGGTAGCGCTCCGCGTCGGGGTTGGGAATGTGGGGCACCGTGCCCGCGATCCGCGCGAGGGCCGAGGCGAGCGCGAGCGGCTGTCCGCTGATGGCGGCGCCCGCGCGGTCGGCCTCATATTCCCGCGAGCGGCTGATCGCCATCTGGATCACCATCGCGGCGAGCGGCGCGAGGATCGCGGTGCCGATCAGGACGAGCGGGTTCGGCCGGTCTTCGCCGCGTCCGCCGAACAGGAAGCCGAACTGCGCGATCGTCGAGATGGCGCCCGCGATCGTGGCGCTCACCGTCATGATGAGGGTGTCGCGGTTCTTGATGTGGGCCAGCTCGTGCGCCATCACGCCCGCGAGTTCGTCATACGAGAGCGTCTGCACCAGTCCCGTCGTGGCCGCAACCGCCGCATTCTCGGGATTGCGGCCCGTCGCGAAGGCGTTCGGCTGCGGGTTGTCGATGAGGTAGACCCTCGGCATCGGCAGGCCGGCTCGGGCCGCGAGATCGCGCACCATCGACACGAGCTCGGGCGCCGTCCGCTCGTCGACTTCGACGGCGCCGTGGGCGGCGAGCGCAAGCTTGTCGGAGTTCCAGTATGCAAAGACGTTGGTGACGACGGCGAGCCCCAGGGCGATCAGCATGCCGTTGGCCCCGCCGAGCAGATAGCCGACGACTCCGAACAGGGCGGTCAGCCCGGCGAGCAGCATCGCGGTCTTGACGGTGTTCATCGGGATCTCCACCTCGCATCAAGGGGCACGGGCCGTGCCGAACCGCTCAACGGGGCGAATGTGGGTACGGGACAGCTCTCCCCCAAGACCGAGGGCGCCTTTCTCCTGCGGCGGCATGAAGCGGACGTGATCCCTGAGGCGTCAGGGGTTTTATGACGATGGAAGCCATGGTCGACACCTCCACAGGCAAGCATCCGACCGGGCCCGCGGCAGCAAAACCGTTGTCCCCGGAAGCCGAGCGCGCCCTGGCCGAGGCCGCGGAGCGGCGCGCCGCCATCGACGCCCGCGCGGCCGAGATCGGCAAGGTCAAGGAGCACCAGGGCCGCGGCGGGCTCGAGCCCGTGCGCTACGACGACTGGGAAGTGAAGGGGCTGGCAAGCGATTTCTGACCGTTCCGCGCTCGTGCGATGTGCGGCTCCCGGTTCGCCGGTCCTGAGGTGATCCGCTGCGCCGATTGCGGGACGGGTTGTCCTGCGCGGGCGAACCTGACATGAGGGTGCCCCGGCGATGGGGGGCGCATCATGAACGGGGAGAAACGGCTCGAGTCCTTGCGCGGCCTGCTGACCCGGGCGCACCGGTCCCTCGACCTGTCCTTCGGATTCGAGCTCTGGGACGGATCATCCGTGCCGCGCGACCTGCCGGACGATGCCATGCGCCTCGTCATCGGCTCGGAGAGCGTCGTCTCGGCGCTGGTGCGCCGGCCGACCCTCGACACGTTGATCAACGCCCACGTGGCCGGTCTCCTGGACTTGAGGAACGGCACACTCTTCGATCTCGCCGCCCGGCGGCCGCAGGGCAAGATCAGCCGAAGGCTTAAGGGCCTCGGCGTCGAAGCGGTGAAAGTCGCGGCCGCGTTCTGGCGCTCGCCCCAGCGGATGCCTCGCCCGCTCGAGGGAGTGGCGGGCGACCGCATCGAGCGGGACGGACGCCCGGCCACCAACAAGGCCAACGTCGCCTATCACTACGACGTGTCGAACGCGTTCTACCGCCTCTTTCTCGACGACGCGATGGTCTACACCTGCGCCTACTTCACGGAGTGGCACGGCGACATCGACCGGGCTCAGACCGACAAGCTCGACATGATCTGCCGCAAGCTGAGGCTGCAGCCCGGCGAGCGCTTCCTCGACATCGGCTGC
This sequence comes from uncultured Alphaproteobacteria bacterium, assembly GCA_963800985.1. GTDB lineage: Bacteria > Pseudomonadota > Alphaproteobacteria > Rhizobiales > Beijerinckiaceae > Microvirga. The sequence goes on along the minus strand of CAWDDI010000030.1, from coordinate 33,505 downwards.
GGCTGGGGCGCGCTCATCTGCCATGCGGCGCAGCATTACGGCGTCGCGGCGACCGGCGTGACGCTCGCCGAGGAACAGGCGACGCTGGCCCGCGAGAAGATCGAACGGCTCGGGCTTCAGGATCGGGTCGAGGTGGTGCTCAAGGATTACACGCGGATCGAAGGCACCTTCGACAAGATCGCCTCGATCGGCATGTTCGAACACATCGGCCTGCGCAACCACGCGACCTACTTCCGCACCGTGCACCGGCTCTTGCGCCCGCGCGGGCTCTACCTCCACCACGCCATCGCGCGCCGGGCGAAACGCACCGACCGGGCCTTCGCCCGGCTCAAGCCCGAATACCGGGCGCTGATCCGGTACATTTTTCCCGGCGGCGAACTCGACCACCTCGGGATGTCGATTTCCAACCTGGAGCGCCACGGCTTCGAGGTCCACGACGTGGAGGCCTGGCGCGAGCACTACCAGCGCACCACCCGCCTGTGGTGGGAGCGGCTCGACGCGCGCCGGGCCGAGGCGGAGGCGGAGGTCGGCCCGGAGAGGACCCGGATGTGGCTCCTCTATCTCGCGGGCTGCTCGCTCGCCTTCGAGCGCGCCACCGTCGGGGTCAACCAGACCCTGGCCTCGAAGCGCACGCGCGGCCCGGCCGGGCTGCCGCCGACGCGAGCGGATCTTTACGCCTGAGTCGTGCCGACCGTCCTGGGCACCCGCGGCGTCCGCACTGCCAGCGACTCGCGTCCATGCTGACACACGCGAGTGCGTTGCGCCCCCTCAGGGGCCGACCCCGCCATGAGAGGGGTTCTTCAAAGTGGCTTGACAGGGTCTGCTCCCCTCACCATCATTGTGATGTTATAACCGAAGCATCACTCTCGCTCACGTCGATGCCCGGCTCGAAACGCTCAGCGGCGAGCGAAGCCGTTCGTGTCGCCGCGAGCGGATTATTGCCTGGTGCGCTCGTGATGGTCTGCTGCTCGCAGCGCACCCACCGACGGCGGTTTTCTCTCAGGCGGCAGCGGATGCGAGATCCCGAGGAGGGCTCTTTGTCGCTGGACTTCAACCCCACCGACCGTTGCGCCGGGCGCGGACCCAGATGCCCCGCATGACGAGGCTCGCCGAGAGGCCCCGTTCGCCGCAGGGACACTGGGAAGAGTTCGATCCTGGCCGGGATCATCGGTTCCGCGAGCTCCTGTCCGACACGGCGTGGGCACGTCTTCCGCCCGCCATTCGAAACCGATTCTCGATGAGCCTCGCCGGGGGCGCCACTGCGGTCTACGTCGGCGCGGTCAGCAGCGTCTCGATCACTCCTGCCGGGCGCCTGCTGACGCACATCGGAAGCCTCCTCGGAATGCGCCTGCCTCTCGGGCTTGAAGCCGCGGTGCCCGTCGCTGTCGTCATGACCGAGGACATCGCGACGGGCGGTCAGATTTGGACTCGCGTCTGCTTCGGCCGCCGCGGCTTTCCATCGGTCGTCAGCTCGTCGGTGCGCTTCCAAGGCCCAACGGGGCTCGAGGAGTACATCGGCCGCGGCATCGGAATTGCGCTGGCAGCCAGCGTCGAGGACTCGGCGTTGGTCCTGCGCAGCGAGCGTTATGTCCTGCACGTCCGCGGCCGTCGCCTGCGGCTACCGAGCGGGCTCACCCCCGGCCGCCTCACCGTCACCCATACGGAAACGGGCGGCGGGTCATTCGAGGTCTGCGTGGAGATCGCTCATCCGCTGCTCGGAGCGTGGATGCGCCAGGCCGCTGTCTTCCGTGAGGCTCGCCCGTGATCTCCGACCTCCTCTGGGTGCTCATCGCGCTCCAGATCGCGATGGGAGCCTTCGACACCCTCTACCACCATGAGCTCACGGAACGGCTCGCCTGGCGGCCCACGCAGCGGCACGAGCTCAAGCTGCACGCCGTCCGAAACGGTCTCTACAGCCTTCTCTTTCTCGTCCTCGCGTTCCTTGAGGTCCATGGCTGGTTGGCGATCCTCGTCATGGTCGTGCTGCTGATCGAGGTCGCCATCACCCTGATGGACTTCGTCGAGGAAGACCTGACGCGCCGACTGCCGCCGTCCGAGCGGATCAACCACACGCTGCTGACCCTCAACTACGGCGCCGTCCTGGCGCTCCTTCTGCCCATTCTGGTCGGGTGGGCCGGGCTTGCGACGGATCTGGTCCCGACCTTTCATGGCCTGTGGAGCCTGATGGCTGCCCTTGCGGCGGGCGGCGTGGCGCTCTTCGGCGCGCGGGACTTCTATGCCGCCAAACGTGCTGCGCACTTGACGCCGGGCCCTGCCGCGGATCTCGCGGGGGCGCTCCCGGAGCGTCGGACGGTCCTGATCACCGGAGCCACCGGGTTCATCGGCACGCGCCTGGCCGGAGCTCTCGCGGCGGCCGGACACCACGTCGTCGCCTTAGTGCGGGACCCCGCCAGGGCCAGCGCGGTCCTCCAACCACCCTATTGGCTGGTCACGAGCCTCGATCAGATTCCGAGCGCGACCCGCGTCGACGCGGTCGTCAATCTGGCGGGCGAGCCGATCGGCGACGGCTTGTGGACACGCGCCAAGCGCCGGAAGGCGCTCAGCTCGCGGCTGCGCACCACGCGCGAGGTCCTGCGCCTGATGGCGCGGCTGGAGCGTCCCCCCGCGGTTCTCGTGAACGGCTCCGCGATCGGCTGGTACGGCCTGCGCGGAGACGAGGTGCTCGACGAAAACCAGGATGGGACGTCCTGCTTCAGCCGCCGCGTTTGCGCGGCCTGGGAGCGCGCGGCCTCGTCCGCATCGGCGCTCGGCGTGCGGGTGGTTCGGCTGAGGATCGGAATCGTGCTCGGGATCGAAGGCGGACTGCTGTCGCGCCTGCTCTCGCCCTTCGAATTCGGTCTCGGCGGTCCCTTGGGCAGCGGGCGGCAGTGGATGTCCTGGATCGAGCGGGACGACCTCGTCCGGCTCATCGTCCACGTCATCGCAGAGCCTCGGCTCGAGGGTGCCGTGAACGCGACGGCGCCGGAGCCCGTGCGGAACAACGACTTTGCCAGGGTGCTTGGCGCCGCGCTGCGCCGCCCGGCGTTCCTGCGCGTCCCTCGCCTGCTCCTGGCACCCTTGGGCGACTTCGCGGACGAGCTGCTGCTCGGCGGCCAGCGGGTGGAGCCCCGAAAAGCCGTCGCGAGCGGCTTCGCGTTCCGATACCCCGATCTCCCCGGTGCGCTGGCCGCCATCCTCGGTCCACGTGGAGGAAGCGCGATGCCGGATCAGGGTGGCGCGTCCGACGTGCGCGCCCATGTCGGGGGAACGCCCCTTCGATGACCCAGATCTCCGGACAGCCGCCGCGTCCGGGACAGCGAGTCAGCGCGTCACCATCACGCGCGTGCCCACGGTCACGCGTTGATACAGGTCCATCACGTCCTCGTTGAGCATGCGGATGCAGCCGTAGGACGCGAAGGTTCCGATCGAGCTCGGCTGGTTGGTGCCGTGGATCGCGTATTCGTCGCGGGTGAGCACGAGCGCGGCCGCCCCCATCGGGTTGCTCGGCGAACCGCTCGGGACCACGTCGGGAAGCTTCGGATTGTCCCGCCTCACCTCGTCCGGCGGCGACCAGGCCGGCCGCACGTATTTGCCCGCGATCGCGGCATCGCCGTACCACTGCTTGCCGCGCCGTCCGACCGCCACCCGGTAGCGCAGCGCAGTGCCGTCACCGCGCACGTAGTACAGCCGCCGTTCCTGCGTGCGGATCACCACCGTGCCGGGCTCGACGCCGGCATCGAAGGGCACGATCTCGCGCGCCTGTGCCAGGCCGGAACCGCCCATCACGAGGGCGGCAGCGAGGACGAATCGAACACTCATGGAGACTTCCCGCGTAAGCTTTGCAGGAAGTATACGCAGGCCCTATGCTTAAGGTTCCGTAGTGTTCTTGATCACGAGAACTCGACTCGACGGATCGGACGCCGGCTCTCCGTCAGATCACCGGGTCCCAAGCCGGCATGCCGTTCGCCGGGCCCGCGGGAGCCTCGTGGAGCGGCGCCTTCGGGACCCGGTTTACCATACGGACATGAAGCCGCTTCACGGTTCCGCTCGCGGCCGTCGCGAACAGGAACGGCAGGAACGCATGGACGAGCGCCGCGAGCGCCGCCCCGGCGAGCGGCCCCGCGAACGCGAGCGCCACCTTCATGTGCTCGAGGTAGGATTCGCCGACGGCGTGCGGGTGTTGGGTGAACAAACGCTTGAGGTTCATGACGGCTCCTGTCCGCCATGGTTACGCCCGCCCCCGCGAAGCGGCAAGCGCCGGCTTGTCCCCTGCCCTGCTCGGAGCGCCGTCCCGCACGCCCGCACCCCGAGCGATCGCCTGCACTTTCGGTGCCCCCCGTTCGACCCGCGGCGGCCGCTGTCCCGTGCGCGGAGGGGATTTGAGGCGTCGGCGACGCCGATCGCCTACGCGGCCGTCGCGCGTCGGTTCTGACGATTGCCGATCAGGTCGTCCACGACCGCCGGATCCGCGAGCGTCGAGGTGTCGCCGAGACTTCCGAACTCGTCCTCGGCGATCTTGCGCAGGATCCGCCGCATGATCTTGCCGGAGCGGGTCTTGGGCAGGCCCGGCGCGAACTGGATCAGGTCGGGCGAAGCGATCGGCCCGATCTCCTTGCGCACCCAGGCGACGAGCTCCTTGCGCAGCTCCTCGCTCGGCTCCTCGCCGGCCATGAGCGTCACGTAGGCGTAGATGCCCTGACCCTTGATGTCGTGCGGGTAGCCGACGACGGCGGCTTCGGAGACCTTCGGGTGGGCGACAAGCGCGGACTCCACCTCCGCGGTTCCCATGCGGTGCCCCGAGACGTTGATGACGTCGTCGACGCGGCCCGTGATCCAGTAATAGCCGTCGGCATCCCGGCGGCAGCCGTCGCCGGTGAAGTATTTTCCGGGGTACGTCGAGAAGTAGGTCTGGACGAAGCGCTCGTGGTCGCCGAAGACCGTGCGCATCTGGCCCGGCCAGGAATCGGCGATGACGAGATTGCCCTCGCAGGCACCTTCCAGAACCTTTCCCTCCGCATCGACGACCTGCGGCTGCACGCCGGGCAGCGGCAGCGTGGCGGACCCGGGCTTGAGCCGGGTCGCCCCCGGCAAGGGCGAGATCAGGATGCCGCCGGTCTCGGTCTGCCACCAGGTGTCCACGACCGGGCAGCGCCGGTCGCCGACGACCCGGTGGTACCATTCCCACGCCTCGGGGTTGATGGGCTCGCCGACCGAGCCCAAAAGCCGAAGGGTCTTGCGGGAGGCTTTCTTCACCGGCTCCTCGCCGGCCCCCATGAGGGAGCGGATTGCCGTCGGCGCGGTGTAGAAGATGTTGACGTGGTGCTTGTCGACCACCTCCCAGAAGCGGGAGATCGTCGGATAGGTCGGCACGCCCTCGAACATGAGCGTGGTGGCGCCGTTCGCGAGCGGACCGTAGAGGATGTAGGAGTGGCCCGTCACCCAGCCGACGTCCGCGGTGCACCAGTAGATGTCGCCGTCGTGGTAGTCGAACACGTATTGATGCGTGTACGAGGCCCAAACGAGATAGCCGGCCGTCGTGTGGACGACGCCCTTCGGGGTGCCGGTCGAGCCCGAGGTGTAGAGGATGAAGAGCGGGTCCTCCGCGTTCATTTCCTCAGCGGGACACTCGTCCGTCACCTGCGCGGCCGCCTCGTGGTAGTAGACGTCGCGCCCCGGGACCATGTTCACCGGCGTGCCGGTGCGTCGAACGACCAGCACGTGGTCCACCCCGCCGGCCCGGTCGACGGCCGCATCCACGTTGGCCTTGAGGGGAACCTTGCGCCCGCCGCGCAGGCCCTCGTCGGCCGTGACCACGAAGGCCGACTTCGCGTCCTCGATGCGGCTCGCGAGCGAATCCGGCGAGAAGCCGCCGAACACCACGGAGTGAATGGCACCGAGCCGCGCGCAGGCGAGCATCGCGTAGGCGGCCTCCGGGATCATCGGGAGATAGATCGTCACCCGGTCGCCCCGCCCGACGCCGCGGTTGCGCATGATATTGGCCATGCGGCAGACCTCCGCGTGGAGCTCGCGGTAAGTGATCTTCTTCGATTCCGCCGGGTCGTCGCCCTCCCAAATGATCGCCACCTGGTCTCCGCGGGCGGCGAGATGCCGGTCGATGCAGTTGTAGGCGACGTTCGTGGTGCCGTCCTCGAACCAGCGGATGAACACCTCGCCCGGGCCGAAACTGGCGCTCTTCACCCGCGAGAACGGCTTGAACCAGTGGATCCGCTTGCCCTCCTCGGCCCAGAACGCCTGCGGATTCTCCACCGATGCCTTGTACTGGGACCGATAGGCCGCCTCATCGAGATAGGCGCGCCGAGTCCAGTCGGACGGAACCTCGTAGATCTTCTCTTGCATGGCGTTTCTCCCGAGGGCCCCGCCGCGCTGCGGGGCTCGCTAGGGAAGGTTTTAGGGAAGGGACGGTGGCCGCGGCAAGCGGTGCGCCACCGGTCTTTGGTGGTTTTGCGCCGAGTCGCGGGCTTTCAGCTCCCGAAGGCCCCGATCACCGCGCCCTGAAGCAGGAGAACGGCGAGCCAGTGGCCGCCGTCGATGGCGGTCAGCGCCGGCTTTTGGCTCGTGAAGGCGTGATTGACTCCCATGCTGGTGATCACGAAGCCAAGCCACGCCAGGAAGCCGACGGTAATGCCTTCCTGTGTGGTCGCCGGCCCGAGGTAGCTGATGAATTCCGCGAGAACCGCCGCCATCACGACGAGAGCCACAAAGGACAGGACAAAGGGAATCGGCGAGTGCTTGCCCGAAGGGCCAACGAGGTCGGCCTTGGTCTTCCCCACAGCCGCCATCCATGTATTTCCCAACAAGGCGTACCAGGCGGCGCCCAGAAGCCAGCCCCCGACCGCGGCTACGAGGACGGCGAGATAGTTGATCCCGGCGAAAACCATGCGGTCCCTCATAAATGGAAGCCACATCCGCGGCACTGTCTGCGACCATAGATCGGCGGCAGCCGCAGGCGCAACATCGTTTCAACGGGGAGCGCCCGACGGAAGAGACCGTGCGTGCCGAGGGCCTCAGAGGCCGCCCATCCTCCGGACCACCCGCCATTCCTCGGCGGTGACGGGTTGGACGGAGAGGCGCGGGTGCTTGACGAGCGCCATCTCGCTCAGCCGCGGCTCGGCCTTGATGGCTTCAAGCGTCACGGGTTTCGGCAGCGCCTCGACGGCCCTGACGTCCACCATGCCGAACCGGCCGCTCTCGTCGCTCGGATCGGGGTAGTATTCCCGCACCACCTCGACGAGGCCGACGACCGCCTTGCCCTCGTTCGAGTGGTAGAAGAACCCCCGGTCGCCCCGCTTCATCGCCATCAGGTTCTGCTTGGCGGCGTGATTGCGGATCCCGTTCCAGCTCGTGCCTTTCGGGCCGGCCCTGACCTGGTCGGCCCAGGACCACGCGGACGGTTCGGATTTGAAGAGCCAATACGCCACGGACGACCTCACTGTTCGGACTTGAGCGGACGCTGCATGAGCCGATCGATCGCCTGGTCGAGGCTGAGAGCGCCCGCCATCACGGCGTCGATCGCCGCCGCGACGGGCATGTCGATCCGCTGGCGCCGCGCCATGGCGGCGAGGACCGGCGCGGTGAGCGCACCCTCCACGAGCTTGCCTGCGGCCGCCTCGCGGGCCGGCACGCCGCGGCCGAGGCGTTCCCCGAAGGCGAAGTTGCGGGATTGCGTCGAGCAGCAGGTGAGAACCACATCGCCGAGACCCGACAGTCCCATCAGCGTATCGCGCTCCGCCCCGTGACTCTCGGCGAAGCGCACGAGCTCGGCGAAGCCACGCGCCATCAGGGCGGCCCTGGCGCTCTCGCCGAGACCGCGCCCGATCACCGCGCCGCACGCGATCGCGAGAACGTTCTTGGCGGCGCCGCCGATTTCGACGCCGCGCACGTCGGTGCGGTGGTAGACCCGCAGGGTCGGACCCGACAGGGCGCTCGCAAGGTCCCGCGCGAGATCCGGGTCGCGGCACGCGAGGGTCACCGCGGTCGGGAGCCCCTGCGCGACGTCCTTGGCGAAGCTCGGCCCCGACAGCACCGCGACGGGCGCTCGCGGCCGGAGTTCCCGCACCACGTCGCTGAGAAACAGGTTCGAGTCCCGTTCCAGGCCCTTGGCGCAAAGGATCAGCGGCGTCGAATCCGGCAGGACGGACGCGAGGGCCGTGGTGAGCTCCCGCGTGGTCTGCGCCGGGGTCACGAGGAGAACCGCCCCGGCCGCGGCGAGATCGTCGAAGGTCCGCGGTCGGGGCGATCCGCCGATTGAGATCGATCCCGGGCAGGAAGCGCGGATTGGTGCGGTCCTCGGCGATCCGTGCGGCTTGCGCGGGGTCGCGCGTCCAAAGCGGCACGGCATGGCCGGCGGACGCCGCGACGTTCGCGAGCGCCGTGCCCCATGCCCCCGCACCGACGATCCCGATCACGCTCACGGGCGGGGCCTCCCCGCCGCGGCGGCGCGAAAGAACGCCTCGCGGGTGAGGCGGTAGAGCACCTGGCGGCGGACGGGACTGGTCTCCGGCTGCGAGGGGTGGTCGAAGTCGTCGGCCGGGTTCCGAACCATGCCGAGGCGCCGCATGACCCCCTGTGACGACTCATTGAGCCGGGACGTGTAGGCCACGACCTCGTCGAGATCCGCCCGGGTGAAGGCGTCGTGCAGGGCCGCGCGGGCGGCCTCCGTGGCGAAGCCGCGGCCCCAGAAGGCCGGGAGAAAGAGCCAGCCGACGTCGACGAGCGGGCTGAAGGGCATCGCGCGCTCGATGCGACGCACTCCCGTGACGCCGAGGAAGGGGGCCTCGCCCGGGCGTTCCAGCACCCAGAGATCGAAGCCGTTGCGGTCGAATCCCTCCGCGTGCCGGCGCCCGTCCTCGAAGGCCTCGCCGACCGTCAGGGGACGCTCGAAGAACCGCCGCACGCGGGGATCGGACTGCAGGGCCGCGTAAGGCGCGAGATCCGCCTCGCGCCAGCGGCGCAGGACCAGCCGCTCCGTGCGGATCTCGACCGGCGCCGGGATCATGTCGACACCTGGAAGGCGTGCCGCGGGAGGCGATAGAGCACGCTCATGCGCAAGGGGTGGTCCAACGGGACCGCGGGATGCGGGAAATCCTCCGCGGGATCATGCGTCATGCCGAGCTTCTCCATCACGCGCCGCGAGGGCGCGTTCTGGCGCGCCGTGTAGGCGACGACTTCCGGGAGATCGGTGCGCCGAAAGACGTCGGCGAGAGCCGCCCGCGCGGCCTCCGCGGCATAGCCGGATCCCCAGTAGGGCGCATCGAGGCGCCAGCCGATCTCAACGGCCGGGGTGAAGGGCATCTCCCGGCGTGTCCGCCAACAGCCCACGAACCCCAGGAAGCGCGCGACCCGCGGCGCCTCGACGGCCCAGGGCCCGAGCCCGTCGTGCTCGAAGCGTTCCGCGAGCCAGCGTCCCTCCGCGACGCCCTCGTCGAGGCTGCGAGTCCGATGGAAGTAGCGCATGACGTGCGGGTCGCCCGACAGGCGCGCATGAGGCGCGAAGTCGTCCTCGCGCCAGCGGCGCAGGATCAGCCGCTCCGTGCGGATTTCGGCCGGGCATGGACGCAGCGGCGCACGCGCGGCGGCGCTCACGCCTTCGCTCCCGCCTCGTCGCGGCTCGAATCGAGCGGCCAGCGGGCGCGCGCCGGGGCGGTGAGGTCGTCGACGAGGCCGACGCGCAGGCGTTCGATCCCGGCCCAGGCCACGATGGCGCCATTGTCGCCGCACAGCGGCAAGGGAGGCGCCACCAATCGAAGCCCCGCCTCGATGGCGAGCCGTTGCAGCGCCGCGCGCACCGCCTGGTTGGCCGCGACCCCGCCCGCGACCACGAGCGCTGTCGGATGGCCCGCGATCTTGCCGAAGGCGCGCAGCCCCATGCGCGTCCGGTCGACGACGACGTCGACGATCGCGGCCTGAAAGCTTGCGCACAAGTCGGCGACGTCGCCCTGCGCGAGCGGCGCGATCCGCTCGGCTTCGAGCCGCAGGGCGGTCTTGAGGCCGGACAGCGAGAAGTCCGGCTCGGGCCGGCCCTGCAGCGGGCGCGGCAGCGCGAAGCGTTCCGGATTGCCGTGGGCGGCTTCGCGCTCGACGTGCGGTCCGCCGGGATACGGCAGGCCGAGGAGCTTCGCGACCTTGTCGAAGGCCTCGCCGATGGCATCGTCGATCGTGGTGCCGAGGCGCGCGTAATCGCCGACCCCCCTGACGGCCACGAGCTGGGTGTGACCCCCGGAGGCGAGGAGGAGGAGGTAGGGAAACCCGATCCCGTCCGTGAGGCGCGCCGTGAGGGCATGGGCCTCGAGATGGTTGACGGCGAGCAGCGGTTTGCGGCTCACGAGCGAGAGCGCCTTTGCGGTGGTGAGCCCGATCAGCACGCCGCCGATCAGGCCAGGGCCGGCGGCGGCGGCGATCCCGTCGATGTCGCGGATCGAGGTGCCGGCGTTCTTCAGCGCCCGCGCGACCAGCCGGTCCACGACCTCGACATGAGCCCGCGCCGCGATCTCCGGCACCACGCCGCCATAGGCGGCATGCTCCGCGATCTGGCTCAGAACCTCGTTGGACAGGACCTCGCCACGTCCGTCATGACCGGCGGCCACCACCGAGGCCGCGGTCTCGTCGCAGGTCGTCTCGATCCCGAGCACACGCATCAGGGCGTCACCATCAAGGGCCGGTGTGAAACGCACGTCGGGCGCCACCCCGACGAGGCGTGACCGCGACCAGCCGCCCGGACTTCACCGCGCGGGCCTCCTCCCCCTATAGTCCGCGCCGCCGCGCAAGCAAATGCCCGTTCGAGCCCCGAACGCGCCCGCACGGCACCTGCCGCGGCGGCCGAGGCCGCCGAGCAGAAGGGAACGGGAGAACGGAATGGCGGATCCATCCACCCTCGTCATCGGCACACGGGGAAGCCCGCTCGCGCTCGCCCAGGCGCACGAGACGCAGGATCGGCTCGCGCTCGCGCTCGGCTGGCCGATCGAACGCATCCCGCTCAGCCTCATCAAGACGACCGGGGATGCGATCCAGGACCGGCCGCTCTCCGAGGCCGGCGGCAAGGGCCTCTTCACGAGGGAGCTCGACATCGCGCTCCTCGAGGGCGCGATCGACATCGCGGTCCATTCCGCCAAGGACCTTCCCACGGCGCTGCCGGAGGGCATCGCGATCGCGGGCTATCTCCCGCGGGAGGATGTGCGCGACGCCTTCATCAGCCGTCGCGCCGACCGTCTTCGCGACCTGCCCGACGGGGCTGTCGTAGGCTCCGCCTCCCTGCGCCGGCAGGCGCAGGTGCGGCGACTGCGCCCGGATCTGCGCGTCAGGCTTTTGCGCGGCAACGTCGGCACCCGGCTGGCGAAGCTCGAGAACGGCGAGGTCGACGCGACGCTCCTCGCCCTGGCGGGCCTGCGGCGGCTCGGCCTCACCGAGCACGTGACCGCGGTGCTCGACCTCGACGACTTCCTCCCCGCGGTCGGCCAAGGCGCCATCGCGATCGCGACCCGCACCGGGGACGAGCGGCTGAAAACCGCGGTCGCGCCCATTCTCGACGCCGCAACCGGCGTCGCGCTTGCGGCCGAGCGCGCGTTCCTGACCGTCCTCGACGGCTCCTGTCGTACGCCGATCGCGGGCCATGCGCGCCTGACCGCCGACGGGATCGAGTTCCGCGGCCTCGTGCTGCGCCCGGACGGCTCCGAGAGCCGCGAGGTCGCGCGCCGCGGGGCAGCCGCGGATGCGGCGGCGCTCGGGCGGGAGGCCGGACTCGACCTGCGGGCGCGCCTGCCCGCCGATTTCTTGCACGCCTGATGCAGGTTCTCGTCACGCGCGCGAGGGCCGACGCGGAGCGTACCGCGAGGCGGCTGGCCGCCCGAGGCCACGTGGCCGTCGTCGCGCCGGTCATCGCCATCGCGCCGACCGGAGCGCCTGCGCCGCAGGAGCCCTGGGATGCGCTCGTCCTCACGAGCGCTCATGCGGTGCCGATGCTCGCCGGTCTCTCGGCGCGCGATCGACCCGCTTTCGCGGTCGGGGCGCGGACCGCCGCCGCCGCACGGGCGGCCGGATTCGAAGACGTGCGGCAGGCGAACGCCGACGCGCTCGGTCTTTCGCGGCTGATCGCGGCGGCGATGCCGCCCCCCGCCACGCTCCTGCACGCCACCGCGCGCGAGCGCAAGACGGAGCCCGGCGCTTCGCTCGCGGCGGCCGGCTTTCGAGTCGTCGCGTGGGAGTGCTATGCGGCGCGGCCGGCGCCGCATCTCCCCGCGGAGATCGCAGCGGCCCTGCGGGCTCGCCATATCGACGCGGTGCTCCATTTCTCCCGGCGGAGCGCGGAGCTTCTCATCGGCCTCGCCGAACGGGAGGGTCTCGTACCGGCTTTGCACTCCGTCGCGCATCTCTGCCTTTCGGCCGACGTGGCGGCGCCGCTCGCGGCGGTCGGCGCGGAAACCGTCGTGGCGCCGGAGCCGAACGAGACGAGCCTGGTCGCTCTCCTCGACGGACCGTCGCGTTGAGGAGGGTCGCCGTTGCGGCGATCGTGGTCTAATGACGGAACGAAACGCCGCGCCCAAGCTTGCTCTATTCGTCCCCTAGCGAGTGCCTCGTGCCCGATCCATCCGATCCCAACCGTCGTCGATCCCGCCGTACCGGCCCGTCTCGCGTGCCGCCGACGATCGACCTCCAGGCGACAGAGGTCGATCCCGCAGACCGGGAGTCGGCCGAGCGCGACCTCGAGGGCGTCGAGGCGCCGGAGTCCGCCGCGCCAAACGCGGAGACCGCGAACGCGGACGCCGCCGCCGGCGAGACCGCTCGAGCTGCGGCGGCGGAGAGCCCGATGCCCGAGCCGGATCGCAACGAGCGTGAAACGCTGCCCGAATCCGAAGAAGCACGCGCGGCGCCGCCGGATCCCGAGAGCGGCGCGCCGGCGGTAACGCGCGACTCGCTCGATCTCGCCTCTGCGGCGACCGGAGCCCCAACCGATGCCGCGATCGGAGCGCAACGCGACGAACCCCGCCGCAAGACGCCGATCGGAGCGCTTGCGGCGTCGGGCCTGATCGGCGGACTTGTCGGAGCGGGGCTCCTCTACGGGCTCCAGACCTGGCGGAGCACGCAGGCTCAGCCGGACCCGCGCCTGGGCCAGATCGAGCAGCAACTCGGAAATCTGGCGCCACAAGAGAGCGTGCGCTCGCTCGACACGCGCCTCGGGTCCCTCGAGACCGCTCAAGCGGGGCTCTCCCGGCGCGTCGAGGCGGCGCAGGCTCTGGCCGAGCGGAGCGCCGCGCGCGCCGAGGAGGCGGTCAACCGGCCGGCCGGCCCTGCATCGCCCCAGGACAACACGGCCGTATCGGACCTCTCGAACCGCCTGGGCTCGCTCGAAGCGCAGCTGCGCCAGGACGTGCAGGCCGCGAGCGGCGCCACGCAGGCCCTCGAGCGCCGGCTTGGCGAGCAGGATCAGCGCGTCGCGGCGGCGACGCAGACCGTGGAGCGCCGGTTGAGCGAGCTGGAACAGCGGACTCGGGACGGCCACGCAGCCCTTGGAGCGCCGACTGGGCGAGCTCGAGCAGCGCCTCGCGGCGCTGAGCCGGCAGGTCGCCGAAGGCGGTTCCGACGCGACCCGCGCGGGCACCCGCGTCGTGCTCGCCGAGCGGCTCCACGATGCGCTGCGGGAAGGCGCACCCTATGCGGACGTGCTCGCCGGGTTGCGCCGCTTCACCCCGGAGGCGGGCAAGCTCGCGCCGCTCGAGGCCTACGCCGAAGGCGGCGCTCCGAGCGCGGCCGCCCTTGCCCAGGGCTTCAGGCCGATCAGCGAGCGCCTGAGGCGCGAGGCGCGGCAGGGCTCCGAGGACTGGACCGACCGGCTGCTGCGCATGGCCGACAAGGTCGTGACGGTCCGCGCCGTCAACGAGCCGGGCGAGACCGGCGTTCCGGCGACGGTCGTGCGGATCGAGGACGCCCTCGCCCGCGGGTCGATCAGCGACGCCGCCGCGGCCTGGGAGTCGCTTCCGGACGCCGCGCGGCAGGCCTCGGGCGAGTGGGGGCAACAGCTCAAGCAGCGGGCGGAGGCCGAGGCGGCCGCCCGCAGCGTGGCGGCCGAGGCGGTCGCCGCGCTCAACCAGGCGACGCGATAAGGAGACAATACGGTATGTGGCGCGCCCTCGTCTTCGTCGGCCTTCTCTGCGTGGCGGCGGTTGCGGCCGTGTGGCTCGCGGACCGGCCCGGCTCGGTTTCGGTCACCTTCGGGGGCTACCAGGTCCAGACCACGGTCGCCGTCGCCGCGGTGGCGCTCGTCGGCGTCGCGCTCGCGCTCGCGGTCCTGTGGTCGGCGGTCAATGCGCTGCTGCATCTCCCGTCTCGGATGAACTTCGCCACGAAGGCGCGCCGGCGGGCGCGCGGCTACACGGCGATCTCCCGCGGGATGGTGGCGGTCGGAGCAGGCGACGCGATCGCGGCCCGGCGGAACGCCAACGAGGCCGAGCGTCTCCTCGGAAACGAGCCGCTGACCCTGCTCCTCAAGGCGCAGGCCGCTCAGGTTTCGGGCAACCGCGCGGCCGCGGAGGCGGCGTTCTCGCGCATGATGGACGACGAGGACACGCGCGTGCTCGGGTTGCGCGGACTCTTCGTCGAGGCCCGCCGCCGCGGCGACCTTGCGGCCGCGGCGCAGTATGCGGTCGAAGCGGTGCGCTTGGCGCCCGCCGCGTCGTGGGCGAGCGATGCGGTGCTCGAGGCGCATTGCGCCGCGCACGATTGGCGCGGCGCCCTCGCGGCGATCGACCGCCGGGCCTCGATCGGGCTCGCCGACAAGTCCACCACCAAGCGCCATCGGGCCGTGCTGCTCGCCGCCGACGCGCTCGACCGGGTCGAGCGCGACCCGGACGGCGCGCTTTCGAGCGCACAGGAGGCCGTCAAGCTCGCGCCGGACCTCGTCCCCGCGGCGGCCCTCGCGGGGCGCCTTCTCGCGCAGCGCGGCGACCTGCGCCGCGCCGCCCGAATCATCGAGACGGCATGGAAGAGCCAGCCGCATCCCGATCTCGCCGAGGTCTACCTCAACCTCCGCAGCGGCGACTCGGCGCTCGATCGCCTGAGGCGCGCAGAGACGCTACTGCGAATCTCCAAGCACGACGCCGAGGGGCGCCTGACGCTGGCGCGCGCCGCCATGGATGCGCGCGAGTTCGCGCGTGCCCGCATGGCCCTCGAGCCGCTCCTCGCGGATCGCCCGACGATGCGGATCTGCCTCCTGATGTCGGATCTCGAGCAGGCCGAGCACGGCACCACCGGGCATGGCCGGGAATGGCTCGCCCGGGCGGCCCGCGCCCCGCGCGATCCCGCCTGGATTGCCGATGGGATCGTCTCGGACCACTGGCAGCCGATCTCGCCCGTGACGGGTCGTCTCGACGCGTTCAGGTGGGAAGCGCCGCCCGACGTGCTGGTCGCGCCCGAACTTCACCGGCACGACGACGTCACGGCCGATCTCGACGACGAAACGCGGGTCATCGCCGCAGCGCCCGCTCCGGAGGAGCCCGCCCGCGAGCCGGAGCCTGAGCCGGAACCGGCCGAGACGCCGCTGCCTGCGGCTGCCGCGGAAGCCAGCGAGCCGAGCCGCAAACGGCGGAAGCCGGAGAAGGGCCGATCTCGCCGCCCGCCGAGGCCCCTCTTCCGGGGCAGGAGCGCGAGGTCGCGAAACCGACCCTGACCTTGGTCGAGCCGGTCGCCGAGCCCGCCGCCAAGCCCGACGGCGCTCCGACGAAGAATTACGAGCCGGCGCCCGTGATCTTCCCCGTCGAGCACGCCCCCGACGACCCAGGCGCGGAGAACGACAAGCCTGCCCGTCGAGGACTTTTCCGGTAGCCGATCGACCGACGCGCTCGCACCCGAGGCCGGACGCCCGCTCGCCTGACGCGGATTGCCTTGCAAAGCGGCGACCTTGCAGGTATGAGGCCGTCTCCAGTCGCCGGGCCCCGACGCCGCTTCGCGAACGGCGCGCCGGGGCGTCAAGAGGCCCGGCAGGGGCCCTCGAAAGCCGCAATAGCTCAGCTGGTAGAGCACCTCATTCGTAATTAGCGGGTCAATCGCTGAAAACGAAAGAAAGTCAATGAGTTGACACGACGACGAGGAAGTTAGTAGGGCCTTAGTAGGGTCCTATGCCGCAATAGCTCAGCTGGTAGAGCACCGCTTTCGTAAAGCGGGGGTCGGGGGTTCGAATCCCTCTTGCGGCACCAATTTTCCTACTGACGGGCTGAGCAGTCAGGCGATCTCCCTGTTTCCTAAACCGGGCGACAAAACGAAGGCGCTCTTCCATCACGGAGGTCTCTGTCCACGGCATCGACACCTCCCGCAGTCCTCACGAACGCGAAAAGTGTCACCCATGTCTCCGGAACGAAATGTCACCTATCTCTAAGGTCGGGCACGCGGGTCAGAGACGGCCGCGGTTACCGCGCGGTTACAAGGTCCGATCAGATAAGAGCCGCCAAATAGGGGTCAACCGCCGGAACTTGTCCAGCGCTCCGCCGAGTCGTGGTGAGGGCAGTCAGGACCGCGCCAGCGCAGGGCGGAGTTAGCCTGCGCAGCAAGGCGGGCGGGAGGTTTCATGATTGGTGCCATGCGTCGATCATGGGCGACGAAAAGTATCGCAGGCGGCTGCTTTGCTCGCTGTGGCCGGCAGTTCCACAGACGGTGAGCGGCCGCCCTCAATCTCGAACTCCGTCCAAGCTTCTTAGCCGGCCAAGGGCACGGCCAACCGGAGCGGGACAGACATCGACCTGGTTGCCTGAAATTTCTTTGCTTTGCTCACAGCCATCGGCTTGGTTTTCGGTGGTCTTCCCGTCGTTGATCTGCTCCGCGACTTAGAGGCTGGAAACGTCAGGCCGCCCGACCTCTCAGTTTGGCAATGGTGTGGTCGAATGGATGACGAGATACGGTCAGGCTGCCCGTCGAGTGTCCTATCTGTCCGGTCACGCGGATGCGGGCGCCAGGGACCAGTTTCATCGCCCCATCGCTCGCGTGCTGGTCGATGGGAACAAGGTAGCGAAAGCCGTCCGGCCTGAAGTGCAACTCACCATCGACCAGCACCGTTTCGCCAATGAGCAAGCCCTGCCTCGCGTCCTCAAGCAGTTCCTCTACTCTCGGGGAAAGCCGCTCAGCTTGTGTACTTGGGGCCGGAAGCGCGGATCGTCCGCCCCTCTCGACTTCACGCACGCGCGCCGCGATGTCCCTATCCATGACAACTGTCGTGGTGTTGTTCGTCACGACACTGATTTGGGTGACCGAATGGTTCTCAACTATGCTGGCGCCGGCTTTGGCGAGAGGCGTATTCCGCTCTTCTCGGGCGACATGGCTTCGACAACTCGCCCACGCTTCGCATCGTAGGTGATGTGCGTCCGCCTCCCACAGGAGGAGCAAGAATAGTAACTTGCGGACCAGAACCAACGGCCGTTCTTGTACAGTTTGTGGGCGCAGTGGGGGCAAGGATAGCAGAGAGTTGCGTCGTCCGATCTGCGTGAGAGTGCCATGGCGAATAATGTGCCGTTCCCAGCAAGAAAGCGACGAACGCTATTCCAGTCGTTGCCGAACCCTGTGGAAAGATGATCTCAGCGCGCCGGCAGACGTGTCCGCCGCGCTGAGTCGGGAACAAAGGCGAAGAGGCAGGCCCCGCCCGGGGGGCCGCGAAAAGCCGCGGCCGCAAGATCTCATCCCACCAGCACCGCGACCCGGTGCATGGCATTGCCGCCATAGCCTTGCGGATTCCAGTGTCCCGCCACGGGAGGCTGCATCCGGCCATTCGAGTCCGTCGCGCGCGCCCAGATCTCGAAATAACCGTCGGAGGGCAAGGCGACGTTCGCGGTCCAGCGGTTCCAGTCGTAGCGGTTGCGGGTGGGCGCCAGGTTGGCCGGATTCCAGGTCTGGCCGAAATCGATCGAGACGTCGACGCGGGAGACCGTGAGATCGCCCGCCCACGCCGCACCCCGCAGGGCGATCGTACGGGTCCCGGCCGGAAGCGTCGTGCCGTTCGCGGGGCTCGAGATGATCGAGCGAACGGGCATCGACTCCAGGATCCGGAAGTTCTTCTCGTCGACCTTGCCGCCCGGAACCATCGGCTTGATGGGCACCCGGTAGGAGGTGCCCGTCATGCCTTGGCCGTCGTGCTCCCGGTCGCGGATCGTGATCCGGCTCAGCCATTTGTGGCTCACCGATCCCGGCCACCCCGGGATGACGAGCCGCACCGGCCCGCCGTGGATGTTCGGCAGCGGTTCGCCGTTCATCGCGAAGGCGACCAGGTTCATCTCGTCCATGGCCTTGGCGACCGGCACGCCGCGGGACAGCGATTCCTTCGTGGGATCGCCGGAGAGATGCGGATCGGTGCCGTAATGCGCGGTGTAGACCCCCGACGGCTTGAGCCCGGCCGCTCTGAGCACGTCACCGAGCGGCACGCCGGTCCAGTCCGCGCAGCCGGCGCCGCCGTTCGTCCACGGGTTGCCGCGCGCCTCAGGCTGGAAGAAGGAGCGCCCGTTTCCGCCGCATTCGAGCACCATGCGGTAGGTCCGCGGCTGGAAGCGGCTCTTCAACTCGCCGAGCGTCAGCTCGACGCGATTGTTCACCTCGCCGTCGATCACCAGCTTCCACGAGTCGGGATTGGCGGCTGCTTCGGGAATCTGCCCGTTGTTGCGGATGAAGAATTTCTCGATCGGCGTGGTCTCGTCGTCGAGGAGATGCTCCGGGGTTTCGGCGACCAGCGGGCGCTCGCCGAGCACCGACAGGTTCGGGTTCTTGCCGGGAAAGTTCAGGGGTTGCGGGCCGGTTCGCGCCGCGCCCCCGGAGGCGCCGGTGGGCGGCGCCGCGGCTCCCTGAGCGAGCGCCGCCGGGACGAGCCCCGACGGCATCGTCGCGGCGAAGGCGATCGATCCACCCACGCCCGCCCCCATTGCCACGAGCCCGGCGCCTTGCAGGAAGCCGCGACGGTCCGGGCCCGCGCGGCGGCCAAACACCTCGGCATCAGCGCGCTCGGGATCGTCGCCGTAAAGCTCGTTGAGCGAGCGCTCGATGGGCTGAGTCATCGGTTTTCTCCCAAGCTGAGGTCGGCGTCGGCATTTCTAACGCCAATCGTGACGAGGAATTTAGGGGCGCGCGGGAGCTAGGCAACATCACGTGTCGGCGTGCGACAGATCGCGTTGCGGGCCGAAGCTTCCTCGCGGCTCTGCGGCTGCGCACGTGCGCGCGCGACCCGCGGTTTGCGCAGTACGCGATGAAGCACGTCGCCATGAAGGAGCCGTAATTTGCGCAGCCAGTATGCTATGAGGGCTGCATCAGCTCCCAGTTTCGGAGAGTCGTGGGGCTTCGGAGAGACGCCATGAATATCTCCAAATCGGCCATCGGAACTCTTGTCGCACTGCTTTGCCTGATCTTTGCCAAGCCGTATATTGCGGACGCCCAAGCTCAAAGGGCGCGTGGGGGCCCGGCATTTACCTACGAAGAGAAGAAGCGCCAGACGAGCGACATTGCCGTCACCATCGTTACCTCGGGCATCACGTGTACCTGCGCTCGATTCGCCGAAGATATCCGCGACATTGTAAACGATCTGCGGCCGGACGGGCTTCGGGTTCTGCCGGTGTTGGGGGTTGGTGGTCTGCAAACGATGGAGGACCTTCTGTTTCTCAAGGGCATCGACATGGGCGTCGTGGATGAGGACAACCTCAGGCTCCTTAAGAAACGAGACCCAGCTCTGTACGAAGGCATCGAACAACGGGTTCACTACATCACGCGGCTTTATAACAACGAATTCCACGTCGTGGCCCGCAACGAAATAAAATCTCTCAATGATTTGCGGGGCAAGAAAGTCAGCTTCAACCTGAAAGACAGCCAAACTGAGGTCACTGCGGACGCTATCTTTGCATTGCTGAAGATCGATGTGGAGCGTTTGAACTACGACAACAATGAAGCAATGATGAAACTCCGCGAGGGCGAAATTGCCGCCATGATTGTCGTCTCGGGTGCCCCGCAATCTGCGCTGACAAGGTTCAAGAAAGAGGATGGCGTTCACTTTTTGGGGCTCGATGAGCGGAGCCTGCCGAATCAAGACTTGGCTCCGCTTTTCGATAGCTATTTGCCTACAGAGCTCACGCATCAGCAGTATCCGGCGCTGATTGCTGAGGGGGCATCTGTACCAACTGTCGCAAACCGGGCCTTACTTGTAGCTTACAATTGGCCAGAGAGTTCCCCGCGCTATCTGAGGCTAGCGAAGTTTGTCGATACGTTCTTTGACCGGATCAACCAATTCCACGCCAATTCTAGACACCCAAAATGGAAGGAGATCAACCTTGCAAGCGAGGTCCCGGGTTGGACGCGGTTCAAGCCAGCCGCGGACTGGCTGGCGCGGCATAGAGGGGCGTTGCACACGCGAGAAGGCCGGCCGGTGGCGGACCTGAGGCCAGTCTTCGACCGGTTCGTTGCAAATTACACCGCCTCGACAGGCAGGAAGGCGCTTTCGCCCAGCGAAGAGCAAAGGCTATTCTTGGACTTCGCAAAGTTTCTAGAATCGCAGGTGACGTCGCAGTCGACCCGCTAGCTTTCGCGTTCGAGCGACGGTTGCGCAACGGCGGGTACCGCAACGAGACCGACTTTTGGAAGAACGCACCCGGCTTCGCGGAGCCTCCTGGGCGTCCGCAGGCGAAGCCGTAAAGACGGAACCCCTCTCGCCGCCTTCATCACGCGCTTCGTGAGCGCCAACGGTGATCCTTTCCGTACATGCGCGCTTCCAGGCCGTCGAGTCATGCCCCGAGCCGGTCACGGGATCCGCCGAGGTGGAGCAGACACGAGTCCTGAAACACCGCTCTCCTGATCTCGGCTCTGCCGCGGGTGCGAGGAGCCTTAGCACCCGCTGCAGATGCTCCTAAGCGCGGGCTTGGGGGCTCGGTTCAACGCGTCGATCTTCTTATCGTGTTCAAGCGGGTTCGGGCGGCGCTGCTCCTCTATCGCGGACCCGTCTAGGTGTGGCGAAGCCGTGCTCCGAAGCGCCTCCTCGGCCGGCTTGAAGCGCTGCCATCCCGCCACGCGGCGGATGGTTCGACCGTGGTCCATATCCGATGACCACGCTTTTGGAGCTCGCCGAAACGAGCGAAAAAGATCTTTGTGAACTCGGCCAGGCGTCGATAGCGCTCAGAGCCTTCAGGCACGTTCGGCACCGCTAGAACAGTGGCGACTCCCACCGTCTCGATGGGCCCGCTGCTTTCGACCAAGCCGGGATAATCCTGTGCGCTGAAGCGACTCGCCACGAAGCCCTGAGCGGGACCGTCTTCGAAGGGAATCGGCAGGAGATGGAAACGGCCGTCCGCTTGGAAGTTTCGGACGATCGCCGCAGGCCGACGCTCCAGGATGAGAGCCGCATCAATCTGGCCGCGTTGCAACTTCTCAAGCGCTGCTGCGTGATCGCTCTCCTCATAGATGGGCTTTACGCCGAGCTGCGCGAAGAGCTGGCGAGCCTTCAAATTGTTCCCGGAGTCCCAACGACCGATGTTGACCTTCCGACGATCGAGCTGGCGGATATCGATGACATCACGGGGAGCCAACACATGCACTTCGTTGCTGGTTAACCGAGCGATATATTGCACCCGCTCACGGGCCGCCTTCTGCATTGCTTCCGTCGATAAACTTTGCCATGAGTCGGTTTGAATGATGGCGAGGTCGGCCTGTGATCGCATCAAGCTGAGGAGATCGTTTGAGAGGCCGCGGCTCCGGACCGAACGCACGCTCAGCTCAGTGCCTGCAAGGATTAGATCAAGGTCTCGCGCAAGCGATGGAACCGAGCCCTCGTCACTGCTGATGACAGCAAGGGCCTGCAAAGCGGGAGAACTCGGGGTGCTCTGAGGCGGGGTCTCAGCGGGCGGGGCTGGGGCTGCTGCGCCTGCATTCTGGCTGCCACTCGGGATCGGGGCCGTCTGTGGACCTGCTGTTGTGTGAACGGTGGGGTGCGATACGGTTCGCTTCGCCCGAAAGCTGCCGGCGGTCGAGGTTCGCGGACGTGGCAACCCGGCCCTGTGAACCCGAGGGATATGCAGAGGCCGGGTGTCCCTGGGCTCTGTGACCGTCGGTATGGGCTGATTGGTGTCGCTGAAGGACACCTGCTTCGAACAGCCGGCCACCAGACCGCACACGGCGATCGTCAACACGAAAACGCAACGCAACAACTAACTCCCAACAAGGTCCCCAGCCCCGTCAGAGTTCGCTTTGCATTTTGGCGAGGAGGTCTACAGCAAAGAACTTACGTTGCATTGGGAGTTGCCGACATGGTTAACGAACAACTGGGTGGCTCCATCCGCTTAAGGCGGCTTTTTTGCTTCCCGGTCTACGCGGAGATGAGACCCCAGATGTGATGCAGATGGCGTGTACGTAAGCGGCGCCCACCTGACCCCGGCCCGCAAGAGGTCGGGTGGTGACGACCTTGCGTCCAGGCACGTGAGGCCGTGTCTTGCGATGAGTTTTCAGAGCCTATCGCGGCGTGTACGGCTCGTACGCCCGGCCGTCCCGGTCGCGGTCGTGGTGCTGATAATAGCCCGGCTCCCCAATGGTGGAGAGCGCTAAGTCGACCAAGCGAGCCGAGGCGCAATTGCGCGCCGCCAAGGCGTGATTCACGGTCCTCGCGGCTGCTTCTTTCACGATCTTCGGGTTCGGCGCGCTTGCTATGTTCTGAAAGCGAGCAGACCGGAACAGTTTTCAGTGAATGGCTGAGGGTGGCTGAGGTTGGACCAGAAACCCCGCCCGGCTGAGGCTACGCTGAACGCGATTTCCCCAGAGGAGATCTGGACGCGTTCAATGACTAAGTGATGCCGAAACGGCGTCTCAACGGCGTGGGCCGTCCGGGCATTAGGTCACTCTCTCTGCGGGTCAGTGTAGGTGAACCGTCTTTGGTATCAGGCGCACCGTGACGAGAGATCGCCTAGGCATGCAACCAGCGGAACTGATCACGAACATATGAGGGCTGCTGCACACGAGACATGTAGACCGCCTGCACCCAAATCACTGATTCAAGGGCAATGTTTCCTTGGTTTTCGATGCCTAGCCCGGATTTCTCACCACGCGACGTGATCGGTGGTGGTTCGAGTTCTGGATCCGGCGCTGTGGGCTACGTTGGGGCGTGCGACCTGGCTTGGAGCTGATTTTGGGCGCGTTGTCGCCGCCGCGCTCGCGGCGGGGGGTCTATGGCGCCGCGTTTCCCGGGTCGTGTCACCTCACCGCAGCGGTCAATCGGGCGTGAGCGAGGGCGAACTCGGGTTGGTACGGGTAGGCGGAGGCCATGGCGATCTTGATCCGCCGCACGGAGGCGCGCACCAGCGCCCCGATCTTCAGGAGCTTGAGCCGGATCGTGCCGCAGGTCGCCTCGGCGAACTGGGTGTGTGCGAGACCGATCCGTCGCAGCGCGCAGATCAGGACGTAAGCCATCGAGGCGAACCAGAGCCGCAGCTGGTTGGCCCGCAGGGTCGCGGCCGAGGTGCGGTCGGCAAAGAGATCGCCCTGCGCCTCCTTGATCCGGTTCTCCATGTCGCCCCGAGCGCAGTAGATCTGCTCGTAGAGGTGGCGGGCCGTCACCTCGCCGGGCTTGAGCGAGGTCACCACGAAGCGCGGGTTGGGCTCGCCTCCTGTCCATTCGGCCTTGCCGATCACGCGCCGCCGGCGCGACCACGAGTTGAGCGTCGCCCAGCGGAAGTCCCTGTAGCGCCGGGCCGGTTGGCCGGTGCGCCCGGCCTCCCCCTCGGCTTGGACGAGTTCGACCGCGATCTCCTCGACGAGGCGCGCGTTGCGGGCAAGCCCGAACACGAAGTCGACCCGGTTCGCTTCGCACCAGGTCATCAGGCCCTCGCGGGCGAAGCCCGAGTTGGCCCGCAGCAGGATGCGAACCCGCGGCCAGCGCGACCGGATCTGGACCACGATGCGCGCGACCTCCTCGGCCGCGCCCGCACTCGCATCGATGTTGGAGCGGCGCAGCTTGGCGGCCAGGAGATGCCGGCCGCAGAAGACGTAGAGCGGCAGATAGCAATACGCGTCGTAGTAGCCATGGAAGAAGCGACCCTCCTGGCGCCCGTGGACGGGATCGTCCGTGGCGTCGAGGTCCAGGATGATCTGCTTGGGCGCCCGTGCGTGCGCCTCCAGGAAGAGGTCCACGAACAGGCGCTCGACCGCCGTCGCATCGTGGCCGATCTTGTGATACCGCCCGGGGCCGCCAGAGGGGGCGTGCTCAAGTCGGTTCAGAGTTGACTTGCCGGCGAGCGGCGCCCACCCGCAGCGCCTGGCCGCGAGCTTGCCGGCGAGCACCGCCAACACGGGATCGTGCCGGATCTGATCATGATCGATGAGATCCTCATAGCCGAGCGCGATCCCGAAGACGCGCTGGGCCACGAGCGTCGCCACCGCGTGCGCGATGCGCTCGCGATCGCGGCCATCGCTGAAGCAGGCCGCAAAGCGCCCGACAAGATCGATGGTCCGATCGGTCGCGCCGAGCAGCAGCGCGCCGGCATCGGAGGTGATCGCTCCACCGTCGAACGAGGCCACCACGGCCCGTCCGTCCACAGGTGCAAACAGGAGCGGTTCCGGGTTACACTCCGTTCGCATCGGGGATCTCCTCTGAGCTCATCCAAGTCGTTGCGTCACAACAACTTTGGATGATTTAGAGCCCCGATGCACCCCACCCTGGTGAGAAATCCGGGCTAAGCCCATTGATGTCGCCTCGGTCATATTGCGAATGCGCGAGCCCTCCTCCAAAAGCTGAGACTGCAACTCGATCAGGCCGGCACTCGGACCTCGCTGTCCTACAGGCAGGGCGTTGTGGAGGTGTCCAACGGCCTCGCCCATGCCTTTGATCTGTCTGTGTCGGATGTTCTCGGGGGACGCGTCACGGCGGATCAAGCAGCCGCCATCTGTCGCGATATCGATGCTGCCCAGGCGCGGTGCCAGGAGTACCTGAGCAGCAGTAACGAAGAGGCTCGGGCGCTCGCAGGAACGCTCCTCTTCGGGTGTACCGTGTTCTCGCACCTGTACCGGATGCGCTTGCACCAGTTCACGGCCCACGGAGAGCAGCGAGCAGAGGCCGGCGCGTTAGCTTCGTCCTATGCAAACCTGGCGCAGGCACTTTTTCAGATGGCTGGTCCAGCAAAATAAGCTGCAGTCCGCTGGGGGCCGTATCCTTATGACCTTCGCCCTTCAATGGCGAGGATCGACACCCAATACCGCTTTCCCTGAAACACCGGGCGCAAACCAGTGCGAGGAGGCCGGGGGCGCGCCCCGGCCTCCTCTTTCTTGAAAGATACAATTTGAGTGATTTCTTCCACGCTCGCTTGGAGCGTTCGCCGCATCCTTGTCACGCTGGAGCCGGGGGGATGACCTTCGGGTCAGCTCCAGCCGGGAGGGTTACTGCCTGACCCTCCCGCCCCACTGCTACTCATCGGGGGCGTTCTCCTCCTCTGTGCCATTGCCCCTCCGACGAGGAGCCATCGGAGGGCAGCTTGAGGAGTCTCATGACCTCGAGCGCTGTCTGCCAGGGGACCCTTTGCGACACTTCTAGCGGCACAGTGCCATCGCCTTGATCCAGCGCATGAATGCCCGTCGGAGTACCGGATATGCTTTCCACTCGGCTCAGGGACCCCCCGGGCAACAGATCGTCTGGGCGGACTCCAAGAGCGTGGGAAAGGGCAGCGAGTGACGGGTTCTCGGCATCGATCTCCCATGAAGATAGTGCGAGAGGTTAGCTCTGCCGAACGTCGCATCCGTGCCCAACACAGATGCGGTTTGCCGCGCCGTTTCAGTCAAACTCCAGCCTCTCCGCTCTATGGCGGCTTTCAGCCGCTCAGCAAAAGCCGCTTTCCGGCTGTTATCTTCGGCACGATCCGGTTGACCTTCTTGTCCTCCGCCGCCGTTGAGGTTCGCTCCTTCTGGTGGCTCTTGAGCTTCTCGAGGACTAAGCGAACATGGTCGCGGACAGAAGCATTGCTGGGGGCTGTCATGTTGAGACACTCTCCACCACACGATTTGGAGAGACGCCGCGCACGGCGCCAGGAGGCCCGGAACCCGTCCTATCGAAGCGGATCGATACGCCCTATCGGTCGGAACCATTTCTCGGCTGGTGCAAGTTCCAGTGTCCGGGCTGATCTGCTTCTTCCGCGGGCTTAAAGCGCCGCCATCCGGCGACAACGACCCATGGTTGGACGGCCGCCCAAATCGGATCACCGTGCTTCCGCAGCTCCGGGAAGAGAGCAAAGAAGCGGGTTGTGAACCGGACCAAGCGGCGATAGCGGGCTGACGTCTCAGGCAGGTTCGGCACTACCAGAATAGTACCAATCGCGATCGTTTCCACACGACGGCCAGGGTCGATTAAGTTCGGGTAGTCCTTCTCGTCAAACCGGCCTGGGAGATAACCCTGAGCCACCTCGTCCTCATAGCGGAGTTGCAGGAGATGGAAGCGGGGGTCTTTCGGAAATGTCCGAAGAATGGCTGCTGGCCGCCGCTCGAGCAGTAAGGCCGCATCGATCTGACCTGCGCGCAAGCGCTCCAGCGCGAGTGCATGGTCCACCTCTTCGTAAGTGGGCTCTATCCCAAGCTTCGCGAACAGCTGGCGAGCCGTCCAATTCGTTCCCGAACCGCTCTGACCGATGTTGACTTTGCGCTGATGGAGCTGGCGGATGTCGGTCACCTCTCGCGAGGCGAGCATATGAAGATCCTTGTTGTACAAGCCCGCAATGTACTGGAGCCGCTCGCGAGCCTCTGCCCGCATCAGCTCGGTTGGAAGGCTCTGCCACGCATTGGTTTGAATGATGCCCAGGTCGACCTCTGACCGCATGAGCGCCAACAGATCACTCGAACCTCCAGGCGTTTGAATGAGGCGTACGTCAAGCCGATCGCCTCCCACGATGCGAGCAAGATCCGCCACGACGGATGCGCTGGAACCCGCGGCATCACTGTCGACTATGTGAAGGATTGGGCGATTTGCCGACCGGGTGGCCGATTGCGGTAATGCAGCTCGACGGGGTGCTGCTAGATTGCGTCTTGAGACTGGTTTCTGGGCCGGTGCCCGCGTGCGAGCTGGTGGGGCCTTCGCTTCAATGCCTCCCGTTTGGGCGGCCTCGCTAATGGGCCGGTCGATGGGGCTAAACGTGAGTTTGTTGGACAGCCTCCTGCGACGTAACACGCCGCAGTCGCCACAATGAAGGCGTTACGCAACATAACCGTACTCCGAACAAGATGATGGTTGCTGCGCGCCTGCTGTTGTCTCAGGGCGCAGCGCCGGAACTGCCGCTATTCTCGGGCACGATCCGGGTTGACCTTCTTGTGCGCTTCCGGCGTGGAGGTCCGCTCCGTCTGGCGGTTCTTGAGCTTCTCGAAGACGGTGCGAACATGGTCGCGAACAGAAGCACTGCTGGGGGCTGTCATGTTCAGATACTCTCCACCCAAAGATTGGAGAGACGCCGCGTACCATCGCCGTGCCCCAATCAAGCCCCCCAGCCCTATTGGAGTTTGGGCACAAGGGTGACCGGAGCGCCTTTCGGCCCCGTTAATGTTTTCTGGCGAATACGCACCGTATCAGCGGGCGCAAAAGGCGCGGCTCTGTTCCGGCGTGCCTGTGCCATGGGCCTTGAGGGCATCGTGTCGAAGCGGATCGACACGCCCTACCGCTCCGGGCCGTTCCTCGGCTGGCGCAAGATCAAGTGTCCGGGCTACACGAGACCATGACCGGCAAGCGCATCGACCTGGACCAGCGCGCCTATGAGCTGCGCCAGCAAGGGCTGACCTATCGCGCCATCGCGAAGTGGCTCGGCGTCACTGTCGCCATGGCTCGGCGGCGGGTTCTTCGCCACGAGCGGACCCTTCGCGAGGGCCAATCAGGGGATCGGTCGCAAAATTCTCGTTAGTAAGTCCGGACCCGCCGCCTTAACCCGCCGGCCTAACTCGGCACTCTGGTGCTGTCTCGCGTTCCCTGCGTCTCGTAAATTTTGCACCCTGTTCGGCGCGCGAAGCCGGGCGAGGTTTTCTCGCGTTCGCGATGTTCTTGACCCTTTAAGACTGCTTTCGACCGTTTTGGACAGATGTCTCGGTTTGTTCGCGCTGCAGTTCGTCGAGACGTTCTGACAGAACGCGGATCAACTCGTGATGAGCGTCCAGGGCCCTGTCGACGTGCACCGAGACCGTTCTCCGTTAAGACACGGATCTGTTTCTCCTCATGAGCAATTCGCCGCCGAATGCTGTCCGCCGTGGTGTGCTTCGCGGCCTCTGTTCTCACCCATCCGCGTGGCATCGGAACCCATCAGGTTGCTGTCCCAGAAGGTCAACTTGCCCCGATGGGAGAGATCCGAGCATTAACAACGCAACGAGACTTGAGGATCTCGTAGACGGGTCACGAACCCGTGAGGTTGCTGTCCCAGACGGTCAACTTAAGGTGGCCTGCGTCGATTGAAGACCGTCCTCGCGATGTCGTGACTTCACGGGTCACAAATCAGCCGACGAGTGGAGCGGCAGGTTCGCGAGCGCATCCCCATCTCCTTGCGGTGGCAGCGACGATGAGAGCGGAACACACGAATGCATTCCAACGACGCAAAGGCGATTGCCGCAAAGAACCTGATCGACGGCGCAACCGTGGACGAACTCCGTGAGGCCGCGAACGACCTGCGCGCGCTGTCACCGGAGAGCGCCCTGGCGGACCTGGTGGAGGCCAAGATCGAACGTATGCTGGCGGAGCAGACCGACATCGAAGCTGACGACAATAGAGTGGCCGACGGCTCACGACGCTCCCGAATAAAATAGGGCTGATCTAGGAGAAAAGCCCGAGCACGCCTTAACTCTGCGCCGCCCTATGGATCCGGGCTAAGGGCTGTCACGCAATTCGGCTGAGGCCAAACCACACGACGCCGATGCCCGCGAGGCGTAGAAGCCGATCTTGGTCAGCAGCCGGATGGAAGCGGCATTGTCGGGCCGCGTTTCGGCAATGATCGGTCGAGGAGCTAGCGCCGGGATGCGGCGCTTAGATCGTCTTCCGAACACTTTGTTCTGCAACCGTACCGGT
The DNA here is from genome assembly GCA_963800985.1 of uncultured Alphaproteobacteria bacterium. Classification (GTDB taxonomy): domain Bacteria; phylum Pseudomonadota; class Alphaproteobacteria; order Rhizobiales; family Beijerinckiaceae; genus Microvirga. The sequence goes on along the minus strand of CAWDDI010000030.1, from coordinate 4,488 downwards.
TCCATAAAGCGAGTTACGCGAAGGACGCGGATCGTTCTCGCGCGCGCGAAGCCCTTACTCGATCACCTCGTCAGCGCGGGCGAGGAGCGAGACAGGGATCTCGATGCCGAGCGCCTTGGCCGTCTTCAGGTTAATCGTAAGCTCGAAGGCTGTCGGCTCCTCGAGGGGCAGTTCCCCAGCAGGCGCGCCCTGAAGGATGCGAGCCACGAACACCGCTGTGCGCCGCCGGAGATCCGAAAACTTGGCGGCGTATCCGATCAGGCATCCCTTCTCCGTCATTTCCCGAAACTCGCAGATCATCGGCAGGCCGGCCTCCAGGGCCAGCCGCGACAGACGCGCCGCATCGGCCAGGAACACGGGGTTCGACATGACTGCGATGGCTTCGGCATTAGCCGAGCGCATTGCAGCAAAAGCCGTCTCATACTCCTCCGGTCCGGCCGCGTAGAAGGGGAGGATCTCAAGCCCGATCCTCTCAGCCGCAGCTTGGATGCTACGTTCATTGGGCGAATTGCGAGCCCTCGGGAGAAACAGCACGGCGATCCGCCGTCGCAATGGGAAAGCCTCGTGTAAGATCTGTAGGCGCTTGCCTTCCAGTTCAGGGCTCAGCAGGACGATGCCTGTCACATTGCCGCCTGGGCGGGCATAGCTTTGAGCCCAACCGGCTGCGATGGGGTCCTCACCCGCAAAGGCCATGACAATCGGGATCGTGCTGGTAGCGGCTCGGGCCGCCCGGATCGCAGTGGTGGAAGCGGCAGCGATGATAACGTCGGGTTTTGCCTCGACGAGTTCGCGGGCAAGTGCTGGCAGACGCTCATAGTCGCCGTCAGCGGACCGGATGTCGAGAGCGAGATTGCGCCCTTCCACGAAACCGAGCCTCGCCAGTTCCGGCAAGGTGAACTGGCGGAAAAGGTCAACGACGGGGCGGGTGGGAGTAAGCACGCCGACACGCCAGACCCGCTCAGGTGCCTGCGCCCGCACAGGCGTCGAGAGAAGTGGAAAAACAAGCGCGCTGAGCAGGAGGTCGCGCCGTCTCATTGGGTCACCCCATCGGATCGGATCGGCCGATGTCCAATCTTTTACTCTCGTTTTCGGTGCGGTTCCACAAACGACTATGCGGTCGTTCTCGCGCGCGTGCGAGGGGTGGACCCGTTTCGGCTACTTGGGTGATGGTCTCATCAGCGTTCGAGCCGTACCGAAGGTGCAAAGCCCGATCCTCTCGGGCACACTTCCGAGGAGGTTAACCATGCCTGATGCTTCGGCGCTTCTGGGCACATGGAAGATGGTCTCTTGGACCAAGAAGGTGCTCGCCACAGGCGAGGTCTCGGACGCCATGGGTCCTGACCCAATCGGCTACATCGCCTACCATGCCGATGGTCGCATGATGGCCTTGGTGCTGAAGCGCTACCGCCCGCCGCTCGCGGGTACTGCCCCGACGGACGAGGAGAAAATCAGGCTGTTCGATACGATGCTGGCGTATTCCGCAACCTACACTCTTGAAGGCGACAAGGTTGTCCATCACGTCGATGCGGCATGGAATCCAGCTTGGGCGGGAACGGACTTGACCCGTCCAATCACCCTCCATGGAGACACCCTCGTCATCAGCGGCGCACCATCGAAGGATCCTTCCACAGGCGAGGATGTGATCTACCGTATGGAGTTCACCAAAGTCCGATAAGCAGCCGCCAGGGTTCGAGCGACGCCGGTTCCATAAGCGACTTCTGCGGAAACCAGGACCTCGCGCACGAGGCTCAACGGCTTCTCCGCGGCAGTCGCGACGGACAGCATCATCAGCTCAGGTTCGGCTCCTGGCAGCACAGGGGAAGACGAGAGTTGCGCTCCACTGTGGGTGTAGGAACGCCCGTCTGGTTGTTCGCATAACTCAAGAACGCCTTATGGAACCCGCGGACAGGGCTTGCGCATACTGGTAACTTGAAGATGTTCCTGCTTAGTACATTGCCGCTCACGGGGCCGCAAATACGTGGCCGAATGAGCTGCGGCGTGATGCGATCCGCGACGAATACTCAGCCAACTGCAGGTGTCCTGACGCTACGCACACCTTTTTTCTTGGGTGCCGGGTTGGGTGAGGCGTCGAAGGTCTCTGCAATGGCTGCCTGGAAAAGCGCCCGCGCGGACCAGCGCATGACGTCCACCGCCTCGTCGCGTGAGAGACCGCCGACGTCGGTCAGCCAGACGAGCGCCTCGATCCCACAAGCGGCCCTGATCGCGAGCACGAGTCGCCGCACGGCGGTTTTGGGCATCCGATCACGGATCGGAGCCAGGGCCTCCTCAAGCCAGCCGATCGCCCGCCCTTGGCGCAGCAGCAGCGGTTCGCGAGGGCTGGAGCCGGGCTCGAGCGACAGTCGCAGCATGGCGCGAAGCTGCGGCTCAATGTCGACAGTCAGGCGAGCGAGCGCCGCCACAGCGAGATCGAGGCGGGCGTCCGGATCCTCCGGAGGATGCTCCCCGAGCAGCGAGGAAAGCTCGATTTCGGGATGTGCCGCGAGCAGGAGCGTGCGCTGGTTGGGAAAGTAGCGGTAGGCCGTGGTGCGCGAGATCGAGGCAGCGGCCGCAGCTTGCTCTACTGTCGGCGTGATCCCCTTGGCCAGCAATTCGCGAGTGGCTGCGACGAGCAGCTTGCGCGTGCGGCCTTTCTGCTCGGTGCGACCGGTGCCCTCATATGGGATTGACGTGTCCATCATGGAACTCTAGTATCATGGAACCTAGGTCCCATCTATATGCGCTGCAATGCAGGGAGGGAAGCGCAGATGAACAGAAGCGCTAAAGGATGGACCCCTGGCAGGACGCGTTCTGGTGGCAGGGCAGCCTGATGAAGATCAAGGTTCGCGCAGCGGACACCGAGGGCGCCCTCGGGCTGGTCGAGGGCCAGTTCCCCGCCGGCTTCGGGCCGCCTCTGCACATTCATCGCCGCGAGGACGAAGGCTTCTACGTGATCGATGGCGAGATCCGCTTCCGCCAGGGCGACAACGAGTTCGTTGCCGGGCCCGGCACTTGGTATGGGGACCGCGCGGCGAGCCGCATGCGTTCAGGGTACAGCCGGGCGGTGCCCGGGCACTCATCATCGTCACGCCCGGAGGCCTCGAGCGCATGTTCGAGGAGGCCGGCGTGCCGGCGCGCGGGTCACAAGAGCCATCTGCTGCACAGTACGACGTGAACGCCGTGAGAGCACTGGCGGAGAAGTTCGGGTTCGAGGTCGTGGGCCCACCGTTGCCGGAAGCCTCAAGCGCCTGATCGCCCTGGCTGGGTTTCGCCGGAGCCAGGGACGACCTGGCGCTCGCGCAGCGGATCGCCGTGGCGATCAATGCGGCGGTCGGGGAGGCGGACCTCATGCCGGACTTAGCCGAGCCTTTCCGATGATTGGCACCGAATTGGCACCCGACGCCTTGGTACATGCCAGGATGCGCCGGGACGCCGGACGGCTTAGTGCGGCGGAAATCCTTGTCGGGCAAGGCATAGCGGGCCAAAATGTGACAGGCTGGGACGACCGATACGGTTTCCTAAACCGAAGGTCGGAGGTTCGAGTTCCCGGACCGCCAAAGATATCAAACCCTTAGGATCCGAGTTCGAACGAACCGAGCAAGCTCGTCCTCCCTCGGGGGTAATCTTTCGGGTAAACCTGGATGTGGGTTTTGATACCTGGGAACAGGCGCAGGAGCTACAGAGGACCCTGCTGAAAGTCGCACACGCCAATTCGCTGAATTTTGCCTGAAGCTGTCGCCGTCTTTCGGAATAACAGCCGTCGCCAGCGATCCGGCTGGGCTGCAGCCAACGTACTAGAGCATGAGATTTTTTGGATCTGGGACGGCCGCAGTCATTTCTCTACCTTTCCGTTGATCCTGCCCGTGCCCACCCGGTGCGCACCTGCACTACTCATTCCTACTTCTTGGACTTGCACAAACGTCCAAGCCGCTGCGCCTCGCCATACCGCGCCTGCAGGTCGTCGCTCAAACAGGCCCTGTCGGACCCAGCCACTGGCCCGAGAGGCGGTTCCTATTCGCTCAGGCACCGCTACACCTCGCGCTGCCTTAGCTTTTTGATTTCGCGCAATCCGTGGCCGCCGTGCGCACCGGCCGGTGATCAAAATCCATTGTTCCAAATCAAAGAGCGCCCGCCGTTCGGGAGGTATGCCTTTGGAAGAGAGTGCGGATGGAGGAAGCGACTATGGGACCCCGAGCGTTCAACCGGCGTAGGCCGCATGCACCTTCCTGGCCGTTTATCTTCCAGCGGGTCGAGCGGCAGGCTCGCCTCTTCGGAGAAATGATGGAGTGCGTCGGGGTAGACCCTGGAAGTTGCAGCCCGGGAGGGCCTCGGGGCATCTTTCGCGACTGCGAGCCGCCGATGCCTGGACATGCCGCAACGCCCCGCCGAGTGTCGACGCTGGCTCGAAAACGGCGGCCGCGATGCCGCGCCCCGGTTCTGCCCAAACGTGGCATTCCTCGATCGCCTGCGGAGTCCCGTCGAGAAAGCTTG
>CAWDDI010000029.1:0-86197 GCA_963800985.1 uncultured Alphaproteobacteria bacterium | reverse complement strand
CTCGACGTCAAGGCCGGTGACCGCGTGCTGTTCGGCAAGTGGTCGGGCACCGAGGTGCGCATCGACGGCGAGGATCTCCTGATCATGAAGGAGTCCGACCTCATGGGCGTGATCGAGCAGACCGCGTCGAAGAAGAAGGCCGCCTAACCGGCATCTCGCTCTCACAAGAACAACAGGAGTTCAGACCATGTCTGCCAAAGACGTCAGGTTTTCATCAGATGCACGCGATAGAATGCTGCGCGGCGTCGATATTCTCGCCAATGCCGTGAAGGTGACGCTCGGCCCCAAGGGCCGCAACGTGGTGCTCGACAAGAGCTTCGGCGCACCCCGCATCACCAAGGACGGCGTCACCGTCGCGAAGGAGATCGAGCTCTCCGACAAGTTCGAGAACATGGGCGCCCAGATGGTGCGCGAGGTCGCGACCAAGACCAGCACTGTCGCCGGCGACGGCACCACCACCGCGACGGTCCTTGCCCATGCGATCGTCCGCGAAGGCGCCAAGTCGGTCGCGGCCGGCATGAACCCGATGGACCTCAAGCGCGGTGTGGATCTCGCCGTCGAGGCGGTCGTGGCGGACCTCAAGGCCCGCGCCAAGAAGGTCTCGACCAATGACGAGATCGCCCAGGTCGGCACGATCTCGGCCAATGGCGATGCTGAGATCGGCCAGATGCTGGCCCAAGCCATGCAGAAGGTCGGCAACGAGGGCGTGATCACGGTCGAGGAGGCCAAGACCGCGAGACCGAGCTCGACGTCGTCGAGGGCATGCAGTTCGACCGCGGCTATCTCTCGCCGTACTTCATCACCAACGCCGAGAAGATGGTCGCCGAGCTCGAGGATCGTCTACATCCTCATCCACGAGAAGAAGCTCTCCTCGCTGCAGGCGCTGCTGCCGATCCTCGAGGCCGTCGTGCAGAGCGGCAAGCCGCTTCTGATCATCGCCGAGGACATCGAGGGCGAGGCGCTGGCGACGCTCGTGGTCAACAAGCTGCGCGGCGGCCTGAAGGTTGCCGCCGTGAAGGCGCCGGGCTTCGGCGACCGCCGCAAGGCGATGCTCGAGGACATCGCGGTCCTAACCGCCGGCCAGACGATCTCCGAGGATCTCGGCATCAAGCTCGAGAACGTGACGCTCGACATGCTCGGCCGCGCCAAGCGGGTGCGCATCGAGAAGGAGAACACCACGATCATCGACGGCGCGGGCGACAAGCCGGACATCGAGGCTCGTGTCGGCCAGATCAAGGCGCAGATCGAGGAGACGACCTCGGACTACGACCGCGAGAAGCTCCAGGAGCGCCTCGCCAAGCTCGCCGGCGGCGTCGCGGTGATCCGCGTCGGCGGCTCCACCGAGGTCGAGGTCAAGGAGAAGAAGGACCGCGTCGACGATGCCATGCACGCCACCAAGGCGGCCGTCGAGGAGGGCATCGTGCCCGGCGGCGGCGTCGCGCTGCTGCGCGCCAAGGCGGCGGTGTCGAAGCTCAAGACCGACAACCCGGACGTCAAGGCGGGCATCAACATCGTGCTGCGCGCGCTCGAGGCTCCGATCCGCCAGATCGCCGAGAACTCGGGCGTCGAGGGCTCGATCGTGGTCGGCAAGATCACCGACAACAAGTCGGAGACCTTCGGCTTCGATGCCCAGACCGAGGAGTATGTCGACATGCTCCAGGCCGGCATCGTTGATCCCGCGAAGGTCGTCCGCGCGGCTCTTCAGGACGCGGCGTCGGTCGCTGGCCTGCTGATCACGACGGAAGCGATGGTCGCCGAGGCTCCGAAGAAGGAGTCCGCTCCCGCGATGCCGGGCGGCGGCGGCATGGGTGGTATGGGCGGCATGGACTTCTAAGCTGAACCGCGCTGCAGGAACGACAGAGGCCCCGGAGCAATCCGGGGCCTTTTTGGAGGGGACAACTGGCCAGGAATTCATCCAGCCATAGCATGCCTCCGTTCCCGGGAGTAAAACATACGATCTGATCGGACGGCCCGGAGGAGGGCGCCTGGAGACCGAGCTTCGCATGGAATATCGCAACCTGGGCCGATCCGGCCTGAAGGTCTCTCCGATATGCCTAGGCACATTGATGTTCGGCGAGCAGACCGACGAGGCGGTCTCTTCGCGGATCGTCGCGAGCGCACACGAAGCTGGCGTCAACTTCATCGACACGGCCGATGTCTACAACGAGGGCCGTTCCGAAGAGGTCACTGGACGCGCCATCGCACCTCACCGCGATCAGTGGATCCTCGCCACGAAGGTTGCCAATCCCACCGGACCAGGTCCCAACGACAGCGGTCTCTCGCGATGGCACCTCATACGCTCCGCCGAGGCGAGCCTACGCCGCTTAGGTACGGAGTGGATCGACATTTACTACTTCCACAGGGAGGACCACAAAACGCCGCTCGTAGAGAGCGTCCGCGCCATGGGCGACCTCGTGCGCCAGGGCAAAATCCGCTATTTCGGCGTGTCGAACTATCGTGCCTGGCGCGTGGCCGAGATTTGCCGGCTGTGCGATGAACTCGGGATCGACCGTCCCGTCGTCAGCCAGCCCTACTACAATGCCATGAATCGGATGCCGGAGATCGAGCATCTGCCGGCCTGCAGCTATTACGGGCTCGGGGTCGTGCCCTACTCGCCCCTCGCGCGCGGTGTCCTCACCGGCAAGTACAGTCCGGGGGCTCCCCCGCCTGAGGCGAGCCGAGCGAGTCGGCAGGACACACGGATGATGCAGACCGAATGGCGTCCGGAATCTCTGCGAATCGCACAAGAGATTAAGCGGTACGCGGAGGGCCGCGGGATCACGGCGGGTCAGTTCGCCGTGGCCTGGGTGCTGAACAACCGCCTCGTCACGGCCGTGATCGGCGGCCCACGAACGGAGGAACAATGGGACGATTACCTCAGGGCTCTCGAGTATCGGTTCACGGCCGAAGACGAAGCGTTCTTGGACGACCTCGTCGTCACAGGCCATCCCTCCACACCAGGGTACGACGATCCAGCCTACCCGATCGAGGGCCGCTTGCAGCGATCACGCCCTCTCCGATAGCTGTCTCAAGACCTAATAAGAAGTTACCAAGACTGACAACTGAACTACCGCTTCCGCCGCACGACGAGCGAGCTTTGGCGGGATCGGCATACCGCCAAAACTCTTTCGTGCGAGGGTCTACCTCTACTCGCCTCCGGGGAATGCGCCAACTACTTCGCCAATGCCGGCTACGATGCAGACTGGTCGGAAGCAGCTCTATTTACATCAGAACCGACGGAAGTAGCGTCGCAATTTGTGGCCAGAAAACGAGTGCCACTACAGTCGCCAGCATGATTCCAACGAAAGGCCAGACATCGACCTTGAACACTGAGATCTTGGCGATGTCTGCGGCGATGAACAGTTGCAGGCCGACGGGAGGAGTAATGGTCCCGATCAGCACTGTGATGATAACGATCATGGCGAACTGGATGTCGTTGATTTCATAGAGTTGCACCAGCGGCATGAACACTGGCACAAAGATCAGCAGTGCGGCGGTGCCTTCGACGAAGAGCCCGACCACCATGAAAATCGAGATAACGATCAGAAGGAGACTAATTGGACTGGTCGTGATCTCCTGCAGCACATCTTGAACCATGAACCCGAACCCGGACGTAGTCAGGGCAAAGCCGAAAATAGACCCTGCTGCGATGATGAAGACCGGAACAGCCGTAGCCTCGACCGTCTCGGCCAGGATCGGAAGGATGTCTTTTGGGGTTAGTTCGCGATAAACGACGAACCCTAGGAACAATCCATAGACGCACGCGACCACGCCGGCTTCAGTGGGAGTCGTCGCGCCGGTGAAAATGCCACCAAGAATGATAATTGGCGCGATAAGAGCAGGCGGGCGTCGAGAACCGGCCCGACGCACTCGTGCAATCTCATCCTCGGAGCGCGGGGATAGCCGCGGCGGTGCGCCAGGATTGCCACCACGAGCATCATCCCGACGCCAATGACCAATCCAGGTACGACGCCGGCGAGGAAAAGTGCCCCAACCGAGATGTTTGTGATCGAACCGTAGATCACCATCGTGATTGATGGAGGTATGATCGCCCCGATCGTGGCGGAGGCGGAGTTTACACCTGCCGCAAAGCCCGCGTCGTAGCCCTCCTTCTTCATGTGTGGGATCAGAATACGTCCCTGCGAGGCTGCATCCGCGGTGGCTGATCCGGACATGCCGGCGAAGAAGATGCTGGCAAGAACGTCAACCTGCGCAGTGCCGCCACGAAAGTGCCCGACGAAGCACCTCGCCACGCCAAGAAGGCGATCCGTCAGCCCTCCGCGATTCATGATAACGGCAGCGAAGATAAAAAAGGGTACCGCCAAAAGCGTATAGGAGTTGATGCCACTGAGCACCCGCTCCGCTATGATCGTCATCGGCATGCCGCCCACAAGAAGGGAAAGAAGGCCGGAGGTGATCATCGCTGCCGCGACCGAAGTGCCGAGCAGCAGGAAAAGCAGGAAAGAGACAAGAAGGACGGCCAGTTCCATACCTTTTCCCCGGGCGGAAGGAATGTCAGCCGCGCAACGAGAACAGGCCACGCAGGATGTAGCACAGCATGAAGGCTGAGCCCACTGGTACTGCTAAATAGAACAGGACCTGAGGCGCATCCGGGATCGTGTAGAAGGACGAGAACCTGTTCCGCCATGCCACGATGATGCCGGAGTAGAGCAACGCAGAAGCAGCGACGAGTTCGACCAACCGCCGCAGAATGTCACATTTTCGTTGTACGACAGGTCGGAAAAGCATAACCACCGCGTCGACCTTGACGTGAGTGTCGCGCGAAAACGCGACAGCAGCCCCAAGGAAGGTGATCCAAACAAAAAGGTACCTCCCGCCTTCCTCCGCCCAGGACTGCGGGTTGTTGAAAACGTAGCGCAGGATCACTTGGGCAAAGCTGAGTGCAACCGTAATAGCGACCAGGATAGAGGCGATGATGAGGAGCAGCCGCACGAGGCGGCTGTCCTTGCCCAGTGTAGTCGACTCCGGAGTAAATCCGTTGCTCATCGACCATCCACCAGCATCTTGATGAACCGATCGGAACCGTCGTTACGCGCGGAGACCTCCGTCCGGAGCGGCGCCATGGCAGTCCGCCACTGGTCAATGTTCTCAGGCTCGACCACCTTCACGCCTGCTTTCACTAATCTATCGTAGGCGGACTTCTCCTCCGGCATCGCTACCTCGGTATCGCTCCAGTCGCCGGTCTCTACCGCCGCAGCCTTGAGAAGCGCCTTATCCTCAGGCTTAAGGCTGTTAAACTTGGTCTCGTTCATAACGAAGACCATCGAGCCGAACATGTGGCCGGTCTTTACGAGGGTTTTGGTCACTTCATTGAACTTCATATCGAGAGCGGTCGCGGGCGGGCTGTCTAGACCTTCAGCAACGCCGGTCTGCATCGCGGTGTAGACCTCGCCCCAGGTGACAGGCGTTGGCCGCGCTCCCATGAGTTCGAACATTCGAATCCAGACGAAGTTTTCGGGAGAACGCATCCGCTTGCCTTGCATCGCTGCAACGGCTGTTGCGGGGGTTCCCGTGAACAGAAGATCGCGGAACCCTAGATGGATAAAGCTCAGGATCTCTGTATCACTGGTCTGACGGACCCCCTCAGTGAGGGCCTTCCCGAATTCGCCTTTATAGACACTTCGCGCATGGTCCCAGTCGCGGAAAACAAAGGGCAGGGATGTAACCGTCATCGGTGGAAAGACTTTGTCGAGGATGGCGGTTGATGTGATCGAGATATCAATGGCGCCCTGATTTACCAGATCATATGCCTCACGCTCCTGACCCAGCTGCGCACCGGGAAACACACGGATGGTGATGCGCTTCCCGGACTTCTCATTGACGAGCGCCGCGAAATGCTTGGCAGCTTTGTCGACTGCGCCGCCTACCGCGTGGTGGTGCGCTAAACGGAAGGTCTGCGCAAAAGCTGTAGCGGGAAGGAAGCTCATGCTCACGGCCAGCATGGCTGCCATACCGAGAAACTTCGATCTTGTGCTCATCTCGCGTCGCTCCTTGTTACTCTCTGGTGGAAAGTGAGCGGAGCCCGAAGGCTTCGCCAAGGTCCAGTTTAATGAAGGATCGCCTGCCCGATAGCTGGAAGCTCCTTCGGCGCGATCCCGAGCGTCAGCAGGCGGAAGCCTAAATCGGTCACCAATACTAGGTCTTCGCTGTGGTAGAGCGAACCATCATCATCCTTTGCACCGGGCTCGATATTGATGACCATGCCGGGCTTCAGAGGGGTCTTGTCGCCAGGGCGAAGCATTGGGTTTTCATGGAGTTCGACACCGAAGCTGTGCCCTACATGGGGCATGTGAAACTTCAGACCGTGACGAGCGAACTCTTCCTTGCAGAGATAGAACAAGTCCTCGGCAAGTACGCCCGGAGCTACAGCGTTGATCACCGCCGTCTCGCAGGCGATGAGCGCTGCATAGACTTGCTTTTGCATCTTGGACGGCTCACCTGCGGAATAGGTGCGGGCGAAGTCACTGGCGAATGCCCCGTAGGTCCCACCGACATCGAAGCGGATGAGATCGCCCGGCTGAGGGATAACATCCGGCGATGCAATCGCGTGCGGGTGGGGGGTTCGCTTGCCGCTTGCAAAACACAGAAAGAGGGTTCCGTCTGCACCGTAGTTGATGATGTTGTTGGCGATCTTGTTCGCCATGTCATACTCGGAGTCTCCGAGTTTACTCGCGGCCATCGCGTCCAGCACGGCACGATGTGTCTGCTTTGTGGTTCTTTCCATCAGTGCGATTTCGCTGTCGCTTTTGATGACGCGGACGCCGGCGATTGTTTCCGTTGTATTCACGAATTCCACGTCCGGTAGAGCCGCCTTGAGCCGTTCAAATGCCGTGGCGGGCATGTAATCGAGGTCTATCCCGATCCTACCTTTGTCGAGCCCGTCTTTCTTGAGTTCTTCGACGAGCTTATCGATCGGATTGTGAACGAATTCCGTGTATGTGCGGACATCCGGGATCCAGCTCTCCGAACGCGTCAGGCTTTCCTCTATGCTGCACACGAGGACAAAAGGCTCCGAGCGGGCAGGCAGCACTGAATAGGCGTGCCGCGGCCGGATTGCCTTGACCGTCAGGATGTAAGCACCTGAAGCATAGGTGAAGTTCTCAGGGCTCATCGCGACAATTGCGTCCAGCCCTTCTTTTTTGGCTAGGCTCCTCAACTCGTCACTACTCGGTGTAAAGTTCATCCCTAGGATCCTCCCTATCGCCCGCCACCTGCGCGCCGGTTGTGCCGATCTGAGAGTCGGGCTCCGCCGCGGTTGTCGCGCGCGATCAGCGTGTCCCCGAAAAGCTCGAAATTCAACCGCACTTTATTCACAAAATGCCGATGGTTTGTAGCAGAACCTGTCTTTTCTCGGGGCGTTTTAGTAGCTTGGGCCAGTCCCTGTTCGTCCTCTGTGGCCGCCGTATGCGATCATGGCGCTACTACATCCCGCGTACGCCAGCGGGCGAGATCGAACGCTCGCGCCGGCGCATTTCGTTGGCAATGCGGATCTGGCCAAAGGCGGGCTGCTTCAGGGAGAGCTCGACGATCGTTGCCTCATTCTCGGGCGCGGTCCTTTTCGCCAGGAGCGGTTTGCGCCGGGTCAGCTCCTGCAGCGCCAGCTCGCCGCCGGTCTCGTAGAGCTCCTTGAAGCGGTAGAAGCTGTCGCGCGAGTAGCCCATCATCTTGCAGGCCTGGCTCACGTTCCCGAGCTGCTTGGCGAGCTCCGGTAGGCCTACCTTGGCGCGGATGATCTTCTGCTCGTTGGTCATGGTCGGTGTCCTCTCGAACGCCGAGGTCGGGCGCTGCGCACCCCGACCGCTCCGCGCCCAGCCTCGGCTCAAGGGCTGAACGCGGCGGCCGCAGGGCATAGAGCATCAGCGCCGAGCAGACCGCGGCCGTGAAGCCGAAATTCCCCCTCGCAGACCGACTGGTTTACGCGACCTGCTGGATCGCCGAGAGCTTCCACGGCCCGTCATTGTCGCGACGGAACGTCCAGATCTCCGTGACCTCATCGGTCTTCGCCGGCTCGCCAGTCGTCGACCTTTCCGCTTGCACGCTCAACCATTTGCTCCGTGATGGCATAGCGCATCGCGACCGTGGCGTAGTCCGTTGTACCCTCGCGCCAAGCCTCGGCGAGATCGCCTTGCAGGAGCTTGATATCGGAGATGGTGCCGCGCACGCCGCTTCGTGCCCTGTCGTTCAGCTCTTCCTGGAAGTAGCCGGCCATCTCAGGCGTGGCGAGCGTCCAGAGCGCGGCGACATCCTCGCGCCCGTAGGCCATTTGAACCTCCTCAAGCGCACGCTCAAACGCGGCAAAGTCGTCCGGTCCAAGAGCGACATCCTCCCTGCCGGGACGTGGCGCGGAGGTTTCGCCCATCGCCGCGCGCCGCCGAGGTGGGGACGCTCCGCGATCCGGCGCGACCCTGTCACCCAGCATCGAGCGCTGCATCGGGACGCCCGTTTGCGGGCCTGCCATTGCGGGCTGCTGCCGGCGACGGAAGAAACTGATCGCTAAGTAGACCAGACCACCGATCAGAGCGACCTGCACCAGAAAGCCCAGGATCGAGGCCAACGATCCAAGCCCGCCGAAGAGACCTGCACCAAACAGCACGCCCAAAAGGCCGGCGCCGAGCATACCGGCGAAGAAGCCGCCTCCGAAGCGGCCTTGCGCAGGCTGGGCTGCCGCCGCCGGAGATGCCGGACGGGGTTGGGCTTGGCTGGGAGTTGTCTGCGAGCGTTGGAGCGGTTGCGCAGTGGATGGGGCGGTCTGAGTTGTAGGAGGAGCGTCGTAGGTGCGCGACCCGCGCGAGCCCATGCTGCCCCTGCTCCTGGCTTCGACCATGCTGGTCATCGCCAGGATGAATACTCCTGCAAGTGCGACACAGAACTGTCCTCGGCGTGAGGGTCTCGCCTTGGAGCGGGGCTGACCATTCGCGCGATCGGTTGAAGGATGTTGCATTGAACGGTTCTTTCCTGAAATGCGCTTCGGAGCTGCTTGCTGTGGGGCTGCTACAATCGTCAGCTGCTCCCTACAGTGTATACGAAGCTGGCCCAGGTCCTAATCCCGGCTCGCTCAAAAAAGTACACCAGTTTTGTGAGCTCAGCGGCCCTGAGCAGCAAAAAGCAGTCAGGAGGTTCAAAGCGCACAAAAGCACCCTGTTCTCGTTTGTCCAATGCGCTGCGGAACGACAGGGGGCCCGGAGCCATCCGGGGCCTCTTTTCTGGGTTAGCAATGTCGCTTTGCCGCCTCACGTCCCGCAGAATGTCTGATGAACACGCTCGTGTGCTTGGGGCGGGTCGGCATAATGTGCAAAGGCCGGCTGGTCCTCATAGGGCTTCGATAGGACCTTAAGAAGCTCCTCGAATGGGGCGAAGTCGTCTTGCTCCACCGCAGCCTCGATAATCGCCTCGACCCGGTGATTACGCGGGATGAAAGCCGGGTTGACCGCGCGCATGGCGGTCCGGCGCGTCACGCCGTCCTGCGCCTCCTCAGTCGAGGCGCTGCCGCCATCGCGGCACCCAGCCGTCATATGCTGCCGGATTGGCAAACAGCCGCCGGACGACCTCATCGCTCTCCGGATCCGTGGCGGCATCGCTCAAATGCCGGAACGTGAGCGTGAAATCAGCCTGGTTCTCGGCCATGGCGTTCAGAAGATCACCCGCCAGGGCCACGTCTCCCTCACGTTCGGTGAACAGGCCGAGCTTGCGTCGGAGCCCGGCGTTGTAGGCCGCCTCGAACCGTGACGCGAAGGCTCCGAGCGCCTCCTGCGCCTGAGCGACTGCTTGCTCCTCGTCCTCTCCTAGGAGTGGCAGAAGCGTTTCCGCGAGCCGGGCGAGGTTCCAGAGCGCGATGCGAGGCTGGTTACCGTAGGCATAGCGGCCCTGCTGGTCGATCGAACTGAAGACCGTGGCAGGATCATAGGCATCCATGAAGGCACAAGGGCCATAGTCGATCGTCTCGCCCGCGATCGACATGTTGTCGGTGTTCATCACCCCGTGGATGAAGCCGACGAGCAGCCATTGCGCGACAAGCTCAGCCTGGGCCAGGATCACTTGATCCAAAAGCGCGCGGTAGGGCCGATCGCTGTGAGCCACTTGTGGGTAGTGCCGGTTGATGACGTGATCGGCGAGGAGGCGGACTCCGTCGACATCGCGGCGTGCCGCGAAAAACTGGAAGGTGCCGACCCGGATGTGGCTCGAGGCGACTCGGGTGAGGACCGCGCCCGGGAGCAGCGTCTCACGAACAACGGCCTCCCCTGTCGACACTGCGGCGAGGGCGCGCGTCGTCCGGATGCCGAGCGCTGCCATTGCTTCGCTCACCACATATTCGCGCAGGACCGGGCCCAGCGCGGCCCGCCCATCGCCGCGACGCGAAAAGGGCGTCGGGCCGGAGCCTTTGAGCTGAATGTCCCGGCGCATGCCGTCTCGGTCGACGACTTCGCCGAGGAGGATGGCGCGGCCGTCCCCGAGCTGCGGCACGAACTGGCCGAACTGGTGTCCGGCATAGGCCATCGCGATGGGCTCCGCCGCCTCCGGGACACGCCGGCCGCACAGGACTGCGACGCCTTCCGGGCTGGCGAGCCAATCGGGATCGAGGCAAAGCTGGGCTGCAAGCTCCCGGTTCAACCGGATGAGCCTCGGGGCGGTAACCGGCGTTGGCGGCACTCGCGCGAAGAACCGATCGGGCAGACGGGCATAGGTGTTGTCGAAGGGGAAATGAACTGTCATCGGGGCTGCTTACACACAGAACAACTGAGATCGTGTTTGATCTGCCTGAAAGCAAGCGTCGCATGGAGTAGTGAAGCAACCAGCCCTGCACTTTGCCGAGAACGCCGTGGCACACAGAGACCTGCAAGGATCCCCTCGGAGGGAATTACAACGCCGGCTCCTCAGACACGCCGAGCCATCTGCAGGCTTCTTCGAGCGTCTCGAAGTCGTGCTCGGGCGCGGTAAACGGCGGTGGCATCTGTTCCGGCGGGAGATCGACGAGCAGCTCGGCCGTCCACTTCACGCGGTCGCGTATTATGCTGCGCACCACGCCGGCTATGACCACGCCGTCGAGGATTACGTCATAGCTGCCGGCGGCGAGCTTGCGGAGGCGGTAGGTCATCAGTCGTTCTTACTCGCGAGCTGATCCGGCTGCCTGTCCTCATCACGGGGTCCCTGGCTATCGAGGCCAGAAGCCTTCCTCAACGCTTGATTGATCCTATCTTGCCAACCCAGCCCTCCCTCCTGGAAGTGCTCCAATACGTCCCGGTCAATGCGCAGGGACACGAGCTCCCTGCCGATGGGCAGCGAGGTTTTCTTCGGTGCAGGTGTTGGGTCAGCGGGCTTGGTCGTCGCCTTCTTGAATGCAGCTTCGGCCGCAGTGCGCGGATCGCTCGGTCGGTATCTGTTCGGCGGCTTTGACATCCGCATCGCTCCTCGATTGGCGGTGACTGCGGCACCGCAACCCGTATCTTACAACGCGGGATCTGGTGGGCGAGGATCCGTCAGCCACACTCCTCGAAAAGGAGGTGAGGGGCGAGGCGCTGCTTGGGTGCCTGGAAGGGTAAGCGCCCAGGTGATGGCACACACGGCAACAACACTCGCCCACAACGAGCGGCATCGTGCTGAAGAAGTCAGCACGCGAACACGGGTAATATCCGCCGCTACGTTGTGCAGAGCTTGGCCTTTCTGGAAAATGCACGAGCCCAGCCTCAAACGTCGCCTACCCAATCTTGTTCGTCCACAGCTACCGTAAAGGCGTGTCGGGCATGCGTGGCGGGGAGGGGCACCTCCTGCAGTGAGCAGATATGCTCATCGTCCCGCATTGCGCTTCAGCCGAGGCCTGCGATGGACTGTAAGGCTACGCATGACCAAGGTCAGCTGGGCGCACGTCAGGACGGAGAAGGCATGCACACCCCCTTGATGATAGGGAAATAGCAGCGGTGCTGGCCCTATTGCGAGCCGAGCCACGCCTCGTGCCCATCGTGCTCGTGGTGTTCTGCGTCATGGTCGGCATAACGTCAGTACTGAAGCGTTCGGTCGACGGCGTTGAGGAGGGGCGTGCGACGCACGTAGCGCGAAAGATTCTCCGCGAACACCGCGTTAGCACGCTGTTCGTAATGCGTGCTGTGACCTGCAACATGCGGACTGATCACCACATTGGGCAAGTTCCAAAGCGGACTGTCTGCTGCCAGCGGTTCCTGCTCAAACACGTCCAGAATTGCGGCTGAAAGATGCCCCTCGCGTAAGGCTGTGATCAGGGCAGCCTCGTCCGCGATGCCTCCCCTAGCAATATTGATAAAGATTGAGCCAGGCTTCATCGCCCGAATCACATCGGCGCTGAACCAGCCCTGAGTCTCGCGGGTGAGGGGCACTACAGCAACCGTCACATCGGAAGCCGCCACCATCTCGTGTAGCTCCGTCGGGCGATAAAAATCGACGGCAGGGTACCCTCCGGATCGCCAACTCCTGGAAGCGCATAGCCTCGGTCGCGACGGTCGCCCGACCGATTAATCGCTAGAATCTTCATACCGAAGCTCGCACCCACGCGAGCGATCTGCCTCCCTATGCTTCCATAGCCCGCAACGCCCAGGGTCATCCCATAGAGCTCAGCTCGCGGGACGAACCGCGTCATCCGTTCTGGCTCGGGCGGCCAGTGTCCCTCACGCTGCCATTCGGACAGCGCAGGGACACGATGAAGCCAGCCCAGCAGCATCCCAAAAACATACTCGGCTATCGGTACAGCATGTATGCCGCTGACCGTCGTGACAGTTATCGGCAGCGTGGCGATCGGGTGTCGGAGCACGTGGTCGGCTCCAGCCGAAAAGAGCTGGATCCATTTAAGCGCGGGAGCTAGGGCCGGATCGGGAATCGTGTTGAATGTGTAGAGAACTTCTGTTCTTCGCCACAAATCCTCATCAATGGCCGACGAGTGCTTGGACACCACCTCGAGCCGAGAGTCGACATCAGGTATTTCCTGTTGCTGCTTCAGATGGTCGTTTACGATGAGGACGGCGGGAGTGGCGTTCTGTGTCATGTTTCTGACTGAGAGTTAAGAGCGGCGAGCGAGGTCGGTCGGCGGCCGTTGATCGCTGCGCTGATTCTATCGGCACAAAGGATCAGCTTTGTTGCAAGCTCCCGCTCATCGGGACGCTTTGAAGCGTTGACGCGGGATGGTTAGGACGATGTCGCCGACCACGCGTTCATCGGGTCCCCAGATCGGGGCGCTCATCCCGACCGCGTCAAGAACTCTCTGACCAGACGTGCGAACGTAACCCTGCCGTCTGAAGCGGGACATTAGGCGCTCTAGTTTCACCGGGTCCGTCTCGGTGTGTTGGGTAATCGGCTTCAGGCCCGTGCGCCGCACTACGGTGCGGCGTTCCTCTGGAGGGAGGAAAGCCATTATTCCGAGACCGCCGGCGCCAGCATAAATCGGCAACCAGCGATTCAATTCGATCATATACTGCAGTGGGTGATTGGAATCGACCCTCGCGGAAGCGTCATCTCCATCCTCCCGGGATCGTAAATTGCCAGAAATGCAGTCTCGTCGACTTCATCCACCAGCTCCCGCATGATTGGCAGAGCTGTGGTCCGAAGCGGAAATCGTGCCGTAGCTGTCCACGCCAAACGGAGAAAGCGCGGGGCCAAACGGTATCGACCGGCCTCCGTGTCAGACTCAATTATGCCTTCCGCGTGGATATGACGCAGCACGCGGTGCACAGAAGTCGTCGGAAGGCCGGAGCGAGGTTGCAACTTCCCGAACACCACAGTGGCTGGGAAGGGCTTCGGCGAGTACTTCCAGGATCCGAAGTGCCTTAGCGAGGGGCTGGCGCTGAGTTGATCCTGCCACGTTACTCAGCCGCGGCACCGATCACTGCGTCAGTGATGAACCGGGGGAGGCATGATCTCGTGCCTTCATTGCCCGCAGCGCGTCCGAGAAGTGCGCGGCAAGAAGATGCTCGGGCTCAGAATAGATGATCAACCGGCAGCCGAACTCCATCCAGCGGAGTGCGTCCTCGACATCATACGCGAGAACCGCAGCGACCTTACCGGCATCGATTACAGAACCGAGCGCACGCTTAGTCGCCTCAATCACATTTGGATGTCCAGGTGCATATTGATATCCCATCTTCATCGACAGGTCCGCCCGACCGATCAAAAAAAGCGTCCACGCCCTCCTTGGCCATGGCAGCTGCGTTGGCGCAGGCTTCGGGCGTTTCGAGCAACCCCACAAGCATGGTTTCTCGGTTTACATGTTGATAAACGATGTGAAGTTCCTCCTGTGAGCACCACGCCCGGCAGCGCGAGTAACGATGCAGAGCGTCCGGTCTCCCTCGGGTGGATATCGGGTCAGGCGGTACGCTTGGCGCGCCATCGCAGCGTCTTCCATCATCGGTACGATGATGCCCTGCGCGCCACTATCGAGCACCCAAAGAAAGGTCTTCTCCTCGACGTGCCGGACACGTACCAGAGGAGTAATTTCGACGCCTCAGCGGCCCGGATCATGTTCTCAACCGCACGACCATCCGCAGCGGCATGCTCCATATCGATTGCGATGAAATCATACCCAGCAGCTCCGAGCAGCTCCGCCAGCGACGGCTCCGGGATAAGAGTTATGGTGCCATATGCGACGTCGCCGGCCGTCAGCTTGGATAATGCTCGATTGGGTCTGAGCAACATGTCGATTCTCCTCCATCGGTGCGAGGGCTGCCCGCCTAAGTGAATGTCTGGTGCTGTTCCCACCACCAGCGGGCTATATCAGCGCGACGCGCAATCCAGACGTCTCCGAGATCCCGAACCCAGCCGATAAGTTCAGAGAGCGCGGACGCACGCGAGGCCTGGCCAATCCACCGGGAATGGAGACCCAGCGAGATCATTTTAGGATGGGTAGCGCCTTCTTCGCGTAGGAACTCGATGCCGCGACGACAATTCTCGAGCCAATCTGATGGCGAGGGCCATACCGGTGGAATTGCGAACCGGCCGTCATTGTAGCTGTGCGAGTAAGGGATCACGAGATGACGCGTGCTACCGACCTCGACGAAGTACGGAAGGTCGTCAGCGTAACTGTTAGAATCGTAAAGGAAGCCACCCTCACGAACGAGCAACTCACGGGTCCGCTCGCTCGGCCCATACCGGCAGTACCAGCCCACCGGACGTTCGCCGCAGGTTTGAGCTATCGATTCTATTGCACGGCCGATGCGCTCCTGCTCCTCCTCTTCCGACAGCGTCCATGCTTCCTCCCAGCGCCAGCCATGGCCGCAGGGCTCGTGTCCTGCCTCACGAATTGCAGCGCCGACTTGAGGATTGCGCTCGATCGCGACGGCGCAGGTGAAAACCGTCACTTGAACCCTGTGCCGTTCGAAGACTCTCAGCAGCCGCCACACTCCCGCGCGACTGCCATACTCGTAGGAGGACTCGTTTGCGAGATCCCGGACGTCGGGCCGATTTACATAGGTGATGCCGCTTCCAATGTCATTTCGTCCGTCTTCCAAGTAGTTGTATTCAGAGCCTTCCTCGTAATTTAGAACGAGGCTGAGCGCGAGTTTTGCTCCATTGGGCCAATGCACCGACGGAGGAGTGCGCCCGTATCCTACCAGATCGCGCTCAGTTCCGGGAGCGGTCCGAGCCGCCTTGGTGCTAAGATTAGGTGACATCCTCGGCTCCATGGCAGCTAGGTTCTCTACGGGACGGACCTACGCAGTCCCTACGATCCTGTCGTATGTTCCTGACCCCCAGGCCTTTTCGCCCAGTGTCTGCGCTACCTTCGCCGTTGCCTCCTTGAACGCGGCAACGTCAGGATTGATTACTTCGACACCCTTGCTTCGGACGAACTCGATCCGGTCTCTTTCGCTCGCCTGCAGTTCCGACTTGTGGGATTCTGGCCTCGCGCCAGGTATCGGTCATGATCTGCCGGTCGGGTGCCGAGATCCGCTGCCATGCTGCATCATTGGCCATGACGCTTATCACCGGGCGACTATAGTTGCAACACGAGATATTTCTGGACCTCGTAGAAACTGTTGTTGATGATCTGCTCAATTGGGTTCTCCTGGGCATCGACTACGCGCTGCTGAAGCGCCATGAAAACCTCGGTCACGCCCATGGGTGTCGGAATAGCCCCGAGGGCCTTCCAGGTCTCGAGCAGAGCTGGCAGCTGCGGGACACGGATCTTGAGTCCTGCCACGTCCGACGGTGTCCGGACCGGACGGTTCGCTGTGAGCTGGCGCGGGTTCTGGTACGCATGGCCAAAGAAATGCACCCGGTGTTTAGTCAGGAGTTCGTCTTTCCAGGGCTGCGCGATTGACCCGTCAATGACCCTACCTTGGTGCTCCATGTCCCGGAAGACGTACGGAAGGAACATCGCAAGAAACGCGTCGCTACCGTTGAGACCGACTGCTGCAATCTGCGTCGTCCCGAGCTTTAGTGCCTCAAACTGCTGTCGCTCGCCCCCGATCTGCGTTCCCGGGGGAACGGGACGATCGCGATCCGGCCGTTGGTCCGCTGGCCGACAAGTTGGGCAAAGCGCTGAGCTGCCGCGAAGAGCGGATCAGCCTCGGTGGCCGTTATCGACATTCTCAGATTGAGCGGAGCTTGAGCCATGGTCCGGCCAGCTAGGCTGAGCGAACAAGCCCCAGAGAGGGCGAGAAAGGTGCGACGGGTGAGCAGCATAGCAGGTCCCTTCTTCAAGTAAGAGGGTTACGGCGGGCCGAGCAGCAGATCGGGAAGCCACAGGACGAGGCTGGGAAGAAGTGTGATTGCGAGGAGGACGCCCACTAAAACCCAGAAGAACGGAAGCGACTCCCGGAGATCCCCCGAAACCGGGGTCTTGGCAATCGACGCGGTGATGAAGCAAAGCATCGCGACGGGCGGCGTCAGCATCGCGAGCATGAGATTCAAAGTCATCACTACGCCGAAGTGCACAGGGTCTATCCCCACTGTGATGATCACCGGGAAGAGGAGCGGCAGCATCACGAGCGTCAGTGGCAGGGGTTCGATCGCGATTCCTAGAATGAGCAGGAGAACGTTTACCAGGAGCAAAATGACCACTGGGTCGGTGCTGATCGAGGTGAGTAGACGGAGGAGCTTAGGACCAAACTGCTCCAGACCCGCAAGTACTCCCAAGGTGTTCGATGCCGCCACTACGAATAAAATGGTTGCTGTTAGCAAACCCACTTCCACAAGCGACGTTCCGATTTCACGCCACCTCAGCGTACGGGCAATGAATCCGATCAACAGGGCGTACCAGACTCCGACAACTGAAGCTTCCGTGATCGTTGTCCACCCTCCTGCGACCGCACCTATCAAGAAAGCTGGCAACAGAAATGCAGGCAGTGCGGCGGGAAGTGTAGAGGTGACGGAGGCAAACTTGAATGTTGTCGCGCGCGAGAAGTTGCGCCGACGAGCGACGACATAGACGAACAGCATCAAAGCGGCGGCAATTAACAATCCGGGAATAATCCCGCCGATAAAGAGGCGCCCAACAGACACCCCGAGAAGCGCGCCGATTATGGCCATCGGGGCACTTGGGGGAAAGATCGGGCCGATGGTTGAACCAGCCGCAACAACGGCAGCAGAAAACCGCGGGGGGTAGCCGCTCTTCTCCATAGACGGGAGCATCACGGTTCCAACTGCGCTCGCATCAGCAATAGCGGAGCCGGACATCCCCGCCATCACTAAGTTGACCAGCACGGCAACCTGGGCGAGACCGCCGCGTATGTGCCCGACTAATGCTGTGGCGAACGCGACCAGCCGCTCTGTTAATTTCGCCCGACTCATCAAGTCGCCGACCAAAATAAAGAAGGGGACCACGAGGAGTTCAAATCCGTCCACGCCGGAGACCATCGTCTGGCCGAGGATTTCCCAAGGGAGCGGAAATTGATCGGCCTGGGTCAAAGCGACGTAGGTGACGGCTGCGAGACCGAGTGCAAACGATATGGGCATACCGAGCAGCATCAGAATCAGAAAGGTACCCAGGAGGAGGAGAAGCACCGCTCAAGCCTCCTTGAGAACCCGGAGCGCAGCGGCGCGCCGGAACAGGTGGCATAGGATGTATGGGACCATCGCAGCGGCACCGATGAATGGTGCGAGATGCATCAAGCTCGTGGGCCAGCCAAGCGCAGGCATGTCTACGGTGCTGGTGGACCGAATGATTGTTGGTCCAGTCCAAAGCAAGAGACCTATAAATGCCAGCATCAAGCCATGAACGACGAGGTCGAGCAAAGCACGGGGCCGAGGCCGCAGCAAATCACTCACCAGGTCCACTTTGACATGGGATCCACGCTGCACGACCACAGCGGCGCCAATGAATGTGAGCCAGGCTAGGCAGAGACGAGATAGCTCGTCCGACCAGGCTAGGGAGGCACTAAAGACGCTCCTAGCAACGACCTGGCTCGTGACGAGCACCACCAGCACTACCAGGAGCGAGGCAACAGCCCGCTCCAACAGGCGCGTGTAGATGGACTCGGCTGCCGCAATACGCTCTGAGATGGACAACCCGATCTCTCCCGGAAGTGTTCCGCTGAGAGGAACAGATGTTCCTTACAGGATGCACCGTTGAGCCTAATCCTGCAACCCGATACGCACATCCAGCCGAGCGATCTCCCTTCGACCGCAGAAGTGAAGGCGATCGTCGTGGTCACAGCGGAATCTCGTTGCACCTCATGATTCGCTGGTGCGTCAAGGGGGTCGGACGTAATCTCCGTACGTCTAGCTTGCACCACCCACCACGCAGGGTCATGCCGCTTCGGCCCAGAAGCGAAGACTGTTGCCATTGACCGGCGCTGTGCCCTTCTCATGCAGGTCCAGGATGGCTTTGTAGAACGCGCCAGAAGTGTCCGGTCCTGCGAGGAGCTTAAGACTGCGCAGGATCCGCGTGATCCTGAGATGGTTGTGATCGTACGGTCTCAGCCACCAGTTCGTGTCGCGATAGAACCGCAACATCCGGTCCGCCGCCCGCTTCAGATTGGAAAGTGCCGCGGTGTCCGTCCTGATCGCCTCGACCTCGTTGGAGGTGAGCACGGGTGCAAAAGGCTGAGCACCGCTTCGGGTCTGAAGCGGAAAGAGCCACTGAATGTAATCGTGGATGTTTTCAAGTTCGTCGTCCGAGAGCGCGAGAACCATCTCGATAGAACGGCCCTGGCTGTCCACTCCCACACCCGCAAGGAATGCGTGCAGCGGCGCGAGAGTGGAGGGAGGAGCGGTGTTCTCTTCCATGGTGATCCTGAGGCTTGTGCCCGATGGCGCGTGCCGAAGAGTACTTCGCCGCCTTGCAAATGGCTCAGGGCTGCACGATCACGTTGCCGATGACCTTGCCCTGCTCGACCAGCTCGTGTGCCTCGACGGTGCGGTCCAAGGGCAATTTTGCCCCGATGGCGTGCTGTATCCGACCCGTCCTCAAGCCAGCGCGTCAGATCCGCGATCCCCCGTTCCCGCGCCGCTGCTGGAAGTTCGTACACAATGAAGAACCGGACGGCCGCCCCGCTCATGATCATAGGGCCGAACTCGAAACTAACCTGAGGAGCGTTGGAACCGTAGGCTACGCAAAGGCCGTCTTGCCCGATGATCTCCGGGAGCAGGTGTGCATTCCCGGCGATGTCCACCTCCACGACCCGGTCAACCCCGCGCCCTCCGGTGATCTCCTGGACGCGGTCCGCCACTGCTTCAGTTTTGTAGTTGATGATCTCGTCGGCTCCGGCTGCCTTTGCGTGCGCCGCCTTCTCGTCCGAACTCACCGTAGCGATGACCTGTGCAGCCCCAAGCAGCTTCGCGAATTGGATTGCGTAGTGCCCAACCGCCCCAGCGCCTCCCGCGACGAGGATAGACTGACCCTCCGGTAAGCCGTCGATGGTGACGGCACGATGAGCTGTCAGGGCCGGGATCCCGAGACATGCACCGGCTTCAAAAGACGTCCCATCGGGCAGTCTGACGGCGTGCTCGGAGGGGAGCGCGATGAGGGTTGCAGCCGTCCCGAAGGCACGCCTCCACTGTCCGTTCCAGATCCAGACCCGCTCGCCCAAGCGCGCAGGATCGACGCCGGGGCCGACGCAGTCGATAACGCCTGCCCCGTCGCTATGCGGGATAACCCGCGGAGCCACCATCGGGCGGGTGCCCGAGCGCGTCTTCCAGTCGGAGGGGTTCACGCCCGAGGCGTGCACCCGCACCCGAACGTCTCCTGGACCGGGCTCTGGATCCGGCATCTCGCCGTATTGGAGCACCTCACGCGCCGAGCCACTGCGCTCGTACCAGACTGCTTTCATCGCTTTCTTCCTCGCTGGTCTGCGTAACAGGATAGGTTCCGAGGAGGCTCGCGTCTAACCGGAACGCAACCTGCCGGAGCGTGCGAGCAGAGTTATTGGTTTGTGCGGGCCAATCTCCGATGAGATGAGATGGCCAGCCCCACGAGCGACGAACAGTTCGCCAGGCTCTGGAGCGGTCGCGCTGACGCTCTCAGTCGGGGGTGCTTGTGACTCACATTCCTCGGGCGTCTCTTCTCCCTCGGCCGTAAATCTCATGGGGAGCCTGGAGATCCGTGCCCGACTTACGAACGAGCCCCTTGCGCTTCAGGTACTGCATCAGTGCATTAATCGAGGCGCGCGGAATATCAAGTGCCTCTCCTATTGTGTGCGTCCTGGTCGGCCCGTGCTCAGCAAGATGCGCAAGCACCAGCCGTACTCGATCTGATTTGACAGGCAACGGTGGCAGGTCAGCTGTCCGCGTCGGGCGACGTTGCCAATGCCCTCGACCGGCTAGTGTTAACCGATACAATTCACCGTGCCTGGTGGACCTGCCGCTTCAGCAAGACCATGCTCGATCAGCAAGTCGATTGCCGATGCCGCCTCTCCAGACGTTCGGCGGGACGCCTTGGCGATTTTGGCAAGGGTGGTGCCCGCTGTCTCCGGAAACGCTGAAAGCACCGTCTCCTCTATCACTCCGAGCAAGACAGAACGGTCGGCGCTCCGTGCCACGATGTGCAAAGGTCTATCGGGGTCTCCGATCCGGACGAGACCAAGCGCCGCCAGCCGCACGACCAACTGATGAACACGCTGAAGGGAGACGCCCAGCTCGGCAGCGAGTTCGGCTCCGCGCCGTGGCCGTGCAAGGAGAGCGAGAAGGCGATCGGATGAAGGGCCAGGCTGAACCTTGGCGTAGCGATTGCGACCGCGCCGCCCTCCGGTGTCTGGCACGACAGCAACCGCAGCCGCTTCTGCGCGCGGAGCGAGAAACCATTTACGGTCACGCTTTTTAATGAGGCCAGCAGTGGCGAGACCGCGGAGCGTCACGTCGGTTTGCTTGAGATCGAGCTGCGCGCCCAAAGCAACGCGGGTCTTTGTGTCGGCTCCAGAGCGGACCGCTTCGAGGCATGCCGCTTCCGGCGCACTCAGGTGTACTAAATGGGTGATACGGCGAGGCATATGTCCGAGGGTGCCTGATCGGCACAGCCTCCGCAAGGAATGCTCCTGTCCTGCCGCCTGCACGCAGACGACCCAGAATGACCCCAAGATTCGACGCCAGTTTGTTCGTGGAGCGTCGTTAATCCCCTAAGCTGAGGCGGGTTCGGGTTCGGCCCTGAGTGGCCGAAAAGAAACCAGACGAGGTCGACAGGCTCAAATTCCCTTTCTCGGGTATTCCAAGTCCCTCGTCATCGTGAAGCCCCGCAGCCTTGTGGCCATCAACAATCATTCGATGGTCGATCCGCAGTCCAACCGAGACGATCGTGAGAGCCAGAGAGGTTTGACCATGGGCGGACTCCGCTCATGCAGGCGCGAATGACGCTTCAAGACACGAACTTATGGCGGCCGCTGCACAAGAGCTGCCTTCAGCTTCAAATTCTTGTTCTGCCGCCGAAATCTACCACCCGCGCCCAGGTCTCATTAGAGGCTGTCAGCCCTTCACCCCCGACATGGTCATGCTCTCGATGATGAAGCGTTGCGCCACCACGAAGACCAGCACCAACGGCATGATGGACATCGTCGTCGCGGCCATGATCACCGACAGCCGTGCCGAGCCCATCACGCCCTGAAGTGCGACCACCCCCACGGGAAGCGTCATGGTATCGAAGCTGCGCACCAGCACGAACGGCGAAACGAAGTTATTCCAGCTCCCGATGAACGTGATGATCCCAAGCGTGGCGAGAGCCGGACCGAGCTGGGGCAGGCTCACCCGCCAGAAGATCGTCCAATAGCTGGCGCCGTCGATGATTGCGGCCTCTTCCAGCTCCCGGGGCTGGCTCAGCATGAATTCCCGCATCATGTAGACGCCGAAAGTGGACGCCATCGCCGGAAGCGCGAGCCCGATCCGAGTATCGAGCAGGCCGACAGCGGCATAGCCGAAATAGATCGGGATGAGGGTCATGGCCGGCGGCACCATTAAGCCGATCAGCATGGCTCCGAAGAGCATGCCCTTGCCGCGGAACCGAAGGCGGCCGAACGCGAAGCCTGCCATGCTGGCAGTCAGAAGAACCCCTGCCGTCGAGGCCGCCGCCACGACGAAGCTGTTCCAGTACATCTGCAGGAACGGGCACTCCCGTTCGAAACACCTCTCGGTAGGCGCTGAAGTCCAGCGTCGTGGGCAAGAAGGCTTGGGGGCAGTTGATACGCTTCGCCGATTGGCCGGAACGACGCACTCACCATCCATAGGAACGGGAGGATCATCACGAACCCGCCGCCCAGGAGCGCGATCATGAGCGGCAGATTTCGCCAATGGACCGCGCCCGCGGCATGGATGAACTCTTGGTGTTGCGTGCCGACCCTGTCCGGGACCGCAGGGCTGGGGAGGGGGTCGGCATCAGTGGGCACACCCTCCGGCCCAACCGGATCTGAATGTACGTCACGATCATGATGGCGATGAGAAGAACGAGAGCAGCCGACGTGCCCGCACCGATGTCCTGTGCCGAGAAGGTCTGCTCGTACATGTACATCACCAGGCTGATCGTTGCGTCACCCGGCCCGCCCGAAGTCAGAATCCTAACTGTTTCGAACATCTGCAGGCCGGTGATCGTCGCATAAGTCACGCAGAACAGGATCACGGGCGCGATCATCGGCACCTTGACACAGAGGAAGACCTGCAGCGGCCTGGCGCCGTCCAGCCATGCCGCTTCAACGATGGAGCGAGGGATCGACTGCATGGCCGCCAGGAGAATGACCATGAAGAAGCCGAAATGCTTCCAGACGTCCATGATCACGACAGAGGTCATGGCGACGTTGCGGTCGGTCAGCCACCCGACCTTTCGGCAGGCCGACAGCCTGGAGATAGTAGTTCAGTACGCCGAGATCGGTCGAGTAGATGAACTGCCATACCAGAGAAACCAGTGCCGTAGACATCAGGACTGGCAGGAAATAGGCAAGCCTGAGGAGATAGAGCACGGAGCCGGCAACGTCCTGTCGAGGAGAGCCGCCAGGATCAGGCCCATCCCGACATTGCCGGTGACGGCCATGGCGACGAACACGAACGTGTTGATGAAGCTCGCCCAGAACCGACGATCGAGCAGCACAAACCGAAGATTATCGAGACCGACGAACTCGAACGTCCAGGTGAACCGGTCGATTGACGTCACGCTGAACGCAAGAGTGGCAAGGGTCGGCAGAAGCGCGAATAAGATATATAGGACATAGGCGGGAATGATGAACCCGTACGCCGCAAGCAGCCTCCTGGCGCTCTAGGCGGGACGCACGCGCTTTCGGCGCGTGCATCGTCGGACGTGAGGGGGCCACCGCTGCAGGCGTTCCTACCATTTCACGCGTGCCATTGCCCGGCTGAGTTCCTCGTCCAGCGCTGTCAGCATCGGCTGGAGTTGCTGGTTCCCTGTCAGGTAGCTGTCGATGTGCCGCATCGTGATGTCTTCGACCTGTGCGAAGTTCGGCGGCTGAGCAAGAGGCTTCGCGATCGTGGCAGACCCGTAGAACATCTCGGCGTTCTGCGGGTAAGCGCTGAATTCCGAGCTAGTCGCCGAGGAGCGGACCGCCGGGATCGAACGAAGGTCCTTGGCAAGCTGATCGGCATTCGCCTTGCCGGCCATCTCCTTCAGCAGCTCCCACGCGAGCTCCGGGTTCTTCGAGCCCTGCGTAATCCCGAGGCCGCCGACGCCGCAGATAGCGATCTGCGACCGGTTCTTCGGGCAGTATTGGACCGCCACAGTGTCCATCTTGGCTTGAAGCATCTCGGGTACGCGGGGATGCGTTCCGGGGAACATGGCGACCTGCTTTGCGATGAAGGGACCGCTGCCGGGCGCATTCCGAGCGAAAATCGGCGCGACTTTGTGCTCGAAGATCAGGCTGTGAAGGAACTCGAGCGTCTCGGCGAATTTCGGGTCCTTGACGTTGCTGGCGCGCCCGTCCGGTGTCAGACGGTCGGTGTCGTTGTTGAGAAACCACGTCGAGAGTGCGAATTGCCCGCCGGGAACGAAGTAGCCGTAGCGCGTGACATTCTCGCCCTCGCGCCGGGTCAAAGCTTTCGCGCTTTGCGAGAAACTCGGCCCAGGTCCAATCGGGCTTCGGTTTGGGCAACCCGGCTTCTTCGAACATCGCGGTATTGTAATAGGTGAGAACCGTGTTCCATTCGTTCGGAACATAGCCGAGCTGGTCGTTATACTTCAGACCGTTCAGCAGGTTAGGCTCGATATCCTCGAAGAGCGCGCGTCCCTGTGGATCACCGGACACGAAGGGCATGATGTCCCGCATCAGCTTGCGCGACGCCAGAGTCGAGACGCCCTCGGTGGCCATCATGACGATGTCGGGCGATTGGTTGCTGCCCACCAGGTTCATCAGCTGATTGATGTATTCGCCCCACGGATTGGTGTTCACGTACTGAACATTGACCGTGACGTTCGGGTAACGCGCATTGAACCGCTCGACCGCTGTCTTGCTCAGTCTGATGTCGCTGTCCGAAGCCGGTCGAAAGACGTTCAGAACGGCTTTCGTGTCGCCGGCCGGTGCGGCGAAGGCTTTGTAGGCTGGGATGCTTGCGGCTAAGCCGGCGAGGAATGTCCTGCGGTCCATGGCGTTACCTCCTGCTTATGCCTCTGTCGAGGGCTTCTTGTTAGAGCTCCGTGACGCGTCCCGGAGCCGATCGACAGTCAGATCCGGGGAAAACACAGTCAGATGTCACCGCGCCCGAGGCTGGACGCGGTCGAACGTGACTCCGACGCGATCGACCTGCGACCTTGACCGGTGAACCGTTGAGGGTCACGCGTGCGGGCCGCCCTGCAGCGGAAGCCGATCCGAGCGAGTTCGAGGCTGCCATACAGGACCGCCAAGGAGAAGATGCCGTCGGACAATTCGGCCGTTCCCCAGCCGGACGCATTCGACCAGAAGGTCTCGAAACGCAAGCCCTGGCGCAACTTTGGGGCAGAAGCCGATCTCCTTGCGCTGCGCATCGAAGGAAAAGCCCGACAGGGCGAGCAGACCCGCCCAACTGGCCATCGATCGCGCGTAGTTCGACCCGCACTCGATCTCGTTCCATGGGTTTCTGGCCTTGCCGTCGTATCGGTCTCTGACCCCGCGAAAGACTTCGACGCCCTGGTCGAGAAGCCCATGCTGAAAGAGCGCGCTCCCGAACGCGTACTCGAAGCCGTGCATCGTCTCCTGCGCATAGGGAACGGGAACCGCTGGCGCAGTGACGTTCCTCGGGCCAGGCGCAGATGACCGCGCCGGACTCGTCGTAAACACCGAACACGCGGCAGGGGTTTGCGACGTCTTCAAGATGCTTCTTGAAGTTGTATCGATAGATGGCCTGCAGGGCCGACCGAACGTGCGACGGGATCCAAGATATCCCCGAGGCCGTAAAGGTCCGCATGCCACTGCCCGAGCACCTGATCGATCAGGCAGCCGTCACCCGCCTGATACTTGATCTGCTGGTGCTCGTCGCTCCAATATAGATCATAGATGTTCGCGCCCACGATGCGGCGTGACACCGTGGCCTTGGCGTAAGGATCCAACACCTCGCCGGTCGCCGAGGTCGATCGACTGGGTGTAATATTCTCCATTGAACAGATGTGCGTCGACCCACGCCCGTCCCCGTTCGAAAATCGCGGTCCACTCCCGGGCCGTGTCGGTCTCGCCCAGATACTCTGCGATCTCCGCGCCGGCCTTCAGAGCGCCGAGATAGAAGCTGGTCAGCCACGAGTTCGGGCCCAAACAGCTCCATGTCGAGGGTGTGATGCTGCCGGCCCCAAAGGACGCCCGTTCGCTCGGGATCCCATCGATCGGGGTTATCCGGGCTCCAGGCATACTCGATCGACTTCTTCACCGAAGGCCACAGCTGCCGAAGGAACGTCGTCGTCGCCGCTCAACTTCCAGTCCCGGAACAGTTTCATGACGTTCCCGAACTGTCCGTCGGCGCAGGGGCGCTCGGTCACCCCACCCGATCCGAGCGGAAGCGACAGGCGAAAGCTCATGCCGCCTGCCTTGTCCAGGTTGTAGGTGTAGTCGGCCTTGCGCATGCTCCGCTCGAGCGAAGGAAACAGGAACGGCAAAGCCTGCTGGTAATTCCAGACGTGGGTGCAACTGCCTTCGCAGCTCCCGACATCCTGATAAAGACCCTCCCAGCCGTAGAAGGTGCCGTCGGGAAGGCGCGCCACCGTAGCGGTTTTGAGGATGCTCAGATTGGCCGCTGCCGCGTCGAGAACGGGAAGTGGCAAGCTCGACCCGTAAAGGGCATCTCGGAACAGGACGGTTTCCGACCGCAGCCTGTCCCAGTTGCGAAAGACCTCGTGAGCAATATCGACGACCCCCGCCCATTCGGTTGCGTACCAATTCTTCCAGAGGCGATGTTCGCCGGCAAATCTTCGAAGTGCCAGACGGGAGACACCCAGTACTTGGAAAAGTTCGGGACGTACCAGCCGATCAAAAATCGGACGGTCTTCGCTTCTCCCGGCGCGACCGTGATATGAGCGGCCTGCAGGCTGTGATCCCGATCGCGGCGCATTCCGCCGGACGAGTAGCTCGGGTGACCTTTCCGGTCCTCGAACCGACCGGGCCTGTTCAGGTCGTTCCAGTAGACCTGAAGCGAGTCGAACCAGAGACCGTGATAGAGATAGGTCTGCGAGCTGGTCTCTCCCGCATCGGTGGCGACCAGCAACTCAGAATAGGTTTCGGCTTCCACGTCGTCGGCGTGGCTTGTGATCTTCACGCCATGCATGTCGCCTTCGTGGACCGGCTCGGCTTGCGTGGGCCGAAACGGCCCATGACCCAGCACGGCCGAGAACGTGTAGTCGAGCGGCTCCCGGGTCGTGTTACGCAATTTGATCTCGAACATGGCCACGGGGATGCTCGAAGTCGCGGCTGTTGAGGGGGATGAACGGATTGAAGGCTTCCAGCTCGACGAGCCCGGGAAACCGCTCGTCGGAAAAACTCAAACGAGCGATGGGGAACCGGCCGTCCATCCGACACGACTTGAAGTGAGGCATTCCCACGAGAGAGTCGCGTCGGGCCCCGGTGCCGAAGTTCCTGTTTCCCTCGGCTTGGAAATCCCCGGTCAGGTCGCCGAGATACGGGCCGTTGAGGATGCGGGCATCGATCACCTGGCCCGACCGTTCCGCCTTGACGGCAAAATGGGAGAAGCCGTTCGTGCTACCCTTGTCCGGCTTGTTGAAGATCTCCCAGTCGATCATCCGCCCTGCACCGGACAGTCCGATCGAGCCGGTCCCGATCCCGCCGAGCGGGAAGGAGATTTTCGCGGTGGTTTCACCTTCGTACGTGAATGGCCGAGAAACAGACAATCGGAGTCCTCCCATCTGTTTTGCGTGGATCCTAGGAGCTCCTCTCGGGCGCGGCTTTCAGAAACCTCCATCGGAAAATTGCGAACACACCAGGTCAGGCTATTTTCGATCGGACTGACGCAATCACTGGGTATACATGAGAGCTACGAGTTGTTCCCAGCTGTGAGCGCACACGGTTGCGCCCGCGCGACGGAGTCCCGGTGGCCTCGAAGCAGACCTGCGCGAGCTTGGCGACGCCCTCGCGAATGTCTTCCTTGCTGAGAGCTCCGAAACACAGGCGCATATAGTTCTTGGCCGCCTCAGGGTCGCAGGCCACTTCCGGGCCCGGGTTGTAGACGATGCCCTCCGCCGCGGCCGCGGCAGCAAACGTCCCTGACGTCCACCCCTGTCGGGAGCTTCAGCCAGAGGAAGAGCCCTCCTTGGGGACGCCAGAACTCCGCATCGGTCCCAAATTCCTCCTGGATTGCCTCGGTCAAGGTCTCGAGCTTCTCCAGCAGAACCTCGGACAAGCGTTCCACATGAGCGTCGAAGTGGAGGCCGGAAATACTCGGCAATGACCATCTGATCGAGCGCCGCGGTCCCGCCGTCCGTCTTGCACGACAGCATCCGGCTGAGGACCGCCCAGTCCGCAAGGACGTAGCCGACCCGCAACGCCGGAGCGAGAGACTTGGAGAACGATCCGATATGGATGACGCGCGTCGGGTCGAGGGCATAAAGGGCGGGCGGCGATGCGTCTGCTCGAAACGCACGTCCGCATAGCACTCGTCCTCGAAGATCGGGACGCCGTACTCAGCCGAGAGTGCAAGCAACTGCTGTCGCCTCTCATGGCTCATGATGCTGCCCGTCGGATTTTGCACCGTCGGGATGGTGTAGATGTATTTCGGAGCGATGCCTTTCCGTCTGAGGTCCGACAAAAGCCGCGCAAGAGACTCGATGCGCAACCCGCCCTCGTCGAGCGGCGCGCCGTGATAATGCACCCCCAGCTTCTTCAGCTTCGAAATCGCCGCGCTGTAAGTGAACTCCTCAAGAATGACAGTGTCACCGCTCTGAAGGAGAACTTGGTTGACCAGATCGATCCCCTGGAGGGAGCCCGACGTAATCAGGACGTTGTCGGTGGATGTCGCGATTCCGCGGGTCCGTGCGACTTTCTCCTTCACCACTTGGCGCAGGCCTTCGAAGCCGAGAGGGTTCTGACCGAGGTTGTACAGCGCGAGCGCCGGGCCGTGATCGCGCAGAGTGCACGCTACTGCGGACGCCAGCTCTTCTGAAGGAATCATCTCAGGATCGTTGTGCCCCGTTCCAAATTATAGCGCGGAAGGCCGCTGAAGCGTGGGGCGGGTTCGGGAAGATCGACGCTGAACCGGGAAACAAAACGAAACGCAGCATCGCTCATCCTTGAGTTCCTCCCAGAAGTATGCCGCTCGGCATCGAGAAGCGGAACACCGCTTTCATTTCCAATGAGGCGGCCAGGTCTTTTGGGTTAGCGGTAGCGCTTCCATGCGGCGCATCCAAGCCGTGATCTTTCCGCCCTGAAGATCGGCTGGAATTAGGCCGGGGTTGCGGTCAGCCATGCGGAGCACGAGGGCGATCTCTGGGTAGAGGGTAAAGTCCGCTGCCGACAGCGTTCCGGCGAGGTAGTCGCCCGTGAGCGCCGTCTCCCAAACGGCGAGCTCCTTGCGGAGGTCAGCGCAGATGTGAGCGATGAGTTCTGGCGAGCGCTGCTCCGGTGCCGTGAACAGCACAGCCTCTACCAACCGCTCCAAAACCTCGGCAAAATACTGGTCCGCCTCGCGCACCATTGACGTTGCAGCGCGCGCTCGCGCAGGGTGGCGGAGAAAAGGCGAGGGTCGCCAGGTTGCTTATCCTCCAGAAATTCCACGATGGCCGCCGACTCGAAAAGGGCGAAGCCGTCGTCGACGATCACTGGCACGCGCCCGCGCGGGTTGAGGGCGCGGAATTCTGGCGTCTTGAGGTCGCCCTTGTCGAACGAGAGCATCTTCAGCTCGTACGGAAGACCCTTGTGCTCGAGCGCGAGCCAGACCCGCCACCCATAGGGCGAGCCGGACGCGTTGTAGAAGGTGAGCGCCATGGAGGGGTTCCTTCAGCCGTTCGTCTGAGCGACGCTAATAAAAAACCCTTCTGTGGGAGGCTTCAAGGAGAGTTCTCGGCAACGTTGGGGGTGCGTGGCTCTACAAGCGGCACCGGAAGGGTGACGTGAGTTAGCGACCGTCGAGCGGCATCGCTCCAGACGTAAAGCGCTCCAATGATCCGGCCATTCGTCCACGGCACAGATATCACGAGCGCACGGTGGGCAAGATCTTGCACCAGCTCGGCTTCCGCCGCATCAGCGCTCGCCCGCGCCATCCCGCTCAGGACGAGCGGATCGTGGCGAGAGTTCAAAAAAACTTCCCACGTGCGCTCAGAGCCCACGTCGCCGACCTCCCGCGCGGCAAGCCGGTCGAGATCTGGTTCCAAGACGAAGCCCGCATCGGCCGAAGAACGGGATCGTGCGGCAATGGGCCAGACGCGGATCGCGGCCACGCCAGCCAGCCGACCAGCGCTATGACAGCGCCTATCTCTTCGGAGCCATTTGTCCGGCCCTGGCACGGGCGCCGGTAGCGATGCCCTACGCGGACACCGAAGCCATGCAACTCCACTTGAACGAGATCTCGCGCACGGTGTCTCAGAGGAGCGCATGCCGTCGTGCTGCTCGACCGGGCCGGGTGGCACACCACCGGTCATCTGCTCGTGCCGAGAAACCTGACGCTGATCTTCCTGCCCTCGCGAGCTCCGGAGCTGAACCCGGTCGAGAACGTCTGGCAGTATCTGCGCGCCAACTGGCTGTCGAACCGGGTGTTCGAGAGCTGTGAGGCGATCATCGAGGCGGCTTGCGAGGCCTGGCGCCACCTCCTGGCACGGCCCCGCACGATCACCTCAATCGGGCTCGGAGTCTGGGCCCGCGTCGGTCAATCATGACGCCCGTTGGTATAAGGGGGTGTTCGCTTCGTCATGGCTCCGTTCCTCTTCAGGGTCGGAGCCTCCGACAAACCCGGGGCGGTTCGAGGGCGCTTCGCGGTCCGGCTCGGGCTGCGTCTGGCCCGCGGCCTTCCCAACCAGGAGGGTGCGCTGGTGCCGCTCGCGCGAGGGGCTGGCCCGTTCACGTCGGTCGAGAAGGAGGGGCTGGCAGCGGACGGGCTGTCGACCGGCGCTCTCGAGCGGCTGGCCGATGCCGACGCGTTCGGCTGCTGCTCAGGGCTGAGCCGGCGGGCGGCGCTGTGGGTGATCCGCGCTTATACCTGTCCTGTGGTTCGGTATGGACTTTCAAGGTGCCGCGAGCAAGGAGGTGGCGGCTCTTCAAAGTCGTCAGCAGTAGCTCGCGGCGCTGCCGCGCAGAGGCGATGTGGGGCAGGGCCTGAGCCGCAAACGACTCGGCCGCAGGCGGGCTTAATTCACCGTAATCGGGCCGTCGGACCGCGATGCCGGCGCTGGAGGAGCAGCGCCTGGACGTGTAGATGATCGCCGTTGGGGGTGGCCCGTCACACGAACGTCTACCTCAACACGGCCGGACCTCGTGGCCGCCAGACGGCGTTCTACGACGTGCGACTGGTCGGACGCCGAGCACGCAAGACAAGACCCCCCGCAGCCGGAAGGGCAACCTCCTCAACGCCCGGGACCGCCTGGGCGCGACGACCACGACCGCGCCCCTCATCGATTTCCTCCCGCGCCAGGCGTTCGGCGTCTTGTCGAGAATAGCCACCGTCATACTCGAGGATGCCGGCCCGCTCCTCGAAGGCGGTGCGCCAGTCCTCGTCATCCCAGCCCGCATAGGGGTTGATCGACGACACTGCGTGAAGTGCGGTTTTGGGTTCGGGGCCTGCTACACTTGCTACGTTTGCTACGGTTTCAGTGCTGGTGGGATGAACCGTAGCAAACGTAGCAACTGTAGCAGGGGGTGAACTCAATTCAGCGAGTTTGAAGCGGCGATAGGCCATGAGGGATCATGCCTCCCTCACCAGCCGCAACGTGCGGGGCCGGGCCGAGACATCCATCACCCAGCCATGCGCCCTCAGGATCGCAAGAGCCTCTTCGGCCGCGCTCTTCGTGCGGACGGGCGCCGGGCCCCGCTGGACGATCTCACGAAAGCCGATCACGTCTTCGCCGCGCTCGCGCAGCCAATCGAGAAGCTGTTGCGCGACCTTGAGCGTTGCATCGGTGCGGGCAGCCTGCTGAAGCCGAACCGCCTCGGCCACATACCAGTCGGTGAGCGTCAGGGCCGCGTGCATCGCCGCCGTCCCGATCTCGGTGGCCCGGACATCCTCGACGATCGTCAGCACGCCAGCGATCCGGGCCGCGTGCTCGGCCGACTTTCGCCGCGAAGTCCCGGATCGGCCGCAGCTCGTTGCCCGACCCGCACTGGCCTTCGATGTGGTCATAGAAGGCGCGCCAGGCTGCCGTCGGCCTCTTCGGTCATCCGCAGGACCCTGGGTTCGAGCTCGTTGCGCCGCCCCTCGGCCAGCGGCCACGGGGCCTCGAGGATCGACAGGATGCGGGCGCCGTAGGCACGAATCGCCGCGTCATCCTCGGGTAACGGGTCGCGGTAGAACCGCGTGCCGGCGATGCTCTCGGGCGCGGCGACCAGCACGCGCGACAACAGCCCCTGATCCCGCAAGAGCGGATCGGACAGGAACTGCGCCGCCGCCTCGTGCTGCACCATGAGGTGCATCGAGAGCCGGCGGCCATAGAGGAGGCTGACGCCGTCGAGCGCGCGAATGCGCTTGATCGGATGGCCGTCCCAGATCTCGGAATAGGCGGCGGCGGTCCGCAGTCGGTTGTCCTGAGACATGCCGTGTCCGCCGATGAACTGCCCGCCCTCGGCGGTGAAGATGCCCAGCGCGGCCGGCGCCGTCACCCAGGCCTTCACCAGGCCCTCGATCGTCGGCTCGGGTGCCGTCAGGAACGGGATGCAAGGGCTGCTCGGGCGCGGGGCCGAGGGCCGCCAGCGCCGCCTTCCGCGCCTCGAAGTCCATTTTCTTGTCGTTCTCGTTCTTCCGCTTCTCGGCATTGTAGGCCGCACTGGCGATCGACCAGGCTTGATACGCGCTGTCGTGCTCTTCTTTCAGCGTCTTCTCGCGCTTGCGGATCGGCCATAGAGCTTCGTTGTCGGCCGTGGATTTCCGATCGCCGGAAGCCGCGATGGTGACGAGAAAGAGCGACAGGGGCCGCGTCTGCCCATAGGGCAACATCACGTCGGCATGCGCCTGAGCGGCCAGAGCCGCCGCCGCGAGCACCGACTGCCCTGCGATAGCCTCCGGCACCTGCACCTTGCGGGCAATCGCCTGGGCCGCCCGCGAGAGGACCGGGCCGAGAGCTTCGATCGGGAACCGCTCGGCGGGAGGCAGCGGCGGGAAGAGCGGGATCGGGCCGTCGCTTGCGGCCGGGCCGGCGTTGGTCAGGAGCTCGGACAGGTCGGCATCGCTGAGGCCGGCGGGAAGATCGTCAGCCAGATCCCAGCCATGGAGGCAGACCGGTGGCAGCTTCACCACATGGACTGATGCGGCACCGGCACGGCGCACCATGTCGGCAACGTCGTCGGCGTAGCGCGCGCCCGGATCGTCGGCATCCGGCCAGATCACGACGCGGCGGCTGGCGACGGAACTCCAATCGGCCTTCCGGGCGGCATTCGATCCACCGGGCGACGTGATGACGACGTGATCCTCGAACCGCTTCGCTGCAGCGTCGGCGGTCTTCTCGCCTTCCACGACGAGCACCGGCGCATCCGGGCGAGCCGCAAGGCGATCGAGGCCGTAGAGCGGGCGCGGTTCGGAGAAACCCTTGCACCGCCATTCACGCCGCCCGTTCGGTCCCTGGCAGAACGTGAAGGGCTTCACCTCCTTCTCGGCCCGTGAGCCGTTGGCGGGCTTGTCGAAGCGGGCGGTATGTCCGAGCAGCCGGCCTTCGGCGTCGTGGTAGCGCCAGCTGCCAGTGAGCGAAAAGCCCTCGGGCGCGAACCGCTTCAGGATCTCATTCGAGAGTTGAGGCGCGTCCTCCGGCACGGGCAGGATCGGACGCCATGTCTCTTCGGCGTGTGGACGCGCATCATCGCGAGCCGCGTCCCTGTCGATCGGTGCGAAGGGATCGTTCATGTCCATCATCAGCGCGTCCTTTCGGGAATGCCGAGCATTTCGGCGATGCGACGCGCCGCTTCGGCTTGCGAAAGGTCGTGGAGATAGGCGGCGAGCGAGACGACATCGCCGCCGGCATCGCCAGTCGCGAAATCGGCCCAGCGGCCAGTTGCAATGTTCACGCGGAAGGAGCCGGGGCGGCGGTCGAGCCGCTTCGGATTGCGCACGACGTACTCGCGGCCCACGCGACGGCCACCCGGCGCCCAGCGGGCGAGAAGCACCGGCAACTCCGGAAGGGCGGCACGGTTGATCCTCTCGAAGTCGAGGCGCTTGCCGACCCTGCGGCGTGGGTCGCGACGATTCACGCTCATCGTGCGCCTCCCGCCCGCAGTTTCGCGTAGATCGCCCTTACCCAGTTGGCCTGCCTCTCTGTCGGCTTGCCGCGCAGGATCAGGCAATTGGTCTTGCGCCGGCGATGGCGCGTGATATTTGACATCATACTGGATATTCCTTGAGCCCCGCCGGAGCCCACTTCGCGGGGCTCCTTCTTTGCTGTCGGGGCATGGTCGCTGAGAGAGGAGGCTCAGGCTGCGCGGGCTTCGAGAGCGTCAATCAGATCACCCGCTCGCCAACCGAGTTTTCGAACGCTCAACTTGATCGGGGAGGGGACTTGCTTCGTTCGATACAGCCGGCGCCATTGAGGCAGGCTTACGCCCCAAAACGTCGCTGCCTCAGCCGAATTCAGGACACGGTGACGCGCGATGTCCGCCGGCAGGTGTTCAAGAGTGCTTTTCATTCTCTTTCATCCATCGCCCTCGCGTTGTTCGGGGGCTTCGATGGATCAAGAATGCTCAACAGCAGTCAGAAAATCGCGGTGCGTATTTAGCTGTTTGCGCACCTGAACCGAGTTGCGCAAACGCGCGTCTCTTCACCTGAAACGGGGTGCAGAAACGTCGATCTCTGCACCTCCTGCGTTATGGCGTCTTCTTCTCTCGCTTCATCGCGCGGTATGATCGTGCTGCTCTCCGAAGGGCTTCTTCTCCATACCGCTCGTCCCATCCGCCAACACGCTCAGTCTCGTCTCCTGTGTAGGCGGCTTTTAGTTCAGCCTCGGCATGAGACGCCGCATTGCGCGCGAATGATATTCTTCGGGATACCGCCAGCGACCCCAACTCCTCACCCAGTCGCTTCTCCCACGTGAGGACGGCTTCGCGGCTCACACCATAAGCATCGG
This sequence comes from uncultured Alphaproteobacteria bacterium, assembly GCA_963800985.1. Classification (GTDB taxonomy): domain Bacteria; phylum Pseudomonadota; class Alphaproteobacteria; order Rhizobiales; family Beijerinckiaceae; genus Microvirga. The sequence continues at coordinate 51,141 of CAWDDI010000029.1, read as the reverse complement.
CCACTTCCTCCGAGGCTTTTGCCTTTTTCTTGCCGCGTCCAACTCGGTAGGCGATGAAAGCGACGGCGCTGAGTTGTAACTCCTGCTCCTTGCGGCTCACTTTTCGGCTCGATCTCTTGCGAGCCAGCAAGGGATGAACCCTTCCGTACTCGAGATCCTGCAGAGCTTCGATGAGCATGCGAGCAATCACAGGCGGGAAGCCGCCAGGGTTGGCGTAGAGAAGATTGATGACGAGCTGTCTGGCGACAGTGGGGTCGGCGAATCCATCGGGTGACGCCCGCAGGGCTGCTCCAGCGTACTCGTGTCGATGGTCATCGACAGCTGCTCGGGCCTCCAAGTACTCAGGGTGGTTCGTGGTGCCGGATGGCTGAAGAGGGACGAAAGCAAGCCCCTCGGATGCTAGCCCGATTTGATGATCGATGGCCCATCCCGCCAGGGCTTCCACCAAGTCTCCCGCAATGCGAAGTGCCTCAAAAGCGGCAAGATCCTTTCCCTTGGCCGTATCGTCCGTGGAGGCCGGATCAGTGCGTGCCCGTAGATCCAGCAGTCTGGAAACGAGCGTCTCGATGTATTCAGCAGTGCGATGGCCATCGTGGCGCCGTAGGACGTTTTCGGCGTCTTCAGCCATTTACGTGTTCCGCATTAGTGGGTGAGCTTCGCCACATGCGCGGTCCAGGCATTGAGCGCCTCGCGCTTTTCCTTGGCGTAGGTCGCCCGGTTGTAGATGCCCGCCACACCGCCCTTGTGGCCGGAGATGTGGTTCAGGACGGCTTCAATGACGTGGGGGAGGATGCCCAAGTCAGCCATACGGGTCGCAACCGTCCGCCGGAGGTCGTGGAGACGCCAGGGCCGGACCTTGGCGCCGATCGCCGCGATCCGCGCGTCCAGCCGCCGCTTCGACTGGCTCCAACCGGAAAAGCCGCCCCGGCCCTCGCCGAACACGAGCTGACGCCCCTCACGACGCGGCACGCTCGACAGGATTTCGACCGCGGGCCTGGACAACGGGATATCGTGGGCCAGGCCGTTCTTCGTCCGCTCCTTCGGAATCGTCCAGAGCGCGGCGCCCAGGTCCACCTCCGCCCAGGTCATATCGCCTACCTCGTCGCGTCGCTGCCCGGTCAAGGTGAGGAGGCGGATGATCCGACCATAATCGTCATCTCGGCAGGCTCTCCAGATCGCCGCCAGCTCGTCGTCGGTCAGGACGTGGTCGCGCTGCACCTCGTCGGCAACGCGCAGTGCGCCAACCACTGGATTTGCGTCGGCAACCCCGATCCGCATTCCATGGGTGAAAAGAGCCGAGATGGCCGACCTCGCCCGGTTCGATGCAATCGGGCCGCTCGCTCTCTCGATTTCCTCCAGGCGCGCGGCGACCTTGGCTCGTGTGATCTTGTGGACGGGAATCCCGTGGAGCGGTGCCCAATGTTTTTTGAGGTGGCGCTCGACCTCCTCGAAGCTGCGGGGCTTGAGCCGGCTCTTGGCATTCTCTGAGATACCGGTCCACCACGGCGGCCAGGGTGATGGCAGCGCGGGCTTTTTCCCCCGCTTTCTCGGCCTGGGGATCGGTCCCGAGTTGAGCCCTTGCGAGGTAGGCCTTTGCAGCGCTTCGGGCAGCGTCAGCCGAAATGGCCTCGACGGTGCCGAGCGTGACTCCCGGCTCTGCCGACCGACTCGGTATTGGACGATCCAGGTCCGCTTGCCGCCTTGGCGGAGGCGCAGGCCGAAGCCGGTCAGCTCGTCGTCCCACTCGACATGCTCGGCCTTGCGGGGAGGGATGTTCAGGGCAGCGACGTTTCGGGCGGTGAGACGCACGGGCGGCCTCCGTGGGAAGCAATGGGAAGCAAACGTCTGCTTCCCAGTGATCTGGTTTGATCGCTTACATCTGGTGGTATGACACCAAACTCCCTGAGCGCAAGAGCTTATGATGTTTCCCAAGCTCTTATGATCGCATCGGCTGCCCAGACTACGAATCTGGGGGTCAGAGGTTCGAATCCTTTCGGGCGCGCCATTGATCTCGACCTCCGGTGTCGGTCCGGCTGACCGCGGTTCCTCCGGACGGCGACAACGACGCCTCGCGGCCATCGTCGCAGGCGACGCGGATGTCTGCGGGAAAGCTCCATCCTGCTACCATGACGGCATTGGCGCGCGCACCTGGAGCTGAGGGCTTCGTCAGGAAAATATCAGCTTAGCCCCTTGGCTTGCGGCCGGCATCACTTCGGGGGCTTCGTGGGCGCTTGGCCGGTTTGGCGGCCTTGCCGCGGTTCGGGGCGGATGCGGGCGTGCCGGACACGAGGAGAGGCGTATGGGTGGGCAAGGGTCTCGGGAACCACCAGCCGGCACCGCCCTCGCCGTCCACTTCGAGCGGCGCGGGCATGGGCAGCCCGCGCGACGTGCGATGCTCTCGCCATGCCTCCCACTGACCCGTTCCCTCCGCGATCCAGACGAGAGAGGGGCGAGGGTGCTCTTCGCTCATGATGTCCTTCCGCAAATCGCTTCACGAGATCGGGCGGCCATTGGGCTCAGGCTCGCCAAGAGCATCGCTGCCGGTCATGACCCGAAGCCCCGGGTTGATCTGTCGGTCGCCACGCACGTCCGGGCGCACTGCAGTTCGTCGAGGCCGCGTCATGCGTGGCCTCGATGTGCGCTGCGACGCTCCCCGATAGCCCACCGTGCTCTCGATGAGTATGCCCTAGGACGAGCCGCGACGCCCGAAGAAAGATAGGCTTTCGTCGAGGCGTTTTGGACCGTTCGGGTTCACGTCTTGCGGAGCCATGGTTCTTCGCGTCGACGCCTCAGCCGCGCCAGAACTGAGGATAAAACAGGACCAGGACCGTGAACAGTTCGAGACGGCCCATCAGCATCCCGAAGCTCAACAGCCATTTGGCCGCGTCCGGCAAGGTTGCGAAGTTCCCGACAGGTCCGATCGTCGGGCCTAATCCTGGACCGACGTTGGCCAGCGTCGACACAGCGGCGCTGGCGCTCGTCAGAAAGTCGAGGTCCATCGCCATCAGGAGAATGGTGAGGCCGCTGTAGCACATGAAGAAGACGGCGAAGAAGACGACGACGGAGACGACGACCTCGTCGGGCAGAAGTCGACCCGCATACACCCGTTGAAACACCCCTTTCGGATAAATGAGCTGCCGAAGATAGCCGCGGAGCAATATGGACACGACCTCGAAACGGAAGATCTTGATGCCGCCCGATGTCGAGCCCGTGCAGCCGCCGACGAACGTCAAGCCGAAGAAGATCCCGATCGCCACGTTCCCCCAGAGATTATAGTCGGTCGTGGCGAATCCGGTCGTCGTGACGATTGAGACGACATTGAAGGCCGCAAGCCGAAAGGCGTCCCCGAAGGCGTACCTCCCGGACATCACGAGCCAGGCGGTCATGCCGACGACGACCACGCCGAGGAATCCAAGCAGGGTCTTCACCTGACTGCTGCGCAGGATGTTCCACTCGCCCTGGATGAACCTCACGTAGAGAACGAAGGGCAAGCTGCCCGCGAGCATGAACGCGACCGCGACCCACTGCGCCGTGTGGCCGAAGTTGCTCATCGACTGGTCGGACGTGGAAAACCCCGCGGTGGAGACCGTCGTCAGGGCATGGGTCAGCGCCTCGAACGCCGTCATTCCCGCGACCCAGTAGAGAAGCCCGCACGCGACGGTCAGCCCGATGTAAACGAAGGTGATCGCCGTCGCGATCTCCCGCACGCGCGGCATGACCTTCTCGGACCTGTCCGACGACTCGGTTCGGAAGAGCTGCATGCCGCCTACGCCCAGGGTGGGGAGGATGGCGATCGCGACGCCGATGACGCCGATGCCTCCGAGCCATTGGAGCAGCGCCCGCCACAGCAGCAGACCCGCCGGAGCGTTGTCGAGGCCGACGATCACCGACGCCCCGGTCGTCGTCAGGCCCGACATCGTCTCGAAGAAAGCGTTCGTGAAGTTGTCGCGCAACTGGGAATAGTCGGAAATATAGAGCGGCAGCGCCGCGAAGAGGCACAGCGTGACGTAGGCGACCGGCGTCAGCACGAAGGCTTGGCGGATCGTGAGGCCGCCCGACAGGCGGCAGCGCGTGACATAATAGAGGCCTGTTCCACACACCAGAGTGACCGCGCTCCCGAGGAGGAAGGACTTCCAGTCCGGATCGCGCGTCGCGAGGTCGGCGAGGGCCGGAACGAGCATCGCAGCCGCGAGTACGATCAGCATGCGGGAAATCAAGTGGAGCACCGGGCGAAGGCGCGGAGGCGACCATGAGCGCAACGACAGCCGCGCCGATATGGCGCTGACGTTCATGTCTCGTCCCGCGACGGTCCGATGAGGAAGGCCTCGGCCTTTCGGAGGGTTCGATAGGTCACGAGGGCGATGACCCGGTCGCCTGGTTCGACCCTCGTGGCCCTTGTCGGGACGAACACCTCGTCGCCGCGCACGATGGCCCCGATCAGCATTCCCGCAGGGATGCCCACCCCACCGAGTTCACCGCTGATCAGCCGGGAACCCGGCTGTGCGGTAGCCTCGATCACCTCGCCGAAATCCTCTCTGAGGGTATACAGCGCCGATACGGAGCGGTGGCGGACATGCCTCAGGATGCTCGAGATGGTGATCGCGTTGGGTGCCACGACCGCATCGATTCCGAGCGTCGGCAGAAACTGCTCGTAGGAGTGCTTGTTCACCAACGTGATGGCACGGGCGCATCCTTGCTGCTTTGCCAGGACCGACGAGAAGATGTTGGTCTCGTCATCGTTCGTCACCGCGATGATCGTCTCGGCGACCTCGACGTTCGCCTCCACCAAGGTCTCCCGGTCGAGCGCGTCCCCATGAAGAACGACCGCCCCTTCGGCAAGTTCCTGCGAGATGAACTCGGCCCGTTCGCGGGAATGCTCGATGATCCGGAGCGATGTCGTCGGCGCGGAATGGAGAAGCCGCTTCGCGAGATTGAGACCGACATTGCCGCCGCCCACGATGACGACGCGGCGGGCAACCTCTTCCTCGTGTCCGAAGAAGCGCATGATCCGGTCGACGCGCCTGGTTTCGGCGATGACGTAGACGTCATCGCCGCGCTCGATCCTCTCCTGGCCGCCCGGTATGAACGCATGCCCATTGCGGACGATGGTGATGACCGCGAAGCCCGGGTCGGCGAGCAAGGACTTCAGTTCACCGAGACGGTGTCCCAGAAGCGAGCACGTGCCGGTATTGCAGTGAATGCCGAGAAGCTGGACCCGGCCTTCTGCCAACGGAACCGTGTCGAAGGCTCCCGGGGTCCTGAGGCGGCGCTCGATGCCCCTCGCGACCTCCAGTTCGGGTGAGATGATCACGTCGATGGGCAACTGGTCGTTGGCATAGAGGCTGCGCCGGCTTTGATCGAGATAGCCGCTGTGGCGGATTCGCGCGATGCGGCGGCCGACGTTGAACAGCGAGTAGGCGACCTGGCATGCGACCATGTTGACCTCGTCCGAACGAGTGACCGCGATGAGCATGTCGGCGTCTCGGGCCCCCGCTCGCTCCAGGACCTCCGGGTGGGACGCATGTCCTACCATGCCTCGCACGTCGTAACTCTCGTCGATGCGGCGGGCCTGCTCGGGAGACGAGTCGACAACGGTGACGTCGATACCCTCGGTTGCGAGGTGGCGTGCTATGGTCGAACCGACCTGTCCCGCTCCGCACACGATCACTCTCATGGAAGCCAGCCTTTTTCCGCGTCGCCTTGAAATGGTGTACCCGCCGGTCGCGGGCAACTCGGACGGAAACGGCGCTCTCGTCACGGAATGATTTAACGTCGCTGGGCGGCGGCGCTTTCGGCAGTCACGAGCGTCCTCTTCAAGTCCGCCCCGTGACGATGGTCCACCTCGGACCGATCTTTCCGGAAGGCCAAGCATGCCGCAGCGGTCATGCGCGCCTATCGGGCAAGGCGCCAGAGGAACGCGGCGCGTTGGTCGTCTGGTCGTCCTCGCGGCGGTTCCCTCGATGAGCCCATGGCGAGGCCGTCGCCGCGGCAATCGCCCGGAGGTGGTCGACGCCCCGGACGCGAAATCCGTCAGCCTTGGATCTCGTGCATCGAGGAAGGTGGCGAGTTCCATGAGGTCAGGCCGATAACCCGCCACGCTGGGTGGCGACTGGTTGTCGATCCCTTGCTGACGCTCGGCCAAGCCGCCTGTATCACTGGCCAGCGCCGTTTGCACTGACGTGGAATCGGCTCTCTTCGTGCCGCATTTTTTGACGGCGAACCGGATCCACTTCGCCGAAAATCGCTGTAGCCGTTCGGCTGACGTCCGCCGTCGCGCGCGCTGGTCCACTCCGCCATGGTGGAGTGGACATCTCAGAGGACCGGGGTGATCGCCGGACGAGGAGCAGGGCACCCCGACGATCAGGCGTGATTTGTCCGCTGCCCGTTCAACCTTGATCACGTGGCTGCGAACGGCAGAACGAACCGCTCTGCCATTGTGCCAACCTCAGCGCGTCCCTCGGCTTAGGTCATTTGATAGCTCGGCGTCGAGCGCGAGATGGCCAGTTCCTCGTCGTTCATGTCCGCACCGAAGGGTGCGAAGAGCGGCGTTGAAAGATATCGCTCGCCGGTGTCGGGCAGCATGCAGAGGATCACGGAGCCGGGCTCCGCCCGTTCGGCGATCCGCATCGCAATCGCGAAGGTCGAGCCCCCGGACACCCCCGTGAATATGCCTTCCTCGGCGGCAAGGTCGCGCGCCCAACGCATCCCATCCTCCCCCGCGACCGGGATGAGCTCGTCGTAATACCGCTGGTCGATAGCCTCCTGCAGGACCAGCGGGATGAAGTCCGGCGTCCAGCCCTGAATGGGGTGTGGCTCGAAAGCGGGATGGCTCGCTGCCGGCCCACCTTCGGGTCCTCGCTCCTGCGCGACCCCAGACCCGACGATCTGCGCGTTGGCGGGTTCCGAAAGGATGATCTTGACGTTCGGCCGCTCGCGCCGAAGGACCCGCCCGACGCCGGACACGGTGCCTCCCGTCCCATAGCCGGTCACGAAGTAGTCGAGCCGCTCCCCGGCAAAGTCTCGAACGATCTCGTGCGCCGTCGTCGCCTCATGGATGTCGGCATTCGCCTCCGTCTCGAACTGGCGAGCGAGGAACCAGCCGTTCCTTTCGGCCAGTTCCTTGGCCTTCATGTACATCCCGAAGCCCTTCTGCGCGCGGGGAGTCAGGACAACCTTCGCGCCGAGATACCGCATGAGTTGCCGGCGTTCGACCGAGAAGCTGTCCGCCATCGTGACCACCAGCGGATAACCCTTGGCGGCGCAAACCATGGCGAGGCCGATGCCGGTGTTCCCGCTCGTCGCCTCGACCACGGTCTGCCCCGGTTTGAGGGTGCCCCGGCGCTCGGCCTCTTCGATGATGTTGACCGCCAATCGGTCCTTCACGGAGCCCGCCGGGTTGAAAAACTCGGCTTTGACGTAGAGACGAACATGCTTCGGCGCGAGCCGATTCACCCGCACACAGGGGGTATCTCCGATCGTGTCGACGATGCTCTCGTAGAGACGCCCGCGGCCGGAGGTCCGACGGATGCTGCCGCTCGTTTCAGGTCTGGTATCCATGTCATCACTCCTTTGCCGGGCTCGGTCGCGCGGCGACGTTACTGGTCCTACGCTACCCATCGAAGAGACTGAGGTGCTCGTGGGGTTCTATGGGGCGACCACTTCGTACTCACGATGAATGGACGTGCTGTGCATCATGTGATCGAAGCCGTAGATGTGCACCGAGAGGGCCTCCTCGTCACCGTCATTGATCATCTGGTGGATGTTGGGTCCGGTCGGCAGCATCGCGGCGACATAGCCTTGCTCGCGAACGGCAACCGCTTGGACGACCGCTTGCTCGTCGTTCACGGCCCGGAACCAGATTTCCTTCAAAGACCCGTGGGCGACGCCAAAGCAGCAGGAGCAATGGTGGTCGTGCACGCAGGTTCGAGACCCCGGCGGCCACAGAATGGCCCATGTGCTCATCCGGGCGTCCCCGAACAGCAGCGTCCGGCTGTAGCGCCCGCGGTCGCGGTGCAGGTCAAACCCGTCAAGACGATGCGGATCGGCGATGATGTCGCGGATCGTCGCCCGGACTCGTTCCAGATACGATTGTGAGAGCGTCCGTGAGAACTGGCTGAGCTCCTGCAGGCGGAGCGTGCTCTCGGTGCATGGCTGAGTGATCGACATGGAGCTCACTGTCTTTAAAGGAGATATTCGGATCGCGACAACCGCGGGCTCAGTTCCTGACTTTCGTTCTCGATGATGGCACCGCCGACCGGGCGACGCTGAGCGGGCGTTCTGGAGACCGACCGAGCCGCTGTTGCCTCACCATGAGCGCGATGTCGTGCTATGGCCTGAGCCCTCCGCCCGATCGACCGGTCGCCGTCAAGTCGACGTCGACTGCGATGCGTCAGATGCCAGCTCGATGTTGCTGCCGAATTTCGTCGACGTCGGCCGAATGTTGCACGCCCGTAAACGATGGCAACCCACCCACCTCGCCGACCTCCGCGCGCGTTCGTCGGCTCTCGGCGTCCGACGCTACGAAACCGGTCGGAGCGGCCGAAGGGCGGTGACGACGTAGCGGCCCGTTGAAGCAGTCGCGCCTGAACGACGGCCGTGGAACGGATCGGGATATCGCGAGGCCCTCGCGCGCGCGCCGAGCCAGCGAACGCCAGGAACGTCGTCGAAATGCAGCGTTCGGAAGGATCGGCAGCGGTGCTCAGGCCGCGAAGGCGAGAAGCTGCTTGCACGCCTCGATCAGCACTGAAGGCGGTACCGGCTTCTCGATCCACCGAACGTCGTGGAACTCGGGCAGGAGCGCCTTATCCTGGCGGTGGCCCGAATAGATCAGGAAGGGCACGTCGCGCGCAGCCAGCGCTCGCGCGATGTCACGGCACGGGCCATCCTTCAGCACCGTGTCGAGGATAGCCGCGTCGGGCGTCTCGATTTGCAGCCAGGACAACGCTTCGGCGCATGTCGTGAAAGGTCCGGCGACCCTGAACCTGCTGTCTTGCAGCCCTTCCTGCAGGTCGAGCGCAATGAGGGCTTCGTCCTCGAGGAGGAGGATGAGAGGAGGGCTGGTGGAGTGCTTGCTCACCGCTCCTCAAATAGAGGGCAACCTTGAATGGGGCGTTAACGGAAAAGACAGGGTTTTGTCAGTCGATCTCGAAACCCGAGGGGTAGCTCGCGCCGCGGATCAAATCCGGGGGATGGAGGACAGGATTTCAGGACCCCGATGCCTCCTGCCGGTCCGAGCGGGGCATCCATCTGTCGTTGCTCGAGGCGGAAAGCTCGTTGCGCCCGTGCGACCCCCCGACTGGCCCTCGGCTGCGAGAAAAGGCAGAGCGCCGCGGCACCTTCGCGGAGTCCGAAATTGCCAAGCTCGAAGGGCCGGATACAATGCCCCGCCGATGCCGATTCGTTCGCCGTGCGTGGACGCAGGTCCCGTTCGTTCCCATTGCCGGCGACGGTCGAGGCAACCGCTGCTGTGCAGTGGAACGATATTGTGCACCAGCCATTCCCATTTCATATAGATAGGGTGCTGAGGTATGAAGAAGATTGCAATCAGCTTGAGCGTGGTACTCTTGGCGTCGATGGGCTTTTCAGAGGCGCTCGATGCCCGCCCCGGAAAGGGGAGGGCGCTCGGGCACTACAAGAATGGCAAGGCGTACAGCTATACCGTTCCGAACCGGGGCTATTATGCGGCTCCGAGATATAGCTATCGGCGCTCGAATAGAGACGCCGTGGCGGCTGGAGTGGCGGGAGCGATCATCGGCGGTGCCCTGGGTGCCGCGGCCCAGCCGTCCTACCGCTCCTATGAGCGTCCGGCGTATGGCTACTCCGCCCCTCGCTCTTACTACAGCGAAGAATATTACTACGACGACTACTGAGCGCTCGCCTTCCCGGCCAACCGGGAGCGCGGGCCGGAACTCCGGGCGGCGGCGCTTGCATGAGCGAGCTCGCTGCCGGCGCGAGATCGTCGACGCCGCTGCCGCGCCCGGTTGTAGAGCGTTGTGCGTCCTGCACCGGCGGGCGGCAGGTCGCGCCAGCGACGCCGGACCGGCGGATGGCGCCGTCGGGTTTGCCTCGGTTGCCGAGGTCACAGCCAACCGTTGCTTCGGAAGCGCCAATACAGCCCGCTGCAGACCGCGACGATGAACGCGAGCACGAGAAAATAACCGTACTGCCATCGCAGCTCCGGCATATGCTCGAAGTTCATGCCGTAAATGCCGGCAACGGCTGTCGGTACGGCCAGAATGGCCGCCCAGGCTGCGAGCCGTCGCGCAACTTCGGTCTGCTGGGCTTGACCCGTCATGAGGCCGGTTTCGAACGCGAAGGCCAACACCTCGCGCAGCGATTCGATCTCGTCCTGCACACGACGGATGTGATCCAGCACGTCGCGGAACAGCGGCTGCATGGACGGGTCGATCCCGGGCAGACCGGGCTGTTCAAGACGCTTGCATACCTCGACGAGGGGAACGGCCGCATTCCGCAGTCGAACGAGGTCGCGCCGCAGCTGGTAAAGCCGGGTGACCTGGACCGCGGATGGGATCCCGGACAGAATACGGTCCTCGATCTCCTCCGCCTCGACCTGAATGGCTTCGATCACAGGCATGTAGTTGTCGACGATGAAGTCGAGGATGGCGTAGAGGATGAAGTCCTCGCCGTCGGAGAGTGCCTTCGGCGAGGCTTCGCAACGCTCGCGCACCGGCGTGTAGGATGTGGAAGCCCCGTGCCGGACCGACAGGACATAACCGTGTCCGACGAAGATGTGGGTCTCGCCGAACGCGATGCGGCCGTCGACCATCTGTGAGGTTCTGGCGACGACGAACAGGGCGTCGCCGTATTGTTCGAGCTTGGGCCGTTGGTGGGCTTTGAGCGCGTCCTCGATGGCCAGGTGATGAAGTCCGAACTCGGCCTGGAAAAGCCGGAGGAGCTCGAGACTCGGCTCATGCAGTCCGATCCATACGACGTGACCGGGACGGCGTGACCACTCCCCTGCCTCTTCGACCGAAATCTCGGCGATCCGCCGGCCGCCTGAATAAACCGCTGCGGCAACGACGGCGGGATCGCGCCGTTTGGCCGAGTCAACCAGATTGGACCGCTGATTCATACTTCCCCTAACGCGAGCAGCCTCGCTCAGTTGCCACGGGACGCACCCGCTGCGCCAGGACGATCGGCACGCTTGAGATCTGGTCCTATCGGTTTAGTCCGCTGAGGCAATCTGCGCATCGAGGCCGTCAGCTGCATGATGCAGCGCAGCGTCAAGGCGCTGCCATCGGGGTCTCGGGTTCGGCTCGCCGCCGCGATCCCCTTCCCGGCAGCCGCGGTTGCCGCGCGTACGGCCCAGACCATGCGGTTCGTCGTCTGTCCGCGTGCGACGAGCGAGCGACGACGCTTGCTGCCGCACCGGGCCAGATGGTTGGAGTATGGGACACGGACCCGGGCGGCGCAACGACCGGGCGGGTCATCCTGTGGCAGCGAGAAACGTTACGCCGACGAGACCGATCGCCGTGACGCCCGCGATGAAGAGCCAAAGGCTCGGACCTTGCGTCGGGTAGCTTCCGATCATTGTCGTTCGAGGCGGAGCCCGGCCCTTCCGACTGCGTGAGGGGCGTTGATGCTGAGACGCTTGCCGGAACACGGCTGCGCAACGTGGCCCCTTCACTTTCCGGTCGCCGTTTTCGCAAGCCCTGAACATGAGAAGCCTTTTCGCTGTGCTGGTTGCAACGGCCGAACTCGTGTTACGCGCTGCGGCGCCGCACCGGGGCCCGGCGGAGAGCTCAGGCCGCCTTCACGGCGCCGCTCGCTTCGAGCCCCGCGAGAACGATCAGCCGCTGGACGAGCGACCGGTCCGCAAGGGCGGGGTCCTGGTCGAGATCGACATTCAGAGCCTCCACGCGGCAGAGGCGGCGCACGGTCGCCGATCCACGGATCAGCTCGGCGACCGATTGCCAGTTTTGTCTGAGAAAGCGGCCATACGCCCAGCGGAAGCCCTGCTTGTCCAAACGCTGGGCCGTCGGCAGGGTGAGAAAACCTTCGAACAGAGCGCGAAGTTCGCACTTGTTGCGGGGGCCACGGAACTTCGCATGGTAGGGTGTCGTCGCCCAGCCGGCGAGGCGATGATCGAGGAAGGGACTTCGGTTCTCGAGGCCCGCCGCCATCGCATTGCGGTCATTCTGCCAGAGCCATTCCTGCATCCGTCCGGAGCGCGAGTCCCGGAGCAGCGCTCCCGCCAAGGTGCCGGGAAAGCCCGCGAGGGGATCGCCGGGCATCGCTCGGGCGATCAGATCCGCACCGCCTGGGCTCAGCGATTTGCGCTCCCTTGCGGATAGGAGCTGGTCCGAGGGACTTGGCAGGGCGTCGCGCAGGAGCGCGTCGTCCGACAGTTCCGCCAGCGCCGGCGGGAGCATGCCGCCGGCGCGGATCGCCGCGAGCCAGGGCGTGTCGCGGAGCCGCGCCGCGTCGCGCATCGCGAATCCGGCATAGCGGTTCCAGTATCCGCCGAAGATCTCGTCCGCTCCGGTGCCGTCGAGAACCACCCTGACTCCGTGATCGGCGGCAGCACGGTAGAGTGCCGGCGTGCCGAGAACGTTGCCGATGAGCGGAAACGGCTTCGCCTGGCTGCGGCAGACGGCAAGGAAATCCGCGACGCTCTCGGGGCCATATTCGAGTGGAACCTTGACCGCGCGCGCACCGGCTGCGGTGATGCAAGCGTGCGCATAGGCGGCATCGCTGCTTTTGCCGGCATCGCCGATGAAACAGGTCACGCGCTCGAGCTCGCCCGTTGCCGCCAAAATCGACAGGATCAGCGTCGAGTCGATTCCCCCCGACAGCAGGAGGCCGATCGGACGATCGGAGACCAGCCGATCGGTAACGGCCTCGGCCACGCGTTCGGTGAGATTGCCTTCCGGCAACGGTTCGGACCAGAGGCCGTCGATCGGCACTTCCTCCAGGGTCCACGTATCGAGGTTGATGATCAACGCGTGGCCGGGCCGCACCTCGCGAACGCCGTGCAAGTGGGTCCGTCCGTCGGACTGCGGGAGGAGCCAACCTTCGGCCAGAAAGGTCGCGAGCGACTCGTCGCGCAACGCGAAGGAGGTCCCGAGGACTTCACGAATGGCGTCGATCTCGGAAGCAAAAACGATGTCCGAACGGGTGCAGGCATAAAACAACGGCTTCTTGCCGTAGCGATCCCGGGCGGCGATCAGGCGCCTGCCTTTGATGTCGAGCCAGGTGAAGGCCCACATGCCGCGGGCCCAGGCGAGGCCGGCGAGGCCGACGCTGCCCAGCACCGAGAGCAGCACTTCCGTATCGCTCGTCGCGAAACGGCAGGAGAAACGGGCCGCGAGCTCCCGATAATTGTAGATCTCGCCATTGTAGCAGATCGCATGATCGCCGCGCCGGAAAGGCTGGTCGGAACGGGGGAAGGGATCGATGATCGAAAGCCGCGCATGCGCAAGTCCGACCGATACGGCGCTTGACTGTTCGCTCGCCAGGTCGAAGACCGCTTCGCCGGATGCGTCCGGCCCTCGATGGCGCAGGGCCGACAGTCCGGACCTGAGCCGACCACGATCGACGGGACGGTTGCGTGAGAGCCAGCTCAGGACGCCGCACACTGTGAACCCTCCTGCTCCCGATCGACCGGCCAGCGCGAGGTGATCGGAAGGCGGTCGTCCCGGAATGGTCGGATTCTTTTCACGACGGGTCCTCATGGAACGGCGTGCATCGTCGTCACGCCATTAAAGCGGCAAAACTCCCGAGCAGCGCGTGTTATTTCATCGGCCGCTGCTGCACCCGCCCGAGCAGGATGGCCTCGTACATGCGCAGACCGCTCTCGTGACGACCCGCGGAGCATGCATCGCGCGCGGACATGAACTGCAGGACAATGTCAAAGAGAGCATCATCGTCGATCTCATGCGCGATCCGGTGCTGATCGATGAGGTCGGCGAAGTGATCGCGCCACGCGCTGCAGGCCGCTCCGATCGAGGGCCGTGCCGACGCGAGCGGCATCTCCATCGCTCCCGCACTTGAACCGACTCCCACCCGGCAGCCCGAGGACGAGAGGGACGAGTGCTCCACGCCACAGGAATGACAGCGACATTGTTCCGCCTCCTGCCTTGCGATGCGGGCAGCGTTCGAGAACGCAGGCCTCATGGCGCGCCGCCCGCATGAGCAGACCCTCGACCCCGAGGGTTCCGGCTACACGTCCCCGCCCGCAGGAAGCGCCGCTGCTGCGGGCCGCGCAGGCACTCCAGGAACGGATATGCCGGCGAAACGGATTTGGAGGGCCCCGTCCCTAACGCCACCGGGGAGGGAGCAGGCAGTATGGCGATCCCGACGGACGACGACGCCATCGAACCATCAGGATCCTTGAAGCTCAGGAGGATCGTGTTCCATTGGAGAGCCCTCCAGAGTGAAAGCGCTGTGGAGGAGGTTACCGCAGCGTCATCGAGCGGGATGTGTTCCGACGCACACACGGGACCGTTACGCTCGCGACCGGGTCGTCTTCGGCCGCCCAACGCGTGCTCGTCTACGGGGGACCGTGAGCACCAGAGTCGCGCACAATCATTCAACCGAGTGGTTGACTCTTCGATGGTTCGCACTCATATTCAACCAGATGGTTGAACTAGAGACGCCTCGGCTGGACACTGTCTTTCATGCGCTCGGCGACGCCACGCGTCGGCGGATGCTCAGAGAACTCGCCATGGGCGAGCGAACGGTCGGCCAGCTTGCGGAACCATTCGCGATCTCGCTCGCGGCGGCCTCGAAGCACATCAAGGCGCTGGAAAACGCCGGGCTGATCCGGCGCGAGGTGCGCGGCCGCACCCATCTGTGCCGCCTCGACCCCGGACCGCTCGCCAGCGCCCACCAGTGGCTGACCTTCTATGAGCGATTCTGGACCGCCCGCCTCGACGCGCTGGAACGGCTCCTTCGCGAGAACGACGCACGCGAATCCCCCACCCCCAAAGGAGACGACCGATGACCGACCTCGCGACCCTGGACGAATTTGGCGCTCTGACCGACCCAGGCACCTTGAAGATCCAGCGGCTTCTGCCCGGCCCCATCGAGCGCGTGTGGGCGTATCTCACCGAGAGCGACCTGCGCCGCCAGTGGCTGGCGGCGGGCCAGATGGAGATGAAGGTCGGCGCGCCCGTCGAGCTCGTCTGGCGCAACGACGAGCTCACCAACCCGCCCGGCCAGCGGCCGCCCGGCGTCCCCGACGAGCACCGGATGCAGAGCCGGATCACCGAGCTCGATCCGCCCCGCAAGCTCGCCATCACGTGGGGAAGCACCGGCGGCGTGACGTTCGAACTGAAGCCGGTGGGCGCCGAGGTGCTGCTTACCCTGATCCATCGCCGCGTTCCCGACCGCGCCACCCTGCTGAACGTCAGCGCCGGTTGGCACATGCACCTCGACATTCTCGCCGCTCGCGCGGCAGGCAAGGAGCCGGAGGCGTTCTGGGACGGATGCAGTCGGCTCAAGAAGGAATACGACCGGCGGCTGCCGGCCTGACGGAACTCACGGGTGCAGGCTCCGCCCGGTCCAAGGGCGGAGTGCCTCGACGCGCTGAACCGAGCCTCGGACGCCCACGTGAGGTCCGCTGGGTCCCGCGCGTTGAACGACGTCCGTTCGCATCTCGGCCATCCGCAGCAACGATGTCCGCCTGCCGGCAGGGTCACCCAGCACCCACCTTGATCCTTGCTTTTCGGGAGTTGTGGCCAACGTAGAGAGGTGAGGAACACCGGTGACGAGAGCGGACCGAACTGTCCTGTTTTCGCCATCTCTCCTCCAAGCCGGTGGCGGCGAAAGGCGAAAGGTTCAGCGCGATGGCGCCCTCCCTGAAGCGGGCTTCGGCACTTGCGACGGCGGCAAGCCTGGCGCTCTGGTCGTCGCCGGTGGCGGCCACGAACACGCCCGACGTCGCGACCACGGGAAGTCTGATCAGCCCGCGCTCCGCCCCGGCCGGTCCGGCCGGACGCACGACGATCCGCTCGGCGATCAGCCCGGATCTGTGCGTCTCCCTCGAACTGCCGGGCCTATGGAAGGTCGAGCATCCCGAGCCTCATCGGATCAATGCGGTCGAGGCGGAAAAAGGGACGGCCATCGAGATCCTCGCCTACACCGATGAGGACTTCGCACCCGGACCGGGGACGCTCATCCAGCGAGCGGCATCGAACCTGCAGCAGGAATACGAGCGGCTCCTCGGGAAACCAGTGCAGGTGACGACGCTCGAACCGGTTCCCGGATACGGGGCGATGCGTTGGACCGCGACCTGGATCGACGGGAACTTCGCGCAGGACGACCGTGCCCTCTCGCTCGAGGAGTTCATCCTCGAGCCGGTTCCCGATCGCATCGTGGAGATCAAGGTATCCCAGGCCGGCGACCGGGGTGACGTGACCACACCGGCTTTCGAGACATTGACGGTGCAGTCGGCCGCCGCGTGCCCGCCCTGAGACGAGGGCGTCAGGTCAGGCTCCGGCCCGAGAGCTCGTTCCCGAGGCACGCATGGTGAATGGGGGCGGCGATCACGCCGGGATGCCGAAACGGGGGAGGGGGCTTGGCCGGGACGCGGCGGTGGGAGAGGCGGCGTGGGCTGCACCCCGGCGGGACGGCGACCACGACGAGCATGAGAGCATCGCGCAGCGTCGTGTGCACGGGGACGTCGCCGGATCGCCGGGACCCGCGCGAGGAACGCACCGGTTCCCCGATGACGTTTGATCCGTCGCTACCGGTTGGAGCGTTACTTCGTCTCGACCTCGTAGACGTAGAGAGTCGATTTGTCGTCCTCGGGCATGAAATAGCCTCGTAATCCGGTGTCGCTCGGCTCGATCCAGACCGGATTATGAGTCATATCAAACCCGGACGGAGACCAGACCAGCACGGGCGTCTGATGGATCGGCCGTCCCGTCGTGAGGTCCACGAGATCGATCCCGCCCATCCTGAAAGGCGCGGCCTCGGGCGTCACGCGCATCTCGGTGACCCCGGTGCAGAGCATCTTCCGCTGCCCGCTCAAGTACTTGCAGTCCTGATAATCGAGATAGTGCGAGGGGTTCAGGGTGCGCAGCTTCTCCGGCGCCTGATCGGCGTCCGTCACCTTTCCGTCGGCACTAAGAGTCCACTTGTAGAAGCGGCGTGAACCCCAGCTCACCCCGTGCAGGGTCTTGTCGTCCGCGTTGTGAAGGATCCCGCCAATATGGTCGGGAAAACGGAAGACCTCCGTGGCCTTCATGGTCTCCGGATCGACCCGGTACACGACGGTACGACTGTTCGGCCGGTATTCGGCCACCGAGACCCAGATATGCTTGCCGTCGTAGTCGATCCCGCCGGGGTGGTACATCGTTCCCTCGCCCAAGACGAGGTCGCCGAGAAGATTGCCCTTCATATCGATCTTGAAGAGGTGCCCTACGCCCTCGCCGGTATCCCGATCAAAGCCGTCGACCGGCTGCGGGTAACGCTTGGTCGGCGTCTTGATCTCGACCGACGAGACGAAGAGCGTGTCACCGATCTTCACCATCCCTTGCGGGTGATGGGTCAGGAAATTGATCGGCACGGACGCCACCGGTTTCCATGACGAGACTCGCGTCAGCTTCTGTACCCGCTCGGCGAGAACGGACCCGGCGTCCGCCGCGAGAGCCGCGGGGGCTACAACGGGGGCTACAAGGAGCATAAGGGCGGCCAAGCTCGACCGACGGTACCACATGTCTGTCCTCCTAAGACTGCCACACCAACAAGAGGCGGGGTCTGAGCTGCGAGGGCGCCCCAGCGCTGCGATGGCTGATCACCAAGGTGGATTCGCTCTCGCCTGATGCGAGCACCGAGCTCCGTCGCAAACCGGGCGAACTCTTTGAATGGAACCGTATGCCGCAGGCAGGGCGGACCCTCGTATCAGCCTCAAGCCGCCACCTCCGGCGGTCACCTCGCGTTCGTCCGGTACTCTAACGAAACGGCTTGCCGCTGTCATCCGCGCGGAAGGGAGACGCTTGCGCCTGCGCTCGCCCAGCCGCGGCTAGTCTTCATTATCGCCGGTCCGCGCCATGCCGTAGCGGAGCCTCTCGGGGTTCAGAGCATTCAGCGATCGGAGCGCGAGAATGCCGATGGGCGGCAACGCCACCGTTACGGCATTTGCGTGAACGTCCAAGTCGAGAGTGTCCCTTGACTGACAGTTCGCTGACGGCGCGTGTCAGCTTCATGTGCCTGCCGTCTGACAGCATGTGCGTCATTGCTGGAGCATCTCTTGACCCTAAAACGCTGCAGCAAACTATGGGGCCGGCGCATGCGATGAACCGCCGGCCCCATTTTTTGCGGGGACGTCGTGAGGTCACGATGGCGGGCGCCTCGCTGAGGAAAGGGGGCGCAGGTTGGGATCGATACTCAAGCTTGGCGCTTGCTTTCGGCCCGTCGCAAGAGGCCGCGGAGAGCAGAGGTGCGCCCTGTACCCGGTCGGCACCTTCGCGCTCTCGCGCCGGCTCGCACGGCCCCGGCAAGGTGCCGCCACAGTGCACCCAGGAATAAAGGAGCCCGGCTTTCGCCGGGCTCTCGCGGTGTGGCCGACCGGCCCCAAGAACGGCCGGTTCGGGTTTACTGCGCCTCGATCGTGGTCACGACCCGGCGGCTACTTCCCTCGACGATGTAGTACCGGTTTCCGACCCGCACGACCTTACAGTCGCGCACGCCGGTGATCAGGCTCTCCAGCGTCTCGGGGCAGTCGATCAATGTCGTCACCGTGGTCGGGACGGTCTGGCCGACGGTGATGTTGACGTTCTCCTGAACGGTCGGGACGTTGACGCTTCTCAGCGTCGTTACGGCCTGCGTGCGCTGCTGGGTCGACAGGGTGACGCCGCCGGCGCTGGTGCCCGCGGCCCCTGCGGTGCCCGTCGTCGTCGTGGTGGTGCCGGCGGCTCCGCCGGTTGCGCCGCCCGTGGCTCCCGGCGCCGTCGTGGCGCCGCCCGTCGTTCCTGAGGCACCTGCCGGCGGACGCGGAGCCGTGGTGCCGGAACCGGTGCCGGTGCCGGAGCCGGATGTGCCAGCGCCGGACCCGGAGGTGCCGCTGGTTCCGGTGCTGCCGGACGTCGTGGTCGAGCCGCCGGTCGATCCCGACGATCCGCTGCTCGCCTCAGCGATGGCAGCAGCGCAGAGGGACAGGGCCGCTGCTGCTACCGTGGTCAACAATGTCATACGCATGTGAAACTCCGTTGTGCCGAGGGCCCGAAGGGGCTCGCTCCTAGGGACAACAACGGCTAGTTCTGGACCCTTGTTCCTATGGCCCAGCCACGCAAAGAAAAGCCCGGCCATGAGGACAGGGCTATTCGACGGAATTCTAAGGCGTTTCGACCGATCAGGCGCCGCGGCAGGCCGTTGATCCATCGTTGAGGGAATTCGAACGCGCGAGCATTGGTTTCACCATCAATTCATCCAGTATTCATCTTCGGCGACCCGTTCGGCCATTACCCCGTCGCATCAACAGGCCGATTCGAGGCGGCCTCGTGTGTCATGGCCAGCGCCGGTCGTGGCTCCCCTCGGAGACCTCCTACCGTCCCGGCAGCAACTCGCTCCCATTGTAATCATAGAGCACGATCGTCGTGCACGGCGCGGGTCGCGGTGAAGCGCGACAACAGCGTTGCCGCCCGTACGACCCGCCGATCCGGCGGGCGGCAACAAGCAAGGTGCCGCGCTCGTCGGCCGGCCTTCAGCGGCGCGCTGCTCCACGACGGAGGACCCGGCTGTTCTCGGACGCAATCACCGGTCTGCCCGCGGCGAAGCTTACGACAAGTTCGTGTTCTCCGATCCCCCGGGAGCGTCGGCCCGCCCGGGCGTGGGACGCAGAGAAATCGAAGATCGACCACACGGTGCAGCGCGGCCTCTCGGTCTCGCACGACACCTGCGTCGTCTCGGGTCGGTAGCGGTAGGTTCGATTGGGCCAGCGCGCGGCAAATCGGCGCTTTTCGGCGAGGACCGATCCGAGAGGTCTCGTCCGGCCATGAAACCACACCGTGGAACCATAGAAGGACGGCGCCGATGCGAGCGAGACCCGGTTCGGCGCGGACCAAAGGTTGAGATAGGCAAAAGCCAGATTGCGCGCTTGGACCGACGCTGAGGCTTCTGATGCGCCGCCGCCGCTTGAGTCTCCTGGCGGCGCAGCCAAGGCCGGGTTTGCTCGCGTTAGGAGTGTTGGTCCCCAGACGAGCAGGCAGGAGATGAGGGCGATGCTCGACGCACGGCGCGGTCCCAACGACATCCCGTTCTCCCACGATACTGCTCAGAAATGCAGATCGCCGGGGCGCGGGTTCCTTGCTGCGAAAGAATTTTCGGTCGACCGACGCGCGCGGGAAAGCGGCCGGCGCAGGCGCCTCGGTTATCGAAGCTCGACCACTTGGCCGTCCGTGTTCATGCGGCACCCGACCCGGGCTCGCCGGACTTGCCTCAGCCCCTTTCGGGCGTATTCGATCCGGGCGTCGACGGGGAGCACGATCGCACCGTCGCGGCCCCGGACCTCCGATCCGGCGCTCGATACCTTCACGTCGACGGCACCGAACCGCCGTGCCCGCGTCTCGATGGCCTCGCCACACTTCGTAATCTCCGCCGAAGTCCTCACCACCGGACTCGGGCGGGGTAACACGCGACGCGGCTGCGACGGGGCGGTGCGCCGAGGACGCGGGCGGACCTCACGGCCGATTTCATCGACGTACACAGGAGCGTCCAGATCCGGTGGAACCGCAGCCAGCACCGCACCACCCTGCTGGGCCTGAGCAGACGCGGCAAGGGTGCCGAGTACCACTCCTCCTATCAACCCCGCCCATAATCCCCTCTCCAAGCTACCAGCCTGCGCGGGCACCGCCGCGGTCATTCCAGCGCCAAGCGCTGCCGCGACGACGGCCTTCTTGATCCTCGATTTGAAAGCCATGGGTTGTCCTCGCACGGGATGGATTGAGCACCGTCGGCGCGAAGCCCTGGCTCGCGTTCAGACGTTCCGATACCGAGCCGATCGCCGATGAGCAGGGTCAGGGTGGCCGACGTGGCAGCAGCAGGGCCGGGCATCGCCGCGTCTCCCAGCTGGACTTCGGTGGCCGCCGTGTCGCCTCGACGAAAATGGGGATCAGGCCTTACCGGTGCAAGGCGAGGAGCGACGATTTCGGCACCGTGTCGTGAGGCGCACAAGGGGGCTTTTTCACCCGCCATCCTTCCTCATCCTGTCCGGGTTGAACGCCCTGGGGACGGATCCGGGGAACGGCGCCGAGGCGGCCGATCCGAGTCCATACAATTTGAGTTGATCCAATCGGGGAAATTTTATCCGATTGGACCAGGGTTGCTCCGCATTGGAGCGGATCAGGATGCAAGAACAGCGCGCCACCCCTCGTGTGAGGAGCTATCTCGCCGGCCGGGTTTTATTCCCGAACGGAATTTCGACCATGGACTGCGCCGTGCGCGACATCTCTTCGTGCGGAGCACGGCTTCAGGTCACGAGCACGGCGGGATTGCCGGGGCATTTCCGACTGCACATTCCGCAGCGGGAGCGGACTTATGACGTTCGTGTTCGCTGGATCGCGCAACAGGAAATAGGGGTCTCGTTCGAGGTGGCCTCGAGCGACACCCGTGCCGCGTCCGATCAGGATACGACCTTAGACCTGAGGAACAGGCTGGTCCGTCTCGAGGCGGAAGTCCGTCAGCTGCGGCAGCTGGTCCAAACACTTTCCTCGGGCCCGCAGGCGGCCCAGCGCGGCTAAGTGTGGGCGGGGGGCGGTATTGTATCGCCCGCCTCCGAGAAGCCGAGGCAAATAACCGGCCGAGCGATAGGACCGGCGTTCGGATCTCGATGCCGGTGCGCGCGGGGCAGCCCGCCATCAAGGCTCGGCAGAGGGTTCCGGTGGACTCCTTCGGAGGCGTAGTCGATCGTGAGAAGCGATCCCGCGGTATGGGGTTTCTCTCAGGAGCCAACGAGCAGGATGGCCTCGATTTCCACGGTCATGCCATGAGGGAGCGACCCCATGCCGACCGCCGAACGGGCATGGCGTCCTGGCTCGCCGAACACCTCGACGAGCAGATCGGAGCACCCGTTGATCACCTTGGGGTGGTCGGAGAAGTGGGGCTCCGCGTTGACCATGCCGAGCAGCTTGATCACGGCATCGTCCGGCATACATGACCGCGACCCGGTCGGCCGTCTCGGCGACCACCCCGAGATCGTGGGTGATGAGCATCAGGGCTCGGCCCTCGCGCCCGAGGTCTCGGAAGATGTCGAGGATCTGCGCCTGCGTGGTCACGTCGAGAGCCGTCGTGGGCTCGTCCGCGATGACGAGGTCGGGCTCGCAGGCGATCGCCATCGCGATCATGACGCGCTGGCGCATCCCGCCCGACATCTGGTGCGGGTAGTCGTCGAAACGCCGCTCTGGGTCGGAAATGCGCACGCGCGCGAACAGCCCCTCGACGGCGGCGCGCGCCGCCTTTCCCGCGAGGCCTGGCGATCGGAGGATGTCGGTGCCAGTGCCCGCGCCGCCTCGTCGCGTGCCGGCCCCACGCTCTCGCTGGCCGCCCGGCGGATCTGCGGCGAGCCGAGGAACGTCTCGGTCGTCGAGATGCCCGCGGGGCCGCCCATCGGGCCGAAGAGCCCCTTCAGAGTTCCTCTTTGAGAAACTCGGTCATGTTGCCGCGTCCGCGGAGGACGACGCGGCTGTTTTCGGACACGATCACGGGCCTGCCGCTGGACAGGCTCACGACGAGCTCGTGTTCCCCGATCCCACGGGAGCGTCGGCCCTGGCGGGAATTGCCCGCCGAAAAGTCGAAGATCGACCAGACGGTGCAACGCGCCCCGCCCGCCTCGCAGGACACCTGAGTCGTCTCCGGCCGATGGCGATAGGCCCGATTGGGCCAGCGCTCCGCAAACCGGCGCTTCTCGGCGAGCATGGAGCCGAGCGGGACGGTACGTCCATGAAACGTCACCGTGGAGCCGTAGAACGATGACACCGAGGCGAGCGTCACCCGGTTCGGCGCGGACCAGACGTCAAGGTAGGCGAAAGCCAAATTGCGCGCCACGTGCGGCGCCGCAACGTCGGGAGTGGCGACACCGTCCGGGGCGCGGGCCGAGGTCGCTTGCGCAAAGGTAGAAGGGGCCCAGAGCAGCAAGCAGGCTGCTAGAGTGATTTTCGGCCCGCGCCGTGATCCCGACAACATGCCGTTCTCCTTTGAAACCGTTCGAGAATGCTCATCGCTGGGGGTGCGTGAGACACATCAAGGCTCCCGGCCCGATGCATCGATACCGAGCGCCCTCCGCTCTGTCGAGAGCCGACGCTGGCGCCGACGAGCCGCTCGCCCCCGACGGCGCCGCGACAAACCCGGGCTGAGGACCTTTTGTCGCTCCATCCGTCGGCTCCAGACGGGCAAATTACCGTCAGCCCACCTTGGCTTTATGGGAATCCGCCAGGGCATGTTCAGCCTCGCGGCTCCGGGCCATCGCGGCGCCATGCGCGACTCCGTCTCGAATTTCTCCTGCGCCGAGATCGTCGACTAAAAGCCGGCTGGACGCAGGCACGAACGTCAGAGCACCGCCGGGTCTGCGCGTCAGGATGGATCAAGCGGTCAGGATGGACGCTTAAGGTTCCCCGCGCCGCCGCTGGATGCATCGTTCTCGCGGTTTACTTCGACCCTCTTGTCGATCGGATCCGCAGGTTTGGGGTTCTTGTCCCGCCGTTTGTCCCGGAGGGCTCTGAGCTGCGAAAGGATTCTTCGCACATGCTGCCGGATGAGTTCGCCGGCGTCACCGCTCCTGTCTGGCATGATCCGCATCCAGCCCTGTCGAGCTCAAGAGCCCCGGCCTCTAACCTGCCCCGGCCTCTAACCTGCCTCATTCGCGCGAGAATGGCAATTTTGGGCAAAGGAGCCGCGACGGTTGTGCGGGTCGTGTGATGTCTTCATCCGTTGAGCTTCCGACACGCTGCCCGTTCGAGTTTATCCGAATTGGTGCTCGCTGTAGTCTCCGCG
This sequence comes from uncultured Alphaproteobacteria bacterium, assembly GCA_963800985.1. GTDB lineage: Bacteria > Pseudomonadota > Alphaproteobacteria > Rhizobiales > Beijerinckiaceae > Microvirga. The sequence continues at coordinate 27,189 of CAWDDI010000029.1, read as the reverse complement.
GAAAAAAGCTGCCACTGGGGAGGAGGGGCTCTGCCCCGCCGGTCTGCAGGACATCGGCGAACCATCCCCGCACGAGGCGGCGCGCAGCGGCCGGAGTCCGGTCATAGGCAAACAGGGGCCGGCGATCAGACTTCGGTGAGCCAGATCGAAAAGACAACGGCTCCGGCGGCGTCGGTCACCTCTAAACGCCAGCCGTTGAAATCCTGCGCGGCCGAAGAGTCCTCGACCTTCAGTTCCGCGATCGCCCTCATCGCTTCGCTCCGGGCATGGTCGAGGTCCTCCACCTCGATCCCGATCTCGTCAAGGATGGAGTCGTGCGCAGCGGCCAGGTGGAAGTAGAGCCGCATACAAGAATCTTTCACATGGCGCTTGATTGGAGCACCGAATCTCTGCCACGCGATTCTGCTGTCAGCAAGACATCAAAAAGAGTGGCCGCCGTCGATCGGCGGCGGAACGCTTCAGAGCCATTCATGACCGGCGCGGCGATCGCATGAGGACGCTTGCGCTTTTGTTCGACGGCGAAAGCTGCTGCCGTGCTCCACACAAGCTCGGTGGTCACTCGGTTGAGCCGCCTAGCGCCGGCCCAGATCGTCTGGGCTTACGACTGGCCGGGCAAGCACGTCTCTTTCGAAAGCCGAGGTCGTGCGCCCGTCCTCACCTGAGGTCCTGGTTCGGTGTCTTTACGCGTCGAGCGAGCGGGAGCCCGAGGCCGAGGAGCACTTGTGCGATGCCGGTTTATCAATGGCAGATGGGTAGGGCTTGGCGAACCATCTCCCGAGGTCGGTCATCGGGACTCGGCCCAGGATCGAGCGTCGAGTGACACGCCGGGAAATGAAACCAGGCATTTCGCTGGATATTCCCTAAAGGAATGTGTCGCATAGCCGCGAGCATGGCCCAGATGATTTTTCGACTCTGCAAGCACCGCGGCTTTTCGCGGGGTCTTTACAGCGCGTGCTGTCGCGAGTTCTTATCAATCTCGGATCTCGCGACGCGAATCAGTATCGTCGAGCGCGCGGATGTCCTGTTTCGTCTGGCGGTACTCTGGGGTTGCTAATGCTTGTCTCCCAAGTGTCGAAAGAGACGCGCAGTGAGCTGGTGGGATCGCGGCCGACTGTGATCGTCATCGACAACCGACTCCTCGTGCGAACCTGTATTGTAAAAGCTCTACAAAGCGCCATGCTCGATTTAGAAGTACTTGGATATTCGAGCGTATCCGAGTCGAGTGCTACGGCTGCGCAGCATGTACGCCTTGTTGCTTTGCATATCGAAACGAGAACGATCGATCAGCCCGTCGTCCAGGCATTGACGCAGCTTCAGCACGCGTTTCCCGCGACGCCGCTTGCGCTGATATCCGACTGCGAGGACGGTGCGATCGCTTCCGAGGCGCTTCGGCACGGCGTCAAAGGGTATTTGACGACGTCGACGCCGCTCGAGGTCACCATCGCGGCAATCCGCCTTCTGCTTGCCGGCGGAGTCTATTGTCCGCAGCTGGTCGGCGAGACGCACGAAAGAACGGCGGGCTCGAAGCCGTCGGAGACGTCCGAGAACTCGGGTGCCGGCGGCAATGGACTGGGGCACTCCGCAAGCTGGTTCGAATCCGATCAGCCGGTGAAATGCTCGGCAGCTTTTGCGGAGCTTTCGAATTGGGGCATCACTGCTCGGGAGGCCGAGGTTCTCAGCGAGCTTCAGCGTGGGTGTTCGAACAAACTGATCGCGAGGGCGCTGAACCTGTCCGAGAACACCGTGAAGATGCACCTGAGGCATATCATGTGTAAGCTGCACGTTCGCAATCGAACGGAAGCGGTTCTGCTGTCACAGCAGCACCTTCACGAGAGGACAGAGCGGACTACTCAAGGAAGGGCCGGATCGGCACTATGAAAATGAGCGGGCTGGTGGTCCATCTCCCAACTCCGCGGAGGCTTTGATCGCCGACGAGCGCATTAATCCGTGAAGCGGCCGCCGAGAGTCGAGACGCCAGCGACCGCTCTCGACACTTGCTTGCGCCGAAGGCCGCCGCGATCCTCAACGACAAGACCCGCCAGATCGCCGCCAGCCTTCAGGCTTGCCTGCCCTTCCGCTCGGAGCCGGCCGGCCTGCGCTGCCGCGGGACCGAGCGGAAGCGCCGTGCTTTCACGCGCCGCCGGTTCGGCTCCGCTCAGGCGCCGAGGCGCTCAAGCTCCCGCTTGTTCTTCAGGACGATGGAGCGGCGGTGGGCGGGAAGGCCGATGACGCCCTGGCGTTCGAGCTGGGTCAGCGAGCGCGAGACGGTTTCGATCGTCAGGCCGAGGTAGTCCGCGATATCGGTGCGGGACATCGGCAGGTCGAGGTGATCGCCGTCCGGGCTGCGCTCGGCGAGGTCGATCAGGAAGGTCGCGATCTTCTCGATCGCGGTTTTGCGCCCGAGCACGAGAAGGTGGTTCTGGGCGCGTTCGAGCGAACGCATCATCGCGCCGACGACTTGGCGCGCGACGGCACCCTCGCTCGCGGCAAGTCCGTCGAGGCTGCAGCGGCGATAGGCGATCACGGTCGCGTCGCCGACCGCCTCGGCGCCGAAGCGGTGCTCCTCGCCGGCCTCGATGCCGAACAGGTCGCCGGGCAGGTGGAACGCGTCGATCTGACGTCGCCCGTCGCTCAACAGCTTCGAGGTCCGCACCGCGCCGGCCACCACCTTGTAGAAGAAGGCGGCGCGGTCGCCCTCGCCGAACACCTCCTCGTCCTTCGCGAGGATGCGCGTTGCGCCGAGCGCAGCAGGCTCCGGAGCGCTCCGGGCCGCGGGGAAGCCGCGCATCAGCGCGGGGAGGGGAGCACGGGCAGGGGTGGAGGCGAGCGCGGTCTGCATGGAACCCTCGTCGAGGTCGCGGTCTGGGGTTCCAGGGCTACCCCGTCACGCCGCAGGGCGACATTCAGATGCTCTCCATAAGGGATATCCCGGAGGCGGGGCCCTGGCGCTCAGGTGGCTACGCCAACGCCAAGGCGTCGCGGATGCTGTCGACGAGCGCACCGTCTTCGAGCGGCTTCTCGAGCACCTGCCGGAAGCCCGCGCGCACGGCGCGCTCGCGCAGGTCCGCGGTGGCCTTGGCGGTAATCAGGATCGCGGGCAGCGCGACATCGCGCCGGCGCAGCCCCTCGACGAGCTCGACCCCGGTCATGGCGGGCATGAAGTGGTCCACGACGAGGCACCCCCTCGAGGGCAGGTCGGCGTCCGCCAGCACCTCCCCGCCGCCCTGGTACAGGCGGACGCTCAAGCCCTCGAGTTCGAGGGCGAACTTCAACGCATGGCGCACGGCGGCATCGTCGTCGACGACGAGCACCGGGCCCTCGCTCCGCGTCGGCGCGAGGACCCGCGCCGGTGCGACGGGGACTGGGTCTGGTATCCGGGCCATGGGCCAGGTCCTGGGTGCCGGTGGCATGCTCAAACAGTTACCCCGCCCCGGACCCTCCGTGCTTGATCTGCCTCAAGGCGACCGCCCGCCCGGGTTCAGGAATGTCCCTTAAGGGGCACCGGCCCACAGCGCCATCCGGACGAGTTCCGACAGGCTGCCGGCTTGCATTTTGCTCATCACGTTGGCCCGGTAGATCTCGACCGTTCGGGGACTGATTCCAAGATCGTAGGCGATCACCTTGTTGGGCTTTCCGGCCACGAGGCCGTCGAGCACCTGCCGCTCGCGCTCGGACAGGGATCGGATCCGGGCCCGAACCTCCGCGGTGTGAGCATCCTGGTCCGCGAGCTTGTCCCGGCGCTCCAGGGCGGAGCGGACGGCGGCGAGCAGGAGCTCATCGTCGAACGGCTTTTCGAGGAAGTCGACGGCGCCCTCTTTCATCGCTTCGACCGCCAAGGGCACGTCGGCGTGCCCCGTCATGACGATCACGGGCAGCGCGAATCCCCGCAGCTTCAGGCGGCGCAGGAACTCGATGCCGTCGATCCCCGGCATGCGGACGTCCGTGACGATGCAGCCCGCCGCCGCCTCCTTGACGCCGTCCAGGAAGGCGGACGCGGACTCGTGCAGACGCACGGGCCAACCGTCCGACGCGAGCAGAAAGGACAGCGACTGGCGCACCGCGACGTCGTCGTCCACCACGTGCACAACGGCTTCACTCGACATGCGCGAGCTCCTGCTGATCGACGGCCCGCAAGGTGAGCCGGAAGGTGGTGCCGCGGTCGGTTTCCGACTCCACGGAGATCTTGCCGCCGTGCGATTCAACGATCGTGCGGCAGATCGACAGACCGACGCCCATCCCGTGCGTCTTGGTCGTGATGAACGGCTGGAACAGCTGGTGCGAGATCTCCGGAGCGATGCCGGTGCCCGTGTCCGAGACGCTGATCTCGACGAGCCCGTCGTCCGTCAAGGCCCGGGTCGCCACCACGAGCTCCCGGCGCGGGGCGTCCTGCATGGCCTCGATGGCGTTGCGGATCAGATTGAGCAGGACCTGCTGCACCTGGATGCGGTCGGCGAGCACGAGAGCGGCGCCCGGATCGAATTGGAACGAGACGCGCACACCCTTCTCCTTGGCGCCCACCAGCGCCAGGGCGCTCGCCTCCTCGATGAGCTTCGGCAGGTTCTCGATGTGCCGTTCGCTTTCCCCGCGGGCCACGAATTCCCGCAAGTGGCGGATGACCTGCCCGGCCCGCAGCGCCTGGTCCGCGGCCTGGTTGACGGCATCGCGCAGCATGGGAACCTCGCTGCCCTCCATGCGCTGCAGGATGCGGCGGCAACCCTTCAGGTAATTGGCGATCGCGGTGAGCGGCTGGTTGATCTCGTGCGCCAGCGTCGAGGCCATCTCGCCCAGTGTGGTGAAGCGCGACATGTGCACGAGCTCCGCCTGGAGCTCCTGAAGGCGGGTCTCGGTCTGCTGGCGTTCCGTTAGGTCGCGGATGAATCCCGTGAAGTAGCGCATCCCCCCGGAGCGCATCTCGCCCACGGCCAGCTCCATCGGGAACGTCGAGCCGTCCTTCCGTTGGCCGACCACGACGCGTCCGATTCCGATGATCCGGCGCTCGCCCGTGGTCAGGTAGCGATGCATGTAACCGTCGTGCTGTTCCCTGTAGGGCTGAGGCATCAGGATCCTGACGTTCTCCCCGATCACGTCGTCGGGTCCATAGCCGAACAGGCGCTCGGCGGCGGCGCTGAACGATTGGATCAGCGCCTGCTCGTCGATGACGACCATCGCGTCGGGCACGGTCTCGAGGATGGAGCGCAGATGCGCCTCGCGGGCCCTGAGGGCCTCCTCGGCCGCGATGCGCTCCGTGATGTCGCGCGTGACCTTCGCGAAACCTCGGATCTGACCGGTCGCGTCGCGCAAGGGCGTCACCGTGACGTTGGCCATGTACCGCGTCCCGTCCTTGCGCAGTCGCACCGCCTGTTCCTCGAAGCGGCCCATCTCGCGAACGGTCGCGAGTTCCATCTCCGGCTTGCCTGCAGCGAGATCCTCGGGCGTGTGGAAGATGGAGAAATGACGGCCTAGAACCTCGCGCTCGCGCCAGCCGCTGATGCGCTGCGCGCCCGGGTTCCAGCTCGTGATGCGTCCCTCGAGATCGAGCACGACGAGGGCGATGTCCGTCACTGCATCGATCAGGAGCTCGGCGCTGGTCCCGTGACCCTGCCGGCCGTCGGGAGCTGCGGTCGCGTCGGTCATCCATCCTCCAATCCGCTGCCGGAAAGGCTCCATATAGGCCCTCATGTCTGGCGATGCCAAAGGCCCCGGCCCGAAAGCGTGCGGGCGCCGCCGGGGCAACCGGCTCCGTCCTGCCGTCGCTTCTCGCCCGATGCGCCAGACCGCGGGGCTGTGCGTTCGGCCCGAGGCGCCGAGATCGGCGTCGAAGGCGCCTTTTCCGCAATCCTCAGAACGGCGCCGTCGAACCGGATCACGCCACCTTTGCAGGAACCGATCTCGTTGAGCCGGAACAAAGACCCCCGACAGGGCAAGGGGCAGGCTGGTCCGAGCCCCTGCGAACGTGATCGGAGGACCCGATGACCGTCGAACCAACCGATCTCGTTGAGCCGGAACAAAGACCCGCGACAGCGCAAGGGGCAGGCTGGTCCGAGCCCCTGCGAACGTGATCGGAGGACCCGATGACCGTCGAACCAACCGATCTCGTCGACGACGTCATGCGAGAATGGCCGGCCACGATCCGCGTCTTCCTGGACTACGGATTGCGCTGCGTCGGCTGCCCGATCGCGTGCTTCCACTCCGTCGACGATGCCTGCCGCGAGCACGGCGTCGACCGCGCGCGGTTTCTGGCCGAACTCAACGCCGTTGTCGGGAAATGGCATGCGCCCCTTCGAACGGGGTCCTGAATGGGACAGGATCGTCGCGCCTGCAGCCGCCTGGCGCGGGACATCGCGCGACCCATTTCGGGCGAAGTGGATCCGGTTCGCCGGCCATGCGGCCCAAACCAAGCGTGCGCTGATTTTACGAAGTGGAACAGATCTAGCCGCGAGAGCCCTCGGCGAGCAGGAACAGCTTGTGAGGGTCGCGGATGACGATCCTCTGGCGACCGCCCTCCACGAGGCCGCGCTCCTCCCAGGCGCTCAGAATGCGACTGACGGTGTGCAGCGTCGTCCCGGTCATCTCGGCGACGTCCTGGCGCGAGATCGGGAAATCGATCTGCACGCCGGATTCGACCTTGCGGCCCCCCTGCTTCGCCAGGCGCAGGAGAGCGTGCGCGACTCGCTGCTCCACCTGCTCGGTCGACATCTCGACCACTCGCGTGTGCGCCTCCTGAAGGCGGCTCCCGACGGTCTGGAGGGTATTGACCGCGAGCGCCGGGTGTTTTTCGATCAAGCGCGGCCATGCAGCCGACGGCCAGACCAGGGCGATGCTGTCGACCACTGCGGCGGCGGTCGCGGGGTATGTCTTCCGGCCGATCGCCATCGCGACCCCGAAGACCTCGCCCGGCGTGACGAAGCGCACCACGACCTGCTGCCCGTCGGGGGTGAGCCTGAACACCCTCAGATGGCCGTGCAGAAGCACGAAGAAGGAATGCGCCTCCTCGTCCTGCTGGAACACGTTCGTGCCCTTCGGGTAGCGAACGGGCTGAGCTTCCCGCAGGAGCTCGTCGAGGACGTCCGGCGCGAGGCCGGCGAACAGCGGCAGGTTCGCGACAAGCGATCGATCGACGCCAGGCATCTCGGAGTCCTCGGTTTTCCATCTTTTAGGGGGCGCCAGGGCCGCTGTGAATGCCTCCCGCTCCCGGCGGTCGAGCGTCCGCCGCCCGTGCGCACGAAGCTCGGTCCTTCGGACAACGGGTTGCGGAAGATCAAACACGGCGCGAACGCGAGCTGGTATCACGCTCCCGCCCATTCAGCTCGCGATCGACAGGAGCGACGGAGACCCACGATGGCTCCCATTCCCCGCCTGCAGGATTACGCAGGGCCAGCCGTCCTGTCCTACGGCTTCCGCCCTTTCTTCCTCTTCGGATCGTTGTACGCCGGCATCGCGATACTCGCCTGGCTGCCGATCTTCTACGGGCAGCTCGAGGTCTCGACGGTGTTCGCGCCGAGGGACTGGCACGTTCATGAGATGCTCTACGGCTACCTCACGGCCGTGATCGCAGGCTTCTTGCTGACCGCCGTCCCGAACTGGACGGGCCGCATGCCGCTCCAGGGCAAGCCGCTCCTCGTGCTGGTCGCGGCCTGGGGCTTGGGACGCGTCGCCGTCTCGGTCTCCGCATGGATCGGCTGGCTTCCGGCGCTCGTCGCCGACGTGTCGTTTCTGCTTCTCCTCGCCGGCGCGGCCGGGCGGGAGATCGCCGCGGGCCGGAACTGGCGCAATCTCAAGGTTCTGATCGTCCTCGGTCTGCTCCTCGTCGGGAACGTCATCTTCCACCTCGAAGCACGCCTCTACGGCGCTGCGCACTACGGGGCCCGCCTCGGCATTGCGGCGACGATCATGCTCGTCATGCTGATCGGCGGGCGCATCGTGCCGAGCTTCACGCGCAACTGGCTCGCACGGCAGGGTCCCGGGCGGCTGCCCGCTCCGTTCGGGACCTTCGATAGGGTCTCGCTCGCCTGCGCCGGAGCCGCACTCTTCGGCTGGGTCGCGGCTCCCGATTGGCGTCTCACGGGAGCTGCTCTGGTCGGCGCAGGTCTGCTGCAGGCGGTGCGCCTCGTCCGATGGGCGGGGGAGCGCACATGGCGCGACCGTCTCGTCCTGATCCTGCATATCGCCTACGCGTTCGTTCCGGTGGGCTTCGTTCTCATCGGGATCGCGTCGCTCGGCCTCGTTCCCGTCAGTGCCGGAATGCATGCCTGGACGGGCGGCGCGCTTGGCATCATGACCCTGGCGGTGATGTCCCGCGCCAGTTTGGGCCATACCGGGCGGGCGCTCGTCGCGACGGGCTCGACCCAGGCCGTCTACGCTCTCGTGCTGGTGGCTGCCCTTGCGAGGATCTGCGCCTCGCTCGAACCGCAGTGGAGCACGAGTCTGCTTCATGTTTCGGGTTTCGCCTGGGCGGCCGCCTTCCTGGGATTCGCGGCTACGTACTGGCGGGTGCTGACCGGACCGCGCGCCGCACGTTAAGTCGCACCCCGTTTGACATGGAACAAGGTGCCGTGCCGGGCGCCCTCCTATGCTTTGCCAATGAAGCGACGAGGAGGCGTCCATGGATGTTGCTGCTAAACTGAGGCAATGGCAGAGGGACTGGGCGGCCGCGCGGTCGTTCGAGCGGCTTGGCGCAGACGAGCGCGACGCGCTGGCGCGTGACCTCGGCCTGCCCGAGGACACCCTGGACCGGATCGTCTCCCGCGGCTCGGGAGCCGGCGCCGAGCTGGGGCGTCTCCTCGAGGCGCTCGATCTCGATCCGGATCATATCGGCCGAGCCGAACCGGACGTGATGCGCGACATGCAGATCACCTGCTCGCTCTGCGCCGACGTGAAGGAGTGCCGCTCGGATCTCAACCGTGGCATCGCGGGTCAAACCTTTCAGCGCTACTGTCCCAACGCCCAGACCCTCGCGGCCTTGAGCCAAGACGCCGTCGCGGATCGTCGGGCATGAACGAGGGACGCTTCGACGCCCTCGCGGGCTACGGCGCCTTGCTCCCGCTCTGGCGAGCGTCGGCCTTCGACCTGCCGATGGCCTGGGCGGCGTCGTTCGACATCATGGTCACGGAGGCGCTGCGCCACCAAGCCGGATTCTGTACAAAGCTCGCCGACTGCGCGAGTCCGGCCGAGGTGGTTGCCGAACAGTCCCGCTACGCGGCGGCGACCCTCGACACCCTCGCGCGCGAGGCAAAGGCGCTCAAAAAGGACGTTGAACTCGCCCTCGAACCGGCCGCTCGATACCCGGACCTCAACCCACGTCAGAGGCTCTCGGGCCGTTAAATCTGAGCGACCTGGGCCGCGAACCTTCCACCCGGGAGGCCGGTCCCGCAACCGGAATCCGCAACGGGGACGCATCCGGCCCCGACCTCGAGGGGCGGCAAGTCACCTGTTTACAAACGACCCGAGGTGCCCGATATCGCTCCCAAACAAACCGGCTCAACACCGGCTGGGCGGTCTGATCGAGCACCTGATGAAGCATACACCCACGGCTGTCGTCTTCGACGTCGGCAACGTCCTCCTGCGCTGGGATCCTCGCAACCTGTACCGCAAGCTCTTCGAGGACGAGGGGCGGATGGAATGGTTCCTCGCGAACGTTTGTACGAGCGAGTGGAACCTGGAGCAGGACCGGGGACGGAGTTGGGAGGAAGCCGTCGCGCTGCTCCTCGATCGGCACCCCGAGCACGAGATCCCGATCCGCGCCTTCCACGAGCGCTGGCACGAAACGGTTTCGGGAGCCATCGAGGAGAACGTCGCCGTGCTCGAGCGCATGCGGGCCGCGGGGGTTCCGACGTACTGCATCACGAATTTCTCAGGGCCAAAGTTCCGCGAGGCGCAGAAGCGGTTCCCGTTCCTCGCGAGCTTCGACGGTGCGATCGTCTCGGGGGAAGAGTGCCTGCTCAAGCCGGATCCCGCCATCTATCGCCTGTTGCTCGACCGCTACCGCCTCGACGCGGAGGACTGCATCTTCATCGACGACAGCATCGCCAACGTGGAGGGCGCCCGGGCCGTCGGGATGCACGCGATCCATTACCGCGAGCCGATGGACCTGATGGCCGAACTCGAACGGTACGGGCTCGCTTCAGCATAGCGCTTCGCTTGTGCTCGGCGACCGCATCGGCAATTCAACGAGCATGCGCGCCCTCGACACCCCGCTGCCGATCGATGCTGTCCTGGCCGAGCTCGTCGCGAGCTTGCGCGTCCGCCCGAACGCCGTGCTCGTCGCCCCGCCCGGCGCTGGCAAGACGACGCGCGTACCTCTCGTGCTCCTCGACGAGCCCTGGGTGCAGGGCCGCAAGCTGATCCTGCTGGAACCGCGCCGCCTGGCCGCCCGGGCGGCGGCGGAGCGCATGGCGGCGACGCTTGGCGAAGCGGTCGGGCAAACGATCGGGCTTCGGGTGCGCCTCGGGTCCAAGATCGGGCGCCGGACCCGGGTCGAGGTCGTGACCGAGGGCGTCTTCACCCGCATGATCGTGGAGGATCCGGCGCTCGAGGGGGTCGCGGCGGTGCTTTTCGACGAGTTCCATGAACGTTCCCTCGACGCCGACCTCGGTCTCGCGCTCGCTCTCGATGCCCAGGGCGGGCTACGGGAGGACCTGCGCCTGCTCGTGATGTCGGCGACGCTCGACGGCGCCCGGGTCGCGAAGCTCATGCGCGATGCGTCGGCGATCACCTCGGAGGGCCGGGCCTACCCGGTCGCGACCCGCTACCTCGGACGGGATCCCCATCGCCGCATCGAGGAACAGGTCGCCGAGGCTGTCCTCAGGGCTCTGCGCACCGAGTCCGGCTCCATTCTCGTCTTCCTTCCGGGTCAGCGGGAGATCCGACGCGTTCAAGCCCTTCTGCGCGAACGCATCGCCGACCCCGCCGTCGACCTCGCCCCGCTGCATGGGGCGCTCGAGCGCGGCGAGCAGGACTTGGCGATCGCGACGGCACCGGCCGGCCGCCGCAAGGTCGTGCTCGCGACGTCCATTGCCGAGACCTCTCTGACGATCGAGGGCGTTCGGGTCGTGATCGATTCGGGGTTGGCGCGGGTGCCGGTCTTCGAGCCGGACCTCGGCCTGACGCGGCTTGAGACCGTGCGCGTCTCCCGAGCGGCGGCCGACCAGCGGCGGGGCCGCGCCGGGCGCACCGAGCCGGGAACCTGCTACCGCCTGTGGGAGGAGGCCGCGAACGGGGCGCTGGAGCCGTTCGGCCGCCCCGAGATCCTGTCGGCGGATCTTGCCCCGCTCCTCCTCGACTGCGCGGCCTGGGGCATCGCCGACCCCGCGACCCTCGCCTTCCTCGACGCGCCGCCGGCGCCCGCCGTCAAGGAGGCCCGGACGCACCTTCGCGGCCTCGATGCGCTTGACGACGACGGCCGCATCACCGCGATCGGTCGTCGCCTGCGAGCGCTGCCGCTGCCGCCGCGCCTGGCGAAGATGCTCGTCGGGGCGAACGAGGTCGGATGGCTGCGCGAGGCGGCCGAACTGGCCGCGGTCCTCGTCGAGCGCGGGTTGGGCGGCGATGCCGTCGACCTGAACGAGCGGATCGACCGGTTCCGCGGCGACCGCTCCCGACGGGCCGAGGACATGCGCCGCATGATCCAGGGCTGGCAGCGCAGCGCGAGCGAGGGCTTTCCCCGGGGCGCCGGAGCGAAGCCGCAAGGGGAACGGCGACACCGGGACGAGAGGCGAATGGCTATCGACGATTCGCCCGGGGGCGGCGAGATCGGCTCGCTCCTCGCCCTCGCATACCCTGACCGCCTCGCAAAGCAGCGCGGCAAGCCCGGGGAGTACCTCATGGCAAACGGGCGCGGCGCAGCCCTTGAGCCGCATGAGCGCCTCGCGCGAGAGCCCTTCCTGGCCGTGGCGGAGGTGGCGGGCGGGGCCAGCGCGGCCCGCATCCTGGCGGCCGCGGCGATCACGGCCGAGGGGCTCGCGCAAGCCGTCGCGCCCCACCTCGAGGAGCGCGAGGAGGTCGCCTTCGACCGTCAGACGCGCGCTCTGCGGGCCCGCGCGGTGCGGAGCTTCGGGGCTCTCGTCCTCGGCGAGCGTCCGCTGCCGGTGCCCGGAACGGAGGCGGCCGCACGCACGCTCGCCCGTGGGCTCGTCTCGCTCGGCCTCGACGTGCTGCCTTGGTCCAAAGCGCTGATCCAATGGCGCGAGAGGGTCCTCTTCCTTCGTCGCGCCTCGGGCGACGATTGGCCGGATCTTTCGGACGCGACCCTGCGGTCGACCGCCGAGGCGTGGCTTGCTCCCTTCCTCGTCGGCAAGGCCGGCCTCGCCGACATCGGCCCCGATACCCTGAACGAGGCTCTGCGCGCGCTTCTGCCCTGGCCCTTGCAGCGGCGCCTCGACGCGGAGGCGCCCACCCACCTCGAGGTGCCGACCGGCTCCCGGATCCCGATCGACTACGGCGGCGAGGAGGGGCCGGTGCTCGCCGTGCGCGTGCAGGAACTCTTCGGGCTCGACCAGCATCCGAGCTTGGCGGGAGGACGGACCCCGCTCATTCTGCACCTTCTCTCGCCGGCCCAACGCCCGATCCAGATCACCCGGGACCTGCCGGGCTTCTGGCGCGGCTCCTGGGCGGCCGTTCGCGCCGAGCTGCGAGGACGATACCCGAAGCATCCGTGGCCCGAAGATCCGGTCGCGGCGTCGCCGACCCGGCGCGCCAAGCCGCGCGGCGCTTGACGGGCCGGTCCCTTGGGGAAGCATCGCCTGGTGAATCAGGTTCGGCGCTGCCGCGCACCTTCACGAGGTGCGCTGGACTAAGCGAGGGTGGCGACGAGACGCTCCGCCGTGGCGCGGTTCAGGGCCATCGGGATGTCGTAGACGAGCGCGACGCGCGTCAGCGCTTTCACGTCGACGTCGTGCGGGTGCGGCGAAAGCGGGTCCACGAAGAAGAACAACGCGCCGATGCGGCCCTCCGCGATCAGCGCGCCGATCTGCTGATCGCCGCCGAGCGGACCGCTCTTCAGTCGCGTGACGGCCAGCTCCGGGCAGCGCTCGACCACGCGGTTGCCCGTGGTTCCGGTGGCGAATATCGCAAAACGCCCGATCGTTTCCCGGTGCGCGTCGACGAAATCGGCCAGGTCGCCTTTCTTGGCGTCGTGTGCGACGAGCGCCACGGCGGAGATCATCAGTTTCCCATGCGGTCGCGCCACTGGGTCTCGCCCACGAGGCAGTTGGTCGGCGGACTGGCCTGAACGCGCCGCAAGAGGGATTCCTGGGGCGCGAGGCCGGCAATCTCGAGCAGGATCTTGGTCTTGATCGCCTGAATGAACTGCTCGCGCTCGCGAACGGGAACCAGGAAGGCGCCTTGCCCGCCGATCACGCAGTCCTTGAAGTAGACGTCGAGCTCCGGAATATCGAGGTAGCCGGGCCGCCGCAGCATGATCGGCAGACCGTTGATGGTGATTCCCTTGGCGACGGCCTCGTCGCGCGCCGGCATGACGAGCCGCCCCTGGTTGTTGGGGCCATCGCCCGAGATGTCGATCACCCGCCGCGTCGCCTCGAACCCGCTCCGCGCCAGGAGCTGAACGCCGAAGTCGATGGCGCCCGAGAGAGACGTCCGTTGCGCCCGCCGCAGGGGCGTCGAGGCGATCTTGTGCGCGAAGGCGAGGATGGTCTCCGGGTTGTCGAGAACCGACCAAGGCACGATGACCTGCTGGTCGTTGGCGCCGGCCCATTCCATGTAGACGACGGCGATCCGGCCTACCATGCCGCGTCGGATGGCGTCATGGACGAGCGGAGAGCGGAACGCTTCGGCGAAACCCTCCCGCTGCAGCGCCTGCTCCTCGGGATCCATCGAGTAGGAAATGTCGACCGCAAGGACAAGGGCGAGATCGACTTCGGTCTGAGCGGCTGCCGGAAGCGCGGCAAGCGCCAGGACCAGGACACATCCCGCGGCGATACGGTTGAGGCTGCGCCACACCATCGCTGACTCCTCGTAGAGGCCGACCGGATGTGACAGTGTGCCAGCTTCTGGCCGGAGTGCAACCCGACCGCGACATCACGGGAGGCGTGCCGACGCGAATCGCCTCGAGCCATGTTCGGCAAAGGGGATCCGGTTCGCCGTCAAAAATTGCGGCACAAGAAAGAAGAGAGCCTGTCCACGTCAGCGGAACCGGATCTAGGGACCGCCGCGTCGATGCGTCTCCACGATCTCGAGCGCTGCCCGGAAGGTCGCATCCGCGTCGAGGTCGGTGGTGTCGAGGACGATCGCGTCGTCGGCCGCCTTGAGGGGCGACAGGCTGCGGTTGAGGTCCCGCTCGTCCCGCCGGCGGATATCGTCGAGGATCGCGGTGAATTCGGCCGGCTCGTTGCGGGCGAGCAGCTCCAGGTGCCGACGACGCGCGCGCTCCTCGGGCGCCGCGGTGATGAACAATTTCACGTCGGCGAGCGGGCACACTACGGTCCCGATGTCGCGTCCGTCGAGAACCGCGCCCGTCGGCTGCGCGGCGAACTGGCGCTGGAAATCGAGGAGCGCCTCGCGAACGGGCAAATATGCGGAGATCACCGAGGCGGCCTCGCCCATCTCGGCTCCTCGGAGTCGCGGGTCGTCGAGGAGGTCGATGTCGACGGTCGACGCGAGCCGCGCGGCCTCCTCCTCGTCCGTGAGGGGAGTCCCCTCGTCCACCATCGTGCGCGCCACGGCCCGGTAGAGCAGACCGGTATCGAGATGCGGCAGGCCGAAATGAGCGGCGAGCCGCTTGCCCAGCGTTCCCTTGCCCGAAGCCGCAGGTCCGTCGATGGCGATGATCATGACCGGCTCAGTCCTGGATCGTGGCGCCGAGATTGCGCATGAGCGGAATGAAGCTTGGGAAGCTCGTTTGAATCATGGCCCCGTCATCCACCGTCACCGGGCTCACGGTCGCGAGGCCCATCACGAGAAACGCCATGGCGATTCGATGGTCGAGGTGCGTGGCGACGGGGCCGCCGCCGGGAACGCGGCCGCCAAGCCCGTACACGACGAGATCGTCCCCGTCGATCGCATGGGGAACGCCGGTCTGCGCGAGGCCCGCCGCGACCGCGGCGAGGCGGTCGGATTCCTTCACCCTGAGCTCGTGGAGTCCCTCCATTCGGGTCGACCCCTCGGCGAAGGCAGCCGCAACGGCGAGCACGGGGTATTCGTCGATCATCGCGGGCGCTCTCGCGGCCGGCACGTTGACCCCGGTCAGGCGGCTCGCCCGAACGCGCAGGTCTGCCACCCTTTCCCCGCCTTCATCGCGCTCCTTAAGGCGCTCGATCTCGGCGCCCATCTCGAGGAGCGTCGCGAGGAGGCCCGTACGCAGCGGGTTCATCATCACGCCCTCGACGATCACGTCGGACCCCGGCGTAACGAGCGCCGCGACGACCGGGAACGCCGCGGAGGAGGGGTCCGATGGGACGACGACGGTCGTGCCGCGCAACTCGGGCTGACCCTGGAGGGCGACGGCCCGGCCGGCCGCTCCGTGCGGCACGACCTCGACGCTCGCGCCGAAGTGGCGGAGCATGCGTTCGGTATGGTCGCGGGTCGCCTCGCGTTCGATCACGGTCGTGCGGCCGGGGCCGTTGAGCGCGGCGAGCAGGATCGCCGACTTGATCTGCGCGGACGCGGCCGGCGTCTCGTAGGCGATCGGAATCGTCTCGCGGGGGCCTCTCAGGGTGAGCGGCACGCGCCCGCCCTCGGCCTCCCTGACGACGCTCACGCCCATGCGGGTCAGCGGGTCCAGGATGCGCCTCATCGGACGCCGGCGCAGCGACGCGTCCCCGTCGAACGTGGTCGTGATCGGGTGGCTTCCGGCGACGCCCATCATGAGCCGCGAGCCGGTCCCCGCATTGCCGAAGTCCAGCACGCCGGCGGGCTCCGTGAGGCCGCCGATCCCGGCGCCCCGGACCCTCCAGCGACCCGGCGCGTCGCGGGTGATTCCCGCACCGAGAGCCCGGCACGCCTCCGCGGTACGCAGGACGTCGTCGCCTTCGAGCAGTCCCTCGATCCTCGTCTCGCCGATGGCGAGCAGCCCGAAGATGAGCGAGCGGTGCGAAATCGACTTGTCGCCCGGCACGCGGACCCGCCCCTTTAGCGGCGAACCCGCCCTGGCGGTCACCGGCCTTGGCCGACCGTTCGCGTGCGACACTCCCGCCCCCTTCGTCAGCCGTGGACGAACGCTCGTTACCATGCGGCTTGGGCGCCGTCACCGTGATCGGAATGCCGGCCCGAGAGAGCCGATTTCCGATTTGACATCGCCAGCCCCCGCGACTAACGGGAGCGCTCTTCACCATTGCGAAGGCTAGACACCGTGGCCAAACCGGAACTCGGCTTGAAGCGCCAGTGCATGAGCTGCGGCGCGAAGTTCTATGACCTCAACAAGGATCCCGCGGTGTGTCCGAAATGCGGCACTGCGTTCCAGGCCACGACGCTGAGCCGGGTCGCCGCTCCCGTGATCGCGCGCGCAGCCCCTGAGGACGAGGTGGAGATCGAATCGGCCGGTCCCGAATTGGTGTCCCTCGACGAGGTCGAGGCCGGCGAGGCCGAGAAGGACCTCCCGATCGACGACGAAATCGACGTCGGCGAGGACGTCGCCGACGACACCTTCCTTGAGGAGGAGGAGGAGGGCGAGGACGACGTCGCGGACCTCATCGACGGGGAGATCGAGGACGACGACGAAGCCTGACAGCTCCGGACCCGGCCTTGGCGCAAGCATGCGAGCGCCAGGACGGTTGCCCTGCGCCGCCGTGAGCAGCATGCCTGCTCCGAGACGGCCTAGCGCGGACGAAGAGGCTTGAGTCCCTCATCCGACGCGACTATAGAGACGCCCTCTGCTCCCGCAGAGAACCTTCCCGCGGTCGATCCCGACACCGCGGCCAGCGTGGGGCCATAGCTCAGTTGGGAGAGCGCTTGAATGGCATTCAAGAGGTCGGCGGTTCGATTCCGCCTGGCTCCACCAAAATTTCTTCAAATTCTCCAGTGACATACTCATACCCACCCGGGCTTATGTTGCTTCCGCCACGCTTGCGGTGACCACTGGGTGACCACGGCCGAGAAATTGGAAGTTGCCGCCTTGATCTTTCCGAAAAGCCGCTGAGCCTGTGGCGCGGCCGAGCGCCAGATGCCGGTCTTAACGCCAGCCGGCATTCCGCCGGCCGGACGTAGCCCGGACACTTGATCTTGCGCCAGCCGAGGAACGGCCCGGACCTATAGGGTGTGCCGATCCGCGCTCGCCGTCACGTGGTCAGCAGATCGATGATCCGCATGATTGCGACCGTGTTGCCCTTGTTCTGAGTGCCCTCCGTCGAGATGCCTTTAGCGCAGGTCAGCGACATCCCTTTTCTTGACCGTGAACGGTTTGTCGTTCTGCACGACCGCGAGTTCACCCTCGGTCAGGTGACACAACATGTCATTCATCATCATTTATAACGGGGTCTTTGCTCCGGGTTGCAGAACAATATCGCGGAGGTGGACCCTGCGGTAAGCGGGGATTACGATACTCCCGGTCACCCAAATCGACCTGCCTAACACCTTGCGTGAGTTCTTTGCCCTCGTTCGGGCCATAGGTTTGGGCAGCAGCGTCATCCGGAAAGAAGGAGGCCCCGATGCTCCGACAAAGCCCTATCGCGAGGGCTGATCTGCGGTCGAGGTCTGTCATGTCGTCCTCCATCATGGTTGAGGTCGCGCTACGGGTCGGTGCAAACCTTCCCGAGTAGGCGGGGAGGTGGCCGTTGAAGACAGGCCGAGGCGCTGCCCCTCCTCCGTAATCGACCACAGAGGCGTCCAACGCGGGGCAGCCACAACACGGGTTGTTGTGAGTGAATTGTACTTTGTGACGGCTTTGCTCACAAGCAATGACCCGCCCCCCGCGTGATCCTCGACATTGCGGGAGGACCGGCTTCGGAGGTGAACATTACGGCCGGGCGTATCCCGGACATTTGATCTTCCGCCAGCCGAGGAACGGCCCGGATCTGATAGGGCGTGTTGACCCGCTTCGACACGATCCCCTCCAGGCCCATCGCGCAGGCCCGCCGGAACAGAGCGGCGCCCTTTGCACCCTCGACGTGGCCCGAGAAACGGATCACGTCGTTGCCGCTCAACAGGCTCTCCAATCGCCTGCGGCGCTCGTGGAGCGGCATCTTGCGGAGATCCTCGCCATCGAGCGCGAGAAGGTCGTAGGCGATCAGGCGTGCGTCCCTGCAAGCGTGCCGCGAGCGCAGGGCGTGGAAGTCCGGGCGCCCGTCTTCGAGGAGGCACACGGCCTCGCCGTCGATGATGACGTCCTCGACCGGCAGGCGCGCCATCGCGGCGCCGATCAATGGGAAGTCCTTGGCCCAATTCCGCCCGGTGCGCGACCACAAGTGCACGACGCCGTTCTCGCGCCGGGCGATGAGCCGGTAGCCGTCCCACTTCAGTTCGTGAATCCATTCGGCGCCGGTCGGGATCTCGCGCACGAGGACCGGCTGACAGGGGCGGATGAAGCCCGCCGGCTGCGCCGGTTACGGGCGCGGACGGTACGCCACGGAGACACGCGTGGTTATGGCCGACGAGATCCTCGATGGGAAGCATCTACCTCGTCATACTCGTCGGCAGACCGGGTAGGGGGGCCGCGCCTCAGGTCGGCGAGGATCTCGGCGGTCGTCAACGCGGGTGTCTTCTCGCGGGTCATTGGGTGACGGATGCATCGGGCGGCAGATCGTACGTCAGGTAATCCTCGACCTCGTCGAGCGACCACGAACACAGCCAGCGCCCCGCGATCGGCGGGTTCACCGCACCGTTGGTCCGCATGTCGATGACGGCGTACAGGTCATAGTCGACCGCCTGGGGATCTCGGCTTCCGCTCTTCACAAGCCTGTAGCCCCCGCGTTTCGCCATCCGGCGCACTCGGTTCTCCCTCACACCCATACTGCAACCCATGCTGCACGTGATGCTGGAGAGTTAGGAAGCGGCATTAAATTAGGTGTCGGCGAGTGGCCTTTCCATGAACACAATATGGGGCCTTATGTAGTCTGGATATTCGATGTAAGGCGCGCACTTGCGAAACCCGAATGACTGATACATCGCGATGGCCTCTGTCAGAAAATCGGCCGTATCGAGGCGCATCAGCTTGAATTGATCATCCTTGGCCGACTGGAGAATAGCTCCGCACAACTTGCCACCGTACCCTCTCCCACGGAACTGTTCGGGGACGAAAGTCGCTTCATCTCGCAGACCTCGTTGGTCAGCCTGTGGTACGCCCCACCGCCACAAATCTGATCCTCATTTCGAGCCAGAAATGCTCTACCGTTCGGTGGTCCAAAGAAGCGCCAAGCCTTCGAGATCATGTTCTAACCACTGCTAACTCAGTCTCATAAACCATGCAACATCCTTGTAGCGGTCGCGGACTCCACTCAATGTATTCACGGACAAGCCGCGCAAAGGCATCGTAGTCGCTTCCCGTGGCCGCCACGACAACAATCATGTACCACCCTTTCTGATAGGAATAGCCTATGATCCGTGCTGACGCCTCGGTCAACGAGCACAACGGGGATGCGCACGGCGGAGCCCGTGCTACGCTCAAAGCCCGTCGAGCGGAGCCTGATCGCCCAGCGGGAGCGAAATTCGCAGAAGCGCCTTTATGGAACGGCTATTTGCGGTCGGGCTCGGACTTCTGAAGCTCGGCTCCGAGGAAGTTCTCGTCATCAAGCGCCATGGCCAAAGAGAGGATAGCAGCGGAGTAGCTATACTCCGCATGCCCATCATCACGCCAGTGGCGCTGGCGCTGAACGTGGATTGCCAGGGCCCGATGGGTAAGCCACGCGGAGCTGTGGGTGGTGCGACGATGTTCGCGAAATGCACTTCGATGTAGGGCTTACCCGTCTCGGTGAGTGCGTGTTTGGTGGCAACTCCGTCCTTCGGTGAGACCAGCGGGGTTGATGATGTATGCATCGGCGGTGTTAGCACTCTCGTGGATGAACTCCAGAATGGCCCCCTCGAAGTTGGAGGCAAAGGTGGTGACGGTGACACCCAGGGCCGCTCCGAAGCCCTTGCAGAAGTTCTGCAGGTCTTCCAGCGATGCGATAGTACCGTAAACCCGCCTATTCCTTGCCCCGAGGTTCGTCATGTTAGGACCGTCGATAACGACGATCCGGTGGTCACGCTTCAATGATCGGAAGCCGGGTGCGGGGGGAAAGGTGGCCATGCGCTGCTCCTTTCGTGAGCAGTAAGCGAGCCCAAGTCCCTCAGCCGGAGCCGATCCTACTCCCGACTAGAGGGTCCGTCTCGCGCGAGAACCGGCCCGTCATTCGCATAAGGGCGAGTATGGAACGCGTATTGAAGTGCTCTAGCGTCTTCGCGCAGAGGTTATGGAACCTCGCCAGTCTTGGTCGCCGCGAATACTCTCTGGGCGTTGACCATGGTCAACAATGAATACTCGCGAGAGCTTGCGGCGGCGCCCAAGAAAAACGCCCCGCGGGGGGCGCCTAGAAAGGTGCCGGCCCGTGGGGGCAGAACTGGCCGGTGAACCCCCCTACACATCCAGCGTGACAGTTCGGTGACGCATCTGCGACCAGTTCATGAGCCGTTGTGAATTTCGGAAGAAGTCCTTGTTAAGCTCAGGGTCGGATGTCGGAAACACCCGGCCACGTACAGGAAACTTCCATGGAGTCTCTCTTCGGTCGCTTCGTCAAGGACGAGTCGGGCGCGACCGCTATCGAGTACGCTTTCATCGCTGTGCTCATCGCGGTGGTCCTCGTCACCGCCCTGCGGCGGTCGGTACTGAACTCGTGAGCACGTTCACCGGGATTTCGACCGAGCTGAAAAACGCCAAGCAGCCCTGACACCTCATGAGGGCGCGTCGTTCGGAACTAATCGGCGCTGGGGTTCGCGTGTGCGTCAGAACACGCCTCCATAGGATTGGCCGGCGTATCTTTTCTGAACCCCACCCAAGAGCTCCCGAAGGGAGGCTTCGGCATTCGCGAAATCGATCTCGGTAAGTGGCCGATCAGTATCGCTAGGTACAAGAGGGCGGAAGTCGCTGATTACCTCTTCGCCCCTGGTTCAGAGTTTCCAGACGAGCTGATGACAAACGACACGATCTGCCAGATCATGGAAGGTGAGATCTGGGTCAAGCAGGGTGATAAGGCATACACAGCCAAGGCCGGTCACGTCTTCACCTGTGCGAAGGACACCTTCGAGGCGGACAAGACCAGAGCAACGCGCCCGCGGTCATGCGCGTTATTATCCTGTTCTCCGAGTAACGCTGCCGGGCAATTTCAAAGACTTGAGCAACGTCGTTGTCGAAGCCGCGACCCTCATTCACACGGCGTCCTCTTCCTCCGCCGCGATACGGATCACGGTTTCGGTGGAGGTCGTCCGGGCCCTGGACGCTCATTACGAGCTGATCCGCGTTTTGTCAGAACGTTTCGACGAACTGCAGCGCGAACAAACCGAGACATCTGTCCAGAACGGGCGAGAACAGTCTTACAACTCGCCGTTAACTGATGAAAGTCGCCGTCGCTGAGGCCGAGAATCACATGGTGAGAGAACTCCATAAAGGCGATATCAGCGATTTTTTTCCACTTCGCTTAGAAGCGCTCGAAAGAGATCCTACCGCGTTTGGCAGTAGTTATGAGGAGGAGATGGCCAAGGGGCCAGCTTGGCTCAAATCGATACTGTCTGCTGCTAAGGACAACAATGCTGTATTCGGAGCATTTTACGAGACCAAACTTGTGGGTACGATTGGAATTTACTCTGATCATCACGTTAAGAGCAGTCACAAGGTAACAATATGGGGCATGTATGTGCGTTCCGATTATCGTAGGAAGGGCCTTGGGAAAACCCTGGTCGCAAAAGCTATTGATCATGCGAAGTTCAAAATGAATGCTCGTACGGTCTACTTATCTGTGGAATCTAATAATCTTGCAGCGAAGAACCTCTACTTGGGCTGTGGATTTAAAGTTTGGGGACGAGAGCCGATTCACTCTGCGTTAACGGAATATTTTACGACAAAGATTATATGTTTTTTCATTTGGACCCTGAGGCGAATTCAACCGCCACCTCGTAATGTGTCGCCTGATCATCGAAACTAACAAACATAGCTTGGGCCTTTTCAACGAGGGCACTACCGCCGACGACGAGTGAGAAGTCCTGCAATCACTTCGCAGAGGACGGAAAGTGCACGTGTGCTATTGCTGAATGTAGCCTGGGACATCGAATGCTCCGTGTCTTGGGTTAGGCCGCGCCGGGTGTTAGCGCACCTCGCGCGGCCGCTTTTTGTTACTTAGAGTCGTTAATAATTCTAACCGCGTCAGATGCAGCGTGTCGGTGCACATCGATGGCACAGGACGCAATGGCTATCTCTCTCTTCGTGAAGCGGCTGAAGCGGTTGGCACGTCAAAGTCCACGCTGTTCCGCGCCATCCGCGCCGGGCGCATCAGCGCCACACGCGACGATGACGGTCAATTCCGTATCGACCCCGCCGAACTGTTCCGTGTGTATCCACCTGCCGACTTAGAGCGTTCTGCGCCGATGCGCGCCACGCCGCAGGTCATGACACAGGACGCAACGCCATCTGATGCAGGCCTGCAGGTGCGGTGCGCTTCACTTGAAGCGGAGGTCCAGGGTCTCAAGGCCATGGTGGAGGAGCTGCGCCGCACGCGCGACAAATGGGAGGCGCAGGCCGAGCGGCTGGCCTTGGCACCCCCGACACCCGTCACGGTGACCATGCCAGAGCGGCGGCCGTGGTGGCGGCGAACTCGCGGGGTGACGGCAAAGAAAAGCCCGGCGCAGTGGCCGGGCCAGTCGACAGGTCGGACACAAGGGGATGTGTCGGTCTCGCATGCCTGTCGGGGAGACAATGCGCGGCACGGCTTATAGTTCGTCCTCGTCGCGCATGGGCGTCTGAGGCCCATCCGGGTTGAAGTCCTCCTCGATGATTTTCAGGCACAGCGCGAGGACTTGATCCTTTCCGAAGATTGGCGCGAGTTCCGTGAAGGGCCTGCTTCACGTCGCGGGCGATGACGCGGGTCGCACTGGCAAGCAGTTTGTCCCGTTCCGGTGACGCCAGAATGTCGGTCCGCGAATATAGGCAATCGTCCTCAGTTTCGAGAACAGCCCGGCAGTTTACTTTCGTCATCACTATCCCTCCCTCACGCCGCGTGCCCGAGCACCTGACGCACCTCGGCCAAGAGCTTGAATGGCGCACGCTCGGTGAAATCTAACTCGTCGCTAACGTCGTCCGAATCCTGGATGGGGTCCCGGATCGTCAACTCCCACACGTCCACCTTGAACAAGAGGTCGGCCGGGCTCGTGGTGGGAGCGTTCAGGATACGCCAAACGACAGCCATTAGCTCGCCGTGCCGGTCTTCCCATTCAAGTTCGAGGGCGAAGATCACCATTGTGGGCGGCTTGTGCGGCCTGCTCAGCCGCATACGCAGCTTCGAACTCGGCCTTCAACTCGGCGAGGCGGGGCGACAGGGTGTGCTCGGGATCGTGTGTCATTTCATAGAACTCCTTCATGAGTGACGGGTCATCGGGATCTTGCTCGGCGGTGCGCACGGCCCACACAAGGCCCGCGACGAAGACCGCGTAGAAGCCGACGAAGACGGCGGCGGCAGTGGCGATGCCTTCCATGGTCGCCTCCTACGGCAACCGGCTTCCTTCGGTACGGCGCGTCTTGGCGGCTTCGGCCAACCAGTGGCGCGCGCGGCTGAGGTAGGTCTCCCGCCCATCCGGGTCGGACTGGGCACTCAATCTGTTATGTCTGACGGCAGAAGAATGCGTTACGGCGTCGCACCGGCCCGAATGTCCTGTTCTCCTGACGCTTCTTTGCCGCCTTGTGGGCCTCTCGACGGGCATCGGTGTCGCGAGCCCGAGCAAGTGACGCTTCGTACATCGGGTTGTCCGGAGCCGGGGACGCGGTCGCGGGTGAGATCCCGCATTGCGGTAGACCATGATATAGAACGACGAGCCATTGGAACCTTTCAGGCAGGTTTCGGTGGTCAGGCCCTGCTGGTGTTCGACGCACCTTGCGGGCCGCTTCGTTTGTGGAGCCTTGCTTGACGCTCCACAACGTCATTCTACACACCATGGTACGTTAATCAAGGGTTGTTATGAGCGTAAGTACGATTTCTCGAACCCCGGCGCCGATGCCGCCGAAGCTCGATAAAGGGACCGACACCGGGCGGATTTAGGTCGTCGCCCCGGAGTCATGGGTGAAGCGCGTCGATGAATGGCGGCGCAGGCATCCGGAGATGCCCAACAGATCCAAAGCAGTCAGGCTGCTAGTTGACCTCGCCCTGGACGCCGAGACGAAGAAGGGCAAGCGGTGAGGTGAACGCATTCGCGTTCGTGCGGGCGTGCACCCTCACGCCGATTGTATGGATCGGCAGGTTTCATGGCCGGACGTATCCGGGACACTTGATCTTGCGCCAGCCGAGGAACGGCCCGGACTGATAATGCGCATCGATCCGCTTCGACACGATCCCTTCGAGCCCCATCACGCGCTCCGCCGCCACCGCCACCACGAACGCGACGATTTCGGTTTGGGGGTGGTGGCG
Source organism: uncultured Alphaproteobacteria bacterium (assembly GCA_963800985.1). Classification (GTDB taxonomy): domain Bacteria; phylum Pseudomonadota; class Alphaproteobacteria; order Rhizobiales; family Beijerinckiaceae; genus Microvirga. The sequence continues at coordinate 2,662 of CAWDDI010000029.1, read as the reverse complement.
GCGAGCTGTTCGGCCTGCGAGCGCCAGCGATCCATGTCGGCCCGAAGGTCGGCCATGCGCTCCCGCTCCAGCGCCGAGAGGGCATCCAGCCCTTCGGCACGGGCGGCTTTCCTCGTCAGGTCCGTGATGACGGCCTGCGCCTGCCGCAGGTCAGCCCGCGCCTCTTTCAGCTCCCCGCTCATCTCGGCAACCCGCGCCTCCAGCATCACGATGAGCGACCGGGCATCCCGGACGGCTTCATCTGAGGTATTCGTCTGCACGAGCGGGGGTCGTCGGGAGGCCGCCCGGTCGGATGGCCGGAGTTCGTCCGGGGGGTTGGTGTCCAGGTCCTCCACGGGAACTGCAACGCGCGACTTGCCGTCGTTGCCCAGGGTCCGCCGCGACCGCCTGCGCTTCGCGAGCTGGGGGACTGCCCATCGTTCGAGGGCGGCGGCGGCCTCGTCAGAGGTCATCGGGCGTTCGGACATGGAGGTATCTGCACGGTGAGCGGAGGGCGTTCTCTTCGAAGCTGAGAGCCGCTGCGGCTCCAGGATCGATGCAACACCTTCCGCCAGATCAACCGCGAGCAGAAGGCCTGCCTGCGTTCCGAGTCGGACTTACTGCATTATAGACGTGCGTCAATCCGACTCATGGGCGCCCTCGCAGCACATCCCATGTGGGCTTTGGTACCGGCAGCAGCCACAGTGGTCCGTATCGCTGTCGTTAATGCGCGTAAACCAGTGCGCATAGTTCGAATGCCTGCAGCAAATATCAACGATCTCAATTGATCCATTGCTGCCGGCCGCCTGTTCGGTAGAGTTTCCCGGCAAGTAGAGTTCCGGCAAGCCCCGTGGCATGTCGGTCCATTATGTCTCTCCCCAGTTTGCAGGGAGAACAATCATGAAAAGCGCAGAAATCAGGGAGACCAATCATGCTTAACGCGGAAGCCAAAGAGGCCGTAGCGGCTGAATTGAAGCGATTTGCCGCGAGCCTGAACCTCTCCGAGGATCAGAAAAATCAACTCCGCACGGCTCTCGAGAACGGCCGCGAAAAGCTCGACGAGATCCGCAAGGCTCATCCCGATCTCACGAGGGCCGACGTCATTGAGAAGCTAAAGTCCGTCCGTGTGAGTGCACGAGAACGTGTTGTGAAGTTCCTCACTCCCGACCAGCTCACGAAGTGGGACGCTGAAGTCGCCAAGGCGAAGACCTTCTTGGGAATCAACGCTTAACCCTGTTCGGGCGCTGGCCTAAGAACGGTGCGGCCCCGGGAGCCCGCGGCTCCCGGGTCGTTATTTGAAACAGCCCTGCCGGCAACGGCATTAACCCCTTTGTTTACCCTCTCCGTACACCATCGCAAGGTTCCGTTCGTCCGGGCATGTGTCGCATACCAGCGGAGGCGGGACACCGGTTTGGAAAGGCGTGCACACCAGCTTCTGGCGCAGCACTTGCTTGTCCAAGACCAATCCTCACGTCGGAGACGGGCATGTTTGCGATCACTGATTATGCACTTCCACCCGAGGTCGCCGAGCAAATCGCCGACGAACTTAGCGAGTATATCGGATCGGCGGCGCGAGCCTGGGAAGAGGTCAGAGCCCTTCGCGCTGAACTGGCGAAGGAACGCGAGACCAGGGAAGCGTACCGGTTCGCACTCACGCTCTATGGCTGGACGAGCGGCGGTTCAAGCTCGTAGTCGGCCTCGTCACTTGGCACAGGCGCCTTTTTCAGGCGGCAGCAAGAGCGGCTTCCGCTTGAGCTTTAAGGTCGTCGGCTTCGCGGTCACCGCGTCTGCTGCTTTAGATGCTGAGGCCCAGACGGCCGGATGGACCGACGTCGCGACGCGGAGCACGCACCGCCGAGCGTCGTCAGGAGCGTCACACGGGTCGCATAGAGGCCGCCAAGAGCGGCGCGGCGCTTCGGCGCAACGGACGGGCACGGGCCGAACGGCGCCGGGACGACATAGTCCCAGGACGCAACGCGACCTGGGTGGCGAAGTCGTCCATCGACGGCGGACGGTCCTTTGGTCCAGATCGGATCGCGCATCGCGCAACTCGGCCTGAAGGCGCGCGGCCGATGCAGCTGGTAGACCCGGTGATCACGGCCGACCTGCCCCTGAGCGTCCCGGAGGCGAACGGCAGGACATATGGTTTCAGCGAACGTGAATGCCCGTGTACTACTCCCCCTGGAGCTGGTCAAGCCGGCCCTCCCGCGCGTCCTCAGTCCTAGAACGGGTGTGTCCACCGCGAGCAGCACGGGGCCGAGGAAAATGCCCGTGATCCCGATTGACTGCGCAGGACGTTGGCGCGCCGAGAAGCGAGACTGAGGTTCCAGCACTTAAGCACGACGGGTAGGCGAGGTTGGAACCGAAATCGCGCAAGGAGGTGGACTATTGCGTTTCTCAGCTTTGGTTCGAACAAACCGGTCACCGATCAAAACATTGGCAAATATTCAGATTGCCCCAGGGCAGGGCTTCGGATGTCACCAACGTCCTTTGCATCCTTTATTGCAGCATTGAGCTCAGTGAGATCGGCTTGAGTTCGCCTAGGTAAGCGTCGCGGGCGACCTGACATGCGTTCTTGGTGCTAAATTCAATGCTGTGAATGGCGGGCACGAAGGGCGCCTGAGCCGGGTGTCGGTACATCAGAATGGCGATGAGGAAGTACCGACATCCTACCACCTCCTCA
>CAWDDI010000028.1:0-87181 GCA_963800985.1 uncultured Alphaproteobacteria bacterium | reverse complement strand
TCTACCTCGTGGGGGTCGACCAAATACTTGAAGATGCGCGAGAGGGTGGTTTTTGAAGTGCCTTGCTCCCCGGTGATGATCAGAACAGGATAGGGCGTGTCCGGCACGAAGCTGCGAACATAGCCGCGACGAACAGCCGGAAATCACTTTCCTCCGATACGTTTATCAGCTTTCGCAAGTCATCGATCGTGCCTCCCGCCTCCGGGTCCGGCAGCTGCTTGAGGCCTGCCGGCCGCACGAACTTTACCGGTGGGCGGTCGACGAACGTCCACGCGCCAGTCTCTCCGGAAACGTGGACGAATTCCAGTTAGGTCCACCTAGATCGATGTAGATGCCGTTCTAGTACGCGCAGCTCGGAGGTGTACGTCATACACCTTCTCACTCAGGACCGCTTGTGCTTCCGCGCTGGCCAGCACCTCATCGATCACCGCCTTCGGCACATGACGTCCCTCGCTTTGGGACGCCCGGATTTGGACGATCCGGCGAAAGGCCCTGCTGCGCACCCGGTGGTTCTCGAAGTGTCTTTTCACCTTCACGGTTGCATACGCATCACCCGACCGCGAGAGCCAATACTCCACGTCATCGAGGGTCTCGATTGCCCTGTCCCGCTGCGAATCGAGGCCTCTGCGTTCCTTGTCCTTTTGGCAGTCCAAGGATGCGCTCCAGCTACTTTAGCGACGGGCATCCCCGAAGATGCTCCGCTACTCGCGGCAGGCCGTATAGCCGTTTCACCTCTGCCACGCGCTCGGCCGCATCCCGCGCCCCCTGCCCGCACGCGGTCCTCGATTATTCGGATCCCCCAGCACAGGTGCACACGGCCCGCACAATCGTGGCAACTATCCTCGGAACTGATACCCGGCGCGTGCCAGTACTCCGCCCGACCGCGAGACTCAGAATCATGGCGCCCATCACTGAGGCCAATTAGCCCTAACCCAGAGAGACCCAGCAGCAATGGCGCACACGGACACGTTCGAGGTCACCGGCTGCGACCCACGCCGGGGCCATCAGCTCTTGACCAGGCGACCTGCTCGACCGGAAGGAGTGGACCGCAGGGCGGAACGATAGTCTGCACCCCATTCGAACGGATTTCCCTCACACCGTGGGTTGTGCCGTTCTTCTCGTCCTTGTAGGCAACCGTCTTTTCCGGACGCCGGTCTACGCGATAGAGATAGTGGCTGTGTGGCTTGCTCGCAACGGCCCGAAAATGGCACCGGTCTGGGGGGAGGAAGAAACGGTGCGAGAGCTATGGCTTCGAAACTAATCAAGGTCAACGTCGACGAGATCTCCCGATGGCGTCCCGAGTTTCAGGCCGATGTTGCCACCGGTCCGGAATTCGCTCGTGCAAAAAAGACGCGATTGCCTCCCACCGCGGGATGCGCGGGCCCTTACGCCGCTCGGACTGGCAGAACTGACCAGCCCGCAGCAGAGCGTACACCTCCGCCGCCTGGTGTCGCCGATTGGATCAAAGGCAAAGCGGTATTGCTCGCCCACTCGTAGTGATCGATCATGGTATTGTCCTGATTTTTGGAACGTGAAACTATGCCCTTCGCTGTTATCGAAACGTTGCTTTCGGGCAAATCTGAAATTACTTGATGGAGATATTCCGCTCCATCTAAAGCAGGACCCTTAATTGGCTATCGCTCGAAAACGAATCGCGCTAGAATCCGAGGGCGGCGGAGTGGCCGAGGAACTGAGGTACGGCGATCCCGATGAAGTCGACAAGAAGCGTTTGGCTCGTATCGGACGGCTCGCCCAACCTGCACGTGATGTTCGGTCCACACCGCCCTCCCATCGCTTTTCGCAACAAGTGGATAGATATGCCACAGCATCCGAGGCGGCGTCGCGTTCATGAAGTGAAAGCTGAAGCGTTGGCATCTCCGTTGAGCATTACAAACCACTTTCAGAATATGCCCTCAAGGTTGATTTCCTGAAAAATCATACCGTTATTTATTTCGATGTGGCCCGACACCCAGGTAGCCCAGCAGACGAATGAACCAGGGTGACGCTCTGATTGTCCTCCAGCCGACGATAAGCGGTATCGTTGCTGTCGAACTTCGGAAGCGCTTTGAGCTGCTCCTGAGACAGGTTGCGCCGGCGCGGTCGCGACCGTCTCGGCGCGGGCATTGATCAACTTCCAGGCAATCTTCTGGTCCTTGGCCCACGAGGGGAGGAGGCCCCATCGGATCAGGTCAAGCGTGGTGTCCCCGGTCTCGGGGTGTGAGCGGGCGATGAGGTAATCCTGGCCCGGCGCGCCGTTATAATGCGGTGGCGCGTTGGGCAGGTCCCTGGACAGGGTCTTGGTCCAGTCAATCTTCAGCATGGAGCCGTACTCGACGGGTCCCTGATGCTGCGCCACACGCCCGCACATCTGCTCTCTCCCAGCTCTATGGGGATGCCCTAGACCCGCTCCAGCACCCGTTTGACCTGGCCGCTTCTGACGCGAGCCGTATCAGCGCAGGAGCAGCCGCTGCCTTGAGTAAACGCGTTAAGACCTCAGGGTGATGCACCGGGAGGATGATCCCGGTTCCTTCGAGGGATCTGCTCTGGAAGTGGCTCCTGCAGTCCTCGGGGACATGAGGTGTAACCTACGAGAGGGCTCCAGCTGCGAGGCAACCTGGGGCCCTTTTTGTCGGCTAGTCCCATAGGATCAGGCGCGCTCCTTGGGCGCAAGCTATTGACGGCATCTCCTCGCTTGGAGAGACTTAGCCGAGGCGGGTCGGTTATGGCTTGCCTCAGGAGTCTTCCCGAGAACTTCAGCCGCTCGCTCCTGGGCGGCTTTCCTTTGCAGCAATCCTCAACCGCAGCACTCCCCAGCCCGTCAGAGTCGCTACAGCTCCTCTCGCTGCGGCGGATGTGTCCCTCGCCAGTCGGGCCGTGCATACACGCTCAGATGGTCCGGATTGCGAGGAAGGGCGAATTCCTTAGAGGCCCGACCGAAATCATGAGATTATGCTGCCGGCGAACGGCCATGGTCCGAGCAGGCTTTCCGAGGTGATCGAATGAGGCGGCGGGATGTCGTTGCGGGACTGATGCTGCCGCTTCTGACGCGGGCCGTATCAGCGCAGGAACAGCCGCTGCCACTCGTCGCGTTTGTTACCCCGGGCCACAGCTCTTCAATACAGCGCTACTTGGAGGCCATCCGTCGCGGTCTCCTGGAGATGAGCTTCGTCGAGGGTCACAACGTGGTTGTGGAACACCACCACTTTGAGAGACGGTTCGAGCGACTGCCGCAGCTTCTGGCCGATCTGAGTTCAACGGCGGGTCGCCGTCATCTGCACGATCACCAATGCCGTTGCATTGCCGATCAAGGCCTCCGGCATCCCGCTCATCTTTGGCTCCGGTCTCGACCCGGTCGCGATGGGCCTCGTCCAAGCCTTCAACCGGCCGGGCGGCAACGCCACCGGGGTGTTCTTCCCCGTGACCGCACTCGATCCGAAACGACTGGAGCTGCTGCGCGAACTCGTGCCGCAACTCCGGCTCGTTGCCGTGCTCGTTAATCCGGCCAACCCGAACGCTGATGTGACGCATCTGGACGCTGCGGCGCGCAGCTTCGGGCTGGAGTTGCTCGTCCTGAAGGTTCACAACGCCGATGAGATCGACACGGCATTTGCGTCTATCTCGCAGCAGCGGGCTGGCGCCGTGCTCGTCACCTCCGATGGCCTCTTCGAGACCCGCCGCCAACGAACTCTTCGATCTGGCAGCTCGCCACCGCATCCCTGTGATCTATCCCTGGCGCGAGTACGCCGAGGCCGGCGGCCTCGTTGAGCTACGGGAACAACCTTACGGATGCCGCTCGCCTGATTGGAGCCTATGCCGGGCGGATCCTGAAGGGCGACAAACCTGGCGACCTGCCTGTCGTAGTGCCGACCAAGTTCGAGTTCGTCATCAATCTCAAGACCGCGAGGACCCTCGGCCTGACGATCCCGTCCACACTCCTCGCCCGCGCCGACGAGGTGATCGAATGAGACGGCGGGAGTTCCTTGCTGTACTCGGGACCAGCGCCGCGTGGCCACTCGCGACGGTCGCGCAGCAGCCGGCACTCCCGCGCATTGGCTTGCTGTTCGGGACACACGGACCGGCCCGGAACGGCATAGTCCAAAGCTTATCCGGGCGAGGTTATGTCGACGGCAAGACCGCCACGATCGAGCAACGCTCTACCGAAGGCCGGCTGGAACGGCTGCCCGAGCTTGCCCGCGAGCTCGTCGCGCTCCCCGTAGACGTGATCGTTTCGGTGGCGGCATCAGCGACAGTGGCCGCGCGGCAGGCAACCGCGACAATCCCTATCGTCATGGTGCATGCGGGAGACCCGATCGGGTACGGGCTCATCGAGAGCCTTGCCCGTCCTGGCGGCAACGTCACCGGCACCACGTCAAACTCGCCCGAGCTCGTTGCAAAAGGCTTTGAGGTCCTGCGCGAGCTGGTGCCCGCCATCAGGCGTTTGGTGTTACTCGTGGTCCCGTCGAATGCCGGGACGCCGTTGGCCCTTCGGGAGGCGCAAGTCGCGGCCGATAGTCTTCGCATGGATTTGACTGTCGTGCAGGTGGAACGGGCGGCGGATCTCGACGCGGCTCTTGCGACGATCGAGCGGGCGGGCGCAGACGCGCTTTATGTCTTTGTCGAACCGATGCTCTACAGCAACCGGTCACGGCTCGTGGAGTTCGCTGCCCGAACCCGTCTGCCGACCCTGTACCAAAACGGTGATGTGGTGCGCGGCGGAGGGCTGATTGGGTACAGCCCCCTCTTCGGCGCGCATTATCCGCGCGCGGCCGACTACGTCGACAAGATCCTCAAGGGTGCCAAGCCGTCGGATCTCCCGGTCGAGCAGTCGACGCACTACGAGCTTGTCATCAACGTGCCGAGCGCGCGCGCGATCGGCGTCGAGATCCCGCCCACACTCCTCGCCCGCGCCGACGAGGTGATCGAATGATGCGCTCGCCGAAGCCGCGGGCACCTTTCGTGGTTGGCGATCCTTTACATCGTCGTGGCGACGGTTCCTAAAATGAAATTTACTCGTCCGCTCCCGGCGAGGTGACAAGCGGGCCGCGAGCCCGGATGTACGGCCCGGCCCCGCTATTCCTCCACGGAGAGGTAAGCGACATCATCGGCTGCGGTTTTTCTCGTCGATCGACGAGAAAATCTAATGCTGCTTCCCAACTCTCCAGAATCACTTGCAGCATGGGTTGCAGTATGGGTGTGAGGGAGAACCGAGTGCGCCGGATGGCGAAACGCCGGGGCTACAGGCTCGTGAAGAGCCGAAGTCGAGATCCCCAGGCGGTCGACTATGACCTGTACGCCGTCATCGACATGCGGACCAACGGTGCGGTGAACCCGCCTATCGCGGGGCGCTGGCTCTGTTCGTGGTCGCTCGACGAGGTCGAGGATTACCTGACGTACGATCTGCCGGCCGATGCACCCGTCACCCAATGACCTACAGAAGACACCCGCGTTGACGAAAGCGGGTCTTCTCACTCGCCGTGATCCGAGGCGGGAAAACGCCGATGGCTCTCCAGGGGATAAGCCCCCTTCCTGAATAGCACCTCACGCAAACAAAGCCGGCACGAGGCCGGGCAGGTCGACCGGCGAACACAGAGGAATTGGGGTGGGTCTCACCAACCTGTCATTACGGGTCATCGGTTTGGGTCCGCGAACGATGGTCGCGGAGAGAGTCCAAGGTCCCGATCAGTTGCCCAAATGAGACCGGCTTCTCGATCCAGATGACGTCATCCATATCGCGGGGCAGAGTGCGCCGATGGCCGCTCAGGAACAGGATAGGCACGCCACGGTCCCGGAGGACGCGGGCCAGCTCGACCGTAGAGCCGTCGCTCAGGACCAAATCGAGCATAGCCAGATCAGGCGTGTAGTCATCAAGCCATGCAAGGGCAGCCACGTTGCTCGAAACAGCTACGGCGGTGTACCCGCCGTCCGTCAACGCATCTTCGAGCGCGAGACTGATTGCTGGTACATCCTCGGCCATGAGAACGAGAGTCATACCCCGCCCACCTCACAAGGGGCGCTTGACCCCAGATGTTCTTTTTTCGCGGGGGGAGCGTCCGAGCTGGATCGGAGGAAGACTAACTCCAAGCTCAGCCCAGCGCTACAGCAAAGCTTGAAGTGCTGTGGAGCGGGCTCCCGGCTGACGTGCCCCTTCCAGCGCAGCGTCACGGGACTTTCCTGCCGCTCGCCAGCGGAGGCCTTATGAGATTTGAGAGCGTCAGGGGCGCACGGGCGATCCGGAGGATCACTGGCTTGAGGCCGAGCGAGCTAACCGAGGAGGCGTTAACAACCAGCGACAGCCCCTGCCAACTGCGAAGGTATCCGCCTGTCGGACTGGCCTCGCCTCCCGCCGAGCCTTTGTTTGCGGGGAGGATGGTGGGAGAACCCCCAGCCGTTAACCGTTTGTTAACTCTACGGATGCAGTTTCGGCGTTGCAGACTCGTGGGGGGTTCCTCGGATCTGAGACTTGGGCTTGCTCTTTCTCTGCTAAAACTTCGGGGCTCGCGCGGATCATCCAACCGCCCGGCCCCGTTTTTGCGACTGAGGCAAAACAAAAGCGCTCCCAATGGAGCGCTTTTTGCGGAGTCGCCGACCCGTTGGGGGGCAGACATGGTCGGCCGGGAAAAACGCTTTTCGAGCGCTGGCCGCCGACCCCGATGCGGCACGCAAAAGGTCGGCCTCGCCAGCCCCGTTAGAGCCGGTGAGGCGGGCGATGAGGACGCCATCCACGACCTCGCCCACAGGATCGATCTCGACCGTGTCGACCGCGGCTTCTCCTGATGCGCGCCCAAGATCTGGCGCAGACGGACGCATGAAAGCCGATTGCCGGACATAGACAGGTCTATCAGGCGAGGGAAGGCTCAGTGAACCATCTTGTCACTTTGGCGCTGGTAGACTGCCCCCGGCTCTAGTAGAGCGGATAAGACGTGGATCGTTCTGATCTGATTTGCAGCGCTAGGGCTGTAGCGGGAAAGCCACAGGAAGAGCCGCATGAAAGAGCCACCCGCGCCCTCCGTGTTCGCGCTCGGGCCGTGAAGCCCGCCGGCGGATGTGGGAACACCCGTCGCCCGCGGGAAGATGATCACTCGTTGGCAGCAATCACTCATTTTCTGCCGGCCCCTGATTGGGCCCGAACAGCACAAGCTTGGCCTTAATGCGGCCCGGATCCCAGCGAGAGTGACGGCAGCGGCAACAATCAACAACGCTGCCCTAGAGGCAGACCAATAGCCCGACCCTGAGGGCGGTAATGCACATGATCTTTTTGTCGTATTCCAACTGGAAGATGAGTGGCTGGTCACGTACGGGGACCGGACACAGGTCGCTTGCCCCACCCGTGAGCTAGCCGAGGACTCTGCGTTCCATGCTGCGGATGCCATGGCTGCCGAGGGGGCACGCCGTTTCAGTGCTTATCATGCCGAACGAGCTGGAAGCCACGCGTAACATCAGGCTGTCCTCTCCGGAACACCCACCCGGGCTCCCACTCAGCGTGACGCCGAAGTCACGTGCCTAAGCCGCTTAACGCGGCTTTCCTTAGAGGCTTTCCAGGCTTCTCGTGGGCGAGACGGTATCAGGAAAAGTTCTGGATGCGACGGAGGGTTCAATGCAATTTCGATGGACGGATATTTCGAACGTTGATGAGCCGGGCACGTACCTTCTCCCGAACGACACGCGCATCAAGATCGAAGCGAAGCACATTGTGATGTGGACGCACGACCCGGATGGCGTCTTTGACGCCTTCCTATATCCGGGCGACAAGAAGCGCGCCGCCGAGTACACGCTGACGGATTTTCACCCCTCGGCGGATTTGTGGGCTGAGTACTGGGCGGCTGCATCCCCACCGAAGAGGGACGCCGTATGATTGGCAGACTCTTTGGTCCTTTCCTGGCGCACGCCACCAGGGCCTCATCGACCTGATGCGCTTCACCCGTCAGGGTGCGAATAATCACGAAGCCGTCTTGGGCCGCGCATCCGACAGGATCGGCACGAGCCAAGTCGCTGTTTCTGGGTCAACGGAGCCCGGCGGATCGGCGGTCGAGAGCACGAACTCGCTAACTGTCATGGCGAGATATCCGGGCCAGTCCCGATACCGGCGGCCGCGGCAATCCAGGCAACGACAAGGGCTCTGGTCGCTCTGGCGAAACCCCGAACGGCAGCTCTCAAGGGTCTTGGGGCAATGATGCGAGCGGCGCGCGCGGCACGAATGGTCGCGGCGATGCTGGCGAGGGAGGGGGACGCGGTAGAGGCGAGCAGGGCAATGAAAGGTAAACACCGCTAGCCCCCTTTTTTGTGGTTCGGCTCGCGAGGACTGAGGAAACCGACCCCGCCTCCCGCGCATTATCTCCCTGACAGGCATTGCCCCGACACTTACCCAGTGTGTCCGCCTGTCGACTGGCCCGGCCTCCCGCCGGGCTTTTGTTTGCGTGAGACTCATGCCCCGCCCTCCGCGCAATCCGCGCCGCGCCTACGACGCCGACGGGCGCGAAATCCGGCCCATGAGCCTCGGAAATATGCGGAGCATGGCGTCGGGTCTGTGCTGGCAAATCTGCCAGGAAGCGAGCTGCAGTCATTCGACTTCGGTCAACGCGGACGCCCTCCCGGATCACTTCCTGGTACCCGACCGTCCCTATGCTTGCGGTGCTCGTTTCCAGCAGACCTCCGAAATCGTCCTAGCAGCGTCGATAGTAATGTAACCGGCAGGCTGTGCCTCGCCCACGGCCCCCATCAAAGGCCCGGCCCTTTTCAACATTATTTCCTGCGCCTTCTCCCGCGCTCCAGGACCCCACCCGACTTATGACGGCCTAGCGGACGTTAGTAGGGCCATAGTAGGGGACAAGCGTCAAAGCATGGTCCAAACCCGTCCTACTCCTTCGGGGTTGAAGTCCCGGTGCACCGCGGATTTTTCCGGCTCCTTCCGCCTCTGTGCGGCTCCTTCCACAAGCCCGGCCGCTAATTCGTAATGAGGGGGTCGGGGGTTCGAATCCCTCTTGCGGCACCAATTTATGACACTGTCCGGCCCGGAGACATGGATGACAGCTTGTACCTAAGGGATGGGTGACAACCTCGGGCCGAACGTCGTCGTTGCAGCCGGCGTCGTCAGGTTCAAGGTGTTGATTGACGCTGGCGGCGCCGAGCCCCCAAGGCCTCGACATCCGTCGACTCGCACAGGCGGCGAAGGATCCCCCGTCCTTTGACGCCCAAATCAGCCGCATCTCGGCGTGGTGGACGTGCTGAACGCGACGAGAGCGGGAACCAATCGCGCTGCTCCGAGTCATTTAATGCAAAGCTTTGCCGCCTGCTCGAGATCGGAGCAGCCGCAGCCCTCCGGTTTGCAAGGTGTGCTATGCGCCATGCCATCACGCTCAGCTTGTTCGGCCTGGCGGTGGTCGTTGCAACCATGTCTCTCGCCGAGGCGCAGCCGCGTCGGCGGCTCGTTGGCCCAAGCGAGACCGTTCCCGTCCTGCGCATACGCCCGCGCGGCGTCCTGTATCCGGGCGGCATGCTTTCTCCGCCGACCAGTGGCTTCGCGATAGGCCTTGGTGGCATCTCTCGTGTGCCATGCAATGCGTGGGAGTCTACAACACCCGTCCCGTTTACCGGCTCGATCGAAGATCTCGTCGCGCTCTGCCCCGGTGACCTTTCCGTTCAAGTCTATGAGAAGCAGGTTCGACTGCTGCGAGGTCGTGCTTGCTATGTGATTGCGGGATATGCGCCAAATGGCAGGCGCGCGTCCGGCAGATGGTGTTTCTGACGCGGCGCCCCGCGCACACGAGAGCCGGGCCAGGAGCACTCAGTCAGGCAGCGCCTAAGGGATAGTCGCTGTCTGCTCCGGCGGCTTGCGACAGCGGGAAACCACAACAGCTGCGGGGCCTCTCCTCCGAATGACTTTCCCCTGCCGCCGAGCCGCCCGTAAGTTCCGGAGTACTCGATGAGACCTCATCGGTCCCGCTGGACCGTCACTTGGGCGTCCTGCAGGATTGTGTCGATGTAGACTGCGGCCCATGGTAAGTTCAGGTAAGTTCTCAGCGTCGCGAAGGAGGCACGACGTGAAATCCATCGTCACGTGTCTGATGTTGCTTATTCTGGCGTCACCAGCGAGCGCGCAGACGCAAATTGATGGACGCTCTATGCGGTGTGCGCAACTCGCGGCAACTGTCCAAAGCCGTGGAGCGGTTGTGATCACGACCGGCCCTTCGACGTACGACCGCTACGTGAACAGTGGGCAGTTCTGCGTTCGCCCGGAGATACCCGCGCCAACCTGGATCAGCACCGTAGACACGCCCCAGTGCTTCGTCGGTTACGTCTGTCGCGATCGGCAGACGTTTACGACCCGGTGACTCTGATCCAGCTTTCGGCAGGGGCGGACGACATCGAGAAGCATCTCGAAAGAGAGGATATCGGGGTGGCACCGTCGGATCTCACAAGCGGCGGACGATCGCCTTCGGTGCCCGCGCCGCCAGCGCAATCGGCGACCGGTTAACAGACGGTTAACAATTGTGATTGGTCGCCGGCGCGAAACTGGTGCACAAGGATCCAGGCAACAAGAGACCCTTGGACCGCCCTGATTCGTTCGGGGCGGTTTTTTTATGCGCCGTCCCGCTGGCCGCCGCCGTCGCTTCTGTTCGCTCTCCGACGAGTCCGATCACGGGTGCTTTCTTGAGGTGCCGACGGGCCCGTTCTCAGGTGCGCCGTCGCACACCGAGGGGAGCGACAGCGCCTTAATCTCGGTGCTGCATCGGTTCACGGATCGGAGGCTCCCATGCGGCGCTCCATGATCGACACCTTCGAAGCTCACGACGGATCGACACCCGAGGCGTATTCCGAGGTCCTGCAGGTCTACGTCGGAATTGCCCTGATCGTCCTTGGCGTTTTGCTGACTGGCATCACCGTCGTCAGAGTGATGTCCCTGTAGGCTTGGTCCGTCACCCGACGTGTCGAAGGAGTTGTTTCAGACGCCATCTCGGGCCGTCCGAGGTTGTCACCCGCGGGGCTACCCGCAGCTGCGCTGGTGCGCTTCGGACCGGGGTGAAGGAGTTGTTTCAGACGCCATCTCGGGCCGTCCGGGGTTGTCACCGGCGGGGCTACCCGCAAGTGCGCGCTGGTGCGCTTCGGACCGGGTTAGTTGGGCTGGGTCTTGGTCTCGATCGCCTCGCGAAACGGAAACTCCAGAATCACTTGACCGGTCACGTCCGTGACCTCGAAGGAACAGGACGTCCACAACGTTCCGCTGTCCGCCTCGGCCTTCATGATGCCGAGCGCCGTCGCCCTCGCGGCCTCCCAGGCCTCGTCGGGGTCTCGCAGTGTCTGGCCTTCATTGTCGGCGAGACGAGTCCCGTCTCGCCAGAGATGAAAGTAGTACTTCGGCATGACTCGCCCTCGGATTGCCATCGCGCCGCCCTCCGCATGACCGGTTCGGCCGCCCGGCGGCGTCCTGATCATGCCGGCGTCGTCCGCGGCGCACTAGAGTCGATTCCACCGACGTGGATCGACTCTCGTCTTTCGTGTGTCGCAATTCTTCACGGCGAACCGGATCCACTTCGCCGAAAATGGCTCTAGAGCAGTGACACGACCTTGCCGTCCTGGTCGAGTTCGCAGGTGACGCGCGCCTCGCGGAGCTGCACGAGATTCTCCTGCCGGTAGATGATGCTGGCATCGAGAGCGGCTTCGGTGAAGCCGTTGCGCAGCCGCCTCGGCTGACCGGCGCTGACGGTCTCGACGTGAATGGCTCCGAGACGTCTTGCCTGCTCGGCGATGACGTCTTTGCAGGCGTCGATCCCGAGTCGCGGGCCCTCGGCAACCTCGGTCTGCGGACTCGGGGCTTGCGACACCTCCGGCGCGGCAGAGCTCATGAACATTTCAGCGCCCGACGAGCCGGATCCGGCATGTCCACAGGCCGTCAGAATGAGAAGTCCGGCCAATGCCGCGAAACGTTCCATCGGATTCCCCTTGCGGGCCAGAAGAGGGTGCGCCGCCCCGCTGGCTGAAGGGGCCAGGAGGCAGCGCACTGGGTGGCGTCTCCATCGGGTTGGAAACCGACGGGTTGGGGTCTGGGGACTCGCCCCGGTCGAAGGTGCCTGAGCACCCGCGCGACCCGACAACTCGCCCGTGCTGCCACGGTTCCTCTCCTTTCGAGGCGAGTTGCCGCGTGTGCTTTCGGTGCAACATGGCAAACGTTCGCCAAGTCAGCGGGGCTTCCGGCCTCGCGCGCCCAGCCGGGCGGGACCTCGCCCCGGCGATGCGTCGCAAAGATCGACCGAGAGCCCGCGCCAGGGCCTCGGCTCAGCTCCCGGTTCGCCAGTGACGAGAGAGGTCTCTCCGCACGCGTTAACGTTTTGTTAACCCTTGAGCCCAAATCTACACGAGGCCCCGAGACGGGCAGCGTGATCGAGGAGTCGCCGAAGAGCCGCCCTCGTGGTCCCAACTTCAGTGACGGGTTTCGCTTTCGGGCGATCGCGACCGTTCGGAGCGCCCGCCACTACGAACAGCTGGACGACTCCAAAGCTGTAGGGGCAGACCATGGCTATCGTGTATATGTTCGCGTGCCTCCTGGGCGCGCTCACGACGTTTACCGTCTTCTCGTCCGCCGGCTGGACGATCGCACTCCTGTGCGCGCCTCTCGGCGGCAGCCTGTTCGCTCTGCTCGTCGCGATCCTCGTGGTCTGGACCGAGCGGCCGCCGTCGCTTGCCGCAGCCCAGGGCGCATAGCCGTCTCGGCGGAGCGAACCCGCGGCCCGCGGTGCCGACCATCGCGCGAGCGAAAGCGAGGCATGCGTGCCGCTCGCGGGCGCGGTGCGGGCCTGATCCGCCATCGCTCCACGGAGACGTCGCGGCTCCCGGGATTCAGCCGTCCTGCGTCTCGTCGAACTCGTCCGAGGAGTCGACCGGCCGAAGGTAGAGGACGATTTCCCCCTCCTCCTCGTCTTCGAGACCCATCTTTTCGGCGTACTGCACGAACGCCCGGATCTCCGCATCCGAGGCGGGCCTGACGTCGAATCGATCGGCGCCGTTCCAGAGCGGCCGCCCGTCACTCTCCTTCGTGAGGAGACCCTTCTTGAACTCGGTGCCCTCGAAGATGGCACGGGCTTCGCCCTCGTTGCCCTTCGTGACCGCGGTGGGTGTGCCACCGATTTCGAGCGTGAACATCGAAGCCTCCGTCTGGCCCCCTCACAATGGATCACTTTTCTTCGAACATGGGGCATTTGCATGGAGCGTCGCGAGCGGCACGGGCGACGGCGGGAATCCGGAGTCCGGCGGAGCGCCGTCGCATGCGGGCGCAATCGGCGCAACTTCGTTCACGGCATTCGACGATCAGGGAAACGTCTCCGCAACGTTAACAATGGGTTACGGTTGCGCCCGGGTGCCAAGCTCCCGAACATCACGGCCTTCCTCCTCCCGATCCGTCCTTGCGCCGCGCCAATGCTCGACCTGAAATCCTACCGCCCCAAAACGTTCGACGGCGACTCGGCGCACGTCCCCTCCTGGCCTCGCCTCGCCGAGGCCGACCGGTCGTTCGAGGGGGGTGCAGGACCACGGTGCTCGGCAACAGTCCCGACGTGGGGACGATCGCCCTACGCTCGCGACGGCGTCTTGCTCGCGCCCGTCCTGGCGGGCCGTGGCCGGACGGAGGAATTGGCGTCCTCGCTCGTGCGCGCGAGCGTTGGTTTTCTCGTCTCCGTCGCCCTTCTGGTCGTCCTGATGACCGGGCTCGCCGCCCTCTCGTAAGCCTTCGCGGATCGGGTGGGGCCTAAAACCGAGCGCTCGACCGCCGGGCTGCCTGGATCGACGTGCGGCCGCCTTTTCCTCCGCAGACCCCGGCGTTGCCGCCTTGGCGATGCGCCGTCGATATTAAGCGTCCCGTTAAGGGTGATTGCTCAGACTCCGTTAGTGGTCGCTTGTCACCCTTAAGGAGTCACTGACGACTTTGGGGTATTTCGATGTACTTTCCTTTCAGAGTTCTAGCACTGACCGGCAGTCTGGTGGTCGCGGCAGCGTCTTACGCGCAGGCATCGCCTCTCGATCCCGACCCATTCCTTGATCCTCACCACGAGGACACGTTGGCGTTGATCGCCCAGGATCTCGCGGCGCTCGCCTCCTGCAGTGGTTCGCCGTTCGACGAGCCCCTGAGCGCGGCACGTGCCGCACCCTCGGAGCCGTTCGAGGTGCTGGCCGTCCTGACAGCCGCCGAGGCACCCACGCTCGTCAAGCCTCCCGAACCCGCTGCGGCGCAGAGGTTCGAGAACGACGACATGCAGGCTTTTGTTGCCGGCGAGTTCGAAAGGGCGCCTGCGCCGGCCGAGACGACCGGCTCGATCTTGGCCGATGCGAGCCCGGAGGTGCCCGCAAGCGCTCCACGCGACGGGGCCGCGGCGCTCGCTCTGACGGGCCAGCACATGTCCCCCGAGACCTCCGACAGTGCCGACCGGAGTGGTGAGATGTCTCCCAATTTCATGCCATAGACGCAGTCGCTGCGGCACTGAAGAGTCACCTCCCTCGGAGGAAGCGAGGCGGCGTCGCAACGCATTCGGCGGCTCGGTCGGTTACTCTTCATACCGCTCATCCCTCGGTTTCGGGTTGGCCGGACGCCGCCGGATTCGTCCCCTGCCGCCGCGGCGGGGGTGCTGCTTTGGGGGGGCCTGCGCCGGGAGCATCGCCTCTTCATCAATCGCGAGCTGATACACCTGAGGCGGGCCAGCGGGACCACCGGCAGCGAGTTCGCTAGCGATCCACCGGGCGACCAGCGGAGCCGCCACGCTCGTCCCGTTCATCGCGACGACCGAACCGCTGCGCGTGCCGGCGGCGAGTACGCCGGCATGAACGACCGAATCGTCGCTGACCGCGAGGGCGTTTGGCCCTGCCCGCGTCAGGGTCGATGATCCAACCTTCTTCGTGACCGGCCCGCCGGCGGAATACTTGGCGGCCCGCAACTCCTTGCGCAGAAGACCCCCGACCACGATGGTCCGACGGCCGGTGGCGATCGCGTTTATCGAACCGCGGCGCTGAATGACACAAGCCAGATCGTCTTCCTCGATCTCCCGACCCGCGTCGTCGAAACGCTTGTAGCAGGCGTTGTCGAAATAGGATTGACGCCCGCGGCGCGGGTGGCCGAAGGGCGTGTCGTCACGCTGGATCCACGCGTCGACTGTTTCCTGGGCGGTCAGATGGAGAATTCCTCAATTTGATCGTCCACGTGCCGGATGGTGCCACCGGACCCATGGGAGGGCCGGACATCGCCGATTCCAGACGCGCAGTCGGTTGCATCGCAATGAAGAACATGCCGCGTTGGGTCACGGGAAAAAAGCAGTAGCGAGCCTCGCACAACCCATATCCGTTGACGTTGAGCTGGAGGACCTCACCGTCGCCTTCGCCGAGCGCCGCGCTCTCGAGGCCGTCTGGTGTCGCGACGCTCAGCTCGATGCGCGGTGCCGGCGCCGCGCTCGCCGGGGGAAGCCAGATCTCGACGAAGCTCGGTGTGTAATCCTCCGGGAGCACGCGCCACGACAGGGAGATCCGGTCGTAGCCCGGCCGGAACTTCATTGTCGCGTGAGCGCGCCCAAATGACTGTTCCCGGAGGGCATGACGACGCGCATCTTTCGATTGCCTGGGGTCCCATGGGGTGCTGATCAAGTCGTCGATCGCCGTCTCGATCGGGTGGGTGCCGTCGTCGGCCCGGCGACGATGCCGTAGCTGAAGTTAATCACCACCGGCAGTTTGGGTCCTGTGCCAGCGATCTCCTCTGCCTTCATCAGGATGTACTTGACGGCATCGACGGCATACGGCGTGAGGCTTGATCCGGAGGAGTCTCTGGTCGTCTCCAGCGGGAGCTGCACGGCCACGATCCGCCAGTCCGGCGCGGATTGCCGATCGAAGCCGGCCGCGATGTCCATCACGTGAGCGCCGTGAGAGGCGCGCGCAATGACCCGGCTGCGGAGTGGCAGCGCAAAGTCTCCGACGCCGGCGAGGCGATAAAAGTCGTCCTCGTCGGCTGCAGCCGCAAGCCAGCCGTCGATGGAAGCCTTGCTGATCTCGCGACCGTACTCGAAAAGCCCAGTACCCAGACGGCGCCGTCCTGGATCCAGACGAACTCCACGCGGGTTGTGCCGCCGCTCTTGCGGAAGCGTTCGTGTCCGAACGCGATCCCGTCATCGATCACACCGACGATGACGGGACCCGCAGCGGATTTCTTCGTGCCGAGCGCCCTGCTCTTACGAAGCTCATGATGCGGCTTTTTCGAGCCTTCCGGATCGGCCCGCCGAGGCAGGGGTGGCCCAAGGGTCATCCGGTCCGGCACCGCGAGCAGCTCCTGAAACTGCTCGCTGAAAAACCTCTCGACGACTTCCAGTGGAATGAACCGCGTGTCGTAGAGTTTTCGGGTGCCGACAGAATCGCTCCTTGGGATTCGGACCAGCGAGCAGCCGCCAAAGGTCGTAGACGTCTGGGGGAAGCTCGGACTCCTTGTCTGCGAAATTCCGCGCCCTTGGCACGTCCCACTCGACGAGCAACGGAACGCTCTGGGTCTGACGCGACAGCAGGAAGTCCTCCGCCCCTTCGCCCAACGCCCAGAACAAATATGGGTCGAGTGATCCACATGTGATCACCGGCGGAGGCAGGACGGTCCAAGGCATGGCGCGGTCCTTCTAGGGTTGGCAGCTCGACCGTACGTAGGACCTCACGCCCACTCCGCGATGGCCAGGTCCCAGAGCCACTTCAGCACCTCGGATCTCACCGCAGGATCGATGACCTGCGGATTGCCGACGCCTGCGACCGAATAAGGTGCGATGGCCTTCAGATTTTCGGCTCCCTCGTCATAGAGGGTGTGCCAGACGAAATCGGTCGCCGGCGGGTACTGTGAACCGTCGAAAAACCAGGCCGGGTAGTTCGCGGCTCCGGTGCAGCGGGCGACGAAATATCGGGCAAGCGTCAGCCCGAGCACCGCCCCAGCAGCGCTGTCGACAGGAAAATGGACACCGGCAACGGTTCGGTTGATGGCGATACGCGCGGCGAGCCGGATCAACTGATTGCGCCAAGCAGTCTTCGTGTACGCGACATCTCCGGATGCCTTCATGACGCTCCCGAGAACGGCGGCGGCGGCAAAGGCTTCCGTCGCATGCCCGCTTGGGTACGAGGCGTGGCCCGGCGTCAGGATCATCGGTTGAATCTGCGGCGAGTGCTCGACGGGTCGACGGGCTGCGAGAGCGTGCTTGAGCCTGAGATGGACGAAAACGGCCAGCCGTAGGACGGCCGCGAGCAGTTCCAGCGTGTAGGGGGTGCGGGTCGGGATGAAGGTTCCCGACGGACGTCATAAAGGCGAGACCGCCGCCCATTTGCGCCAGGATCTCGGACGCGCGGTCCTGCCGCAAGTCAGCGTAGTCCGCGACGAACTGGAGCTGACGGTGGAAGATCGTCTTGTCGGGCACCGTCATGAAAACGAGGGGTTTATAGGTCGGCACCGGCGGGTTGCCCGCCGGAACTTCGAGATGCCACACCAGAATCCGTCGGGGGACGGCGGCGGCGGGATCGGCCGTGAAGCCGACGCGCGACATCGTCTCCGCATCAATGACTCCCGCACGCACGAAAGGCGACCATCGGGCGAGGTTTTGCTCGTTCTCGATGAGCAGCGGCGTAGGAAGGTCAGCCAAAGGCGGTTGTTGCCATTGGCCGACGATCCCGTCGCGGCTGCGGATCAGGGCGTCTGTCACGAGCGGCGTGTCAAAGCCGGCGAAACCTCCGAACCCGCCAAAACCCCCGAAGCCCCCGAACCCGCCGAAACCCCCGAACCCGCCGAAGCCCCCAAAACCCCCGAACCCGCCGAAACCCCCAAAACCCCCAAAACCGCCAAAGCCCCCTTCTGCCGATAGCTGCGTCATGGTTCCCTCCGGGGCTGCCCCTTGCGAATGTTAGTCAGGCACTCCGATCTGGCGAAGAACCCCGGCGAACTCTTGCCCGATGCTGAAAGGCGCGCTGGGAGCTCGCTTCAGCCAACCGCTCACCGTGAACGTCGGCTCGATCTTCAAAAGTTCCTGCACGGTTCGCCGCGCTTCATCGTAGTGGCCGAGCTGCCAGTGGGCGACCGCCAAGACGCGCAGCGTCGATGTGTGATTGCGGTTGGCCCGATAGGAGCGCATCGCGAGCTGGAGAGCCGCTTCGTAAGAGGTGGGCCGATACGTAGGCCGACGCGGCAAGAGAATCGTAGAAATATCGATGCGGGTCGATCGGGGACAGCCGGAGGGCGCGCCGCGTGCAGGTGACCGCCTGCTGACCGTTTCCCGTGAAGGCGTGCAGTGCGCCCCTGAGGGACCAGGCGAGCGCGTCGTTCGGATTGCTCAGCAGGGCGAGGTCGTAGCGTTCCTGAGCCACGTCCAACCGCTTCAGGAGGTTGGTGTGCGCGAACCCGTCCACCGCAAGCGCAAGCGAACAATGCGGGTCGGCTTCGAGCGCTTGCTTGGTGCATCGTAGCGCGAGCTGGGCATCCTGCTGCGGGTCGGGCGACCACCCCTGCCACACCCGCAAGACGTGCCACTTGGCCAACCAGGCCTGCGCGATGGGGTGGCGGGGGACCCGCTCGATCAGCGTCTCGAGGAGTTCCCGCGCCAGCGCGAAGTCGTTCGGCGATAGCCGGTGCATCAACGCGACTGCGCCGATCAGCAGCGTATAGCTTTTGAGTGTCGGGAGGGCATGGGACTGGGCCCGCTGCAGCTCCTGCGACATGATCGCAACGCTCACGTCCGCAGCGATCTGGTCGATGAGCTCCCTCCGGCCGGACAGGACGCTTGCGATCTGGCCCCTGTGACGCCTGCTCCATACGATGTGTCCGGACTTGGATTCTGTAAGTTCGGCATCGATTGTTACACGCTGGTTCCTGACGCGATACTCACCGGAGAGTACGTAATTCGCATTAAGAGTGCTGCTAATCTGAGCGAGCGTCGCCCCGCGCCCGCGAAAGGCCGTTGTCGACAATCGCGAGATCACGTTGAGCTCGGCCGAGCGAGAAAGGTCGCCGATCAGCTCCTCCGCGAGCACTTCGCCGATGACCTGATGGCTATCGCCGGGATCGCGGGTCGCGAACGGCACGACCGCGAGCGACGGCAGCATGTCGGCGACGGCAACGCTGTGCTCGACGACGACCCGGGGGCCGGGCGGTCCGACGCGGTAGGCTCGTAACGGCTGCGGAACGTGCTTAAGGTAGCACTCGCCGAGGTCTTCGATGTCGGCGTCGAGGTCCGCCGTGATCTGGTCGCGCACCGTAGCGGACACGACGATCTCGCCGGGACCCGCCAGGTGAAGAGGCGCGCGGCGCGGTTGACGCCGCGCCCGTAGACGTCGTTCCGATCGACGATCACCTCGCCCGCCTCAATGCCCATCCGCAGCAGGATGCGCCGCACGGCCAAACCCGCGCGGCGGCTGCGTTGGCTGGTGTCCCGGATCGCAAATGCCGCCGACACAGACGACCGGACATCGTGGAGGCCCAGCAGCGGTCCATCGCTCGGGCTCTCGAAGATGCAGCCCCGATGCTGCGAGAGAACGTCGGTCCTTACCTGCTCGACCCAACCAAGCCAATCCGAGATGGAGCCGGTCTCACCCTGTTCGGCGTTGGGCACCTTTCCACGTTGTCGACGAGGATTACGGCTACGGTGGCCCGCACCGTCACGCCAGGACCGGTCGGACGTTGGCGATTGGGGTTCAGTATGGACCAAATCACGCTCCGCACACACCTGCGCCCTTGCAGGAATAAATTCTAGAAGCGGAAAAAACGAACTTCCGCACTCCAGCACGATACTTCCTCTACGCACCGTCACGCAACGGCAGTAACGGAACGAGGCGGCTCTGTTCCACATGGCACCAGGCCGGAACCAGCCGCCGGGGTCTTTCAGCACCCGAGCAACGGCGCGCTCGACCGTCGGCGCGCGATCCCCGCTCACATGGTCCGGAAACAGCAGCCAACGGAGGCGGCAGCGCAGTCAATTTACGCGGAACTCCCTGGGACCGGCCGATCAGGTTCCCGCTGCCCGGCCCCTCTGCTAGTGTTCAAAGGGCAACTCGCGAGGCACTGGGCGCGGCATGGACAACGGCCGGTCGGGCGACAAGCTTTCGATCCTGCGGGAGCACGAGTTCTTCCGGGGCCTTCCGGACGACGTCATTCAGCGGCTTTCGTCCCACGCCCGCCAGGTTTCCGTCCCGGCGGGTCGCCCGATCTTCAGGAAGGGCGACGAAGGGCACGGCCTGCTTGCAGTCCTCTCCGGCGTCGTCAAGATCAGCGTCCACTCCGAGCGGGAGCGCGAAATCGTCCTCAACCTGATCGGGCCGAACGAGGTGTTCGGCGAGATCGCTCTCCTCGACGGTCGGCCGCGAACCGCGGATGCGACCGCCATGACGAAATGCCTGCTGTTGGCCCTCGACCGCCGGGACTTCCTCGCGGTGCTGACGCACGAGCCCGCGCTTGCCGTCAAGCTTCTCGCCGTCGTGAGCGGCCGCTTGCGACAGACGAGCCAACAGGTCGAGGATCTCAGCTTGGCCGATCTCTCGACACGGCTGGCGCGCACCTTGCTCCGGCTCTCCGAGATCCAAGCGATCGCCGAGGGGCCGGACAGCCGAATCCGCATCACGCAACAGGAACTCGGTCGCATGGTCGGTCTCTCGCGCGAAAGCATCAACCGCCATCTGCGGGACTGGGAAGAGAAAGGGTACGTGGCGCTCGACAAGGGCGCTTGCATGATCAAGGACTGGAGCCGTCTGAGGCGGTTCGCAGCGCCGGACCGTTCTTAGATCGGCGATCACGGCCCGGCTCGGCAAGCCGGCTTGCGAGAGGCGACCGCGGACCCGCCCGGTTTGAGGCGGGATGCCTGCTTGGCCGTAGGCATGGGTCGTCGGGCAGAATAGAAATCGCCGGCGCGAGTGTGATCGCTCTCACGGAAGACTCGCAAGAATGGCGATAATGCTCTTCTCGGTCTCGAGGAGAGTGCGATGCGGGCAGTCACGTCGAAATACGGGATCCAACAAGATCTCGAGAGGCATCGCCCTCCAACTGCGCTCGTCGTCATCGCTGCGATCGGCGTCTTCAACATCGGAGTGACGGTGCTCTCGCTCCTCTGAATATGCGCGACGGGCTGTGCGCCCGCCTCCCACGGCGTGCGGGACGAGGACTGCCGCACGCAGAGAGCCTCTCGCGGGGAGGCGATGGTGAGGGGGGTGCCGCGTGCGTTCCGTCCTCAGGGGTCCCTCACCCCCGCTTCGCTCGCCTCACGGTGTGCCGCGAAGCCCTATTCCTACCCGCGGCGACCGGTGGTGAGCGCGAAATCGAATGGGATCCGGCCGAGCCGCAGCGAGATCCGGGATCTCCGATCGAGTGATATGGCTTCCGACGCCACGACCACGGAATGGCGTAAAATCTGACGCTCTATCCGCCCGCAGCATCATCGCCGAGATGCGGATCGTCGCCGCTCGTGAGCGGACTCACAAGGCCGCGCAGGCCGAAAGATCACCTGACCCGCGGAGGCTGACACGATGAAGGAATGGTCAATCGGGCCGATTGGAATCACTTAACCTGAACGCGGATTCAGATCTGGCCGTTAGCGCTTGAGAAAGCAGCATGGCGCGAAGGTTGAACCACGCCGGCAACGGACCGGTTATTCGCGACATTAAGAAGGCTTGAGACCATGAGCACCTCGTCTCTTCAGGAATTCGTAGCGAAGATTGCAACGAGGAACCGGATTACTTTTGCCGACGTGCGTCGACTGCAACGAGACATCCTGCCCGACGGGGTCGTCGACCGGGAGCAGGCCGAACTGCTGCTCGGGATCGATCGCAGGGTTGCCCGTGCCGACAACGCCTGGGCCGACTGGCTCGTCGTGGCGATCGTGGACTTCGTCGTGTGGGGGGAGCGCCCGACCGGAACCGTGGAGGGCGAGCCCGCCCAGTGGCTCGGCGACGTGCTCACCCGCGGCGGCACGCCGACCCGCGCGGGGCGCCGCATCGCGCGCGAGGTCCGGCGCGAGGCGGAGGCCGTCGACGAGCCCATTGCTTCCCTTGCCCCTGAGGCAATGGAGCAGCCGCGCGTGCCCGTCGAGGACCGGATGGCGGCTTGAAGTCTTGAACGTTCGAGTTCGCCCTTCATGCTCCCGATCCACGGTGCGGACGGTGCGGTGAGTCCATGTGCTGCCGCGCACAGGCTCGCACTGGGATCGGCGGTAGACACGCATCGGGACACGCGGGAGCGGACCATGCAACAGGATGTTGGATCAGCTCAGCCTTTATCCTTCGGGGCGGCTCTGCTCGGCTTTTTCCTCTCGGTCACCGCGTTGACGGCCACCATGGTCATGCTCGGTTCGATGGCGGCTTGAGCCCGGCCGCCGGGAACGCTGCATGAGGTCTCGGCGATGTGAAACGCCCGTCGCGCCGCTAGGCGCGCTCCAGCGGCTTCATGACCTCATAGAGCGCCCGTTTGCTTTCAAAGCCGATTCCCGGAACATCCGGCATCGCGACCAGGCTGTCGTGCACCGGGACCTGATCGGCAAACCCGCCGAAGGGGGCGAAGACGTCCGGGTAGCTCTCGTTGCCTCCGAGCCCGAGTCCGACAGCGATGTTGAGCGCGAACTGATGGCCCCCATGCGGCACGCAGCGGCGGGGTGACCATCCGTGATCGAGGAGCATGTCGCGGGTCCGCAGGAACTCGACGAGGCCGTAGGAAAGGGCCGGATCGAACTGCAGGATGTCGCGATCGGGGCGCAATCCCCCGTGCCGGATCAGGTTGCGCGCGTCCTGCATGGAGAAGAGGTTTTCGCCGGTCGCAAGCGCCGGCGCATAGGACGTCGCCAGCGCGGCATGGGCGAGATAATCGAGCGGGTCGAGCGGCTCTTCGTACCAGCGCAGGCCGAAGGCCGCGATGGCATGGCCGAACCGGATCGCTTCCTCGAGCGAGAAGCGTCCGTTGACGTCGACGCAGAGCCTGCTCCCGTCGCCGCCGAGCACCTCGAGGACGGCCTCGATGCGCTGGAGATCCTCTTCGAGCGGCACGAGCCCGACCTTCATCTTCACGGTCGCGTAGCCACGGTCGAGATAGGAGCGCATTTCCTCCTTGAGCTCCCGCACCCCTTTTCCCGGGTCGTAATACCCTCCGGCGGCGTAGACCCAAGCCTTCGGGTCGGCTTGCCCGCCGTTGTAGCGGTCGGCGAGAAGGCGCCAGAGCGGCACGCCATGGGCTTTCGACAGCGCGTCCCAAAGCGCCATGTCGATAACGCCCATCGCGACGGAGCGCTCGCCGTGCCCGCCGGGTTTCTCGTTGCGCATGCACACCGCCCACGCCCTGTGGGGATCGATGAAGCCGTCCTCGCCCTGGAGCTCCTCGGGCCCGGCCGCGACGAGACGCGGCAGGAATCTCTCGCGCAGAAGGCCCTGCGGCGCATAGCGGCCGTTCGAGTTGAACCCGAACCCGACGACCGGGCGGCCGTCGACGATCCGGTCCGTCTCGATCGCGAGGACGCTCGCCGTCATGGCCGAGAAGTCGATGTAGGCGTTGGCGATCTGCGACCGGATCGGCGCAACGATGTCGCGAACGGCTCGGATTCGCATGGGGACTCCCGCTCTCGCCGGGGTGGAGATCGCCGCGCGCGCCGCCTCGTCAAGGGCGCTCTTCGTCATGCGGTCCCACCTTTTTCGATGCAAGCCGGGTCCCCATCGCGGGAGGGTGCTCTAGATCGATACGATCGCCGCAGGGGCCCCGCTTACCTGCCGATGCACGAGGTCGACGAATGAAGCTGGCTTCTTTCCGTCGTGGTGGCGAAGTCGAGGTGGGTGTGCTCGAGGGCGATCGCCTCTGGCCCCTGGACGCCCCCGGCGGGCATCCCGGGGCCGGGATGCTGGATCTGATCCGCCGTTCGAGCCCGACCGGCGCCGGGATGCGGCGCGCCGGCGACGGCGTCGCTCTTGCGAGCGTCGAGCTCCTGGCGCCGCTGCCGCGGCCTCCCCGCAACGTCTTCTGCGTCGGCAAGAACTACCACGAGCACGCGAAGGAGTTCGCGAGCAGCGGCTTCGACGCCACCGCCAAGGAGGTGGTTCCCGAAGCCCCGGTCGTGTTTTCGAAGCCGCCCTCGGCGGTCATCGGTCCCGGTGCGCCGATTCCCTCCTATCTCGATCCCACGGACTCGGTCGATTACGAGGGCGAACTCGCCGTCGTGATCGGCCGCGGCGGGCGCGGAATCAAGCGCGGGGACGCGCTCGGGCACGTGTTCGGCTACACGATCGTGAACGATGTCACGGCGCGCACGCTGCAGCAGCGCCACCGGCAGTGGGTCCTGGGAAAGGGCATCGACGGCTTCTGCCCCATGGGTCCGGTGATCGTCACCGCGGACGAGGTCCCCGACCCGTCACGGCTGAAGGTGCGGACCTGGGTCAATGACGAGCTGCGCCAGGACGAATCGGTCGCCTCCCTGATCTTCGATATCCCGACCTTGATCGAGACGATTTCGGCCGGCATCACGCTCGAGCCCGGAGACGTGATCGCAACCGGCACCCCGTACGGGGTCGGCATCGGCTTTACGCCTCCCCGATTCCTGAAGCCCGGGGACACGGTCCGCATCGAGATCGATGGGATCGGCGTTCTCGAGAACCCGGTTGAATAGGTCTGGAGCGCGAATCAATCTCGGGACACAAGCGTCAACTGCAGGAGGGGTCGAGGGAGGGATGCGATGAAACGCCGTGACATCCTGAAAGGCCTGGGACTCGCCTCGGCCTTGCCGCTCGTCGCCCCCGCCGCGGCCTGGGCACAAGGCGGCTGGCCCACCCGCACGCTCACGATGATCGTGCCGTTCCCGCCAGGCGGCCAGGCCGACCTCGCTGCTCGCCCGATCGCGGCCGCGCTGGAGAAGCTTCTGGGGCAGGCCGTTGTGGTGGAAAATCGCGGCGGCGCCGGGGGCGCTGTGGGCAATGCCGCCGTCGCGCGCGCGGAACCGGACGGCCACACCATTCTGATGACGCTGTCCTCGCTTGCCGTGCTGCCGGAATCGGATCGCCTGTTCGGGCGCCAGCCGGCCTACGAGGTGAACCAGCTCGCGCCCGTCGCGCGCGTGCTCGCGGATCCCACCCTGCTCGCCATTCCGGCCTCCGCGCCGTGGCGTTCGCTTCAGGACTTCGTCGACGACGCCAGGAAGCGGCCGGGGCAAATCCCGTACGGCTCGTCGGGACCCTACGGGACGCTCCACGTCTCGATGGAGATGTTCGCCAACGCGGCCGGCATCAAGCTCCTCCACGTTCCGTATCGAGGCGCCGGGCCGGCGGTCACCGGCCTGGTCGGGGGACAGATCCAGGCGCTCGCCTCCGCACCCGGCGTCCTCAAGCCCCACGTCGACGCGGGCGCCATGCGGGTCCTCGCGAACTGGGGCGCCACGCGGGTCGCGAGCTTTCCGGATGTCCCGACGTTCAAGGAATCGGGCTATCCCGACGTGGAGTTCTACATCTGGGCCGGTCTCTTCGCCCCGAAGGGCTTGCCGGAGCCGGTGATGGCGAAACTACGGGACGCCATGCGACAGGCGATGAGCGACCCGGAGGTTCGGAAAGTCTTCGAAGCGGCCGGAAGCCCGCCGGCGTACCAGGATGCGGCCGAGTTCGCGCGCTTCGTCGAGGCCGACAGCGCTCGGCTGATCACCGCCGTGCAGAAGATCGGCAAAGTCGAATAACGGCACGCCGCAAGGAAGGGCGCGAAGCTTTGGCGGATGCCGACCGGCAGGTCGAGCGCAGGCGTTCGCGGGTCAGGACCGCCTCAGGGGTGGCGGCGGCGGTCGGCCGGATGGACCCGCTCCGATTGATCGGATTCGAACTTGGCCTCCTCGAAGCGCGGGCACCGGATTTCGGGCGAGCTCCGGTCCGCCAAACGCATGCATTGCGCCCGGAGGCTTTTTGGATCGAACGTGAGGTTCAAGCTTCCCGCAGCGGTTCTGAATCCGAAGGCATAGCCGCAATCGGGGCAGATGATCGTCTCGGCCTTGGTCCAGTCCATGGCGGACCTCCCGTTCGGTGACATCCTACCTCAAGCGGCCGCCCGCGTCAGGCGGGCCCGAGGCGATGCCGGAAAACGACTCGGCGACCCTGAAATTATAAGAATGTTCAGAACTTTACGATCATTCTTAAGATCTGGGCGGTTACGGCGCGACCGCTCTGCCAACGCTTGGGGCGGCTGCCTGGACCGTAATGCATGGCGTACACGCTCATCATGCTCGCGCCCGGGAGCTATGACGTCATGCTCGATGGCGTGATCGTCGCGAGCCTGGTTCGAAGCGTGCTGACCAACAGCGGCTGGTCGGCCGAACTCCTCAGCGACCTGCCTCCCGAGGAGAGGCCCCCACCGTTCGTCGATCTCGAGCACGAGTTCGCCGATTTCGACGAGGTCTGCCGATGGTTCGAGAATCCGGAGATTGCGCCCTCTCCGTGAGGGGCCGAGAGCGCTGCCGCCCCGAAATGTCCGCCGCGTCCCCTTGAATTCGCCGGCCAGCATCAAAGGTCGCTCTCCTCCATCTCGCACGACAGGCCGAGGGTCCCGGCCGTGTTGGCGACCGTGGCGAGACAGGGATTCGCCCGCTCCGGCGGGATCCAGACCGCGAACCGCGTGACGTAGATTCCGCCCTCCGCGGCCGGAAGCTTGCGGGCTTCGAGCCGGACGATGTTGGCGCCGTACTGGCGGAACACTTCCGCGAGGCGGGCAACGAGGCCGAGCTGGTCGCCGCCGCTGATCGCGATCCGATGGCTGACGCGCGCGACCTCGCTCGGGTGCGGGTCGAAGGCGTAAGGGACGACCTGCACCTGCGCGCCCTCGAGCTCCGGCAGTCTCCTGAGCCCGGTCTCGATGCTGTCGGTCGTAACCGTTTCGGGCAGCTCGCAAACCGCCTGGAAGTCGGCGCCCGCGCCCAGCGTCGCAAATGCCGTATCGCCGAGGTTGACGCCGGCGCTGAACAGGTAATCCGCGATGGCGGCCACGAGACCGACGCGGTCGGGCCCGAGAACTGACACGAGTGCGAAGGCCATGTTTCGATCGATCCATCAGAGGCGTAAACCGCGGGGCCGGCACGAGAACGGTTGCGCAGCCTGCGAGCCGACGCGATGCTACCAGCCGTCGCGCATGATCGCACCCGATCGCGCCGGAGGGAACAGCCCGTCATGACCCACGACGCCTTCTCGCCCTCGAACGTGGCCGTCGTCACCGGCGGCGCCTCCGGGATCGGCCTCGCCGCCGCCCAGCGCTTCGCGGGGATGGGACTCAAGGTCTGCATCGCGGATCTCGAGGGCGAGCGCCTCCAGGCCGCAGCCGGGGAGCTTGCCGCGATCGCCCGGAACGGCGCCGCAGACGTGCTCGCCGTGGCCGCCGACGTCGGAACGCTGGACGACGTGAAAAGGCTCGAGGAGGCGGTGCTCGCCGCGTTCGGGGCGGTGCACGTGCTGATGAACAATGCCGGTACCCAGCCCGGGAGCGAGATCTTCGGTCCCCGAGACGCCTGGGAATCGATCCTTCGAGTCAACCTCTTCGGCGTCATCCAGGGCACGCAGGTGTTCGCACCCGGGATGATCGCGCGCGGCGAGCCGGGCCTCATCATCAACACGGGCTCGAAGCAGGGCATCACGACGCCGCCGGGCGACCCGGCCTACAACGTCTCTAAGGCCGGCGTGAAGGCGTTCACCGAGGCGTTGCAGCACGACCTGCGAAACCGCAAGGACTGCCGGATTTCGGCGCACCTGCTCATTCCCGGCTTCGTCTTCACCGCCCTGACCGCCCGGGGCCGCACCGAGAAGCCTGACGCGGCCTGGACGCCGGAACAGACCGTCGATTTCATGATGGAGCGGCTGGAGCACGGCGACTTCTACATTCTGTGCCCCGACAACGAGGCGACCCGCGCGATCGACGAGCGGCGGATCCTCTGGGCCGCCGGCGATCTCGTCGAGAACCGTCCGCCGCTGTCGCGGTGGCACCCCGATTACCAGGCCAGGTTCAAGGCCTTCCTCGAAGGCCGGTGACCAGCCGCCCGAGGGCTTCGCGGTCCGCCTCGAGCGGCGCCGCGGGATACCGCCTCGACGCTTGCCTCTGGACAGGGCCGCCGCACCGCAGTTGGATGCTCGCGAAGCCCTCGACCAGCGACGGAGCTTGTGTCCGCCGATGACCCGATCCGATTTGGCGAGCCATGAAACATCGGCGCCCGAGCGCCTGAGCGTGCAATGCTGCATCGCGGGCGGCGGGCCGGCCGGCATGATGCTGGGCCTGCTGCTCGCGCGTGCCGGTGTCGACGTCATCGTCCTCGAAAAGCACGCGGATTTCCTGCGCGACTTTCGCGGCGACACGATTCATCCATCGACGCTCGAGGTGATGCACGAGCTCGGAATGCTGGACGATTTCCTGAGCCGGCCGCACCAGAAGGTCGACCGGCTCTCGGCGCAGATCGGCGACACGATGGTCCGGATCGCGGACTTCTCGCACCTTCGGACGCGCTGCAAGTTCATCGCCATGGTGCCGCAGTGGGATTTCCTTGATTTCCTCGCCGACGGCGCGCGGCCGTACGACACCTTCAAGCTGCTCATGCAGGCGGAAGTCACCGATCTCCTCTGGGACGGCGACCGCGTGACCGGCGTGACGGCCCAAACGCCGGAGGGCCGGCGCGAGATTCGGGCCGACCTCGTCGTCGGCGCCGACGGGCGGCACTCGCTGACGCGCCAGAAGGCCAAACTCGAGGTCATCAATCTCGGCGCGCCGATGGACGTGCTGTGGATGGGCATCTCGCGGCAGCCGTCCGATCCTGACCAGACGTTCGGCCGCATCGAGCCCGGCCGGATGTTCGTGACGATCAACCGAGGCGACTACTGGCAGTGCGCCTACGTGATCCCGAAGGGAACGTTCCAAACGATCGAGCGGAACGGGCTCGAGGCCTTTCGTGCGGACATCGCCCGGCTGGCGCCCCATCTCGGACCGCGGGTCGGCGAGCTTGCCAGCTGGGACGACGTGAAGCTCCTCACGGTGGCGGTGGACCGCGTGCGCCAGTGGTATCGCCCGGGATTTCTGTGCATCGCCGATGCCGCTCACGCGATGTCGCCGATCGGCGGCGTCGGGATCAACCTCGCGATCCAGGATGCGGTGGCGGCCGCCAACATCCTGGCGGGCCCGCTGCGGTCCGGCTCGCTTGAGACCGACCATCTGCGGCAGGTGCAACGGCGGCGGGAATGGCCGACTCGCCTGACCCAGGGACTTCAGGTTTTTCTTCAGGATCGTCTCATCAGCCGCGTCCTGGCGAGCCGCGCCAGCGTCTCGCCGCCGTGGCCGGTGCGGCTCGCGCAGGCGTGGCCCCTGCTGCAGAGGATACCGGCCCGCCTCGTCGGCCTCGGCTTCCGGCCCGAGCACGTGCAGGCGCCGGCGGTGCCCGGCACCTTGCGTTAGGCCGGCCGGGCGCTATCGCCTCAAAGGGCTCGCGGCGGGAGACGGTGGTCCGCCGCGGTCCTCGTCTGAGGTCACGCGCGGGAAGCATGCATTCAAAACGGTGGGAGGCCGGTCGAGAACCGGACGGGCGCACTGGACAGGCCGGTCCCGAGGTCTTCATGATCCGGACGCGATGATCGGCAGCAGACGAATTCGGCAGGCGCATTGCGGCGGGGCGACGCGTCATATCGGCGGGTCGCTCGCCGCAGGCCGGCGGTTCGTTGCCCTGCTGCGCCGCCGCACGGGGCAGGCGGCGGCCTGGAGCGCTGCAATCGCTGCTCGGGATCTCGCCTCAGCCAGACGCAGGTCCTGAGGAATGGCGGATGTGGAACTCTCGGGCGTGACGAAGAGCTGGGGCGGGGTCCCGGCGGTCGACCGCGTCAGTTTCTCGGCCCCGCGCGGCAAGCTCGTCGCCGTGCTCGGGCCGTCCGGATGCGGGAAGTCGACGACCCTGCGTCTCGTCGCCGGGCTCGAGGCCGCGAGTGCCGGCCGCATCGTGATCGCGGGTCGCGACGTGACGGAATTGCCGCCCGCGCGGCGCGGCATCTCGATGGTGTTCCAGAGCTATGCGCTGTTCCCGCACCTCTCGGTCGCCGAGAACATCGTCTTCGGACTGAGGGTGCGCGACGTGCCGCGCCCCGAGCGCGAGAAGCGCCTCAAGGAAGCGGCGGGGATCCTGGGCCTCGGCGACCTCCTCGGACGCAAGCC
Organism: uncultured Alphaproteobacteria bacterium; assembly: GCA_963800985.1. Taxonomy (GTDB): domain Bacteria; phylum Pseudomonadota; class Alphaproteobacteria; order Rhizobiales; family Beijerinckiaceae; genus Microvirga. The sequence goes on along the minus strand of CAWDDI010000028.1, from coordinate 57,045 downwards.
GTCCCAGTTGTCGGGCGGACAGCAGCAGCGGGTGGCGCTCGGGCGGGCGATCGTCGCCCGCACGCCCGTGTGCCTGATGGACGAGCCTCTGTCGAACCTCGACGCGCAGCTTCGGGTCGAGATGCGTCGGGAGATCCGCGATCTTCAACGCCGCCTCGGCATCACCATGCTGTACGTGACCCACGACCAGATCGAGGCCATGACGATGGCCGACCAGGTGGTGCTGATGCGCGGCGGGCGGATCGAGCAGGATGCGACGCCCGCGGAACTCTACGAGCGCCCCGCGACTCCCTTCGTGGCCCGCTTCATCGGAACGCCGCCCATGAACGTGGTGCCCTTGAGCGCCATCGCGGGACCGGGGGCCGCTGGCCTTGCGCAACCGCCGGCGAGCCATTCCCCCGATCGGCTGGCGATCGGCATACGGCCTGAGTCGGTACGACTCGACGCGGCGGGCCTGCCGGCCCGCGTCGCCGCGGTCGAGTACCTCGGCGCCGATACGCTCGTCGAGGCGCAGATCGGCGGCCATCCCTTCATCGTCCGGCGTCCCGGGCGCATTCTGGCCCAGCCGGGCGAAGCGATCGGCCTCAGCTGGGACCCGGCCGATGCGCATTGGTTCGACCTCACGAGGGACCGGCGGATCGACATAGGATAGGAGCGCTTCGGGCCGCGATCGAAGCATACCGCGAACGGCGGCGCGTGCCGCACCGGAACAGGGAGGAAGGTCATGGACAGACGGCAATTCATCGGCGGGGCTGCGGCACTGGCGACCGGGGCGGTCGCGAAGCCCGCGATCGCGCAGCAGGCCCGGGCGGAGATCTCGTTCTTCTATCCGGTGGCGGTGGGCGGCCCGATCACCAAGATCATCGACGGCTACGCGGCCGATTTCGAGAAGGAGAACCCGGCCGTCAAGGTCAACCCGATCTATGCCGGCACCTACCAGGAGACGATCGTCAAGGCGCTCACCGCCCATAAGAGCGGCACCCCGCCGGTCACCTCGGTGCTCCTCTCCACCGACATGTTCACCCTCATCGACGAGGACGCGATCGTCCCGGTCGACGACTTCATCAAGACCGAGCAGGACCGACGGTGGCTCGCGAGCTTCTTTCCGGGCTTCATGCTGAACAGCCAGACCGGCGGCAAGACCTGGGGCGTTCCCTTCCAGCGCTCCACGATCGTGCTGTACTGGAACAAGGAGCTCTTCAAGGAAGCGGGGCTCGATCCCGAGAAGGCTCCGACGACCTGGCAGGAGCAGCTCGACTTCGCGCAGAAGCTCACGAAACGGGACGGAGCCGGCAACGTCAGCCAATGGGGCGTGCAGATCCCCTCCTCGGGCTTCCCCTACTGGCTCTTTCAGGGCCTCACCACCCAGGCGGGTGCGATCCTGGCCAATCCCGAGGGAACCCGCACGTTCTACAATGCCCCGGAGGTCGTGGAGGCGCTCCAGTACTGGGTCGACCTCGCCGCGAAGCACAAGGTGCACCCGCCCGGGATCGTGGAGTGGGGCACGACCCCGCGCGACTTCTTCGAGCGAAAGGTCGCGATGATGTGGACCACGACGGGCAACCTGACGAACGTGCGCTCCAACGCCAAGTTTCCGTTCGGCGTCGCGATGCTGCCGTCGCACAAGCGGCGCGGGAGCCCGACGGGCGGCGGCAACTTCTACATCTCGAAGAGAGCGGCGCCGGCGCAGCAGCAGGCGGCGTTCGAGTTCATCAAGTGGATCACCACGCCCGAGCGCGCGGCCCAGTGGAGCGTCGATACCGGCTATGTCGCGGTGACGCCGGCCTCCTACCAGACGCCCGCGATGCAGAAGTACGTCGGCGAGTTCCCGCAGGCCGCGGTGGCGCGCGACCAGCTCGAATTCGCCGTCGCTGAACTCTCGACGCACGAGAACCAGCGCGTCACCAAGGCGCTCAACGACGGGCTCCAGGCGGCACTGACGGGGACGAAACCGCCCGCGCAGGCCCTGAACGATGCCCAGGCCGAGGCCGAGCGCATCCTGCGACCGTATCGCTAACCCTCTCCGCTTCTCCTCGCCGGAGCGGGGCTCGCCCTCGCCCCGGCGACACCGGACCGACGCTCGCGATGAACCGCCGCCTCACCGCCACGATCCACGGCTGGCTCCTGCTCCTGCCCGCCATGGCCTGCCTTGCGGTTTTCACCCACTGGCCGGCGATCGCGAGCATCGTCGAAAGCTTCTATTCGACAGCGCGTCCGAGGCGGCCCTCGCGTTTCGTCGGCCTCGAGAACTACGGGCTGATGCTGGACGACCCGATCTTCTGGCAATCGCTGAGCAACAATCTGTGGTTCGCGCTCGGCACGATTCCCCTCTCGATCGCCCTCGCGCTTCTCATGGCCGTCTGGGTCAACGACCGCATCGTCGGGCGTACCTGGGTCCGGATGGCGTATTTCACGCCGACCGTCCTGCCGATGATCGCCGTCGCGAACATCTGGCTCTTCTTCTTCACCCCGCAATACGGTCTCGTGGAGCAGATCGGCGCCGCCTTCGGGGCCGCTCCGCAGAATTGGCTCGGCTCCAGGGACACCGCCCTCTCCGCCGTCATCGTCGTCGCGGTGTGGAAGGAGGCCGGCTTCTTCATGATCTTCTACCTGGCGGCGCTCCAGACCATCTCGCCGACGCTCGCCGAGGCCGCGGCCCTCGAGGGGGCTTCCCGGTGGACCTATTTCCGTCGGGTCCAGTTCCCGCTCCTCATGCCGACGACCCTGTTCGTGCTCATCAACGCGGTGATCAACGCCTTCCGGATGGTCGACCACATCATCGTCATGACCCGCGGCGGACCCGACAACGCCACGACGCTGCTTCTCTTCTACATCTATCAGGTGGGCTTCAATTTCTGGGACACCGCCTACGCGGCGGCCCTCACGGTGGTGCTCCTCGCCTTGCTCGCGATTACCGCGACCTTCCAGTACGGCTGGCTCGAGCGCCGGATCCACTACCGATGAGTCTGCTCGACACCGCCCTCGCTCCGGCGCCGGCGCGGCGCACGATGCGGCCCCGCGGGCTTCCGCGCGCTCGCGCCGAGACGCCCGGGCGCGCCGATCCCTACGCCCCGCGCGGCGCCTGGCTAGCCCTTGAGAGCGTAGGCGCCGCGCTCCTTGCGATCCTGTGGATCCTGCCGCTCGTCTACGCGGTCTGGGCGGCGTTCCATCCAAGCGAATTCACCACGCGCTTCGAACTCTTCGCGCCCCTCACCCTCGAGAACTTCGTCCGCGCCTGGCACGCGGCGCCGTTCGCGCGCTATTTCCTCAACACCTTCGTGCTCGTGACCTTGATCCTGGCCTGTCAGCTCGTGCTGGGGACGCTCGCGGCCTACGCCTTCGCGCGCTACGAGTTCCGGGGCCGCAACATCGCCTTCGCCCTCGTGCTGGTGCAGCTCATGATCATGCCGGACGTCCTCATCGTCGAGAACTACCGCACGATGAGCCTGCTCGGCATCGTCGACACGATACCGGCGATCGCCCTGCCCTACATCGCATCGGCGTTCGGGATCTTCCTGCTGCGCCAGACCTTCAAGACCGTGCCGAGGGAGCTCGACGACGCCGCCCGGGTCGAGGGCGCGAGCGCGCTGCAGATCCTGCTCAAGATCTACGTTCCCCTAGCGCGGCCGGTCTACGTCGCCTACGGTCTCGTGTCGGTAAGCTACCACTGGAACAACTTTCTGTGGCCCCTGATCATCACCAACTCGGTCGAGTCCCGCCCCCTTACGGTCGGACTCCAGGTCTTCTCCTCTTCCGACCAGGGCATCGACTGGGCCGTCATCTGCGCGGCAACGCTGATGACCTCCGGGCCCCTGCTGATCGGCTTCCTGCTGTTCCAGCGCCAGTTCGTCCAGAGCTTCATGCGGGCCGGGATTCGCTGATGAAGCCCTTCGCGCTGGCGCGGACGCGGACGCGATCCGGGCGCTGCCGATGAAGCTGATCACTTGGAACATCCAGTGGGCGCTCGGGATCGACGGGCGCATGGACCCCGCGCGGGTCGTCCACCACGCGCGTGCGATGGCCGATTTCGACGTGCTCTGCCTCCAGGAGGTCGCGGACAACTTCCCGGAGCTTGCCGGGCAGAACGGCGAGGATCAGTTCGCGGCCTTCGCGCGGCTTCTGCCGGGCTACGCGGCGATCGAAGGCGTGGCTCTCGATCTCGCCGATGGCCAGGGACGGCGGAAGCGTTTCGGCAACATGGTGCTGTCGCGCTACCCGGTGGCCCAGGTCCTGCGCCACACCCTGCCATGGGGCGCCGACACCACCCGCAACATGCCCCGGCTTCTCATCGATGCGGCGGTGATCGCACCTTTCGGGCCCGTGAGGGTCATGACCACGCACCTCGAGTATTCGTCCGGCAAGCTCAGAGCCGCGCAGGTCGAGGCGATCCGGGACATCCATCGCAGCGCGTGCGAACGGGAGGACTGTCCGCGCGAGGACGGCCCCGGCACCTACGTGCGCGCGCCCGGCTCCCGGTCGGCGATCCTGACCGGCGACTTCAACATGAAGCCCGAAGACCCGACGAAAAGGCGCCTGTCCGACCCTTTCCGCGACGGCGTGCCGGCCCTCGTCGACACCTGGATGGCGCTGCACGCGGGCGAGCCACACCCCTCGTCCTTCTGCCTGTTCGACCAAACCAACGGAGAACCGCACTGCTGCGATTTCGTCTTCGTCACGGCGGATCTCCTTCCGCGCGTGCGCCGGATCGAGTACGACCTCCAAACCATGGTCTCGGATCACCAGCCCGTCCTCGTCGAACTCGTCGATGGTTGAAGGAAGTCTTCAGGACGCGGGTCGCTCCGCGGTTTAATCCTGGTTTCCCCGCCTGGGACGTGTGAAACTCGCCCGCGGGCCGATGCGTTTGTCTTCGATTTCCACGTGAGGGGTGTCATGGCTACGAAAGCGCGCGCAAGGCCGTCCTGGAAGCGAAACACCGCCCGCTACAAGCTGCAGGTCGCGCCGGCAAGAACGCGCGAGGGACAGCGGAATCTGCAGAAGAAGAAACGCTACGCGAATCGGCACGGATGACCTCGTCGGACTTCAAGACCCGCGGGCCGGAGCCGACCGAAGGCAAGGTCGGACCCCGGCGCGAACGTGAAGACGGTGCCGAAAGCCGGCCGCGATGGGCGATCTTTTCGCGGGCCCGTTCGCGGCCGTCGCGCTTGAGGTCCGGACGCTGATCCGGGCCGCCGCCGAGAGCCCGCCCCATGAAGCTCTTCTTCGACGATACGCAACTCACCCATCGGCCGCAGCAGTACATGGTGCACGGCCGGATCGTCGAGCCGTTCGAGAACCCGGACCGCGCGACGACGCTCATCGCGGCCCTCGAACCGCTCGGCCTCCGGCGCACGGCCCCGGGCGACTTCGGCCACGATCCGATCCTCGACGTGCACGCCGGCCATTATCTCGGTTTCCTCGAGGACGCTCACGCGCGGTTCCTGGAGCTGCCGGACCACGGTCCCGAGGTTCTGCCGAACGTCCACCCGTTCGGCGGCTCGGGTCCCGACCTTCGGGCGCGGGACATGCCGCGTCCCAGCGGGATTCTCGGTCAGGCAGGCTGGTACATGGGCGACCTGTCCTGCCCGATCATGGAGGGCACGTTCAGAGCCGCGTATGCCTCGGCCCAAAGCGCGATCGCGGGAGCCGAGGCGGTGCTTGCCGGCGACTACGCCTACGCGCTCTGCCGGCCGCCGGGTCACCATGCCTACCAGGATCGCGCCTCGGGTTTCTGCTATCTCAACAATGCCGCGATCGCCGCGCAAGTCCTGCGGCGGACGTTCCCCAAGGTGGCGATCGTCGATTTCGACACGCACCACGGCGACGGCACGCAGGCCATCTTCTATCGGCGCGGCGACGTGTTCTACGGTTCCGTCCATACGGATCCCTCCTCGTACTACCCTCATTTCTTCGGCTATGCGGACGAGACCGGCGCCTTCGAGGGCGACGGCGCGAACCTCAACCTGCCGCTCGAGCCCGGCGCCGAGGATGAAGCCTTCATCGACGCCAACCAGCGCCTGGCGCTCGCCGTGCAAGCCCACGGCGCCGAGGCGCTCGTCGTCTCCGCCGGGTGGGACGCGCACCGGGGCGACCCGCTCTCGAAGCTTGCCGTGACGACCGATGCGTTCCCGCGTATCGGCGAGATCTGGGGCAAGCTCGCCCTGCCGACCCTCATCGTCCAGGAAGGCGGCTACTCGCTCGAAGCCCTCGCGCTCGCGGCGCCGGCGTTCGTCGCCGCGTTCCGATCGGCCTCGGGCGCGTGAGGGACGATGGCCCCGGTCGCCGAAGGCGGGACCGCCACCGCACGGGCAGGCCCGCTGCGCGCCCCGATCGAACCCCAAGCGACGTCGCCAAACCCGCGCTCACCCCAAAACGACCTGTCGCAGGGAACCTCCTGCGCGCGTACACTGTCTCGACCGGGGCCGCCGGCGCATCGTGGCGGCGTCGTCGGCGGCAATCGGCAACCTCCCGTGGAGACCGTGCCTTGACCGAACGCAACCGCGAAGGCGCGCTGACCTCACCGTCGGTGGCGCGCAACCGGGACCCGATCCTCGCCGTGCTGCGCCGGGTCCTGCCCGAGCGCGGGACCGTGCTCGAGCTCGCCAGCGGGTCCGGCGAGCATGCCGTCTACTTCGCGGCGGCGCTGCCGACCCTCACCTGGCAGCCCACCGACCCGGATCCGGAGGCGCTCCGGAGCATCGCCGTCCACCGGACGGCCGCAGGCCTGGCGAACGTGGCGCCACCCCTGGAGCTCGATGCCGTCTCATCCTCCTGGCCGGTGACCCGTGCCGATGCTGTCGTGGCGATCAACATGGTTCACATCGCGCCGTGGCGAGCCACGCAAGGACTGATGGCCGGTGCGGCGCGGGTGCTCGCTCCGGGGGGAGTGCTCTATCTGTACGGTCCCTACAAGGAGAACGGGTCCCACACCGCCCCGAGCAACGCCGCTTTCGACGAGAGCTTGAGGGCACGCAATCCGGAATGGGGGGTGCGCGACGTCGCGGACCTGGACGACCTCGCCCGAGCGCAGGGGCTCGTCCTCAGGGAGCGGATCGACATGCCGACCAACAACCTCAGCCTGATCTTCCGGCGCGAGGGTCGAGGGCCGGGCAATGTCGCGGCGGCCGCGACTTAGACCAATTTTCGGCGAAGTGGATCCGGTTTGCCGTCAAGAATGGCGGCAAAGGATGGAAGAGAGACGATTCCACGCAAGTGGAAACGGCTTTAGTCGCCGCGCGCAGCCCGGTTGAGCCCCGGCCGCCAAGCCGAGACTCGACCCTTGGCGGCTTTGAGCAGGAAGGGGTGGCGATCCAGCCGCTCCGAGATCCACCGGTCGTCGTTCGGCGTCAGCGCGATCGCGCCTCCGGCATCGTGCAGGGCGGAGCCCAGAGCCTGCTTCACCTCGTTGATCCCGAACGCCTGGGCCGGCAGCTGACGGACCCGCTCCTCCACGAACTCGGATAGGAGTTCGGTCACGATCTTCGCTCGAGCATCGGCCGCCACGCGCTGTACTCCTCAGTTGCTGCGGCGCACTTTGCGGCGGGCGCGATTAAGGAAGCGCTAAAGCGGCGCCGGTCTTCGGGCGGTGGATTTGGCCCGATCGGGCGGCTCGAAGCGTCACCCGGCCCGGGCTGCAGCCCGTTCGGCGGCCATCAGGACCTCGAGCGCCCGCCAAGGCTTCGGCATGTAGCGTACCTCCCGGGGGACCTTCGCGACCTCGTCGTCTTCGATCGGCGCGCCGGAGGTCAGCACCATCTCGATCCGGGGCCACTTGAGGCGAACCGTCCGAGCCAGATCCACGCCGCTCATGAGGCACGGGAGACGGACATCGGCAAATAGGAACGCGACGTCGTCGGCATGGTCTCGCAGGTACGCCAGCGCCTCTTCGGCGCTGCTGGTCTCGACGACCGAGAGATCACTTTCTTCGAGGAGCGCCGCAGCCAACCCCCGCACGTCGTCGTCGTCTTCAACGATCAACGCCACTCGCGATTGTTGCTGCGCCATCGCTCGTCTCCTTGGTGCAAAGGCTGGCCGCGCCATTCTCGCAGAGCCCCGCCCAGGCAATGAGCCGCTCGGGCAGAGGTTCGTTCAGAAGGTCGTCGTACATGGCCCGGAGTTGGACCGTAAGATCGCGATACAGCCGTCCCGTGGGGACCGGAGTGGAGACGACGCGGATCGCACTCGGGCTCGTCGCCCGTAGATTTCCGTGCGGCATGCGCGTCGTTCCTCGACCCCGGAGCCGAGGTCTGTTCGAGAGCAGCGATTCCCCGGCAAACAAAGAGCGGCAGGGAAGGGTTTCAGCTTGGCTGTAGTTTTTTCGTTTGGCAGCTCGACTCCGTGGGCAGCGTCTACGCCGCGCCGTCGCGACGCCGCCTCGTTTCGCCAGAGGACTTGGCTCCTCGGTCGAACAACCGCCGCGCCGTCGAAGCTCGATGCGATCGGCGGCTGCGTCATCGAAATGTATGGCGCGAAGCGAACCGCACCGCTAAGCAAAAGCCGAAGCGATTCGCTGCTTCCTCTGCGGCAGATGAGGCGTCCGCCATGCATCCAGACACGGATCTCTCCGTCTACAGCTTCGGCCTGAGCACGGACCAAGAGGCTTTCTGCTTCAAAAGCGCGGTCGCAGATCTCGACCAAGAGCGAGCGCCACACGAGCCGCCAGCCTCGAGACCGGCCGGCAACGTCATTCCGTTCCGGCCGCGGCACGCCGAAGCATCCCCGTCGCCCCCGCGGGAGGACGCACGGTGACCAGGATGCTCGCAAGCGCCGGGAATCGAGGGTTCGAAAGCCTGCCCGATCAGGTCGGGCGCATGATCGCGGACTCGCTCGCGCAGCTTGCCCGCGTGCTCGGCCTCGCCCGGCGCCGGATGCGGCAGGGAACAGGGCAACATCTCGTCCGCGGCACGCTCCTCGCCTGCGCGATCCTCAACGTTCTCCGGCGCACGCGTGTCGGCATCGGATTCCAGCGGGCACACCAGCGGAGCAGGCAGCACCTCGCACGCGGCGTCCTCCTCGCCTACGCGATCATGAGCGCTCTCCTTCGCACGCGCGTGAGCGTCGAACTCCAGCGGGCAGGGCAGCGGATCGGGACCTTCGCCCGCGACGCGTGGGCGGAAGCCGAGGGCTTCCAGACCGAAGCGGCGGCCGGGATCGCGCTCGTCGTCCTGACGATCGTCATCGTGCTGCACGGTTATCTCAGCGTCTGAGAACAGCCGCGGCACGGTCGCCGAGTCGCGTTCAACTCTTCCTAGGGCTGCAAGGCATCGGTGACCCGGGCAGCCCGGTCTCAGGCTCGTCGCGTTCCCGGCGCAATAAAATCGTACGACACGATCACGTCCGTGAGGTTCGAGATGATCTCAGGGCCGGACGGCACGTCGTCCGTCTCCGCCATCGCCGCCGGGTCGTCGATGATTTCCCAGGCGTCATAGAGGTCAAGCGTCGAGTGTCCCGGAAGAGTCGGGGCGAGGTAGGGGGTGATCTCGACCCACGGGCGCCCGCCGGGCCGCGGAATCACCCGGGTGACGCGACCGTAAAAGTTCGTGAGCGTGCTGCGAACGAAGTCGCCGACGGAAGGCGCACGGTTTCGCGCTTCGGCGAGCGCGACCTCCGCTTCCTCGAGCAGACGCCAACGCTCGGCGACAAGAGCTTCCAGTTCCCTGACGCTCGCCATGAGACCACCCACCCAATGCGAGGGTGCCGCTGCGTCAATATTTCGCCCGAGGGCGCTCCCGAAGCAATAGTCGACGTCGAAGAATCTTTCGAGGGCCGTCCGGGGCTGGCAAACGCTGGCCGTCCGCGCGACCCGGGCCGCCTGGCCGGGGCCCGGGTTCGGCGATGCAGAAGGCGCTATGCCCCTCGCGCACCGGCTGTCGGCGAACCGGGCTAGCCGGGCGGTCGGTGGATGGGGTCGACCCAGTACACCTCCTCGGGAGCCTCGACGGGGTCCACATCGGGGATGTTCACGACCACGGCCTCGTTGTCGCTGCGCACCAACACGCATTCCAGCGGCTCGTCGGGGCTGGCGTTGATCTCCTGATGCGGCACGTAAGGCGGAACATAGATGAAGTCCCCCGGCCCCGCCTCCGCCATGAACTCGAGCCGTTCGCCCCAGCGCATGCGGGCCTTGCCGCGCAGCACGTAGATAACGCTCTCGAGCTCGCCGTGGTGGTGCGCGCCTGTCTTGGCGTTGGGCTGGATCGAGACGGTGCCCGCCCAGATGCGCTGCGCTCCGACGCGCGCGTGGTTGATCGCGGCCTGCCGAAACATACCCGGGGTCTGGGCCGTGTTGGGATCGAGGCAATCCCCCTTGATGACCCTGACGCCGTCATGCTTCCAAGGCGGGTGGCTGTGTTCGCCGTCGGCCAGGTCACTCATCGTCGTCCTCCAGCTTCGTCGTCCTCCAGCTTCGGATCGCGAGTCGGTCGATCAAGGCTTCCTCCGCCCGGGTCGGGTCCGTTAAACGGACACGCAGCGGTTCGACCGTGTCCCAGGATGATGCGCGGCCTCGCACCGGGGGTCGACCCGGCGCGGCGCCCGCCCAAAGGCACCGGCGCGAACCTTCGCAGAGTCCTTGCGTTGGCACCAGATCGGCTCACGGAGCGCTGTCGCCATGGCTCGTCTGTCCCCGTTTGCAGCAATCCTTGTCGGCATCACGGCTTTATGGATCGGTCCGGCATCGGCTCAGCCCCGAGACCCGCAGGACTTTGGTCCCTATCCGAGAGGCTTCGACGAACGATTCTATCGCGATCTGCCGCCGCCGCGCGAGCCGCGTCGCGCTGCCGCTGGGACAAAGTACTGTTCGGTTTACGTGCCCGACAACTGGCGTGACAGCTTTCCCGTTCCCGCCGCGTGGCGCTGGAGCGACTGCCGGGACTTCGCCCGCGCGGTCGGTGCGACGCACGTTCATTTCCTGTGCCTGTTCTCGGAGGGCCAGCCCCGGTTCTCGATGGGAGGCCCCGGAGATCTGCCGAACCCGGATTGCGGCTGGGGTGATCGGCGACGCTGACCCGCGGCAACACGCACCCGGGGGCCGTTGCGCCAACATTTCCGCCCAACGCTGGAATTCCCGTCCTGCAGCAGCCCGGAACCAATCGTTCCTTGACGGGTTGGCATATGCTGCATTGCAGCATGATGTTCCGGCGCCGGCTCGCCTCATGTGCAGCGTGGCGCCCCGCGTGCGTTCTGTGACGGTCCGCCGATATGTCGCCGCCTTCCGGCCGGGGCCGAGCCGTCGCATCTTCTCGCCATTTTCACGAGGGAACGATGACCACCATTCGACAACTTATTCAGACGAGCCCCACCAAGGCAAACGAGCTCTTGGCTAAACTGACCGACACCTCCGACAACGCCGTCAAGACCCGGGAGCGGCTCTTCTCCGAGCTCAAGGCCGAGATGGAGCTGCTGGCGTCCCTCGAGGAGGAGCATCTTTTTCCCGTTCTGCGGAAGCACAAGGCGACGAAGGACCTCGTCGCCGACGCCCTGGCGGACAACAAGCAAGCGCGAAAGCTGCTCTCCGAACTCGAACGGACTCCAAAGGAAAGTACGGAGTTCACGGACAAGGTCTCGGAGTTGAAGCGCGTCTTTCAGCAGCACGTGCGGGACGAAAAGAAGGAACTCCTGCCGGCCGTGATGAAGGCGTTGAGCGACGAGGAGGCTCAGGCCATCGTGGACAAGATCGAGGCCGAAAAGGCCGGGATCGAGGAAGCCAAGCGGGCCGAGACCGAGGAGCGTCGAGCCGAGGCGCGCCGGGCGCGCGAGGAGGTCGAAAACCTGCAGCAGACCGCTGAAAGCCTCGCGAACACGGTCTGGGCCGTGCCGCAGGCGGCGCGACAGGTCGCGCAAACCGCGCGCGGAACGATCGGCTCCGGCCTCGGCACCATGACGGATCTGGCGCAGCGCTCGACCGATCAGGTCCTGGACGTGCTGAACCGTTCCGGCGAGAGAACCCATGAGGTCGCGGAGCGGTCCTCCCAGACCTTCGCGGCGATGACCGGGGTCAGCGCCGCTCTGACCCGCGGGTTCCAGGATCTGTCGCGCGAGTGGCTCGACCTCGTCCAGGAGCGCGCCCGCAAGAACGTCGAGAGCCTGACGGCGCTGACGCAATGCCGCTCGCTTCCCGATGTCATGGCGGTGCAAAGCGATCTCGTGCGCGACGGCCTGCAGCAAACCATCGAAGGCACGCGGCGGTTCGCCGAGGTGTCGACAAGGGTCGTAAAGGAAGCGAACAAGACCCTGGAAGCCGAGACCGCGGAGCGTCGCGGCCGCGCCGCGTAGGGCAAAACCGGGGTTTCCACGCGCGACCTCGTGCGGCCATCGCCGGACGGGGCGCGTCTTCCTCTCGTCCATTCCCGCGTGAGGCGGGCCCCGGGTCGATCCCGCAACGGATCGACTGGCGACGGGCGCTCGCCTCGTGAAGCGGCCTTCCCTCGTTGGATCACGGAGCCTCGCTCCGTTTCCACGCAGGTGGAATCGGCTCTCTCTTTTGTGCCGCCCTGTGCCGCAATTTTTTGATCGCGGACCGGATCCACTTCGCCGCAGATTGCTCTAAGTTCACGGCGGCGAAGTTGGTTGCACCCGGGACTCCTCATGCGGAAATTGGCTTGTCTGTCGGCTCTATGTGCCCTCCTGAGCGGGGGCGGTGCTCAGGCGTTGAGCTACGGCCTCGTGCCCTTCCAGGACGGGACCACGGCGGTCGTGGCGCGGGGAACGATCGATGGGAACGAGAGCGCGCGGCTTCTGTCGTTCCTGGAGGAGGCGTCCGGGAGCGGGGGAGTTCCGCGCACCCTCGTGATTTCATCGCCCGGCGGCAACATGGTCAGCGCGCTTCGTCTCGGACTGACCCTGCGACAGCTCGGGATCCGGACGGTGGTCGGCTCGATCGGTCAGGACACCTTCGGACAGCGCGCGCTGGGCGCGGGCCAATGCCATTCGGCCTGCGTGCTCGTCCTGATGGCCGGAGTGAACCGGGTCGTGATGCCCGGTAGCCGCGTCGGCGTGCATTCGCCACAAGTCCTGCTGGTGTCCCAGGGTCGCGCCTATCGGGTCAATGGAGCCCTTACGCGCACGATGGTCCAGGGAACCGAACCGGTCCTTCGGTCCTATGCCCGCCATATGGGCGTCAGTCCCGCGGTGATCGATGTGGCGCATCGGGTCCCGCACACCGGCATTCGCACGCTGTCCTCGTCCGAGCTCGCGCAGTACGGCCTGGTGACGTACGGCAGCGCTCGAAGGATCGCGCCCGCAACATCGCCCCGAAGGGCCGCGGCGGCAGCCCGACGGGTTGCGAGATCGCGGTCCTGACCGGGACGGCGCAGGCCGACCGGCTCCCCCCATCGGTCCGAGGGTGCGCACGAGTGGCCGCGGCTTCCGCCTGCGGCTCGTTCAAAGCACGCAGCCGCAACGCGCGCTTCGCGCGTAGGTCAACAGTTCCGGCGCGGCCTCAGGGTGTGTCTCGATGAAAGCGTCGATCAACATCTCGACCTCTTCCGGAAAGGCGGAGCGCCAATGCCCCAGCCCATGCAAGGCGCTTTCCTGACACGCGACCGAGTCGAACCGCAGCACGGTCGCCATGGTGTCCAGAGCCGCGCGATGCAAGGCCCGGCGGTCCTCGGGCTCTGGACCGCCGTAGACCGGCATGATGTCCCACCACATGTAACAGACGGAGTTCAACGGAGCGGCGCCCGCCCAGTCCCGGTGCGACAGGTGCGGCGAACAGCGCGGAAGCAAAAGCTGACGGAACAGGCTCTCGCAGGAGCGGACGCACCGCACGCGCGTCTCGATGGCGAGCGTAGGCTCGTCGAGACAGAGCATGTGTTCGCCCAGGCCGGGACTGAGCAGATACCACAGGCCTTTGTTGATCTCGGCATCGCTGAACCCGGCGAGCGCCGGGCAAGGATTGTCGAAAAGCCGGATCACGTAGTCCGCCGTGAGGGCGGCGGGGCCGTTCCAGAAGGGCGCGTCCGGATCCGCATACCATTCGGGTCCCTCGGCGGGATGGTCGAAGATAAAATAGACCCACTCCTCATAGGGCAGGAACGTGAGCTCTTGCGTCATCGATACCTCACGGGCTCACGCTCCGACGCCATGGGCCTCCCGCTCTCGAATGTTCACGCCAGACCATAGGGGTAGAAGCTTTCCGGGATGTAAGCGGCCAAACCTTCATGATTCCGCACAGACACCTCGCTAAGGAAACGAGGCCGGTCCGGAACACAACTTTGATCGTGGCGTTGGCCCGCCATGACTCGTCAGGCCAGACACCTTCTCACGCGCTTCGGCGTCTTGACCGCCCATCCGGCGGCCTTCCTGGTCGTCGTGGTTTACGCCGTCCTGTGGGCCGTCTTCGAACCCGAACGGCTCGATTGGCACGGTTTCGCGACGCTCGCGACCTGGGTGATGACGCTGTTCATCCAGCGCGCCGAGCATCGCGACACGCAGGCGCTGCACGCCAAGCTCGACGAGCTCCTCCATGTGCACGGCAAGGCCAGCAATGCGCTGACGCGCCTGGACGACAAGGAGCCGGAGGAAATCGAGCACCACCGAGCGCGGGCCCGCACGGGAGACTAGACCCGTTCCACCAACGTGGAATCGGCTCTCTTCGTTCTTTGCCGCAATTTTTGACGGCGAACCGGATCCACTTCGCCGAAAATGGCTCTGGACCTGCCTCTTCGAGAGCTTGAGTGCCGCACGGCGGCAGCCTCGTCCCGAGCCGCGGACCGGCGTCAGTAGCGAACGAACTCGACACCGGCCATTCTCAGAACGGCGTAGACCAGGAATACCGCATAGGCCAGGAGGAGCATGGTGCCCCAGATACGCTCGGCGAGGGAGTGCTTCTCGTACATGGATCTCTCTTCGAAACGGAATGACGTTGACGGCCTTTCGAGCCCGGCCGTTGCGCGAATCAGCATTGATCCCATACGCGACCTTCGATCACCAGACCACGGACCGACAGACGGGTCGTGCCCAGCAACCGCTCGCCGGTGGAATCCACATAGTCGAAAGCTCCCTCCTCGAGCTCCACGATCGTCGCGTCGCCGACGCTTCCCGGCCTCAACGTGCCGAGGTCCGGCCGACGGAGCGCATTTGCGGGATTCGCGGTCGCCGACAAGACGACATCCGGGAGGGGCATCCCAAGGGAGAGGAATTTCGACATCGTCGTGAGGAGATCGAAGGCCGGTCCGTCGATGCACAGCGCATGGACGTCGCTCGAGATGCAGTCGGGCAGGAACCCGTTCGCGAGCATCACGCGCGCGGTGTCGAAGGAGAACGAGCCCATGCCGTGCCCGATATCGAAAATCACCCCGCGCGCACGGGCCTCGATCACCGCGGGATGCACCGTGCCCTCGGGGGTCGCCGGCGTATTCGGAAAGGGCCGGAAGCTGTGCGTGAGCACGTCGCCGGGCCGGAGGCGGGCGAGGACGTCCGGCAGGGTGGGCGGTGGAACGTCGATATGGACCATCATCGGCATTCCGGTCCGCTCGGCGACCTGGCGCGCGACGTCGAGCGGCACGAGCCCGGAACGTCCCGAGGCGTTGAACCCGACTCGGACCTTGATGCCGACGAGAGTGTCCCGGTTGGCCTCGAGCACCTCGACGGCGTCGAGGGGCGCCATCAGGCGCAGATCACCGCTCTCGCCCACCATGACACGCTTCGAAAAGCCGAAAATTCCCGCGAACGACACGTTGAGGTAGGCGAGGATCCGGACCGGGGACGGCCTGATCACGTGCTGGAGGAAACCCGCGTAGTTCCCCGGGCCGGCGCTGCCGGTATCGACCAACGTCGTGCATCCGCCTCTCGCGAGGCGTTCCGGCTCGACCCCGAGCGACGTGCCGCCCCAGTAAACGTGCGTGTGCAGATCGATCAGTCCGGGCGTGACGATCCTGCCCGCGGCGTCGTGCACGGTCCGAGCCCGGTGCGCCAGATCATCCCCGACCGCAGCCACGCGGCCGCCCGCGAACGCCACATCGGCCACCCGATCGATCCCCTGCGATGGGTCGATCACGCGCCCCGCGCGGAGAACCAGTTCATACGTCATCCGCAAGAGTCCTTTCGCCGGGCAGATGTCTCGAGGGGCCGTCGAGGGGACGGAACACCGGTGGTCAGTCCCCCGATGCCGGGCACTTCGACCCGGACCGGCCGCAGGTCGGCCGACCATTCCACTTCGCCAGCGACCATGGAGATCGCGAACGCTTCAAGGACCGGCGCCATGAAGCGGCGCGGGTTGCGGGACGCCAAACGCAGGGCCTGCTGCGGCGTCGCGAGCCGCCAATCGACAAGATTGCGAACCGCCTGATCCAACGTCAGCGCCGATCCGGCAAGAGACCGGCTCCCGGGCCGGCGGACCGAACCGTCGGCAGCATGCTCCACGATCATGCCCGCGAAGGGATAAGGGCCCGGCGCGCTCGCGGCAGCGGAAACCGCATCGCTGACCAGAATGGACCGGTCCAGCCCTTTCGCCCGCAGCAGGATCTTCAGAACAGGCGGCGGGAGATGAACCCCGTCGGCGATGAAGCCCGCCGCGAGGCGATCGTCCGCCAATTGCGCGAAAAGCGAATTGTCGACCTTGTGCAAGAGCTGCGGGAGGCCATTCCCGAGATGGGTCGACATGCGGGCTCCGGCGTCTGCGGCTCGAGCGACCGTCGCGAAATCGGCGGCGGAATGCCCGATGGCGACGGCGCGACCCCTGGCGCCCATGGCGCGAATGAAGCGTTCGCTGCCGGGCAGTTCCGGCGCGATCGTCACGAGCAGAACGGGACGCGACAGCAGCCCGTCGAGGCGCTCCAGGAGCCCGATGTCGGGCGACCGCATCGCGTCCTGCGGGTGGCAGCCGGCATAGCCCTCGCTCGCGTTCAGAAACGGCCCTTCGAGATGGTAGCCAGGGACCATCGCGGATCCGAGGCGGCTTCGAGCCAGCGCTCGGTCGAGCGCTGAGAACCTCGCGAGCAGTGCATCGGTGGGAGCCGTGATCACGGTCGGAAGGCAGGCCGTGACGCCGGTCCCGAGCATCGCTTCGAGGGCATGATCGACCTGATCGGGATCGATCGCCTCGGCGTTGAAGTCGACCCCGGCGAAACCGTTCACTTGAAGATCGAAAAGCCCGGTCGAGCGCATGTCGGTCCTCAAACGGTCGGTTGACGCGACAGAAGGGAAGCGGCGGGCGGGTCGAGATAGAGAACGCAGTTTTCGTGGCGCTGCAGCGCGGAGGCGGGGTGGTCGGGCGTGATCGGGCCCTCGACCGCAGCCCTGACGGCCCGCGCTTTGCGGGCGTCCGGCACGCAAAGGATCATCCGTTCGCTCTTCAGCATCTGGCGGACGCTCATGGAGATCGCGCGCCGAGGGACCGCGTCGAGAGACGGGAACCAGCCCTCGCCGAGTTGTTGGCGTCGGCACGCCTCGTCGAGGTCGACGAGGATGTAAGGCGCCTCGACCTCGAAGTCGGCGGGCGGGTCGTTGAAGGCGAGGTGGCAGTTTTCGCCGATCCCGGCGAAGCAGAGGTCGATCGTTCGTCCCCGGATCAGCCGGTTGAGCCGGCTCAGCTCCGCCTCGACATCGTCAGCGTCAGCGTCAATCGGCACGAACTCGCCCAAGCTGGGGACGCGTGCGACGAACCGCTCCGCGAGGTAACGGCGAAAGCTCGCGGGGTGCGTGGCGGGCAACCCGACATACTCGTCGAGATGGAAGGCCACCACCTTCGACCAGTCTATGCCGGCCTCGGCGACGAGCGCGTCCAGCATCTCGAACTGGCTTGCGCCCGTGGCGAGGATGATCGCGCACGCGCCTCGACGGGCGATCGCGGCGCGGATCGCCGCCGCTCCCTCGCCTGCCGCTCGGGCCCCGAGGTCTGCTTTGTCGGGGGCAATCTCGATCTTCATGAGGGCGGCCGGAGCTTTCGCGGGAGGACAGGAAACCGCAGAGCCATGGGATTCACGGGTTGCGGCGACGGCGTCAAAGCAGAGCCCGCTCGTCGCGCCCCATCAAGCGGAAGGCGACGTAGATCGCCGTTCCGCTCAGGACGAGGAGAATCGTCGACAGGGCCGCGGCGGTGCCGTAATCGCCGTCGTTGATCGCGATGTAGATCCGGACCGGCATGGTTGCCGTGCTTCCCACATAGAGGACCAGCGACGAGGAGAGTTCGTTGATCGCGGTCACGAAGCTCAGCATGCCGCCCGCGATGATGCCCGGCAGGATCAGCGGCACGGTCACCTTCATGAACGCTCTCATCGGACTGTAGCCGAGCGAAATCGCCGCCTCTTCCATGCTCGGGCTGACCTGGCGAAGGGCGGATGCCGCGGAGCGGACCGAGTACGGCAGTCGTCTGATGAAGATCGATAGAATGATCACGAGGGCGGTGCCCGTCAGCGCCAACGGAGGCGCGTTGAACGCCGCCACGAACGCGATGCCGACGACGATGCCCGGCATCACGTAGGGCACCATCAACGTGGCGTCGAGCATCGAGGTGTTGAGCGTCATCCGACGCGCGACGAGACACCCGATCAGCGTGCCGACCGTCACGATGAGGGCGACCGTCGCGAAGGAGAAGGCCAGCGAGTTCTGCACCACGTCGGCGAGATTGAAGAGGATGCGCCGGTAGCTGTCGAGCCCGAAGCCGGGCTGGAAGACCGGGCCGCTCGTTCGCCTCACCGAGTAGATGACCGCGATGATCGCCGGCATCGCGCCGGCGAGCGCGATGAAGTAGACGACCCCGTGCGCCAGCACGTTCTGGAAGCCGCTCAGCCTTCTCTTGATCGGCTTGTTGATCAGGTTGCCGTGGTAGACGTTCCGCCGCGACATGTATCGTTGGCTGAAGACGAAGAGCATGGACAGAACGATCAGCACGATGCTGATCGTCGTCGCCATCCCGAGGTTGCTGCCGACTTCGGCCGAGTAGAGCGTGTAGGCTTCGGTGGCGAGAACGTTGAAGCCGCGCCCGATGAGCCGCGGCGTTCCGAAATCCGCGATGGAATGGATGAGAGCGAGCAGCCCGCCCGCGGAGAGCGCCGGCAGCACCAGCGGAAACGAGATCTTCATGACGCGCTGGAACGGCGTCAGGCCGAGGCTCTCGGCCGCCTCTTCGAGGGAGCGGTTGATGTTCCCCAGGGCCCCGGAAGCCAGCAGATAGACATACGGGTAGAACTTGAACGAGAAGACGATCAGGATCCCCCAGACGCCGAAGATCGGCGGGATGAAGATGCCCCACGACATCAGGGTCTGCCGGACGAGGCCGCCCGAGCCGAACAGGACGATCCACGAGTAGGCGCCGATGAACGGCGGCGAGACGAGGGCCAGGATGGCCAGCAGGGAGACGAAGCGGCTGCCCCGGATCTCGAGGCGCGCCATGCAAAAGGCCATCGCGGCGCCGAGAACGAGGGAGCCGGCGAGCCCGCCGAAGCCGATCAGGAGAGTGTTGAGGAAAGCCGCCCGGAACCGCGGGGTCCCGATGAAGCGCTCGTAGTTCGCCAGCGTGAAGTTCCCGGCCTGGTCCTGGAGGCTCGACAGGAGGACCGATCCCAGAGGGGCGACGAGGAGGCTGAGCAGGATCAGCCATGCGAGAGCGCCGACGATGGTCCAGAAGCCGATCCGCATCTTAGCCTCCGGCCGGAATTCGCGCGCCCCGCCCGTCGAACATCAGGACGTCCGAGAGCTCGCAGGTCAGCGGCACCGAACTGCCGGGCGCGACCCGAAGCGTCCGGGCTGGGTCCGCGAGTTGCACGACGAGCTTGCCCGCCGGCGTGTGCACCAGCAGGTGCGCCTCGCGCCCGAGATAGGTGTACTTCTCGACCGATCCGGCGAGGCGGACCCGATCGGAGTTCGGGAGGCCCTGATCGAGACGGATGTGCTCCGGCCGGACCGCCAGGGTCACCGCGCGATGGCCGTCCGGCAGGTCGATCGAGAGGTGGTGAGCCGCCTCGCGCGGGAGGACGTTCATCGTGCCCACGAACGAGGCCACGAAGATCGACTGAGGATCGGCATAAATCGCCTCGGGCGTGCCGATCTGCTCGATGCGACCCGCATTCATCACGCAGATGCGATCCGAAATGGCGAGCGCCTCCTCCTGGTCGTGCGTCACGTAGATCGCGGCGATCCCGATCGTCTTCTGGATGTCGCGGATCTCGTCCCGGAGCTCGATGCGCAGTTTGGCATCGAGATTGGAAAGCGGCTCGTCCATCAGGAGCAGCTTCGGCCTGATCACCATGGCGCGAGCGAGGCCGATGCGCTGCTGCTGACCCCCCGAGAGGGCGGCCGGAAGGCGCGACGCGAGGGCGCCGAGACGCACCGTGGCGAGCGCCTCGGCGACCCGCGCAGCCGTCTCCCGCGCAGGCACTCTCCTGGCCTTCAATCCGAAAGCGACGTTCTCCTCGACGGTCAGGTGGGGGAAAACCGCATAGTCCTGGAACACCATGCCGATGTCCCGCTTGTGGGGAGGTACGTGGTCCAGCCGCGAAGCAGCCAGGCTGATGCTGCCGCCGGACAGGTCGGAAAACCCCGCGATCGACCTGAGGAGCGTCGTCTTCCCGCAGCCGCTCGGCCCGAGAAGCGTGAAGAACTCGTTCCGCTCGACCGAAAACGACACTCCGTCGAGCGCGCGCACGTTTCCGCCGAACACCTTCGAGGCGTTGTCCACCAACAGATAAGCCATCGTCCCCCGCGTCCGACCGGTCTCGTCGCCTGTTCTTTACAGGATACGGGCCGCTGTCTAGCGTGCAACAGGCCTTCTGTTATATAGCAGCGCCGGAAGCCACCGGTCTTGCGTGGCACGATGAGTCGGGAGGGATCGATGAAGCGGGCGAGTGGCTTACTGACGGCGGCGTTTTCGATGGCGGCGCTCGGCGCGAGCGCGTCGGCCCAGGAAAAGGTCGTGCTGTACACGGCTCACAAGACATCCCTCGTGCAGGCTCTGGCGCCGGTCTTCGAGAAGGAGACCGGCATCAAGACCGAGGTCGTCCAGCTCGGATCCGGCGACGTGACCCGGCGGGTGCGCGCGGAGGCGCGGGCGCCGAAGGCCGACGTGATCTGGAGCATCTCGGGCAGTCTTCTGACCGAGAACGCCGATCTCCTCGAGCCCTATAAGGCCAAGGATGCGGGAAGCATCGATACACGCTTCGTCAAGAGCGAGGCGTGGACCCCCTACACGGCGGTGATCTACGTCCTGATGCAGAACACCCGGATGGTTCCCGAGACCGAGACGCCGAAGACGCTCACCGACCTCGCGAACCCCAAGTGGAAGGGAAAGATCGCATCGGCGCGCGCCGACAACTCGGGCTCGGCGTTCCAGCAACTCATGACCGTGCTGTCCATGTACCCCGAGGACGGCTGGAAGCGGTACGGCGAGATCGCCGCGAACTTCGTTCTGACCGACAGCTCGGGCGTGGTTCCGCGTTACGTAGCGGACGGGGAAGCCCCGCTCGGGTTGACGCTCGAGGACAACGCCCTCGAGTACAAGGTCGGTGGAGCTCCCGTGAAGCTCGCCTATCTCGCGGACGGAACGACCGCGGCACCCGACGGCGTCGCCCTCGTGAAGGGAGCGCCGAACCGCGAGAACGGCAAGAAATTCATCGACTGGGCCCTGTCGAAGAAGACCCAGGAGCTCCTCGTGAAGGAGGCCGGGCGTCGCTCGGTCCGGCCGGACGTCGCCGGTCCGGGAGATGTCCCTCCGCTCAGCAGCCTCAAGCTGGTCGAGCTGAGATCTGTCGAGGACCTCGGCGGCACGCAGGCGATTCTGGAGAAGTGGCGCAAGGCGGTCGGACAGTAGTCGGCTGCCATCCCCGACGTCCGGCAGGGGATCGAGAACGCCTCGCCGCTCTGATCCGATCGCGCCGGATTCGCCGTGTTCAGACGGGGGATCGGGCGCGAGCCGGATTGCTCGTCGCCTGTCGCCGGGGCAGATCGCCGGGGGGAGCGGTCGAAGGTGCGGCCCGTTTCGCATGCAGCCTGCAGATCGGCGTTGACTGCCTGTGGGTCATGCGACCCAAGAGCGCCTGATCGCGCCGAGTTCCGGCGGTCCCGCGAGCCGACCCCCAGCGAGTGTCCCGATGCTCATCGAAGCGTTCTCAGAGGCCAAGGACCCGTCGGCGCCTCAGGCCAACGAAGACAGGTTCGTGATCTTGCCCGGACGAGCCTACGCGGTGATCGACGGCGTCACCGACCGCCTCGGAACGCGCTATCACGGGATGCTCTCCGGCCAGTACGCGGCGACGATCGTCAAAGGGACGTTGGAGTTTATCCTGAGCAAGCCGGACGGCCCGCGAGACGGCGCGTCGGTCATCGCCATGCTCACGCAGGCGATCCGCGAGGCCTATCGCGCGCACGGAATCCTCGAGGCGGCTCGAAGCGATTGGAACCAACGATTCTCCGCGACGCTCGCGCTTGCTCTTTTCGACGAGCGAACGGTCGAGATCGCTCTCGTGGGCGACAGCGGGGTGCGAATCGACGGCAGCCGCGTCGAACAAGTCGACAAGGACCTCGACCGGATCACCGCCACTTTGCGCCGGCAGGCCTGGCCCGTGATCGGCGCCCGGGTTGCGGACCCGAGTGCCCTTGAGAAGCTCGCGCGCCGCATTACGTGGTTTGGGACCCGTCAGCCGCTCGAGGACCTTGCGGCGGTGCTCGCGCCCGCAGACGTGGCTGCGATCGAAGCTCAGGCGATCGCCGCCAACGCCCGGGCGCTGCCGCACATTCCCGTCAGCGATATCGAACGGCTCGTGCGGGGCGGGATCGTGCACGCGCAGGGCGCCTACCAGAACGACGCGAGCACGGTCCTCGGCTACTCCGCTCTCGACGGCTTCGACGTGCCGTTGCAGCTCGTTCGTTTCGAGCGGCTGCCGAGAAGCGAGGTCCGGACCATCGAGCTCTTCACGGACGGATATTTCAAGCCGGGAGAAGCCTTCGGGGTCGCGGCCTGGGAACAGGCGTTCCAGGAGGTGGAGCGCGACGATCCCGAGAAGGTGAAGCTCTACCTTTCGGCCAAGGGCTCGACCGCCACTCAGTGGGCCGACGACCGAACCTATGTCGGCGTCCGCCTGTAGAGGCGCTCCGTTCACGCCGAGCGGACGGGACCTAATCGAACTCGGCGCCGCAGAATTCCCGCGCGACGATCGTCGATCCGGCGGTCAGGCCGCCGTCGACCGGGATGACCGCGCCGGTGATCATCCTGGCGTCGGGTCCGATCAGAAAAGCGGCGACGCCCGCGACGTCCTCGGGCACGCAGACGTCCCCGAGGGGATACCATCGTTTCACCCGATTCAGGATCTCCGGATCCCGTTCGGCCCGTTCGTTCCAGGCCTGCGTCTTGACGCTCCCGGGAGCGATCGCGTTGGCGCGAATTCCGTGCGGTCCGAACTCCACCGCCAGAAAGCGCGTGAATTGGTTGAGGCCGGCCTTCGCGGCGCTATAGGCCGGGTAGCCGTAGATTCCGCCGGCGTTGACCGATGAAATGTTGAGGATCCACCCGCGCTGTCGTGCGATCATGCCGTCCTGGACGGCCCGGACGCAGCGCCACGCCCCATTGAGGTTGAGGTCGATGTCGGCCAGCCAGTCGACCTCGCCGGTGGCCGTCAAGGTCGGGCACGCGACGCCCCCCGCGTTGTTGACGAGCACGTCGATGCCTCCGAAGGTCGCCTCGATGGCCGCCACCGCCGACTCGAGCGAGCCGAGGCTCGTGACATCCGCCTGCACGGGCAGCACGCGAGCGCCCCCACCGAGCTCGATGCAGGCCCGACCGAGCGCCGCGGCGTCTCGGTCGAGGACCGCGACATTCAGCCCATCGCGCAGAAATCGACGGCACAGCGCCCGTCCGATGTCGCCGGCTCCGCCCGTCACCAAAACCGTCTGCGGCATCGAAGACTCCCGAAGATGTTGGAACGATGATTCGCTTGGGCCCGCGGCCGATCGAGACGACGCGGTGCCCTCGATGACGGTTGCTTGGCCGGGCGTCGCGCGCCTAGGCTCGCACCCGGCGATCGATCAGCGCCTCCGGGAGGGATGACGAGAAACATGTCCGAAAGCAATCCGTTTCCGCACGACGACCCGGACCGCCGCGCCATCTGGGAGATGCTCGTCCGCCGAGACATCCAAGCGTTCGCGGCGGGAGATTGGGATGCGCATTTTCGCGACTTCGCGCCGGCGCTGTTTTTCGGGATCGACGGCCGATTCTCGGGCAATCCGGATCTCTGGCGCGTCACCTATGCGGACCTCGACCGTTATCGCGAGAGGTGGCTCGGCGCCAGCACGGATCTGGTTGCGCAGATCGAGCGGAATGACCTCGAGCGAGCCCTGTTCGCGCTCACGTCGCTGCGCGACATCGAACTCATGAACGACTTCGCGATGGCGCGGAAGAAGTTCGATGGCTCCGTTCCCCTGCGCACCGGCGAGACCGTGATCATGCGCTGGCAAACGCTTTACTTCTGCCGGCGCATCGAGGGCCGCTGGCGGATCGCCGGATTTCTGGGATATCTGCCAAACCCGATGGGAACACCCTGAACGAAGGCTCCCGGCGAGACCCTCGGCCGAAGGCGAGCCTCAGCGCACCTGCGTCGTCAGGTCCCGCAGATATGCGCCGAACTGATGAGGCTGCACCACCGCGATGCGGATCAAGGCGTCGAAGCGGTTCGCGAACATTTCGATATGCGAGGCGGAATTCAGAACGAGATAGCTCGCGCCCAGAAACACCGCGACCCGTTGCGCGCCGAACACCGTGAACGGCACGGAGTACGTGGAGCCGGCGTCGTAAAGATAAACCCGCAGCGACGGATAGAGCCGGTCGGCGAGTTCGACCATGTGGGCAAGCGCCCGACCGCGGAGCTCGGCCGAGAGCGCTCCCCAATGGCCGAACCCGTTGGCAAACTGCGCGAAAGCCTCCTGGGGACTCGCGATCTCGAGCTGCTGATGCGGCTGCGCCAGCAGCTCGAGCCGCTGCCGCACGGCATCGATCGGCGTCAGGCCCTTGGTCTCGAAAGCCCCGGGATACTCATGGCGCATGAGCTCGTCGATCTTGAGAATGTCCGGCATCGCCATGGGAACCGTACAGATCCGGCTGCCCTGCGCCTCCCTCAGCCAGGACAGGAAACCGTCGTTCACCGGGCTGTCGCGGTAGGGCTCGAATTGCATCACCGCTTCGATGATCTCGGCCCCCATCTCCTCGCGTTGGCTGAGGCCCAGCAGCCAATCGACCGACACGCGCGCCGTCTTGGCGATCGAAGCGAGCGTCTCGGCGCGGGGCAGGCGCGGCATGGGGCCGGTCAGGAGCTGGGACAGCGTTGAACGGTCGAGGCCGGCCTTTCGCGCGAAGGCCGCGTAGGTCATGCCGCTGCGGGCCAGAACGACGTTGACGCGTTCGCGAAACACGTCATGCGATACGAGCATCCTCATCGGCGTGAACTCATCAGGAACGCTCGATTCATCCCGGAGCGTGACCTCTGTCCCGTAATACTAAAACACGACGCCGCGATCCAGTCACGCGGCTCGTCATCGCCCGACGCGGGCGCGGCGCGCCGGCTTGACGAACCGACCTCGACCCCCTGGGCACACGCGGTCCTGAAATGGACTCGAGCGAGCACTCCGCCACAGAGCTTTCATCGGCTGGCCGATCCGATTGATGACCGGTTTTTCGCCCCCGCGGTCGGCGACCCGCCCGCTTCATCTCGTAACGCTTCGATTACATCGGTCATCACTCCGACCCTGTTGTTTACGATGCGCCGCGGCTTGCGACAACTTCGGCCTAGCGGATGCACCCAGGGACAGTGTAGCGTGGCCATACACAAAATCTCGAAAGTGCAGCGCCGTCGCATGGCTTTCAACAGCGTGAATCCCAGGACGCGCTTGCCAGCCGTCGAGTGGCCGACCATGGCGCTGATCGGCTCGATCTACGTATCGTGGCTCGGTCTCACCCTCTTTCACGACGCCATTCCCCTTTGGCTCTGGGTGCCGCTCGCGGGCTGGACCTCCGCTTGGTGGGGATCGGCTCAGCACGAGGTGCTGCACGGCCATCCGACCCGCAACCGCAGCCTCAACACCGCCCTCGCGACACCGCCGTTCTGGCTCTGGCTGCCCTTCGAGTGCTACCGGACCTCGCACCTCATCCACCACCGTGACGAGCGCCTGACCGATCCGCTCGACGACCCGGAAAGCCGATACTGGACGCCGGAGGGCTGGAAGGAGCTCGGTCCGGCGGGACGCTTCGCGGTCGAGCTGCAGGCAAGCCTGCTCGGGCGGCTCCTCGTCGGGCCGATCTGGTCGCCGGGCCGGTTCTGGCTCGAGGAGGCTCGCAGGATCCTGCGAGGCGACCGGACGCATCGGCGGATCTGGGCCTGGCATGCGCTCTTCGTGGCGCTGTTGCTCTTCTGGGTGGTCATCGTGTGTCGCATGCCGATTTGGCAGTATTTGCTCGGCTTCGCCTATCTCGGCACGGCGCTCACCCTCGTGCGCTCCTTTGCCGAGCACAAGGCGCGCGACCATGTCGAGCAGCGCACAGCCATCGTCGAGGACAGCCCGGTCCTGGGATTGCTGTTCCTGAACAATAATCTCCACGTGGTGCACCACCGCTGGCCCACTGTGCCCTGGTACCGCCTCCCGCGCGTCTATGCCGAGAACCGCGACGCCGTGCTCGCCGAGAACGGCGGTCTCGTCTATCGCGGCTACCTCGAGGTCTTCCGCCGGTTTCTGTTCGAACCGCACGACGCGCCGGTGCACCCCCAGGGGCGGGCGCCGATGGGCCGGACCTACGCGGGGAACGGATACCCGGCCCCCTTGGCGGCCTCGTCCCAAGCCAGCGTCGCGGAAAAGTCGGATGACGCGACCGGCGCGAATCCTCTGAGCAGCAGCGTCGCCGCGTAGGGCTCGAACCACGGCCGGTCGGCGGCAGCCGCGAAGGCGGACCGCAGACGCCCGACGGCGTCGGCGTTCAACGCCGCCCCCGCCACGAAGGCCGGCATCGGCGCGACATCGGTGGATGCGAGCACGCGGATCTCCGACGTCAGTTCCGGGCGGTGCTTCGCGATCAGCAGGTGCCAGTACGCGTCGAGCGGCCCAACATCGATCGTCCGGTCGATCACGCTGTCCAGGATCTTCCGCGCCGTCACGAGCGGCCCGACCATCTCGCGATACAGCGTCGGCCGGTCGGGCGTTCGATAGCGCATGAGATGGTGGCGGAAGGCATTGAAGCCGGAATGGGAGTGCTCCACCGTCCACCCGGCCCGGCCCCCGAAGGTGTCCTCCAACCGTCCATAGGGCGCGTCCCTTCGCACGATCAGGTCGGACCGGTAGACCGCGCGACCGTCGGCCCATGCGGCGGCCGGAATCGGCGCCGCGAGCGGCGTCACGCGGGCGAGCTTCAGCGCGATCGGATATCCGCACATGAAGACGCAGCCGAGGTCGGGGCGCCCCCACAGCGCCTCGAGGGGTTGCGGCGCCGGATACGGCACGTATTCGAAATCGACGCCGGCCTCCACGGTGATGTGCTCGAGGAGTCCGCGCCAAGCGTCCTCAACCTCCGGGGTGACCGCGTACATGCGGGCGTTCGTGACGAAGCGCGTCATGCGAAGCCGAGCCCGTGCCGGACCGGGTCGCGCCCGGCCGTGAGGTTGGCGGGCGCCGCCGCCCGGTCGGCATTGGGCATAAGCTTCTCCTCAGGCGAGCGGCAGGCGACGGTAGACGCCCGGTCGATCGGGATCGTGGAACTTGTCGTAGGCACCCTCGTCGCAAAAGAGCTGGTGGCAGAACGCGAGCCTGTCCTTCGACAAGGTGACGCCGATCCCGGGTTTCTCCGGCACCGGCAGACGATTGTCGCGCGGTCGGAACGGTCCTTCCTCGATGACGTCGAGAGGCTGCATATGGAACAGGGACTGCGACGGCTCGCGCAGGTGCGCGTGCGCGGCGGCGAGATGCAGGTAGACGGCGCTCGCGATGCCGGAGTCGCCCGAATAGCACCAGAAATCGAGGCCGACCTGCTCGCAGGCCGCGATGAAGCCCAGCGTCCGTGCGACGCCGCCGTGAACGTTGACGTCGGTACAGAAGGCGTCCGGCACGCCGAGAGCGAGAGCCTGGCGGAGGAGCGGCGTATGGGTCGAGAACGGGATCGCCGTGTGCCGGCGCAGCCGCGCCATGTCCTCGAGACTTGCCACCGGGTCCTCCCAGCACCGGATGTCGAGGGGCTCGAGTCGCCTCGCGATCCGGACAGCCTCGGCGAGCGAATAGGCCTTGTTGGAATCGACCCGGAGCGTGGCGGCGGGCCCGAGCGCGTCGCGCAGCATCTCGAGGGTGCGCAGCGAGGTTTCGGCATCGGCGGTCGAGAGCTTTCCCTCGAACATCGTGCTGCCGAACCGCTCGCGCTGACCGAGGCAATACTCCACGACCTCCTCGGGCGTCGTCTCGCCGCCCTTGCCGCCTTTCGCCGCGCGAAAAGCGAAGTAGTCGGTGAACGCGACCGTCTTCCGGTGCGCGCCGCCGAAGAGCTCGTAGAGCGGCCGGCCCCAAGCCTTGCCCCGGATGTCCCACAAGGCCATCTCGATCGCTCCGAAGGCGCGGATCGCCGGGAAATCGACATCGGTGTGGACGCCGCGCCAGGCGGGCAGGCAGCGTTCTTCGCAGCCCACGATGTCGATGGGATCGCGCCCGATCAGGCGCGGCGCGAACACCGTCTCGATCGTGGCGACATGGGCGGGGGACGATCCCTCGCCGATTCCCACGATGCCGTCCGACGTTTCGACCTCGACGATCGTTTTCGAAAAGCCGGCGAGCGAGCCGTATGACCAGAGGTACGGCGCCTCGAGCGGAATGTTGACCGGCGTGGCGCGGATCGCGACGATCTTCATGGCGCCGGGCGCCCGGAGCGGCGGTTCATGTGTTCGGGGCCGACCGTTACGCCCTGCGCCTCGGCCGCCGGCGGCGCGGCAAACCGCCGGGCGCCCGGCAAGCGCACGCCCTCCGGCGCCAGCGTGTCGTCAGCGAGATCCTCGACATGGTCGAGCGACAGCCGGCCCACGCCTCACGCTCCGGCCGGATCAAGCGAGAACGGAAAATGGCAGCGCGCGCGGCGGCCCGGCGCCACCTCGCGCCACGCCGGCTCCTCCGCGGCGCAGCGCGGCTGCGCGACGGGGCAGCGGGTGTGGAAGCGGCATCCCGAGGGGCGGTCCACCACGCTCGGGATCTCGCCCCTCAGCACGATGCGCTTCAGCCGCCGCGCCGGATCGATCGCCGGATTCGTCGAGATGAGCGCCGCCGTGTAGGGATGCGCCGGCGCTCTGAAGATGTCGCGCGTCGGCGCATCCTCGACGATCTGTCCCAAATACATCACCGCCATTCGCCCCGTGATGCGGCGGATCAGGTTGAGGTTATGGCTGACGAGGAGATAGGTCAGCTCGAATTCCCGCTGCAGGTCGAGCAGCAGGTTCAGCAGCTCGCCCTGCACCGACACGTCGAGCCCTGCGGTCGGCTCGTCGGCGATGATCAGCTCGGGCTGGAAGATCAGCGCCCGCGCGACGCCGACCCGCCGCGCCTGCCCGCCGGAGATCTGGTGCGGGTACTTTCGCATCACGTCTTCCGGCAGCCCAAGCCGGCGCAGGATGGCGGCGAGACGGCTGTGCGCCTCGGCGCGCGGGAGCCCATGGATCGCGATCGGCTCCTCGAGCGTGCGCCGGATCGTCATGCGGGGCGAAAGGGCGGCGACCGCGTCCTGCAGCAGCATCTGCGTCCGGCGGCGGAACGCCAGCGGCTCCGCCGCGAGCTGCGCCGCGACGGCTTGCCCGCCCACTTTGGCATCGCCGGACGTAAGGGACGTAAGCCCCACGAGAACGCGGCAGAGGGTCGTCTTGCCCGAACCGGACTCGCCGACAAGGCCGACGATCTCGCCCCGCTCGATGGTCAGCGTGACATCGTCGAGCGCGTGCACCGCGCCTCCGAACACGACGTGGGCGCTTTCCAACTCCACCAGGGGCGCGGCGCGGCTCACGGGTGCACCGTTGGGCCGACGACCGCCGGGCCCGTCGATCGGCCCAGGCAGCGGAGGCCGCGACGGCCTTCGAGAAGCCCTGAACGCGGACAAGAGATCCCTCACCCGAGCTCCTCCAAGCGCAGGCACGCCGCATGGCGGCCCGGTCCGGCTTCGCGAAGCTTCGGCACGACGGAGCGGCAGCGGTCGACGGCATGCGGGCAGCGCGGCGCGAACACGCAGGCCGTGAGAGGCGATATCGGGTCCAGCACTTCGCCGGGGATCGAGACGAGCCGTCCGTCCTGCGTCACGTCCTCGATCTCGCAGGCGACGAGCGCACGGGTATAGGGGTGGCGCGGATGCGACAGAACCTCGCTCACCGGGCCGGTTTCGACAATGGTCCCGCCGTACATCACGCACAGCTCGTCGCAGAGCTGCGCCACCAGGCCCAGCTGGTGCGAGATGAACACGACGGAGCCCGAGAAATCCCGCCGCAGACCTTCGAGGAGGGCGACGATCTGCGCTTCCACGGTCGCATCGAGCGCCGTCGTCGGCTCGTCGGCGAGCAGGAGGTCGGGCTCGGCCAGAAGCGCCATGCCGATCATCACCCGCTGCCGCATGCCGCCCGAGAGCTGGTGCGGATAGGCCGCGAGGCGAAGCTCCGCATCCGAGATGCCGACGCTCTCCAGCACCGCCTTCGCGCGGGCGAGCGCCGCGCGGCGCGGAAGTCCAGGTTGGCGCCGGCGCAGCACGTCGACGAGATGCGTCCCGACGGTGAAGAGGGGATTGAGCGCCGTCATCGGATCCTGGAAGATCATCGCGATGCGCAGGCCGCGGAAGTCGTTCATCGCGGCCGCGTCGAGGGCGAGAAGATCGGTCCCGTCGAACACGATCTCGCCGCTGAGGCGCGAGATATTGGCCGGGAGGAGCCGGAGAAGGCAGGACGCGAGGCTCGACTTGCCCGAGCCCGACTCGCCCACCACGCCGAGGATGCGTCCGCGGCCGATATCGAGGTCGATGCCGCGCAGGACGTGGACCGTGCCCCGGGCGGTGGACGCCTCGAGCTTGAGATTCCGGATGGCGACCAGGGGTTCGCTCCGCTTCGGGTCGTCGGGCCGGGGCGCTCGGCCGCGTCGCAGGGTTCCCGATTCCAGGAGTGCGTTCATGCGTCAGTGCTCCCTGGTGAGACGCGGATCGACCGCATCGCGCAGGGCTTCGCCGAACAACGTGAAGCCCAGCGTCACCACGGCGAGCGCCGCGCTCGACACCAGCACCGGGATCCAGCTGTCCGAGAGGAACTGGTAGCCGTCCTGGATCAGCGTGCCCCAGCTCGCGAGCGGCGGCCTCACGCCCAAGCCCAGGAAGGACAACCCGGCCTCGATCGTGATGACGACGGGGATGTCCATCGAGGAGAGCACCACCAGCGGGCCGAGGATGTTCGGCAGGATATGGCTGAACACGATGCGCGTGCCCGATGCGCCGAGGATGCGCTCGGCTTCGAGGAAGGGCGCGCTCTTGAGGGCCAGCACCTGGGCACGGGCAACGCGCCCGAAGTGCGGAATGAGCGTGATCGCCACGATCGCGATCACGATCAGGGTCGAAGGACCGAAGACGGCGACGATCGCCAGCGCGAGAACGAGACTGGGAAACGAGGAGATCACGTCGAAAAGGATCAAGACGACGCGTTCGGCACGAGCCGTGAGGTATGCCGCAAGGATGCCGAGCAACGTACCGAGCGCGAGGGCGATGGCGATGGATGTGACGGCGACGCTCATGGCCACCGTGGCGCCGTGCACGAGGCGCGAGAAAAGATCGCGGCCGAGATGATCGGTCCCGAGCCAATGCTCCATCGAGGGCGCGGCGAACCGGTTCAGGACATCGAGCTTGTCGGGGTCGTGCGTGGCGATCACGGGCGCGAACACGGCCAGGATCGCCACGAGCGCAACGACGATGAAACCCGTCGCTCCGGTCAGGCTCGCACAGGTACGGCGCAGGGCCGCCACGACGGCGGAGAGCATCGTTACTTGACCCTCCCGACCGGAGCCGCCTCGCGGCGGATGCGCGGATCGATCGCGGAATAGGATAGGTCGACAATAAGATTGACGAACACGAACAGGATCACCACCACGAGCACCGTCCCCTGCACGACGGGATAATTTCGCTCGGAGATCGCATCGTAGATCAGCCGACCGATCCCCGGCCGCGCGAATACGATCTCCACGAGCACCGCGCCGCCGAGCAGCCGACCGATGCCGAGCCCGAGGATTGCGATGGTGGGAATGCAGGCGTTCTTCAGGGCGTACTTGTAGGTCACGAGCCGCTCGGGCAACCCATAAGCCCGCGCCGTTCGGATGTACGGCTCGCCCAGGACCTCCAGCATGGAGGCGCGCACCAGCCGGGCGATGAATCCGATCCAGCCCGCGGCGAGCGCCACCGTCGGCAGGATCATGCGCTTGAACTCGTCGAAGAAATCCCCCGAGCGGCTCGTTCCCAGCACGGGAAGCCAATCGAGCCAGATCGCGAAGATCAGGAGAAGGAAGATGGCGACCACGAAGCTCGGCACCGCGATGAAGGCCACGGACACGAAGGCCAGGACGTTGTCGATCAGCGAGCCGCGGTGCGTCGCCGCGTAGATGCCGAGCGGAAGGCCGATCACCACCGCAAGGCCGATGGCCGAGAAGGTCAGGATCAGCGTATAGGGCATCACCGACGCGATGATGCTTGCGACCGAGCGCCCGGAGATCACGTCGACGCCGAGGTTGCCGGCAAGCAGCGCGGCGAAGAAACGCCAGAGCCGCACGTGGACGGGCTGATCGAGGCCCATGTCCTGAACGAAGCGTCGGGCGAGTTCCGGCGACGCCTGCGGTCCGAGCAGCGTCACCGCCGGATCGCCTGGGACGAGCGTGGTCAGCGAGAACAGCAGCAGCATCGCGCCGAAGACGATCAGCACGGTCGTGACGAGGCGGCTCGCAAGATAGCGAGCCGCCTCATTCCGGATCACCCAACCCGCCATCGCGGATGCCGATCAGGCAACGGCGCCGAAGCTGTCGTACTGCCAGTCGATCCAGCCCGGCACCGCGGTCGGCTTGATCCAGTTGCGGTGGACGAGCACGTTCACCTCGTTCGTGAGCCACACGTAGGCGCCGGACTTGTCCATCAGCTTCTGGGCCTCGACGACCAGCTGCTCGCGCTTCGCGCTGGTCGAGCTCGCCCGCGGCCTGCAGGAACAGGCTGTCGTACTCGGGGCTCTTCCAGCGCTGCCAGTTCCAATTGCCGACCTGGTCGGACACGAACCACTGCATGATGAAGTTCGGGTCGTGCTTGCCGTTGAAGCGCAGCAGGAACAGGTCGAGGTTCTTGCCGACCTCGCCCTGGCCCGAGTTCCAGTACGTGCCGCCCTCCTGGGCGTCGACCTCGAGCGTGACGCCGACCTCGGCGAGCAGCGCCCGCGCGACCAGCGCCATGTTCTGGTAGGCGGGCTGGTTGAGGATCAGGAGCTTCAGCTTGAGGTTCGTGGCGCCCGCCTCGGCGAGCAGCTTCTTGGCCTCCGCGACGTTGCGCTTGTACACCGGCGCGTCCTTCCAGTGCCCGAGGATCTGCGGCGGCAGCAGCGTGTTGAGACGCGGCGCCTTGCCGTTGTAGCCGGCCGCGAGCATCTGATCGACGTCGACCGCCAGCCGGATCGCCTGACGCACGCGCAGGTCCTGCAACGGCCCCTTTTCCGATGTTCATGCCGAGCCACACGTAGGCGATGCTCGGCTGCTCCACCACCGTGACGCCCGCCACCGCGCGCAGCGGCTCGGCCGCCGACGGCGACAGGATCGCGAAGTCGATCTCGCCCGAGCGCAAGGCGAGGTCGGTCGTGCGCGGGTCCGAGATGAAGCGGATCGCGATCTCCTCGTAGGCGGGCTTCGGGCCCGCGTAGCCGGCGTGGCGCTTGAGCAGCGCGCCGCGCTGGCGCTCGAGCGAGGCGAGCTGGTAGGGACCGGAGCCGACCGGCTTGGTCGCGATCTCGGCGCCGCGCTGCTCGACCGCCTTCTTGGACACGATGCAGCCGGAGACGTCGCCGATCGCGATGTCGAACAGGTTCGCGCGCGGCTTCGAGAGCACGATGCGGCCCGTGTGCGGGCCGGTGACCTCGACGCGCTCGAGATTGACCCAGTCGCCCTTGTAGGTGCCTTCCTTGGAGCCCGCCGCCGCCATGGCGATGCGCTCGAAGGAGAACTTCACGTCCTCGGCGGTCATCTCGCCGAACCCGTCGGAGAACATCTGGCCGGGCTTGAGGCGGAACTCGACGATCGTGGGCGAGGTCTGCTTCACCTCCGCTGCGGCGTCGAGCTCGAGTTCGGCCGAGTTCGGCTTCTGCTTCATCAGACGCTGGTGCACGGTGCGAACGACGTTGCCGTCCCAGGGACCGGTTCGCTGGGCGGGATCGAGGTTGGCGAGGTCGCGGTCGATGCGCACCGTGATGGTGGTGCGCGGACCCGAGCCCTGCGCCTCCGCGTCGGTTCCCGCGGCGACGCTGCCCACGAGGCCTGTGGCGGCGGTTCCGGCGAGGACCTGCCGGCGGTTCATTTCGATGGGCATCTTTCTTCTCCCTGGCCGAATGCCCCGCTTTATCGTGAAGCGGTGCCTTTGTTCGTATCGGTAACCAACGCGGCGGATTTCGCAAGCCGGATTTCCGCTTTCCGCCATCTCACGCGCGGCGCCCCTCCGGTCGAACGGACCCCTCACCGGACGTCAACCCGGCGGTCGTCAGGTGCGATCACCGACCGGGGATACTACGCCAGTCCGGCAAGAGGGTCACCGGGGTAACGAGACCGTCCACATCCTCCCTGTCCGAGTCTCGGGCGCGGCTTTGGAGCGAGCGCAAGTCCGACCCTATGTACCCCGGTCGGCCGCCGGGAGGGAGCCGGACCTCGTCGGCTCCACAGGAGGCGGGCGCCGGATCAGGAATGGACCCCTAGACCCGCGCACGCGCAACGATGATATTCCCTGCTGACACGCTTCCGGTGCGGTGGCTCGTCTCGGAAACCTCGGCGGATCATTTCGCAAGCCGACTTTCCGGTCCCCGCCTCGATTCCGAACCGCGCGGGTCGATTGCGGTCCCCGCCATGGAGAGGATAGTCAAGCGATCAGATCTCCTCGAAGGGAAAGCTGTCGAGCGGCACGGCCCCGTTTGCGGTGATCAGGACCTGCGTTTCGAGCTTGATGCACTCCGGCCCTCCGTCCTCGCCGATCAGGCTTTCGACGCAGACCGTCATGTTCTCCTCGAGCCGGCCCGAATAGGCCCGGGCGGCATCGACATGGTTCGGCACCGAAGGCCACTCGTCGGCCATGCCGACGCCGTGGAAGGCAAGCCCGTAGCGGCACGGCAGGTACTTGTCGGGAATGCGCCAACAGGTTTCGTGAAAATCGGCGAAGCTCATGCCGGCTTTCAGCACCGACACGTTGTGCCCGATCTGCTCCAATGCCGCGGCATAGTACTCGCGCTGCCGACCGGTCATGCGAACATGGCCGATCGGCCAGGACCGCGAGAGGTCGGCGCAGTAGCCGTAAGGCCCGATCATGTCGGTGTCGAAGGCCAGCATCTCGCCCTGGCGACAGACGTGATCCGAAGCCTCCTGGAACCAGGGATTGGTGCGCTGCCCGGCCGCGAGGAGCCGCGTCTCGAGCCATTCGCCGCCGGATCGGGCATTCTCGAAATGCAGTTCCGCCCAGATCTCGTTTTCGGTCTTGCCGTCGAGAGACGCCTCGTACATGCGCGCCATGCCGGCCTCGCAGACCCGGATGGTCCAACGCATCAGGGCGATCTCGTCGGCGCTCTTGATCACGCGTGCCTTCTCGGCGATCTCCTGACCTTCGACGATCGTGACGCCGCGCCCCTGCAACGCCGCGACGCCCGAGGGCTCCAGCTTATCGACGGCGAGCCGCGTGTTCCCGCCGCCGCGCTCCTTGAGGATGTCCACGATCTCGTCCGACCAGGACGCGAGGCGTTCCCCTGCGCGGTCGCCGGCCGACATCCAGAACCAGGTTTTGGCGGTGCGCGTCTCGTCGACGGTCTCGATCCCCGTCGTCAGGTGCTCCGAGCGCCGGTACTCGAAAGCGATGCCGTGGCCGTCGGCGCAAACCAGCGCGTAACGGGAGGCATTGTGGAGCATCCACACCTGCATGTTCGAGACGTCGAGCGCGTAGCGGATGTTGCACGGATCGTAGAGCAGGATGGCTGCGCAATCGGCCGCGGCCACTTGCTCGACCAAGCGGCGCTTTCGGAATGCCCGGGCGCGCTGCAGGGTCGCGGGCGGAATCGGACTCTTCAGCGGTTTGTCCGCGCCCGCCCCGTTGAGGAATTCCCGTTTGCGCGGATCCTTAAAGACCTCGGCCACGTGATCCCTCCATCGTCGCGCGCCCCAACCGCCGACCGGATCGCGCCTGCGGTCGACTGATGCCGTCGCGCGCGTGCGCTCGTGCAGCCGTCCGCGGGATGCGGTCGCGGGTCAAGGTCCTGCGCCCGGGGTCGAGCGCAACGCCGGCGCGATCACCCGCCGGCTCCGGCCAACTCCTCGCGGCGGCGCGCCACGTAGGCGTCGAGGGCCTCCTTGACGGCCGGATCGAGCGGCGGCGGGACGAACTCGTCGCGCATCTTCTTCCAAAGCTCGTGCGCGCGCTCGGTCGAGGTCTTCGAGCCTGCGTCCCGCCAGTTCTCGTAGTTCGACCAGTCCGAGAGGAGCGGCCGGTAGAAGGCGGTCTCGTACCGGGCCATCGTGTGCGGCGAGCCGAAGAAATGACCGCCCGCGGGCACCTCCTTGATGGCTTCGACCGCAAGATCCTCGTCGTTGAAATCGATCGGCTTGAGGATCTCCGCCCAGCCGCGCAGCAGTTCGGCGTCGACGATGACCTTCTCCATCGAGGCCGACAGCCCGCCCTCGAGCCAGCCCGCCGCATGCATGATGAGGTTCGAGTGGCTCATGATGCCGGCCCAGAGCGCGAAGGCGGTCTCGTAGGTCGCCTGCGCGTCGACAACGACGGAAGCGTTCGGCGCGCTGGTGCGGACGGGAAGCTTCAGCCTCCGCGCGATCTGGGCGGTCGCGAGGGTCGCGTTGACGTATTCCGGCGTGCCGAACGCCGGCGAGCCGGTGCGCATGTCGACGTTGGAGGTGAATCCGCCGAGCACGCACGGCGAACCGGGCCGGATCATCTGGCACAGGACGATGATGGCGAGCGCTTCGGCGGTCTGCTGCACGAGCGCACCGGCCAGCGTCACCGGCGCCATGGCGCCCATCAGCGTGAACGGCGTGATCACGACGCACTGGCCATGGCGGGCCATCGTCATGATGTTGGCGAGGATCTCCTCGTCGACCCGGCGCGGCGAGTTGACGTTGGTGACCGAGAGCAGCGTCGGGCGCTCCGCGAGCTCCTCCACGGAAACCCCGTGCTCGATCGCCGACATCGCAATCGCATCCTCGGCCTGAACCCCGCCGACGCCGCGCGCCGCCCAGACGAGGTCCGAGCACTCGATGTGCGCGAGGTACATGTCGAGGTGACGGGTCGGAACCGGCCGGTCCATCGGCTCGACCACGACGCCGCCCTGCCAGTGCAGAACGCCGAGCCGCTGCGTGACCTTCAGGAGATCGCGGAACGCCTCGAGATCCCCGTAGCGGCGGCCGCGCTCGAGATCGCAGATGTGCGGCGCCCCGTTCACCGGACCGAAATTGATCGACGTCGCCGCCGACATGGAGGTCCCGATCCGGGTTGCGTGCGCGCAGGACGAAGCGGTCCGGCGCGCGCGCGAGATGCGCTTCGGCGACGTCGCGGCCCAAACGGACCATGCCGGTCTCGTCGTCCACGAGCGCTCCGTTCCGGGCGTAGATCTCGCGCGCCTCGGCGCCGCGGATCTCGAGCCCCGCTTCCTCGAGGACGCGGTAGGCGGCGGCGATGATTCTTTCGACCTGCTCGCCGGACAAGATTTCGACCGGTGGCCAGCGATTGGTCAGGCGCGGCAGATCGGCGGTCGATGGGCCGGTGGAGCGGCCCGCGCGGGCACGGTCCCGGCGACGAGGGTGCGGCGTGGTCTCGGGAGCGTGGATCATGGCGTGTCCTTCGTCGGCAACCGATCGGAAGCGCTTGATCGGCCGGCTTGTACGGGAAATCTCATGAGCGGAGCCTCGCGCCGTCGGGATCGTGCAGCGGCCGGGTCGTGATCACCGCGCGGCATTCCTGGCCGAGGATATCGATCGCGAAGACTTCACCATCGTTGGCCAAGGCCGCCGGAACGTAGCCGACGGCGAGGCTCTTGCCGACCCAGTGGCCGTAGCCGCCCGAGGTGACGTGGCCGACCGCCTCGCCGTCCTTCAGCACGACCTCGTAGCCCACGACGTCGGCATCGGGCGCATCGACCTGGAACGTGACGAAGCGCCGGCTCGGCCCCCTCTCCTTCTCGGCCAGCACCGCGGCGCGGCCGCAGAAGTCCGTGTTCTTGGAATAGTCGACGAAGAGGTCGAGACCGGTCTCGCCCGGCGTGTAGTCGGGTCGGAAGTCCTTGTTGAAGGACCCGTAGTTCTTCTCGAGCCGCAGCGAGGAGATGGCGCGCCCGCCGTAATGCGCAAGGCCGAGATCGGCGCCGGCGGCGAGCACGTCGTCGTAGAGCTGGACCTGGTAATCCGGCGTCACCCAGATCTCGTAGCCGAGCTCCCCCGTAAAGCCGCAGCGCTGCACGACCGCCGGCGACTGGCCGACCGCCGCCTCGCGCACGGCGAAGAACTTGAAGGCTTCGTTCGACGCGTCGAAGGCGACGAGGCGCTGCAGGAGCGTGCGCGCCTTCGGACCCGACAGGGCGAAGCCCGTCAGCGTCGAGCAGGCCGAGCGCACGAAGACGTCGTCCGGCGGGTTCGACTGCCAGAACCAGCGCATGTGGAACGCCTCGGCGAAGCCGGAGCCGACGATCAGGTAACGGTCCTCGGCGAGGCAGGCGATGGAGAGATCGCCCATGATGCGTCCGCGCTCGTTGAGCATCGGCGCGATCGCCATGCGGCCGGGGCGCGGGATGCGGCACGCGAAGACTCGATCGAGCCAGGCTCGCGCGCCCTTTCCCGAGACCTCGTACTTGCCGTAGTTCGAGGTCTCGTAGATCCCGACCCCGGTGCGCACCGCATGGCACTCGGCCCGCACGTGCGGGAACGCGTTGGACCGGCGATAGGTCGGCTCTTCGCTCGGTTCGACTCCTTCCGGAGCAAACCAGAGCGGCGTCTCGAGCCCGAAGTTCGCGCCCCACACGGCGCCTTTCGCGGTGAACCGGTCATAGACCGGCGTGCGCCGGAACGGCCGCGCCGCCGGCATCTCCTCGTTGGGATAGAGGAGCCGGAATCGGCGACGGTAGTTCTCCTGCACCTTGATCGAGGTGTATCGCGGGGTTGCGAACGCACCGTATCGCGCCACGTCCATCGCGAGGACATCCTGGCCGGGGTCGCCCTCCGCCATCCAGCGCGAAAGGACGAGGCCGACGCCGCCGCCCTGGCTGAAACCCGCCATGACCGCGCAGGCGCACCAGAAGTTGCGGATGCCCTTGACGGGTCCGACGAGCGGATTGCCGTCGGGCGAGAACGTGAAGGGCCCGTTGACGACCTTCTTGATGCCGACCCGCGCCAGGGCCGGGAAGTGCTTGAATCCGCGCTCCAGCTCCGGCGAAATGCGGTCGAGATCGTCCGGCAGGAGCTGGCTGTGGAAGTCGTCCGGAGTCAGGTCGGGCGCCCAGACCTTGCAGGCCTGTTCGTACGTCCCGAGCAGCACGCCCTGACCCTCCTGTCGAAGATAGATTTCGCCGGTGAAATCGGACGTGTTGATGATTTCCCGCTCCAGTCCCCGGAGCTCCGGGACCGGCTCCGTGACGATGTAGACGTGCTCCATGGCGAGCACCGGCAGCGTGACGCCCGCGAGCTTGCCGACCTCGCGGGCCCACAGACCCGCGGCATTGACGACGTGCTCGGCGTGGATCGCGCCCTTGTCGGTGACCACGTCCCAGGAATGGTCCGGCCGCTGGCGCAGCCCGGTCACCTGGGTGAAGCGGTGGATCTCCGCCCCCATCGCTCGGGCGGCGGTCGCGTAGGCCTGCGTGACCAGCCACGGATCGACGTACCCGCCGTCCTCACGCCACAGCGCGCCCTTGAAGTTCTCCTCCGCGATCAGCACGTTGCGTCGCTTGGCTTCCGAGACGTCGATCATCTCGGTGTCCATTCTGAGGAACCGGGCGCGCGAGTGGATCAGCCGCAGGAAATCCATCTGTCCGTCGGTGGCCGCAAGATAGATGCCGCCGTTGTGGTGAATGCCGCACGACTGCCCGGTGGTCGCCTCGAGCTCGCGATAGAGATCGAACGTGTACTTCTGGAGCTTGGACACGTTCGCGTCGGAATTGAGCGTCGTGACGCCGCCCGCCGCATGCCAGGTCGAGCCCGAGGTCAGCTCGTTCTTGTCGAGGAGCACCAGATCGGTCCAGCCGATCCGGGCGAGGTGATACAGGACCGAGACGCCGACGACGCCGCCGCCGATCACAACTACACGGGCATGGGTCTTCATGAACTCGATCTTTCCTCGGCAGGCAGAATCGTGCAGCCGAACTCGGCGGCCGCACGAAGGAGATGATCGACGAAGCTGCGCGCGAGCGTCGTCGGTACGAAGAGGTCGAAGCGGGGCGCGTCGTCGACCGCGATGAGGGTCGTCGGGACGTGCGCGATGATCGTGCGCGCGGCCTTTCCGGACGAGAAAGCCTTCGGATGCAGATCGAGCCGACAGCCCTTGGCGAGCATCCGGCGCGAATCGGGCCCGCCGACCCGCACGGCGACGAGGCCGCTCGAGAGATCGACTACGGAGGCGACGCCGGTCAGCTCCCGCTCGAGCTCGCCGGCGAATGCTCCCGGCGCCCTGTTCGGGCCGGTGACGAAGAAGACGCCCGGCGCGACCTCGGCGGCGTCGCGCGGCAGTCGGGTCCGCACCGTCTCGACCTGTCCGCGCCGCGCCGCCACCTCGACGGCATCGCAGGCCCGTTCGCACAACGTGACGCCCGGGCGGGAGGAATGCCCGTGCCGCCCGGGGACGAGATGGCCGGTGAGGACGGAGCGGAGCTCAGGCGCGGACACGGGCGTTCTCCGGGTCGACCCGGTGGGGCGAGCCCACCTCCACTGCGACGGCTTCGTCGTAGACGGGCGAGGCCGCGATCAGCCTTTCGCCGTGCCGGCGATCGCCCCCGGCGAGCAGCCCAAGGCCGATCCAGCCGTCCCCTTCCGCCGCCATGCAGGCCGCCGTGACGAAGCCCTGACTCGGCCCGGTCCCGGACGCCGCGACGAAATGCGCGCCGCCGCGCAGGCGCTGCTTCGGGTCCATGGATCGGACGCCGACGAGCCGCAGGCGGTCGTCCGCGAGGAGGCCAGGGCGCTCGCCGAGCACGCGCCCGACGAAGTCGCCGCTCTTCTTCAGCATCTTGGCCAAGCCGAGATCGCGCGGCGTGGTGCCGCCGTTGATCTCTCCGCCCGTGACATGGCCCTTCTCGATCCGCAGCACGTTGAGGGCGTCGAGGCCGTACGGACGGATCCCGAAGCGCTCGCCCGCCGCGCGCACGCGTTCCCAGACCGGCAGGGCGTAAGCCGCCGGAACGGCGATCTCGAAGGCGAGCTCGCCCGAGAAGGAGATGCGGAACAGCCGTCCCGGCACGCCCGCGAAGCGCGCGGCGCCGACCGCCATGAAGGGAAAGGCGTCGTTCGCGACGTCGAGTCCCTCGATCACGTCCCGCAGCACGTCGCGGGCTCGCGGCCCCGCGAGCGCGAACTGCGCCCAGTGATCGGCGACGTTCGTCAGCGTGACGTCGAGCTCGGGCCAAACGGCCTGCAGATGCCACTCCATGTGGGCGAGCACCTCGTCCGCCTTCTGCGTGGTCGTGGTGATGAGGAAGTGGTCCGGCGCGAGGCGCGACGTGGTGCCGTCGTCGAACACCATGCCGTCCTCGCGCAGCATCACGCCGTAGCGGGCCCGGCCGACCGCGAGGGTCGAGAAGGTGTTCGCGTAGATCCGGTCGAGGAAGGCCGCCGCATCGGGCCCGCGCACATCGATCTTGCCGAGCGAGGAGACGTCGCAGAGCCCGACCGAGCGGCGCACGTTTCGCGCTTCCTCCAGGACGGGACCCCAGCTCGAATCGCCGTCAGGCGAATACACGAGCGGTCTCAGCCAGAGGCCGATCTTGACGAAGACGGCCCCGTTCGCCTCGTGCCAGTCATGCAGAGGCAACAGGCGCCGGGGCTTGAAATGCGCCCCGACCTCGCTGCCCGCGAGGGCGCCCCAGGTGACGGGGGTCGCGAACGGCCGGAACGTGGGCAGGCCCACCGCCGCGACCGGGATCCCGCGAGCCTCAGCGAGGACGGCGCTTCCGACGAGGCCGCCGATGCGACCCTGATCGGTTCCCATGCCGTGCGTCGTGTAACGCTTGGCGTGCTCGACATGGCCGAAGCCCTCTCGATGGGCGAGGCGGATATCGTCCGCGGTGACGTCGTGCTGCAGGTCCACGAAGGCCTTGCCCCGGCCCCGCACCTCCCAGAGCGCCGCCGCCGGCGTTGTCGACTCTTGCCTTGGCTCGGGCGCCGTGGCGGGCGGCGGCTCGAGGCCGCAGGCCCGCGCGGCGGCGATGCCTGCGATCTCGCCGTCCCGCCGCGCGGCAGCGCAGCCGAACGCGCCGCGCGCCGCGCCGGCGACCTCAACGTCGCCTGGACCTTCCTCGGGAACGAAGCCGACGATCCGCTCGTCGAAGCGCAGGCGAATGCGCGCCTGGCTCGCCAGCTGGAGCTGCGGGTTGGACCCGCCCGACACGCACAGGAGATCGGCGGCAAGACTGCGCTCGGCCCGCTCTCCCACCCTGCGGATCCGCACGCCCTCGAGCGCCGGCCGGCCCGCCGTCCCGCAGACCTCGTGCTCGCGCAGAGACCCGCAGACCCGACGCCTCGGCGCGCGCGGCGGTGGCGGAGTCGGGCCGCGGATCGACGATGCCCGCGATGGCGATGCCCGCGGCGGCGAGGTCGAACGCCGTCTCGTACGCTTCGTCGTTGGCGCAGAACAGCACCGCGCGCCGCCCGGCCGCCACCGCGAAGCGCGCGAGATAGGCCCGCACCGCCCCGGCCAGCATGACGCCGGGCCGGTCGTTTCCGGGAAAGGCGACGAGGCGCTCGACCGCCCCGGTGGCGAGGATGGCGCGCCGCGCGCGGATCACCCAGAGCCGCTCGCGGACCTGATCGGTCCCGGGCTGGGGACGATGATCGGCGACGCGCTCCGCGGCGGCGAAGACGGTCCCGTCGTAGGCACCGACGACCTGGGTGCGGGCCAGC
This sequence comes from uncultured Alphaproteobacteria bacterium, assembly GCA_963800985.1. Taxonomy (GTDB): domain Bacteria; phylum Pseudomonadota; class Alphaproteobacteria; order Rhizobiales; family Beijerinckiaceae; genus Microvirga. Next base: position 13,776 of record CAWDDI010000028.1, on the reverse strand, counting down.
AAGGTCACATCGGGCGACGCGCGGAGATCCGCGAGCGCGGCGGCGCGCCACGCGGCCCAGCCGGGCTCGAGCAGGGTGCCGCCGCCGAGCTCCGCATCGCCGTCGGCGAGGATCACCCGAGCGCCTGCCTCGGCGGCCGCGCGGGCGGCGGCGAGCCCGGCCGCGCCGGATCCCACGACGAGCACGTCGCAATGCGCGTGGATGATGTCGTAGCGGTCCGGATCGGCCTTCCCGGCGCCTCGCCCGAGCCCGGCCGCCCGCCGGATTGCCGGCTCGTAGACGCGCTCCCAGAACGAAGCGGGCCACTTGAAGGTCTTGTAGTAGAACCCTGCCGGCAGGAACGGCGCGAGGAGGTCGTTGACGCGCAGCAGGTCGAAGGCGAGCGAGGGCCAGCGGTTCTGGCTTGCGGCCTCGAGCCCGTCGTAGAGCTCGATCGTGGTCGCCGGCCGGTTCGGCTCCCGCCTCGGGCCGCTGCGCAACTCGACGAGGGCGTTCGGTTCCTCCGGGCCGGCGGCGACGACGCCGCGGGGACGATGCAGCTTGAAGCTGCGGCCGACGATCTGCACCCCGTTCGCAATGAGGGCCGATGCGAGGGTGTCGCCGGAAAAGCCCGTGAGCGATGCGCCATCGAAGCGGAACGCCAGCGGACGGTCGCGCGCGATGTGCCCGCCCTCGGGAAGCCGAAAGCCGCTCATGTCGCGGAGCTCGCGTCGATCGGGACCGGCTCGGCGGCCCAGCCCGTCCAGGCGATCTCGTGGGTCACGGTATGGCGGATCGCCTTCACGACGCGGCGGCAGCCATGGACGTGGTGCCAGTATTCGAGATGCGCCCCGCTCGGGTTGGCGCGCTCGTACACGTAGGCGACGTACGCCTCGACGCTCCCGCCGTCCGGGCGCGCGACTGTCGCATCGCCACGGTACTGGAACTCCGCCTCGTCGCGAAGTCCGCAATGGGGGCACGCGATGCGCAGCATGGCGTCAGTGTGCCCCGGAAAGGGGGCCGACACCCCGCTCGTGTCTGGTCATGCTGCCGTGCGCCCAGGGATAGGGGCCGACGCCCCGCTCGTTGATCGTCATGTTTCAGTGCGCCCAGGGATAGGGGCCGACGCCCCGCTCGTTGATCGTGCGGCCCTCGGCGAAACGCGAGAGGCGGAAATGTGCGATCGTCGGGTGGGGCGTCCCCGTCGCGACGAGGTGGGCCGTGAACCAGCCTCCCGCCGGAATCGCCTTGAAGCCGCCGTAGCACCAGCCGCCGTTGAGATACAGGTTGCGCACGGGCGTGTCCGAGATGATCGGGTTGCCGTCCATCGACATGTCCATGACGCCGCCCCACTGCCGCAGCACGTGGAGCCGCGACAGCGCCGGCATCAGCGTCACGCCCGCCGCCATCACCTCCTCGACCTCCGGGAGGTGGCCGCGTTGCGCGTAGGTGTTGTGACCGTCGACCGCCCCGCCGAAGACGAGGCCGCCCTTGTCGGATTGGCTGACGTAGAAGTGCCCGGCCCCGTAGGTCACGACGAGGTCGAGGCAGGGCTTCACGGCCTCCGTGACGAAGGCCTGCAGGACATGGGTTTCCATCGGCAGCCGGAAGCCCGCCTTGCCCGCGAGCACCGACGAATGGCCCGCGACGGCGAACACCACCTTGCGCGCACGGATCGGCCCCTTGCTGGTTTGCACGCCGACGACGATCCCGTCCTGGACATGGACGCCCGTCACCTCGCAAGACTCGACGATGTCGACGCCGCGCGCGCTCGCCGCGCGGGCATAGGCCCACGGCACCGCATCGTGACGCACGGTGCCGCCGCGCCGCTGCAAAAAGCCGCCGAGCACGGGAAACCGTCCGTTCTCCACGTCGACGAGCGGCGCCAGCCGCTTCACTCCGGCGCGATCGACATGCTCCGCATCGACGCCCTCGATCCGCATCGCGTTGGCGCGCCGCGCGAACAGATCGCGCTGACCCTCGGTGTGGAACAGATTGAGCGTGCCGCGCTGGCTCACCATCGCGTTGAAGTCGAGGTCGCGCTCGAAGCGTTCCCACAGCTTCAGCGAGGCGTCGTAGAAGCGGATGTTCTCCGGCTCGAAGTAGTTGGAGCGCACGATCGTGGTGTTGCGCCCGACGTTTCCGAGCCCGATCGCGCCCTTCTCGACGACGGCGACGTCGGTGATCCCGTGCTCGGCCGCGAGATAATGGGCGGTCGCGAGCCCGTGGCCGCCGCCTCCGACGATGACGATCTCATAGGACGCCTTCGGCTGCGCGGCGCGCCACATCGGCCGCCAGCCCGCATGGCCCCTCATCGCCTCGGCGATGAGGCGAACGCCCGAAAAAGATCCCGTGCCCAGGGTGGTCGCCCCCGATGTCCTTGTTGGATGGAGAAACGGTGATTTGAAGAGCTGCGTCACGCAATGGTTGTCTTGTCACCGAAGTTGACCACTTCACTCGACCCGGTGCAAGGCGAAGGCCGCCGACCGATGAACGGGCGGTTTGCTGCGTCGCCGGGGCGGCATAGGGGCGACCGGACGGCATAGGGGGCGACGGGACGGCGCCGCTCACGTCATCGTCGATGTCAGATCCGCGATCCGGCGCGCGACCAGGAATTCATGGCGGGCGCGGAGCCGGCCGCGAGACCGCTGGGGCGCCTTACCTCGCGCGCGGCGACGCTCGATCCGCGATCCGGCGCGTGACCAGGAATTCATGGCGGGCGCGGAGCCGGCCGCGAGACCGCTCGGGCGCCTTACCTCGCGCGCGGCGACGCTCGATCCGCGATCCGGCGCGTGGTTCGTGGCGGGCGCAAAGCCGGCCTTGGGACCGCCGGGGGCCGCTGTAGGGCCAGACCGTCAGCGTCGCCGAGTGGGACGCGAGATCAGCGCGGCGGATGATGACAAGAGCATCGCGAACCAGATCGATGCGGCGGTGCACGGGCCGAACGGCCCGCCGGAGATCCAAGACCTCTCGGGCGCGATCACGCGCGAGATCCTGGACGGGCTCGGATCGCCCGATCGCCCGGCCCCGGATGTCGAGACCACCGGCTCGACCCTCTCGGAGGGCATCGACCGGGACACCCGCACGGCGACCGACGACGCGGACCGGGAGGCCACCCGGGGGTTCGATCCGCCGAACGTCGGCGACACCCTCGGGACCATCGGCAACGAGACGCCCGGCCCCGGCGCGGACGACGAGTCCGACGCGCCGAACGAGACCGTGCGGGACGACAACTCGCAAAACCCCTCCACCCCGGAGCCGCCGAGCAACGACAACCCGGGCGAGCGAAAGGACAGCGGCCTGCAAGACCGTTGGGATCCCCCTGAACCGCCGCCCGCGCCGGACCCCTCCGAGGACAAGACCGACCCGAACGCCCCGACCGGCGACGGCGACACCGATGCCGGCACGGCGGCGGCACCGGCGGCAGCACCGGCGGCGGCACGGGCGGCGGCGACAACCCGCCCGGGATGCCGATCGTCATCGACCTCGACGGCGACGGCATCGCGATCGTCGACCAGGCGGCCTCGCGGGTCGCGCTGGACTTCGACGACGACGGCTATCGCGAGCCGACCGCCTGGGCTTCGCCGCAGGACGGGGTGTTCGTCCTTCACCTCGCGGCGGACGGCACCGCGGGTCCCGACGGCCAGCTCACCAACGTCATGGAAGTGGCGTTCACGCGCTGGTTCGCGGGCGCCGCGACCGACCTCATGGGCCTGCGCCGCGCCTTCGACATGAACGGCGACAACCGCCTCGACGGCAAGGACCCGCGCTTCGCCGAGTTCCGCATCTGGCGCGACGCGAATGCGAACGGGCGCGTCGACGCGGACGAGATGAAGAGCCTCGCGGACCACGGCATCGCCTCGCTCGAACTCATCTCCGACCGGGTGCGCCGGCCGCAGAGCGACGGCAGCATGATCCTCGGCCAGGCCGGCTACACGCGGCACGACGGGACCACGGGCCTGCTCGCGGACGTGGCGCTGCAGTACTCGCTCCTCGGCACGCGCTACCGCAACGGCACGACCGGCAACGACCAGCTGTCCGGCGGCAACGAGATCGACGTGTTCCACGGCGGCGGCGGCCATGACCGGATCACCGGCGCCGCGGGCGCCGATCGGCTCGACGGCGGCTCCGGGAACGACGCCGTGCACGCCGGCTCGGGCCACGACCGGGCGCTCGGCGGCGCGGGGCAGGACACGATCTTCGGCGCCGACGGCAACGACGTGCTTTACGGCAACGAGGGCAACGACCAGATCGCGGGCGGGCGCGGCATCGACCAGATGTTCGGCGGCGACGGCGACGACCGGCTGTGGGGCGAATCGGGACACGACCGGCTCTACGGCGGCGCGGGGGCCGACGTCCTGTCGGGCGGCAGCGCCAACGACGCGCTGCGCGGCGACGCGGGCGACGACACGCTCGTCGGCGGCAGCGGGATCGATACGCTGGCGGGCGGGGCGGACGACGACCTGCTCGCGGGCGAGGACGGAAACGACGTGCTGCGCGGCGAGGCCGGCGACGACCGGCTGCTCGGCGGGCTCGGGGCGGACGACCTTTCCGGCGGCGACGGCGACGATCTCGTCGCCGGTCAGGACGGCGACGATGCGCTGCGCGGCGAGGCCGGCGACGATACGCTTTCGGGCGGCAGCGGCAACGACGGCGCGAACGGGGGCGACGGCCATGACACGCTCGCCGGCGGGGCGGGCGGCGACACCCTCGTGGGCGCCGGAGGCGACGATGCGGCGGTCGGCGACGACGGCGACGACGTCCTTTTCGGAGACGCCGGCGACGACACGCTGGTCGGCGGGGCGGGACGCGACGCGCTGAGAGGCGGGATCGGCGCCGACTTCATGTCCGGCGGCGACGACGTCGACACGCTCTTCGGCGAGGACGGACACGACACCCTCGGCGGCGGCGGCGGCGACGACGAGGTCGACGGGGGCGCGGGCGACGACGTCCTGACCGGCGGCTTCGGCACGGACCGGCTGACCGGCGGCCTCGGAGCCGATACCCTGATCGGCGACGACGGCGGCGATCGGCTCTTCGGCGACGATGGGGCCGACAGGCTCTTCGGCGGCACCGGCGACGATTTTCTACAGGGCGGCCTCGGGTCCGACCTTCTTGTGGCGGGCGATCATGACGACGTGCTCGAGGGCGGCGACGGCGACGATACCCTCGTGGGCGGCGACGGCCGCGACGAGCTCCGGGGTGCCGCGGGCGCCGACCAACTGATCGGCGGGCTCGCCTCCGACCATATGGACGGCGGGGCGGGGGCCGACACGCTCCTCGGCGAGGAGGGCGACGACGCGCTCGACGGGGAGAGCGGCGACGACAGCCTGATCGGCGCCGCCGGACGGGACAGCCTCGAAGGCGGGAGCGGGAACGACCTTCTCACTGGAGGCGCGGACGACGACTCCCTCTCGGGAGGCGACGACGCCGACACGCTCGTCGGCGGCGAAGGCGCGGACGCGCTTTCCGGCGCATCCGGTGACGATGCCCTGAGCGGCGGCGGCGGCGACGACCGGCTCGCCGGCGGGCTCGGCCGGGACGCGATGTCGGGCGGCGATGGCGACGATAGGCTCTCCGGAGACGCCGACGACGACAGGCTCCACGGCGGCCTGGGCGCCGACCTCGTCCTCGGCGGATCGGGATCGGACACGGTGGTCGGAGCGGAAGGCGACGATACGCTCTTCGGACATGACGACGACGACAAGCTCGACGGCGGCCTTGGCGCCGACGTCCTCCGCGGCGGAGCGGGATCGGATACGGCTGCCGGTGGGGAAGGCGACGATGCGCTCGAGGGGGAGGACGGAGCGGACCTGCTCGCCGGCGGCGCGGGCGTCGATACCCTGGTCGGCGGCCTCGGCGCCGATACGCTCGCCGGAGGTGACGGCGACGACCGACTGGCGGGCGGCGATGAGGACGATGTGCTCAGCGGGGGCGAAGGGTGTGACGATCTCGATGGAAGCGACGGCAGCGACCGTCTGCTCGGCGGGATCGGGTGCGATGTGCTGGCGGGCGGCTCCGGCCGCGACACGCTCTCCGGAGGAGAACAGTCCGACGCCCTCGAGGGCGGCGCCGATGACGACGTCCTGTCCGGCAACGAGGGCGAGGACAGGCTCTTCGGACAGAGCGGGGCGGACCGGCTCTACGGGGGAGACGGCGACGATGCCCTCGACGGCGGCGATGGGGACGACGTCCTGACGGGCGGGGCCGGTTGCGACCGGGTCCTCGGGGGTGCCGGGTCCGACCTCCTGCTGGGCGAAGACGGCACCGATGTCCTTGTCGGAGCCGACGGCGACGACCACGTCATCGGCGGGACGGGCAACGACCATGTCGCGGGCGGCAGCGGCCACGACCGTCTCCTCGGCGGCGCCGGCTCGGACGTCGTCACGGGAGGCGTCGGCGACGACCTGATCCTCGGCGAGGCCGACGACGACACGCTCGAAGGCGGCGAAGGGGCCGATCTCGTGACCGGAGGCGAGGGAGGCGATGTCCTGTGCGGCGGAGCCGATCGCGACACCCTCGCGGGCGGTGCGGGCGCGGACACCCTGACGGGCAGCGAGGGCGGGGACACCCTGATGGGCGACGCCGGGAGCGATGTGCTCGCGAGCGGTCGCGACGACGACCTCCTTGCGGGCGGAAGCGAGGCCGATCGACTCCATGGCAACGAGGGACGGGACACGCTCCTCGGCGGCAGCGGCAACGATCGGCTGAGCGGTGGGGACCACCGGGACCGCCTCATCGGCGGGGACGGGCGCGACCGGATGGGAGGAGGCGCGGGAAGAGACGTCCTGCAGGGAGACGCGGGTCACGACACGATGTCCGGCGGGGAAGGTGCCGATTTCCTTCTCGGGGGCGTCGGGAACGATCGCCTGGGCGGGGGAAGGGGACGCGACTCTCTGTTGGGCGAGAGCGGCCGCGACACGCTCTTCGGCGGCGGCGAGAACGACACCCTGATTGGCGGAAGCGGCGACGACCGTCTGACCGGCGGCGGCGGACGGGATATCCTTCTCGGCGGCACGGGGCTCGATTCGCTCCGCGGAGGCGCGAATGCGGACCGCCTCGCGGGCGGCAAAGGGAACGACGCGCTTTGGGGAGGCCTGGGCAACGACGTGCTTGCGGGGGATCAAGGCGCCGATTTCCTGGCCGGAGGCGCGGGCGACGACGTGCTGGGTGGGTGGTCGGGCAACGATCGTCTTCGCGGCGGCGATGGCAATGATCGGCTCTATGGCGGCCGTGGAAACGACGTGCTGAACGGCGGGGCCGGACTCGACACGTTGATCGGCGGCGTTGGAATCGACACCGTCGATTACTCCGACTCGGCGGACGGGGTCGTGGTGACCCTTGGCGGCGTGCGGACCGCCACGACAAAAGCGCTGCCGCGCTCGCTCGCCGAGACGATCGGCCTCGGGTTGCGCGGCGATGCCGAGGCGGATGCGTGCGTCGGCATCGAGAACATCATCGGTTCGAATCGAACGGACATCCTGGTCGGGAGTGCGGTGCGGAATATCATCCGCGGCGGCGGCGGTGACGATATCCTGATCGGGGCCGCGGGACGGGACGTGTTCGTCTTCGGCGCGCGGCACGGCCATGATGTGATCGGCGACTTCGCGACGGCGGTCGACGACCCGAAGCAACAGGACACGATCCGGTTTGTCGGCACTCGGTTGAGGACGTTCGACGATGTCAGGAAATGTGCGGCTCAGACCGAGGCCGGAGTGGTGATCGAAGTCGACGGCACCGAGAGTGTGACGCTCGTCGGCGCGAGGTTGGCGTCGCTGAAGGCGTCGCATTTCGAGTTCCTTTGACGATCTGAACGCGAGTTTGATCCTCGCTTCTCGCCTCGATCCGGACCGGTCTGCGGCGGTTTGCGGTGACGAGGCGCGCATGCTCGCCTCGGAGCATGCCTCGTCGCCGGAGCGCCACCGACTTGCAGCCCGCCCTGCCGCCCTCGGGTGTTCCGCCCGCCCCGAGCGACTCCGCGAACCGGATCCACCTCGCCCGAAAATGGTTTCGGCCGCGTAATCCGGCGCGGCCCTTGCCCGCAACGAAATCCTGGTCCAGTCATTGCCTTGGCCCGACCGGTCGGCGCTCGCCGGATCTCGGCCCGGCCGGCCGGTCGACACGCCGCCCTCGCCGCCCTTGGGCGGCCCTGCCATCGGCGTCTGCGGTGCCCCGCCGGGCGCCCACGGCCATCGAGGAAGGACCATGGACGAATATCAGGCGATGCCGCCGGTCTATCTCACCTACATGAATCGTTTCGACATCGAGGCGCTCATGATCGGCGACGAGGAGATCCTCGACGCGATCGAGAGGCAACTCGCGATCCAAGGGCGAGGCGAAGCGGTGATCGAGCCGCGCATGCACCTCGAACCCGGCGTGGCGCGGGGCCACTTCAACGTGCTGCGCGGTTCACTCGGCGACGAAGTGGACGCCGCCGGCGTCAAGGTCGTCTCCGACTTCTACGACAACTATCTCCACAACCTGCCGTCCGAGCTCGCCGTACTGATGCTGTTCGATCGGCACAAGGGCGTGCCGACGGCGATTATCGATGCTTCGGCCATCACCGATATGCGCACCGGTGCAGTCACGGCGATCGGCGCGAAATACCTGGCGCGCAAAGGCTCGAAGGTGCTGGGCCATATCGGTGCGCGCGGCACGGCGTATTGGAACGTGCGGCTGTTGGACAAGCTGTTCGACTTCGAGCAGATTCGCGTGCACTCACGCCGCAAGGAAAGCCGGGATTCGTTCGGCGCGCGGCTGGAACGCGACCTCGGCAAGAAAGTGACGGTCACCGACGATTGGCGGTCGTGCGTCGAGGGGGCGGACATCGTCGTCGAGGCGTCGCGCCTCGTAGAGCCGCAACCGCTCCTCGAGACGGCCTGGATCAAGGCGGGCGCACTCGTCATGCCCTATGGGACGATGAGCGCCGTGGAGCTTTCGCTCGCCGACATCGCGGACAAATTCCTGATGGACGATTTCGGTCAGGCGCGCGCCGGGCGTTTCGGCGCGCTGAAGCCGCTCTTCGATGCAGGCAAGCTGCACGAGGGTCGCTTCCACGCCGAGATCGGGCAAGTGGTCGCCGGGCTCAAGCCCGGTCGCGAGCGCGACGACGAGACGATCCTGTTCTGGCATCGCGGGCTGTCGCTTTCCGACATCGCGCTCGGCCATGCCATGCTGGAGAAAGGCAAGCGGCTCGGCATCGGCCAGCGCCTGCGGTTCGCGTGAACGGAACGCCCTGAACGGCGGACGCCGCGCGCGTCATCGACTTGTCTGCGGTCGGCCGGAGGAGAGGAAAGTCGCCCATGAAGGTCGCAATCGTCGGTGCCGGTGCGGTCGGCGGGGTGGTGGCCTGGCATCTCGCGGGGGCAGGAGCTGCCCCCGTGATCGTCGCGCGTCCGGAGAGCGCGGCGCGCCTTGCGCGCGACGGCCTGACCGTGACGGGCCCATCGGGGACCAAGACCGTGACCGTCGAGGCGTCATGGGATGCCCGCGCTCTCGGGGCCCGCGATCTCGTGCTCGTCGGACTGAAGGCGCACGACTGGCCGGCGGCCCTGCCCGCCATCGCGCCGCTGCTCGGCCCGGAAACGATCGTGATCCCGATGCTGAACGGCGTCCCGTGGTGGTATTTCCAAGGTGTGAAGGGCCCATGGAGCGATCGGCGCATCAAAGCCGTCGACCCGGACGGCGCGATTGCGGCCGCGATTCCCGCCCGAAGCATTCTCGGCTGCGTCGTCTACACGGGAGCGTCCCGCGAGGCGCCGCACCGCATCCGATGGAACGGGGTTGCACGACTCGTCCTCGGCGAGCCCGCCGGCGGCATGAGCGAGCGCCTTCGCGGGACCGCCGAGTTCCTTCGAAGCGTGCGACTGGACGCCGAGGCGACACCCGACATTCGTCAGGCGGTCTGGCACAAGATCCTCGGCAACGTGGCCCATAACCCCCTGTCGGTCGTCACGGGCGCAACCATGGGGCATCTCGCGGCGGCGCCGCACCTGAACGCGATCAGGCGCACCATGATGGAGGAGACGGTCGCGGTTGCCGACGCTCTCGGCATCGGCCGGTTCGACGTCGAGGAGCGCCTGAAGCTTTCTCCCGCTCTGGAGGACTTTCGAACCTCGATGCTGCAGGATTTCGAAGAGGGTCGACCGCTCGAGCTCGGCGCCATCGTCGACGCCGTGGTCGAGCTCGGAACGGCGGCGGGAGTCGACACGCCGGTCCTCGCGACGATCGGCGCGCTCGCGCTGGAGCGTTGGTTGAACACGCACGGTTCGCGAATTTGACACGACGACAATTGCCGCGGTTCGGGGTGCGGGCGGTGCAAGCAAGCGGACGTGCGGGCGCTGACGCTTGGCATCGCGGTCGCGCGGAAGCACACCAGGTCACGTTGTTTAATTTGACAAATTTAGTCACAGGCCTAGAGTTGCCGTGTGGGTGCGAATGAGCAACGACAGGGAATGTTTCGATGCGTCTTGATCTCACGAATCTTGTAATTCTCGCCACATTCGTTGCGGCGCCTGGCGCAGCCATCTCGCCAGCCATAGCCCAGATGCAAGTGCCGGCTCAGGTTCGGCCCCAGTCCCAGGCCGCGCAGCCGCAAGCCCAGGATCAAGGCACGTACGAGAGGCTCCACAAGCAGTGTAGCAAGCAGTTGCGGGCGGCCGGCCAGAAGACATCAGGCAACTACGGTATGCAGATGGTCTCGCAATGCGTCCTGAACAACGGGAGGATCTAGACGCGGCAGCGGTTCCAACCGGACGAGCTGTCCCGATCGTACAGCCTCCCTTTCCCCAGCAGGTCCGCTCCGTGCGAACAGGAGCGGGGCTATATTCGGCGGTTCTGCACCAAAAGCCTGGAAAAGGGCCCGAGGACACGTTCCTCGAGCCCTTCTTACTTAGTGCTCGAAGCGTGCCCCTTCGGAGCGGGCCGCCGGCCGAGTCACAGAGTCGTTCTGTTTCGCCGCATGAAGTACCAGATCGCGACAGCAGCGATAATCACGAGCACGATAATCCACCAATAGTCCGCCATCCCGCCGGCCCCGGGCGCAGGCGTACCGGCTCCGGGCGCAGGTGTCGGAGTGGTCGGCGAGGTCGTGGTGGCCCACGCGGCCCACGTGGTGAAGAACAGGGAGGCGACTAGGGCTGTGAGATGTCTCATCGCGGTCTCCTTTGCGGCTCGCGGCACCGTTTCGCATTCAAGCTGAGCCGTAACCCAAACGCTTTCTCGAACGTGCTGTTCCCGGCTCGGCGTGTCTCCCGTGATTCGATCGACGGCCTCCGGGGCGCGGAGGTGCGGCATCGGCCTTCGCGGGCCGGAAAAGCCGCCGGTCCGGATCTGACGATCCGTGACTTGCGCTGAGACGAGCGAGCGGTCGCTCCCCGTTGGTGATCTATCTCACTCAACTCGGCGCGTGCCGGTCACCGTCGCTCCACGAAAACGCGAGTCGCATCGCAAACGCAGTTCTCCGGACTGAGTTCACAGCATCCCTCAAGTCCTGCATTCGACGCGCAAGGCACTCCCGGCATTCCTTACGGTGTGCCGCGCGTCGTCGAATCTGCGCGCACATGCAGCGGATCGTCAACCGGCTGAACTTTCGATGCATGCCGCGCTTGAAGGACATCGTCGCGGACGAACCTGAGCTAGCAAGTCTCGTCTGGAGGCCTCTCGCGCCACGCAAGCTGGGCTGCAACGGAGCCTCGATCGCTCCTCTGCAGTGGATTTCTTAAAATTCTCGCCCATGCGGCGGCGCAGTGCTAGCGTATCCGCGACCGCGTCCTGCGATCAACTTGTCGGTAACGGAGAGGAAGATGGCCGTCTACATGGTAGAACGTGAGCTGAAGGGTATCACCATGGACCAGCTTGCCGCGGCCCAGCGGCGAGCGATCGACACATCGGGCGAGTTTTCCACGCACGGCAAGCCTGTTCGCTACATCCGGTCGACCTTTGTTCCCGGCGAAGAACGATCGATGTGCCTTTTCGAAGCCTCGAATCCGGACCTCGTCCGCGAAGTCAACGATAAGGCTGAGATACCTTACGTGCGGATCGTCGAAGCGCTCGATCTGACACCCTGACCAACGCGGCCCCTCGCGAAGGGCGAAGCATCCCGGTCGGACGTTTGTAGCTCCTCGGATGCAGAACCGGATCCGCGCGACCTCGCATCGCCACGGGCCAAACGCTGCAGATCCCCGTGGCTCGTAGCCATGGTGTGCCAGGTGGGTGTGCAGCATGCCCGCCGGCGCGCACCTGCGTCACGCTCTCGCTCGAATCGAATGCTCCAGGGCGGACGAGCGGCCCTTCATGCGGGCGAGTGCCCAGTCCAGAACGGCGCGCGTTTCGGCGGCCGCCTTGCTCCGTCTTGCATGTTCCGTCACCCCGCGGCCGAACGCCAGGGCGTCCATATGGTCGGACCGGAGCGCGAGCGTCGGCTCGCAGACGCACCCGATCACCTGCAGGCCGCGAAAAGCACTCGAGGTTCGGGTCGTGCGGCCCCCGCCGGGGCACTGGTTCAGCACGAAGGCGAAGGCCTTGTCGCGCTCGACGAGGAGCCGCACGGTGGGCCGCGCGGCCTCGATGTCGGCAATGCTCGGCCGCACCGGGATGAGGCACAGGTCGGCCTCTCGCATCGCCGCGGAAGCGGCCGGGGCGGCGACCCCCGGCGTATCCACGATGGCAAGATCGTAGCCCTGTCGCTCCAGCGCGCTCACGCGCGAAGAGAGAGAGCCCGATGTGGTGGCGTCCACTTCCGGGCTGTTGCTCGACCGGCGGAGAGACCACGACCTTGCCGTGCCCTGCGGGTCGGTGTCGAGGATCGACACCCGCATCCCACGTTCCTCGGCTGCGACGCCCAGGGAGACGGCGAGCGTACTCTTCCCGGTGCCGCCCTTCTGGGTCACCAATGAAAGGACGTGCATGAAAGCTCACCCTGGTTTGCTCCGCTGGTCACCACCGGCTCTGACCGTGCGGGCGGAAAAAGAATTGCGCGAAAGACGACGCAACGTGGGCCGATGCAGGCTACGACGCCGCAGATGACCGCCGCCGCGAAATCGGTCGAAGGGAAAATCCGAAAGCCACCGCGTGGCTTCGCGTCCCGGACCCTCGGGACACCCGCAGCAAGGCAAGCGCCGCGCCCGCGACGCCGATACCGTAAAGCCACCGCGTGGGTTCGCGTCCCGGCCATCAGGGCACAGGCAGCAAGGCAAATGCCGCGCACGCCGCGCCCGCGACGCCGATATCGTAAAGCCACCCCGTGGGTTCGCGTCCCGGCCATCACGGGACAGGCAGCAAGGCAAGCGCCGAGCACGCTGCGCCCGCGACGCAGATGCATGTCAGGACGATCCGCACGGAAAGGCGGTGGACCTGGCGCCGACGGCGGAGATCGATCATCGCCGTCCCCCGGACGAAAAGCCGCCGGCTTCCCGCAGCGCGATGCAGGCCGGACGGTGCACGATTGCCGAGAGACACGCGAAACAGACGCGCCAGATGCACGCGACCATCAGCATGGGCGTACCCCCGCGAGCAGCTGCTCGATCTGCAGGCCTTCCTGCAGAGCTTATGGAGCCGGTCCCTCGGGCGACGCCGAGAGCCATCGAATCGGCTGCTGCCCGGGAAGGCTGCTCCCAATATGGTTAACGTAACGTAAACACCGGGATCGGGATCGCGTCGTCTCCCAACCGAATTGTCCGAGAAAACCCTCCGGGAGGGCCGAAACCTTCGCGGGCCCGTCCGAAGTCATCCCTGGCGCTTGCGGCACCACGATCCGCCCTTCCGGGGAGCAGCCAGAGCGGCGGCCTTTGTCCTCGG
>CAWDDI010000027.1:0-24821 GCA_963800985.1 uncultured Alphaproteobacteria bacterium | reverse complement strand
GCGTCCAGCGTAGCTCGGCAACGCCGATGCGCGGGAGCGGCTCGAGCCAGACGGGCTGCCAAATGCCGGTTGTGCGGTGATACCAGATGTAGCCGGGCTTTTTCCTCCCAGTACTGCTTGCCGCGCGGCTGCTGCAAATCGCGCGGTTGGTCCTCGGCACGCACTACGATGACCTGGAGGTCCCCGGGGGCGAGCAGGGCATTGATTTTCGGCCGAGAACGGGGTGTGCCCTCCGGTGTGCTCAACGGCCAAGCGGCCGTTCACCCAGACGGACGCCTTGTAATCGACGGCATCGAAGTGGAGGACAAGCCGGTCCCGACGGTCCGCCTCCTCGATCCGCACCTCGCGGCGATACCCCACGACCGGGTGGAACCCGGTCTCATGAATGCCGGACAGCCTGCTTTCGGGCGGGTACGGGACGACGATCTCGCGCTCGAAGGGTTCCGTCCGCTCGAACCAGCGTCCGGAGAGTCCACAATCGTTGTCGTCAAAGGCGAATTCCCAGGAGCCGCACAGGTCAATCCAGCGGGCGCGGCGCAGCTGCGGGCGCGGGTGGAGGTCGGCTTCAGTGGTCGTCTCGGTCATCTTCTCTTCCTGTCACGAATTCAAAAAAGGGATGCTCGCGGGCTGCCGCGAGCACAGACTTCTCCTGCGGCTATGGCAGGTAACGTGCGGCCACTGTGTTGGTGTTCGTCGCCATTTTTCCTCTTATATTTTACCTCAGACTTCGGGTGCCACGCCGTCATAAGCAGGCCCGCGAAGCCGCCTGAGGGAGGTGGACGATGCCGTGGAGACGTGTCTCGGTCGCGGCAACTGCCCTCGTGACCTGCGTAACTCTCTTGGACATTGTCTTTGACCTTGCGGTCGACTGGGCGTGGTTTTCGGCCTTGGGCTACCTCGACATCTTCTGGACGGTCTTTAGCACCAGGGCCTCGTTGTTCCTGACCGTCTTCGCGGCAACCGCGTTCATCGTCTGGTTGAACGGCTGGCTCGCATCCCAAGTTACGAAGCCAGATGACCGGCCGCTCCCTAGAACTTGTACGCGATCGGTGTGCATGCGCCGCTGCCCGCAGCCCTTCCGGACTTCGCGCGCCGACGACTCCCTCTCGTGATTTTAGGTGCGGCTGTCGTCTTCGCTGGGTTGCTAGCCGCCGGAGAGATGACCAACTGGGACGTTCTCTTGCAGTTTGTTTACCAGGTGCCCTACGGCCAACGCGATCCCGTCTTCGACAACGACATTGGCTTTTACCTCTTCTCGCTCCCCGCCTATGTCGCTCTCAAGAATTGGAGCATGTTGACGCTCGCCTTGAGTGCTCTCACGGCCGGAACCGTGTATTGGCTGCGTAGCCATATCGAACTTGCGGGCCCACATCGGAGGATGTCCCCAACCGCGATTGCCCATGGCTCCGCTTTACTCGGCGTCTTCTTCACCGTGAAAGCGTGGTCTTATGGGCTGGACCGCTATCTCCTGCTGTATGGTGACAACGGCGTCGTGGTGGGCGCAAGTTACACCGATCTGCACGTCGAGCTGCCGGTCCTTTGGGTGCTGATCGCGCTCGCCTTGTTGGCCTCTCTTGCGGCATGGGCCAATCTATGGGCGCGCACGTACACGCTTCCGGTTGCAGCGGCGGTGGCGGTCTTTGGGACCGCGCTTTTACTTGCCGAGGTATTCCCCGCCTTGTTTGAGCGCCTGGTCGTGAGACCCAATGAACTGGAATTGGAGAAGCCTTACCTGCAGCAGAACATCACTCTTACCCGTCAAGCCTATAACCTCCATCGAATCACCGCCCAGACGTTCCCTGTCGACCAGAACCTCACCGTCAACTCGCTCGAGGCCAACCAAGCCACGATCGACAACATTCGTCTCTGGGATGAGCAGCCGTTGATGGCCACGTATGGCCAACTGCAAGAGATCCGCACCTACTACAAGTTCCGGGACGTGGATGTAGATCGCTACTGGCTCGACGGCGCATATCGGCAGGTGATGCTGTCCGCTCGGGAGCTTGAGTCCGCGCTCCTCCCGCCCAATGCTCAGACCTGGGTCAACCGTCATGTGCTGTTCACGCACGGGAACGGTGTGATTATGAGCCCGGTCACCCGCCAAAGTGCAGAAGGGCTGCCGGTTTTCTATCTCCAGGACATTCCGCCGATTGCCAGTGGCGGACCACACGTCGTCGAACCCCGGATCTATTACGGTGAGCTGACTGACACCTACGTTATCGTAAAGGCGAGCACCCCGGAGTTCGATTATCCCAAGGGCAAGGACAACGTCTACGCACGGTATGGCGGCACAGGCGGTGTCGCTTTGGGCGGTGCCGCCCAACGGATGATCTTCGCTTGGTATTTCAGTGATCCGAATATCCTGATCAGCAACTACATCACTGACGACAGCCGGATCATGATCCGTCGGAATATTCAACACCGCGTGGAGACGATTGCTCCTTTCCTCCTGCTCGACCGCAACCCCTACATCGTGGTCAGCGAGGGCCGACTGTTTTGGGTGCAGGATGCGTATACGAGGAGCAATTACTTCCCCTATGCGAGCCCATATTCGACCAACGCGAGGCTCAATTATATTCGCAATTCCGTGAAGGTCGTCATCGATGCTTACAATGGGTCGGTCGACTTCTATCTCGTGGATCCGTCAGACCCGGTTGCCGCAACATACCAGCGAGTGTTTCCGAGCCTTTTCAAGCCCTTCAATGATATGCCGGAGGACCTGAAGAGGCATATTCGCTATCCAGAGGATCTTTTCCTGATCCAGGCGCGCGCCTACGCGGCGTACCACATGGACACCCCGGAGGTCTTTTATAATCGAGAGGACCTGTGGCAGTTTCCCCGCCAACCGACGGACAGCAGCGGCACGATGATGGCGCCGTATTACATGATCATGCGCCTGCCCGGTGAGAGGGAGGCCGAAAACATCCTGATGCTCCCGATGGTTCCGAGCCAGCGAGACAACATGATCGCATGGCTGGCGGCTCGGTGTGACCCGCCTCATTACGGCGAGGTGATCGTGTATGAGTTCCCCAAGGACAAGCTTATCTACGGTCCTTTCCAGATCGAGGCGCGCATCAACCAGAACACAGCGATTTCGCAGCAACTCTCCCTGTGGAATCAGCTCGGCTCGCGGGTCATCCGCGGGAACCTCCACGTGATCCCGATAGGTAACTCCATTCTGTACGTGTCGCCGCTGTATCTCCGTGCGTCGACGGGACAGATCCCGGAACTCAAACGTGTGATCGCCTCGTATGGCGACCAAGTCGTGATGGAGGAGACGCTTGGTCAGGCGCTAGCGGCTCTCTTTATGGAGCCTGCTCACCGCCCCCCGCGCCCGGGAGGGCCGCCTCCCGGTTTCATCGTGCCGTCGGAAGCTGGTCGAGCCCGGGAGGCTCTCAGCCACTATAACCAGGCGATGGAGCGGTTGAAGGCGGGAGACTGGCAGGGCTTTGGGGCGCAAATGGACGAGCTGCGAAGGGCGCTTGAGCGCGCCACCGAGCCCGCCGCGCGCTAGATGTTTGATCGGGGCGGATTAAGCGTGAACACGCGACCGGCCGCATGCCGGCGGGCCTCAATCCGCCCGTGTCAGCCAGTCCTCGCTCGCGAAATTCCGACGGGGTGGTTTCGCGAGCTGAAATGGGATGACTACCGCCTCATCGTCCGGTGCGAGAAGGAGCCGCCCGGACCAGCTTGAACACATAAGAAGATCGACGCTTTGAACCGAGCCCCCACCCCCGCGCGCAGGAGCATCTGCAGCGGGTGCTAAGGCTGCTCGCACCCGCGGCAGAGCCGAGATCAGGAGAGCGGTGTTTCAGGACTGGACCTAATTTCGCGAAGCACGCGTCGTGCATGCCGTCGACCCTCCATGCGCCCAAGACGCCGGCTGAGTTGGCGCGCCGTGTCATGGATGTGCGTGCGCGGTGTCCCTCGCTACGCGACGGCCATCCTCGCCTCCGATGAAACTTCGCCCTCTTTGACGAGGTGTTCGATGAACAACCCGGCCGATATGACGCCAAGCAACCGGATTCGCCTCTTCGATCGGCGTTCCTCATCCTTAGGCGGCCTGCCTCTCCTTTGAGCGCTCCGCCGGTCTCTTCATGGAGGTCTGCCTTCTCGGACGCAAGTGACGCGAACGCCTCGTCGCATCGGGTGCGGGACCTGGAGCTTTAAGCTCCCTCAGGATCTCCAAGGCGATCGGCCAGGGCACCCGTTGCTCGAACCATAGGTGCACCTCGTCGCCGAAGTCCTGGATGCGCACGGTCCCCTGCGCATCCCTCCGTCCTACTGATCGGTTCCCCTGTATGCGGCGGTCCAGACTACGCATCGGCAACTCCTAATTTACTCGCGTTCTCATATGGTTATGACTTGCCGTTCCCGCAATCTGCGCCACGCCTATGACAGGGGAGTGTTCGAATTTGGCGTCTTCACGCCCGACGGGCGGATCATCTCCCGCGTGAATGCGCGCTTGCGATGTTCCTTGCTGTAGGGGAGCCTGCGGTACACGGCTCCCCGCGGAAGACCTCCATGTGATCCCAAATCTTGCCAAAGGCCTGCGTCGGCCCTCATGGATCACCTAACGCGTGCCCACAATAACTGTTGAACGAGCCCGCCGCGCAGTCCGAGCCGAGCTTATGACGCTGACCGGCACGAGATCCCGCCAATAATAGTTCGGGGTCGGCTGCCCGCCACGGTTCTTGGACTTGTCGTCGGCGGTGATGACGAAGCTCTGGGTTGGAGAGGCTGTGAGCGGTCCACATGAGAACGAACTGATTCAAGGCGGGGATGCCCACAGTGGGACACCCCACCCCTGCTCAGAACTACTTCTTCGCCGTCGAGCTGTGGCTTTTACCAGACGACTGTGTGGACTGGGAATTGCTTCCCCGACCCGTCAATCGGCCAGCCACGCGCTTGATCGAGGCGGTAATGCTCTGAGCCATCTCCGAGATCGACTTCATAGCAGGCCTCACGATCAATCAGCGCATAAGCTGCGCTATAGAGGCAACGCTGGTGCTGAGCTTCGGTTCCAATAGCTCCAGCAAAAAAGCCTTCTTTCTGAATGAGTTGGGCGTCTTATCGTACCTTTAAACTAGAGGTCGAGAAGGCCTCGAAGTGCCGACGGTGTGCAGGTGGCTGACCGCTCACGTCTTCACTGACTTTTGATCCGCAGCTCCATCATTGCACGCTCAACGTTCGTCCATTAGTCTGCCCTGCCTCATCGTAGACAACCCGCGCCAACAGGTTCGGATCGTCGCTTCTCGGCGAGTACACCGCATCGAAGACCGTCACCACGATGCGGGCGACCGAGCGCTGGCGCGGTGCGCAATGGGCCGCGAACGGGCAGCACCGCGTCCTGACCGACCTCACGGCGTTCACGGCGGCCGGATCAGTCGCGCGGATTGCGCGGATTGCCTGATGCGCGCCATCGCCGAGCACGCCTGGTCGCGCGAGGCCGTTCTCATCACAAGGTAGACGTCCCGACGTAAACGGCGCGAATGTCCTCTGGCCATGAGGTCACAGAAGCGGATCTCAATGCGCGTCATCGGCCGTGTCGAGGTCATCGCGGCGGCGGCGCCGCTCTTATTCCGATGGGCCATAGCCCCCACTCAAGAGCCGGCGAGAGGTTATCGCGTAACGAGCATATTCGGCTGGGCAGCCACCACTGACGACCTTCACCAGTTGGGAAACGAGCCTATCGATAAGAGTGGGCGGCATAACGCGGTCGTCTGCCGGTTTGCCTCCCTGAGCGTCTCCTCCCCGGGTTATGAGCTACGACGTTCGTCTCTCACCGCCAAAGCCGCCCGCTTTGCATAGACGCCGGTCAGCCTGCTGATCTCGGCATTGTAGTCGCGAAGGGCTTCCTCGACCCACCGTGCTTGGATTCCGACGGCGTCGGTCCAGTTCCCGCATGCCAGAGTTCGCCGGACGGCCTCGCCATCTTTGTTCAACCGATCTGAGATGAAGCGCCCGACCTCCTGCTGGTATTCCGTCACTGTTGACCACCACGTCTCGGCTCCCACCATAAGAGCCCGGCTGGGAAACTCGGCACGAAGATCCGTAACACTCTCCTGTGCCGCATTTTTCTGGTGCGCCATGTTCTTCTCCATTGCTTGTGTCCTGGGCCGGTGTTCGGTTCGGCAAGACCCTGCGCCTGCTGTTCCACGCTGCGATGACCCCGAGCTCCCGCTCAGTGGTTCTACGCCGGCATCAGGCGCTCTTGCAGGATCGTGAGATGCTGGATGTACGGTTCGCGCCGCTCGCGGTGTCTCTCCCGTAACTTGGAGAGCAGGCGCGATCTCAGGACCGGGTCCTCGGTCGAACTGATCACGCGCTTCCGCTCCCGCTCATAATCGAAATCGAGGTCTGCCAAGGTCTTGAGCAGAGACTGGAAAAGCGGCTGCACCTCGTCTTTCGTCACCGATGCGAATGTCACTCGTTTTGCAATCGAGCACGATCGTTCCTTCCTTTGTCCAACTTGACTTTCTGGGTGTGGGCTTAACTTATCGCTGATTCGCGGAGGTGGGTCTGTTGTGGACCCAACAGATGCTCAATGGACGAGTGCCCAGCCCGATCACGGCTGAGTGTAGGTCTTGGGCAGGAGACGTTCAAAGTTCCGGCGAATGACCCGGTAGCATTCGCACGCGATGTCTTCCAACCCGGCCCGGTCGGTTACCGTGATCGCTCCCTTGCTCTGGGTGATCAAACCCGCCGTTTGCAACCTGCGAGTTATGAGCGAAATCGTGGAACGATGCACCCCGAGCAACTCCGCCAGGACCTCATGGGTGAGCGGCAGCCGGTCATCATCGACACGATCGCGCGTGCTCAGAATCCAGCGGCAGCAGCGTGCCTCGACACTGTGAACGGTATTGCACGCAACGGTTTGAAACGTCTGTGCCAGCAGCGCTTCGATAAACAGGCGCAAGAGTTGCCGGAGCGGAAGACTGGCCTCTACCGCGTCCTGCAAGCGTTCAACGGAGATGCGCGAGGCCGTCCCCGGGAGTTGCACAATGTAGCACCCCAGGCTCTCACGGGAGATGAACGCGCTGACAAACCCGAAGACCGCCTCACGTCCAAACACTGCGACTTCAACTGAGCCGCCATCCTCCAGAACGGTCACGAGCGCGACGACACTGTCGTGGGGGAAATAGGCGAAGGTGATGGTCTGGCCGGGTTTATAGAGAATTTTGCCGCGCGAGAGGTCCACCGTCTCAAGATAGGGTTCTAAGCGCGCGAAGTCCTTTGGCTCCATCGCGGCCAGGAGCCGATTGTCCCGAGGGTCGGGAGGCGTCACAGAGTCTGGCATGAGCGTTGCCGCTATGCTTCTCGCAGCGGTGAGTATACCATTCAGAGGCGTTGAAAGCAGCGACGCGCGATCCGGTGGTGCAGTTGCACTTCTCTGTCTTCCCAAGGCGCACGTTAATTCGTCCCCAGGCGCCCCTTCCACCCACGGCCGATCGTGTGGCAACTCCACTCTACGGGTCGACTTGGCGGTGCTGGCGTGACTGGAGTCCGCCACTCTCGATCAGCCGAGCCAACAGCGCATCGGTGAATGCCGCGCGCAGCGTGGGTCCTGGAATGGAAGCGTCTCGGTGAGGGCAGAGGCGAGCGTTGGTTCAAGCGCCGTCGACGACGTCCAAGCCTACCTGCGCTACCGCGCCGAGAACACGGCCCTCGCGCGCATGCAAGCCCCGTCCAACGACGAGATCAACAGACGGTGGCCCCGTCAGAGCCAGTGATGGAGATTGCTCGCTTCAGTGTGGATGAAGCTGGCCTGCGGAACCGTGGTGCAGCCGTCGCCGTTTCTACGTTTCTTCGCTTCAGGAGGCGGTTCCTTGGCCAACCAGTCTCATAGTGGGTACAAGAAGCGGTGGATACAATCACTGGCGCGCTCCAGACTCTGGTTGTCCCATCCGTCATCGCGAAACCTCAGCTCCGAGCGCCTGTACCTTCACCGCTCATAGACGCCGACCACCTCCGCCTCGGCGATGATGTGAGGCTGCGCCTTCGCCCACACGTGCTCGGCTTTCGCCGAAGCCGGAATGTTGAGCCGCGGCACGTTGAGGGCGGCCAGCCTGAAATGGTAGTGGTGCGGCCCGTGTCCCCTCGGCGGCTGCGGGCCATCATAGCGGGCGTTGCCGAACCCGTTGACGCCCTCCCCCGCCCCACCGGGCCCATGGCCCGCCGCATCTTCCGGAAGGCCCGCCTCGCCGGCGGGGATGTTGTACATCGTCCAGTGCCGGAACGTGCCCGAGGGCGCATCGGGATCCTCGATCAACAGCACAAAGCTTTGGGTTTCAGGCGGAGCGTCATGCCACTCCAGCGGCGGCGAGATGTTGTCGCCGTCATGGGTGTACCTCGTCGGGATGACTTCGCCGTGCTTGAACGCCGGACTGGTAATCGTAAGCGCCATGGCTCCACTCCCTCCACGCCTTGCCGTGATCCGGCGGTCTAGGTTGCGGCCGCGTCAGGATTGACCACGCGCTTGGCGAGCGTGCTCAGCTTTTCATCCGTGCGCTTCTCCTCCTCGAGGATGGCGAGCAGTGCCTGCAGATCGTCCTGCAGCCCGAGCTGCTTGGCCCAGGTGGCGAGTGACCCGTATACCGCGATTTCATAGTGCTCGACCCGCTGCGCTGATGCGATCAGGCCGGCATCGCGCAGATCCTGATCCTGGACCATGCCGGCCCACTTCTCGGTTTCCCGCAGCATTGCCTGCATGGCTTGATCAACGTGCTCGCGGGGATCCACGTTGTGCCGTCGCAGGATCTCATCGAGACGGGATTGCTGCGATCGGGTCTCATCGAAATGGGTCTGAATAGCCTGCTTAAGCTCCGGGTGGCTTACCATGTCGGCCATCTTCGGCAGAGCCTCGACGAGCTGGGCTTCGACGCTGCGCAGTTCCTGGAGTTCTGCAAGATACATGTCACGGAAAGTATCGAGGTTCATGGGATGCTCTCCCTGTTCCAACGTTGGGCCTCGTCCAACAGCGCGGTCACCTTCCGATCCGAGGTCTGATGGAAATCATCGTAGTGCTCGCCCACGGCGTAGAACGGTTCCGGCGTCATCAGGCAGACCACCTCGTCCGCCTCCCGCCTCAGGCGGTCGATGGTGTCTTTTGGCGCAACGGGAACGGCCAGGATAAGCCGGGCAGGCCGGGCGCGTGATAACCCTTTCAACGCGGCACGTACGGTTCCGCCCGTGGCGATGCCGTCGTCGACCACGATGGCGACCCGGCCCTCCACGTCAATCGGCCGCCGGCCCGCCAGATAGTGCTGGCGCCGGCGCTCGATCTCCTCCAGCTGCCGCTGAGTCTCTTCCTCGATATAGCCCGGCGGCACGTCGAGGTAGCCGATCGCCTCCTCGTTCAACACGACCTGCGGATGGGCTCCGTCCACAACCGCCCCTAAGCCGAACTCGGCATGGCCGGGTGCCCCGATCTTGCGCACGAAGACGAGATCGAGCGGCGCTTGCAAAGCCTTGGCGACCTCAAACGCCACCGGCACGCCGCCACGCGGAAGGGCCAGAACGACAGGGTACTGCGCCACATAGATCATCAGGCGCGGGATGAGCTGGCGCCCGGCATGGGCACGATCCCGGAAACTCAGATCCTCAGGTTGCATGGGTTCAGCCTTCCCAACGCAGGCGCGCGACGAACCGGCCGGGCGCGAAAGCCGCTACCTGATCGAGTGATCCCAGCTCCGGGCACAATGACATCGCCTAGAAGCTCTTCTGGTTACGCTTGGCCGCTCGAAGGCTCCTGATCACGCTCGAGCTCGACTTCAACTGACGACCCATCTCCAGCCCAAAGTGCACGAACGTCTTCAGGCAAGGCGTCACGAACCTTTCTGACTTGTCCCTCAGGAAGGTGCCGGTCGAGAACATTGAAAACAGATCTGACCGCGTCGCGCGGATCGACAGGACGGATCGCTCCGAGGCCTGCCACCACGCGCTCGAGGAACTCGTCGAGCGAACGATACCGCTCCGGCTGCAGCTCAGGACGCCACTGATCGTAGTAGGTACCGCGCACCAGGATCGGGAGCTCGGCGCCTAGATGCGCGGCGAGATCCAGTGGAATCCGGTCCCGTACGGCCCTCAAGACTGCGCCAAGCACGTGCCAGGCGACCTGCCGGTCCGCCCCAGTGACCGCCATGATGTCTTTCAGCCAAAGGTGAGTGGTTTGTAGAGTCTTGTCGAAGACGTCGAGACCGCTCGCGCTCATGGCGCACCTCCCGGGCCTCAGTCACTCATGCGAAAAACTCCCTCGCGTGAGCACGGTTCCCAAGGCGGGTGGACACACCCGATCGCGAAATGGGGCTGGAGCTTGGCGGATCCTGGTGCGAGCTCGGTGTATGCACTCGGATCAGAATTACGCCGTCCATCGGTTGCGACCAGCGCACGTCGTCGGACCGCAAGACCTCAGGCTGGTTGAGGCGGTGCATTCCGATCGCATTCATTGCAACGGGAGCACTTTCCCGGCACTGACACTCACACAGGAACCACGGCTCGCGAGACTGCTTTCCCCCTACCGGCCCTTCATGCAACTGGAGCATGTATGGCCGTAGAGCGTGGTAAGAGCTCACTCCGACCAATCGTGTCCCGGGCCATCAAAGCGGCCGCTGATACTTCGCGAGTTTGGTTGGTCGCCCACGAGGACGTCGAGAGTGTAAAGTAGCCACCTCAGGGCGCCTGCGACCTTGGGGGCTGACTGGACAAGTCTGTGAGACGAAGTACGCAACACCAGCGCCGGGACCCACCGCCAGGTGCTAGGAAAGGAGCTGTCAATGGCGCGTCCGGTCGTCCTCATCACCGGGTCGAGTGGTTTTCTGGGCCAAGCTATCGCGGCGCATCTGGTCCGTACGTATCGCGTCGTCGGGCTTGATACTGAACAACCCAAGCGTCCGGTCGAGAATGTCGAGACGATCCTCGTGGATCTCACGTCGGATGGGGCGGTTCAAAACGCGATGGAAGCGGTGCGCAACCGGGTCGGTACGCGCATTGCCTCCGTCGTCCATCTCGCCGCCTATTACGATCTCTCAGGAGAGGACAACCCGAAGTACCAAGCCGTGACCGTGGAGGGCACTCGCCGTCTGCTGCGCTCTCTTCAAGCAGAATTCGATAACATCGAGCAGTTCGTGCTCGCGAGTACGTTGTTGGTGCATGCCCCGACCGAGCCGGGACGACCCATCACCGAAGACTGGCCGCTCGAACCGAAGTGGCCTTATCCGCGCTCGAAAGTCGCTGCGGAAGAGGTCGTGCACGCAGAGCGGGGCAGCATCCCGGTCGTGATCCTACGGGCCGCCGGCGTTTACGACGAGCGCTGCCGCGCTGCCTTTCTCGCTCAGCAGATCGCTCGAATTTTCGAGCGCCAGCCCACCGGCTATCTGTTTGCCGGCGATCCGTCGCACGGTCAGCCATACCTGCATCTCGACGATCTGGTCGATGCGGTCGAGCGCGTGATCGACCGCCGGGCGACGCTACCGCCGCAAACCACGCTGCTCCTGGGGGAACCAGAGGCCCCGAGCTATGAGGTTCTGCAGAAGCGCATCGGCGAACTGGTGCATGGTGAGCCTTGGCCCGTGCTGCCGCTGCCGAAGCCTCTCGTCGAAGCCGGCGCCTGGGTTCAGGATGAGGTGCTCGCGCACGACCCGTTCGTCCGCCCGTGGATGGTCGAGATTGCCGATGACCACTACGAGCTCGACACCAGCCGCGCGCGATCTCTCCTCGGCTGGTCGCCGAGGCACTCGCTCCTTGCGACTCTGCCGGCCATGATCAAGGCCCTGAAGGACGACGCAACGGACTGGTATCGGGACAACAAGCTCAATCCCGCCATCGTCGCTGCCGCCGATACCGAGCTGCAGGAGGCTGCCGCCCGTCTGCCGCGCGGCGACGATCCGTCCTTGCAGGCGGCAGAGGATGCGGTTCGACGTGAGCACGCTGCGACGCTCTGGGCGCATCTCGCCAACATTGCCTTGGGTGCTTGGCTCATCGCCAGCCCGTTCTGCCATGGCCTGTTCGATCTCGACGGCCTCTCGCCGCCTCCGGCTGCCGGTTGGGAGTTGCCGCCGCCGGAGATCCGCAATGCTTGGCTTGGCTGGAGCGAGTTGGCGAGCGGAGCGGCCGTCATCGTACTCTCGTGCCTTGCGCTTCGACGAGCCCGATCCTGGGCCCCGTGGGCGACGAGCCTCGTCGGCGTGTGGCTGCTGTTTGCGCCATTGGTGTTCTGGACGACCAGCGCAGGAGCCTACTCGGTCGACACGCTGGTGGGCATGCTCGTGATCGTGTTCGCAGTCCTCGTGCCGCCGCAACCGGGGATCAGCCGCGACGCGCTGGCCTCCTCCGCAGACCTACCACTCGGCTGGTCGTACTCGCCTTCCTCTTACGTGCAACGCGCTCCGATCGTGGCGCTCGCGTTCGTCGGGCTGCTTGTGTCACGGTACCTGAGTTCTTATCAGCTCGGTCACATCGACGGGCTGTGGGATCCCTTCTTCAGGGGTGGTGAGAACCTGAATGGCTCCGAAGCGGTCGTGACCTCAAGCGTCTCGAAAGCCTTTCCGATCGCGGATGCCGGGTTTGGGGCGGTGGCGTATGCTCTCGATGTCCTCACCGGTGCAGTCGGCGACCAGCGTCGCTGGCGAACCATGCCGTGGCTCGTGCTGCTGTTTGGGCTGCTCGTCGTGCCGCTCGGTGCGGTGAGCGTCGGGTTCATCATCATCCAGCCCACCATCATCGGGGCGCTTTGCACGCTCTGCCTCATCCAGGCGGCGATCACCGTGGCCCTGGTACCGTACTCGATCGACGAGGTGCTCGCGACGGCGCAGTACCTGTGGCAGAGCCATCGCGCGGGCCGTTCCTTCTGGCGCACCCTCTTCTTTGGAGGGCCGGCCTTCTCCGATGAGCGCGACCGGACACAAGGTCTGGACCTTCCGCCTTCGCGCATCCTGCGTGAATTTGTAGAGGGTGGCACGACCTACCCCTGGACACTCGTCGCAAGCACGGGGATCGGCGTGTTTCTCCTGTGTACGCCACTCGTGCTTGGCACCGAACCGCTGCTTTACTTCAGTGACCATATCGCGGGTTGCCTCGTCATTGTGATCGCCGTGACGGCATGGGCGGAGGTCGCCCGAGCTGTAAGGCTGCTGAACATTCCCTTGGGGCTGTGGATCGCGCTCTCACCTTTTATGCTGGAGGGGGGCAACACAGCTGCCTACGCAGTGAATCTAGGCCTGGGTTTCGCGCTTGTCGCTTTGAGCCTTCCGCGCGGCCAGCGCAGCGATGAGCATTATGGTGGGTGGGACCGCTGGATCATTTGAAATTCGAAGGCAGTTTGCGCATCAGGGAAGCCTGGTCTAACCTGTCGCCGCTTTGCCGTGCCATCGAGGCCGGTGTGCGGCCCAGTTCAAGCAGGATAGTTATAGTTAGGGGCACCCATCGGGCGTTGCTTTGGACGCCCCACAATTTCTGTCCCATTCGCCGGAACTGGTCGCTGATGGTGCCGCCGCCGGCGGACGAGCCGAGCGGTTCCGCACGCTGTAACTGTCCGGCGCTTGGCGTACCGCCTGGCGCCATGGATTGAGGCGTCAACCGTAAAAAAGGGCTAAGCCAATGGCTCGCTGCATGCGAGGGGTACGGATCTCCTGACCGTTTTAGCGGGCATAAACCGTGGTCTGAACCTGAGTGCATTTGGAGCGTTCTTCCAAATCCGCGTTTCCGATGGAGGAAGCAATGCAGAATCTGGTGCTTATCAGCGCATTGTGCCTTGCTGTCGCAGGCTGCGCCTCTCCACAGCAGGCGACCGGCACAGCGGCCGGCGCCACCGCAGGTGCTGTTGTCGGCGGTCCAGTGGGTGCCGTGGTTGGGGCAGGGATCGGAGCAGCCGCAACAGCCCCCAGGAGCCCTTCCCAGTTGGGCGCACTTCCCCCGGGGAATTGCTATGTGGCTGATCGTGCGGGCAACATCCGCGTCGATCGAAGTGGTCGTCCGCTGACAACCCGCTGCTAGCCAGCATGAGGCCTGCTTCGGCGGACGATGGTGGGCAGATCATTGACGCTCGTAGATCCACGTAGGCCAGCACCGCATAAGTCGCGCCCGCCGTCGTGTGGGTTCCTTCACGTGCAGGCAAATTCAACGTGGCCAGCGTGAGGCCTTTTGGCTGACCTCGATGCCTCCCCAGACTTTGGCTTCGGCACGCTGTCCGACGATTCCGCTGGAATTCCAGTTCAAGGACGGCCTGTCCTTTATGCCTTTTCTTCGGGCCGGAATCGGGCGACAGATGCAACTTTCGTCATAGCAACTTCATGGGCAAAGCGATTGACAAGCGCCGTCAGCTCTTAGCCTGGATCAGGGCGACGAGACGGGCTGCTCAAGAGGTATGATAAGTCGGTGTGTTGAGCGCCCAGCCTCAATGCTGCGATCCCTCAGATCGACACTGATCGAAGGCGCAGCGGGAGACGTGAGGCTCTGATGGCCACCGAGGCAGCCGAGCGCTCGAGACGTTCGTCGAGCATGTCGTGGCCGCGTTGACACAGGCTTGGAAACCCTGGTTTCCCCAACGTTATTTCGCCAGGGGCCACCGAAGTAGAAGCCCATCCAGCTCGGCTGGACCAAGCTGACCGGCTGCTCGTAGCGGCGGGGCAAGTCCGCGGCGATCGAAGGCTGCGCACAGCAAGCGCTCGCCAGGGCCGCGACGAAACTGAGCGAGCGGCCCGGAGGACCGCAGACTTGTGAGCCAGCAGCCCCCGGGGTTTGGCGGTGACGAGGTGGACCTTTTCCCTTGTCGGCGCGCGCGAGATTCTCGCTAATCTCTTCGGTGCGACCAGCTACGGGGCGACCGATGCCCGAGCCAACTGGATGGGGGGGACCTTCAGCACCCCCGACGACGAATGAAGAGCAAGCAATCCGAAATCGCGTCCGGGATCTGACCAGCCAAGTCCTGCAGCAGGGCCGCATCGATCCCGAGGCCGTCCGGGAGGTAATGCGGGCCGTGACAGGTCGGGCGCCCGGCGATACCGAACCAGGCGCTGCCGATCCTCGCGAACTGCTCGTTGATGAAGTTAAGAAGCTTAACGACGCCCTCGCAAACTCGGCCGCCGAGACACGCGAGGCTCTTGAGCGGCTCGCGGCGCGCGGCAAAGACTTCACTGATAACGACCTCAAGCAGGCCCTGATCAGTTTGAGGAAGCTCGAAGAGGACTCCGTCCGGACAGCGAGCCGCATTGCGGACGCACTGAGCGGGAATTTGCGCCGCGAGATCATGGGACTCGCAGCGCATGCCCAAGGCGTCGGGGTCGAGGCGAGCGCCCGCGTCGCCAGCCTGATGAGCGAGTTGACGGCCCGCCTGGGCGGCGCCACCGCGGGGCTCGATACGCTGCGGGGCGCGAGTGTGAGGATGGCGTTGCTCGCGAGCGGTGCGCTGGCCGGGATTGCGGATGCGTTGCGCCCGGATTCGAAGAGCCGGACAGGGGAATAGGTCGGCCTATGCCGGCAACGCTGTTCAGCGCGGTTCGTGATCTGTCGCGCCTGCGCGAGATCAGCTCGGTCCTGATCCGGCATGGGCTCGGTGACGTCGTGCGTCGCGCCGGGGTCGCACCACTGCTGGCGCGCGCCGGACAGATCCTGCATTGGGGCGAATCCGCCGACGTCGCTCATCTCGAGCCACAGCAGCGCATGAGGCTCGCGTTCGAGGAACTCGGACCGACCTTCGTCAAGCTCGGCCAGATGCTGTCAACCCGAGAGGACCTGTTGCCGCCGGCCTGGACGGCGGAATTCGAGCGGCTGCACAGCGATGTGGCGCCAGTGCCCTTCGACGAGTTGCTGCCGCAGATCGAGCAGGCGCTCGGCCGGTCCCCGTTCGACGTGTTTGGCGACCTGGACCGCGAGCCTTACGCAGCCGCTTCGATCGCCCAGGTGCATCGGGCTGCGCTCGAGAATGGCACGCCAGTCATCCTGAAGATTCGCCGTCCCGGAATTGCGGCAAAGATCGATGCCGATCTCAGGATCTTGTCACAGCTCGCTCAGCTCATCGAGCGTGAGATGCCCGAGAGCCGGCCTTACCGGCCCGTTCAGGTGGTCAGCGAACTCCGTCGCTCGCTGGAGCGAGAGCTCGACCTCGCTGTGGAGGCACGGAGCGCGGAACGCTTCACCCGCAACTTTGCCAGCGACCCACACGTCCTTGTTCCTCACGTATACCGGGAATGGACGAGCACCGTGATGAACGTGCAGGAGCATATCGAGGGCATCCGCGGCAGTGATCTCGCGGCCATCGATGCGGCCGGCCTCGATCGAACGATTCTTGCTGCACGCGGCGCCGACGTCGTGCTCAAGATGATCCTGGTGGACGGCTTCTTTCATGCCGATCCGCACCCGGGCAATGTCATGTACCTGCCCGGCAATCGCATTGCCCTCATTGATTTTGGGATGGTGGGGCGCCTCTCCCCTGTGCGCCGCAGCCAAATTCTCGATCTCCTGGTGGGGATCGTGCGGCACGACGAAGATACGATGCTCGACGTGCTGCTCGAATGGCGCGGCGACAATGGCGTCGATGAGGCCCGGCTCGCCCACGAACTCGGCGAACTCGCCTTCGATTATGCCGATACATCGCTGAGGGATCTCAAGATCGGGGTTCTGCTGCACAGGGTTGCGGCGATCCTGCGCGAACACTCAATCGTCTTGCCGCCCGATCTTACGTTGCTGTTCAAGGCGCTGATCAGTCTCGAAGGGCTAGGCCGGCAATATGATCCAGAGTTCCGTCTGATCGAGAGGATCAAGCCGATTCTCGAACGCGCCGCTTCCGAGCGCTATCAGCCCTTGGAGGCGTTGCGTCGCGGCCAGGCGACGGTCAGCGATTTTCTCGGCCTCCTCGCCTCGATGCCGCGCGACATCGCCCGGCTCATCAAGGATGCGCGGCACGGTCGCCTGCGGGTGGACCTCGACCTCAAGCGCCTGGACAGCTTCGGCGACCGCCTCGATAGCGCGATCGACAGGGCCACAGTTGGCATCATGACCGCGTCCCTGGTGATCGGCTCCTCGATCGCCATGACAGTGCGGGAAGGGCCGACCCTCTTTGGGATATCGGTGCTGACGATGATTGGTCTGCTCGGATACCTGATTGCGTTCGTAAACAGCCTGTGGGTCATCCTCTCCATCTGGCGTTCGGGGCGGCATTAAAGCGGATTCGATTAGGTGACTGGTCGAGTCCGATCGCGGACGCTTCACAAGATCGTCCGCGAGGGCGGCGATCCATTTGCTGCCCGCGAGCAGGTGTTCAGGACGCGCCACCCTGATGTGACAAATCCGGTGAACCAGACCCTCGACCTCCTCAAGAACGCTGGCGTGATGGTCGACGACTTCATCCTCAGCAAACTCGGATGCTGAGCGACAGAGTGGGTGCCGGCTCGAACGCCGCCTCATGATCGGTCGTTCCGGGCCAGCGCGAGTGTCTGCCGGTATTGGCGCTCGTAAGTCGGTGGGTTCAAGCCGTGACCTCCTGCGCGCACCGGACTTGCCATTGAGGCGTGCTTGGCGAGCTCCCGCCCAGGCGGAGTCTGAGATAACTTCACCGCACTAGACTAGAATGTTAACCGGACTGTTGGGCGGACCCACTGGCGAAGCCCCGCCGCGGCATGAGCTGAGTATCAGAAATCGACAGGTCTAATGATACGGTCGGCAGTAGCAAAATGGTGAACGTAGCGGACGAAACCGAACCTACGAAGATGATCTCACGTCTTGGCGGCATCGCGCGACCCGGTGCTGCATCGGCTCGCCGACGCGGTACGCACGGACGTCGCAGTAACGCCCGCGCTCCCGCGCCCGCTACTCGAAACGCACCGCCTTTCAGGAAGCGCGCCCCGGCGATAAATTTCAACCGTCAGTCAATCATCGGGCACTGATCGGGGTCTCGACGGCCCCTCGCTGGTGCCATGAGGGGCTTTGAGTGAGAGGGATCCATGTCACTACCGTTGAGCCTTCTCGACTACCTCGGCATTGGCGTGTTCGCTGCGTCAGGCGCCATCCTCGCCGCTGACAGGCGAACAGACCTTGTTACGTTCGGTTTTTTCGCGGTTGCAGCCGGTCTCGGAGGAGGAACCCTTCGGGACCTTCTCATTGGTGCTCCAGTGTTCTGGGTTCACCAGAACGGAACGCTCTTGATTTGCCTGGTGGCAGGGTTGGCGGTTTGGACCACTGGTCCCCGGCTCTGGGGTGGCAATACTCTCGTGTGGCTCGACGCTATCGGGTTGGCAGCTTACGCTGCCTATGGTGCTGCGAAGGGACTAACTTTCGGTAGTGCGCCGCTTCCCGCCTTTGCTATGGGAGTGCTGACAGGCTGCGCAGGCGGTATCATACGGGACCTGCTGGCCAACCAGCCGTCGATCCTCTTGCGTTCTGAACTCTATGTAACGGTCGCTGCGCTATCGGCTGGTTTGATGGTCAGCTTTGAATTGGCCGGTGTTCCTTCCATTGTTGGAGGTTTGCTGGCAGTGACTCTTGGCTTTTCACTGCGGGCCGCCGCCATTCTCAGGGGCTGGTCGCTTCCCACTTACAAGGGCTGATGAATCGCCCGCTGCAGCGAGTGATCGACCGCATTCTGCTCATCGCGGCCGTTCGCGGCGCGCCAGTGGACTGGCGGCTTTGGGTCCGACTCGGCCGTCCTCTGCCCCTGCGCTGAAGGTCCGCCTTCGATTCTTATCGGACATGCGCCATTCTTCCAAAACGTGCCGTAACCGGGCCTACGACCCACTGCCTTATCGCTGGAACGAGTGGAGCCCCCGGCGCTTGTGGCGCCGCAGGCCACGGGATCATTCGGCAAGCTGCCGCATGACCTTGATGAGGTCCGATTTCCCCTCGAAGCCAATGCCCGGAAGGTCGGGCATGACGATGTGGCCGCCCTCGACGCGCACGCTGTCCGGGAAGCCGCCGTAGGGCTGGAACAGGTCAGGATAGCTCTCGTTGCCGCCGAGCCCGAGGCCGGCCGCGATGTTGAGCGACATCTGGTGTCCGCCATGGGGGATGCAGCGGCTCGGGGACCAGCCGAACTGCGCCAGCACGTCGAGAGTGCGCAGGTATTCCACCAAGCCGTAGGACAGGGCGCAGTCGAACTGCAGCCAGTCCCGGTCCGGCCGCATCCCGCCGTAGCGAAGCAGGTTGCGGGCGTCCTGGTGCGAGAACAGGTTTTCGCCCGTGGCCATTGGGCCTGGATAGAACTCCGACAGCGCCGCCTGGAGCGCGTAGTCGAGGGGATCGCCGGCCTCCTCATACCAGAACAGGGGATAGTCCCGCAGCATCTTGGCGTAGGCGATGGCGGTCTCGAGGTCGAAGCGCCCGTTGGCGTCGACCGCGAGTTGCGCGTCCGAGCCGATCTCGGCGAGCACCGCCTCGATGCGGCGCCGGTCCTCCGCGATGGGCGCGCCGCCGATCTTCATCTTCACGACATTGTAGCCCCGGTCGAGGTAGCCGCGCATCTCGGCCCGGAGCGCCGTATCGTCCTTGCCGGGATAGTAGTAGCCCCCGGCCGCATAGACGAAGACCCGCGGGTTGGCCTCGCGGCCTTTGCGTTCGGCCAAGAGGCGGAAGAGCGGCTTGCCGGCGATCTTCGCCACCGCGTCCCACACCGCCATGTCGAGCGTTCCAACGGCCACCGAGCGCTCGCCGTGGCCGCCGGGCTTCTCGTTCGTCATCATCGCGGCCCAGATCTTGTGCGGGTCGAGGTTGTCGGCGTTCTCGTCGAGGAGGCTCTCCGGAGGGGCTTCGAGGATGCGGTCGCGGAAGCGCTCGCGGATAAGGCCGCCCTGGCCGTACCGCCCGTTGGAGTTGAAGCCGTAGCCGACGACGCGCCGTCCGTCGCGCACCACGTCGGTGACAACGGCGACGAGGCTCGCGGTCATCTTCGAAAAGTCGATATAGGCATTGCGGATCGGCGAGGCGATCGGTTGCGTGATCTCGCGAACGTCGATGATGCGCATGGGCGTCTCCCAGGAATGTGAGCCACGGATCGCTTACGTCTGGACGGTGCAGATTGGCCAATGCCATGTTCGGATCGCCTTATGCGCGGGCGGCATCACCATGGATCTGGATTGGCTCAGGGATTTTCTGGCGCTGGCGGACGAGAAAAACTTCTCACGCGCTGCGGATGCTCGTCACGTCACTCAGCCCGCTTTCAGCCGGCGCATTCGCGCTTTGGAGGATTGGATAGGGACTCCGCTCTTCGAGCGGAGCGCGCAGGGAGCTATCCTCACGCCCGCGGGGGCCCATTTCCGACCACTCGCCGAAGAGCTGATGCGCACCCTGCGACGAGCGCAGCGGGAAACGAGGGCGGTCGGCACCCGCGAAACAGCGTCCCTGTCGATTGCGGCGACGCATGCGCTCTCCTTCACCTTCTTCCCCGGCTGGATTCGTCAGCACATCCGGCTCGAAGCACTCGGCACTCTCAACCTGATCTCGGACAGCATGGAGGCGTGCGAAGAGATCATGCTCGCCGGGGAGGTCGATTTCCTGCTTTGCCATTATCACGCGGGCGCGCCGACGCGTTTCGATCCCGACCGGTTTCAGAGCATTGCGGTGGGGTCTGACACACTCGTCCCGGTCAGCGCGCCCGACGCGGAAGGTCATCCCGTCTGGCCGCTCGTCCCCAATCGCGAGAGACAGACCCGGCTGCTTGCTTATAGCCAAGCCTCAGGGCTTGGCCGAATATTGGCCGCGCATCAAGTCACGGGGAGCGAAGCCCCCGGCCTGGAAACTGTCTTCACATCGCATCACGCGGCGACGCTGATGAGCATGGCGAGGGAGGGTCACGGCCTCGCGTGGTTGCCGCGAACGCTGATCGAAAACGATTTGGCGTGCGCCCGCTTGGTTCGTGCCGGACCGGAGGGCGCCGACATAGCGGTTGAGATCAGGCTGTTCCGATCAATCCAAGCTCAAAGTTCTACCGCAAAGGAATTGTGGACCCTCCTGATCGGGTCCGCTGGGCCGTGACGGCCTTAATGTCCGCTTTGCCTGATCTCGTTGGTGGGTGTGCAAGGATTCGAACCTTGGACCCGCTGATTAAGAGACAGCGGCTCTCACGCGTAGCTATTGAGGCCAGAAGCCTACGGCCTCATGGCGAAGGCGGAAGCAGTGCCTCTCGGCCTCGCCTGCCCGCAAGGAATGCCTGAAGCCCAAGGCCATGTACCGGCTCGCCAGGGTTAGCGATCCCAACTCCTAAGCTCACGGCTTGGCTAGGCCCCCACTCCTCCCTGTCCATTGTCAGGGGCGCGAATTGTCAGCCGAAGCGTCCACCGGACTCGGTGGGTTGCGCTCGATGGATGAACGCCTCGACAGTGGTTCTGGCAATCCAAGCCGCGAGCGGGATTTCCTGCAACGGCCGCTCGCCCCGAAGCTCGTGCGCCACCAGGGTCAGATCCCCCCACGTGTCATCGCCCGTCCCACGAACCGCCATGGCGGTCCAGGCGAGGAGCTCAGCCCACCTGGCGCGGCGGCCCGGCAGAATGCGGTCGAACACGGCCTCGACCCGCTTCTTCTTCGTCCTCGCCCCAGAGAGGATAGCGTCCACATGCGCGCCCGTCTCGAACCAGGACTGCATGGCCGTGTAGATCATCGGCCAGAACTGGGAGGCGGCAACCGCGCGCGCCACGTCCGCTTCGCTCTTCCGCTCCAGAGGAATGTCGGCGAGGAGGTCGTCGAGCACGGCGTCGCCGGTGAGGCGCTGCGGTCGCACGTCGCGCAGGCCAACCGTCTCGACGAAGTCGATGAGGCCGAACGGCGGTGGCGTCCTGCTCATCAGATTGATGGCAAGGGCGTTTGCCAAGCAGGTCTCAATAGCATGAAGCGAAGAAGGGAAGTGCTCGACCTCTTCGTGGATGTGACCCAACATCTCGTCCGCGTCGGCCCTTCTGATCTTCCGACGAACCCAGGCGTCCTTCACGCCCTGCCCCTGCTTGAGAAGCAGCGAGGCCAGCGTGAAGGACCTCCCCTCCTTGACGAGCACGAACGCGCTCTGCGCCCCTGCCCCATCGTAGCCGGACAGCACCGTCTGCCGGACGTCGGGCTCCTTTTCAGGAGCCGCACCAACGCCGCTCTTTCGGGCAGCCCGAATGGCAGCGTCGACCGGCTCTCGACGGCTCTCCGGGAGCCAGCTCCGCAGAAGAACCATCCGATTGCACGACCGCGGCGAAACGAGCCCCTGGCGGGCGGCGTCGGCCATCAAGGCAGCGGTTGCGCTGCCGATCTCGCCGTTCCGGTCCAAAAGCCAACCGAGCGCCGACTCCCGCACCGCACCCTCCTTTGAGAAGACCACCGAAGCGATGAGCCCGACCCGCTGCTCGGGCGCAAAACTCTCGGCCGATTCGGTCAACTCCGCGTGGATCGCGAAGGTATCGTGGTGGAGAGCCTCGGCGAGTTCGTGATAGTGGTCCTCCAGCTGTACCGGGGTCCCCTGCGGGTCGGCGTGGTCATCACGGGCTGAGAGTTCGACCATGATGTCGCGCAGCTCGTCTCCGAGGTCGAGCTTCGCCGCAGCGAACTGGCGCCCGATGAGCATGATGAGGCCCGGTTCGAGATGGCCGGCCCGGGCGGCGGCCGCGAGGTGGTCTCTCAGATCCTGGACCACGGCTGCTGCGGTGGCGTGTCGGCCTTCGATCATCATGCGAAGACCATCGAGCGCGGTGCCGATCATGAACAGGAGCCCAGTCAGGAGCTTCTCGTTCGGCTGCTTTTTGCGGCCTTCTGCGATGACCAGCTCCAGGACCAGCATGAGCGATTTGGGTGAGGCTGCGAGCGCGTCGCCAGCACAGCGTGAGCCCTCCGTCATCCTCCCGGCGAACAGGTCATCGCCGACGAGCTTGCCGAGCTGGATAAGGGAGAGGCGCGGGTTCATGGTCGATTTCCTTCGACAGTGATGAGTCCCGCCTATGTTGGGCCGGTCACGCCAAGCACGTGCACTCGAGGATCTCCGAGCGAAAGGACTCGCACGCTGCAGGGGCCGTTTCAACCCGCTCACGTTGACTTGCTGGCCGAGCAGAGCGCTAAACACGCTTGTCGGCTCGATGCGGAGAGTGGCTCGCATGCGCTCCCGTCTGGCTGAGCCGTTCCACTAAAGGATTCCCCAGGCCCGATAGCGTCCTCGCCCGGTCAGCTCGCGGACCGTCCCGAGCTCTTTCAGCATGCTCTCCACGGCCTGCGGGCTGACCTTCAGCTCCTTGGCCGCGAGCCCGACCGAAACCAACGGCTTGGACAGAATGAGGTCAACGAGCGCGGGCAGTCGCGACGTCGACCGCCGGCCTTTGAGTTTGAGGCTCATCATGTCGCGCGCGAGGCTCAAGCGGTCGAGGTCCTTGTGCCCGAGCGCCGCGGCCGCCGCGACGCCGTCCAAAAACCCTGCCATCCGCTGTCCCAGTTCGTGACCATGCGCCCGTCGGTAGGGCGAGGCCCGCAGGCCGGCGCTGAGCGCGAGCAGATGGTGGCGTGTCTTCCCCCTCCCCTTCAGCAGCCCGGACACCAGCACCGTTCCGATCCAGCCGGCCCGCTGCAACGGCGCGATCCGACACCAGGCGTCGTACGCGATCGCGGCGGCCACGAGCGCCGGCAGCGTTTCTGTTTGTTTGACGACGGCGCGCCACTCGTCCAAGCGTCCATCCTCGTCCCAGTCGATCTCGTAGACGAGGTCGGGCCGTGGGCGCGATAAATCCGACCGCCCTCCCCTCAGCGTCGTGACTCCGGCCGTGGAAACAATCCAGGCGCCGTCGCGGCGGGCGGCGAGGCGGCGGGCCCGCAGCATCGCGAGGGCGCGGCTGGTCGCGTGGGTGGCGGTGCGCACGTCCATGTGGGCATCGCGCAAAACCAGATCTTCGAGCGCCACGAGCTCGCCTTCGAGCCACAGGGCGGCGCAGGCGTCGCCGAAGTGCGCGCGTTCGGCGAATCCTTCGGCGAGTGTGTTGTGTTTCAGGCGCTCATCGAGCCGGGCCAGGCCGTCCTCGGCCCGCTCGAGCGCATGGGCGAAGGCGGCCCAGGGCAGATCACGTGGAAGAGCGTAGATCGGGCTTGCTGGCGCGCGGGAGGCGAATCCGTAAGACATTGATAACCTTACCGCCTCCGCGTCAAAGCCAAGCTAACTCGGGTTTAGCTTGGTTCATTGCGAGAGTAAACGGGAGCAGGTTCTGACTGTCGATAACTACCGATTATCGACCATCACTGCCGATCTACCAGGAAGCGTGGGGCTCGGAACGCCAGTAGTTCGCGCCATCTCACAGCGGGACCTTGACGTCAAACGCACAATACCTGCCGGCGTTCGCTCAAAGTCGCCTTTAGCACCAGCTCGCGCCCTCGTTCGGCATCAGAAGTGTGAAAAGTGCTTGCCGCATTCGGAACCCGTGAGAGCCTCTGCTGAATGCAGCATCAGCACCTAACGGCCTCAGCCGCTCCGGCACGTCCACGTGAGCCGCATGCTGTCTCGGGATGGGCGCTTGATAGCGCAATCCACCTTAATGCCCTTTGCGCAGGGTATTTGGCCTACCTCTGTCAGACATCAGATTTGAAGCGTCAGGCGAACTTCTTCGCACTGGCCGTGGTCCGCCGAAAGGTCCAGAGCACGTCTTCTCTCTTTTCCGTGCTTCCGGTCTTCAGGACCGTATCGCCGACTTGGATGCCCTCCAACAGATCGCACGTGCCCTCATTTGGTCGCGCGCACGTGACATCTGTCGTGCGCTGATCGGAACTTCCGCCTTTGGGCTGCTCGGCCTCATTCGGCGGATCGGGAAGGACCTCCTCCCCTGCGTCAGCTATGGCAGGCTCCTCGAGCTAACCACTCGGGCAGAGCATCGCCGACCGCGTGGCCTTCGTTT
>CAWDDI010000026.1:0-287506 GCA_963800985.1 uncultured Alphaproteobacteria bacterium | reverse complement strand
CTCGACCAGCTTCCGATGGCACGATGAAACCGGGAGGCGGCGCTCCCGGGCGCGGGGGGCGGTGAGCAGGCTCCATAAAGAGAGCCGCTAGCGCCTGACCAAGCGTCTCCTCCATCACGACTTGGTCGCCATACGAGGCGATCACACGTTTGAGTTCCGGGATCTGTCCCGTCGACGCACGGAGATACAGCGGCGACACGTACAGAATGGAGTTACCTATCGGGATCACGTGGAGGTTCCCGCGATGACCCGCGAGCCGAGCTGATTCCACAGGGAGAGTTGCTGCGAAATCGCTGTGTTCTGGTTGATGCGCGCCTCGATCTGGAAAGGACCGTAGATAAGCTTGTCCTTGGGAAACTCATACACGATCACCTCGCCGTAATGAGGCGGGTCACACCGAGCCGCCAGCCATGCGATCATGTTGTCTCGCTGGCTCGGAACCATCGGGAGCATCAGGATGTTTTCGGCCTCCCTCCACCGGGCAGGCGCATGATCATGTAATACGGCGCC
Organism: uncultured Alphaproteobacteria bacterium; assembly: GCA_963800985.1. Taxonomy (GTDB): domain Bacteria; phylum Pseudomonadota; class Alphaproteobacteria; order Rhizobiales; family Beijerinckiaceae; genus Microvirga. The sequence goes on along the minus strand of CAWDDI010000026.1, from coordinate 286,996 downwards.
ATCATCGTGCCGCTGCTGTCCGTCGGTTGGCGGGGAAACTGCCACAGGTCCTCTCGATTATAAAAGACCTCCGGGGTGTCCATGTGGTACGCCGCGTAGGCGCGCGCCTGGATGAGGAAAAGATCCTCTGGATAGCGAATATGCTTCTTCAGGTCCTCCGGCATATCATTGAAGGACTTGAAAAGGATTGGAAACACTCGCTGGTATGTTGCGGCAACCGGGTCTGACGGATCCACGAGGTAGAAGTCGACCGACCCATTGTAAGCATCGATGACGACCTTCACGGAATTGCGAATATAATTGAGCCTCGCGTTGGTCGAATATGGGCTCGCATAGGGGAAGTAATTGCTCCTCGTATACGCATCCTGCACCCAAAACAGTCGGCCCTCGCTGACCACGATGTAGGGGTTGCGGTCGAGCAGAAGGAAGGGAGCAATCGTCTCCACGCGCTGTTGAATATTCCGACGCAACATGATCCGGCTGTCGTCAGTGATGTAGTTGCTGATCAGGATATTCGGATCACTGAAATACCAAGCGAAGATCATCCGTTGGGCGGCACCGCCCAAAGCGACCCCGCCAGTGCCGCCATACCGTGCGTAGACGTTGTCCTTGCCCTTGGGATAATCGAACTCCGGGGTGCTCGCCTTTACGATAACGTAGGTGTCAGTCAGCTCACCGTAATAGATCCGGGGTTCGACGACGTGTGGTCCGCCACTGGCAATCGGCGGAATGTCCTGGAGATAGAAAACCGGCAGCCCTTCTGCACTTTGGCGGGTGACCGGGCTCATAATCACACCGTTCCCGTGCGTGAACAGCACATGACGGTTGACCCAGGTCTGAGCATTGGGCGGGAGGAGCGCGGACTTAAGCTCCCGAGCGGACAGCATCACCTGCCGATATGTGCTGTCGAGCCAGTAGCGATCCACATCCACGTCCCGGAACTTGTAGTACGTGCGGATCTCTTGCAGTTGGCCATACGTGGCCATCAACGGCTGCTCATCCCAGAGACGAATGTTGTCGATCGTGGCTTGGTTGGCCTCGAGCGAGTTGACGGTGAGGTTCTGGTCGACAGGGAACGTCTGGGCGGTGATTCGATGGAGGTTATAGGCTTGACGGGTAAGAGTGATGTTCTGCTGCAGGTAAGGCTTCTCCAATTCCAGTTCATTGGGTCTCACGACCAGGCGCTCAAACAAGGCGGGAATACCTCGGCAAGTAAAAGCGCGGTCCCAAAGACCGCCACCGCCGCTGCAACCGGAAGCGTGTACGTGCGCGCCCATAGATTGGCCCATGCCGCAAGAGAGGCCAACAAGGCGAGCGCGATCAGCACCCAAAGGACCGGCAGCTCGACGTGCAGATCGGTGTAACTTGCGCCCACCACGACGCCGTTGTCACCATACAGCAGGAGATAGCGGTCCAGCCCATAAGACCACGCTTTCACGGTGAAGAAGACGCCGAGTAAAGCGGAGCCATGGGCAATCGCGGTTGGGGACATCCTCCGATGTGGGCCCGCAAGTTCGATATGGCCACGCAGCCAATACACGGTTCCGGCCGTGAGAGCACTCAAGGCGAGCGTCAACATGCTCCAATTCTTGAGAGCGACATAGGCGGGGAGCGAGAAGAGGTAAAAGCCAATGTCGTTGTCGAAGACGGGATCGCGTTGGCCGTAGGGCACCTGGTAAACAAACTGCAAGAGAACGTCCCAGTTGGTCATCTCTCCGGCGGCTAGCAACCCAGCGAAGACGACAGCCGCACCTAAAATCACGAGAGGGAGTCGCCGGCGCGCGAAGTCCGGAAGGGCTGCGGGCAGCGGCCCATGCACACCGATCCCGACAAGTTCTAGGGAGCGGCCGGTCGTTGGCTTCGTCACTTGGGATGCGAGCCAGCCGTTCAACCAGACGATGAACGCGGTAGCCACGAAGACGGTCAGGAACAACGAGGCCCTGGTGCTAAAGACCGTCCAGAAGATGTCGAGGTAGCCCAAGGCCGAAAACCACGCCCAGTCGACCGCAAGGTCAAAGACAATGTCCAAGAGAGTTACGCAGGCCACGAGGGCAGTCGCCGCCACCGAGACACGTCTCCACGGCATCGTCCACCTCCCTCAGGCGACTTCGCGGGCCTGCTTTGACGGCGTGGCACCCGAAGTCTGAGGTGAAATATAAGAGGAAAAATGGCGACGAACACCAACACAGTGGCCGCACGTTACCTGCCATAGCCGCAGGAGAAGACTGTGCTCGCGGCAGCCCGCGAGCATCCCTTTTTTGAATTCGTGACAGGAAGAGAAGATGACCGAGACGACCACTGAAGCCGACCTCCACCCGCGCCCGCAGCTGCGCCGCGACCGCTGGATTGACCTGTGCGGCTCTTGGGGATTCGCCTTCGACGACGAGGATTGTGGCCTATCCGGTCGCTGGTTCGAACGGGCGGAACCCTTCGAGCGCGAGATCGTGGTCCCGTACCCGCCCGAGAGCAGGCTGTCGGGCATTCATGAGACCGGGTTCCACCCAGTCGTGTGGTATCGCCGCGAGGTGCGGATCGAGGAGGCGGACCGCCGGAACCGGCTTGTCCTCCACTTCGGCGCCGTCGATTATAAGGCGTCCATCTGGGTGAACGGTCGCTTGGCCGTTGAGCACACCGGAGGGCACACCCCGTTCTCGGCCGAAATCACTGGCCTGCTCGCCCCCGGGGACGTCCAGGTCCTCGTAGTGCGAGCCGAGGATGAACCGCGCGACCTGCAGCAGCCGCGCGGCAAGCAGTACTGGGAGGAAAAGCCCGGCTACATCTGGTATCACCGCACAACCGGCATTTGGCAGCCCGTCTGGCTCGAGCCGCTCCCGCGCATCGGCGTTGCCGAGCTACGCTGGACGCCTGACGTCGACCGCTTCGGCGTAGCGCTGACGGTTAGGCTGGATGGCACGCCGCCTCGCGGCTGGCGAGCGCGCGTGCAACTCACGGGCGACCGGCCGACACGCACGCTTGTGGACGATAGCTGCTTGCTTTCAGGCCGCGAGCTGCGCCGCGACCTGCTCCTGGACATCAATAATGCTGCGATCCGCCGGCGCCGCACGCTCCTCTGGGCGCCCGATCATCCGAACCTCATTGAGGCAGTCGTCGAAATCCTCGACGAGAGCGGCGCGGTGGTCGACCGTGTCGAGAGCTATTTCGGGCTGCGTCGCATCGAGGCACGGGAGGGCGGTTTATTTTGAACGGCATCCCGAGGGGGGGGGGGAGGAGAGAGAGGGGGGAGGGGTGGATTGTGAAGAAGATATGGGGTGATAAGGTGGGTGTAAGTGAGAATGAGAGGAAAACGGCCTTCTAACCGTTGCACGCCAACCGAAGCTCGACCTCGAACGCCTACGCGCCATCAACAGTCGCCCGTCGAAGGCGGTACCAAGCGAGATTTTGGATTCAATGATCAAGCACGAGGTGGAGCGGCGCAGACGCGAGCGCGGGCAGGAGTAAGGTCGTGTGGCAGCTCCGGCCCAGGGAAAGGCCGAGAAACGATTGCCCTGACATTTTCGCGGATCAGAGATGTTGAGATCGGTCCAGTCTGTGACACAAGGTTCGGTCCAGTCTGTGACACAAGGGGAGCGCGAGCGGACCGTGCTACGGCCCGGCGAATGCCGGGCGGGTGGCAAGCAGCAGCAACCCGCATCCTACGGAGGCCAGCATCGACGCCATATGTGGCGACGGCTCCGCGGCAACGATCATCTGCTGCGCCTGTACCCGGGTGCAGTGACTCCGCCGCGTCCCTCTGAAATTCGCCTCGCAGCCAGTTCTGCGCGAGCAGTGGATCTACTGGGATATTGGGTTCTTGGTATGGGGAGCCGTCATGCTCGAAGTCGGCTGGCTCTTGCTTAAGCGCGGGCAGACTGAGACATCGACCACCATTTGCCCGCCAGCTGCAAAGCCCGCTCAAGCCGTTGGGCCGCCTCTGGCGCCGGGAGGGGTCCGTGACCGGTCCCGCAGCGTGAGGTTCAGGCTTCCGAAGCTCGGTTGCGGTTGTCTACACGCGCGCAATGGCTTCGACCATCAGGAGATGCCCTCCCGTTTCAATTGCAAATGAGCTCAAGATATTTGCTGGTGAAGAATCGGCTGTTTATGGTGCGATAACGAACCAATGGCTGGTCGGATCGTTGCTTTATTGAGACGCCGATGACCAGCAAGAATGCCATGGAGACGGTCTGCACCCCGAGCGCGGCTCAGCAACCGGGATGGATGTCCGCCGCGATCACGAGAGGGCAACATCATGTTGGTAGAGGCGATGATACCAACGGCACGCCGACGACTGACTACAATCAACGCGAACGCCTCTCTGGTGGACGCTGCTAAACTGCTTTCCGACACACAGATCAGCCTCGTTGTTGTATGCGACGCAAAAGGTTCGATGGTCGGTGTCATCACAAAAACCGACATCATTCGTCAGATCGCACGGGGCGAGGAGTGCGTCGGTGAAGTCCTTGTGTCCGCTATCATGACGAGGGACGTGGTTCACTGTCGTCCGGGTGATCTGCTGCATGAGGTATGGACGAACATGAACGCACGAGGTTTTGTCCATATCCCGATCCTCGACCAACACTTCAGGCCTTCCGGCGTGATCAACGCGCGGGACGCGCTTCAGGCCCTGCTTGGGGAGGTCAAGGACGAGGAATCACTCCTTCGCGATTACGTCATGGGGGTCGGATACCGGTGACTGTCCTCGCCGGGCCAATCCGCTCGACTCTCCTCAGCCCGTCCTTGGAGGCTCGCGCTGAGCTGACTGCCGTTCCTCGTATTTCGGACCCGAATAATCCAGGTAATGGCTCCGATCGGTGGCCCACGCGGACCAACCGCGCCGCCGGGTATTCAACGCTCCGGCCGGCGAAGCAGCGGAGGCAGCGGACGGCCCCCAAAGTCAATTGTCGAACGTCGGATCAAGCGGCCCTCGTTATCGATGATCACGCGCAAGCGCTTGCCCTGATAGAAGAACGTCAGACGGTGCCGCCCCGTGTCCTGTCCGGTCCCTCGCTCGTAAAGGCTTGTGATCTCGCCGCTCCGGATCAGGACCGACACATGAGACGCCACGACGCCGAGGCCCTCGGCCACAATGGCTGCATCGATCTCGATGGCGTCTCGATGAAAGTCGATACCGGTGCAACTCTTCTGTGTCGTCACGGTTCGGTTCCTATCGCGTATCCGGCTGGCCCGGGAGGGCACCGAGCACCCCGAGGGTGATGAGCACGACGGCTGCCATCAAAGCAGCACGTCCCGAAGGGGTATCGAGGGAGGCCATCGGCAGCACCTTTGGTCCGAGAGATCCGAAACCCGCCAGCGGCGCTCCTGCGCGACCTCTGGTAAGCCCATCACTGAGCCAAGAGCGGTCTCCCCCGACTTCCGCCCCTTTACCGTCATGTCGTTTCCGTCGGCGGTGCCCCATGCAGTCGCCAAAGCTCGATAGCTGCCAAGACCGCCACCAGTGACCCTATCGTGACGAGGGTCCATACGGCGGTGGTCGTCGCAGCGAAACCGAGGAGCCATGGGGAAGCGGCAATACAGACCCCCGCCACGAGGTTCACCCACTCCTCCCACTCAAACATGTGGGACAGGGCTGCCACCGCCACAGCGGTAATGACAATGCCGCCGATCACGGCAGTCCAAGTGGCCTCTGCCGCGCTGGCATAGCCCAGCAACAAAGGTGAAATAGCGAGAATGGCTCCAAGCGCGGCATTCACGCTGTTGATCTTCCGGTCGTCTCGATCAGTCAGGGCTCTCATCACGGACCTCCTGTTAGGTCCAAGCCCCCATCCCGGTGGCGCGTCGTACTGTCAGGCCCGTGCTGCCACAGCACCCGCTGCCGGTCCGGTGGATCAATATAGACCTAAGCCAAGCTCCGCGCAGTCAAAATCGAGTGCTGCCGCTCTGGATGCTTCAGTGTGTCCTGATGCGCAAAGGTCGGTCACGGTCGGCTTCGTGCACCTGGATGTGAAACACCTGCCCAAGCTGCGGGACAGCGATGGCGTGATCCGCAAGCGCTATGACAAGCAGGAGCCCCGGTCGGTGAGCACGTGCGTGACCTGGAAGGGGAAGGCCGCGGATCGCCTCCTTCAGGAAGGCGACGGCGCGAGGCGGTGGTCTCGTCGTCCTTCACGGCCAGGTGCACCCAGCGCGAGCAGCGGTCGATGGCCACATACAGAAAGCGCTTGCGGGTCACGCCATCCCTGTCCCGCAGCTTGGGCAGGTGCTTCACATCCAGGTGCACGAAGCCGAGCTCGTACTCCTTGAAGGTGCCGTGCGGCTTGCGCGATCGGTCTGCGGGCGGCAGGCGGTTCAGGCCCTCGGCTTTGAGGATGCGGTAGACGGCGTCGCGGTTCAGGTGCGGCAGGAAGTGGGTGACCACGAAGGTGAGGTCGTCGAGCGGGAAGCCTGTCGAGCGGCGCAGGGCGCAGACGATGGCCCGCTCCTCCTCGCTGGCCTTCCAGGGCAGCTTGTGAGGGCGAGCGGAGCGGTCCTGGCAGTCGGTCAGGGCCGCGCTTGCGCCACTTGCGGATGGTCTCGGTGGAGACGCCGTAGCGCTGGGCCAGCACGCCGGGGCTCCGAGGAGACGGGCGATCTCGGCGCGGACAGCAGGGGTGGTGCGGGCGTTGGGGTGGATGGCAAGCATCAGCGCCTCCTCGCAGAACCGGGCACGCCCAGGCGCTCGAAGCGCCAGGCATGCTCCTCAAGCGCCCAACGAACCTGATCCCAATGAACGTTCCGCCACCAAACAGCTAGCACTACCTTGGCAGATTAACGGGTTGGTAACGGCTTTGGACTGAGCTTCGCGCTGCCGTGAGCGGAGCGAGATGGAGCGGATGGGCTGGCGGGACGATCTTTCGGACTGGCTTGAGCCGTTCCTGGCGCGGTTGGGCCACCCGGCACGTCGGCGCGATGTGCCCGCTTTATGTTGCGGGCCTGATCGGGCCGGGCGAGCGCAAGAGCGTGCAGCCGATGGCCGAGCGGCTGGCGCCGGCCGATTACGACCAGCTGCATCATTTCGTATCGAGCGGGGTCTGGGATGCCGGTCCGCTCGAGGACGAACTCGCTGGCCCAAGCCGACCGGCTGGTGGGCGGGCCTGACGCCGTGCTCGTCATCGACGACACCGCCCTGCCGAAGAAGGGCCAGCACTCGGTCGGGGTCGCGCCGCAGTACGCCTCGGCGCTCGGCAAGAACGCGAACTGCCAGACCCTGGTCTCGCTGACGCTGGCCCAGGACGAGGTGCCGGTGCCGTCGGCCTGCGGCTGTTCCTGCCGGAGAGTTGGACCAGCGATCCCGCGCGGCTGCGCCGGGCCGGTGTGCCGGAGGTCTGCCAACGCTACCGCACCAAGCCCGAGATCGCGCTTGCCGAGATCGATCGCTTGCTGGCTGCCGGCGTGCGCTTCGGCACCGTGCTGGCGGATGCCGGCTATGGCATCAGCGCCGCCTTCCGCCAGGGGCTGAGCGCGCGTGGGCTCCGTGGGCCGTGGGCGATCGGACGCCACCAGAAGGTCTACCCCGTCCGATGTCGCGCTGGTGTTCCCGCGCCGGCGCGGGTCGCCCGCGGCAGACTCCGTTCCCGATATGCTATCGATCTCGGCCGAGACCATGCTCGCTGATGCAGTCTGGCAGAGCGTCAGCTGGCGCACCGGGACCAAGGGACCGCTGCGGGCCGAGTTCGCGGCCATCCGCATCCGCGTCGCCGACGGCCCGCCGCAACGGATCTGGGACAAGGCCAGCAGCACCTGCCCGGCGAGGAAGTCTGGCTCGTGGGCGAGCACCGCCCCTCCGGCGAGAGGAAGTACTATCTCTCAAACCTGCCTGCCGACGCCGATCTCCTGACGCTCGCCGCCACCATCAAGGCCCGCTGGGTGTGCGAGCAGGCGCACCAGCAGATGAAAGAGGAGCTCGGTCTCGATCACTTCGAGGGGCGATCCTGGCACGGGCTTCACCGCCACGCGCTGATGACCATGATCGCCTTTGCCTTCCTCCAGCACCGCCGCCTCGCAGCGCGGCGGGGGAAAAAGAATCGACACGGCCGCCGCCTCAGCCGAGCCTGCCGCGGCTTTCTCGGGATTGGCGCCCATCACCACACCATTCCGTGGGACAAGCTCTCCTACGACCGAGAGTACAGCGCGTATCGAACTGACCTTACAGCGGAGCAGGTGCACGGTGCTCCGGTCACTTACGGGAATGACGAGGTCTTTTCCGCCGAGCGCGAGAAGGTGATCCACGACTACTGGCGTGATCCTCACAGTGGGTCAGTCTGAAAGTACCTCGTGTTCCCTTGTGCCGCGCCGGAACCCGGCCGGGTTCACGATGGCGAGCATGGGGGAGGTTTCGCCCTCCACCTGTCCGATGATCGCGGGCAATCGGGTTCCGCGGGGTGGCGGTCACTGTCACACCGCCTGCAGGCACGCCGCGACGGTAGTCTCCAACCACACGACGCGAGCTGTCTCCCACCAGATCGCTTGGCCGCGTGGTGACAGGGTCATACGCCTAGGCTCCGGTCGGAAGGAGGCTCGAGATCACCTGGAGATTGTTGCGGACGCGGTGGTGGACCTCCCGACGGGTCAAAACTCTGGACCCACAAGGGTGGAAACCGGCGGACAAAGAGGTTTTTTGCGTCCGCTGAATGGAGCTTTCGACCGGGGGAGGTGGGTGAAACAGGGTGATTATCAGCGCGGGCGCAATTATTTCAGCTGCGCTTGCTTCTCCGGTGATACCAGCCCTTCGCACCGCGCCAGCGCTCAGTCGCCCAAATCGTGCCGTGGCCGATCGGTCTTCGCAGGAACGGAACATCGGCAGCCAGGAGCAGGAGCCCAACCGGGACCATCCAGGCCCCGAACACCGGCAGGATGGCGAGAAACCCGCCCAGGATGAATAGAATGCCTGCCGGGATGCGGACCCAGCGTGAGCGCGGGTGCCGCAGCCAGCGCAGCACCCGTGTGACGCTCGTCGGGATCTCGCGTTCAAGAGCGGATTGCAGCCGTCGCGCAGCTCCTGAGAACGCCGCGAGACGATCTCTCACGATAGCGATGGCAGACCCTCGACGATGTCGTGCCACCGCGTGGCGCGCCGTGCGACCTACTCCTCAAACCGGCTCGTGGCGTCACGATCGCGGTCGTATCGTCTCGCGAGCGGAAACGGCGGCAACCAGGACTCGCGACGGACAATCCAGCTTTCGTAGGTTGGCACGAGTTGGTCAGGGGCGTCCAGGGAACCCAGGTTCACTTCGATTTCGTCTGCGGTGCGTCCGAAAACGGACGAGCCGCAGCGGGGACAGAAAAATCGCCCGGCGTAGTCGCGCGTTTCGCCATCGATCGTCACCGCATCCTGAGGGAACACCGCGGAAGCGTGAAAAAGGGCGCCATGATGCTTGCGGCAGTCGAGACAGTGACAAAGGCCGACCCGGTATGGGAGTCCCGACGCCACTATGCGGACGTTGCCGCACAGGCAACCGCCCGTGAATCGGTCCATGCTGCGTCTCCTCGAAAATCAAGCGGGCGGAATGCTTCCAACGAACAGCCCTGTCGATCTTGGTCAAATCCGTCCACACCGTAAACCCGAGTTCCACCAAGCTTGGACGCTCGTTCATGAAAGCGCCGACCCTGGTTCAAGCTCGGCGGTACGTTGCATTGTGGACACCGCTCTTCCTAAGTTTTTTCCTGCGATCGGTCGCCGCTCGCAATCCTTCGACGGATTAGCCTTTGCCGTCCGCTGCCCCGAAATCGCCTAGCACGTAGGCATTTGCGAGCATCAGCGACCGGGACGGACGCCATTTCTATTCGCTCCGTCTCCGCCACTCTATGATTTCCCGGTCGCGCCCCGGTTCGGACCTCGGATCAGCGCTCCTCGGGTCGAGCGGCCGGCTCTATGTACCGTCGCTGCCATTCGGAGCGTCGCCGCTGTGCTGCTGTCCAGGCGTACCGCGGATCGCCCTCGACGAGATCGACATGGTCCGAGAGGCGGTTGCGCTCCAGCCAGGCCAGTGCCGCTTCCAGTTCGGACAGGGTCATCTGGGCACGGGCCTTGTTGCCGAAGACCCGCTTTAGGACTGCATTGTAGCGGTGGTAGAGGCCTGCCCCGGCGCGGGGCGCCCGCAGGCCGACCTCATCCTCGACCGCTTGAGCGGCGACCGCCTCGCCAATGCGGGTTCGCAGACGACGCTCCGCTGCTGAAGGGGTCTCTGCGCCGTGATGCGCAGCCTCGCGCTCGGGGCGGACCTGGGCGAAGGGGCGACCGGGTTTCAGTGTCGCGTAGCGCAGACCCAAAGCATTGCTCTCGAGGGGTGTGATGCCCCGTCCCTCGCCCTCGTCCTGGTGCGCGGCCAGGTGCTCAGCGAGCCAGGACGGCATCTCGAGTCGAGCTTTGCGTCTGCGCTGCCGCGCGAACGCGCCCTGCTCGGCCTCGATGCTCTGCCGGAATCGGGCGAAGAGGGGGTCATCGGGGTGGAACACGAGCGCACTTTGATCCTCGTAGGCGCCTGCGTTGGGATCCACGCGAGTTGCTCGCGCGATCATCTGCTCGAGCCAGGGGCGGCTGCGGATGTGCGTGAGGGCTGCCACGACGGCGACCTCCGGCGCATCGAGCCCCTCATAGGCCATGGCGACCGTGACCAGGATGGCGGGTTCCGGCATCAGCCGGAAGGCGGCCAGCGCCTCTGGAGCATCACGCTCATCCGAGGTCGCGAGCCGTACGGCATGCGCGGCCTGGAGGCCCGGCATCCAGCTCCGCAGGATCTGACAGTAGCGCCGGGCGCTTCGCTGGTCAGGCGCGACGACGAGCAGTTTGCCGAGACCTCGGGCTGTCTCGCCAACCCCTAAGCCGCGCTCGGCGCGGCGACGCGCACGAATCGCTCGCGACGCTCTGAAAGCCTCCTCGAGCAACTCACGGGCAAAGCCGGTTCGGAGCGCGGTGAACAGGGCAGGGCGGGTCGTCTCGATGGGATAGGGTCCGGAAAGACGGTGCGGTCCAAGCCGCGTCTCCTGTCTTGCGGTGAGTCCGCCTTGAAGCCAGCTCGCCTCGCCGTCGAGGGCTCCGAAGGTCACGGGGAGCACAGCACGCTCCGCAACGGCCTGTGCGCGCGAGTAACCGATGATCGCCCAACCGGGCGCTTCGAGATCCACCTCTTGCGTGCCGGCCTCTGAACCGGTCCGATACGGCAGCCAGAGGATCGGCCGACCATCTGCGCGCTCCAGGGTCCCGGACAGAAGCAGGCGCAGGGTGGCCGACTCGAGAAGCGGCAGGAGCGCACGGCTCCACGCCGAGCCATCCTCGGCCGCGTAGGCCGCCGTGGTCGGCTCGTACTCGGCGAGCGAGGGCAGGTGGTGCACTTCGTCGACGACCAGCAGAGTGCGGTGACGCCGGATCTCGGACAGGTGCAGCTCGGGAGCGGCAGCGATCGCCTGATACGTCGTGATGTACCCCGCGAGCCCGCGGCTCGGGTCAGGCTCGTTGTCAGCGGCGCGAAGCGCAGAACAGTGGTTCAGCGCGGTCCGCCACGCCGGGTCCGCGAACGCTTCCTCGGCCTGAAGGCGCAAACTGTCGCGCGGCACGACCCAGCAGATGCGCTCGATCGTCCCTGCCTCGATCAGGCGAGCGGCGGCGATCACGGGGAGGAGGGACTTGCCGCCTCCCGGCGTCACGGCGGCCAGGATGTCCGTGACACCCGACGCTTCACCCCTTCCGATCGCGGCAACAAGGTTTGCGAGCGCGTGCTGGTGGGCTCGCAAGGGCCTCTGGTGAGACGGGTGCACGGAGACTCCTGGGCAAATCAACGACTCGCAGCATGCGGCAGGCCGAGCCGCCTGTGAATCCCCGCCGGCTCCCAAGGGGCGGCGGCCCTCGGTCTTGGGAGCGCCGATCCCGCCGTGGCCACAGGCAACGCCGGTCGGCGGAATCCGATGCCCGCGAGGTCGGGTCTCGGCCGCAGACGTCCACCGGCGGCGGTCGGCGCAGCGAGGCGCGCGCACGGTGCTTTCCTCACGGGCGTGAGCTCGTGAGCCGCTGCCGATCCTCGAGCGCTGCGGACGGGCTTCGGACCGGCAGGGTGTCACGTCGGACGCTTTCGTGTATCCGGGACACACCGATGTGCGCTCTCCATCTCGCCTTAGCCGCTGCAGCCCTTTACGGGGCCGTCATCGCGGGCATGTACTTCACCCAGACCTGGCTCCTGTTCCCGACGACACTCGTGGCCGGACAGGTTGCGGTCCCGAGCTCCGTCCAGCGCCTCGAGGTCGAGGTCCCCGGCGGCGATCGCCTCGCGGGCGTGCGCATTCCAGCCTCAAGCGACACAGGTCAGGTCCGTCCCCTGCTTCTAGGCTTTGGCGGGAACGCCTGGAACGCCGAGGCGATGGCCGCATACCTGCACGGCCTGGCACCAGACCATGACGTCGTCGCCTTCCATTATCGCGGGTATCGGCCGAGCACCGGCCGCCCGAGCGCGGACGCGCTGCTGTCGGACGCGCCGATTGTCTTCGACCACGTGCAGCAGGTTCTCGCGCCCCGTCGGGTCGTTGCCGTCGGCTTCAGCATCGGCTCCGGCGTGGCGGCCTACCTTGCTCGGCACCGCACTGTCACGGGCCTCATCCTCGTGACGCCGTTCGACTCGCTCGAGGCTCTGGCGAGCGACCTCTACTGGTGGGCGCCCGTCGGCCGTCTCCTCCGTCATCGCATGCCGGTGATCGACTTCGTTCGTGGTGCGGCAACTCCCACCGCCTTGATCGTGGCAAGTCAGGATACGGTTGTTCCTGCCCGGAGGAGCGCGCCATTCCGGGCCGTCGTGCCGAATCTCGTGCTCGATCGCACGATCGCGGCCGGTCACAACGACCTGTACGATCGGCCGGCCTTTGCCGATGCTCTACGGGATTCGCTTGCGGCGATCGCCAATTTCCATGCGGCGCGCCGGCCAGCGGAGCCGGGCGACGCGCGATAGGAGGCGGACCCGAACGCGGGCGCACCGAGCCCTCGGTCCTGCCTTCGAAGCGCAGGGGAAGCTCGATGGTGTCCGGCGCGCGGAGGAGCGCGCCAGAGAAACGGCCCACAGGTAGACCCGGGACCCGCAGCGACGGTTTGGTCTGGCAATGACCCGCTGGCCTTTCCGAGACGCTCCGTCCGAGCGTGACGATCCTCAGTCGGCCTGGGAAAAGTTGCGCTCCCAAACAGGACGGAGCTTGTCCAGACCGTCGACCCGGCTCGCGACGGCTCCGAGGTTCGGACAGTTCGCAGCGAACCAAGCCCGGCCCGGCCGCCATCGGGACATCACGCCGATATAGATGTCGAGCGCAGAGAAACGATCACCCAGAACCCAGGGCCCGGACCCGATCTCGGCTTCGAGCGAACGCCACAGCCTCTCGCGGTACTCGTTCGTGGCGTTCTTCAGATCGCCCGGCGCGGCGGGCACCCAGCGCTCGGGATAATCTCCGTAAGTGAAGGTCGGATACACGTTCGCGACCAGCCAGACGAGGCGGCGCAGGTAAAGCGCCCGATCGGGACTGCCCCGGGGAGGCTCGAGTTCCGCCTGCGGGAAGGTCTCGGAGAGATAGAGCGCAATCGCGGCGCTCTCCGTCATGACCGTCCCGTCGGGCAGGATGAGGGTCGGCACCTGTGCGAGCGGATTGACGGAGATCAGTTTCTCGCGCGCCGGTCCGGGCTTGTCGAACTCGGCTACGTCTTCGATCCGGAACCGTGCGTCGCACCAGGTCAGCATCGCCTCGACGAGCGCCGAACCCCAACCCCGGACCGCATAGAGCACATGCTCAGGCTCGCCGTGATGCGCCAATCCACCCTCCACGTTCCGTCGCCAAGGACTCGCCTCGTCTTAGCCAAGTCGGCCGCGTCAGGCGAACTTTTTCGAACTGTCCCGAAATGGCCGCTCTGCTGGCTCAGGCCACGGTCAGCTGATCAGAAAGACGGCCTCCACGACGCGCGCGTCGCCCGCACGCGGTGCGATATCACCAAGGCAACGGGAGATCCCGTCCGCCGTCGAGCGAACGATCAGGGTCGTCAGCCGCCCGGCCGCCACCGACCCTCGCGGACCGCGCGAAGGGCCGATGGCCGTGGACCCGACTTCAGCGTGCCTGCCCGGCAGACCTGAAGGACTTCGACAGCTCTCCAGCCCGTTGAAACGCCTGCTTCGCTTCAGCCATCGTTATTGCGAGGGTGGTCTTGGTGTCCGTGACGCCGCCCCCTGCCGCTGCGGCGATGACGGCCGCCGAGACGGAGCCCGAATCGGGCGCCTCGACCACGAGGAGCCAGTCGTATTCTCCAAACGTCATGTAATACGACAGAAGCCTGCCTCCCGCGGCCTCGATGAGCTTCGTCACGGCCTCGGTTCGATCTTCCGGGGTCTTCACCATACCGCGCATCGCGTCCTGCGAGTATCGGCCTTGAGAGATGAAGATCGGCATGAACTCCTCCCTGTCGCTCAGATTACGTGGTGGATCACGAGGTGAGATCGATCGTGCGCCCCTCGAGCGAGGGCTTCACGTGCGAGATGGCCGTTGAAGGGGGGCCGAGGCGCTGCCCTTCCCCCGGGCTGAACCACAGAGGTGTCGAACGCAGGGCAGCCAAAACACGCATTCTTGCGGACAAATTACTCTACGTCAGCCCGAAAGCAAAATCGGATCGGCCCCGAGAACCGGTCCCGAGGCAGGATCCTCGCCGTCTCTGGTGCCTTGCTGGACGCGATGTTCATCGAGGAGAGAACGGTGATGTCGAGGTTTCCGCTCTCCGCCCGGTCGTTGTCGTGACCGACGTGCGCGGCGGGTATCCTCGCGGCCCGCAAGCGGTCGAGGTCCCCGATAGAAGTTCCCGTCAACGGCAGCCCAGCGTTACGCCCGGCGCCGGGACCGGCCTTCGATTAGGATCCCCGACCGGCGGGTCTAAGCGACCGCGCGAGTTCGCGGATGACGTCGTCCTCGATATCGAGATCCGCGTCGCCTCCGCTCGCCGGCTCGGTTGCCGGGGAGGGCCCTGCCCCCCCGGACACCGGAACCGGGGCTGGCGCTCCGGGTGGGGAGTCCGCGGGAGCGCTCGGCCGCGCCACCTCACGGGGCCGCGAGGGCGTTTCTCCCGAGGCATTCGACGAGCGGCGCCGCGCTTCGTCGCGGCGACCGGACGAGACCGGGCGCGGCGATGAGAACCGGTTCTCCAGGGCATCGAGTAGCTCGTCGAGGGCCGCGTTCGAGAGCGGGACGTCGGGGACCGGCGGCAATTCGTTGAGCGCAATCGAGCGCGTCTGGAACGCTGCGTCGGAGGTGACCTCAGGGCCGAACCAGGCCGGAGGCGCAAAGCGCGACGCCTCCTCCTGGTTGTCGAAGTTGACCTGGATCAGATCGAGCGGTCCGGGCGTGACGAAACGATCGACCCAGATCTCCCGTCCCGCCGCATTCAGCCGCGTGCGAGCGTAATCCACCTTGCCGGGTGCCACGTCGAGCAGCGCCTCCGCATGGGCGCGGGGGACCTCCGTCCGCTCCTCGAGCTGGCTCCCGTCGTCGGCAGCGGTGAGCAGCACCAGGCTGCTCGTGTCGCCGTCGAGATGGACGTGGGAGCTGCGGCCGGTCTGGTTCGGAAAATGCCCTTCGGTGACACGACCACCGCCCCGATCGCGGCGCAACAGGCGAGCGAGAGACGGCGCGATCAGGAAGCGACGAGTGGTGCTCATGTAACCTCAGCGGAAAGAACGCGCTCGTGCCGAAACGGCAGGAATCATTGTCATCGAAATAGTAGTGGTGGTGCTCACAGTAAAGTGGGGCAGACTCAAGGCAAGACACCTAGTTTTCTGCAAGTCTGCAATAATATTCAACGCCGTCTTATGCCTATGAATGTCGCGCGACCGGACAAGCTCCAATTGCGCCTCCGCGGGCAAGGTTTCGGGCGAGCGTAGGAACCGCACCGGCAACGATCGAAACGCGGGCGCCCATGCCGCGGTGCCGATCCCGTCCGGCCCGGCGGCATGCACCCATGTCGCCGGCCCTCGCGAGTGACGATCGCTTGCCGGACGTCACGGGACTTAGGTGAGCGGACGCCTTGCGCTGAGGGGCGGAAGCTGCAAGGGAAATCCGCCATGGCTCCTCCGCTTCTCCTCTTGCAGGACGTGGCGCTCACGTTCGGCGGCGCCCCGCTGCTCACGAGTGCCGAACTGTCGATTGCCGCCGGCGAGCGCGCCTGCCTCGTCGGACGCAACGGCTCCGGCAAGTCCACCCTTCTCAAGATCGCTGCCGGCCTCCTGGAGCCGGATCGCGGCACGCGGTTCCTGCAGCCGGGTTCGACCGTGCGATATCTCGCGCAGGAGCCGGATCTCGGCGCCTTTCCCTCCACCCTCGCCTTCGTCCAGGCGGGCCTCGGACCGGGAGACGATCCTTACCGGGCCCGCTACGTCCTCGAGCAGCTCGGACTGGCGGGGGATGAGGAGCCCGCGCGCCTGTCCGGGGGCGAAGCGCGCCGTGCCGCGCTCGCGCAGGTGCTGGCGCCCGACCCCGATATCCTTCTCCTCGACGAGCCCACCAATCACCTCGACCTGCCCGCGATCGAATGGCTGGAAGGCGAGCTCAAGGGGTTGCGGTCGGCCCTCGTGCTGATCAGCCACGACAGACGTTTTCTTCAGAAATCTGTCTCAGGCCACGGTTTGGCTCGACCGCGGCGTCACGCGCCGGATGGAGCGCGGTTTCGGCTCCTTCGAGGCCTGGCGCGACGAGGTGCTCGAGAAGGAGGAGCTCGAAAGGCACAAGCTCGACCGAAAGCTCGCCGCGGAGGCCGACTGGTTGCGCTACGGCGTCACCGCCCGTCGCAAGCGCAATGTCCGGCGCCTCGGGAACCTCCACACCCTGCGGCAGCAGCGGCAGGACCAAACCCGCTCCGTCGGCATGGCCAGCATGACCCTCGCCGAAGCTGAGCAGTCCGGCACGCTTGTCGCCGAAGCGGAAGGGATCTCGAAGGCCTTTGCGGGCCGGGCGATCGTGTCGGATCTCTCGCTGCGCATCCTGCGCGGCGACCGGCTCGGCATCGTGGGTCCGAACGGGGCCGGCAAGACGACCCTGCTCAATCTGCTGACCGGCGTGCTTCCGCCGGATTCGGGCCGGGTGCGGCTTGGCGCCAATCTCCAGATGGTGACGCTCGACCAGCGCCGCGAGAGCCTCGACCCTGACGCGACGGTGGCCGAAACGCTCACCCGCGGTCGTGGCGACACCGTCATGATCGGAGATCAGGCCAAGCACGTGATCGGATACATGAAGGACTTCCTGTTCTCCCCCGAGCAGGCCCGCACGCCCGTGGGGGTTCTCTCGGGCGGCGAGCGCAATCGGCTGATGCTCGCCCGCGCGCTCGCGCAGCCGTCGAACCTCCTCGTTCTGGATGAGCCCACAAACGACCTTGACCTCGAGACCCTGGATCTCCTGCAGGAGATGATCGCCGATTATCCAGGTACGGTCATCCTCGTAAGCCACGACCGCGACTTCCTCGACCGAACGGTCTCGTCCGTCCTCGTCTCCGAGGAGGAGGGGCGCTGGGTCGAGTATGCGGGCGGCTACTCCGACATGGTGTTCCAGCGCGGACGCGGGGTGCAGGCGCGCGTCGTCGACAAGGCCGCAAAGCCGAAGGTCGCCCGGGCCACGCCTGCCGCCGCGGCTGCGCCGGCCAAGCGCAAGCTCACGTTCGGCGAGCAGCACGATCTCAAGACGCTGCCCCGCCGCATCGCGGAGATCGAAGAAAGGATGGCGAGGCTGCACGAGACGCTGGCCGATCCCACGCTCTACGGCCGCGACCCGGTCCTGTTCGAAAAGGCCACCTCGGCTCTCGAGGCCCTTCAATCGGATCTGTCGGCCGTGGAGGATCGATGGCTGTCGCTGGCCATGCTTCGCGACGAGCTCGAAGGTTGAGCCCGGAAGATCCCTCGCGCGCCGGCATTGACGCTCCTGTGAGCGGGCTCCAGAATCCTCCCGGAGGGACAGGGCTGTGGATCGAGCAAAAGCGTGATGGCCTGTTCCGAGCGGCACGAGACGGTCGGCTGATGCGTACGACGCCGGCACTGCCGGGCTTTGCGACTCGGGAGCCGGCGGCGCACGCCGCCGCGCGGGTTTGCCCTTCGAGCAGGCGGAGGGCCGGGCCCCTGCGGCTTGGCAGACGTCGATTGCAGGCCCGTTCATGACCTTCTCCGCCCTCGACTCGCAGCTCACCAGCCGTCTGTTCGCTTCCGAGGGCATGGCGGGCGTGTTCTCGGACCAGGCGCGGCTCGCCGCGATGCTGCGCGTCGAAGCGGCACTGGCCCGGGCGCAGGCCTCGCTTGGGATCGTGCCCGAAGAATTGGCCGCCGCCATCGCGGCGCTCGATCCGGCAGGCCTCGATGCCGACATGCTGGGCCGGCAGACCGCCGTCGCGGGCGTCCCCACGATCCCGTTCGTGCGGGCCGTCCAGAGTCGACTGCCGCCGCAGATGGAGCGTGCCTTCCATAAGGGCGCCACGACGCAGGACGTGCTCGACACGGCGCTCGTGCTGCAGACGCGCGAGGCGCTGGACCTCGTCGAGATCGATCTCGTCGCGATCCTCGAGGGCCTGTCCCATCTCGCCGATGCCCACCGCGGGACGCCCTGCGCGGGGCGAACCTACGGGCAGCACGCCGCGCCCGTCACCTTCGGGTACAAGGCTGCCGCATGGCTGAGCGGGATCAGCGATGCGGCGGCGCATCTCCCGCGCCTTCGCGAACGGGTGCTGGTCGCGTCCCTGGGCGGTCCCGTAGGGACGCTCGCGGCGATGGGGGACGAGGGACCCGCCGTGCTTGAAGCGTTCGCGCGGGAGCTGCGCCTCGGCACTGCCCCGATGGCGTGGCATGCGCTGCGGGGCCGTATCGCCGAGACGGGCACTTGGATCGCGATGCTCATCGGTTCGCTCGCGAAAATGGCCACGGACGTGGTGCATCTCGCCACCACGGAGGTCGCCGAAGTCGCGGAACCGCATATTCCCGGCCGGGGCGGTTCCTCGGCCATGCCTCACAAGCGCAACCCGGTCTCCTCGACGATCATTCTGGCCGCGCATGCCGCCGCCCCGGGACGCGCCGCGGCCCTCATCGACGCCATGGCGGCCGCCCACGAGCGCCCGGCCGGACCGTGGCATGGCGAGTGGCATGCGGTGCCCTCGCTCTTCGGCCTCGCCTCCGGCGCCCTGCGCGAGGCGCGCTCCCTCGCCGCAGGGCTCGCGATCGACACGCAGCGCATGCGCCGCAATCTCGACGCCACTGCGGGACTCCTCTTCGCCGATGCGGCCGCGGCTCGGTTGGTCGGACCGCTCGGCCGCGAGGAGGCGCACCGGCTCGTGGAACAGGCCTCCGAGGTCGTCCGCGACACGGGCGAGAACCTGCAAGCGGTCCTCGACCGCCTGACGCCGCACCCCACGTCCGAGGCATTCGACCTCGAACCGGCGGTCCGCGCAGCCGGGCCATGGATCGACCGCGCGATCGCTGCCGCGGTCGAGGTTCGAAAAACACTAGCGAGGGAGCGTTGATGCCGTGCCCCTGATCGAAGCCAACGGAACCCAGCTCTTCTACGATCTCACCGGCCCGGCGGCAGCCCCGGTCGTGGCGTTTTCCAACTCCCTCGGGACCACGCTCGAGATGTGGGACGCGCAGGTGCGCGCGCTCGCGTCCCGCTACCGCTGCTTGCGCTACGACACCCGCGGGCACGGACGATCACCGGCCGCGCACGGACCGCTCACGATCGATGTCCTGGCGGACGATCTCGCGGGCCTCCTCGATGCCGTCGGGATCGAGGCCGTGCACGTCGTCGGCTTGTCACTCGGGGGCATGACGGCTCAGGCCTTCGGGGTGCGCTATCCGCAGCGAACCGAGAGCCTCGTGCTGATGGCAACCTCGGCCCATCTTCCACCGCCCGAGACCTGGGACCAGCGCGTGCAGCTGGTCCTCGCCGACGGCATGGCGGCGGTCGTGGACACCGTCGTCGCGCGCTGGTTCACGGCCGACACGCTCGCGCTCTCGCCGGAAACCGTGCAGCTCGTCCGCGACGGCTTTCTTCGGATCGATCCGAGAGGGTACGCGGCGTGCTGCCTTGCCGTGCGCGACATGGATCTGCGCGCCCAGATCGGCGCGATCGAGGCGCCGACGCTCGTCGTCGCGGGCGAGGACGATCCGGTAACGCCGCTCGAAATGGCCGAGGACATCGTCTCGCGCATCCCGGGCGCCGAGCTCACGGTCGTGCCCGAGGCGGCGCATCTCCTGGCGGTCGAGCAGCCCGATGCCGTCAACGAGCTGCTCGCGGCCTTCCTCGCGCGCGTTGCCGGCGAGGGGGCGCCCGGAACGTCCGGAGTCACCTTCGAGGCGGGGCTCGCAAACCGCAAGAGCGTTCTTGGAGTCGAGCACGTGCAGCGCTCGCTTGCCGGCGCCGGCTCCTTCGCGACGCCATGGCAGGAGTTCATCACCCGGAACGCCTGGGGTGAGGTCTGGGGCGACCCGACGATCCCGTGGAAGACTCGGTCGATGATCACGCTCGCCATGATGGTGGCCTTGCACCGCGAGGAGGAATTCAAGCTGCACGTCCGCCCGGCCTTGAGAAACGGGGTGACCGCGGAGGAACTGCGGTCCCTCCTGTTGCACACCGCGATCTACGCCGGTGTCCCGGCCGCCAATGCGGCATTCCGTTGGGTCAAGGATGTGCTTGGCGATCCCATGGATCAGGGATGACGAGCTCGGACCGGTGGGGTCCTTCCGGGCCGCCCAGGTCGCAAGAGCCATAGTTGTTGCGCACGACGCACAAGTATCGCCGGGTGCAGATCACGCTCGCCGCGCCCATTGTCTGACGTAAAGTCAGTGCGGTTGCGCATTTTACACAATGTTGCATCAGACTGAACTTGGTGCTACGCGCGGTCTGCTGGCCTGCTGACGAGAGCGGGCCTCATCAGGGTACGCCTCGGTGACAGAAGCCAAGATGCCGGTAACCGCCCCCATCCGGCGCAGACGCCGTCGACGGTCCGCGCACCCGCAGGCGAGCCGCGCTTGAGCCATGGCGAGAGGTATTCGCGGAACATGGCGGCACGACAAGCTCATCGGGACCAGAGCGGCCGACCGGATCGAAGGCCTGGGCGGCAATGACATCCTGGTCGGCGGGCCGGGGAACGACCTGCTGATCGGGGGCGAGGGGAGAGACACGGTGCGTTTCGACGGCATCGCGAACGCGTTCGCGAATCTGGCCGTCGGACGCGCGCAGAACTCGGGGTACGGGCTGGACACCTTCAGGGGGATCGAAAACCTGTCCGGCGGCAATGGCGCCGACCACTTCGTCGGTGATGCGAACGCGAACGTCCTGTCCGGCAATGCGGGCGACGACGCTTTGTCGGGTGGCGGGGGAGACGACCGCCTGGTCGGCGGTGCCGGCCACGACAGGCTGATCGGCGCAGGCGGGCACGACCGGCTGGAGGGCGGTCCCGGCAACGACCTGATCGTCGCTGGGAGCGGCAACGACATCCTCGTCGGAGGCGGGGGCGACGACGTCTATCGAGGCGACGCCGGGACGGACGCGGTGATTCTGGGCGGCAGCGTCCCGCTCACGATCGATCTGCGGGTCACCGGCCTGCAGAAGACCGGACAGGGCCGCGACAGGTTCGTCGGGATCGAAAACCTCACCGGCGGGAGCAAGGCCGACGTCCTCAAAGGCAACAAGGCCGCCAACATGCTCTCCGGCGGATCGGGCCACGACACGATTTACGGCCTCGACGGCAACGACACGTTGTCCGGGAACGCGGGCGACGACCTGCTCGACGGGGGCAACGGCCACGACATGTTGAGCGGCGGCGCGGGCAGCGACCGGCTGGTCGGCGGCTCGGGCACGGACACCGTCGACTACGGCCGCAGCGCGGGCGCCGTGACGGTCGACCTCGCCGCCGGCACGGCGGTAGGAGAGGGCACCGACACCCTTCAATCGACCGAGAACGTCATCGGCGGCGCCGGCCACGACACGCTTCGCGGGAATGGCGGGACCAACCGCCTGGTCGGCGGCGTCGGCGACGACACGCTCGACGGCGGAGCGGGCGACGACGTCCTGATCTTCGACAGCGGCCGCGACCGGTTCTTGACCGGCGCGGGCGCCGACACCGCGGTCGTCGCGGCCGGGGCGTCGGGTGCGCTCGCGATCATGGACTTCACCGCGGGCCAGGATGTCCTCGACCTGACCTCGCAAGGGGCGTTCGGGAAGGTGAGCGCCGGCGCGCTGACCGGGAGCGGCGTCGCGGAGATCGCGGTGACCGATCTCGGCGCCTCGACGGTCCTCGCCATCGACCGCAACGGCGACGGCGTCGCCGAGGTCGAGCTCACGGTGAACGGGCGCTTCGACCTCTATACGGATGCGCGGGCATCCCTGCCGCCCAAAGACCCTCCGGCCGGGGACGACGGCTATACGACCCAGTTCCACGTGCGCAAGACAAGCGGCGACAGCGAGGGCTACGGCGGGCGCACCTTCTTCGTCGATCCGGCGTCAGGCTCGAGCGGCAACGACGGGCGCAGCGAGATTACGGCCTGGGGTTCGTTCAACGACGTGCACTGGTATGCGAACAACGTCGGCTTCCAGGCGGGAGACCGAATTCTGCTGAAGCGCGGCTCGACCTACGACAGCGAGAGCGGCTTCTGGCTCAAGGGCAGCGGCACCGCCGGTCAGCCGATCGTCCTCGGGGCCTACGGCAACGGCGAGCCGCCCGTCCTGACGAACAGCAAGTACGTGCCGGGCGAGGGAGGCAAGGACACCAGCATCCACGACGCGGTCCTGACGGTCGACCGTGAAGCCAGCCACATCATCATCCGCGACCTGAAGATCGAGAACCCGAACGCGCTCAACCTCACGGAGACCGGCATCCGCGTCTTTGGGCAGCACGTGACGGTCGACAACGTCGAGGTGACCGGCACCGGCATAGGAATCGCCTTCGCCCGGAATGCCGCGAGCGGTATCGGCATGGCAGACGAGCGCGCCTTCGGATCGGTGAGGAACTGCTACATTCACGACCTCGCGATGGTCGTGAACACGCCCGGAGGAAACGACGACTACGGCTGCCAGGGCGTGCTGATCGGGGCGAGCGACGTCACGGTCCGCAACAACACCTTTGCCGGGTTGATGCAGGCGAGCTACGACTATCGGTGGGACGGCGCCGCCATCGAGCTCTACGGCGCGGCCCGCAACATCCTTGTGCAGGCCAATTACGTCGAGAACGTCAACGCCTTCACGGAGCTGGGCGGCCGCAGCGGCGACACGGTCGCGGACATCTGGTTCGACCGCAACGTCATCGTGAACAGCGAGTCGCTAGCGTTCTTCCACAACGGCGGCGGGGACTTCGGCCTCGGCACGATTCAGAACGTCAACTTCATCAACAACACGGTCCACGGCACCGGAAACCGGACCGACAGCGACAGCTTCGCCTTCGGCTTCGGGGGCTCGAACGGCACCTTCCTCAACGTCCAGAACAACATCTTCGCCGTCGAGTCCCTCGACTCCTGGGACTTCGGGTCGACGGACTACCGGCACGCGAACAACCTCTACGACTTCGACCACGTGCCGTTCCGCTCAGGCTATCTCGGCTCGGCCGGCGAGTATCTGGGCGAGGCCTGGTTCAGGGACCCGGGGGCGCGTGATTTCCGCCTGACCTTCATGTCGGCGGCGCTCGGGCGCGCGGCGACCATCGAGGGCTTCCTGACGGACTATCTCGGACGGGACCTCAGCGGTCGCGCGGGGCTCGACATCGGGGCGATCGAGTTCTGGAGCTGAGCCGCGGGCGTCCGTGCTCCCGCCGGCGCGGCGGCCGGCGCCTCCGGTATGCCGCTGGGTCCTGACGGCGGACCGGCCGGCTTCTTCGCTGCGGAACGCGTCTACGCGAGCAGCCGGACGAGATACAGCGACAGGGCCGGAAACGCGGTGCACAGCGCAAGGCGCACCACATCGGTCGCGAGAAACGGCAGCACGCCCCGGTAGGTCTGCGTGATCGGCACGTGCCGCGCGATGGAACTGATCACAAAGACGTTGAGGCCGATCGGCGGCGCCGTGAGGCCGATGCCGACGACGATCAGCACCAGGATTCCGAACCAGATCGCGACCTCGTCGGAGGGCAGTCCGAAGTCGAGCGCCGTCACGATGGGGAAGAACACCGGCAGCGTGAGGAGGATCATGGCGAGTTCGTCCATGACGGCGCCGAGCAGAATGTAGAACGCGAGCAGCACGACGAGCACGGCATAGGGCGGGAGTCCCGCCTCGGTGATCATGGCGGCCACGGTCGTGGGCAGCTGCGAAAACGCAAGAAAAGCGTTGAACACTTCCGCGCCGAGCAGGATCAGGAAGATGAGCGCCGTCGTTTCGGCGGTCTGGATCAGGCTCGTCTTGAAGCCCGCCCAGGAGAGGGAGCGCCGACCGAGCGCGACGGCGAGCATCGCCACGGCACCGACGGCCGCACCCTCCGTCGGGGTAAACACGCCGCCATAGATGCCGCCGACCACGACGACCGCGACGACCAGGACCGGCCAGACCGCGAGCGCGGCCCGCCAGCGCTCCGCCCGGTCGGCCTTCGGGTGCGGCGGGGCCAGGTCCGGGTTGCGCCGCACGCTCCATGCGATGGCGGCACAGTAGAAAAGCGTGGCGAGCAAGCCCGGAACGAGCGCAGCCTGGAAGAGCTTCACGATATTCTGCTCGGTCGAGATCGCGTAGACGACGAGGATCACGGACGGCGGGATCAGGATCCCGAGCGTTCCGCCGACGGCGATCGTGCCGGTCGAAAGGCTCGGCGCGTAGCGATAGCGTTCGAGTTCGGGCAGCGCCGCGCGTCCGAAGGTGGCGGTGGTCGCGACCGACGAGCCGCAGATGGCGCCGAACGCCGTGCAGGCGCCGATCACGCCCATCGCCATGCCGCCGCGCCGGTGTCCCACGGCGGCGCTGGCGGCGCGGAACAGATCCTGCGACAGACCGGAGCGCTCGGCAAAGGCGCCCATGAGAATGAACAGCGGAATGACCGAGAGCGTGTAGTTCGAGAACAGGAAATAGGGCGTCGACTTCATGTAGTTCAGGAAGCCGGGCCAGCCCGCGATCGCGAGATAGCCCGCGCTCCCGGTCGCCAGCATCGCGAGGCCGACCGGCATTCGCAGCGCGATCAGTCCGAGCATCGCGACGAAGCTCCAGATCGCGATCGACAGTTCGCTCATGAGGAGATCCTGGCGCGCCGGATGGCTGTGAGCACGGCGATCAGCGCGAGGAACGCCGCCATCGCCGCGCAGGCTGAAATCGCGTAGTGGATCGGGAGGCCGAGCACCATCGAGGTGGTCTGGTTCGAGAGCGCCTCGGACGCGCCGATCGCAAGGCGCCAGGCGATGAAGGCCGCGAAGGCCGCGTAGACGAGGTCCCAGAGAGCGTCGAGGGCGGCCTGAAGGCTCGCGGGCAGCCGCAGGGTGAAGGTGTCCACCATCACGTTGCCGCGATGCGCCTGGCACAGCGGAAGGAAGGCGAAGACCGCGAGCGCAAGTCCCGTCTGGACCAGCTCGAAATCACCGTTCACCCCTTGGCCGCCGAGCCAGCGCATGAGAACGCTGGCCGTAACGAGAACCGCGAGTCCGACGAGCAGAAACCCGCCGAGGAGCGCGAGCACCCGGGCGATGCGGGCGGCACCATGGTCGTGGGCGGGAGGAGGGCGGGGCGTTTCCGGCATGGCAGCTCGCTCGAGACTAGACCCGCCTGCCAGGCGGGGCGACCCTTGGCCTGCGCTATGCCGCACCCTCGTGCTTCTTGATCGCGGCGCGAGCGGCGTCGAGAAGCTTCTGGCCGTCGAGGCCACGCTCCTTCGAAGCCTTGAGCCAGTTCTCGATGACCGGCTCGGTGGCCTTGCGCCAGCGGCCCGCCTCCTCCTCGGTCAGCGTGATGACGGTGTTGCCGCGCTTCCTGACCATCTCGGAGACCACGACCGCCTGCTCGTCCCAAACCTCGCCCGCCATCGCGGCGGCGGGCTGACCCGAGTTTGCGTCGATCACCTGCTTGAGGTCGGCCGGCAGCGCGTCGTACTTCGCCTTGTTCATCGCGAGAACGAATGTCGCCGTGTAGAAGGTCGGCGAGCCCGGGATTTCGGTGTGGTTCTTGACGAGCTCGTGCACCTTGATCGAGGGCACCACCTCCCAGGGGATCACCGTGCCGTCGAGCACGCGCTGGGCGAGCGACTCCGGCACCTGCGGGATCGGCATGCCGATCGCGTTGACGCCCAGAGTCCTCAGGGCCTCGCCGGCGAGCCGGGTCGGGAAGCGCAGCTTCAGGCCCCTCATGTCCTCCAGCGTCCTCACCGGCTTGTTGGCGTGGACGAGGCCGTGGTCGTGCGCCCAGAAGCAGATCGGGTGCACCTCCTTGAACTCGTCCTTCATGTGTGCGTCGGCGAACTCCTGGAACGCACGGGAGTTCACCACCGCCTTGCGATGCGCCACGAAGGGCAGCTCGAGCGTCTCGCTGATCGGGAAGCGGCCGGGCGTGTTGCCGGGCAGCGTCCACACGAGGTCGACGACCCCGTCGCGGGCCTGATCGTAGAGCTGGGGCGGGCTGCCGCCGAGCTGCATGGCCGGAAAAATGTGATCTTGATCCGTCCCGCCGATTCCTGCTCGACCTTCTGCGCCCATGGGGCCAGGAACTTCGCGTGTCCGTTTGAGACGGCGGGCAGGAAATGGTGCATGCGCAACGTGACCTGCGGGGCCTGGGCGTAGCCTTCCCGCAGCAGCGCGGGGGCCGCGACGGCGCCGCCGGCGAGCGCGAGGAAGCGACGGCGGTTGTGGGTCATGGCGTTCTCCCTGAGTTCAAGAACGGCGGTTCTTACCCATCCCTTTGCGGGACTTGCCGCCACGGTGTCAGAAGCGGACCGCTTACGCAACGGTGTCGCTCAATCCCCGTCCTCGGCGCGGCTGGACCGGCTCTTGGCGAGGGCGATCGCCGCCTCCAGCACATCCTGGTCTCCGACGTGGTTGGCGAGGATCAGCACGAGCCGCGTGTTCAAGGCGGCGCTCTCCTCGTCCGAGAGCCCGCGGTGGGCCTCGATGAGCGCCCGGTAGGCGCGGTCCGGGTCGGGGAAGCGGCTGTCGGTCTCGAGCGGCATGGCGCCTTCACACGGGTGGGGCGCCGCGCAGGCGCTGCGACGCGGCGGCAATCGCATCCGCATCGAAACGGCGCCATCGGGCGGCAAGGTGCTGGTCGGGGCGAACGAGATAGGTGGCACCCGGGGTGGCATCGAAGCGCCTGGCGAAGAAACCCTCGTCGTCGATGAGATCCTCGCCGACGACCAGGATCCGCCGGAAGGGACCCGCGCCGGGCCGGCGTCCCGTCGGCGACGTGCAGAACCGTCTCATCCCCTCCGAGGGCATCGAGGAGCCACACCGGCCGGCCGTCGCGGTCCCGGACGGGTGCGTCGGGCACCGGCGCGCCGAGCCGAGCGGAGCCGCCCCACGGCTCCGCATCCGGTGTCGAGAGGGGCGTCTCGTAGATCGTCGGGGCGGATAGGCGGCCGGAATTGACCATGCGCTTGCCGAAACCCGTGCCCCGCGCGAGCGCGAGCGCGGCGTCGCGGAAGCGCAGCTCCTGTCGCGACCGCGGAGCGATGAAATCGGTCGAGCGGGTCGAGTGGCCGATGTTCTCGTCCGCCGCCGCCGAGCGTTCGAGGTCGTAGCTCTCGATCAGGGCCTCGGGAGCCTCGCCCTTGAGGACGAGCGCGAGCTTCCAGGCAAGGTTCTCCGCGTCCTGGATTCCCGAATTGGCGCCGCGGGCGCCGAAAGGCGAGACCTGGTGGGCGGAGTCGCCGACGAAAATCACCCTGCCGTGCACGAAGCGCTCGAGACGACGGCACTGGAAGGTGTAGAGCGACACCCATTCGAGCGCGAAGTCCTCGTGTCCGAGCATCTGCTTCAGGCGCGGGACGACGCGCTCGGGCTTCTGCTCCTCGGCGGCGTCGGCCTCGGACCCGAGCTGCAGGTCGATGCGCCAGACGTCGTCCGGCTGCTTGTGGAGGAGGGCGGAGCGGCCTTCGTGGAACGGCGGATCGAACCAGAACCAGCGTTCCGTCGGGAAATCGCCTTTCATCCTCACGTCCGCGATGAGGAAACGGTCCTCGAACACCTCGCCGCGGAAGTCGAGGCCGAGCATGGTCCGCAAGGACGACCGGGCTCCGTCCGCGGCGACGACCCAATCGGCCTCGAGGTCGTAGGCGCCGTCGGGAGTCTCGACCGTCAGCGTCACGCCATCGTTGCGGCGCGCCAGGGCGGAGACCTTGTTGCGCCAGCGGATCTCGAGATTTCCGAGCTGTGCCGCACGCTCGACGAGGAAGTGCTCGAGGTAGTACTGCTGCAGATTGATGAAGGCGGGCATCTCGTGCCCGTCTTCCGGCAGGAGATCGAAGGCGTAAAGCAGCTCGTTCGCTTGGAACACCTTGCCGAGCTTCCAGGTCACGCCCTTCTCGAGGCACTTCCGGGCGACCCCGAGCCGGTCGAGGATCTCGAGGGTGCGCTTCGCGTAGCAGATCCCGCGCGATCCTTCGCCGATCCGGTCGGAGTCGTCGAGGAGCACCACCGGGATGCCGCGCTGCGCGAGGTCGATCGCTGCACACAGGCCGACCGGGCCGGCGCCGACGACGACGACCGGGTGCCGCGCCGGCGTCACGCGATCCTGATCCGGCGAGCGGCGATAGCCGAACTGATAGAGGGTCTTGCGGCTCATGGCGCCTCCCGACCTGGAGCGAAGGGGTCATTTACCCCTGCAAGGCAGCCCATATCTCCCGGTCCCGCTCCGCCGTCCAAATGACCGGGTGATCGATGCCCGAGGCCTCGTCGAAAGCGCGGGAGACGTTGAAGGGCAGACAGTGCTCGTAGATCGCGAAATCCTTGAACTTCGGATCCATGGCTTCGCGGGTCGCCGCAAAGGTCTGCTTCAGGTCGCGGCCGCGTGACACGGAGAGCTCGGCGGCGCCGTACAGGGTGGTCACGAAGTCCCGCGTCATCGCGACCGCCTCGCGCACTTGCGCCGCGTTCGAGAGCGCGTCGCCCCGGCCGGGCACGAGGGCACGCGGCTCGAACTCGCGGATCTCCTCGAGGGTCTGGGGCCATTCGCGGAGATAGGCGTCGCCGCAGTAACAGGCCGAGTGGTACTCCACGAGATCGCCGGAAAACATCACGTCCGCGTCCGGCACCCAGGCCACGATGTCGCCGGCGGTGTGGCCGGCGCCGACGTGGAGAAGCTTGATCTCGCGCTGACCGAGGAACACCGACATCCCGCTCTCGAAGGTGAGGGTCGGCCAAGTGAGCCCCGGCGGGATCGTGTCGGCGCCCCGGAACAGGCGCGGGAAGCGGCCGATTTCCGAGGCCTTGTCCTGCTCGCCCCGCTCGACGATGAGGCGATAGGTCAGGTCCGAGGCGACGATGCCTTGCGCGCCGTAAGCCGAGGCGCCGAGCACGCGGACGGCGTGGTAGTGCGAGAGCACCACGTACTTGATGGGCTTGTCGGTGACGGTCCGGACTCGCGCGATCACCTCCTGAGCCATCGCGGGAGTCGCCTGAGCGTCGATCACCATGCAGCCGTCGTCGCCGACGATGATCCCTGAATTGGGATCTCCCTCAGCCGTATAGGCGTAGAGATCGGGGCCGATCTCCTCAAACGAGACGGTCTTTTCGCCGACGTCGCCCGTCGAGGCGAATGCCTTGTCAGCCATGGCGGACCTCCGTTGGTTCCATGCCGTTCGCGCGGCTCCGCATCTCCCTCGTGCATGGGCGTTCAGCGCTCATAGCGCGCCACCTCCTGCTCGATCGCCCCGAAGATCGATTGTCCCTTCACGTCCTTCATCTCGACCCGGATCCGGTCGCCGAAGCGCATGAACGGCGTCCGCGCCTCGCCGCCCACGATGGTCTCGACGGTGCGCTGTTCGGCAATGCAGGAATACCCGAGGCCGCCCGCCGCGATCGGCTTGCCGGGTCCGCCGTCCTTGTCCTTGTTCGAGACCGTGCCGGAGCCGATGATCGTGCCTGCGCCGAGCGGCCGGGTCCTTGCGGCATGGGCGATCAAGGTCGGGAAGTCGAAGGTCATGTCGTTGCCGGCATCGGGCTTGCCGAAGAGCTGGCCGTTGAGGGTCGAGAGAAGTGGCAGATGCAGCCTGCCTCCGTCCCAGGCATCGCCGAGCTCGTCCGGGGACACCGCAGCCGGAGAAAGCGCCGACGAGGGCTTCGACTGGAAGAACCCGAACCCCTTCGCGAGTTCCGCCGGGATCGAGGTTCCGCAGGGACACGTCGTTGACGAGCACGACGAGCCGGATCGCGGCGGCGGCCTCCTCGCGCGAGCACGCCATCGGGACGTCGCCGGTGATCACCGCGATCTCCGCTTCGAAGTCGATCCCATAGGACTCGTCGGCCATTCCGATCGTGTCCCGCGGGGCGAGGAAGGAATCGGACCCGCCCTGGTACATCAGGGGGTCGGTCCAGAACGAATGCGGCATCTCGGCCCCGCGCGCCTTGCGCACCAGCTCCACGTGGTTGACGTAAGCGCTGCCGTCCGCCCATTGGTAGGCGCGCGGGAGCGGCGAGGCGCAGTCGTTCTCATGGAAGCGGAAGGACGGCACCGACCCATGCTCGAGCTGCTCCGAGAGGTCCTGAAGGCGCGGCCCGTAACGCTCCCAATCGTCGAGCGCCGCCTGGAGCGTCGGCACGATGAAGAAGGCGTCGGTCGCGCTTGTCAGATCCCGCGAGACCACCACGAGCCGTCCGTCCCGGCCCTGCTTCAACGACGCAAGCTTCATGTCACCGCCCCGCTTGTCTGCTCACCGGTCGAGACCAAGTCCCGCCGGCGCCCAGTTTCACGGGCCCACGCGTCGAGCGCAAGCTTCATAGCCACCGCGCCAACTTTGTGCATCATAAGGCCGTTCGACGACGCCGGGCGAGAGGCCGTCGCGACGGACGAGCCGGAGGATGCGATCCGAACGGTATCGGTTGAGTCCTCCGAGGTTCGTACCGATTGAAGAAAATCGCCACATTGGGGCAGGGAGACACCGATCATGACCACCACTCTGAAGAGAAGAAGCTTTCTGAAGGGAGCGGGACTGGCGGCCGCGGCAGGCGCCGTCGCCTCCCCGGCCATAGCGCAGTCGATGCCGGACGTCCGGTGGCGCCTGACCTCGAGCTTCCCGCGTCAGCTCGATACCATTTTCGGCACGGCGCAGACGCTCGCCAAGTACCTCGCCGAGGCGACCGACAACAAGTTCCAGATCCAGACGTTCCCGGCCGGCGAGCTCGTCGGCGGCCTGCAGGCCCTCGATGCGGTCCAGACCGGCGCCGTCGAGTGCGCGCACACGCCGATCTACTTCTATTTCGGCAAGGATCCGACGCTCGCCCTTGGAACCTGCATCCCGTTCGGGCTCAACGCCCGCCAGCAGCATTCCTGGTGGCACTTCGCCGAGGGCAAGGAGTTCATCAACGCCGTGCTCGCGAAATACAATGCGATCTCTTTCGCGTGCGGCAACTCCGGCACCCAGATGGGCGGATTCTTCCGGAAGGAACTGCAATCCACCGCCGACCTCAACGGTCTGAAGTTTCGCATCGGCGGCTTGGGCGGCGTCGTCCTCGCGAAGCTCGGCGTCGTGCCGCAACAGATCGCGGGCGGCGACGTCTACCCGGCGTTGGAGCGCGGCACGCTCGACGCGGCGGAGTTCGTCGGCCCCTATGACGACGAGAAGCTGGGCCTCTCGAAGGTTGCTAAGTACTACTACGCACCTGGCTGGTGGGAGGGCGGCGCCATGCTCCACCTCGTCGTCAACCTCGCGAAGTGGAACGAGCTCCCGAAGACCTACCAGGCCATCCTGTCCCAGGCCTCGGAGGCGGCCAACAACTGGATGCTCGCCAAGTACGATGCCGTGAACCCCCCGGCCCTGCGGCGGATGCTTGCCGCCGGGACCGAGCTGCGCACCTTTCCGCAAAGCATCATGGAGGCCTCGCTCAAGGCCGCGAACGAGCTCTACGCCGAGCTCTCGGACAAGAACGCGGATTTCAAGAAGGCGTACGATTCGATGGTGGCCTTCCGGGGCGAGTCGCTGCCCTGGTGGCAGTTCAACGAGTACGCCTACGACACCTTCATGATCCGCACGCGCGGCAAGGCCTGAGAGCCCGCGTCGCATTCGGCTTTCGTCTGGGTCGGCTCCCGGCCCCCGCGGGCGGGACCCGCAGCTATTGCGGGTCCCGTCGGCTCGGGTCGAAATGCTTCCTGAGGCCCGTCCAGCACTCGACGTAGTTCTCCTGCAGCTGCGGCAGGCCGGCCGCATAGCGCGTCACGCGCTGCGGGAAGCGGGTCTCGAACATGAACGCCATCGTGCCGGTGAGCTTGACGGGCTTGAGCTCCCCGTTCGAAGCATGCTCGAACGCCTGCGCGTCGGGCCCATGGGGCAGCATCTGGTTGTGGAGCGACATGCCGCCCGGGACGAAGCCCTCCGGCTTCGCGTCGTAGACGCCGTAGATCAGCCCCATGAACTCCGACATGAGGTTCCGGTGGTACCAGGGCGGCCGGAAGGTGTTTTCCGCGACCATCCAGCGCTCGGGGAAGATCACGAAGTCGATGTTGGCGGTGCCGGGCGTTTCGGAGGGCGCCGTCAGGACCGTGAAGATCGACGGGTCCGGGTGATCGAACGAAATCGCGCCCACAGGCGAGAAGTGGCGCAGGTCGTACTTGTAGGGCGCGTAGTTGCCGTGCCACGCGACGACGTCGAGCGGCGACTGGCCGATCTCGGCGGCATAGAGCTCGCCGCCCCATTTGACGAACAGCGTCGAGGGTTCCTCCCTGTCCTCGTAGGCCGCGACGGGGGTGAGGAAATCGCGCGGGTTGGCGAGGCAGTTGGCCCCGATGGGACCTCTGTCGGGAAGCGTGAAGGCGCCGCCGTAGTTTTCGCACACATAGGCCCGGGCCGGGCCGTCCGTGAGCTCGACCTTGAACATGATCCCACGCGGGATGATGCAGATCTCGCCGGGTTCGATGTCGATCACCCCGAACTCGGTGCGGAAGCGCAGACGCCCCTCCTGCGCCACGATCAGCAACTCTCCATCGGCGTTGAAGAAGTACTCGTTCTCCATGGAACGCGTGACGAGGGCCACATGCGCCGCCATGCCGACCTGGGTGTCCGAGTCGCCTGCCGTCGTGACGGTTTGCAGGCCCGTCAGGAACGTGAACGCGTCGCCGGGCACCGGGATCGGGTCCCAGCGCAGCTGGCCGAGCGGCATGTCGCTCTCGTCCCGCGCGGCCGGCGCCGTTCGGATCAGGCCCTTGTCGATGCGCCTGAATTGCCCCGAATGCTTCACCGTCGGGCGGATCCGGTAGAGCCAGGAGCGTTGATTGGTGGCCTGGGGGGCCGTGAAGGGCGAGCCGGACAGCTGCTCGGCATAAAGCCCATAGTTGAGCTTCTGCGGCGAGTTGCGCCCGATCGGCAAGGCACCCTCGAGGGCCTCGGTTTCAAAGGAGTTCCCGAAGCCCGACATGTAACCGGGCACCAGGGCGCTCGACCGTGCCTGCGGAGCGGCCGGATCGAAGCCGGAGACGTTCTGGAGGTTCATGGCGCTCTCCCGACGAACAGCCGCAATCGACCGATTGCGATCGCGAGCAGATCCAGGCATATTGGTTGCACGAGCAACCATTTTCGTCAATGATGTCGTCGACCTCCGCCGAACGTTGTCGGACTGCCGAAACCGGATCGGATGCCCGGGTCATCCTCGAGCGCTTCCTTCCCTACAGGCTGAGCGTGCTCGCGAGCCTGACCTCGCAGGCCCTGGCCCAGATCTACGCCGAGCGGTTCGGGCTCACGATCCCGGGTTGGCGCATCGTGGCGACGCTCGGCCAGTACGGTGTGCGGACGGCCCGCGACATCGCCGCCCATGCCGTGATGCACAAATCGAGGGTGTCGCGGGCCGTGTCGCAGCTCGAGGCTCGCGGGCTTGTGGCACGCAGGCCGAACCGGGACGACCGCCGCGAGGAACTGCTCGAGCTGACCGCCTCGGGGCGAGAGATCTACGAGGCCGTCGTCCCGGAGGCGCTCGCCTTCGAGCGGCGCATGCTGTCCGTTCTCACCCCGGCGGAGCAGGCGATCCTGGTCGCGCTCGTCGAAAAGCTCGACCGGCAGGCCCGTCGGCTCGCCCCGGCCGTAGAGGACCGCCCATGAAGCTCTACACCTATTTCCGCTCTTCTGCCGCCTACCGGGTCCGTATCGCCCTGAACCTGAAGCAGGTGCCGTACGACCCGGTGGCGGTGAACTTGTTGAAGGGCGAGCACGCGACCGAAGCCTACGCTTGCGTGAACCCGCAGAAGCGGGTGCCCGCCTTGGACATCGGCGAGACCGTGCTCCTGCAATCGCCCGCCATCCTCGAGTATCTCGACGAGACCTATCCCGAGCCGCCCCTGCTTCCGGTCGGCGCCGTCGCGAGGGCGCGCGTGAGGGCGGTTTGCGCCCTCATCGCCTGCGATATCCATCCGCTCAACAATGCCGGCACGCTGGCCTATCTCAAGCAGCGCCTCGGCCGGGACCGGGCCGACGTGGATTCGTGGTACGCCCACTGGGTGCGCCAGGGTTTCGACGCGATCGAGCGGATGCTCGAGCCTGGACCATTCGCCTTCGGGTCCCGTCCGACCCTGGCGGACGTCTACCTCGTGCCCCAGGTCTTCAATGCACGCCGTTTCAACGTGCCGCTCGAACCTTATTCCAGGATCGCTGCCGTCGATGAGGCCTGCGCGACCCTCGAGGCGTTTCAAGCCGCCGCGCCCGACCGGCAACCCGACGCGGCATGAACCGGCGGCTTCGTGGTATCACTGCGCGTGCGGCGGCTTAAGACGGATAACAGGAGGATAGCAATGGGACCGTTTCCACACGACGCGCCGCCGCCCGCGATTTCCGAGGAAAATCCGATGGGCACCGACGGCTTCGAGTTCGTCGAGTACTGCCACCCCAATCCGGAGGAACTCGACGGCCTGTTCAAGAAGATGGGCTTCTCGGCCGTCGCGCGTCACCGCTCGAAGGACGTCACGCTCTACCGGCAGGGCGACATCAACTTCATCCTGAATGCCGAACCCGAGTCGTTCGCCGCGAAATTCGCGCAGGCGCACGGCCCCTCGGCGCCCGCCATGGCGTTTCGGGTCGTCGACGCGAAGCATGCGTTCGAGCGCGCGCTGGCGCTCGGTGCGAGGCCCGCCCCAACCCAGGTTGGACCGATGGAGCTCAACATCCCGGCCCTCGAAGGGATCGGCGGGCTCCAGATCTACCTGGTCGATCGCTACGGGGCGAAGGGTTCGATCTACGACGTCGATTTCCAGTGGCTGGACGAGCGCGATCCCCGGCCCCGGGGTCTTGGCCTGCACTACATCGACCACCTGACCCACAACGTCTATCGCGGCCGCCTGAACGAGTGGGCGGCGTTCTACGAGCGGCTGTTCAACTTCCGCCAGATCCGCTACTTCGACATCGCGGGCAAGCTCACCGGCCTGCACTCCCGGGCGATGACGAGCCCGGACGGCAAGATCCGCATCCCCATCAACGAGGACGCGGGCGAGACCGGCCAGATCGAGGAATACCTGCAGGAGTACAAGGGCGAGGGCATCCAGCACGTGGCGCTGGGCTCCTATGACCTCTACGAGTCGATCGAGGCGCTTGTCGACCGGGGCGTGGAGTTCATGCCGGCGCCGAACGACATCTATTATTCGCGCATCGATCAGCGCTTGCCCAAGCACGGCGAGTCGGTGGAACGCCTGAAGAAGACCGGCATCCTGATCGACGGCGAGGGCGTCGTGGAGGGCGGCTTCACGAAGGTGCTGCTGCAGCGTTTCAGCAAGACCGCGATCGGGCCGATCTTCTTCGAGTTCATCCAGCGCAAGGGGGATGACGGGTTCGGCGAAGGAAACTTCAAGGCGCTGTTCGAATCCATCGAGGAGGATCAGATCCGGCGAGGGGTGCTCGGAAACGAGGTCGCCTGATCCCGCTCCTCCGACGCGAGACGATCGCGG
The DNA here is from genome assembly GCA_963800985.1 of uncultured Alphaproteobacteria bacterium. GTDB lineage: Bacteria > Pseudomonadota > Alphaproteobacteria > Rhizobiales > Beijerinckiaceae > Microvirga. The sequence goes on along the minus strand of CAWDDI010000026.1, from coordinate 251,011 downwards.
CTTGGCCATGCCCACGAAACCTTCCGGTTCGAGCGGGCTCGGTCAGGGTGACGCGGTCCGGGCGCTCGGCACCGACGCCCCGGGTGCGGCGGGCTCCTCGCGCTTACGGGCGGTAACATCGGTTTCGGCAGGTCGGAACCCGCACGGGGTCGCTGGGGCAGCGCCCTACACGGCAAAGCGGAGTGCGTCACGGCTTTCTGTTTCCGCGACGAAGCGCGCGATCCGCTTGATCAAGTCGCCTTCGATCAGCGGTGCGTGGCCCTGGCCTGGAACCGTGACCGCCTCGAGCATCGGATGCACCTCGCCCATGCGTTCCAGCGTCTTGGCTTCGAGAATGTCGGAGTGCTCGCCTCGCAGGGCCAGGACCGGCACGTGGCTGAGCCCTTCGAACAAAGGCCACAGGGACGGGAGTGGCGCCGCGAGGTCCATCGCGGCGACGGTCTGCATGAGGTTCGGATCATAGGCCAGCATGAGGCCGCCGTCGGTCTCCTTCCAGGTGCCGCGCGCAAGGGTTTCCCAGTCGCGGTCGGTCCATGCCGGGAACTGTGCCTCGGACATGCGCCTCAGGTTTTCGGCCGCCTCGCGGAAGTCCCGCGGCGGCGCAAGCTTGCCGACATAGCCGCGGATTCGCACGAGCCCGCGCGGGTCGATCACGGGGCCGATGTCGTTCAAGACCACGCCGCGCAGGAGCGCCGGCCGGACGGCACCGACGCCCATGGCGATAAGTCCGCCGCGCGAGGTGCCGACGAAGATCGCCTCCTCGATGCCTGCCGCCGTCAGGATCTGGAGCACGTCATCGAGCTCGACCCGCACGTCGTAGCGCCGCCAATCCCGGTCCCACTCGGACCGACCACGGCCGCGATAGTCCGCCGAGATCACGCGCCGAGGCCTGGTTTCGTCGCTCGCCAGCGCAACGGCAAGGCTGTGAAAATCGGCCGATGTGCGGGCAAGGCCCGGAAGGCAGACCACGGGCATGGCATTCGAGTTGAGCGGACCCAAATCGAGCGCGTAGAGCCTCAGTCCATCCGCGGCGGAGACGAAGAGATCCCTGGATGGAAAGCGCGTTGAGCTCAAGCGGCACCCCAGGCCGGGAGCCCAGGACCGGTCGAGGCGCAGCGGGATCTCCCGCCCTCGGCGTCGGCTGTTGCCGTCAAGTCGATCATCGAAGGCGCGCGCGTGAATCGAGCGCAGGGCGAGCGGCGCTCAGAGCCGGGGTTCTCCCTCGGGCGGCAAGGCATCGGCCTGCAACGTTCGTGCGCGCGCCGGTTTCGGTCCGTGGAAGCGCTGGCGGTAGACCGCGAGGTTCTCCAGCACGCGCTGCACGTAATTGCGGGTTTCGTAGAACGGAATGCGTTCGATCCAGTCGATCGGATCGACGTCGGGCTTGCGTGGATCGCCATAGCTCTTGATCCACTTCATCACGTTTCCCCCGCCTGCATTGTAGGACGCGAAGGCCAGAATGTGCGAGCCGCGCCAGTCCTCCATGAGCTCCCCGAGATGGGCGGTGCCGATCTTGGCGTTGTACGCCGGATCTGCGACGAGCCGGTTCACGTCGAAGCCGATGCCGAATCGCTTCGCGGTCCGCCTCGCGGTCGCGGGCATGAGCTGCATGAGTCCCCTTGCCCCCGCGCTGGAGAGGGCCTTCGGGTTGAAAGCGCTCTCCTGCCGCGCGATCGCATGGACCATGGCGGGTTCGACCTGGTCTCCGACGGGATCGAAGCTGGGGATTCCGTTGATGGGATAGGCGTGAGTGTCGAGTGGAAATCCTCGTTGAACGGCGGTTTTCCCGACCGCCAGAGCCGCCCGTGTGTTTTGCGATTGCAAAGCCATTTCGCCCAATGCATCGAGCTGCGCGGGGTCCGTCAGGCTCTGAGCCAGGTCCGCGTAAAGGCCGATGGCGAGCTCCATCTCGCCGGTTCGCTGAAGAAGCCGGAGAGCCCGGATGGGCACTAGGGTCTCGAAGGCTTTGCGCCCTTCCTCGTCGAGACTCTCGGGCGCTCGAAGGTTGATCGGCTGCCCAAGTTTATCCCCGGCGAGCTGCCCATAGAAGGTGATCGGCTTGTCGGCGGCCCGCTCATAAAACCGCTTCGCGTCCTCCGCAACGCCGGCGGCTTCGGCTGCGCGCCCTTGCCAGTAGGCCGCGCGCGCGACGGAGATCGGGGTGGCCGCAATGTCGGCGGCCTCGGCAAAGTGGCGTGCAGCTGCAGCAGGATCGTCGCGGAAACGCAGCGCGATCCACCCGGCATGGAACTCCGCCTCGATTCGCTGCGCGGGCGTTTCCGCTCCGTGCCAACTGGCCACCTCGTAGGCGGCTTTGGGGTCCCCCTTGTCGAGGAGCGCGCGAGCGATCAGGCGGCGCTCGGTCCACCAGGCGTCCCCGTCGGCGAGCAGGTTCGGATCGCGGGGAGCCTGCGCCATCACTTGGGCGGCTTCGGCGAGCTTGCCTTTGCGCCGCAGATAGAGCGCCCGCGAGAAGATGTAGGACGAGTCGGAGCGCAGATGCGCCGGCACGGCTCCGAGGGCCTTCTCGGCCTTCTTGCCGCCCTGGAACGCGCCCATCCGCGCCTTGACGAGAGCGGTGTATTCCTCACCGGCCCGCGAGGCGGCGCGCAGCGCGGCGCCCCAATTCTCCTTGAAAAGGAGGCGCTCCATGCGGAACCGGTGATCCACCTGAGCAAGAACGCCCGGGAACTCGTCCAGAAGCCGACTTTCGAGCTCCGGGCCGAAGCTGTCCTCTCGCCAGGCGCGACGAGCCATTTCCTGAGCCTGCTCGCCGGCGCCCTCGTCCCTGAGCGCGAAGGCGAGCGCGACTCGTCCGGCGCCGCTCACGGGAGCACGGTCGGCGAAGAACGCTCGGACTCGCGCCGCCGGACGCCGTACCGTCAGCAGCGACTCCTCGGCGCGCCGCCGCATCGACGCGGTGACGGGCCACTCGCGGTAATCACGCTCGAACGCGACGACCTGATCGAAACCGGCCGCAACCCCGCTGCGGATCGCGAACCACCGCGCGACCGCCGTGGCGGCGGGCTGCTCGAGCTTCGACTTCAGGATCTCGGCCTCGGCAATATCGCCCGTCCGGTACGCCGTGAGGATGCGAGGAAGATAGTCCTCGTCGCCCGGAGGGCCGACGGCGAGGATCGGATAGGGGATATGCCCGAGGGCCTCGGCATCGGCGTCGACCGTGACGATGGAGCCGTCGCTCGGGTTCGCGCGTTGAGGAGAGGAACCGGTGTCGGCGCCGGCTGGCGAGACCGGGAGGGCTGAGATGGCCGAGAGAACGCAGAAGGCCGCAAAAGCCGGAAGGCACGTCAAAGGGCGTGTCTCGCTACCCATGGAAGTCCCCCACATGTCCCCTTCCGCTGCCCCGGACGCTTCATCCTGAGGCAGGAGTCTTGAGGAAACACCAACCGGTTAACCCCCGCAACCTCCTAAAGCCGCGTTTGCGCCCAAGCGCCGCAGCCCTTATGTGTCACGCCAGTCTAAGCTAAGCCGCACGCGCCGCAAGCCCGCCCCCGAGGAACGCTCCCGATGACTACGCTCCGAGGCTCCATCACCGCTCTCGTGACTCCGTTCAAGAACGGGGACCTGGACGAGACCGCGCTGCGCGATCACGTCAACTGGCAGCTCGAGAACGGGACTCACGGAATCGTGCCGGTGGGCACGACCGGAGAAAGTCCGACCCTTACGCCTCGGGAGCACGAACGAGTCGTCGAAATCTGTGTCGAGGAGGCGAGGGGCCGGGTTCCCGTCGTCGCGGGTGCGGGCTCGAACTCCACCGCCGAGGCGATCGCCTTCTCGAGGCACGCCGAAAAGGTCGGCGCCGACGCGGTGCTGATCGTCACGCCCTACTACAACAAGCCGACCCAGGAGGGGCTCTATCGGCACTACAAGGCTGTCAACGACGCGATCGGGATTCCGATCATCATCTATAACATTCCGGCGCGCTCCGTGATCGACATGTCGGTCGAGACCATGGCGCGGCTCTACGAGCTCAGGAACATCGCCGGCGTCAAGGACGCCACCGCGAACGTCGCGCGCGTCAGCCTGCAGCGGCAGGCCATGGGGCCGGACTTCCTCCAGCTCTCCGGGGAGGACGCGACGGCGCTCGGGTTCATGGCTCACGGCGGCCATGGCTGCATCTCCGTCACCTCGAACGTGGCGCCGGCGCAATGCAGCGAGATGCAGGAGGCTTGCCTGCGCGGCGATTATGCCTCCGCCCTCAAGGTGCAGGACAGGCTGATGCCGCTTCACACCGCGTTGTTCATCGAGACGAACCCGTCGCCGGCCAAGTACGCTCTCTCGGTGCTCGGGCGGATGTCCGACGAGGTGCGCCTTCCCATGGTCCCGGTCTCGGAGAAGACGAAGCAGACCGTGCGCTCCGCGATGACCCACGCGGGTCTCGTCAACGCGTGATGGTCCGGGCTCGGCGGGACCTGGCGGAACGCAACGTCACGGGCTTCGCTCCGATGGTTCGCACCCGTCAGCAAGCCGATCAAGTTCCGACATGAGCAAGAGCGACCAGAAGACCGGCCTCAAGACCGTCGCCGACAACCGGAAGGCGCGGTTCCATTACGAGATCGTGGAGACTTACGAGGCCGGTATCGCGCTCACGGGCACCGAGGTGAAATCCCTGCGCGGCGGCAAGGCAACGATCGGCGAAGCCTATGCGGGCCCGTCGGGCGAGGAGTTCTTCCTCTTCAACGCCTATATTCCGGAATACCTGCAGGCGAACCGTTTCAATCACGAGACCCGACGACCCCGGCGACTGCTACTGCACAAGCGTCAGATCAACAAGCTGATCGGCGCAACCCAGCGCGAGGGCTTTACGGTCATTCCGCTGAAGATCTATTTCAACGATCGTGGACGCGCCAAGGTGGAGTTGGGCCTCGGACGCGGCAAGAAGCTCCACGACAAGCGCGAGACCGAGAAGGAGCGGACCTGGAACCGGGAACGGGCGCGCCTCATGCGCGAGAAGGGCTGACCGGCGCTCGATGGGAAGATCCGCCGGCGCCCGCGAACAGGCCTTGCGGCGTGCGGGACCCGCAGCTCTCCGCTCGGGGAGGTTGCTTCTTTTCAGGCAGCGACCGGCGCTCAGGTCTCGACCACTCCCTCGTCCGCGGGCCCCTGACGGATGCCGTAGCGGCGCTCGAGCCCGCCCGGCGGCTGGAACCGGGGACGTTCCAGCCGCTCGCCGTTCTCCCCGAGGAAGCGGGACGGTCGTTCCGCTGGGTCCCGCCCGATCTTTGGGATGAGGTGCGCGAGATCGATGAACTCGTCCGACTGCCGCCGCAGCTCGTCGGCGACCATGGGCGGCTGGGTCGAGATGGTCGAAATCACCGACACGCGTACGCCCCGGCGCTGCATCGCTTCCACGAGGGAGCGGAAATCGCCGTCGCCCGAGAAGAGCACCATGTGGTCGATGAACGGCGCAAGCTCCAGCGCATCGATCGCGAGCTCGATGTCCATATTGCCCTTGACCTTGCGGCGGCCGGTCGAATCCACGAACTCCTTCGTGGGCTTGGTGACCACGCGGTAACCGTTGTAATCGAGCCAATCGATCAAGGGGCGGATGGAGGAGTATTCCTGATCCTCCACGAGCGCAGTGTAGTAAAAGGCTCTAACGAGGTGGCCGCGTCCCTGGAATTCCTTGAGCAATCGCTTGTAATCGATATCGAACCCCAATGTCTTCGTGGTCGCATAAAGATTGGCACCATCGATGAAGAGCGCGATACGCTGTTGGACTGTCATGACTCGTTCCCATTCACGTTCAATTCGGGCACGCTTGGCAACACTGTTGACGAGGGCGTCATCACAACATGCTCGCGGCGAATAGAATTACGTGCGGGTAGCCTGGTGACGGATCCGGAGAACAGGTCGTCTGAAACCCTCATTCAAGAAAGAAATTCCATCAGTATGTATAAAACGTCGCAGGTTTGTTATGTCAAGTTCACTACAATTCTAAGCCCTCATCCGAAAGAATGAGAAAACTCGAAATTCAAGCTTCAATGTTGCGGCTGCCGGGCTTCACGGCGGGGATGGCGGCGAGCTCGGGCGGCAGGCGGTCCGGCGAATAGTTGGGGATATCGAGTTCGACGAGCGCCACGAGCGGGACCCCGAGATCGGCTCTCCCGCCGGAGCGGTCGATGAGACAGGCGGCCCCGAGGATCCGGCCGGGTTGCTCCGCCACGGCGGCGAGGCATTCGCGGGACGAGAGCCCGGTCGTCACGATGTCCTCGACCATCACGACCCGGGCGCCTTCGGGAATCGCGAAGCCGCGCCTGAGCGCGAAGGCGCCGTTCTCCCGCTCCACGAAGATGGCCTTGCATCCGAGATGCCTCGCCGTCTCATAGCCCGGCACGATCCCGCCCACCGCGGGGGAGACGACATAGTCCACCGTTCCGTAGGCCTCCGCGATCCGCTGCGCCAGGGCCCTGCACAGACGCTCCGTCCGCACCGGATCCATAAAGACGAACATCTTCTGCAGGAAGATCGAGGAATGTAGTCCGGACGACAGCACGAAGTGCCCTTCCAGCAAGGCGCCGGCGGCACGGAACTCATCGAGAACATCGTTCGGCGTCATGACCGCTCCCGCAGTGCGTCTTGAACCGGAATAGTCCGGTCCGAGACTGTCGTCGACATCGCTCTCCAAGGCTAGTCGCAGCCGAGAATACGGGACGAGCCCAGGATGCAGATGGGCGCAGCGCCATCGCAGACCCGACGGGCGACCGGCCGGCCCGTGAATTCAAGCCATTCGCGCACATCCATGAGGTGGTCATCGTCTCGTCGACCACCCGGTCGTCATCGGCGCCGCGAGGCCGGGTGTGGTTTGACGGGAGCAGGGCGTTCGGTTGCGTCGGCTAGGGTGCGCTGCCGGGCGGTGCCGTGGGTCGAGCAGGACTCGCGCAACGCACCGATCGACCGGTCACCCAACGCCATCGGAACGCGAACCGTTCTCCGAGAGGATCGGCGCCGCGCCGCCAACCCCGCATGCCGACTGTTTTTAACCTATCCCGTCACCCGATCGACCTTGCTCACGACCCGTTTCGCACGCAGTTCCGCGATGATGGCGTTGAGGTGTTTCAGGTCCCAGACGGAGAGGTCGATCGTCACGTCGGTAAAGTCCTGGGTGCGGCGCTTCATCGAGACGTTGTCGATGTTTCCGTCGTGGTCGGCGATGACTTGCGCGATCTGAGCCAGGCTGCCGGGCTCGTTGATGGACTGCAACGCGATCCGGGCAGGGAACCTCTGGGCATGATGGGCGTCGAGGTCCCATCGCACGTCGATCCACCGATCGGGTTCGTTGTCGAAGGCGGCGAGCGAAGTGGACTGGATCGGGTAGATCGTCACGCCCTCGCCGGGCGTCAGAATGCCGACGATCCGATCGCCCGGCACCGCGCCGCCCTCGGGCGCGAACCGGACGGCCACATTGGACGCGAGGCCGCGGACCGGGATGCCGTGCGCGCCACTGCCCGTTCTCGCCGCTTTGGACTCGCCGTCAACGGCCGCGTCCGGCGCGCCGCCGCTCGCGTCTTGGATCGGCGCGCGCCGTTCGTCCTTGAAATCGGGATAGACGGCGCGCACCACGTCACCGGAGAACATCTCGCCCCGGCCCACCGCGGCGAGCACGTCCTCCGTGGACGCGCGGGCGAGGCGGGGCAGGGCGCCTTTCAGCTTCTCGTCCGACAACGTCTTGCCGGCGCGCTCGAAGGCGCGCTCGAGGATCTGGCGGCCGAGTCCGGTGTACTGTCGCCGCACCGCGGTGCGGGTGGCGCGCCGGATCGAGGCGCGGGCCTTGCCGGTCACCACGAGGGATTCCCAGGCCGCCGGCGGCGTCTGCCCGTCGGCGCGCACGATCTCCACCTCGTCGCCGTTCTGGAGCTCGGTGAGCAGCGGCGCCATCCGCCCGTTGATCTTGCAGCCCACCGCCGTATTGCCGACGTCGGTATGGACCGCGTAGGCGAAATCGATCGGAGTGGCGCCCCGCGGCAGCGCGATGAGGCGGCCCTTGGGGGTGAAACAGAAAACCTGGTCGTGGAACAGCTCCAGCTTGGTGTGCTCCAGGAACTCCTCGGGGGTGTCGCCCTCGGCCAGCAGGTCCACGGTCCGGCGCAGCCATTGATAGGCCCGGCTCTCGCTCGCAAGGCGCGAATTGTCGTTGATCCCGTCCTTGTAGAGCGCATGCGCCGCGATGCCGAACTCCGCGATCTCCTCCATTTCCGCCGTGCGGATCTGGAGTTCCACGCGCTGACGGCCGGGGCCGATCACCGTCGTGTGGATCGACCGGTAGTCGTTCTGCTTCGGCGTCGAGACGTAATCCTTGAAGCGGCCGGGCACCATCGGCCAGGTCACGTGCACCACCCCCAGCGCCCGGTAGCAGGAATCGATGTCGTCGACGATCAGTCGGAAGCCGAAGATATCCGAGAGCTGCTCGAAGGAGACCGACTTGCGCTCCATCTTGCGCCAGATCGAGTAGGGGCGCTTCTGGCGGCCCTTGACCTGCGCCTTCAGCCCCTTCGCCTCGAGCTTCGCGGTCAGGTCGCGCTCGATCTGGCCGACGAGCTTTTCGCTCTTGGCGGTCAGCTCGCGCAGGTGCCGGCTGATCGTCTCGTACGCGTCCGGATTGAGGTTCTGGAACGAGAGATCCTCGAGCTCCTCCCGCATCTCCTGGATGCCCATGCGGCCCGCCAGGGGCGCGTAGATGTCGAGGGTCTCCTCGGCGATCCGACTGCGCTTCTCCGGGGGCATGAACTGGAGCGTGCGCATGTTGTGAAGACGGTCTGCGAGCTTGACGAGAAGCACACGGACGTCGTCCGCCACGGCGAGGAGGAGCTTGCGGAAGTTCTCGCCCTGGGCCGCACGCTTCGAGACGAGGTCGAGCCGTTTGATCTTGGTGAGGCCGTCGACCAGCGAGCCGATCTGCGGCCCGAAGGACTTGTTGATCTCCTCGAGCGTCGCCGCGGTGTCCTCGACGGTGTCGTGCAGCACCGCCGCCGCGATGGTGGCCTCGTCGAGCTTCAGCTCGGTGAGAATCGCCGCAACCTCGAGCGGATGGCCGAAGAACAGGTCGCCCGACGCTCGCTTCTGGTTGCCATGCGCCATCATGGCATAGACGTAGGCCCGGTTGAGCAGCGCCTCGTCGGCGGACGGGTTGTACCGCTTCACCCGCTCGACGAGTTCGTACTGGCGCATCATCCGCGAGATCGCTTCCTTAGCGTCAGGAAATTCCTTGACGTTTCAGGATATTGTGCAACTCGCCCGGACCGCAAGCGGAAGAGCCGTCGGATGGAGCTTCAGAGCGGGCGGGATCGCGAAACGAAAAGCCCGGCCGGAGGGCCGGGCCGACGAAGTCCTTCCCTGGAAAGGACTATTCGCGCTCGTCGTCGTCGCTGCTGGAGGGCGGCACCAGGCCCTCGAGGCCGCGCAGCAGGTCCTCCTCGCTCATGCGGTCGAACTGGATATCCGCGTCGTTGTCGCTGCCGACCACCGGGGCCGCCGCCGTGTTGCCGAGGAGGGGAACGGTCTCGGCCTCCGGCTCGTCGACTTCGACATACTTCTGAAGCGAGTGGATGAGCTGCTCCTTGAGGTCGTCGGGCGCGATGGTCTCGTCCGCGATCTCACGCAGCGCGACCACCGGGTTCTTGTCCCGGTCGCGATCGATCGTGAGCGGCGAGCCCGACGAGATCAGGCGGGCGCGATGGCTGGCGAGCAGCACGAGCTCGAACCGGTTCTCGACCTTGTCGATGCAATCTTCGACGGTCACACGAGCCATGCAGGGCTCCTTTTCGGATCTGTCGGAATGTTGGCAGGCGGGCTGGATACACCGGATAGCCTCGATAAACAAGGGGAAGGACCCGGGGAGGGGCCTCGGCCCCGGAACGGCTCGCCCGTCCGGAGCCGCCCGCGATAGGCCTTCGAGGCTCGTCGAGGTCTCGTGCCGGCGCTGACCCAGGGCGGCCGCCGCCATGTCGACACGCGAAGCTTGACTTGTCGTAAGGGCGATGCTCAGTCCCGCCCGGCTTTTTGCGAGGGCATCATGAAGCGCGCTTTCGTCTTTCCCGGCCAGGGCAGCCAGGCTGTCGGAATGGGCAAGGCCCTGGCCGAGACTTTCCCGCAGGCGCGGGCCGTGTTCGACGAGGTCGACGCCGCGCTCTCGCAGAAGCTCTCGGCCTTGATGTGGGAGGGACCCGCCGAGGAGCTGACCCTGACGGCAAACGCCCAGCCTGCCCTCATGGCGGTCAGCCTCGCCGTCATTCGGGTCCTCGAGGCGGAGGCGGGGCTCGATCTCGGGCGCCACGCCGCCTTCGTGGCCGGCCATTCTCTCGGCGAGTATTCGGCCCTGGCGGCCGCGCGGAGTCTCTCGCTCTCCGACACCGCCCGGCTGCTGCGGATCCGCGGCAATGCGATGCAGAACGCGGTGCCGGTCGGCGAGGGCGCCATGGCGGCCCTGCTCGGGCTCGATTTCGACGATGCCCTCGCGATCGCGACGGAGGCCGCACAGGGCGACGTCTGCGATGTCGCGAACGACAATGGTGGCGCCCAGGTGGTGGTTTCCGGTCACAAGGCGGCGGTCGAGCGGGCCGTCGCCCTCGCGCCGGCGAAGGGCGCCAAGCGCGCCGTGATGCTCTCCGTCTCGGCTCCCTTCCATTGCCTCCTGATGGCGCCGGCCGCGGAGGCCATGCGCGAGGCGTTGGCGACCGCGATCCTGAACCCTCCTGTGGTTCCGGTCGTCGCGAACGTGGAGGCACGGGCCATCACGGCGCCCGAGGCGATTCGCAACGCCCTGGTGCGCCAGGTCACGGCGACCGTGCGCTGGCGCGAGAGCGTGGCCTATATGGCCGCCGAGGGCGTTCAATCGTTCTACGAAGCGGGTGCCGGCAAGGTCCTGACCGGGCTCGTGAAACGCATCGCGGCCGGAGCGACCGGCGCTTCGATCGGCGGGCCGGAGGACGTCGCAGCCTTCAAGGCGTCCCTGGGAGGGTGAGACGGCCCGCATCCGATCCGGCCGAGCGCCACCGCCACGGAGTCCCTCCGATAAGGACCAAGGAGATCCCCATGTTCGACCTCACCGGCAAGAAAGCCCTCGTCACCGGCGCGACCGGCGGCATCGGGGGCGCCATCGCGCGTGCGCTCCACGCCCAGGGCGCGACGGTCACGGTCTCGGGGACCCGCCGGGCGGCGCTCGACGAGCTTGCGTCCTCGCTCCAGGAGCGCGTTCACCTCGTCGAGGCGAATCTGTCGGACAAGGATTCGGTCGAGGCGCTCGTCCCCGCCGCCGAGGCCGCCATGGAGGGGCTCGACATCCTCGTGAACAATGCAGGCGTGACGCGCGACAATCTCTTCCTGCGCATGAAGGACGAGGAGTGGGACAGCGTCATCGCCGTGAATCTGACGGCCGCGTTCCGCCTCTCGCGGGCCGCCGTGAAGGGGATGATGCGCCGCCGCTATGGCCGCATCGTCAACATCGGCTCGGTGGTGGGCTCGACGGGCAATCCGGGACAGGGCAACTACGCCGCCTCCAAGGCCGGCCTCATCGGCATGACCAAGGCGGTGGCCGCCGAGGTCGCGAGCCGGAACATCACGGTGAACTGCGTCGCTCCTGGCTTCATCGCATCGCCCATGACCGATGCGCTCAGCGACAAACAACGGGAGGCGATCCTCGGCACCATCCCGATGGCGCGCCTCGGTCAGGGCGACGAGATCGCCGCCGCCGTCGTCTATCTCGCCTCGGCGGAGGCCGGTTACGTGACCGGCCACACCCTTCATGTGAACGGCGGAATGGCCATGTTCTAAACCCCTTAAGGCGGTTCGCGGAATGTGTTTGCGAGCCGGTCGGCCCTCTCGCCAGACCGCCGGGGCTTGTGCTAAGCAAAGGTTCGATTGCTTCTGAGGGGTTGACCGGCGCCCGGTTTTGAGGCTTTGCACGAAGCAAGGCGGCCCTCCGAGCGTTTCCAAGGGCTTGAGCAGCCGATCCGATCTTTCCATCCTGATCCGCCGAGAGCCCGAGGCGGCAGCCACCGACGAGTGAGGAAGAAACGATGAGTGACATCGCTGATCGCGTGAAGAAGATCGTTGTCGAGCACTTGGGCGTCGAGTCCGAGAAGGTGACCGAGAACGCGAACTTCATCGACGACCTCGGTGCGGACAGCCTCGATACGGTCGAGCTCGTCATGGCCTTCGAGGAGGAGTTCAACGTCGAGATCCCGGACGACGCGGCCGAGACGATCGTCACCGTCGGCGACGCCATCAAGTTCCTCGAGAAGAACGCTGCCTGAACCTCGAAGGGGCTCGGCGGCTTGCGGCGAGCCGTCAGGACCCCGCCGGCGAAAGGGGTTCGGCTGCCGTTGCGAACGCGGCCAAACCGTCGATCGTCGTTCCCCGGGGTCGAGGCTGCTCCACTTGCAAATGTTCCGAAGGCATTAACGTCATGCGACGCGTCGTTGTCACCGGCCTCGGCATGGTCACTCCGCTCGGGTGCGGAGTCGAGGCGAGCTGGCGCAACCTGCTCGACGGCAAGAGCGGCGCGTCCAAAGTGCAAGCGTTCGACGTTTCGGACATCGCCTGCAAGATCGCGTGCTCGATCCCGCTCGGCGACGGATCCAACGGAACCTACGACCCCGACCAGTGGATGGAGCCGAAGGAACAGCGCAAGGTCGATCCGTTCATCGTCTACGCCATGACGGCCGCCAAGCAGGCTCTCGACGACGCCGGCTGGCACCCGACCTCGTACGAAGACCAGTGCGCCTCGGGGGTGCTCATCGGCTCGGGCATCGGCGGCATCGGCGGCATTTACGATGCCTCGGTGACGCTCCTCCAGCGCGGCCCGCGGCGCATCTCGCCGTTCTTCATTCCGGGCCGCCTGATCAATCTTGCCGGCGGTTACGTCTCGATCGAGCACGGGCTCAAGGGCCCGAACAATGCGGTCGTCACGGCGTGTTCGACGGGATCGCACGCGATCGGCGATGCGGCGCGGCTGATCGCTCTCGGCGACGCCGACGTCATGGTCGCGGGCGGCGCGGAGTCGGCGATCAACCGCCTCTCGCTCGCGGGCTTCGCGGCCTGCCGCGCGTTGTCGACGAATTTCAACGAAGAACCCACGAAGGCGTCGCGCCCGTACGATCGCGATCGGGACGGCTTCGTCATGGGCGAGGGCGCGGGCGTCGTCGTGTTGGAGGACTACGAGCACGCCAAGGCTCGCGGCGCGAAGATCTACGCCGAGGTGGTGGGCTACGGCCTTTCGGGCGACGCCTACCACATCACGTCCCCGTCCGAGGACGGCGATGGGGCGTTTCGCTGCATGGCCGCGGCGATCAAGCGCGCCGGCATTTCACCGTCCGACATCGACTACATCAACGCCCACGGCACCTCTACGCCGCTCGGCGACGAGCTCGAACTCAAGGCCGTGGAGCGGATCGTCGGCAACGCGGCCGCGAAACTCGCGATGTCCTCGACGAAGTCGGCGACGGGTCATCTGCTCGGGGCGGCTGGCGCCGTCGAAGCCATCTTTTCCATTCTGGCGATCCGCGACCAGGTCGTCCCGCCGACCCTCAACCTCGACAACCCATCCGTCGAAACGGCGATCGACCTCGTCCCTCACACGGCGAAGAAGAAGGACATCGATATCGTGCTGTCGAACTCGTTCGGCTTCGGCGGCACCAATGCCTCTCTGATTCTTCGGCGAGCGGCCTGAAACCGATTCGGCGGCACGGCTTTTCGCCACAATCCGGGCTAGGGTTGGCGAGCCAAAGGCTCGCGATCGGAGCCGCATAACCACACAGCACTCCCCAGCGGAACGGAGGCCGGTCCGCCGGGGGATGCGGCAACAGGGGCGCGCTCACCGCCTCGCTTGAGCGTCTTCATGTTCGGCAGAAAGAAGCGTTTGCCTCTCAACTCCCCCGCCGATGCGCAAGCTTCCGCGCCCCATCGGCTTTCGCTGCGCTCGCCGAGCGATGCCATCAAACCGATGGCCGCGCCGCCGCCCCCGCCGCGCGTGAAACGGATGCGCGGCGGTCTCCTGGCGGCTTTCAGCGGGTTCCTGACTCTCCTGATTGCCGTTGCGGTCGCAGCCGTGTTCGGGATCGTCGTGCTCGAGCGCGAGGCTCTGACGAAGGGCCCTCTGCAGGACGACAAGGTCGTTTTGATACCGCGCAACACCGGAACGAGTGGAATTGCCGCACTCCTCAAGCGCGAGGGAGTGATCGAGCGTCCGCTCCTGTTCGAGATCTACGCGCTCCTCAATCGCCAGCGCGGCCAGCTCAAGGCCGGCGAGTTCCTGTTCAAGGCCGGAACCAGCATCGGCGAGGCCATCGATACGCTCGCGCAGGGCAAGGCGATCCTTCACTCCATCAGCATTCCCGAGGGACTGACGAGCGAGCAGGTCGTGTCCCGCCTGATCGAGAACGAGATCCTCACGGGCGACGTCAAGGAGATCCCGCGGGAGGGGGCGATCCTGCCCGACACCTACAAATTCGAACGCGGGACGACGCGCCAGCAACTCGTCAACACGATGATGGCCGCGCAGAAGCAGGTGCTGACCCAGATCTGGCAGCGTCGTTCGCCCGATCTGCCCTTCAAGAATCCGGAGGAACTCGTCATTCTCGCCTCCATCGTCGAGAAGGAGACCGGCCGCGCGGACGAGCGCACCCGGGTCGCGGGCGTCTTTCTCAACCGGCTCACCAAACGAATGAAGCTGCAGTCCGATCCGACCATCGTGTACGGGCTCGTCGGCGGCAAGGGCACCCTCGGACGCGGCATTCTCAGGACCGAGATCGAGAAGCCGAGCCCCTACAACACCTACACGATCGAGGGCCTTCCGCCCGGGCCGATCGCCAACCCGGGCCGGGCCGCCATGGAAGCCGTCGCGAACCCGTCCCGCACCAAGGACCTGTATTTCGTGGCGGACGGGTCCGGTGGACATGCGTTCGCGGAAACGCACGAACAGCACCTGCGCAACGTGGCCCGCTGGCGTCAGGTCGAGAGGGCGCGCGCACCAGGCGAGGGACAAGTGCCGGTCGACCGGGTCGAGCCGGAAAGCTTGGCGGCTCCGGCCGGGCTGCCGACGGGCGCCGCGTCCGCGTTCACGGGCGATGTGGCACCGGCGTCGCCGGGCGCCGGGCAGCCGCCCGGCCGCACACCGCCGCGCCAGGGCGGTCGGCGCGGCCTCGATGCGAGCGAAGGCACGGCGAAGGATCCGCTCCTGAACCGGAGCTTCGACCTCAACACGCCGAAAACCGTTCCCGCGATGCGCCAGCCCTAAGCTCCGAGGCGCGGAGTTCTCCTGCGCGTCGGAGAACGCGCCCTCGCTGGCTTGTGGGGGCGCGACGCGCACACTATGGTCCCGCGACTTCAGCTTAGGGCGTTCTCCCATGACGATCGCGAGCATGACCGGCTTCGCCCGCGAGGCCGGCATCACCGGCCCCTATCAATGGGCTTGGGAGATCAAGACCGTGAACGGCCGCGGACTCGAGGTGCGGGTGCGGACGCCTTCAGGTTTCGATGCCCTCGGGGACGAGGCCCGGACCCAGATCCTCAAAGCCCTCACCCGCGGCCAAGGCCAGCTCAACCTGTCCCTGTCCCGCGTCGCGACCACCCCGAAGGTGCGGGTCAATCGCGAGGTGCTGCAGTCTCTCCTGTCCGCCCTTGGTGAGCTGCAGGTGCCGGCTGGCGTGCAACCCGCTTCCCTCGATGGATTGCTCTCGGTGCGAGGGGTCGTCGAGGTCGAGGAGGAGGCTGCGGATCCGAGCCATGACGATGATCTGAACGCTGCTCTGCGCGCGGCGACGGGCCGCTTGATCGAGGCCCTGAAATCGGCTCGCCTCGGCGAGGGTCACGCGCTCGCGTCCGTCCTTCGACAGAACCTCGATGCGATCGAGCGCCTGGTGGACCAGGCGGAAAGCTCGCCCGCCCGGCAGCCGGCGGCGATTCGAGCGCGGCTCGAAGCGCAGATCGCGCAGGTGTTCGAGGCGAAGGCATCCATCGATCCGGACCGTCTCCACCAGGAAGCCGTGCTGATCGCCGCGCGCGCCGATATTCGAGAGGAGCTCGACCGGCTCCGCGCCCATGTCGAGGGGGCGCGCACGCTCCTGACGACCGGCGGCGCAGTCGGACGGCGGCTCGATTTCCTCGCGCAGGAGTTCGGCCGTGAGGCCAATACGCTCTGCGCCAAAGCGAGCGACGTCTCGCTCTCCCGTCTCGGCCTGGAACTGAAAGCCGTCATCGACCAGTTTCGCGAACAGGTTCAGAACGTGGAGTGACGGCGTGTCGATCCTGAAGCGGCGTGGTCTTCTCCTGATCCTCTCCTCGCCATCGGGGGCCGGGAAATCGACCCTCACGCGAAATCTGGTGCGCGAGGACAGGGGCATTCGCCTGTCGATCTCGGTCACGACCCGCCCGAAGCGGCCCTCCGAGATCAACGGGGTGCACTACATCTTTATCGAGAGCGTGTCCGACTTCGAGGATATGCGCGACCGCGGCGACCTGCTCGAATGGGCAGACGTCCACGGCAACCATTATGGCACGCCGCGCAAGCCCGTCGAGCAGGCGCTCGCCCGGGGCGAGGACATGATGTTCGATATCGACTGGCAGGGCACCCGCCAGATCGTCGAAAAGATGCGCTCCGACGTGGTCAGCGTCTTCATCCTTCCGCCGTCGATGACGGAGCTGAAGGCGAGGCTCGAACGCCGGGCCGAAGACAGCCCACAGGTGATCGAACGGCGGCTGCGCAACGCGCGCGACGAGATCGCGCAATGGGAGGCGTACGACTACGTCCTCATCAACGACGACCTCGATCGCACCTTCAGCGAGCTGAAGGCGATTCTCGCCGCCGAGCGCCTGAAGCGCGAGCGGCAACTCGAGTTGGACGAATTCGTTACGGCACTCCTGGGCTCGACCGCCTGACGGGTGCGATGGCCCGAGAGATGCGCCCGATCGTTCTGCGACGTTTTAATCTGTCTAAGCCTTCGGTTTCCGCGACTTCCCCGTTGATGGCAACGACGGGATCTAACGCCCCGTCGCATCCCAGGCATTCGCCAACGCGACGTATCCCGCGACCGGCACGTCCTCTGCGCGAACGGTCTCGTCGAGTCCCGCCGCGGCGATGACGCCCGCCGGCGCCGGCGTGAGCGACTTCAGGCTCTGGCGCAGCATCTTGCGACGTTGCCCGAAGGCCGCGCGGGTCACGGCTTCGAGCGCGCCGACCCGGCAGTCCGGGGGATCGGGTCGGGGAGCCAGATGCACGACGCTCGAGGTGATCTTGGGCGGCGGCACGAAGGCGGAGGGCGGTACGTCGAACAGGATTCGCGCTTGCGTCCGCCAACCGCACAGCACGCCGAGGCGCCCGTAGTTCCTGCGGTCGCGTTCGTCGGCGACGATCCGCTCGGCCACCTCGCGCTGGAACATCAGAGTGAGCGACTGCCACCATGGCGGCCACGCCTCCTCGGTCAGCCAGCCCGTGAGGAGGGCCGTGCCGACGTTGTAGGGCAGATTGGCGATCACCCGCGCGGGCGCTCCGCCGATGAGCGGGCGCGGATCGAAGGCCAGCGCATCCGCCTCGACGACCCGAAGCCGGTCGGGATAGTGCTCGCCGATCTCGGCCAGGGCGGGCAGGCAGCGGGCATCGCGTTCGATCGCGATCACCTGCCTTGCTCCGGCTGCGAGGATCGCGCGGGTCAGTCCGCCCGGTCCGGGCCCGACCTCGACCACGGTCACATCGTCCAGCGGACCGGCCGCGCGCGCGATCCGGCTCGTGAGATTGAGATCGAAGAGAAAGTTCTGGCCGAGCGACTTTCGGGCGAGCAGCCCGTGGGCGCGCACGACCTCGCGCAGGGGCGGAAGGTCGTCGATCCGACTCATGGTGCGGTTGACCACGCCCCGATCCGCGCGGCGAGCCGAAGGGCGGCGATGAGGCTGTCGGGCCGGGCGATCCCTTTGCCCGCGATCTCGAAGGCGGTGCCGTGATCCGGAGAGGTCCGCACGAATGGAAGACCGAGAGTGACGTTCACGGCCTCGTCGAAGGCAATGGTCTTGATCGGAACGAGTGCCTGGTCGTGGTACATCGCCAGCGCGACGTCGTAGCAGCTCCGCGCCCGCTCATGGAACATGGTGTCGGCCGGAAGCGGCCCCTCGGCCGCGATTCCCTCGCGTCTCAGGATCGCGACCGCGGGGGCGATCACGGCGTCGTCCTCGTACCCGAGCGAACCATGTTCCCCGGCGTGCGGATTGAGCCCCGCGAGCGCGAGGCGGGGTTCGTGAATCCCGAATCGGGAGCGCAGGTCCCGCGCCACGACCCGCCCGGTGCGAACGATCAGCTCCGTCGTCAGGGTGGCGGGCACCGCATGAAGCGGAATGTGCACCGTCACCGGGACCACGGCCATCCTCTCGCTCCACAGCATCATCACGGGGTGAACCGCCCCGGCGCCCTCGCGGGCCGCGAGGCTCGCCAGGAACTCCGTGTGGCCGGGATGGCGGAACCCCGCGTCGTAGAGAACGTGCTTCGCGATCGGGTTCGTGACGATGGCCGCGGCCTCACCCCTGAGCGCGAGCGCGACCGCGGTTTCGATCGACGCGAGGGTTCCCGGCGCATGCGCGCGATCGGACACCCCAGGCGTCGCTCGTGTGGCCTGCGGCAGCGGGAGGATCGGCAGCGCCCGGTCGAAGACGGCCGCCGCCTCGTTCGCGACACCGATGACTTCGCAGGGAACCGGCCAGCCGAGCGCTCGAGCGAGGGAGTCGAGGTGCCCGGGATCGGCGATGACCGCGAAGGGCGGCAGATCCGCCTGGCGCCGCCGGAGCCAGGCCTGCAGGGTGATCTCCGGGCCGATGCCCGCCGGATCGCCCTGCGTGACCACGAGAGGTGCCTCGGCGGCGAGGGTCACCGTGTCGCGACGCCCTCCTGGGACGCCTGGGTGCCGATGTTCTGGCTTCCCGAAATCTGGCCGAGCGTCCGCAGTTCGAGCGTGAACAGAATGGTCTGGTTGCGGTTCTTCTCACCCGAGGTGACCGAAATATCGCGAGGCGACATGCTGTAGCTCACCGTGAAGGTCGTGCACTCGTCGATGTAGCCGACCCCGAGGGTGAGGGCGCTCACGTAGGCGCTGTTCTGCCGGTTGTAGACCGCCGTGTTGGGCGAGGCGATGTAAGCGTTGATGTACTCGTCGCGTGCCAGGAGGTAGCGGTCGAGGTCCAGGAGGACCGAGCCGGTGACGAACCAGTTCGGTGTCAGGTCCCACTTTGCCGACCCGATCACGCCCTCGCGGCGACGATCGAGGCCGATCTCAGGCTGAGCGGAGTAGCGGGCGTAGACCACTGAGGCCGAGAGCGGGAAGCTCGGAGCGAAGTTCGCCGTCGCTCCGACTTCCAGGCGGCGCAGGGAGAGGTCGTCCTGATCGAACCGGCCCCGCGTGATCAAGGAGTACCGTTCGCTCGGCGATACGCGGACGCGCGCCACGTAGTCGGACAGGCTCGACTCCAAACCGGAGTCGCGCCCGATGTTGACGAGATCGCCCTGCCGGAAGGAGTTGCGGCCGGCGAGTTGGAACGACTGTCCGACGAGCGCATTCGCCGAGAACCCGTCCGCACCCGTGACGGTGTATTGCGCGCCGAGATTTGCGCGAACGCCGCCCTCGACGCGGTCGTAGCCCGAGAACTTGTCCCAAAGGAAGATCGAGGTGTCGTCGAAGACGAGGCTCTGGGCGTCCTCGTTCGGGAGGTGGCCGATCCGCGTTTCGTTGGGTCGCGCGATCACCTGCGCGATCGGCTCGAACACCTGGGTGCCCGACGTGCCGAGGCTCGCGACGAGCGGAAAGCGGTACTCCAGGCCGATCGCCGGCATGGTGCGAATGGCCGTGTCGTCGTCGCCCTGGATGAAGTTGCGGATGTACCTGTTTTGGTACCCGTCCGTGTCGTAGGCCATCCAGAAGCCGTCGGCCCGCGCGTACGCGAAGGGCGTCCAGACCTGACCGACGGGATCGATGAACTCGCGCCGCCAGGACAGGGTCGCGGAGGCGCGGGAGGTCGTGCCGCTTACGCCGCGCACGAGGCAGGTGCCCCGCTGGAACACCGCGCATGTCTCGTAGAGCCCGAAGAGCCGCTCCACCTGTCGCGGAACCTGCTGGAAGTGGGCGGCCTCGCGCGTGAGACTTGTGGCGTTCAGATCGATGGCCACCTCGCCGCCGATCCAGCGCGGACCGTCGATCCGCTTGTTGTAGTCGAGAACCGGATGAACGACCGGCTGCTGCTTCTGCCAGTCCGCGGTCGAGAGGCCCTGGAAGTAGTAGCCGCGCATGTCGAAGAACGATCGGTCCCCCTGACCTTGGAGATAGATCGTCGAGATGGCTTCCTTGACGTACAGCGAATTCACGCTTTCGCTGCGAATTCGATAGTTCGTCAGGAACCACTTGTCGGAAAGCAGGGCGACGTCCCAGCCCCACTTCCAGCGCTCGTTGATGAAGAACAGTCCCGTGGACTCGAGCGAACCGCGGAAATCGCGGTCGCCCGCTCCGTAGGGGCTTGGCAGGAATGCTTCTTTTTCGAGCTGGCTGATGCCGGCCGCGCGAATGTTGTAGCTGCCGTTCTCCAGCCGGTGCCGCCATTCGACCTGTCCGAGGACGCCCTGCCGGCTGAGGATGGTCGGCGCGATCGTCAGGTCGTAGTTCGGCGCGATGGCCCAGAAGAACGGGATCGAGGCGCCGTAGCCGAGCGAATTCGACACGATGTAGCGCGGCGAAAGAAAGCCGGTCTTGCGCTTGACCGTCGGATCCGGCGTCCAGAAATACGGCATATAGGCGACCGGGATGCCGGCGATCTCCAGCGTGGCGTTCTCGTAATAGATCGTCCGCTCGCTGTTGTTGTGGATGATGCGTGCGGCGCGCACCTGCCACAGCGGCGGACGATCGGGATTGTCCTTGCAGGGCTCGCAGGCCGTGTAGGTGCCGCGCTCGAAGATCGTCGTCTCGCCCTCGGCCCGTTCGGCGCGCGGTGCCGAGAAACGCGTCGTGACCGGCCGGCCCTCGTCCTCGGTGGTCTGCACGACCCGCAACGAGTCGATGAACCCGCTCTTGAAATCGTCCGTCAGCTCGAAGCGCGAGCCGGTGATCACGGCCCCGTTGGCGTCGGTCAGGCGGGCGTTGCCTTCCGCAAAAACTCGGCCGGTGTTGCGATTGTACGTCACCCGGTCCGCTTGAAGGGTGCGGCCCTGATAATTCAGCTGGACGTCCCCGACCGCCGAAACCGTGTTCCGGTCGTTGTCGTAGACGATCTCGTTCGCATCGACGAGAAGGCGGTCCTGGCCGGATCCCTGCGCCCGAGCCGAGAGGGCGTCGTTGAGTGTGGCCTGCGCGAGCGCGGACGAATGGCCGACGGCGCACAATAGCGCCGTCGCGACCGCTCGTGCTGCGATCGTTGCCGTCAGCCGTCCCATACCCGCTCCCAGCCGGCGCCCGCCCCGAGGACCATCACCCGTCCTCCTGATACAACAAAGCGAGGGTGCCTAGCAAACTTCCTACGACTGCGGGGAACCAGGCTGCAACGGCCGAACTGATGAAGCCCTCGCCGCCCAGATCCTCCATGAGTTTGGTGACGACATAAAGCATGAAGCCTGCGGCCACGCCACCGAGAACCATGGCGGCCACGCCACCAAAACGGAAGAATCTTAACGAAACCGAAGCGGCAACGAAAACCATGGCGATGAAGAGCAGGGGCCGGGCAAGCAGCACGTCGTACTGCAGGCGGTAACGGGTCGCGTCGAGCCCGGCTCGTTCCGTTCTCGCTATGGTCTCGTCGAGTTCCCAGAACGGCACCGATTCGGGCGGTGTGAAGCTCTGGCGGACCTGGGAGGGCTCGAGGTTCGAGGCGATCAGGAAGGTGTCGTAGGATTGCGGCTCCTCGTCCGGCGCAAGCACCCGCGCCTCCTTGAGCTGCCAGAAGCCGTCATGGAGCGTCGCCTCGCGCGCCTCGATGCGCTGCGCGAAGGCGCCGTTCGCCTCGAAGGCGAAGATGGTCACTCCCGTGATCGTGGCGGTGCTCCCGACGGCCGCTTCCGCCCGGATGATGGCCTGACCGTCGACGCTCCTTTGCCTGATCCAGACGTCCTTGCCGTCGACCTTCGTGGTGCGCGCGAAGACGTGCGCCTCGATCGCCGACGCCCTCTGCTTCAGGAGCGCCGAGATCGGATTGTAGGCGGTGACCGAGAGAACCCCGATCATCGCGGCCACGAAGAGCCCCGGCTGCAGGAACTGCCATGCCGAGACCCCCGCGGCCCGGGCGACGACGAGTTCGAGCTTTCGGCTCAACTGCAGCAGGGCGGCCATGCTGCCGAACAGCACCGCGAAGGGCAGCACCTGTTCGGCCACCGACGGGGTTCTGTAGAAAGCGAGCTTCGCCATCACCGATGCCGTGGCGCCCTCGGCGTCGCCGGCGCGGCGCATCAGCTCGACGAAATCGATGGTGTAGACGAGGGCGAACACCGTTCCGAAGACCATCAGGATGGTCTTCATGAACTGCAGCGAGAAGTACCGCCCGAGGGTCGCGCCGATCAGCATGGCGGCCTCAGGCCTTGCCCAGGCGAGGCAGCCCGGTGAGCGGCAGCGACCCCGCCCAGGCGCTCAGGCGCGCTCCGATGCGACGCGCGAGGGCGCCTTGGAATATCACCGCCATGGAGATTCCCATCGCCAGAAGCGGCACCGCATAGATGGCGAGGATCCCGAGCGCACTGCGCACCGCGGCGCTCGAGGCCGCGAAACCGGCGATCCGCAGCAACACCACCCCCACGACGGCGGTCGCGATGGCGACACCACGGCCCTGCCTCGTCGTGCGCGGGTCCCCCAGCGCCGCGAAGGCGATCATCATCATCGCGACGGGATAAAGCCAGGCGGAGAGGCGGTCGTGCAGTTCGGCGCGGAAGCGGCCTTCCTGGAATTTGTAGTAGAGCTCGGAGGCGTCCGGGAACAGGAGCTCGCCCGTGGAGCGCTCGCGCGGCTTGTAGACCACGTCTCCGCCCTCCTGGTTGAAGGCGGAGAGATCGACGGCGTAACGCTCGAAGGCGACGATCGACGAGTCGCGGCTATTCGGCTGCTGGCGTTGGACGCTGCCCTTCTCGAGAACGAGATAGGCTTGGCCGCCCTTCTCGACGGCCTGACCCCGTTCGGCGAGGTACACGACGATTTTGCCCTGCTCGCGCTTGTCCTGCATGAAGATGCCGAGCAGCGCGTCGCCGGAACGCTCCCGGTAATGGAACGTGATCCCGCTGTCGAGGGTCGTGAACTGGCCTTCCTTCACCATGTTGGCCACGAAGTCGGCGCGGATCTTCGTGACAAGGTCGCGCAGCTCCTGGAAGCTTGCCGGCATGAGATACATCGTCATGAAAGCCACGATCGCGCAGACCAGGGCGGACAGCGACAGGAACGGCTTGATCAGCCGGCTCGGCGCCATTCCGGCCGCACTCATGACGATGAGTTCCGAGTCGCCGTTCAGCTTGTTGAGCGTATAGACTACGGCAATGAACAGTGCCACCGGGGAGATCACCGTGATCAAGGCCGGGAGCGACAGGCCCGTGACGGTGAAGAAGACGATGATCGTTTGACCTTTGCCGGTCAGGAGGTCGAGTTCCTTTAGGGCCTGAGTGATCCAGATCACGGCCGTCAAGGCGACCAGGCACGCCGCGAACGCGTGGAACGCGATCTTTAGGATATAGCGTTCGATCAGGTTCATGGGGTCCCCGCGCCGGGTGGCGCAAACGGGGATTGGGTTAGCCCGCCGGCGCAGGAGAGGCAAGCCTTGTCCAAGGGTCAGGAGGCTGTGCGCTACGGCCCCGCCAAGGCTGGCGACAGCCACGACGTTTCGTGTAAGTCACGAACGTCGCAGACGGCTTCGATGATCACCAATGCAGCGCGAGGGCCGGCATGGCCACTGATTTCAAGATCGAATTTCAGAGCCTGGGGGGCAAAGGAACCGGGGACTTCGTCGTCTTCGTCGACGGCGATCTGACGCTCACGCCGGCGGTCGCACGATGGCTCGGCCCCAAAGGGGCTGATCTCATCGTGAAGGCGGCTCGAATCGAGCGTTTCAAGGGCAAGGCCAAATCCGCGATGGTCCTTGCCGCGCCGTCGGGACTTCCGGCCGACCGCTTGGTCGTGATCGGGATCGGGAGCGAGGCGGATCGGGCGAAGCTCGATTGGACCCAACTCGGAGGCTTTGTCGCGGGCAAGGTGTGCGGCAAGACGGCGACCGTTTGGGTCGACCTTCCGGGAGTCGACGCGACGCCGGAGCGCGCGGCCGAGATGGCGGTCGGCGTGCGGCTGCGGGCCTACGAGTTCGACCGGTACAAGACGCGCCCCAAAGAGGACGACAAGGCGCCCGGCTCGACGCGCCTCGTTCTCGCGGTCGCCAATCCCGCCGCCGCAAGGCGCGCCCACAACGCGCGGGAGGGGCTGGCCGCCGGGGTGATACTCGCCCGCGACCTCGTGAACGAACCTCCCAATGTGCTGACCCCCGAGGAGTTCGCCAATCGCACCAAAGCCCTGACGAAACTCGGGGTCGACGTCGAGGTGCTCGACGAGCGGGCCCTGCGCAAGATCGGAATGCGCGCGCTCCTCGGCGTCGGCCAGGGCTCCGAGCGCGAAAGCCGCGTCGTGATCATGCGCTGGAACGGGGCCCGCAGCGCCGATCGGCCGATCGCGTTCGTCGGGAAGGGCGTCGTCTTCGACTCCGGCGGGATCTCGATCAAGCCCGGC
Source organism: uncultured Alphaproteobacteria bacterium (assembly GCA_963800985.1). Taxonomy (GTDB): domain Bacteria; phylum Pseudomonadota; class Alphaproteobacteria; order Rhizobiales; family Beijerinckiaceae; genus Microvirga. Next base: position 226,289 of record CAWDDI010000026.1, on the reverse strand, counting down.
GGCGGCATGGAGGACATGAAGGGCGACATGGCGGGCGCCGCCTGCGTGACCGGCCTCATGCACGCCCTCGCCTCGCGCAAGGCGAAGGCCAACGTGATCGGCGCCGTCGGCCTCGTCGAGAACATGCCCGACGGCAACGCCCAGCGTCCCGGCGACATCGTCACCACCCTGTCGGGCCAGACGATCGAGATCATCAACACCGACGCGGAGGGCCGGCTCGTCCTCGCCGACGTGCTGTGGTACGTGCAGGATCGCTTCAAGCCGAAGGTCATGGTCGACCTCGCGACCCTCACGGGCGCGATCCTGGTCGCGCTGGCGCAGGAATATGCCGGCCTGTTCTGCAACAATGACGAGCTCGCGGAGCGCCTCGGCGCGGCCGGCCAGGCGACGGGCGAGCGGGTATGGCGCATGCCGCTGGGTCCGGAATTCGACAAGATGATCGAGTCGAAGTTCGCGGACATGAAGAACACCGGCGGACGTCACGGCGGATCGAGCTCGGCGGCCGCGCTGCTCCAACGCTTCGTCAACGACGTCCCGTGGGCGCACCTCGACATCGCGGGGACGGGCATGAACTCGCCGCAGAGCGAGATCAACCGCAGCTGGGGCTCGGGCTGGGGCGTGCGTCTCCTCGACCGGCTCGTGCGGGACCATTACGAAAGGTGAACCGGTCGGGAGCCGTGGCGGAAGTCCTCTTCTATCATCTCCAGCGTCAACCCCTCGAGGCGGTGCTCCCGACCCTTCTCGAGAGGTCGCTCGAGCGCGGGTGGCGCGCGGTGGTCCAGACGGCGAGCGAAGAGCGCCTCGCCGCGCTCGACGATCATCTCTGGACCTTCCGGGAGGAGAGCTTCCTGCCGCACGGCACCGACCGCGACCCGCACGCCGCCGAGCAGCCGGTGGTCCTCACGACGGGCACGGCCAATCCGAACGGCGCCTCGATCCGATTCCTCGTCGAAGGCGCCGCGATCCCGGACGACGCAGCCTCCTATGCACGCCTGGTGATCCTGTTCGACGGCACCGATCCTCACGCCCTCGCTCTGGCGCGAGACCAGTGGCGGTCCGTGAAGGACGCCGGTCACGAGGCGACCTATTGGCAGCAGGACGATCGCGGGCGCTGGGAGCGCAAGGCGTGAGGCCTCGGTCCGCTCGCGGCGGCGCCCGATGGGGCGGCATGCGACACGATAGCGTGAGACCGGTTGGGAACGGCGCGAATGCGTCCTAGTTCTCGGGAAACCCAACGGATTTTCGCCATGCACCCGATCGTCTCACGTCTCGGCCTTGCCGCCGCCCTTTCGCTGTCGCTGTCGTTCCCGCTGTCCGCGCAGGCTCCGAGCGAACCGGCGCGCGCGGGCGCCCAGCGCGGCGAACAGCAGGGCCAGCGCCCGGATGCCGCCCGCCTGCCCCCCGATTCCGTCACCCCGCACGTGCTCGACCTTCCGGGGCGCAGTCTCAAATTCACGGCCACGGCGGGCAGTCTGACGCTCGTCGATCCGCAGGGCGCGCCGCAAGCCGACATCGGCTACGTGGCCTACACGCTCGACGGCCCCGGCCGCGAGTCGCGCCCGGTGACCTTCGCGGTCAACGGCGGGCCGGGCGCCTCCTCGGCCTATCTGCACCTCCTGGCGCTCGGGCCCTGGCGCCTGCCCCTCGACGGGCCGACCATCGTCCCGTCCTCCGCGCCCGCGCTGGTGCCGAACGCCGAAACCTGGCTCGATTTCACCGATCTCGTGTTCATCGACCCGCCCGGGACGGGGTTCAGCCGCGTCATCGGCGGCGACCCGGTGCGGGAGCGCTTCCAGTCCGTCGAAGGGGACATCGACGGATTGGCGGCGTTCGTGACCCGCTGGCTCAAGGAGAAGAACCGGCTCAAGTCGCCGAAATTCTTCACCGGCGAGAGCTACGGCGGGTTCCGCGGGCCGCTGCTCGCGCAAAAGCTCCAGGAGGACCAGGGCATCGGCCTCAGCGGCCTCGTCCTCGTTTCGCCGGTGCTCGACTTCGGGTGGTTCAGCCAGCCCGCGCACGCGCCCTGGGTTCACGTCACGCGCCTGCCCTCGTTCGCCGCGGCGGCTCTGGAGACCCGCGGTTCGGCATCCCGCGAAGCCCTGCGAGAGGCGGAGTCCTACGCCGCGGGGGAATACCTCGTCGACCTCATGCGAGGTCTCCAGGACAAGGAGGCGGTCGGGCGGGTCAGCGAGCGCGTCGCGCGACTGACGGGCCTCGATCCCGCCCTGGTTCGGCGGCTCGCCGGGCGCATCGATACCGGCACCTTCCAGCGCGAATTCCGCCGCGCCTCGGGTCGGGTCGTCTCGTCCTACGATACGGGCGTGGCGGGCCACGACCCCGAACCGACGGCGAACGTGTCGCGTTTCGAGGATCCGGCGCTCACCGCCATGACGGCCCCTCTCACGAGCGCCATCCTGCATCACCTCACCCAAACCCTGAACTATCGCCCGGAGGGTCGCTACAACCTGCTGAACGGGTCGCTCAGCGGCGCCTGGCGCTGGGGCAGGGGCCGCGGCCAGCCCGAGGCGGTGGGCGAGCTGCGCCAGGTGCTGGCGCTCGACCCGAGGCTTCGCGTCCTGATCGCCCATGGCTTCACGGATCTCGTCACGCCCTACTTCGCGAGTCAGCTTCTCCTCAACCAACTCCCCGATCTCGGGCCGGAGCGCCGTGCGAGCCTTCAGGTTTACGGCGGCGGGCACATGTTCTACACCCGCGACGGTTCGCGGCAGGCCTTCCGGGCCGACGCGCAGCGGATGTTCGAGGAAGCGCTGAAAGCTCGGACGGTCGATGACGGGGGATAGGATGCGCGTTGCGGTTCTCGGAGCGTCGCTGGCGCTGGGCCTCTCGGCCTGCAACAGCAGTCGCCCGGCACCGGTCGCAGCCACCGCGCCCATTCCTGCTTTCGCCCCAGCCCCGACCGCACTCGCGCCGGCCGGCCCGGTGCTGGCCGCCGACGGCCGCTGCACCGGTCCGGCCCCGGGCACCGCCGCCGCGATCGAACCCGGCATCGCCGAGTGCGAATTGGTCCGTCTCAAGGGCAAGGCGCCGACGGACGTGCTCGTCGGCGAGAGCGGCAAGGGGCAGCGGGAGGTGCAGGTGCTTTATTCCGAGCCCGGCGGACGCGAGCTCTACTTCTTCGTCGACAACCGCCTCCAGCGCATCGTGCGCTGAGCAAGACCGTTCACGCGTTCGCGGCTTCGATTTCGCTGCTGATTTCCAGCCACTCTTCCTCGACTGTCGCAAGGGCCGCCGCAGCGTCGGCGCGCCTGCGGGCGAGTTCGTTGGCCTTGGCGGGATCCTTCTGGAACGCCGTCCCGTCCGCCAATGCCGCGTCGACTTTCGCGATCGCATCGGCGAGCTTCGTCATCCGCGCTTCGAGCGCGTCGAGCTTCCTGCGAAGGGGCGCGAGCGCGACCCGCCGTTCCGCCGCCGCGCGGCGCTCGTCGGTGCGCGAGACGGTCGCCTGGGGCTTGCCGCCGCGATCGGGCGCAGGGTCGAGCTCGCCCGCGAGCACCAGGCGCTTGTAGTCGTCCATGTCTCCGTCGAACGGCTTCACGGTGCCGCCGCTGACGAGCCAGAGCCGATCGGCGCAGGCCTCGATGAGAAAGCGGTCGTGGCTCACGAGGATGACCGCGCCGTCATAGTCGTTGATGGCCTCCATGAGGGCGGTGCGGCTGTCGATGTCGAGATGGTTCGTGGGCTCGTCGAGGATCAGCAGGTGAGGGCCGTTGAAAGCCGCGAGACCCATGAGGAGGCGCGCCTTTTCGCCGCCCGACAGGGAGGAGACGGGCGTGTCCGCCTTCGCCCCGGAAAAGCCGAACCGGGCCGCGCGGGCGCGGATCCGGGCTACGGGTTCCCCGGGCATCCGGGCGGCGACGTGGTCGTACGCGGTGGCGCTCGGGTCGAGTTCCTCGAGCTGGTGCTGGGCGAAATACGCCACCTCCATTTTTCCAGGGTGACGAATGGCACCTTTCAGGGGTTCCAGCCGGCCGCCGACGAGCTTGCAGAACGTCGACTTGCCATTGCCGTTCGAACCAAGGAGCGCAATGCGGTCGTCCGGAAGGATCGTGAGGTTGAGCCGGTCGAGGACGAGACGCTCGCCGTATCCCGCGGCGGCGCCCTCGAGGGCGACGAGAGGAGGGGCAAGGGGCCGCTGCGGGCTCGGCATGTCGAAGGCGAGCGTCTCGTCCTCGACCATCGTCGTCACCGGCTCGAGCTTCGCGAGCCGCTTGATCCGCGACTGCGCCTGGCGTGCCTTGGAGGCTTTCGCGCGGAACCGGTCCACGAAGGCCTGAAGGTGCTTGCGCTCCGCCTCCTGCTTGGCGCTCTGTTTCGCGGTCAGCTCCCGTTTCTCGGCGAGCTGGCGCGCGAAGGAGGAATAGCCGCCGCGATACAGCGTCAGCTTGCCCCGATCGAGATGCAGGACATGGTCGACGCAGGTATCGAGCAGATCGCGATCGTGGCTGATGATCAGCACCGTATGGGGGTAGCGCGCCAGGTAGTCGTAGAGCCAGAGGGTGCCCTCGAGATCGAGGTAGTTCGTGGGCTCGTCGAGGAGGAGCAGGTCCGGCTCGGTGAAAAGCACCGCGGCGAGCGCCACCCGCATGCGCCAACCGCCCGAGAAGGACGAGCACGGGCGCGACTGCGCCTCGAAATCGAACCCGAGGCCGTGAAGGATCGCGGCGGCCCGCGCCGGAGCCGCGTGCGCGCCGATATCGGTGAGCCGCGTCTCGATCTCGGCTCGGCGGAACCCGTCGGCTGTTTCGGCCTCCCGCATCAGGGCCGTGCGCTCCGTGTCGGCGGCGAGCACGATGTCGACCAGGGTCTCCGGTCCGCCCGGCGCCTCCTGGGCGACCGAACCAATGCGCATCTGCCGCGGCAGCGTGACGCTGCCGCTTTCGGGCGAAATCTCACCCTGGATCAGCCGAAAGAGCGTGGTCTTGCCGGAGCCGTTCCGCCCCACGAGCCCGACGCGGGCGCCGGCGGGCAGTGCGAAGCCGGCCTGGTCGAACAGAATCCGCGCTCCGATTCGGAAGGTGAGGCCATTGACGTGGAGCATGCCGCGTTGTGGCGCGACGAATTTCGCGTGGCAAGGGACAAGCGGCGTGTCGCACCTGCTCCAAGCTCCGGCCCGATCGGAGAACCGGCGTGTCGCATGGCACCGCCCGGCGACCCCCGCTAAGGCCGTGAGAGGGAGCCCTGCATGTCCGCCGCCAGACCCATCGCCGTCGTGGTCCTCGCGCTCGTCTTGCCCACGAGCGCGCACGCCCATCACCCGGGCAGCCACGCCAATCGGCAGAAGGATGGCCGCGTCCGGGTTCAGGTCGTCACGGCGACCGCGGACTCCTGCACCGACATCGCCGAGGTCGTGGCCGGTCCACCGCCAGGGTTGAGCTCCGTGCCGGGCAGTTCGCCGGTCACGGCCCGGCTCAGGCGTCGCGGCGGCCCCTGCGAGAGCCTCGTCACCGCCCTCCGCGCGGAGCAGGTGCTGCAGGTGGGCCGAGGACGTGCGGCAGATCCATCTCTTCGTGTCGGCTCCCGATGGCCGGGTGCTGGCGACCGAGCGGGTCCCGATCGACGACTCGAAGTGACGACCGCCATGCGGGCCGAGCCAAGGGCTCGACCCGCCTCGAGCGTGCCCCGGCGCGCGGCGCGATCGGCCGCCAGGACGCCTTCGAGGCGTTTGCCCTCTGGTGCGCCGAAGGCGCGCGCTCTACAGGAGAGCAGGTTATTGGCCGGGAGTTCACGATGGCTGCAGACCGCGCGGCAAACGCTGACCGGACGTCCCCGGAGATCCGCGAACTTCTTGCGCGCTTCGCCGAGCGTCGCGCCCGGATCGGCATCATCGGCTTGGGTTATGTCGGCATGCCGCTTGCGCTGACCGCAGCAAAGGCCGGCTACCGGGTTGTCGGCTTCGACGTCGACGAGCCCCGCGTGCAGCAGATCAACCGGGGCGAGAGCTTTATGAAGCACGTCGCGTCCGAGCGTCTCGCCGAGGCCGTGAACCGCGGCACGTTCGAGGCCACGGCCGATTTCGGCCGCCTCGACGAGCTCGACGCGATCTTGATCTGCGTCCCGACCCCGCTCACGAAGCATCGCGAGCCAGACCTCAGCTACGTGGAGAGGACGGCCCGCGCCATCGCGCTCCGGCTGCGCCGGGGCCAGCTCATCGTGCTGGAATCCACCACCTATCCCGGAACGACCGACGAGGTTCTCCGCCCGATCTTCGAGGCCAACGGCCTCAAGAGCGGCCGGGATTTCTTCCTGGCCTTCTCGCCGGAGCGGGAGGATCCGGGAAACACCGCGTTCAGCACCTCGACGATCCCGAAAGTCGTCGGGGCCGACGGAGCGGAAGCGCTTGCCCTGGCGGAAGCGCTCTATGGCCAGATCGTCGAACAGGTCGTGCCGGTCTCCTCGGCTGCCACTGCGGAGGCCGTGAAGCTCACGGAAAACATCTTCCGCGCGGTCAATATCGCTCTCGCGAACGAGCTGAAGGTGGTCTACGCCGCCATGGGCATCGACGTCTGGGAGGTCATCGACGCGGCGAAGACCAAGCCGTTCGGCTTCATGCCGTTCTATCCGGGCCCGGGTCTCGGCGGCCACTGCATCCCGATCGACCCGTTCTATCTGACCTGGAAGGCGCGCGAGTACGACATCACGACCCGATTCATCGAGCTCGCGGGCCAGATCAACACCCGCATGCCCTACCACGTCGTCGGCCGGCTTGCCGAGGCCGTCGACCGCTACGTCGGGCGGTCGTTTCGCGGCGCCAGAATCCTGCTGCTCGGGCTTGCCTACAAGAAGAACGTGGACGACACGCGCGAAAGCCCATCGCTCAAGCTGATCGAACTGATCGAAGCCCGCGGCGCTCGCGTCGACTACCACGATCCGTACATTCCGGCCATTCCGACCACCCGCGAGCACGCCGCGTTGGCGGGCCGCCAATCGGTGACGCTCGACGCCGCGACCGTCGCGTCCTACGACGCCGTCCTGATCGCGACCGATCACGACAATGTCGACTACAAGCTCGTCGTCGATCACGCGAAGGTCACGGTGGACACGCGGAACGTTTGCGCGAAAGCCGGTCTCCCGGCCGGCCGGGTCGTCAAGGCGTGAGGGGCGATGCGGCCATCGACGGGGCTCGCACCGCCTTAAGCGCGAAGGACGTCGGGCCGACCGCCCGGCGGATTGCCCCCCGAGAGCGGGCCTTCCATCCGATATCGGGTGCAAAAGCCGCGTGGACAACCCGGCTTTTTCTTTGCATGAGTCAACGACGATAACGAATGGGCCCGGGACTGCCGGTCCCCGACGGGAGTGCAGGATGGGACGCCTCGCCAGCGTTTCGCTGCTGAAGAATATCGAGCTCGACCTCGCGCCCTTCGAGGCGCGGTCGAACTGGCGCCGTTTCGATCCCGAGGAGATCCTGGTCGATTTCGACGAGCCCTCGACGGACGTCTTCTTCCTTTTGTCCGGCGACGTGCGCGTCCTCATGCGCACGGCGTCCGGCAAGGAAGTCATCCTCGACGAGATGGGAGCGGGCGAGTTCTTCGGCGAGCTCGCCGCCCTCGACGGCGTGAAGCGCTCGGCCAACGTGACGGCGCTCACGCGGGGCGAGCTTTGCGTCATGCCGGCAGCCACGTTCCGCGAGCTCGTGTTCTCGTCGCGCGACGTGTCGGACCGGCTCTTCCGGGTTCTGACCAGTCGCATCCGCGACTTGAACAGCCGCCTGATGGAGCAGACCGTGCTCGATCTGCGGCACCGCCTCTATGCCGAGCTGCTGCGCCTCTCGATACCCCGGAGCCATGGGGTGAACGGCGCAGGCGAGCGGGTCGTCACGCCCCCGCCGTTCCACCACATCCTCGCTGCGCGGATCGGTTGCCGCCGCGAGCAGGTGACGCGCGAGTTCACGATGATGAACCAGGAGGGCCTCATCGAGCGCACGCGCGGGGCGCTGGTGTTGAAGCGACCGGACATTCTCCAGACCCGGGTCGCCGAGGCCATGCGCGAAGATGCTTGAGGCCAGGCAGGGACAGCACGCGTGACGCGGTCAGGAGGTCCCCGCCGCGCGGTCGGGGCGGTCCGGCGCGCCTTCGCGCCGTGGGCCGACCCGGGAGCGAGACCGCTCATCCGCTTCGAGGGCGTGACGAAGCGCTTCGGCGAGGTCACCGCCGTGGACGCGCTTTCCCTTGATATCTTCGACGGCGAATTCTTCTGTCTTCTCGGCCCGTCCGGCTGCGGAAAGACGACGCTCATGCGCATCCTCGCGGGGTTCGAGGAGCCGACGAACGGGCGCGTCGTCCTTGCGGACCAAGACCTCGCCGGCGTGCCGCCCTACCGCCGTCCGGTCAACATGATGTTCCAGTCCTATGCGCTGTTCCCGCACATGAGCGTCGAGCGGAACATCGCCTTCGGCCTCAGGCAGGATCGGCTGCCCGGCCGGGAGATTGCCGCCCGGGTCGACGAAATGCTGCGGCTCGTCCAGCTGGAGAAGCTCGCCGGACGCTACCCCGAGCAGCTCTCGGGCGGGCAGCGCCAACGCGTCGCGCTCGCTCGTGCACTCGCCAAGCGGCCGAAGGTGCTCCTGCTCGACGAACCCCTTGCCGCCCTCGACAAGAAGCTCCGCGAGGAGACCCAGTTCGAGCTCATGGATCTCCAGCACGAGCTCGGAACGACGTTCCTGGTCGTCACTCACGACCAGGAAGAGGCGATGACCATGGCGGACCGCATCGCCGTCATGGACCACGGGCGGATCGTGCAGGTCGCGTCCCCGGCGGAGATCTACGAGCAGCCGAAGACCCGGTTCATCGCCGAGTTCGTGGGCGACGTGAACATTCTCGAAGGCCGCGTCACCGGCCAGCAAGACGGCTTGTGGCACATCGCGAGCCCTGCCGCTGCGGAACGTCTCACCGTCGACGATCCGGACGAGGTGTTGCACGCCGGTCAGTCCGTCGCGATCGCCGTGCGGCCCGAGAAGATGTCGATCCAGCGGCAAGCCTCGGACGGCGCCGAGAACGTGCTCGCCGGGCAGGTCTGGGACATCGGCTATCTCGGGGACTGGACGGTCTACCGGGTCAAGCTCGACTCGGGCCCCATCGTCCGCGTCAGCCGCGCCAACACGAGTCGCTATGTCGAGGCACCCATTGATTGGGACGAGCGCGTCGCGCTCACCTTCGCGCCCGACGCGGCGGTCATCCTCTCGCGATGAGGGTCGCCCGAGCATGGCCCATGGGGCGCGTCGCGGGACTTCTGGTGCCGGCGATTCCGTATCTGTGGCTGGCTCTCCTCTTCCTCGTCCCGTGCCTGATCGTCCTCAAGATCAGCCTCTCCGATACGGCCGTGGCGCAACCTCCCTATCGCCCGGTCTTCGAGTGGGCCGCCTGGCGCGACTTCGTGTCCGGCCTCGATCTCGAGAACTTCGCGTTGCTCGCCGACGACGAGCTCTATTGGGCGGCGACCCTGTCCTCCCTACGCATCGCCCTGGTCTCGACGTTGCTCCTGCTCGTGGTCGGCTTTCCGATCGCCTACGCGATGGCGAAGGCGGCAAGGCGCTGGCGCCCGCTTCTGATCGCCCTCGTGATCCTGCCGTTCTGGACGAGCTTCCTGATCCGGATCTACGCGTGGATCGCGATTCTCAAGCCCGAAGGGTTTCTCAACCAGGTGCTCATCGGACTCGGCATACGCGCCGAGCCGCTGCAAATCCTCAATACCGAGACCGCGGTCTTCATCGGCATCGTCTATGCCTACCTGCCCTTCATGATCCTGCCGATCTACGCGAGCCTGGAAAAGATCGACCATTCCCTGATCGAGGCGGCCCTGGACCTCGGCTCTCCGCCCTGGCGGGCGTTCTGGACCGTCACCGTGCCGCTGAGCTTGCCCGGCATTATCGCAGGGTCGCTTCTCTGCTTCATTCCGGCGGTCGGCGAGTTCGTGATCCCCGACCTTCTCGGCGGCTCCGAGACCTTGATGATCGGCCGGCAGCTCTGGAGCGAGTTCTTCTCCAACCGGGATTGGCCGATCGCCTCGGCCGTGGCGATCGTACTCCTCGTCATTCTCGTCGTGCCGATCGTCGTCTACCGCGACGTGGAGGCGCGCCGGCTGGAGGCGCGCGGGTGAAACGGAACGTGGTTTGCGCGCGCGGCCGCAAGGAGGGGACGTTCGCGCCCCGTCAGGATCGGCGGAGCGGACTCGAGGGACAATGAACCGTCGCTTCAACCTCTTGGACGCCACGTCTCTCGCGCTTGGGTTCGCTTTCCTTTACCTGCCGATCCTGCTGCTCGTGGTCTATTCCTTCAACGCGTCGCGCCTCGTCACCGTGTGGGGCGGATTCTCGACGCACTGGTACGGCGCGCTTCTACGGAACGAGGCGCTCATGGACGCGGCCTGGATCACGGTGCGCATCGCGTTCCTGTCGGCGACGCTTGCCACGATCCTTGGAACGCTGGCGGCCCTGGCGCTTGCCCGCTACGGACGTTTCCCGGGGAGAACGCTCTTCACCGGGCTCGTCTACGCCCCCATGGTGATGCCGGAGGTGATCACCGGCCTGGCGCTGCTGCTGTTCTTTGTCGCCGTCGATCTCGATCGCGGCTTCTGGACCGTGACCATCGCGCACACGACGCTCACGCTGTGCTTCGTGACGGTGGTCGTGCAGGCGCGGCTCGTCGGCTTCGACCGATCGCTGGAGGAAGCCGCGATGGACCTCGGCGCGACGCCCCTGCACACCTTCTTCGCGGTCACTCTGCCGCTGATCGCCCCCTCGGTCGCGGCAGGATTCCTGCTCGCTTTCACCCTCTCGCTCGACGACCTCGTGATCGCGAGCTTCAATACCGGCCCGGGCGCGACGACGCTCCCGATCCGCATCTATAGCCAAGTCCGGCTGGGGCTGTCCCCCGAGGTCAATGCGGCCTCCGCGATCCTGGTCGGCTTCGTGGCGCTCGGGGTGGTGACCGCGACGCTCCTCAGCAAGCGGTCCGTTCTGCGCTCGCAGCGCAAGGCTCAGTGAAGCGAAGCCGCGGTCGCGAAGCGCCGGGATCGGGAGCCTCTGCTAATGCGCGGTGGCCATCGGCGCCGAGGGCAGCTGTCGGGCCGGGGCGAGGCGCTCGCCGAAGAGGGGCTTGGCGGCGCCGGAACGTTCGATCAGGGACTTGGCGTCGGGAATCACCGCAATATCGTCGAAGCCGCCCGAGACGTCGAAAACGACCAGCGGGGACTGGGTGGGATTCGGCGTCGGGTCGACATGGGCGCGCAGGGCGACGGCCCGTTCGACGAGCGAGACTTGCCCATGGAGGGACGCCCGCAGCGAGGGAGACGTCAAGGTCGCGTCCGAGACTTCTCCGATCCCGTTCGCCACGTTCAAGGTCACCTGCGCGAGATCGAACGTCGTGCGCCCGCCCTTCCATTCCATGGAGGCGGCGAGCGGCCGTTTCTCGACCCGCTTGATGAAGTCGGTGAGCCCGACGCCGACGAGCGCGCCCTGACGCACCGTGACCGACGTGCGGCCGCTCGTCTGGCGGACGATCTCGGCAGCCGACTGCCCGCCGCCCTCGAGCATGAACTGACCGCTGGCCTGGCCCGTGACCCAGCGCGAGCGTCCGAGATCGGCGAGGAGCGGCGCGAGATCGACGCGGTCGAAGGCCCCTTGAGCCTTCACTTCCGCGGCACCGCCGGCGCCGGCGACCGAGAGGCGGCCTTTGAGGGTCCCCTTGTAGAGCCCGGCCCGCCCGAGCGACGCCTCGACACGGCCTGGCCGCACCAGAACGCTCGCCGCGATATCCTCCAGCATCAGGCGCCCAAGATTGGCTTCTCCGGCCGAGAGCCGCAGGTCCAGGTCGCCGCCCGTCGCGGCCGCGAGCGAAACAGCCTCGCTGCTCCATCCCGTCGCGGTTCGGGATTGGACGAAAGGCCCGAGCATGTCCGACAGGTTCAGGCGGTCGGCTGCGAGCGTTCCCGTCAGGGCCGGGCGGCCGCCGCTGAAGCGCAGCGCGAGCGTCCCCTCGAGCCGATCCGGACCGAGCGTCACGATCACGGAGGGCCATGAGAGGCGTCGCCGGTCGGCTGAGAATTCGCCCTCGACGCCGATCGAGGGGATCACGGATTGCAGTGGCAATTCGATCCCGCTCCAGCGAACGAAGTCGCGAACCGAGCGGATATCGATCCGGCTCGTGCCGGTGATCCGGGGGTCCGACCCGGTCTGGAGGTCGCCCGAAAGCGACACTTCGGTGGTCGGTGCCTTGAGGGTGAGCGAGAACGGGCTCGGCCGTCCGGCCACCAGGCTCGCCGGTATGACGCTCGCCTGAGTGATATCCATCCGCTCGCCGCGCCAGGAAATCGAGCCGGCGAGATCGAGCCTCGATTCGCCGCCGGGCCAGCTCACCACCACGTTGATGTCGTCGAGGATGCCGCTGTCGGGCCCGCGCAACGAGGATCCGGTGACGACGAGCCGTCGCAGCCGGGCTTCGGCGCGCGGAGCGGTGCGCTCCGTCAGCCACCGCGCCCAGTCGCCTCGGATGCCGAGGCGGGACCCGCTGATCGACAGGTCCGAAAGTTCGATGCGCCCGAAAACCAGCGGGAGGAGCCGCACCTCGCCGCGGATCGTTCCCCCCTCGACGCTGACCGACCGGTCTGCCGACGACAGGGTCACGTCCTCGAATTTGACCCGCGGGACGGGGAGGATCGCAAGCGTGCTGCGCCCGCGGACCGCGAGGTCGAGCCCGTAGCTCTCGCCCAGGTGCTTTGACACGGCGGCCATGATGCCGCCGCTGGACAGCGTCCAGGGTGCCAGGGCCGTCGCGAGCAGCGCGAGCACCAGAACGGAGAAGAGGAGGATCTTACGACGAGGCATGGTGGTGGGATCGGTTCTCGGATGACCGTGATCTCGGGAGTTAGGAAAACAGGCCACCCCGCGACTCGGACTTTCCATACATTCATCCCTCCGACTTGTCTAAATTGAGGCGCCTTGCACGAGGGGCGCCGATCACTTTAAAGAGCTTAGAGCCGCGAACGATCCCAGGGATGCCGCCATGAACAAGGTCTACCCCGATGCCCGCGCCGCGATGGCCGAGCTCGTCCAGGATGGCATGACGATCATGGCGGGGGGCTTCGGCCTGTGCGGGATCCCGGAAACGCTGATCCTCGCGATCCGCGACTCCGGCGCCAAGAACCTCACCTTCATCTCCAACAACGCCGGCGTGGACGGGGCGGGCCTGGGACTTCTCCTGGAGACGAGGCAGATCAGGAAGATGATCTCGTCCTATGTCGGCGAGAACAAGCTCTTCGCCCAGCAGTACCTGTCGGGCGAACTCGAGCTCGAGTTCAACCCGCAGGGCACGCTGGCCGAGCGGATCCGGGCCGGCGGCGCAGGCATCCCGGCCTTCTTCACGAGAACCGGCGTCGGCACCATCATCGCCGACGGCAAGGAGGTCCGCGAGTTCGACGGCGAGCGGTACGTGATGGAGCGGGGCCTTTTCGCGGACATCGCCGTCGTCCATGCCTGGAAGGGGGACACGGAAGGCAACCTCGTCTACCGGAAGACCGCCCGGAACTTCAACCCGATGATGGCCACGGCGGCCAAGATCACGGTCGCCGAGGTCGAGAACCTCGTCGACGCGGGCCAGATCGACCCGGATTGCATCCATACGCCGGGCATCTTCGTGAACCGCCTCGTGCACGTGGCGAACCCGTCGAAGCGCATCGAGCAGCGCACGGTCCGCAAGCGCACGGATGCACCGGTCCCGGCCGGCGCCGGCGAGGAAGTCTGACGGGCGCGGCTCGTGACCCACGACACCCTCTTCGCGGCGAGCCGGACTCGAGGCGCTCGCCGCCAATCCTGACCCAAAGGAGGCGCAGATATGCCTTGGACCCGTGAGCAGATGGCAGCCCGCGCCGCGAAGGAGCTGCGCGACGGCTACTACGTCAACCTGGGGATCGGCATCCCGACGCTGGTGTCGAACTTCATCCCGGCCGGAATGAGAGTGCAGCTGCAGTCCGAGAACGGCATGCTCGGGATGGGCCCGTTCCCGTTCGAAGGGGAGGAGGACGCGGATCTCATCAATGCAGGCAAGCAAACCATCACCGAGCTGCCGACCACGAGCTATTTCTCGTCGGCCGACAGCTTCGGGATGATCCGCGGCGGACATATCGATCTGTCGATCCTGGGCGCCATGCAGGTGGCGCAGAACGGGGATCTCGCCAACTGGATGATTCCCGGCAAGATGGTGAAGGGCATGGGCGGGGCCATGGACCTCGTCGCCGGGGTCAAGAAGGTCGTGGTCGTCATGGAACACACCGCCAAGGCCAAGGACGGGACCGAAGAGCCGAAGCTTCTGAAGAACTGTACCCTGCCGCTCACGGGCGCCGGCGTGGTCGACCTCGTGATCACCGATCTCGGCGTGTTCACGATCGACAAGAAGGGTGGGGGCGGCATGTCGCTCATCGAACTCGCGGACGGCGTCACGGCCGAGGAAATCCGGGGCAAGACGGAAGCGGAGTTCCGCGTCGCGCTCGGCCAGCAGCAGCCGGCGGCAGCGGAGTAGCGGCGCAGGATATCGGGCGACGCAGCGCCGCGTGGTGCCGAGGTCGCCGCGCGGGCCGGCCCTCAAGGACTCGACGCGGTGCGGCGCTCCAACTCGGCGTGGCGGGTGAGCTTCATGACCGGGACGATCCCGACGAGCACGATCACGAGAGCCGCGAGAGCGCCGTTCTCGAACTGGCCGCGGGCGGCATGGCCGTACACCAGGGTCGCCAGCGTCTCCACATTGAGCGGGCGCAGCAGCAGGGTCGCGGGCAGCTCCTTGAGGCAATCCACGAAGACGAGGAGCGCCGCGGTCGCGAGCGCGGGCTTGAGGAGCGGCAGCTGGATCTTCGTGACGAGCTCCCGGGGCTTGGCGCCGAGCATGCGTGCAGCATCCTCGACGCCGCCGGAAACACGGTCGAGCCCGGCCTCGAGCGAGCCGGTTGCGATCGGCAGGAACCGGATCGTGTACGCGATCACGATGGCGGCCGCCGAGCCCATGAGGACGAGGCCCAGTCTCTCGCTCGTGAG
Source organism: uncultured Alphaproteobacteria bacterium (assembly GCA_963800985.1). Taxonomy (GTDB): domain Bacteria; phylum Pseudomonadota; class Alphaproteobacteria; order Rhizobiales; family Beijerinckiaceae; genus Microvirga. The sequence goes on along the minus strand of CAWDDI010000026.1, from coordinate 211,252 downwards.
GGCGCGCCAGATGCCGTTGAGCCCGTTGTCGATCGCCACCAGGGGGCCGAACAGCCCCAGCGCCAAAACGGTTCCCGGCAGCGCGTAGCCGAAACCCGTGATGACCTGCGCCCCGCGCGTCAAGGCGCTTCGGCTCAGGCGCGACGTGGTGACGATCACGATCCCGAGCCCGATCGCCGCGACCGTGGCTGCGCCGGCGAGGCCCACCGTCGTCGCGAGATGCCTCAGGAAGCTCGCATCGAGCTGCTCGAGAAGTCCGCGTCGCACCACTTCGACGACGAGGAAGCTCGCCGGCAGGACGAAGCCGAGGAGCACCGGAAGAGCGCACAGCGCGCCGGCGGCGGCACCGCGCCAGCCTGGAAGCGCGACGGGCTGCGTCACCCGCGGACGTCGCGCCGAGAGCGTGTAACGGCGGTCGCGCCGGCCGCGCCGCTCCATCAGGATCAGGGCAATGACGGTGGCGAGCATCAGGCACGCGATCTGCGCCGCACCGGGAAGACTGCCGCGATTGAGCCAAGTCGTGAAGACCGAGACCGTGAGCGTTCGCACCCCGAGGTGCTCGCTCGCGCCGATATCGTTGAGCGCCTCGAGCAAGGCGAGCGACAGGCCTACCGCGAGCGCCGGCCGAGCGAGCGGAACCGCGACGGTTCGAAAGACCGTCCCGCGGTCGGCACCGAGGGTGCGCGCCACCTCGATCATGCAGGCGCTTTGCGTCAGGAACATCGACCGCGCCGTCAGGTAGACGTAGGGATACAGCACCAGAGACATCACCACGATGCAGCCCGTCACGGACCGGATTTCGGGAAACCAGTAATCGGCCCTAAGGGCGAAGCCGAGCAGGTTTCTCAGCCCGGTCTGCACGGGCCCGGCGCCGTCCAACAGTTCCACATAGACGTAGGCCGTGATGTAGGTGGGGACCGCCAGCGGCAGAGGCAGGAGCCAGGCGAGCGTGTCGCGTCCGGGAAACCGGTGCGCGGTGATGAGCCAGGCCGTGCCGACGCCGATCAGACCGGCGAGGACGGCGACGCCGGCGAGCAGCCGGCTCGTGTCCCACAGGGCTGCCGGCAAGATCGTCGAGACGAGATGCGGCCAGATCTCCGCGTCGCCCTCGGCGGCCGTGAGGAGGAGCGATGCGAGCGGGGCGAGAACGCCCAGCGTCAGGGCGCCGACCACCGCCACGGCCCAGAGCGGCGCGCTCCCGAACACGCGCCGGACGCCCGGGAACGTCGGGCGGGCGGTCGATGCCGTCATGATTCACGTGCGGGCGGGCAGCGGCGCACCACTTCCGCCGCTGCCCGCCCACCTATCGGCAGTGCGATCAATTGTCGAAACCGACCTTGTCGACGAGCTGGCTCGCCGTCTTGCGATGCTTCGCGACCTCTGCGATGGGCAGGGTGTCGGGCTTGAGCTGCCCGAAAGACGCGACGGTCTCGTCGAGGGGAGTGCCCGGTTTGACCGGGTATTCGAAGTTCACGTCGGCATAAATCTTCTGCGCTGCATCCGAAACCATGAACTCCATGAACCTGCGCGCGCTCTCCGGGTTCGGCGCGGCCTTCGCCATCGCGACGCCCGAGATGTTCACGTGCGTTCCGCCGGTCTCCTGGAATGTCGGCATGATCACCTTGATGGCCTCGCCCCATTGGCGCTGCTCGTTGGCCGACGTGCGCATGAGACCCACGTAATAGGTGTTCCCGAGCGCGATGTCGCAAGCCCCGGCAAGAATGTCCTTGGCCTGTTCGCGATCACCGCCCGACGGCTTCTTGGCGAGGTTCGCCTTCAGGCCCTTGAGCCATTCCTCGGCCTTCGCCTCTCCCTTGTGGGCCACCACGGCCCCGAACAGCGCGACGTTGTAGACATGCTGACCGGACCGGGTGCAGATCTTGCCTCTCCATTTGGGGTCCGCGAGTTCCTCGTAGGCGATGGCGTCCTGCTTCACGCGATCCTTCGAGGCATAGACCACTCGGCCGCGCATCGACACGCCGAACCAGTGTCCCTCCGGATCGCGATAGGGCGCGGGAATGGCCTTGTCGAGCACCGCCGAGGTCACCGGCTTTGTCACGCCGTACTCCTTCGCCTGTTGCAAGCGGCCGATATCGACGGTGAGGAGCACGTCGGCCGGGCTGTTGGCGCCTTCGGTTCGAAGGCGCTCCTCGAGCCCGCTCGCCGCGAAGATCGTGTTGACCTTGATACCGGTCTGTTTCGTGAACTCGTCCAGCAGCGGCTTGATCAGGGCCGGCTCGCGCGACGTGTAGAGGTTCAGCTCCTGGGCTGCGGCCGATAGGGTTGAGCCTACAAGGGCGGCTGCGGCGAGCGCGCCGACAAGCGGGCGGCGCGTAAAGGCAAACGTCGTCATGGTGTCCTCTCGTCCGATCGGGGGGTCAAGGCCCCCGTCGGGCTGGGTGTTACGGGGCAACGATGTCCTGAAACCATGGCGGCGGGGCGGGGTCAACGGAAATCGCGAGTAATTTCAATTGTTTATAGCGATTCTAAACTACCCCGGTGGTAGAGCTGCTGGAAACGGGTGTTCGTGCGGTCTGCCGCCCGGTCAGGGCCTTGCGATCTCACGTGAACCCGAGTCTCGCGCGAGACCGGGCCCCGCTGGCATGTCCTAGTACTCCGGCACGAGACGTCGCTCGACGAGCGGCGCTTCGATCCGGCAGCTCAGGCCCTCCGGATCGTACCGCACCTCCACCTCGGCCTCGGCCTGCATCGGGAGAACCTTGCGCAGCAGCGTGGAACCGAAGCCCTCCCGGCCGGGATTCTGCACCGGCGGCCCGCCGCGCTCGAGCCATTCGAGGTGGACTTTTCTGACGCCCTCCACGGTCTTGAGGTCCCAGGTGATCGCGACCTGTCCATCAGGGACGGACAGAGCCCCGTATTTGGCAGCGTTCGCCGTCAGTTCGTGGAGTGCCATTCCGACCGGCACCGCGAGGTCCGCCGAGAGCTCGACCGGCGGCCCGTCGACAACGAAGCGCCGCTGTCGGTCCTCGGCGAACGGCCGCAATTCCTTGAGCACGAGTTCCTGAAGCGGAGCAGTCTGCCAGTAATCCTCGGTGAGCAGGGTCTGCGTTTTGGCCAGGGAGCCGATTTCGAGCGGAGAACGAGCGGTAGAACTCACCGACGCTGACGCTCGTCCGAGCCGTCGCTCCGAGGAGACCTTGAACCATCGCAAGCGAGTTGCGGACCCGGTGGTGGAGCTCCCTTACGAGCAGAACCTGCCGCTGTTCCGACGCCCGACTGGCGGCAAGAGCCTCGTCGCGCTCGATGATGGCACGACGCAGTTCGAGCTGGGACATGACCTGCCGGGCCAGCGTCGTGAGCGTGAACGCCTGCTCCTCGGTGAGCTCGCGAGGCTCATAGTCGAGGACGCAGAGGGTGCCCAGCGGCAGCCCTTCGGGGGTTTCGAGCAGAGCCCCTGCATAGAAGCGTAGGCGCGGCTCTCCCGTCACGAGCGGGTTATCCTGGAACCGCGTGTCGTCCGTCAGGTCATGAACGACCGTCAGCCCTGGCTGGAGAAGGACTTTCGCGCAGATCGAGAGCTCGACCGGCGTTTCCCGAACCCGAAGGCCCAACTTGGCCTTGAACCACTGGCGCCGGTCCTCGATGAGGTTGATGACCGCGATAGGCGCCCGACAAGCCCGCGCGGTCAGCCGGACGAGGTCGTCGAACTCGGGCTCGGGTGGGGTATCCAGGATTCGGTAAGTGCGCAGCGCGGCAAGCCGTTCGCTCTCCGTCCAGGTGGGACGATCAACTTCATTCGACACGGGAGACACCTGCAAACCACTAAGTAGCGAACGGGCGAGAGGGGCCAGAGTTTCAACTTGAGCGGGATGTTCTTTCCGCCATGCTCCCGTTTACATTGGTTCGCAAGGAACGGCTCAGCCGAGGAGCTGCTTGCATTCTTGGATCAGGAGCGAAGGCGGCACGGGCTTTTCGATCCAGGTCACGGGGCTGAGGTCGGGAAGCAGGTCTTCGTCCTCCCGGTGGCCGGAATAGATCACGATCGGCACCGCGCGCCGGAGCAGCTCCGCGGCGATATCGCGGCAGGGCCCGTCCTTCAGCACGGTATCGAGAACCGCGAGGTCCGGCGTCGCGGTTCGAAGCCACGAGCGAGCATCGGCGCAGGTCGTGAACGGCCCGGCCACACGGTACCCGCCATCCTGCAGTTCATCCACGAGATTGAGGCCAATGATCACCTCGTCTTCGAGAACGAGGACGAGCGGATCGGCACTCCGGGGTTCGACCATGCGTCCTTTCTGGACGAGCCGGCTTGAATGGCGGCTTAACGAAATCCAGCTTGAGTGCGAGGCGGCATATTGCCGGTTCGCATTCGGTCCCGGCGCCTGTGCGATCCACTCGCGAGAGGCCGAGGGCGCGGGCCGGCCGACATTCGGGCGGGGAGCCTGTCCGACTTCCGCGTCCTGTATACAGGCCCTTGTTGAGAAGCCAAGTTTGGTGCCTCAAACGGCCCGCTAAAGTTGACGTTCCGTGATGTGATGTATACAATTATCGACCCACGCGAGCAAAGCGAATATACGGTCGAACCGGATGGCGGCGCTGGGGCTTGACGCGTGCGCGACCTCTCGGGCTGCCGGGCCAGCGACCACCTGCGATGCCGCGTCCGAGCGTGGGAGTGTGCCCCTCTTCCTGCACTGTGAGCCGAGCCGAAGATCCCCGGAAGGAGAGCAGCAATGTCCGAGCGAGCCTTTCCCCTGAATGCATGGTACGCCGCCGCGTGGGGCCATGAAATCAAGCACGAGCTGGCCGCTCGAACCGTGTGCGACAAGGACATGGTGCTCTATCGGCGCAGCGACGGCGAGGTCGCGGTCCTGGAAGATGCGTGCTGGCACCGGCTGCTGCCGCTCTCCATGGGTCGGCTGCAGGGCGACCAGGTGGTCTGCGGCTACCACGGCCTCATCTTCAATGCCGCGGGGCGCTGCACCTACATGCCGGCGCAGAAGACCATCAACCCCTCCGCCTGCGTGCGCGCGTATCCCGCGGTCGAGCGCCACCGCCTGATCTGGGTCTGGCCGGGCGACCCTGCCCTGGCGGATCCGGCCAAGATCCCGGACTTCCACTGGAACGACGGCACGGACTGGGTCGGGGAGGGCGGCACCTTCTACAGCCTCAAATGCGACTACCGCCTCGTGATCGACAACCTCATGGACCTGACGCACGAGACCTACGTTCACGCCGGCAGCATCGGGGATGAGGCGATTACGAGCGCGCCCTTCGACGTCACCCATACGGAGCGCACCGCGACGGTCACCCGTTGGATGATCGACATCGAGCCGCCGCCGTTCTGGGCGAAGCAGCTCGGCCGGCCGGGTCACGTCGACCGGTGGCAGATCATCTACTTCCAGGCGCCGTCCACGATCGTCGGCGACGTGGGCGTCGCGCTCACGGGGACGGGAGCCCCGCAGGGCGATCGCTCCCAGGGCGTCAACGGCGCGTTCCTCGCCGCGATCACCCCGGAGACCGAAAAGTCCTGCCACTATTTCTGGAATTTCGCCCGCACCTTCCGCACGGACGACGACCAGCTCACGCGAGACATCCAGCGGGCGCACGTCAACAACGGCCAGGGTGTCTACGATCAGGACCACGTCGTTCTCGAGGCGCAGCAGAAGGCGATCGACAGAAACCCGAGAATGCCCTTCTACAACCTGAACATCGATGCCGGCGCCCTGTGGGCGCGGCGGCTGATCGACCGCATGCTCGCCGCCGAGCAGGGCGAACGGGTCCACGTTCCGGTCGCGGCGGCCGAATAGCCGCCGCCGCTGGCGGGGAGGGGAGACGATGGCCGAACCGATCGAATGGGGAGGAGCGAGGCTGCGCGCGGTGCGCGATCTCACCCCGGATATCCGCCTGTTCGAGATCGAACCCGCTGGGGACTTCGTTCCCCCGACCCCGGGGAGCCACATCAACGTGGCTGTCCAGATCGGCGAGCGGCCGGACGTGCGCTCCTATTCGATCATCGGTCCGTGCTCGGACGGCCACTACCGCATCGCGGTGAAACTTCTGCCCGACACCCGCGGCGGCTCCAAGTACATGTGGAGCTTGGCGCCGGGGGCCCAGATGACGATCTCGAAGCCCGGGAACCACTTCGAGCTCGGTCGCGGCCGGCCGGAGTACCTCCTGCTCGCCGGCGGAATCGGGATCACGCCGATCTTCACGATGAGCCTTGCCCTTGCGGACTCGCGGGCCGATTTCCGCCTGCTCTACGCGTGTCGCCGCCGGCAGGACGTCGCGTTCGGCGACGAGCTGCGGGAGCGCCTGGGCGATCGCCTGCAGGTCTTCCTCGACGAAGAGGGCCAAAGAGTCGATCTCGACGCGGAGATCGCCAGGCTCGCGCCCGGCGGCGAGCTCTACGTGTGCGGCCCGATCGGCATGCTGGAGGCAGCCCGCCGGGCGTGGCAGCGCAGCGGCCGCCCGGTCGACGGGCTGCGCTTCGAGACCTTCGGGAACAGCGGGCGGTTCGCCACCGAGCCGTTCACCGTGAGGATCCCGCGGCTCGGCATGGTCGTCGAAGTGCCTCAGAACCAGACCATGCTCGAGGCGCTCGAGCAGGCGGGAGTCGAGATGATCTTCGACTGCCGGAGGGGCGAGTGCGGGTTGTGCGCGCTCGACGTCCTCGAAACCCAGGGAACCATCGATCATCGCGACGTGTTTTTCAGCGACGAGGAGAAGACGGCCGGGACGAAGCTTTGCACCTGCGTCTCTCGCGTGGTGGGAGGCGGCATCACCGTCGACACGCCGGACCGGCTCCCTGCCGGTCCGGGTTAGCCTGTTGTGCTCCGTGTATACAGGCTCCACGAGACGGCAGGCCGCTGCGGCTGGTCCGGCAACGGAAAACGAAGACCTCCCCTTGAACTGTATACATTTTGCGGCACATTGACGGTGCGGCACTGAACAGACCACTGCGCGGCCACGTCCGACCCGGGACCGGGGAGACGCTATCGTGATGGGAGCAAACGGGAGCGGCGAGCGCTCGACCTCGCAGACCGTGAAGGCGCAGCTCGCGCTGCGCGATCTCGTTCTCGAAGGGAAGCTTCGACCGGGCGAGCGCGTTTCGGAACTCCAGATGGTGGAGCGGCTCGGCGTCTCGCGCACGCCCGTGCGGACGGCGCTTGTGCGGCTAGCCGAGGAAGGTTTGCTCGAGTCGATCCCATCCGGCGGGTTCGCCGTGCGGGCCTTCTCGGAACGCGAGGTCTTCGAGGCGATCGAGATCCGCGGCACGCTCGAAGGTTTGGCGGCCCGGCTGGCCGCCGAACGCGGCGCCAGCAGCGAGGAGCTCGACCGTATGTCCGGCTGCCTCGACGCGATCGACGCGGTGGTGCTCGGGAAGAAGCCAACCGTCGACGACATCTCGCGCTACGTCGAGCTCAACGCCCAGTTCCACGGTCTGATCGTCGCGATGTCGGGAAGCCATGCCCTCGGGCGGCAGCTCGAGAGGGCGAGCGCGCTTCCGTTCGCGTCGCCGAGCGCGTTCGTTCAAGTGCAATCCGCGTCTCCCGAGGCGCATTACATTCTGACGGTGGCTCAGGACCAGCATCGCTGCGTCGTGAACGCCATCGAGCGGCGCGAGAGCGGCCGCGCGGAAGCGATCATGCGCGAGCATGCCCGTCTCGCCCACCGAAACCTGGAACGTGCCTTCGCCAATCAGAGATTCCTCGACCTCATACCCGGCTCGGTCCTCATCCAGCCGCGAATGAGGGCGTGACGCCACGGAGTGCAGTCGTCCAGACACCACACCACGAAGATCATCGATATCGGATGTCGGGCGCGAAGCCCATGACTCGACCTCCAGGGCTTCTGCTCTCGATTGGAAATAAGGCTCGCTGAGCCACATGGGAGGGAAAACGATGCTACGAAGAACAGTCATCCTGGCCGCCGGAGCGGCGGGTCTCCTGGCGTCGCTGAGCGGCGCCTACGCTCAGCAGGCCATGAAGATCGGTCTCATCCTTCCCATGACGGGGCCGTTCGCGTCGACCGGCCGCCAGATCGAGGCGGCTGCAAGACTCTACATCCAGCAGAACGGCGACACCGTCGCGGGCAAGAAGATCGAGCTCATCGTGAAGGACGATGCCGGCGTCGCCGACACCACGAAGCGGCTCGCGCAGGAATTGATCGTCAACGACAAAGTCGGCGTGATCGCCGGGTTCGGCCTGACGCCGCTCGCCCTCGCATCGGCGCCTCTGGCGACCCAGGCCAAGGTGCCTGCGATCGTCATGGCCGCGGCGACGTCGACGATCACCGAGGCATCGCCTTATATCGCGCGCACCAGCTTCACGCTGCCGCAGGCGACCGTCCCGCTCGCCGACTGGGCCGCGCAGAACGGCATGAAGAAGGTTGTCACCCTGGTGTCCGACTACGGCCCCGGCGTCGACGCCGAGAAGGCGTTTACGGGCAATTTCACAAAGGCCGGCGGGCAGGTCGAGAACCTGCGCGTGCCGCTGCAGAACCCTGACTTCTCGCCCTTCCTTCAAAAGGTCGCCGACATCAAGCCCGATGCGCTGTTCGTGTTCGTCCCGTCGGGCGTCGGCGCGCAGTTCATGAAGCAGTTCGTCGAGCGTGGCCTCGACAAGAGCGGGATCAAACTCATCGGTCCGGGGGACGTGACGGACGACGACATTCTGAACGGGATGGGCGACGTGGCGCTCGGCACGATCACCACGCACCACTATTCCGCGGCCCATGACAGCCCCGAGAACAGGAAATTCGTGGAAGCCTTCAAGAAGGCCAACAACGGCATGCGGCCGAACTTCATGGCGGTCGGCGGATATGACGGCATGCACCTCGTCTACGAGGCGTTGAAGAAGAGCAATGGCGCCGGCGGCGAGGCTCTCATCAACGCCGTGAAGGGCATGAGCTGGACGAGCCCGCGCGGCCCGGTCTCGATCGACCCGCAAACCCGCGACATCGTCCAGAACGTTTACGTGCGAAAGGTCGAGAAGAAGGACGGCGAGCTCCACAACGTCGAGTTCGCGACCATTCCGAACGTGAAGGATCCCGTGAAGGCCGCGAAGTCCAACTAACGATCGCAGGACGAGGCGCCGCCGGGCGGCGCCTCGAGGGAGCTCCGGGTGCTGACGATCCTCTTCGACGGTGTCGCCTACGGGATGCTGCTGTTCGTGCTCGCCTGCGGGCTTGCCGTGACGCTGGGCCTGATGAACTTCGTCAACCTGGCGCACGGGGCCTTCGCGATGGCGGGCGGTTACGTCACCGCCATCCTGATGAACCGTTACGGCGTGCCCTTCCTGCTCACGCTGCCGGCGGCGTTCATGGTGCCTGCCGTGCTGGGACTCGTGCTCGAACGGACCCTGTACGCGCGGGTCTATGCCCGCAGCCACCTCGATCAGGTCCTCTTCTCGATCGGCCTCGTCTTCATGGCTGTCGCGGCGGTGGATTACTTCGTGGGCTCGCAGCAGCAGCTCATCCAACTGCCGTCCTGGCTCCAGGGCCGTGTCGACATCCTCGGCGTCCAGGTCGGGCTCTACCGCAGCTTCATCATCGCGGTCTGCGGCGTTCTCGTCGTGGCGCTGCAGCTGATCCTGACACAAAGCCGGTTCGGCAGCCGTCTTCGCGCGGCCGTCGACGATCCGCGCGTCGCCCGCGGGCTCGGCATCAACGTCAACGTGATCTTCGCTGCAACCTTCGCGGTCGGATCGGGCCTCGCCGGGCTCGGCGGCGCGCTCGGTGCCGAGATCCTTGGCCTCGATCCGACGTTCCCGCTCAAGTTCATGATCTATTTCCTGATCGTCGTGACGGTCGGCGGCACCACGAGCATCACGGGACCCTTCCTGGCGTCCCTCCTCCTCGGAATCGCGGACGTCGCGGGCAAGTACTACGTGCCGAGCCTCGGCGCCTTCGTGATCTATACCCTGATGATCGTCGTCCTCGTTCTGCGCCCGCAAGGGCTCTTCGCCCGCGCGCGGTGAACATGCGGGAAGGGCATGACATGGCGCCTCACACCGTCGACAAGATCGGCGCTCTGCTGCGTCGAAAGGGGCGCTGGAACATCGGCGAGATCGTCTTCTGGCTTGCCGCCTTCGCGAGCCTCTTCTTCCTCGCCGACCGCCACCTCATCCTCAACGAGATCGCCATCATCGGGCTGTTCGCGGTCTCGCTCGACCTGATCCTGGGCTATGCCGGAATCGTGTCGCTCGGGCATGCCGCCTTCTTCGGGCTCGGCGCCTACGTCGCAGGACTGGTCGCGAAGCATCTGATCGCAGATCCGCTGGTCGGCCTCCTGGCCGCGGCGGCCGCCGCGACGTTCCTCGGCTTCGTCACGAGCTTTCTCGTCCTTCGCGGCTCCGACCTGACGCGGCTCATGGTGACCCTCGGCATCGCCCTTCTCCTCGGCGAAATCGCCAATCAGGCGTCCTGGCTGACCGGAGGAGCGGACGGCCTGCAGGGCATCGTGATGGACCCGCTCCTCGGGTTTTTCGAGTTCGACATCTTCGGGACCACCGCCTACGGCTACAGCCTCGTGGTGCTGTTCATCCTCTTCGTCCTGGCGCGCCGGCTCGTCGTATCGCCGTTCGGCCTCTCGCTTCGCGCCATTCGCGACAACAATCTGCGGGCCCGCGCCATCGGCGTCCCGGTGAGCCGGCGCCTGATCGCGATCTACACCATCGCGGCCGCCTACGCGGGGATAGCCGGAGCGCTGCTCGCCCAGACGACCCAGTTCGTCTCCCTCGACGTGCTCGCGTTCCACCGATCCGCCGACGTCCTGCTGGTCCTTGTCATCGGCGGCGTCGGGTACCTGTACGGCGGCCTCGTCGGCGCGGTGCTCTTCAAGGTCCTCCAGGATATCCTGTCCGGGCTCACGCCGCAGTACTGGCAATTCTGGATCGGCCTCGTTCTGGTCGTTCTCGTGCTTGCCGGCCGCGAGCGACTGACCGAGCGCGTGAGATCGCTGTGGGCCCGCGCCACCGGCCGCCTTGCGGGACGCGAGGCGCTGCCGGCCACCAATCCGCGGGAGACCTGAACATGTCGCCCGCCCTCGAAACGATCGGTCTCCAGAAGCGCTTCGGCGGCCTCACTGCGACGGACGACGTCACGTTCCGCCTCGAGAAGGGGGCGCGGCACGCGCTCATCGGGCCGAACGGCGCCGGGAAAACCACCTTCATCAATCTCCTCACCGGCGTGCTCCCGCCGACGGCGGGTCGCATCATTCTGGAGGGCGCCGACATCACGCGGCTTCGGCCGGAGCTGCGCGTCCAACGGGGCCTCGCCCGGACCTTTCAGATCAACCAGCTGTTTCCCGCCATGACGCCGCTCGAGACTCTCGGGCTCGCGGTATCGGAGCGCATGGGGGGAGGACGCGACTGGTGGCGCGTGATCGGAAGCAACCGCGAGATCGTCGACGAGATCGTCGAGATCGCGCGGCGGTTCCGCCTGGTCGAGGTGCTCGACGAACGGACCTCGAATCTCGCCTACGGCAAGCAGCGTCTGCTCGAGATCGCCGTCGCCTTCGCGTGCCGGCCGCGCGTGCTGCTCCTCGACGAGCCTGCCGCGGGCGTGCCGGAGGCGGAACGGCACGAGCTGCTCGAGACGGTTGCGACCCTACCGCGGGACGTCTCCATTCTCCTCATCGAGCACGACATGGACTTGGTCTTCAGCTTTGCGGACCGGATCTCGGTTCTCGTCAACGGCGCCCTGTTCACCGAAGGCACTGTGCACGACGTCGCCTCGGATCCGCGGGTGCGGGCCGTGTATCTTGGGGAGAGCGTCGATGAGTGACCTCCTCGCGCTTCGACAGGTCTCGGCCGGGTACGGAGAGGCGATCGTCATTTCCAACATCGATCTCGAACTGCGTCAGGGCGAGTCGTTGGCGGTGCTCGGCCGAAACGGGACCGGGAAGACAACGTTGCTCAATACCATCATCGGCGTCACGCGCCATCGTGGGGGGACGATCAGGCTCGGCGGGCGCGAACTCGCGAGTGCTCGTCCTGAAGTGCGCGCCGCGGCAGGAATCGGTTGGGTGCCGCAGGAACGCAACATCTTCAAGTCACTGACCGTGGAGGAGAACCTGACCGCGATCGCCCGCCCGGGCGCTTGGACCGTGGCTCGCGCTTACGAACTCTTCCCGCGCCTCAAGGAGCGCCGCTCCAACATGGGCAACCAGCTCTCCGGCGGCGAGCAGCAGATGCTGGCGGTCGCCCGGGCCCTGGTGCTCAACCCCAAGCTCATGCTGCTCGACGAACCCACGGAGGGACTGGCGCCGATCATCGTCGAGGAGCTGCTCGCGGCCCTGAAGCGCATCATTCGGGACGAGGGCATGTCAGCGATCGTGGTCGAACAGCACGCGCAGAAGATCCTCGGGGTGACGGACAGCGCGATCATCCTGGATCGCGGAACGATCGTCCATGCGAGCTCGAGCCGGGCCTTGATCGAGGACCCGACCCCGCTCGAGCAGCACCTCGGCGTGACCGCGAAGAAGAAGGCCGCCCGTACCTATTCCTAGCGTTACAGCAAGTTTGGAGGGACCTCGTCCATGCAGCGCAGCAAGCCACCTTTCCGAGCCGACATGGTCGGCAGCCTCTTGCGGACCCCGGCGCTCAAGCATGCCCGCGAGCAGCGCCAGCGCGGGGACATCGGGGCCGAGGAGCTCAAGGAGGTCGAGGATCGCGAAATCCGGAGCGTGATCGCACGGCAGGAGGAGATCGGGCTGCAGGCGGTCACCGACGGGGAGTTCCGACGGGCCTTCTGGCATTTCGACTTCTTGGAGCACCTCGACGGCGTGACGTCGGTCGAGGCGGATTCCGGGATGAATTTCAAGGGCGGCATCGGCATCACCAAGGCCCTTCGCGTCACCGCGAAGGTGAAGTTCTCCGGCCATCCCATGATCGAACATTTCCGCTTCGTGAAGGACAACACGGACCGCGTCGCGAAGATGACCATCCCGGGTCCAAGCATGCTGCACTATCGGGGCGGCCGGAAGATGATGAACGTCGGCGTTTATCCCGAGATGGACGCGTTCTATGCGGATGTCGGTGCCGCCTACAACAAGGCCGTTCATGCCTTTTACGACGCGGGGTGCCGCTACCTTCAGCTCGACGACATCTCCTTTGCATATCTGTGCGACCCGAACCAACGCGAGATGTTGCGCGAGCGCGGAGACGATCCCGAGAAGCAGCCCGACATCTACGCCGGGATGGTGCGCGAGGCGCTCAAGGACAAGCCCTCGGACCTGACGATCACGATGCACCTGTGCCGGGGAAATTTCCGGTCGACCTTCATCGCCTCCGGCGGCTACGACCCGGTGGCCGACCTCCTTTTCAACGCCATGCCGGTCGACGGCTACTTCATGGAATGGGACACAGACCGGGCCGGCGGCTTCGAGCCCCTGCGCTTCCTGCCGAAGGACAAGACCGTGGTGCTCGGTCTCGTGACCTCGAAGACCGGGACGCTCGAGAGCCGAGACGACCTCAAGCGGCGCATCGAGGAGGCGACGAAGTTCGCGGCCCTCGACCAATTGTGCCTGTCGCCGCAATGCGGCTTCGCATCGACCGAGGAGGGCAACACCCTGGCCGAGGAGGAGCAATGGGCGAAGCTGCGGATGATCGTCGAGGTGGCCGAAGAGGTCTGGGGCCGTGCAGGGCCCGGAACACAGGAAGTCCCGAAGGTCGCTTAGCGGGAACCCGTCACGGAGCAAGAGGCGCGCACCGCCTGCCGGCGTTGAGCAGTCGGTTCGCGCGCCGACACCAACAAGGTCAGGGAGAGTACACATGAAATCCGTCCTCCGGACTGCGCTCCTCGCGATCTGCGCGGTCGCGGCGCTCGTCGCGGGGCCGGCGTCGGCGCAGCGTCTGTCCGACCGGCCGATCTTCATCATCGTGCCCTTCACGCCCGGGAGCGGTCCGGATGTCCTCGCGCGGATCGTCGGCGAGGAGATCCGCAAGCGTTGGAACCAGCCCGTGGTGATCGACAACAGGGCGGGGGCAAGCGGCAACATCGGGGCTCAGGCGGCCTCCCGCGCGGCACCCGATGGTCACACGCTCGTCCTGAGCGTCAATACGTTTCTGATGAACGCGGCGCTCTACAAGAGCCTGCCGTACGATCCCGTCAAAAGCTTCGATCCGATCGTGGAGCTTGCAACCGGATCTCTCGTGCTCGCCGTCCACCCCTCGACGCCCGCCAAGACCACGCGCGACCTCATCGACTACGCGAAGGCGAATCCGGGCAAGCTGACCTACGCGTCTCCCGGCCGGGGAACGCCGCAGCATCTCGCGATGGAGCTCTTCAAGCTCACGGCAGGCGTCGATCTCACGCATGTGCCCTATACGGGCTCCGCCGGCGCCGTGAAGGATCTCACGGGCGGGCACGTCAATGCGATGTTCATCCCCGTTCACACCGTGCTCCCGCTCGCCGCGGACAATCAGGTGCACCTCCTTGCGCTCGGCAGCGAGCAGCGCTCGGCCCTCGCGCCGGACGTGCCGACGCTCTCCGAGCAAGGCCTGAGCGGCTTCGAGGTCGATCTCTGGTACGCGTTGAGTGCCCCGGCCGGAACCCCGAAGGACATCATCGATCGCTACAACGCCACCGTGAACGAGATCCTGACCGCTCCGGACGTGAAGGAGCAGCTGAGCAAGCAGGGCCTCGTCCCGGTCGGCGGCACGCCGCAGCGCCTCGCCGACCTGATCGCGAAGGACCTGCCGCGCTGGGCAAAGGTCGTGAAGGAAGCAGGGATCACACCCGAATAGAAGCCGAACAGGAGCAATCGCGGGCGACGAACTTCGGCCGATCCCCGCGCCCGATCAGCGGCGATGGGCATGTGCTTCGTCGCCGGCTCGCCAACCGAGCACCGGAAGGACTTCCAGATGCGCATCGATGCGTTCACGCACTTCTATCCAAAACGCTATTTCGAGCTCATGGGCGAGGTCGCGGGCAACATGGGCGACATGTTCCGGCGCGCGCGCGCGATCCGGTCGATCCACGACCTCGACGAACGCTTCCGGGTCATGGACCTGTTCGACGACTACGCGCAGATCCTGTCGCTGCCGGCTCCTCCGCTGGAGATCATCGCGCAGGGGCGCCCAGCCGTCGCTCTCGACCTCGCCAGGGCGTGCAACGATGGTCTCGCCGACCTCTGTGCGAAGCACCCGGATCGGTTCCCGGGCTTCGTGGCTCAGACTCCGCTCGGCACAAAGGACGCCGGCGTCGCCGAGACGGAGCGCGCCATCCGCGATCTTGGGGCCCTCGGAACGCAGATCTACAGCAACGTCGCCGGCAAACCTCTCGATCGGCCCGAATTCGAAAGCTTCTTCGACGCCATGAACCGGCTCGGTCGGCCGATCTGGCTGCACCCCTCCCGCGGGGCCGACCACCCGGACTACATGGACGAGAAGAAGTCCCTCTACGAGATCTGGTGGACGTTCGGCTGGCCCTACGAGACGAGCACCGCGATGGCGCGCCTCGTGTTCTCCCGAACGCTGGACAAATACCCGAACCTCAAGATCATCGCCCACCATCTCGGAGCCATGGTGCCGTACTTCGAGGGCCGCGTCGGCCCCGGCTGGGATCAGCTCGGCAAGCGGACCTCCGACGAGGACTATTTCTCGCTCCTGAAAAGTCTGAAGAAACGGCCGCTCGACTACTTCAAGCAGGATTTCTACGCCGACACTGCCGTTTTCGGGTCGAAGCCGGCCACGGTCTGCGGGCTTGAATTCTACGGCACGGACCACGTCGTCTTCGCCTCGGACTGCCCCTTCGATCCCGAGCAGGGCCCGGGCTACATTCGCGATACCATCAGGATCCTGGACTCGCTCGACTTCTCGAAGGAGGATCGGGACAAGATCTACTTCGGAAACCTCGAGAAGCTGACGGGGCGCACGTTCGCGAAATAGGCCGTTCGCACCCGCGGCTCGAGGCGTCGCGCGTTCGCGGGCGCGTGCCAGCTCGTCAGGTACGCGACCGAGCAGTCACGCGTCGCATCCTGCGGGCATATTTGCCGTGCAGGACACCAAGCCCGACGGGCATCGACGAGTCCGTTGCTAGCCCGACGCTGCGAGCCTACCGTGATACGTCGTCGTCGCCACTCGGAGACCTGCCATGCGCCCGGCCGTCGCTCTCTTCGCTGCTCTCGCGGTCTGCTCGCCCGGCATCGCCCACGCTCAGACGAAAGAGCAGTGCAAGACGATCGTGAGGAACGCCAACAGCATGATCGCGCCGTCCATCGTGAATGTGCGGAGGGTCGAGGACATTGGGCGCCACGTCGCGGCCGCCAAGGAGGCCTCCTCCGGAGAGCTACGCGCTTCCCTCGATCGATTCGATGAGGCCCGCCGTGATCTCATCGTGGCCCTGCAGCAGTTCATCAAGGCGTCGCGCGAGCTGCTCTACACGTTCGAGACTTGCGACTAAGCCGCGTTGCGGGCGATCGCTTCGGCGCTCAGGCTCGTCCGCGTTCAGCGACGGCAATGCCTCCGAGAACCAAGGCGAGCGCCACAACGTGATAGGCCCCGAAGGGCTCGCCCAGGACCGCGGTCGAGAGAACGGCTCCGAAGACCGGCACCAGATTGTAGAACGTACTCGCGCGGCCCGGTCCGATCAGCTCGATGCCGCGGATGTAGAAGATCTGGCACACCAGCGACGGCAGGAGCGCGACGTAGAGGAGAATCAGCCAGCCCAACGGGGTCGGCCATTGGAGCTGTCCCATGAGCCCCTCCACGACGACGAGGGGCAGCGACGTGAGACAGGCGGCAGCCGCGAGAGCCGTGAAGAACACGAGACCGGACGTTTGCGGCCTCCACCGCAGAGCGAGGGTATAGAGCGCGTAGAGAATGCTCGCGATGAGGAGCCAGGTGTCGCCTCTGTTGAACGAAAGGGTGGCCAGCACCTCCAAATCGCCGTGCGACGCGGTCAGAACGACCCCCGCGAGGGTTGCGAGCACGCCGACGATCTGGAGCCGTCGGAAGCGGGCACCGAGAAAGGCTGTGCCAAGCAGCACGAAGATGGGAGTCGAACCCTGGATGATGGCGATGTTGACGGCGTTCGTGTGATGCGCCGCGGTATAGAACAGCGCGTTGAATGCCGTGAAGCCAAGTATCGCCATGGCCAGGATGTAGGGCCAGGAGGGCACGAGGAGACGCCATTCCGCCGCGACGGCATGGCGAGCCACGAAGGCGAGAGCCACGCAAGCGATCAGCCATCGCAAGAACGTGACGACCATCGGCGAGACTTCGCCGACCGCAAGTTTCCCGGCGACGACGTTCCCGCCCCAAAACAGGGTCGTCAGTACGAGGAGGAGATAAGGCTGACCGTAGACCCAGCGGCCGATTCCTTCCAACCGAGACTGCACAGCCACCGCCCTTTGGATACCAACGAAGTCCCGCCGCCGCTCCCCTGGACGAGCCCGCGGGGCCTCATGGCGCACCGCCAGCTCCTGCTCGGACGGGTGGTGAACCGCTCCGGGTTCGCGAACGAGGTAAGATCGTGCCGCCCTGCCACCGGATTTCGGTGGCCGTCATTCCGCCTCCCGCGGTCCATACGACGCACGGAATGGATCCGGGCGTCAATCAACTCGTCGACATCTTCTCGCCGCTACGCATGGACTTTTCGACGAAGCCGGGATGGGTGCTCGACGCCGACGGCTACCCGATGCCGTGATGGATTCCTCCGATCGGCCGCGGACCCTCGGCGCAAGACACGGCGCGAGCGCGGTCATTTCGAAATCAGCACGCCGGCATTTCCGTTCCGCTCGAGGACGTTCAACGCCACGTCCCGACCGTACCGGTGGAATCGGAGGTCGAAACACGAGGAATTAACCCGCAACCCGCGGATCACCACCTCGTCCAGGAACCTCGGGAGCACGGGATGGTTGAACCGCAGCGCGTTGCGATCGAGATCCAACTCGAGTCCCAAGCTCGCCGTCAGGAGAGCGAACGGGGTGGCTGCGGCCCAGGCTTGAGGAGAGCACGCGACCGGATAGCCTGTGGGTCCGCGACGGGCGCGGCGCAGGAAGCCACAGAACAGCTCGGGCAAGCGCCGGAGCTCCTGGTACGTCGCCACGTCGAACAGGGCCTCGAAGATGCGGCCGGCTTCGGCGTGCAGGCCGTACCGAGAGAGTCCGAGCGCGATGATGCCGTTGTCGTGCGGCCAAACCGAGCCGTTGTGATACGACATGGGATTGTATCGCGCCTCGCCCCGCGCCAGGGTGCGAACACCCCAGCCGCTGAAGGAGTCGGGGCTCATCAGGGTCTCGGCCACGACAGCGGCCCGCTCGGGGCTGGCGATCCCGGCAAACAGCGCGTGACCCGCGTTCGAGGTCCGCACCCGGCAGGGCCGTTTCTCGCCATCCAGGGCCAGCGCATACGTGCCGATATCCTCGCACCAGAAGGCCTCCTCGAACCGAACCCGAAGCCTTTCCGCCGCGTCGGCGAGCGTGGCGCCGAGGTCGGGCCGGCCGAGGACGTTCGCGAGCCTCGCGGCTCCCCGCTTTGCGGCGAAGACATAAGCCTGCACCTCGCACAGGGCGATCGGTCCTTCGGCGCTGGTCCCGTCGGCATGAAAGATCGAGTCGTGGCTGTCCTTCCAGCCCTGGTTCGCCAGGCCCTGCTCCGTTTCGCGGTGGTACTCGACGAAGCCGTCGCGGTCGCGGTCGCCGTACTCGTCGCACCAGCGCAGAGCCGCTCCGATATTGGGCCAAATCGCCTCGATGGTCGCTCGATCGCCGGTGGTGTCGTAATACTGACTGGCCAGCATGACGAACAGCGGCGTCGCGTCGACGGTGCCGTAGTAGCGCCGGAAAGGCACCTCGCTGAGCCGCGCCATTTCCCCATGCCGGCGCTCATGCAAAATCTTGCCGGGCTGCGCATCCGCGGCCGGATCCGCGTCGGTCGCCTGCGTCTCCGCTAAATGGCGGAGAACGCCTCTTGCGATCGACGGATCGGTCCACAGGAGCATCATCGCGGTGATGATGCCGTCCCGCCCGAAAACCGTGCTGTACCAGGGTATGCCGGCATAAGGGTACATGCCGTGCTCCGTAGCGGTGGCCAGCATGTACATGTCGCAGACGGAGCGCCTGATCACCTCGTTGAACAGAGAGTTGGAGCTCTCCACCGTCGCGATCTCACGGGAGATGGCCCGAAGAGCCCTCCGGGTGTCGCGGTAGGCCACGAGGAAGTTCGGGACCTCGCGTCGCGGCTCCTCTTCGCAGATGACGGTCGCCAGAATGGAGCAGCGCCCGTACGGCTCGAGGGCGATATCGAAGAGCGCCCGATGATGATCAAGACGCGTCGGCGCAGGCTCGAAGCGCAGGACGGTCCGCCTGATCGCGCCGTCGAGGCCTTCGTATCGGAAGGCGACCTCATCCGGCGCCGTCCTTTCGACTCTACGGTGGCCGCGTCGATCCCTGCGCATGCCGCGAACCTCGAAAAGGTCTCGGAAGTCCGCATCGAAGCTCAAATCGACGCGAAAGGTCCTGGCGCGCGAATCGTAGTTCCGCAGGCCGATCCGCTCGTAGAGAGAGCCTTTCCAAAGGAACTTCGTGCGATCGAGCGCGATGAGATCTCGCGGCAGCGCAATGTCGTCGCCGATCCCCAGATCGGGGTTCGTCAGATCGACGGTGAGCGATGCGTTGTCGTCCTGGATCACCGATCCGAGCAGGAGCGGCCTGCGGCCCTCGAGGCGCAGTTCGAAGCGAGACAGATATCGGGTGTCGCGAAAGAACAGACCTTCAGGACTGTCGCGCACCGTGCCGCAATCGCCGTAGGTGTCGAGAACGGCGAACGCATCGCCCTCCTTCAAAGTCCGCAACGCCCGCTCGACGAGCGACGTCTGGGCTTCGATGTAGTGCTCGGAGAGATGCTCCGAGGCACCGTCAGCCTGGTCCGACGCAAGCTGCAAAGCACGTTCGTTCATGATCGACCCCCGCGGCCCTACCGGCGTGCTTGATCTGCCCGATCCGAACTCTCGGCCTGCCTCGGCTAAGCGGCAGCCAGGCTTGACCGAGGAATGGTCTCGCGCTTGGCCAGAGATTCATAGGCCTTCATGTAGTCTTCGGCCATCCGCGATGCCGTGAAACGACGTTCGAAGTGCTCTCGCACCCCGGTCCGTTTCAACGCGCGCACCTGACGAGCCGCCGAGGCCGCCTCGTCCACGGATTGCACGATGTAACCGGTCACACCATGCGTGACGATCTCGGGCACCGAGCCGCTTCGGAACGCGATCACCGGCGTGCCCGCGGACATCGCTTCGATCATCACGAGTCCAAACGGCTCGGGCCAATCGATCGGTAGGAGCAGCGCCATCGCATGGCCCAAGAATTCGGCCTTCGCGTGATCGTCGATTTCGCCGACGAACTCGACGAGGGCGTGATCGAGCAACGGCTCGATGACGTCCTCGAAGTAGCTTTGATCGGCAGGATCGACCTTCGCGGCGATCTTCAGGGGAATGCCGGCGCGCTTGGCGATCTCGATGGCGCGATCCGGGCGCTTCTCGGGGGAGATGCGGCCGAGGAAGGCAAGATACTCGCCCTCATCGGGATGGAACGGACACAGCGTCGGAGGCAGGCCATGGTAGACCGTGGCAAGCCAGTTCACGTTCGGCGGCATCGGCGCGCGCTGGGCGTTTGAGATCGATACCAAAGGCATTTCCGGAAAGTTCCGGAACACCGGCATGTAATCGGGAAGGTCGAGCCTGCCGTGCAGGGTCGTGACGCACTTGTGCGCCAAGTCGCGAAACAGCGCATGTTGGAGCAGGTCGACGTGAAAGTGGATGATCTCGAACTGCTCCGCGCGGGTCCGAACCTCGTTCAGCATGACCAGGTGGCTCGCCACGGGATCTCGAATGCCCGCGAGTCTCAGCCCTTGAGGGACGCAAGGCACGAATTCGGCGGACGTCGTCGAGTCGCCGCTGGCAAACAAGGTGACCTCATGGCCTTGGCGGACAAGTTCTTCCGTGAGCCAGGACACGACCCGCTCGGTCCCTCCATAGAGCTTGGGCGGAACCGATTCCGCCAATGGGGCCACCTGCGCGATTCGCATCGGGACGCCTCCGGTTTTCCGTGTACGCACGCCCTCCACGGTAACAATGGGGTTGTCGCCGGCAGAGTTCCCGATCTGCGGGAACCGCCCGGGTGCCGCCGCGCCCGCCGCTCCGCCGTCACATGCGGCCGCGCCGGGCGAGAGAACGAACCTTGGCCGTCGCGCGGCGGGGTTGGGGAGACCGGGCGTTGACCGCTTAGTCGCCGAACCAGTCCTTCGGACCCGCCTTGCAGCGGTACCCGACGAAGCACTGCGGGGTCTCGCGGCTCGGCACCCATGCCGGGTCGATGTACTCGTTGAACTCGCAGAAGGTGCGATCTCGAACGAACCTGTCGTAAGAGTATCCGCCCGTCCCGAGAACGACGGCGCCGTGTGAAAACACCAGCTGGCGAGCGGCGCCGCAAGGCATGTTCACCGTGGAGGGACGGGTCTGGGCAAACCCACTGGTGGCGATCAACATAAGGAAAATTGCCGTGCCGGCTCGCTTCATGACCGTCTCCGGTGGCCAAACTGCCGGCCAGCTGATGTCATCACGGGGCTTTAATGAAAATTAGCATGGCTTGCCGGTCGGGCCAAATCCTCCCATGGGCGTCCTCGACCCGATCTGGTCTCGGTGGACAAGCGGCCGGTGCCGATCTCCCGGGAATGAACCCGTATGCCGACATCAGCTGTATCGGCTCGAAACGAGGCGCCGACAGCGGCACGAAAGCCTGGGCTCTTGCTCAAGGCGCCGTTTTTCAGGCAACACCATCATGCCGCGACAGGAACGCCGCGTTCGACCAAGTCGCTCTTTTGGAGTCTCGCTCGCTTGGAAATGCGGTACACTTGCAGGCGAGTCGGCCTGCAGACCTGCGTTGATCCAGGACAAAACACTGCGGCGGTTTCGGGTTAAATTCGCCACCTGACAAGCCAACTGCGAAGGGAAGGAGGCGTTCGATGTCGGCCTTTCGGGTCCAATTCCTGAAACACGTCTACGATCACCGGGGCTTCGACCATCTCACCTGCCAGGCGACGTTCCAGATCGACGCCCGGCATCTGGACGACGCGCTCAAAGATGCACAGATGATGTTCTGCTCCGAACGGAAGATTCCGAAATGGTATTTCCACGCCGATGAATTTCGCATCGAGCCGGTCGCCGGCCCTCGGCGTACAAAGGGGAAGATGCGTCTCGAACGGAGCGGTGCGGGCAACGGCCTGTAGCTCAATCCGATGTCGCTCGCGCGTCGCTCAGGCGGGCATGGCGGCAGCGGGCGGGCTTCGCTTCGATCCCGGTGCTGAAATCCCCCGTCGAGCGGAGGGCGGCGCCGACCTGCCCCGTTCGATGACCAGCTTGGCGGTACGATCCGGGCCTGAAGCACCGACGGCCCACCGGGACGACCGGGCTCGCATCGGCCCAACCCCGAGGTGATCTGCTCACCGCCATGACGATCGCCCTGGCCTGAACGCGCAAGGGGACTTGCCGGTCCGGGGCATATGCAATCCCGGCCCTGTGCCGCCGGGCCCGAGAATTCGGATTTACGGGCGTCGAGGGTCCGTGTCATGCTCCGTCTTACCGTACGACAAGCGTAGCCGCAAAGGCAGGACGTCGGTGCCGCTCCCGCCTCGCCGACGGCTCCAATGGCAGTGGGAGGACGCGATGCTGGTTCGAATGTCCGATGCGCCGGTGCATCGCGTGGTTCGGGCTGCCGGAGCCGCCCTGGTTGCCGCCTTCATGGGTCTAGGCACCGGCGCGATCGCTCAGACCGCATCGGCCGTGAACCCGGCGACCTACATGGGAGCCGATCGGGAAAAGGTGCTGGTCGAAGGAGCCAAGCGGGAAGGCGCGCTGTCGATCTACGCCTCCATGCCGGTCGAGGACATGACGGCGCTCACGACCGCCTTCGAGAAGAAGTACGGGATCAAGCCGACCACGTGGCGGGGCGGCTCCGAGGAACTTCGCCAGCGCGTCACGACGGAAGCGCGGGCAGGGCGCTTCACCGTCGATATCATCGACACCAATGGCGTCGAACTCGAAGCGCTTCAGCGCGAGAAGCTGCTCCAGCCGGTGGACTCGCCCCTTCTGGCCGATCTCGTCCCGCAAGCCGTGCTCCCCCATCGCGAATGGACCGCCACGCGGCTGAACATTTTTGCGCTCGGATACAACACCAGCCTCGTCAAGAAAGAGGATCTTCCAAAGAGCTACCGCGACCTCCTCGATCCGAAGTGGAAGGGAAAGCTCGGCATCGAAGCGGAGGATACCGACTGGTTCGCCGGGGTCGTGAGCGACATGGGCGAGGCCGAGGGCTTGAAGCTTTTCCGCGAGATCGTAGACGCGAACGGCATCTCGGTCCGCAAGGGGCACACGCTCCTCACCAATCTCGTGGCATCGGGAGAGGTGCCCCTGGCGCTCACCGTCTACAACTACTCCGCGGAGCAGCTGAAGCAGAAAGGCGCGCCAATCGACTGGGCCGTGATCGCCCCCGCGATCGCGCGTCCGAACGGAATGGCCATCGCGCGCGCGGCGCCGCATCCTCATGCCGCCGCCCTGTTCTTCGACTTCCTTCTCGGAGAAGGGCAGAAGATCCTGGCGGACCGGAACATCGTTCCGACAAGCACCAAGATCGATACCGATCTGAACAAGGTCCCGTTCAAGCTCGTCGACCCGCAGCTGCTTCTCGATGAGGCCGACAAGTGGGAAAAGGCCTGGAAAACCCTCATCGTCGGGCGTTCCAAGTCGTCACGCCGAATTCGCCCGACGGGGCTAAGGCGCCTGCCGCTCCGCGGCCTCGCGCCTGCGGGCAACTCTCGTACCCGGAGGCACGCGCGCGACCATGGACGTGAGCATGTTGGATGCCGCGGGTCAGGCGCTGCTGTTGATCCTCGACCCGTATCGGTTGGCAATGCTCGCGACCGGCGTCGTCATGGGGCTGGTGCTCGGGATCCTCCCCGGCATCGGCGGTCTTGCCGGCGTCGCCCTCCTGCTGCCCTTCACGTTCAGCCTCGACCCCTACACCGCCTTCGCTCTGCTGCTTGGCTTGGCGTCGACCACCGCGACCGGCGATCCGATCCCCGCGATCCTCTTCGGCGTTCCCGGCGGCGCCGGGTCGGCCGCAACCGTCCTCGACGGCCTGCCGATGGCCAAGCGCGGCGAGGCGGGCCGGGCGCTCAGCGCAGCCTACATGTCATCCATGCTGGGAGGCGTGTTCGGGGCCCTCCTCATGGCGGCGGTGCTGCCTCTTCTGCGACCCATCATGCTCTATATCGGATCGCCCGAGCTTCTCGCCTTCGCGGCGCTGGGAATCTCGATGGTGGCGGTGCTGTCCGGGAATGCGCCGCTGCGGGGCCTCACGGCCGCGGGCCTCGGGCTGATGCTGTCGATGGTCGGCTCCGACCCTCAGACCGGCACGCTCCGGTGGACCCTGGATTCGCTTTATCTCTGGGAGGGACTGCCTCTCGTCCCCGTCGTGCTCGGCCTCTTCGCGCTGCCCGAGCTTTGCGACCTCGCGATTTCGCGCACCTCGATCGCGGCCGGCCAGATGTACGATGCGCGCGCCGGCATGTGGCAGGGCGCCAAGGACTGCTTCCGGCATTGGTGGCTCGTCCTGCGCTGCAGCTGGCTCGGCTCGGCACTCGGAGCGGTGCCGGGCATCGGGGGCTCGGTGATCGACTGGCTCGCGTACGGCCACGCGATCCGCACCGAGAAGGGGGCTCAGCAAACCTTCGGACGCGGCGACGTGCGGGGCGTGATCGCGTCCGAGAGCGCGAACAACGCCCGTGAAGGCGGCGCGCTGGTGCCCACCATCGCCTTCGGCGTGCCGGGAAGCGCCGGCATGGCGATCCTTCTCGGCGCGTTCCTGATCCACGGCCTCGTTCCCGGGCCGGACATGCTCACAAAGAACCTGAGTATCACGTACTCGATGGTGTGGAGCATCGCCCTCGCGAACATCCTCGGTGCCGGCCTGTGCTACCTCCTCAGCGGACAGTTCGCGCGCCTTGCGACCCTGCGCTACAGCCTGATCCTGCCGTCCGTCCTGGGCATCATCTATATCGGAGCCTTCCAGGGATCTCGCAATTGGGGCGACCTGTACACCCTGCTGCTGTTCGGCCTCCTCGGCTGGACGATGAAGCAGGCCAGGTGGCCGCGTCCGCCGCTGATTCTCGGCATCGTCCTCGGCGAGGTGGTCGAGCGCTACATGTTCATCTCGGTCCAGCGCTACGGCCTGTCGTGGATGACCCGTCCCGTGGTGGTCGTCCTCTTCGTCATGGCGCTGATCGGGGTGCTCCGGCCCGTTCTCGAGGACGTGAAGGCGCATGGCGGCCTCAAGCGGATGCTCACCGACTTCGGGCGTCCGCGTTTCCGTATCTCGGATCTGTTCTACGTCTTCATGATCGTGGTCCTCGGAGCGATGCTCGTGCAGGCGCTCGCCTGGAACTTCGCGGCCCGGATCGTGCCCACGATCGTGGCCATCCTCGCCCTGACCTTTGCCGCGTTGGGGCTCTTGAACCAGATCTTCCGCAAGCCCGTGCACCACGAACCGGCCGGTCTCGGCGAGGCCGCCAGGGCGGAGGTCGAGCAGAAGATCCACATGGACCTCGGATCCGACACGGCCCATCTCGCAACGGGGGTGGTCCTGCGGCGGGCGGCCCTGTTCTTCGGTTGGCTTCTCGGCTTCATGGCCTCCATGGCGCTCATCGGCCTGATCCCGACGGTCCCGCTGTTCGTGATCGCGTTCATGCGGGTCGAGAACCGCGAGCGCTGGACGATCGTCATCCCCCAGGCGATCGGGCTCACGGTTTTCATCTACGTGGTGTTCGATCAACTGCTCACGGTGCCTTGGCCGCAGACCGTCCTCGGCTCGTGGATCCCGGCGCTCAAGCTCATTCCCTCGGTATGATCTCGCTTGTGTGAAATTCGCAGAGGTTCGCAACGATTGCTGGAACTCCTTTCGCTCGCCTATCATTCCCTAACGTTATGGCCGAGCCGCCGCCGGCCGACGGTACGAACCCGCGGGAAGCGGGAACCATTTGGAGGAGATTCCCGTGTGCGTCTTGCGATCCTGGGTCATGCCGCTCGCCCTGGGAGCGGTTCTCTCCTTGCTTCACAGCGACCCCAGCCCGGCCCAGAGTCCGGCCGAATTCTACAAGGGCAAGACCGTCGACGTGTATATCGGCAGCACGGTCGGCGGGGGCTACGACATCTACGGCCGGTTGCTCGCGCGCCATCTCGGCAAGCACATTCCGGGCAATCCCTCGGTCGTCCCGAAGAACATGGAGGGCGCGGGCGGGCTGCGGCTCGCGAACTGGATCTACAACGTGGCTCCGAAGGACGGCACGGCGATCGGCACCTTCGGCCGCGGCATCCCGTTCGATCCGATCCTCGGCGGCAAGAGCGCCCAGTTCGATGCCAACAAGTTCGGCTGGATCGGCAGCATGAATGACGAGGTCAGCATCTGCGCGGCCTGGAACACGGCCGGAATCCAATCGTTCGGCGAGCTGACGTCGAAGGAGCTGATCGTCGGCGGTACGGGAGCGACGGCCGACAGCGATCTGTTTCCGAAGGTCATCAATGGAGTGCTCGGCACGAAGATGAAGGTGATCAGCGGCTATCCCGGCGGGAACGACATCACCCTCGCGATGCAGCGCGGCGAGGTGAGGGGCCGCTGCGGCTGGTCGTGGTCGAGCATCAAGACCAGCCACCAGGACTGGGTGCGGGACAAAACGCTGAACCTCCTCGTGCAGCTCTCCCTCGAGAAGCACCCTGACCTTCCCAACGTGCCGCTGGTCATGGATTTCGCAACGACCGAGGAACAAAAGCAGATTCTGCGCCTCGTGTTCGCCCGCCAGGTGATGGGCCGCCCGTTCACGGCGCCGCCTGGGATTCCGGACGATCGACTCGCGGCCCTGCGTGAAGCTTTCATGAACACCATGAAGGATCCGGAGTTGCTGGCCGAAGCCGAGAAGGCTCAGCTGGAGATCACGCCCGTGACCGGGGAGACCATCCAGAAGCTCGTCCGCGACGTCTACGCGACACCGCCGGAGATCGCCGAGAAGGCGGCGGCTCTGCTGAAGTAGTCGGCACCACGTGGGGGCGTCATGCGAGAAGGGTCAAGAACATGTTGGCGACATTCGCGTCTCCCGCCCGCGCCGCTCTCGGTCTCGTTCTCGGCCTGATCGGCGGCGTTGCGCTCCCGGGCGCCGGTGCGCTGGCGCAGCAGAGCGTCGAGGATTTCTACAAGGGCAAGACGATCAGCATGGTGATCGGCTACTCCCCCGGGGGCGGATACGACACCTATGCGCGCCTCGTCGCGCGGTACATGGGCGAACACATTCCCGGCAAGCCGCAGATCGTGCCGCGCAACATGCCCGGCGGCAGCAGCCGGACGGCGGCGGCGTACATCTACAACGTGGCCCCGAAGGACGGGACGGTTCTGGGCACCGCGGACCAATCGCTCGCGCTCGCGCAGGCGCTCGGCGAGAAGCTGCAGTTCGACGTGACCAAGTTCATCTTCATCGGCAATCCGAGCGCCGAGAACAACACGACGGTCACGTGGCACACCTCGGGGGTCGCGACGATCGACGACGCCAGGAGGACGGAAGTGCCGGTCGGCGCCACCGGCGGCAGCACGTCGTCGCAGTACCCGAAGGCGATGAACGCGATCCTCGGAACGAAGTTCAAGATCATCACGGGGTACCCCGGCGGCAACGACATCAACCTCGCCATGGAGCGGGGCGAGGTTTCCGGGCGGGGCAGCAACAGCTGGGCGTCGTGGAAGGGAACGCGCCCGGACTGGCTGCGCGACAAGAAGATCAACATCCTCGTCCAGATCGGGCTCACGAAAGCGCCGGATCTGCAGGACGTTCCGCTCTTGGCGGATCTCGCCGAGAAGCCCGAGGACAAGGCCGTCCTGAGGCTCCTCTCGGCGCCCTCGGCGATCGGGCGCCCCATCTTCACGACGCCCGGGGTGCCGGAGGACCGCGTCAAGGCGCTCCGCGCCGCGTTCGACCAAACCATCAGGGACCCGGGTTCCTGGCGGAAGCGCAGAAGGCCGGCCTCGAACTCGATCCCGTCTCGGGGAGCGAGCTCCAGAAGATCGTGGAGGAGATCGCGGCAACGCCGAAGGAGGTTTCGGAACGGCTCGCCTCCATCATCCTGGAAGGTCCCGACAAGAACTAGGACGGGACCGAACCCGCCCGGTCGGCGTTCGCGAGCGCATCACCCGCATTGGAGACCGCCATGCCGCATGAAGTTCCGAACCAAGCCCACTGGCACGAACCGACCGGCTTCGATCGGGCCGGATTCGGCAAGTTCAAGAAGCTCCCGACTCCGTACGACACTTTCATGGAGGCGGAAGGCATCCCGGTGTTTCGCGACATCGGGATCAGCAAGGTCCAGGACCTCCCGCTGATGCCGTGGAAGCGCACGGGCGGGCGCGGCAGCTACATCCAGCTCTACGGCACCGAGGGCAAGTGGGGCTGCTACGTGATCGAGGTCCCGCCGGGCGGCGCCCTCAACCCCGAGAAGCACATCTACGAGGAGATCTTCCTCGTCGTCGAAGGCCGCGGCACGACCGAGGTGTGGCTCGAGGGCGAGAGCCGGAAGCATGTTTTCGAGTGGCAGAGGGGGTCGATGTTCTCGATCCCGATGAACGCGATGCACCGGCTCGTCAACGCGACCTCCGGCGGCGCGCTGCTCCTCGCCGGGACGACGGCGCCCAACGTGCTGAACCAGCTGAACAACGTCGAGGCGGTCTTCAACAACCCGTTCGCAGTTCCGCGACCGCTTCAGCGGGGCCGACGATTTCTATAAGCCGAAGGACGACATCGAGCCTGATCCGGTGCGCGGCCTCGCGATGCGGCGGACGAACTTGATCCCGGACGCGATCAATTGCGAACTCCCGCTCGACAACCGCCGCTCGCCCGGTTTCCGGCGGGTCGAGCCGTTCATGACGGGCAACCAGTTCTACCTGTGGATCGGCCAGCACGAGAACGGCCGCTACTCGAAGGCGCACGCGCACACGTCGGCGGCCATCCTGATCTGCATCAAGGGCAAGGGCTACACGATCAGCTGGCCGGAGCGCCTCGGCCCGACGCCGTGGAAGGACGGCAACGGCGTCCGAGGTTCGCCGCCTCGATTACGAGCCGATCGGCCTCGTCACGGCGGCGCCGGGCGGCGCGCGCTGGTACCACCAGCATTTCAGCGTCTCGAAGGAACCGTTTCGCCTGACGGCCTGGTTCGGCCCGCACAATCCGGGCCGCGATCCCGGGCCGCCCGGGCAGCCGCACGTCGACTACACGGCCATGGACCTCACCGAGGGCGGCACTTCGATTCCGTACTGGATGGAAGATCCGTTCGTTCGGGAGGAATACGAGCGCATGCTCGCCAAGGAGGGCGTGCAGAGCCGAATGGATCCATCCTGGTACGAGCGTCCCGCGAACATTTCGCCGGACCAGAAGTTCACCGTGGCGGCCTCCGCGGCGGGCTGATCCCTCGCGGCCGGAGCGGCCGAGCTCGTTGGTTCGCGATCCAAGTCGAAAGGAGAAGCTTCGCATGTCCGACGAGGCCGGCGGGCGGATCTTTTTCAGCAACATCGGCCGAAGCCTGGAGGAGGAGGACGAGATCCGCCTCGTCAGCGTCGGCATCGACATCGGTTCATCGACCTCGCACCTCGTCTTCTCGCGCCTGGTCCTCGAGCGTCTCGACGACCGGTACGTCGTCGTCGCGCGCGAGATCCTGCACGAATCGGAGGTGCTGCTGACCCCCTACGCGGACGACCTCACGATCGACGCGGACCGGTTGGGCGCCTTCGTCCGGCGTCAGTACGGGCTTGCAGGGCAGGATCCCGACGCCATCGATACCGGGGCGCTCATCCTCACCGGCGTCGCGGTTCGGCGCCGGAACGCCCGCGCGATCGGCGAGCTCTTCGCGCGGCAGGCCGGCAAGTTCGTGGCGGTGAGCGCCGGCGATGGGCTCGAGGCGACGCTGGCCGCCTTCGGCTCCGGCGCGGTGGCCCGCTCGATCCGCGAGGACCGGCGGGTGATGAACGTCGACATCGGGGGCGGCACGTCGAAGATCGCCGTCTGCGAGGGCGGCGAGATCGTCGACCTGACCGCGGCCGACATCGGCGCGCGCGTCATTTGCTTCGACGAGGCCGGTCGGGTGTCGCGGATCGAGGAGGCCGGCCGCCGGTTCGCCTCCGAGGCTGGAGTCGATATTTCGCTCGGCTGCCGCCTGACCGAGGACGAGCGCCGGCTGATCGCCGAGCGCATGGCCGACCGCCTGATCGAAGCCATGCGGGGTGGTGTCCCCAGCCGCGAGACCGCGAGCCTTCTGCGGCTGCCGGCGCTGCGGGAGGCGCGGACTCCCGAAACGCTCACGTTCTCGGGCGGCGTGTCCGAGTACGTCTACGGCCGGGAGGCGGAAGACTTCGGCGACCTCGGTCCGCTCCTCGCGAGGGCCGTCGCGGCGCGAACCGCGCAATGGGGCGTGCTCGTGGAGGCTCCCGTCGAGGGGATCCGCGCCACGGTCGTCGGAGCGTCGCAGTACACGATCCAGGTCAGTGGCAGCACGATCTTCGTGACGCCGCTCGACGTCCTGCCGGTGCGCAATGTCCCGGTCGTGCGCCCGCCGCTGCCCCTCGCCGAGGAGGCCGTGTCGGCCGACGCCGTCGCCGACGCGGTGCGCTTTTCGTTACGGCGGCTCGATCTGCACGCGAGCGAAAGCCCGGTCGCGCTCGGGTATCGCTGGGCCGGGTCGGCGACGTTCGGGCGCCTCGACGCGTTCTGCCGCGGCGTCGCGGCCGGGATGGCCGAAATCCTGTCCCGCGGCCTCCCTCTCGTGCTGGTCGGCGACGGAGACGTCGGAGGCCTCGTGGGGATCCATTGCCACGAGGAGATCAAGCTGCGAAATCCCGTGATCTCGATCGACGGCGTGACCCTCAACGATTTCGATTTCATCGACATCGGCGGGTTCCTGGAGGTCTCCGGGGCCGTCCCGGTGGTGATCAAGTCCCTGGTGTTCCCGACGTCGGCGGCTCTCGGGACCGAAGGCCACCTGGCGGCCTGATCGGCGAGTGGAACGTGCCGCGCGTCGTGACCTCCCCGCCCGTCGCAGAGCGCCGCCATCCCCATCCGGCGATCGAGCCGTACGCCGCGGGCGTTCTCGACATGGCGGATGGCCACGCGATCGCTTGGGAGCTCAGCGGCAACCCGCGCGGCCGGCCCGCGGTGGTTCTGCACGGCGGCCCGGGCGGCGGCCGCACGCCCGATCATCGCCGGCTGTTCGATCCGGCGCGGTACAGCGTGCTCCTGTTCGATCAGCGCGGGTGCGGCGGATCGCGACCGCACGCGTCGCTGAACGCCAACACCACCGCGCACCTGGTCGCGGACGTCGAGCGGCTGCGCCAGATGGTCGGCGTCGAGCAATGGCTGATCCTCGGCGGCTCCTGGGGCTGCGCCCTGGCCCTCGCCTATGCGCAGACCCATCCCGAGCGGGTCAGCGCCCTCGTGCTGCGCGGCGTCTTCACCGGCCGGCGATGCGAGGTGGCGTGGTTGGTCGGGGGCGGCGCGGCCCGATTGTTTCCGGACCACTGGGAGCACGTCGTGGCGCTCGTCCCGGACGATCGCCGCGGCGACGTCCTCGGCGCCTATCGCGCGCTGCTGGCGTCGCCCCATCGCGAGGTGCGCCTCGTGGCGGCAAGGCGGTGGTGCCGATGGGAACGGGCGATTTCCCTCTTGTCCCCAGTCGAGCCAACCGGTCCCGATGCCGTCGACGAGGACGCCGCCCTGGCTCTTGCCGAGATCAGCGTGCACTACTTCGCCCATGGATGCTTTCTGCGCGACGGGCAGCTGCTCGCGGATGCGGGACGTCTGGCGGGAATCCCGGGCATTCTCGTGCAGGGCCGGTACGATGCCGTCACCCCGCCCCGGACCGCGTTCGACCTCCATCGGGCGTGGCCCGGCTCCGAACTCGTCATCGTGTCGGACGCCGGCCACGCCTCGAGCGAGCCCGGCCTGTCTCATTACCTCCTGGCGGCCACCGATCGCCTCGCGGAGCCGACGACGCGGTGATCCATCGCGACGCGGTTCCGCCTGTCCGGGACCAGCCGCCATCCAGGTGGAACCGGCGACCGCTCCGGGGTTTTTTGAGCGATCACCCCTGCGGTTCACGAAAGGGCCACCACCATGGATGACACGAACCGGGAGCTTCGCGGTTGGCAATCCGACGTGATCGTCGATCTCATCAAGCAATACGGCTTCGCGTATCTCCCGCTCAATCCGGGCGCCAGCTTCCGCGGCCTGCACGACTCGCTCGTCAACTACGGCCGCAACCAGCCCCCCATGCTGCTGTGCCAGCACGAGGAAATCGCGGTCCAGATCGCGCACGGCTTCGCCAAGGCGAGCGGACGGCCCGGCTCCGTCATCCTGCATAACCTCGTCGGCCTCCTCCACGCCACGATGGCGATCTACTACGCCTACATCGACCGGGCGCCGATCTTCATCATCGGCGCCACCGGTCCGATGCACGAGGGCAGGCGGCGCCCGCACATCGACTGGACCCACAGCGCCCTCGTCCAGGGCAACGCCATCCGCGACTTCGTGAAATGGGACTACCAGCCGACCTCGATCGAGGGAGTGCCCGAATCCTTCGCGCGGGCGTACTCGGTGATGACGACGGAGCCGCAGGGCCCCGTCTACATGTGCTACGATGCGCTCCTGCAGGAACTGCCGCTCGAAAAGGACGTGCCGCTTCCGCCCGCCGATGCGGTGCGTACACCCGCGCCGATCATGCCGGACCCGGGTGCGCTAAGCGAGATCGCCGACCGGCTGCTCGAGGCCGAGAACCCGGTGCTCATGGCGGAATACGTCGGCCGGCGGAAGGGCGGGTTCGAAAGCATGGTCGAGCTCGCCGAAACCGTCTGCGCGCCGGTCTGGGACATCCCGAGCGCCCTCAACTTCCCGAACCGGCATCCGCTTTCGCTCTCCATGGACAAGGACGTGTTCCGGAAGGCGGATCTGGTGGTCGGTCTCGACGTCCGGGACTGGGAGAAGCCGACGCACGAGCTCAACAGCACCATGCGGACGCTCGAGCGCCTCGTCCCCGACAGCGCCGACTGGGTCGAGATCGGCTTCGGCGAGATCAACATGAGCAAGTGGTCGTTCGACTACGGGCGGTGGCAGCCGTGCTCGGTGCGCGCGATCGGCGACACGGCGCTGGGCATCCCGGAGCTCACGCGGATCTGCCGCGAACGGATCGGCGCCGACTCGCGGCTCGCCTCGCGCCTCGAGGATCGCAGGAGCGCCATTGCGGGTCGCCACGAGGAGGTGTGGGCGAAGTGGCAGGCGGACGCGCGTGAGAACTGGGATTCCTCGCCCCTGACCTTGCCGCGTCTGGCCAGCGAGGTATGGGAGGTCATCAAGGACGAGGATTGGGTCTTGAGCGCCAACACGCTCAAGACCTGGGTCCGGAAGCTCTGGAATTTCGACAAGCCGCATCGGCATCCGGGCAGCGATATCGGCACGTCGACCCAGATCGGGATTTCGCTTGGCGTCGCACTCGCGCACAAGGGCACGGGGCGCCTCGTCATCGACTTCCAGCCCGACGGCGACCTGATGTTCGACGCCGGCGCGTTGTGGAACGCCGCCAAGCACGAGATCCCGCTGCTCATCGTGATGTTCAACAACCGGGCCTACTACAACGACTGGGAGCATCAAATCCGCATGGCGCGCCTGCGCGGCACCGACGAGGCCAAGGCCCATCTCGGCATGGATCTTTTCGGGCCCGAGCCTAATTTCGCAGGTCTCGCGCGGGCCATGGGCGGCTGGGGCGAGGGACCGATCGAGCGACCGGAAGACGTGCGGCCCGCACTTCAGCGCGCCGTCGAGGAAGTCAGGAAGGGCCGGGTGGCGCTTGTGGACACGATCACGCAGCACCGCTGAAGCGCCGGTCTGAAAAGGGCAGGTGATCCATGTACATCGACGAGCCGACCGGCGCCGCCGACGAGACCGTAGCCTGGGGAAGCGACGTGGCGGCGCAGATGCTGCGGCGCTTCGGGATCCGGTACGTCAGCCTCAATCCGGGTGCGAGCTACCGCGGCCTGCACGACAGCTTGGTGAACCACCTCGGCAATCGCGACCCCGGCATCATCCTGTGCCTGCACGAGGATCATGCGGTCGCGATCGCCCATGGCTACGCCAAGGTGACCGGCGAGCCCATGGCGTGCGTGCTGCACAGCAATGTGGGGCTCATGCACGGCATGATGAGCCTCTACAACGCTTGGTGCGATCGGGTGCCGATGTTCGTGCTTGGCGCGACCGGGCCCCTCGACGCCGCCGAGCGGCGCCCCTGGATCGACTGGCTGCATACCACCCGCGACCAGGGTGCGCTGGTCCGCTCCTTCATCAAGTGGGACGACCAGCCGTCCTCCGCCGAGGCGCTCGTCGAATCGATGTGCCGCGCCAACATGCTGACTCGCACCGAGCCGACAGCGCCCGTGTACGTCTGTCTCGACGCCGGCCTCCAGGAGGCGCGGCTCGCCTCGGTTCCTTCGTTTCCGGATCTCGGCCGCTTCGCCCCGCCGATGCCGGCTCGCCCGGCGAGGAGCGCGGTGAGCGAGGCGTGCGCTCTCCTCTCGAAGGCGGAGCGCCCGCTGATGATGATCGGCCGTGGGCGCAGAACACCGGACGCCTGGAACGCCCGCATCCGGCTCGCCGAACGGCTCGGCGCGTGCGTGGTCACCGATCTGCGGACGGCGTCGATGTTTCCGACCGACCACCCCGCCCACGTGGCGCCGCCGGTCTCGCGGGTCGGCAAGGCCGCCCGGGAGCTGATCGCGGCGGCCGATGTGATCCTGGCCCTCGGCTGGGTCGATCTCGCAGGCGACATCCGCTCCGGCGACGGCGACCTCCCGAGGGCCCGCATCGTCAGCGCCGGGCAGGACCACGTGCTGCACAACGGCTTCAACATGGATTACCAGGCCCTGCCGCCCATCGACGTCAATTTCGCGTGCCCTCCGGACGAAGCCGTCGTCGATCTTTTCGAAGAGCTCGGGCCGGGTCGCCGCGGCCCATGGCGAACCCGGCAAGCCGAGTCTCCAGCCGAGATCGGAAACTCCGGCCCCGTCACGCTCGCGCACGTCGCGACCACGCTGCGCTCGGTCTTCGAGGATCCCGACCGGGTGAGCTTCGCGGCTCTGTGCCGTGGCTGGCCTTCGAACCTGTGGCCGCTGCGCGATCCCGTGGCGTATCTCGGAAAGGACGGGGGCGCAGGCATCGGTTCGGGACCGGGCCTCTCGATCGGCGCCGCCCTCGCGCTCCAACACCGCGACCGGTTCACGGTTGCCGTCCTCGGCGACGGCGACTTCGCGATGGGATGCAACGCGCTTTGGACCGCCGTGCACCACCGCATCCCTCTCATGATCCTGATCAACAACAACCGGTCCTATTTCAACGACGAGCTCCATCAGGAGACGGTCGCTCGCCGGCGCGGCCGCGATCCGGGCAACCGATGGATCGGCCAGGCCCTCCGCGAGCCCGACCTCGACCTCGCGAAGCTTGCCGAAGCGCAGGGGGCGGTCGGGATCGGGCCGGTGCGCGCGCCGGGCGATCTCAGGGCCGCGCTCGAAGAGGGCGCGGCGGTCCTGAGGGGCGGAGGCGTCAGCGTGATCGACATCCACGTGCCTCCCGGGCAGGAGCGCCATGGGGCGGCTTCGCTGGCCGAGCGCAAGACCGGCACGTGAAGAGGTTTGGGATCCCATGGGCGAATTCGGAATCGGTCAGCCGGTCAGGCGGAAGGAGGACGTGCGGCTCCTCAAGGGGCAGGGGTGCTTCACGGACGACATCAACCTGCCGGGTCAGGCGTTCGCCGCCTTTCTGCGCTCGCCCTATGCCCACGCGTCCATCGCGAGCCTCGACACCGCCGCGGCGCTCGCCGCGCCGGGCGTGCTCGCGGTGTTGACGGGCGAGGATCTCGCACGCGCCGGGCTTGGTCCGATCCCGACCCAATCCGATCTGAAGGACAGGGCCGGAAACGCGATGTTCGCGCCCGTGCGCCGGGTGTTGCCGGTGGATCGCGTGCGCTTCGTCGGTGAGGCGGTCGCCATGATCGTCGCCGAAACGGTGGGCGAGGCCAGGGACGCGCTCGATCTGATCGCGGTCGCGTACGACGAACTCCCGGCCGCCGTCGGAACCGCGCAGGCGCTCGGCGAGGAGATGCCGGTGGTCTGGCCGGAGCGTGGCGACAATCTCGTCGTGCATTGGGAGAACGGCGATCCGGGGCCCGTCGAGGCGCTGCTGCGCAAAGCCGCGAAACGGGTCACGGTCGACATCGTCAACAATCGGCTCGTTCCGAGCCCCATGGAGCCCCGCGCGGCGCTTGCGTCCTACGACGCCGACACGGACACCATCACGCTCTACTGCCCGAGCCAGGGCGGCCGGCGGATCCAGACGACGATCGCCAGGGACGTCCTGCACATCGCGCCCGACCGTCTGCGGGTGGTCTCTCCGGACACCGGGGGCGGCTTCGGTATCCGGAGCAAGGTGTACCCCGAGCTCGCCATCGTCGCGTACGCGGCGCGGCGCCTTCAGCGCCCCGTCAAGTGGCGTGCGGACCGGTTCGAGACCTTCGTCTCCGACTATCACGGCCGCGACCAGGTCAACCATGCCGAGATGGGTCTCGACGAGTCGGGCCGCGTCGTCGCCCTGAAGGTCGAGACGATCGTCAACGTCGGTGCGTACGTTGCCGAGAACGGGCCTCGGATCCCGATCAACGGCGGCGGTCGTATCATTCCATGCGGTTACGATATCGAGGCATTTCACTTCTCGGTGAAGCCGGTATTCACGAACACGACGCCGACCGACACCTATCGCGGCGCCGGGCGGCCGGAGGCGAACTTCCTGATGGAGCGCCTGATGGACGCCGCCGCCGATGCCTGCGGGCTGACGCGGGACGAGATCCGGCGCCGGAACCTGATCCCGACGTCGCGTCTGCCGTACACGACCCGGATGGGCCTCGTGATCGACTCCGGCGACTTCGTCGGAACCATGGAACGGGCGCTCGCGGCGGCGGACTGGTCCGGCTTCGCGCGGCGGAGGGCGGACTCCGAACGCGGCGGCATGCTGCGCGGCATCGGGCTCTCCTGCTTCGTCGAGGGGGCGGGCGGGAGGCCCACCGAGGAGATGCGGGTGCGGCTCGAGGCGGACGGCACGGTGTCGGTTTTCGCGGGGACCTTTTCGCATGGCCAGGGCCACGAGACCGTCTACGCGCAGCTCGTCCACGAACACCTCGGCGTCGATCCCGACCGGGTCGAACTGATCCAAGGCGACACGGCGCTGATCCCGAAGGGCGCCGTCGGAACGTTCGGTTCCCGCTCTTCGATGATGGGCGGCGTCGCGCTCGGCCGGGCCTGCCGGCGGATCGTCGAGAAGGGCAGGAGAGTCGCTGCTCACCTCCTGCAGGCCGATCCCGGGGAGGTGCGCTTCGAGGATGGATGTTTCCGCGTCCGCGCCACCAGCATCTCGCTCGCGGAGGTCGCCGCCGCCGCCCACGACCCCCGCACCCGGCCGGATCAGGTCGAGGCGGGTCTCGACGAGAGCTACCTGTTCGAGCGCGGTGACGGGGACATGAATTATCCGAACGGCTGCCACGTGTGCGAGGTCGAGGTCGATCCGGACCTCGGAACCGTCCGGATCGTGCGCTATGTGGCCGTCGACGACTGCGGCGTCGTCCTCAATCCCCTCATCGTCCACGGGCAGATCTATGGCGGCGTCGCCCAGGGGCTCGGCCAGGCGATGACCGAGGAGGTGGTCTACGAGGCGGGCTCGGGACAGCTCCTCACTGCGTCCTACATGGACTACGGCATGCCGCGCGCGAGCCTCGTGCCGCGTATGGATGCGCTGTTCAACCCGGTTCCGAGCCGGACCAACGAGCTCGGCGTGAAGGGAGCCGGAGAGGCGGGCGCCTGCGGGGCTCCGAACGCGCTGGTTTCGGCGGTCGTGGATGCGCTGCGGCCGTACGGCATCAGGCATATCGATATGCCGCTCTCGCCCGAGCGGGTCTGGCGCGCCATCGAGGCCGCGAAATCCGGTCGCGATGCCGCGGCGGCGCGGTGAAGGAGACTCACGTGCTCATGGACGTGACGATGACGGTCAACGGCCAGTCGCAGACGCGCCGGGTCGCGGCGCGAACGCTCCTCGTCGAGTTCCTGCGCGAGCACCTCGGCCTGACGGGCACGCACGTCGGCTGCGACACGACCCAATGCGGTTGCTGCGTCGTGCACGTGGACGGTCGCGCGGTGAAATCGTGCACCATGCTCGCCGTCCAGGCGAACGGGCTCTGCGTCACGACGATCGAAGGCATTTCCGCCGCGGACGGCTTGCACCCCATGCAGGAGGCATTCCGGGACCATCACGGTCTGCAGTGCGGGTTCTGCACGCCCGGCATGGTGATGATGGGGATCGACATTGCGCGCCGCCTGCCGGGAGCCGACGAGGCTGCGGTCCGCCACGAGCTCGAGGGCAATCTCTGCCGCTGCACCGGCTACCAGGGCATCGTCGAGGCCATCATGGCGGGAAGCGAACGCCTGAACCGCCACGGGTGAGGAACGATGCACGACTTCGCTTATCATCGCCCCTCGGATCTTGCCGCGGCAACATCGCTCCTGCGCGAGGCTGCCGACCCGAAGCTGCTCGCGGGAGGAATGACGCTGCTGCCCGCCTTGAAGAACCGCCTCGCGGCGCCGAGCGACCTCATCGACCTGGCCGGCATTCCCGACCTCGTCGGGATCCGCCGGGACCAGGAGCACCTTCGCGTCGGCGCCATGACCTGCCACTTCGAGGTCGCGCGGTCCGAAGAGGTGCGGCGAGCGGTCCCCGTGCTCGCCATCCTCGCCGGAAGCATCGGGGATCCGGCGGTCCGCCATCGCGGCACCCTGGGCGGCTCGGCCGCCGCCGCGGATCCCGCATCGGACTATTCGGCTGCGCTGGTCGGCCTTGACGCGTCGATCGAGACGACCGAGAGAACCATCGCGGCGGACGAGTTTTTTCGCGGGCTGTTCGAGACCGCCCTCAGACCCGCAGAGATCATCACCGGCGTGCGTTTCACGGTCCCCGACGACGCCCGCTATGCCAAGGTCCGACATCCCGCCTCCGGCTATCCGGTGGCCGGAGTGATGGTGGCGCGCTTCGGCGACAGGGTGCGAGTGGCGGTCACCGGGGCGGGCCCGACGGTGTTCCGTCTCGGCGCGGTCGAAGCGGCTCTGATGCGAGACTTCTCGCCCGAGTCGGCACGTCCGTTCGTCGTGCCGCCCGAGGAACTCATGGGTGATCTCCATTGCAGCGCGGAGTACCGATCCCACCTCATCGCAGGTCCTGATCCGACGAGCCGTCCAGGACTTTCACCGATAACGTGCCGTCTCGCGGAGGACCTTCCCCTGACGATTTCGGACGGCGCGGAATCGATCTTTTCCACGGACGCGGCGGACATGACGCCTCTTGAATGACCCGGATGTGGTGCTTATTCCAAGCGAACCGCTTGGCTCTTGAGCGATGCGCGCGCCGGCGCCCCACACGCCAGGGTAGCGGAAACGGATTGCACCCGGACCTCAGCGTTCAGTTTCGTCGCGACACCGCTTGCATCCTTTCCGACTCGGTATTATCACCCTTGCTAGCACTCTCGTGCGTCGAGTGCCAAAGGCCGGCCTTTCGGCAGGCTCTCGATGCGGATGTGTCTATTTCTCAGACCAGGAGGATCATCATGGCATTTCGACCCTTGCACGATCGCGTCGTCGTCCGCCGCATCGACGCGGAAGAGAAGACCAAGGGCGGCATCATCATTCCCGATACCGCCAAGGAGAAGCCCCAGGAGGGCGAGATCATCGCGGCCGGCCCCGGCGCCCGCGACGAGAGCGGCAAGGTCCAGCCCCTCGACGTCAAGGCCGGCGACCGGGTGCTGTTCGGCAAGTGGTCCGGCACCGAGGTGCGCA
Source organism: uncultured Alphaproteobacteria bacterium (assembly GCA_963800985.1). Classification (GTDB taxonomy): domain Bacteria; phylum Pseudomonadota; class Alphaproteobacteria; order Rhizobiales; family Beijerinckiaceae; genus Microvirga. The sequence continues at coordinate 171,309 of CAWDDI010000026.1, read as the reverse complement.
TCGACGGCCAGGATCTCCTGATCATGAAGGAGTCCGACATCATGGGCGTCATCGAACAGACCGCCGCCTCCAAGAAGGCCGCGTAACCTCACCCTAGAACCAGAACAACAGGAGTTCATATCATGGCTGCCAAAGACGTCCGGTTTGCCGCCAATGCTCGCGAGAAGATGCTGCGCGGCGTCGACATCCTCGCCGACGCCGTGAAGGTCACGCTCGGTCCGAAGGGCCGCAACGTGGTGCTCGAGAAGTCGTTCGGCGCGCCGCGCATCACCAAGGACGGCGTGACGGTCGCGAAGGAGATCGAGCTCTCCGACAAGTTCGAGAACATGGGCGCCCAGATGGTGCGCGAAGTCGCCTCGAAGACCAACGACATCGCCGGCGACGGCACCACCACCGCGACGGTCTTGGCCCAGGCGATCGTCCGCGAGGGCGCCAAGTCGGTGGCGGCCGGGATGAACCCGATGGACCTGAAGCGCGGGGTCGATCTCGCCGTGGAGGCGGCCGTTGCCGACCTGAAGAGCCGCGCCAAGAAGGTCTCGACCAATGACGAGGTCGCGCAGGTCGGCACGATCTCGGCGAACGGCGACAAGTCGATCGGCGAGATGATCGCTCAGGCCATGCAGCGCGTGGGCAACGAGGGCGTGATTACCGTCGAGGAGGCGAAGACCGCCGAGACGGAGCTCGACGTCGTCGAGGGCATGCAGTTCGACCGCGGCTATCTCTCGCCCTACTTCATCACCAACGCCGAGAAGATGGTTGCGGAGCTGGATGACGCCTACATCCTCATCCACGAGAAGAAGCTCTCCTCGCTCCAGGCGCTGCTGCCGATCCTCGAGGCCGTGGTTCAAAGCGGGAAGCCGCTGTTGATCGTGGCGGAAGACATTGAGGGCGAGGCGTTGGCGACGCTCGTCGTCAACAAGCTGCGCGGCGGCCTGAAGATCGCCGCCGTGAAGGCGCCGGGCTTCGGCGACCGCCGCAAGGCCATGCTCGAGGACATCGCGATCCTGACCGGCGGCACGGCCGTGTCGGAAGACCTCGGGATCAAGCTCGAGAATGTGACCTTGAACATGCTCGGCCGCGCCAAGCGCGTGCGCATCGAGAAGGAGAACACCACGATCGTGGACGGCGCAGGGTCCAAGGCCGACATCGAAGCACGCATCGGCCAGATCAAGGCGCAGATCGAGGAGACGACCTCGGACTACGACCGCGAGAAGCTCCAGGAGCGCCTCGCCAAGCTCGCCGGCGGCGTCGCGGTGATCCGCGTCGGCGGCTCCACCGAGGTCGAGGTCAAGGAGAAGAAGGACCGCGTCGACGACGCCATGCACGCCACCAAGGCGGCCGTCGAGGAGGGCATCGTGCCGGGCGGCGGCGTCGCGTTGCTGCGCGCCAAGGCCGCGGTGTCGAAGCTCAAGACCGACAACCCGGACGTCAAGGCGGGCATCAACATCGTGCTTCGCGCGCTCGAGGCCCCGATCCGCCAGATCGCCGAGAACTCCGGCGTCGAAGGCTCGATCGTGGTCGGCAAGATCAACGACAACAAGTCCGACACCTTCGGCTTCGACGCGCAGACGGAGGAGTACGTCGACATGTTCAAGGCCGGCATCGTCGATCCCGCGAAGGTCGTCCGCGCGGCCCTGCAGGACGCGGCGTCGGTCGCCGGTCTGCTGATCACCACGGAAGCGATGGTCGCCGAAGCGCCCAAGAAGGAGTCCGCCCCCGCGATGCCGGGCGGCGGCGGCATGGGCGGGATGGGAGGCATGGACTTCTGAGCCCGCTCACGACATCGCTCAAGAGAAGAGAAGGGTCGCCGCAAGGCGGCCCTTTTTGTTGGACGAATGGCCGGCCGGTGTCGCAGCGCTCCCCATCTTGATTCGCCCGCAGCGGCAAGGACCGGGCTCGCCCGCGGGTGACGATGCCGTCGCCGGGTCGGGAGCCTCCTCGATGGTTCCGGTCGAGACCCGTCGGCCGACGCCGAACGAAAAACGGGGCCGGCGGTTGGTCCGCGGGCCCCGAAGGTTCAGAAGGGAGGAACAGATCCGCGTGACCCACGGGTCTGCACGGGTCAAGCTGCGCTCGTTTGGTTAACGGAGCGTTAACCGGGGCGCGAAAGCCTTCGGTGTCTCGGCTGACCTTACGGCCTTATTGCGGTCGGGAGCGTCGATCGGGCCCCTCGGCCACTCGTTACCTTCCGAAACGAATCATCAGTCGCGGTCCGGTGCGCCCGGCGGGAACAGCGGTCGATAGGGCCGCGCCTCGTCGACGGCCCTGGCGAAGGATGGACGGGCGAGAAGGCGCTTTCGATACGCATGAACGTTCGGACACTCGCGGCCGATCGGATGCGTCCAATCCGCGTAGAAGAGGGAGGGCGCGGCCGCGCAGTCGGCGAGACTGAACGCATCGCCGGCTGCCCACTCGCGATCCGCGATGGCGTCGTTGAGCCAGCGATAGGCGCGGTCGAGCATCGCCCGAGCTTCCGTGACCCCCTGCTGGTCCCGAGCCGTCTCGTCGCGCATGTGGTCGGAGACGATCTTCTGCATCGGGGTCATGACGTAGTTGTCGAAGAACCGGTCCATCATGCGCACCGCAAGCGCGGCGCGCGGATCCTCGGGCACGAGGCGGACCGGGCCCGGATGAAAAAGCCCGAGATGCTCGATGATGATGCTCGCCTCCACGACGGGGCGGCCGGCGTCGGTGAGCACCGGGAAGCGTTCGAGCGGCCATAAGGCCAGCCACTCGGCCGCGGTGCGCTCGTCGTCGGGGCCGAGCATGCGGAATTCGAACGGGATCCCGTTCTCGTAGAGCGCGATGAGGACCTTCTGGCAGTAGGAGGAGAACGGGTGGGCGTAGAGCTGCAAAGTCATCAAGGTCACCTGTGGGTCACGGTCGCTTCGAGGGTCTTGGCGGTGCCCTACGCTCTCTCGATTTCCGGCAGGTCCGTACGGAGCCACGCGAGACGCGTGATGGCGCGACCGGCGAGCGCCTGCATGCGCCGCACGACCTCCTCGTCGCGCACGAGGTCGGCGGCTTCGAGATACCGGTCGGTGAGCAGCTCGGCCAGAACCACCGGGTCGTCAAAGGCGCCTTGTACGGCGGTCAGGCCGCCAACCGCTCTTGGAAAAAGCTCGAGCTCCTGCGCATGCCGTCGCGCTTCCTCGGCCAGGCTTTGGAGACGCCTGCGCTCGATCGGCGGCGACTGTCCGGCGTAGGCGTCGAGAAGGTCCGCCAGCCGCCGCTCCCACGCCGCTGTCTCCGGGATGGCGTTTCGGTCCGCGGCTTCCGCTCGAGCACCCGAGCGCGCTACATGGAAGGCGCGCCGACGCTCGCGGCGAAGCGTGGCCACGTGGCCGAGTTCCTCATGCGCCATCGTCTCGGCCGCCTGCCGAACGTCGGGAGCGGCCGCCTGGGCGGCCACATAACTCCAGAACGCGAAGGCGCGTTCCTCGTTACGTACCGCCATCGCGAGGGTTCGGTAGGCATTGAGCAGGTGCGGGTCCGTCGTGGCCGCACCCTCGTCGTCGAAGGTCTCTGGGATCTTCCACCGAATGAGCGTCGGATCAGGGGCGTTGCCTTTTTCCTTCTGCGACCAATGTACGACGCTCGCGAGATGGCCTCGCTCTTCGGCGGACAGATGGTCGAAGACCTCTGCCAGGGAGGCATTGCCTTCGTGACGCATCCGCTCCGCAAGGGCGGCATAGCGCGCGGCGGCCTCATGCTCCATCGCGTGTGCGATGGCGAAAAGCTCTTCGAGGGTTTTCACGGGGGCGGGCGGTTCGGATTTCAACAGGGACATCGCTCATCCTCGGGATCCGTCCGAGCTCGTAGGGAGCTTGACGGACAAAATCATCCTCCCACCGTTTGCGCTGGGTCAAGGTGCGCGGCGATCGATGCGCCTACAACGCGTCCCGAGCCGGGAGGCTCTTGGCGTCCTGACCTCGCCGGGAGCCGCACGCCGGGCGGCAGCCCTCGTCGCGCCGACAGCGATGATAGTCGTTTCTTCTCAGGAACATGGTCGAACGGGACGGTCCCCTGTTGATAGACTTCGAAGCATCTAGGGTCTGCCGGCGCGGTGCCGCATCGTTTCGGCAAGTCGCTCGGGCGATCGTCCTGGTTTGGGCGATGGCGGTCCAGTCGTGGACCGGCCAGGCCCTGGGTGCTGGCCGCCTGCAAGAGTTCCTGCCCAAGGCCCAGCCGAGCGAGTTCTTTGCGGCCGCCGACCGCTTCGGCCCGCCCGAGGGCGATCCGCCCACCGTGCCCGCCTACCAGGGCGACCGCCTCGTCGGGCATGTCTACCTCAATTCGGATTTCACGAATTCGGTGGGCTATTCGGGAAAGCCGATCGACCTTCTCGTCGGCATCGACCCGAACGGGCTCATCACCAAAATCAAGTTGGTCGATCACAAGGAGCCGATCGTCCTCGTCGGCATTCCCGAGCAGCGCATCGTGGATGCCATGAACGCGCTCGTCGGGAAGGACATGAAGGCGGTTGCGGCGGGGGCCGAGCGCCCGCCGCAGGTGGACATCGTCAGCGGTGCGACGGTGACCGTGCTCGTCATGGGCGACAGCGTCGTGCGTTCCGCGGTGCGTCTCATCCGAAGCGGCCGGATGGGAGGCACGGCTGCCGCCGTCGCCGCGCCCCAGGCTCGGAGCGTCGACCTCGGCAAATCCGAAATTCGCGACTGGGAATCGCTCCTAGGCGACGGATCGGTGCGCCGTCTCTCGCTCACGGTCGGCGAGGTCAATGAAGCCTTTGCGAAAGCCGGCAACCAGGCGGCTGCCGACAACCCCGAGACCGGCGACCCCGGCGACCCGTTCATCGATCTTTACGTCGCGCCCGTAAGCGTTCCGACGATCGGGCGCAGCCTGCTGGGCGACGCCGGATTCGAGCAGTTGCGGGCGCGGCTGAAGCCCGGTCAGCAAGCCATCGTCGTCGCGGGCGACGGTGCTTACTCGTTCAAGGGTTCTGGTTACGTCCGAGGCGGCATCTTCGACCGGATCGAACTGCTCCAGGATGGCCAGAGCACCCGTTTCCGCGACCGCAACCACACCCGCCTCGCCGACCTTGCCGCGGCGGGCGCACCGGACCTGCGCGAGATCGCTCTCTTCGTCGTGCCCGAGGAGTTCAAGCTCGAACTCGCCGAGCCTTGGCAGCTGCAGCTGCTCGTGCAGCGCAGTGTCGGGGCGCGCGACAAGGCGTTCCTGAGCTTCGACGTGGCCTATAGGCTTCCCGACCGGTACCTGCGGATCGAGCAACCCGCCGCGCCCGCTGCGGCGGCTTCGGCGCGAGCTCCGTCTCCCGGACAGCCCCAACCGACTGCCGGAGCGCAGCCGGGGCCGATCTCTCCGCCAGCGCCTGCGGTCTCGCTGAACGACGCGGACGCCCTTGCTCAGGGGCCCGTGGAGGAGCCGCTCTGGCTGAAGATTTGGAAGACCAACACCGTCTCCATCGGCATCACCGCCGTCGCGCTCCTGGTCCTCACCGGGATCTTCTTCTTTCAGGACGCTCTGGTGCGCCGCCGGACGGCCTACGTTTGGGTGCGCCGCGCCTACCTTACGTTCACGCTGGTGTGGCTCGGCTGGTACGCCAACGCGCAGCTCTCCGTCGTCAACGTCCTCACCTTCACGAACTCGCTCCTGGCCGACTTCAACTGGGAGTTCTTCCTGGCCGCGCCCTTGGTCTTCGTCCTATGGGGGTCGGTCGCCGCGGCGCTGCTCTTTTGGGGACGCGGCCCGTTCTGCGGCTGGCTGTGCCCGTTCGGAGCCCTGCAGGAGCTCACGAACACCATCGCGCAGTGGCTGAAGGTCCCGCAGGTCACGGTGCCTTGGGGCCTGCACGAGCGGCTCTGGCCCATCAAGTACATGATCTTCCTCGGACTGTTCGGGCTGTCGCTCTACTCCATCGCGCTGGCCGAGGTTTTCGCCGAGGTCGAGCCGTTCAAGACCGCGATCGTCCTGAAGTTCGCGCGCGACTGGCCCTTCGTGGTCTACGCCCTGACGCTGCTTGCCGCGGGTCTGTTCATCGAGCGCTTCTTCTGCCGCTATCTCTGTCCGCTCGGCGCAGCGCTGGCCATCCCCGGAAAGATCCGCATGTTCGAGTGGCTGAAGCGCTGGCCCGAATGCGGATCCCCGTGCCAGCGCTGCGCCAAGGAATGCCCGGTCCAATCGATCCACCCGGAAGGCTTCATCAATGTCAACGAGTGCATTTACTGCATGCACTGCCAGGAGCTCTATCACGACGATCAGCGCTGTCCGCATATGATCCAAGTCCGGCTCAAGCGCGAGAAGCGCAAGGCGCTTTCCTCCCCGTCCATGCGCGGGAGCAAAGACGGCGGAACCGGACCTGCTAGACCAACCATCACCCACATGGGGAAACCAGTTCGGGAGCCGACCACAGCGGATGTCCCGACGACCGCTTCATGAGCGAAAAGGAGGCAAGGATGGCAGGCGAAGACAAGAGGAAGAATTGGAGCCGGCGCGACATGCTCGGCACGACCGCTGCGGTCGCCGCCGCAGGCGCGGCGGGGGTCGCCGGAGGCGTCAAGCTGTCGGAGGCCGGCGTCATCACGTCGGCCGAGGCGCAGACCAGGCCCGCTTCCCCCGCGGTCCGGCCTGCGGTCGAGAACAGGTACGAGGTGAAGCCCGGAGAGCTCGACGAATACTACGTGTTCTTCTCGAGCGGCCAAACCGGCGAGGTCCGGATCGTCGGCCTGCCCTCCATGCGCGAGCTGATGCGCGTCCCGGTGTTCAACCGCGACAGTGCCACCGGCTGGGGACAGACCAACGAGAGCATCAAGATCCTCACCGAAGGTCTGACGCCGGAGAACCGCGAGTTCCTGAAAGACAAGGGCGGGATCTACACCAACGGCGATCTGCACCACCCGCATCCGTCCTTCACGGACGGCACCTACGACGGCCGCTACCTGTTCGCCAACGACAAATCGAACACGCGGGTGTGCCGCATTCGGCTCGACATCATGAAGTGCGACAAGATCATTCAGCTACCGAACCAGTCGACGGTTCATGGCCTTCGCGTGCAGAAATACCCGAAAACCGGCTACGTGTTCTGCAACGGCGAAGATCGCGTGCCCGTTCCGAACGACGGCAAGGTCCTCGACGAGCCGAAGAAGTATTCGTCGCTGTTCACCGCAGTCGACGGCGAGACCATGAAGGTGGCGTGGCAGATCATGGTGGACGGCAACCTCGACAACGTCGACGCCGACTATCAGGGCAAATACGCGTGGTCGACCTGCTACAACTCGGAAGAGGGTGTCACGCTCGCCGAGATGATGGCCAAGGAGCAGGATTGGGTCGTCGTCTTCAACCTCAAGCGCATCGAGGAGGACGTGAAAGCGGGCAACTACGAGACCATCGGCGGCGTGCCGGTCCTCAACGGCCGCCATGGCTCGCCCTACACCCGCTACGTTCCCGTCGGGAACAGCCCGCATGGAATCAACACGGCGCCGGACGGCATCCACTTCGTCGCCAACGGCAAGCTTTCGCCGACCGTGACCGTCTTCGACGCGCGCAAGCTCGACGACCTGTTCGACGACAAGATCCAGCCGCGCGACATCGTGGTGGCCGAGCCGGAGCTCGGCCTCGGGCCGCTGCACACCGCCTATGACGGCAAGGGCAACGCCTACACGACGCTGTTCCTCGACAGCCAGGTGTGCAAATGGAACATCGACCTGGCCAAGCGCGCTTTCAAGGGCGAGAAGGTCAATCCGGTCGATCCAGAAGCTCGACGTGCACTACCAGCCCGGCCACAACCACAGCTCCATGGGCCAGACCAAGGAGGCGGACGGCAAGTGGCTCATGTCGCTGAACAAGTTCTCGAAGGACCGCTTCCTCAACGTCGGTCCGCTGAAGCCGGAGAACGATCAGCTGATCGACATCTCGGGCGACCACATGGTGCTGGTCCACGACAGCCCGAGCTTCGCCGAGCCGCACGACGCCACCATCGTGCACCGCTCGAAGGTCAACCCGGTGCACATCTGGAAGCGCGACGACCCGTTCTTCGCGGATGCGGTGAAGCAGGCGGCAGACCGACGGCGTGACCCTGGAAGTCAGACTCGAAGGTGATCCGCGACGGCAACAAGGTGCGGGTCTACATGACCTCGGCCGCGCCGGCCTTCGGCCTCGAGAGCTTCCAGGTCAAGCAGGGCGACGAGGTCACGGTCTACGTGACCAACATCGACGACGTCGAAGACCTGACGCACGGCTTCTGCATCGTCAACTACGGCATCAACATGGAGATCGGGCCGCAGGCAGACCGCTTCGGTCACCTTCAAGGCCGACAAGCCGGGAGTGTACTGGTACTACTGCACCTGGTTCTGCCACGCCATGCACATGGAGATGCAGGGCCGCATGTTTGTCGAGCCGCAGGGCGCCTGATGGCATGCGCGCTCGCGCCGCATCATCGCGCGGTGGGGCTGGCGGCGGCTTGCGCCGCCGGCCTCGCGCTCGCCGCCGCAGGCGGAGCGCATCGTCGTCGCCGCCGGACGGGAGGATCTGCAGGCCGCTCCTCGACCGGGCTGCGCGACGGCGATGCGATCGTCCGGCCAGGCCGGCGAGCATCACGGTCCGCTCCGCATGCGCAGACGCCTGACCCTCGAGGGCGAGCCCGGCGCCGTCGTGCGTCGGTCGCGGGCACGGGCAACGTCATCACCGTTTCGGCGCCCGGCGCCGTCGTCCGCGGGTTGACGATCCGCGGTTCCGGGACCGATCTCGAGAAGATGGACGCGGGCATCTTCATCGAGAAGACGGCGAAGAAGGCGCTGGTCGAAGGCAACACGATCGAGGGCAATCTATACGGCGTCTACATCCACGGCGCCGAGGAGGCGATGGTCACGAGGTAACGCGATCGTCGGCATGCAGCGAGGCCGGGCGGATTAACGAGTCGGGCAACGGCGTCTCGGTCTGGGACGCGCCCGGGCGCGAAGGTGATCGACAACGACATCCGCTTCGGCCGGGACGGCATCTTCTCGTCGCGAGCCGCAGGAACGTGTTCAGCCGCAACCGTTTCCGCGACGTGCGCTTCGCGGTCCACTACATGTACACCAACGACAGCGAGGTGAGCGGACAACGTCTCGACCGGCAACACCGCCGGCTTCGCGATCATGTACTCGCATCGCCTGACGGTGCGCGGCAACGTCTCGGACGGCGACCGCGACCGCGGCTTTCTGTTCAACTTCGCCAACGGGTCGCGCATCGAAGGCAACTTGCGTGCTCGGGCGGCTTCAGCCGGCGGAGCGCTGGGCGATCGCCGGCATGCGCATCGGCGAGGCGAGCGAGCACGGCCTGCGCCGCCGGCGAGGCGACTGCCGACGCCCCGGCGGCACGACCGCGCATCGGCCCGGAGAAGTGCGTCTTCATCTACAACGCCAACCAGAACCGCTTCCGCGACAACTGGTTCGAGGGCTGCGAGATCGGCATCCATTTCACCGCCGGCTCGGAGGGCAACGAGATCGTCGGCAACGCCTTCGTCGCAAACCGGAACCAGGTGAAGTACGTCGGCACGCGGTTCCTCGACTGGTCGAAGGGCGGGCGCGGCAACTACTGGAGCGACAACCCGGCCTTCGACCTCGATGGCGATGGCCTGGCCGATACCGCCTACCGCCCGAACGACCTGATCGACCAGGTGTTGTGGACGGCGCCGCAGGCCAAGGTGCTGATGAACAGCCCCGCCGTGCAGGTGATCCGCTGGGCGCAGGCGCAGTTCCCGGCCCTGCTGCCGGGCGGCGTCGTCGACAGCCATCCGCTCATCGTCGCCGCCGCGCGCAGCCCGACACGTTCGCCGAGCGAGTCGCCGGCCGTGACGCAGCGACCGTCGAGATGCGAGCGAATGTCGGTACCAAGCGCTTCGGCAAGGTCGAGGCGGTGCGCGATGTCTCGTTCGAGCTGCCGGAGGCGAGACGGTCGCGCTCGTCGGCCACAACGGCGCCGGCAAGACGACGCTGATGAAGCTGATGCTGGGCCTGCATCCGGCCGACGCAGCGGCGGCATCCGCGTGCTGGGCGAGGACCCCGCCGCCGGCGGTTCGCCGCGCGGCGCCGGCTCGGCTATCTGCCGGAGAATGTGTCGTTCAACGCCGCCCTCACCGGCCGCGAGACCCTGTCGTTCTACGCGCGCCTGAAGCGCGAGCCGACGCCGACGCGTCGCGACGCTCCTGGAGCGCGTCGGCCTCAGCGCGGCCGCGGACCGGCGCGTCGGCACCTATTCCAAGGGCATGCGCCAGCGGCTCGGCCTCGCGCAGGCGCTGCTCGGCGAGCCCCAGAGTCCTGCTGCTCGACGAGCCGACCACCGGCCTCGATCCGGCGCTGCGCCAGAGCTTCTACGAGATCGTCGAGGAGCTGCGCGGACGGGGCGCGACGGTGCTCCTGTCCTCGCATGCCCTCACCGAACTCGAGGAGCGGGCCGAGCCGGGTGATCATCATGAACCGCGGCGTCATGGTCGCCGACGGCACCCTCGACGAGCTGCGCCGCCTCGCCCGCCTGCCGACCCGCATCCGGCTGAGGCTGACCGACTGCCGAGCTCGACGAGCGTCCCGCGCCTGGCTCGGTTCCGTCGCGGCTGGCGGCGCAGTCAACGGCGCACGTGATCGAGATCGACGCGCGCCCGGACGGCAAGATCGAGATTCTGCGCCGCGCGTCAGCCAGCGGCGCGCCGTCGAGGACATCGACGTGATTCCCCCGACCCTCGACGAGCTCTACGCCCATTTCCTGCGCTGCAGGAGGCGCGCGCGATGATAAACGTCCTCATCGTCGCCGGCAAGGAGATCCGCGAGGGCCTGCGCAACCGCTGGGTGCTCGCCACCACTCTCCTGCTTGGCGGCGCTCGCGCTCACGCTCACCTTCCTCGGCAGCGCGCCAACCGGCAACGTCGGCGTGCGCGCCCTCGACGTGGTGATCGTCAGCCTCTCCAGCCTCACCATCTTCCTTCTCCCGCTGATCGCGCTCCTGATCTCGCACGACGCCATCGTCGGCGAGATGGAGCGCGGCACCATGCTGCTGCTCCTGAGCTACCCGGTCGCGCGCTGGCAGGTGGTGCTCGGCAAGTTCGTCGGGCACCTCGCCATCCTGGCTTTCGCGACCCTCGTCGGCTATGGCGCGGCGGCGCGGCGCTCGCGGCGACGGGCGCGGTCATCGATGCCGGAGAGCTGGGCGGCGTTCGCCGCCATGGTCGGCTCCTCGGTCCTGCTCGGGGCGGTGTTCATCGCCATCGGCTATCTCGTCAGCGCGCTGGCGCGCGACCGCGGCACCGCGGCGGGCATCGCGATCGGGATCTGGCTCGTCCTCGTCCTCGATCTACGACATGGCGCTGCTCGGGCTCCTGGTCGTCGACCAGGGCCAGGTCGTCTCCGGCGGGGTGCTGGACGCGCTGCTCCTGCTCAACCCCACCGACGTCTACCGTCTGTTCAACCTGACCGGCTTCGCCAACGTGAGCTCGCTTCTCCGGCATGGCCGGGCTCGCCGGCAACGCGACTCTGAGGCCGCCGCTCTTGCTCGCCGCGCTCGCGGCCTGGACGCTCCTGCCGCTGGCGCTCGCGGCGTTGGCCTTTTCGAGGAGAGAGCTATGAGGACGCTCGCCCTCGCTCGCGGCGCTCGCTCGGCGCCCTCGTCCTCGCCGGCTGCAACGAGCGGAAGACAGCGCGAGCGCCGCTCCGCCGCCGCGCGAGATGACCGCCGCCGCCATCGGCCATTACTGCGGCATGAACGTGCTCGAACATGCGGGCCCGAAGGGTCAGATCCTGCTGCGCAGCCGCCCGGAGCCGGTCTGGTTCTCCTCGGCTCGCGACGCGATCGCCTTCACCATGCTGCCGGAAGAGGCGAAGGACATCCGCGCGATCTACGTCTCGGACATGGCCAAGGCGCCGACCTGGGAGGAGCCCGGCAGCGACAACTGGGTCGATGCCGAGACGGCGTTCTTCGTGATCGGCAGTCGCATGCCGGCGGCATGGGAGCCGACGAGACGGTGCCGTTCTCGGACAAGACCGCGGCGGACAAATTCGCCCAGGAGAACGGCGGCCGCGTCGTGGCGTTCGCGGAAATGCCGAACGAGTACGTTCTCGGCACGGGGGCAGAGGCGACGAGCTCCGTCGAGGAGGGACATAGGCCGGCCGGGGAGCACCACGAACAAGCTATGCCCGCGGCTCCCAGGTCGGGCCATCACCACGAACAAGTCACGCCCGCGGCTCCCAAGTCGGGGCATCACCACTGAGGACGCCGCGATGACCGCATCACTGACGCGCAGGCGCTTCATCGGCATCACAGCGGCGGCCGCAGGATTGGGGCTCGTGCCGCTCGGGAGCACGGCGCGGGCGGAGGGAAACCTGGTTACCTGGCGCGGTCAGGCGATGGGCGCGGTCGCGACGCTTCAGGTGCACCATCATGACCGCGCTGCGGCGCAGCGCCTGATCGAGGGAGCGCTCGCCGAGATACGCCGTCTGGAGCGGGTCTTCAGCCTCTATCGCGCGGACTTCGGCGCTCGTGGCGCTCAACCGTCATCGGGTGCCTCGTCGCCCCGCCGGCCGACCTCGTCGAGCTTGTTGCCGTCTCGCGGCATTTCTTCGAGATCACGGGCGGTGCGTTCGACCCTTCGGTGCAGGCGCTTTGGACCCTCTATCGCGACCATTTCTCGGACCCGGAGGCGGACCCGCACGGCCCGTCCGAACGCGCCCGTAAGGCCGCCCTCGAACGGGTCGGGTTCGACCGGGTGGTTTCGGATCCGGACCGGATCTCGCTTCCCGATCGCGGGATGGCTCTGACGTTCAACGGCATTGCCCAGGGCTATGCCTCCGACAAGGTCGTACAGATCCTGCGCGCCGGCGGTGTCGAGCACAGCCTCGTCGACATGGGCGAACCGCGGGTCATCGGGCTGCCATCCCTCGGTGGGCCGTGGCGCGTCGGGCTGGCCGATTCGGATCAGCCATCCCGAATTGCCGAGACCCTCGAGGTCGTCGACCGTGCAGTGGCCACCTCGGGCCGCTATGGTTTTCACTTCGATCGAGAGGGCCGCTTCCACCACCTTCTGGACCCGCGGACCGGGTGGCCCGGCAACCTCTACAAGAGCGTGACCGTTGTGCTGCCGAGCGCCACGTCGGCGGATGCGTTGTCGACGGCCTTCTGCTTCCTCCCGTTCGAGGGCATGGCGCCCATCCTCGGTAGGATCGGGGGTGGCGAAATCCGGCTTGTCACGGCTGACGGGGAGCGGCGCACGTTGAGAGTCTGAGCACGGCGGGTCATGGCCTTCAGGGCCCTCTTCGAGCCGAACCCAAATCGTCATCGAGCCCATCTTCAACCGCTGTCGGGAACATTTGTCGGCGCGGTGGCTTTCAAGCGAATTCCACTCGAGCTGTTTCCACTTTCGTGGAATCAGCTCTCGCTCGATCGAGGTCGCATTTTCAACGACGAACCGGATCCACTTCGCCTGAAAATGCTCTAGGAGGAGTCACATGAAGGGACATCTTGCGGCTGCTACGCTCCTTGCTCTGCTTTCATTGCAACCCGCATCGGCCCAGCAGGCGCAACAGCCCGGGATGGCGCCGAACCGGGCGTCTCCGGAGGGTACCAGCAACCCGCTTCCCGACCCCCACAAGGATGGCGGACGACCGGAGAGTCACGGCGGCACCGTCCACGCGCCCCAGGTGGGCGGTCTCCAGGGAGCTGCCCTGCCGTCGCACATGCGTCAAGCCATCGAGTCTCTCGCGCGCAGCACCGTGACGGCACAGCAGTACGGCAATCTGGCATCGAAGCGGCATACGAGCGGCGCTGTGCATGACCTCGGCGATCGAATGGTGCTCACGAACAGCCGCGTCAATCGGGCACTGACCACCGTGCACCCGGACCTTCGAGCGTCGGAGCAGATGCCGGCGGAGGAACGCGGGACCTTCGATACCCTCGCGCGCAACGCGGATGAGGTGCAGTTTGGGGTGAGCGTCGCGCAATGGGTGGCTCAGACCTACCCGCAGACGATCAGCGCATTGGAGCGGGTACGAGAGACAGCTCAGCTGAAAGAGATGGCGGAAAGCGCAATTCCCGAGTTGCAGGCGCAGCTCTCCGACGCACAGAAGATCCTGCAGTCCGCGAGCGCGTCGCCCAGCGGGCAGCCGACGTCCACGGGCGCCGTCGGCACGGGAGGAGCGAAGACCCAGTCCGACTAGGCGGGCCGCCTGCTGCCGCAAAGAGAGGTGATTGGGAGCAGCGCTCGTTTGCGCAAGCTCGGCCGGCGGCTGGGCCGCTGGCGTTAAGCGTTGCGCCCGGAGCTCTGCGTCGCGCTTCGACCCGCCGATTGCTCAGCCGGCGGTCAGAGCTCGGAAGGCGAGGGGGCCATCGCCGGTCGGCCCCGTTCCCCTAACGCGGGCCGACTTCGACGGGAGCGGCGTGCTGTACCGAGGTCGCAATGGCTCGAAGATCATCGGCGACGGAAGGGTATTTGGCAGCGATCTCGTCGAGCTTGCCGATTTCGACGTCCTCGGCGGGCACGACGCCGGGCCACTCGGTGCTCGCACCCAGGAACCAGCGACGGGGGCCGATGAGCCGTGCGGTGTGGAAGGTGTTGCCCGGGATCAAGAGTTGCAAGCGCTGGCCGCTGCGCAGATCGGGTCCGACGATCACCCGCTCGGCAGTACCGTCACCGTGCAGGAGGAACACCTCGAGGGGGTCTCCGAGATAGTAGTGATAGAGCTGCTCGTTGCGGATTCGATGGAGTCGCACCGGCGCCGCGGGCGTCACCATGAAGTAAAGCGCAGATCCCAAAGGCCGGCCACCGCCAAACGGATCCGGCAGTCCGCCCGGCGCAATCGAACGGGTGCTCAGGAACGTCACGCGCACGAAGCCGCAGGTGGCATTCGGTTCGAGCTTGAGAAGGGAGATAATATCGTCCGCGCTGAGATCATCGGGCATGAGAGCGATCCTCGGTTGCGGGTGGGACGTGCCCGCTCGAGCCGGCGACCATCCAGCCCCGCACGCGACCGCGGCTCCCTTCAGAACCCATCGGCGATTGACGAAACGCGACATACGTCTCCACATCGCGGCCTCCATGGAGTCCTGCACCCGTGCAGTTTCGGTGCAAAACTCCCATCCAGCAAGCGAATGGTCCAAGATCGACGCCGAGGAGCGGCCGGACGCGTGCGCGAGCGATACCGGTCGTGCCGAGCATTGCCGGCCTCAGCCGCGGCAGACGTGACGACACGCCTGTCCGCAAGCCGCAAGTGTTCTCGCTATGCATTCGAGCGCGCCGCGCGGGTGCCTGAAAGCCTCAGACTTGGTGCACGAGCGGCCCGTTCAACTTCTTCCAGCCGTCGACTCCGCCATGGAGATGGCATGCCGACGAGATCCCCGCATCCTGCGCGGCCTGCACGGCCATCGCGGAGCGTTCGCCGAAGGCGCAGTAGAACACGAGGCGCTTGCCGGTCGAGGCTGCAAGCTCGTAGAGCACGCCGCCTCGATTCACGTTCTCCCTCAGGTTCGGGTAGGGCGCGTGCAGCGACCCTGGGATGACGCCGTCCTTCTCGCGCTCGCGGCGTTCTCGAAGGTCCACCAGGATTACGTCCGAGCGCTCGATGATCGTGAGACCTTCCTCCGGCGTCATCGCCCATCCCTTACGCGCCACGTCCTCTTGATGAAGTCCGATCCGGAGATTTGCCGGAACGGCGACATCCATCATCTTCGGGTTCGGCAGGTTGAGATTGTTCATCAGGTCCACGTACTGGTCGATCGATTGGACCTGAAGCCGCGGATTGAACGCTTTCTCTTCTCCGATCGTACTCACGGTGTCGCCCTTGTAGTCGTGCGCGGGAAACACGAGGGTTTCATCGGGGAGCTTCAAAAGCTTTCCGAACAACGAGTGGAATTGGGCGCGAGGATCGCCGTTCTGAAAGTCGGTTCGGCCGGTGCCGCGAATGAGCAGAGTGTCGCCCGTGAACACGCGGTCGGGCAGGAGGAAGCTGTAGGAATCGTCTGTATGGCCGGGCGTGTAGAGCACGTCGAGCGCCACCCCCTCGACTTCCACCTTGTCGCCCTCGGTCACTCGCATCGAGACAACGTCGACGCCGCTCTGTTCGCCCATCACGGTGATGCAGTGCGTTCGGTCTCGCAGCGCGCCCAAACCCGTGACATGGTCGGCGTGGACGTGAGTATCGACGGCCTTCACGAGCTTCAGGTCCAGCTCTCGTAAGAGCTGGAGGTAGCGATCGACCTTCTCGAGCACGGGATCGATGATCAGGGCCTCGCCGCCACGCCGGCTGGCGAGGAGATAGCTGTAGGTGCCCGACGTCTGATCGAACAGCTGCCGAAAGATCATGCCCCGCTCCGCCTGCGCAATCCGGTCGATCGGCTGGGTCGGCCCGCTGCCGGCGGGCCGAGTTCGTGTTACGACCCCGTCGGTTGGGGAACGATGCGGATATAGGGTCGCGGAGCTTTCCAGCCGTCCGGGTAGGTCTTCTTGGCTTCTTCGTCCGAAACGGAACCCGCGATGATCACGTCCTCGCCGTGCTTCCAGTTGACCGGGGTCGCCACCCTGTGCTTCGCGGTCAGCTGGAGCGAATCGATCACCCGCAGCACCTCGTCGAAGTTGCGACCGGTGGTCATCGGGTAGACAAGGACAAGCTTTATCTTCTTGTCTGGCCCGATGACGAAGACGTTGCGGACGGTCTGATTGTCCGCGGGGGTCCGTTTCGAGGCGTCCCCGCCGGCACTGGCCGGCAACATCCCCCAGAGCCTTCGAGACGCTGAGATCGGGGTCGCCGATCATCGGGTAGTTCGGCGCCGCACCTTGCGTCTCCCGGATGTCGTCGGCCCAGCGGGCGTGGTTGTCCACCGGATCGACGCTGAGACCGATGATCTTGACGTTCCGTTTGTCGAACTCAGGCTTCATCTTCGCCATGTACCCGAGTTCGGTCGTGCAGACCGGCGTGAAGTCCTTCGGATGCGAGAACAGGACGCACCACGAATCGCCGACCCACTCATGAAAGTGAATTCGACCCTCCGTGGTGTCGGCCTCGAAATCAGGCGCTGTATCGCCGATGCGTAGTGTCATCTGGACCTCCCATTTTTTCATCTCGATCCTGACGGGTCGCTCCCCTGCACGCCATGGCCCCGTCGAGTGCAGCGCCCGTGGTCTTTCCCCGTCGCCGCGAGGCGTATTCTTCGTAGTCTCCCCCTCCGGGAGGAGTTCGTCGCGCCCCAGGGTCGCCGCGAGCTGCTTCGTTGATCGGTGGCAGGCGCGGAATGGCCATCGAATTAGGCCGAGTGGCTGCGATTCCTTTGCGGTAAGCGGAGAGGCTCGACGCAAGGCAGCCGTATACACAGCTGTTTGTAGAGCGAGTATAATGCTCGACTGCTTGCCTCGTAAAGGTAAAGGTTGGCATTATACGGGACAGGACGAGGTGGCGCCCGGGCCATGACCGAGAACCAGCGTGTGACGCTTTTCCGTCGGGCCAGACGGAATCGAGCCGTGCAATTCTCTCGGGCAGGTGGTTTGTGACAATCGCTCGCCTTTACGTTGCTTGGCCCGTGGGACCGGCAGCGTCGAAAAGGACGCTTCACCCGCTACTCGCCCTTGGGACGCTCTGGTCAAGCTGCTGGGGCCACTTCGATCATTGATGGAGCGCTGCACCAGCGAGGTCACCGATGCAAAATCCGGGCGTCGAGCGCAGATTGGCGGCGATCCTGGCCGCGGACGTGGTTGGCTACAGCCGCCTCATGGAAGTCGATGAGACCGGCACTCTCTCCCGGCTCAAGACTCATCGATTGGAGCTGATCGACCCCGCGATCGCCAAGAACAGGGGTCGGATCATCAAGACCAGCGGCGATGGCATGCTGGTGGAGTTCCAAAGCGTGACCGAAGCGATCCATTGCGCCGCCGAAATTCAGCGCAGGATGGCGCGGCGCAACTCGGATGTATCGGCGGCGCGGATGATTCAGTTCCGGATCGGGGTCAACGTCGGCGACGTGATCGTGGAGGAGAGCGACATCTTCGGCGACGGAGTCAACATCGCCGCGCGCATGGAGGGGCTCGCCGAGCCGGGCGAAATCTACGTTTCCGCCGCGGTGCGGGACCAAGTCGGCCACCGGCTCGAGGACATCGATTTCGAGGACCTTGGCGAGAAGACCTTGAAGAATATAGCCCGCCCGGTCCGGGTGTTTCGAGTCTTGCTCGACCGGGAAGAGACCTCGGGAACTCCTCAAGCCCCCTCGAAGGTCAGATCGCAAAAGCCGTCGATCGCGGTCCTGCCGTTCGCCAATCTGAGCGGGGAAGCTGAGCAGGAATTCTTCGCCGACGGATTGACCGAGGACATCATCACGGAACTGTCGAGGTTCCGCGACTTGCTCATCATCTCCCGGAACTCCGTGTTCGTGCACAAGGGCAAGGCCGTGAAGGTGCAGGATGTCGCCCGCGAGTTCGGCGTCGATTATGTCGTCGAGGGGAGCGTGCGGAAGGCATTGAACCGGGTCAGGGTAACGGTGCAGCTGATCGACGCCGAAACCGACACTCACGTCTGGGCCGACCGCTACGATCGCGAACTGGAGGACATCTTCGCGATCCAGGACGAGATCACATCCGCGATCGTCGCAACCCTGAGGGGACGGGTCGAGGCGGCGACGCAGGATAGGGCCAAGCGGAAGCGCACCGAGAACATGGCGGCCTACGAGTATGTTCTCACCGGCAAGGTTCTCCACCACTGGTCGGCCAGAGACGCAAACGCCGAGGCGCTTCGCATGCTGGAGCGGGCCATCGCGCTCGACCCGAAATACGCCCATGCACATGCCTGGAAAGCGTGCGTCCTCGGGCAAAGCTGGATCTACGGCTGGTGCGAGGACAAGGAGGCGACCTGGAACGAGGTGCTCAACGAGCTGCAAGTGGCACTCGCGCTCGACGACAATGACGCAGACGTCCACAGGATCCTGGCGGCGGTTCACGTCACCTCGCACCGTTACGACAAGGCGGTGTACCATCAGGAGCGAGCGTTAGGCCTCAATCCCAACAATGACCTGATCGTCGTTCAGCAAGGGGAAATCCTGACATGGCTCGGACGAGCGGAGGACGGGATCGAGTGGATACGCAGAGCCATGCGCCTCAACCCGTACCATCCGGAGCGCTTCTGGAATCATCTCGGCCGAGCTCTCTACTCGGCCCGGTCGTACGCCGAGGCGATCGAGGCTTTCAGCCGGATCTCCGCGCCGGATCATACTCACCACGCCTTCTTGGCGGCTTCCTCCGCCCAACTCGGGAACAGCACGGCGGCAGCAGCGCACGCCCGCGAGGTCCTCAGCCGGGAGCCTTCATTTTCGATCGAGAACTACCTCCAAACGCTCCACTATAAGCGCGACGTCGACCGCGAGCATTATCGCGAGGGCCTCGGCAAGGCGGGGCTGCCGCGCTGAACTCAGGGTATGTACTCGCTTCGATGTCCTAGCTCCCGGCGGCCAACACCGGTCGTCGGGTCCCGTCGAGAGGGCCGCTCATACGAAACAAACGGCGAAACAGCGAAGAAATGGACTGACGTCATAAGGGTCAGCCTCACCGTACAGGGGACGCGAATGACCCAAATGACTAGAATCTCACCCGAGACGATCTTGCAGCTCGGGAGTGCCTTTTGGGGGTCCAAGACCCTTCTCAGTGCTATTGAATTAGGACTCTTCACTCGCCTTGCTGCCCGGGGCCCGTTGAGCCTCGAAGGGGTGCGCGAGGACCTCGGGCTGCACGAGCGCAGCGCCCGCGATTTCCTCGACGCCCTCGTCGCGCTCGGCATGCTCCAGCGGCTCCCGGACGGACGCTACGCCAACACGGTCGAGTCAGAGATGTATCTCGACCGCGGCAAGCCGTCCTACGTCGGCGGTATTCTCGAGATGATGAACGGGCGGCTCTATCGCTTCTGGGGCAATCTGACCGAAGCGCTCATGACCGGTGCGCCGCAGAACGAAACCCAGTACGGCGAGCCCGACCTGTTCGCGGCCGTCTATGCGGAGCCCGCCCGTCTCGAGTTGTTCCTCGGCGCGATGACGGGCCTGAGCCTCCCGACCGCACGGGCGATCGCGGCGGCGTTCCCGTGGCGGGAGCACCGGACCTTTGCCGATGTCGGCTGCGCTCAGGGCGGACTGACCGTCGAGATTGCGCGCGCCCATCCTCATCTGATCGGCGTCGGTTTCGATCTGCCCGCCGTGCGTCCGGTCTTCGACCGCTATGTCGCGAAGCACGGCCTCGACCGGCGCGTTACGTTCCAGGCAGGCGACTTCTTCCGGGAGGGGCTCCCGTCCGTCGACGTTCTCGTCATGGGCCATATCCTCCACGACTGGAGCCTCGAGGAGAAGAAGCTGCTTCTGAGGAAAGCCTACGACGCCCTGCCGAGCGGAGGTGCGCTGATCGTCTACGATGCGATGATCGACGACGAGCGCCGCAGCAACGCGTTCGGCCTGCTCATGAGCTTGAACATGCTGATCGAGACCCCGGCCGGGTTCGATTACACGGGAGCGGATTGCCGAAGCTGGATGTCCGAAGCGGGTTTCCGGGACGTGCTCGTCGCGCCTTTGCAAGGTCCTTACTCGATGGCGATCGGACGGAAATAAGAACCATCCGAACGAGACCATCTTCGGTTCAGGCGGGACCTATCGAGGTTCCGCCTTTTTCGCCGATCGGAACCCCCGACAGGCGGAGTCGCGCAACGACGGCCGACGTGCGGTGCCTCGCCTCTGGCGCGACCGGGCTTCGCCCTGGCGGAACCGGACGGTGGTTGGAGCGGTAAGCTGCCTCGATGGGCTCGTATCGACGACCGCTCTGGTCGTGGTCGGAACTCATGGAGCGCGTTCGGAGTAAGCGTTGCCGTCAACCGTTTACCAAGCCGACCGTCAGCGATGTGCCGGCGGACCTTCCACACAGCGCAACGGGATGCGACACTGTCGCGATGATGTCGCGATTGTCGATCGTCGTGCCGGTGCTGAACGAGGCGGAGGTCATCGAGGACCTGTTGCATTCGGTCTCCCCGCTCCGGCGCCAAGGCGCGGAGGTCATCGTCGTCGACGGGGGCAGTTCCGACGACACTCGGGCGCGCGCGCACCCGCTGGCCGATCAGGTCCTGACCGCTCCCCGGGGGCGCGCCTCGCAAATGAATGCCGGCGCGGCGCATGCAAGCCGGGACATCCTGGTATTCCTGCATGCGGATACTCGCCTGCGCGAGGACGCAGCCCTGAGCATGCTCGATCAAATGGCGCGAAGGCGAGCCGCATGGGGACGGTTCGATGTGCGAATCGAGGGACGGCATTTTCTCCTGCCGATCATCGCGGCCCTCATGAATGCGCGATCTCGCTTGACCGGGATCGCGACCGGCGATCAGGCGATCTTCGTCCGCCGCGACGCCTTCCTTGCCCTCGGAGGGTACTCCGACATCCCGCTCATGGAGGACATCGAGCTTTCCAGGCGTCTGAAGCAGGGCGCCCGGCCGCTCTGCGTTGCGGAGCGCGTTTCGACCTCGGGTCGACGCTGGGAGAAGCACGGTCTCGTGCGGACCATCCTCCTCATGTGGCGTCTCCGAACTGCTTATTTCCTCGGTGCGGATCCCCGTAGACTGGCGAAGCGATATGGCTACTCACCGCGGGATGATTGAGACCGTAGCGATTGCGGTTTTCGCACGCGCGCCCGTTGCCGGCGCGGCGAAGACTCGGCTCATCCCCCGACTGGGCCCCGAGGGGGCGGCAGAACTCCACGCCGCTCTCGTGCGGAGAACGCTTCGGACCGCTGTCGCGAGTTCCCTCGGCACGGTCACCCTCTGGTGCGCCCCCGATATCGACCACGCATTCTTCGCCGCGATGCGACGCGAGTTCGGCGTCGAGCTGCGCTCGCAGACGGATGGCGACCTCGGAGAACGGATGCTTTCTGCATTCCGGGCCCACGCGCCGGAGCCGCTGCTCCTGATTGGCACCGACTGCCCGGTCATGACGCCCGAGCACCTGCGCGAGGCCGCGAGAGACCTGATCGATGGGGTGGAAGCCGCTTTCCTGCCCGCAGAAGACGGGGGCTATGCGCTCGTCGGCCTCAAGCGTCCCGTCCCCGCCATCTTTCGGAACATGCCATGGGGCACCGACGCCGTCATGGCCGAGACGCGCCGACGGCTTTCTCGCCTCGGCGCCTCGTGGACCGAGCCCGCGACGGTCTGGGACATCGATCGGCCCGAGGATCTCGACCGCCTCTCGTCCGGCCGCCTTTTGCCGCTCGCAAGTGAACCGTGACCGGGCATTTAACCGGAACGAAGTCTTCCAGAGGCCTAGGATCCGCTGCAGGCCGCCCCTCCGAGCACGCAGAATTTCGCGCAATGGGGATGATTCAGCGATACCGTCTTCGCGGAATCCCTTAGCGTCGGTCCGAGCTCGAAGCGCGGATCGTAGGCCAGGAGCGTACAGGCCAGAACGGCCGGATGCTCCGCTCCGTTGCGTTTCACCACCATACGCGAACTGGAACACATCACGTCGCTCGGGGACTTTTGCAGGATCTCCCAGCACGCCTCCGTGATCTCGGGAACGTCGACGCTCGCGTCCATCTCGGGAAAAATCACCAGCCGGACCGGGTCCCACGGGTCGAGCTCGATCCCGAGTTCCGCAAAGAGACGTCCGTAGCCCGATCTCACGATCCGCTCCGCTTCGCCCGAGTAAAGGCGCCCCGCCACATCGACCGCGAAGCCGTTCGATGCCAGCCACGTCAGCCCGTCGACGGAAGGCTCCCAGCTCCGCGCGCCCCGTTCGAGTTCGTGGAGTTCTTTCGAGTAATGGTCGAGCGAGACCCGGAGCCTGAGGCTGTCTCCGTACTGCGCCTTGAGTGCTAGGAGCTGCGTCTCGAACCGACGCATGGGCCGCATCGCGTTCGTCAGCACGAGCACATCGAAGCCGCGGGCGAGCGCGTCCTCGAGCATCGCGGGAAGTTCCCGATTCATGAAAGGCTCGCCGCCCGTGAAGCCGACGAGATCGGTTCCGAGCCGGTCCCGTTCGATCTCGTCGAGGTAGGACGTCACCTCCGCCGCCGTGATGTAGGCGAGACGGCCGTTGCGCGGCGTCGACTCGATGTAGCAGCTCTCGCACGCCAGGTTGCAGCGCGTGCCGGTATTGATCCAAAGCGTTTTCAAGCGCTCGAGCGTGACGTTCGCCCGCCGCTCCCCGCCGGCGGTCCTGTCCGGGTCCTGGAACTTGGCCGCGCCAAGGCGTTTCTGGGGACTCGCAACCGGCCACGAAAGAGCCTCTTGCGCAGATAGCGCGTCTCGCCGCCACACCAGAACGCCCGCACTCAGAGGCTTCCCGGTCGCCTCAACCTCGGGCCGCGGCAGCACGTCGCAGCTCGGCCAAAGGCCCGTCTGCAGCGCGTCCGCGTAGCCGCTCGGCAGCCCGGCGGCGCGTATCTTGGCGGCCGCGGCTCGGTGATCATAGGAAAGCGCCCCATGCTCGATCTGAACCGAGCGAGGCTCCGCTGCCGGGCTCAGAACGCTGAACCACACCCGCGGGGTGCCGTCGTTCGCGGGCATCCCGATGACGCCGGGATTGTGCCAAAGCCGACCCTCGATCGTCTGGGTGAAGGGCAGACCGCAATGACCCCCGACGAGCCCGTCCACGCCCGCGAGGAACAGGTCTCGGGTCTTGACCCGCTCGGGCGTCGAGGCAAACACGAAACGGTTGATTTCGTTGAGGCTTCCATGCACGACAGCTAGGGTGAGGCCCGCCAGCTCGAGATCGACGCGCCGCGGCAGCGACTTCATCCACGACCGCTGGCCGGCCCCGATCTCCCGGTCGGCGTGCCCGAACCACGCGGCCGACAGGCGTTCGCACGAGCTCCCCTGGGCAAAGCCGCACCCGCAGTCGCCGGCGCCTGCGGCCAGCGCCTCCTCGCAATTCCCCATGACCACGTGAATGCCGGCGCTGCGGACGAGGTCGGCCGTCGCCCTGGGATCGGCGCCGTAGGCGATGATGTCCCCTGTACAGATGACCCGTTCAGGCGGGATCTGCCGGCGATCCGCCTCGGCGAGGACGGCGCGCGTGGCCTCGAGGTTCGAATAGGGACCGCCGAACAGCAGGGCGGGCCCGTCCAACGTCACGCGATCGATCATCGAAATCCTCTCGGTGAACCCGCGCTAGACGAGCTTTCGCAATGACGTTCCGGCCTGAGCATTGAAATGGCGTCGCTCGGCAAGGGTGGAGATCCGTCGAGGTTTTACGTCCAGCGGCAGGCTCCGTCCACACGCGCGAACGGGCGCCTCGGAGCTGAGCCGGCAGCCGAGACGGGCTGAGCCTCTTGGGGCAGCCTCTCAATGAGGCAAGCCGACGTAGTTCTCGGCCAGCGATGCGAGCGCCGAACGGGAGCTCACGAGATAGTCGAGTTCGGCCCGTTGGACTTTCCGCGCGAAGCCGCTGTCGTCGGGGAAGCGGTGCAGGAGACTCGTCATCCACCACGAGAACCGTACCGCCTTCCAAACGCGGGCGAGGGCGCGCTCGGAGTAGCGGTCGAGCCCCGAGGGGGATCGCTCGAGATAGAACTCGATCAGCGCTTCCGCCAGGTAGCGGACGTCGCTGGCCGCCAGGTTGAGACCCTTCGCGCCGGTCGGCGGAACGATATGGGCGGCGTCGCCCGCGAGCAGGAGGCATCCGAATCGCATGGGCTCGGCCACGAAGCTGCGCAACGGAGCGATCGACTTCTCGATCGAAGGTCCGGCGATCACCGCGCGTGCCGACTCAGGGTCGAGGCGGCGCCGGAGCTCGTCCCAGAACCGTTCGTCGGGCCAGTCGTCCAGCCTTTCGTCGAGATTGCACTGAAAGTAGTAGCGGCTGCGGGTGGCAGATCGCATCGAACAGAGTGCGAAGCCGCGTTCGTGGGCCGCGTAGATCAGCTCGTGCGAGGCCGGAGGAACCTCCGCGAGAACGCCAAGCCAGCCGAACGGGTATGCGCGCTCATACGTCACGATCCTGTCCGGGTCCACGCTGGCCCGGCTCACGCCGTGGTAGCCGTCGCAGCCCGCCACGAAGTCGCAGACAAGCTCTTGCGGCGTTCCATGCTGAATCCATCGGACGCGGGGATGAGCCGTCTCGAGATCCTCGAGGATGACCTCTTCCGCCTCATAGAACGCCGGCGCGCCGGCCGCGGCACGCGCCTCCATGAGGTCGCGGGTGACTTCGGTCTGGCCGTAGATCGTCACCGTCTTGCCGTCCGCCAGCTCCTGTAAGGGCACCCGGTGACGACGGTCTCCAAAGGCGAGTTCGATCCCGGTGTGGACCAGCCCCTCGATCTTCAACCTGTCCGCAACGCCCGCTTCGGCGAGGAGATCGGCCGTCCCCTGCTCGAGGACGCCGGCTCGAATGCGCGAAAGGACATATTCACGGCTTCTGCGTTCCAGAATGACGGCATCGATCCCGGCGCGATGCAGGAGCTGCCCCAACAACAGGCCTGCAGGACCGGAGCCGATGATGGCAACCTGAGTGCGGATTGGGCTCATGGATCGGCGTCGATCAGGTCAGGGATGGGCAATGGACGTTCGCGGTCACCCATCGCGCTTCGGGTTCGGCGGCATTCTTGGATAGCCTATAACGAACAGCGGTCGGTTGGAACGCCGGCCCGTCCGCTACGTCGGCAGGCCTCGGAGCGCCGCGACGGCGGTCATCACGCCGCGCAGCTCCGCGAGACCTTTCAATCGGCCGATGGCGGGATAACCCGGGTGGGTCGGCTTGCCGACGTCGTCGAGGAGTTCGTGCCCGTGGTCGGGCCGCATCGGGATGCGCCAGTTCGGATCGCCGGCCGACTGACGCCTCCGCTGCTCCTCGAGCAGTGCGATCACAACGGCGACCATGTCGGTATCGCCGCCGAGATGGTCGGCCTCCATGAAACTGCCGTCCGGTTCCTTCGCCACGTTGCGGAGATGCGCAAAATGGATGTGCTTTGCGAACTGCTTCGCGATGGAGGGCACGTCGTTGGATGCGCCGGCGCCGAGTGAGCCGCTGCACAACGTGATGCCGTTCGCAGGCGAGTCGATGGCCGCCGACCATGAAGGCAAGATCGTCCGCGTTCGAGACGACGCGGGGCAGGCCCATCAGCGGACGCGGCGGGTCGTCGGGATGGATCGCCATGCGCACGCCCACCTCCTCCGCGACCGGGATGACCGCGCGCAGGAAGCGTGCGAGGTTGTCCCGCAGACGGCTCGCATCGATATCACGGTAGCGGTCGAGCATCCGGCGCAAGCCTGGAATGTCGTAGCGGTCGTAGGCGCCAGGCAGGCCCGCCATGATGTTGGCGAGGAGCTTGCGGCGGTCCGACTCCGAAGAGCGGTCGAACCATTCCTTCCCGCGGGCCAAAACACCCGGAGGGTGATCTGCCTCGGCCCCTTTGCGCTCGAGCATGAAGCAGTCGAAGGCCGCGAACTCGTGAGCGTTGAAGCGCAGCGCCGTCCCGCCCCCGGGCAGTGGCCACGCGAGCTCCGTGCGGGTCCAGTCGAGCACCGGCATGAAATTGTAGCAGACCGTCGTGATGCCGCACCGGGCGAGATTGCGCAGCGACGCCCGGTAGTTGTCGAAAAGACCATCGAGGTCACCTTCACCGATCTTGATCGATTCGATGCACGGGAAGGCTCTCGACGACGCTCCAGCGCAGATCGAGGGATCGATCGGAGGCGATAAGGGCCTTGCGGGCCTCGATCTCCTCGACGGTCCAGATCACGCCATAAGGGACGTGGTGCAGCGCCGTGACGATGCCGGTCGCTCCCGTCTGTCGGATATGGGCGAGCTGAATGATGTCGTCTGGGCCGAACCACCGCCAAGTCTGTTCCATCGTGAATTCCCCTTCAAGGTCAGGCCGAATCGGCTGTACGTGGCCGAAGCGTACGAGTTGCGCCAAGCCGTCTGTCGGCCAGGGTTTCGCGGATCAGGAGCCGCGCAGCCTGTCCCTGACAAGCCGCATCCCGATCAGGTCGATGCCGCTGTCGGCGGCAAGCTGCCGGAAGGTGTTGCCGGCCAGGATACGATATTCGTCCGTCCTCCAGTGCGCCCGCGGTGGGACGATCGCTTCGATATCCCCAGGAGCGTTGCAATGGAGGGCCAGATAGGTCACGCCGGGGGCGATGGTCGTGACAAGACGGCGATAGGCCGCCTCGGCATCCTGCGTGGCAACGCCCGGCGTCATTCGGAACTCGTCCACGGTCGGCCAGTCCTGGGCTTCGGCAAGCGCGCGATAGTCGAAGCCCGAGAGGTCACCGAGCCGCAGGACCGAAGCGAAACCGTCGAAGCGTCGCGGCAACAGGGTCGGAAGCGCGTACTCGCGCCCGAGCCGGAGATAGATTTCGGCGAGTTCCGGCGCGAGAGCGGCTCCCATGTGAGTGTCGAGATGGGAGACGTCGATCCCTGCGTCGAGCGCGCGCTCGATCTGAGCCCGCATCTCGATCTCGGCCGCTTCGGGCACAACGTGCTCGCGCAGGTCGAGGCAGTTGCGCCAGAAGTAGCCGTCGGGATCGATGAGACCGGAGGCGCGGCTGACCGTCGATATCGGAGCCCAACGGTAGTGAGGCCATTCGCTCGTGAGGGTCAGGTGAACCCCGAGATCGAGCTCGGGACTCCCAGCCGCCCGGTCCGCGACCTCGCGAAACCAGGGGCACGGAACCATCACGGAGCCGCAGGTCAGAAAGCCGTCCCGGGACAGCTCGAAGAAGGCGCGATTGGCGCCGTGGCACATCCCGACATCGTCCTCGTGCACCACGAGGAGGCGAGCATCGGCCCCGTATCCCAGCGCAGCGGCGAGCGACGTCACGGGGTCGTCCCTTTCCCGTAGCTTCGCCCGGGCGCGTTGCGGAACCGTCCGGCTGTCTCGGCGCGCGCCTGCTGAAGGCGCACCGGCGGCAGGCCGCGCAGGATCAGCTCGAGGTCGTCGACCACCATTTCACCCATCGTGCGAAACGCCTCCGGAATTCCACCGGCGCGGTGAGAGGAGAGGAGCATCTCGTCCACACCGCGGACCGGATCGTCGGCGGCAACAGGTTCGGCCGGGAACACGTCGGTGGCTGCGCGAATTCGACCGGTTCTCGCTGCCTCGACGAAGCTTGGCCAGTCGACCAGCGGCGCCCGGCTGAGGAGCACGACCACGGTTCCGGCAGGCATCCGCTCGATCTCGCGGCGCCCGATCAGAGCCGTGCTCTCGTCGGTAATGCCGGCGAGCAGAAAAATCACCTTGGAGGCAGCGAGCACGTCCTCGAGCGGTGCCGGGATGCAGCGCTGTTCCCGAAGATATCCCGAAGGCAGCCACGGGTCGTAGACCCGGATCGTCGCATTAAACGGCGCGAGCAAGGGACGAAGTGCCCGCCCGAGATTGCCGTAGCCGACGAAACCGATGTCGGCACCGGTCAGGAGGAAACCGGCGCGGTTCCCGGCGAGACCGTACTGTTCCGCACCATGGCGAAAGGCGCGATCGGTCGCGGTAATGCCGCGGGCGAGATCGAGCGCCAGCCCGAGCCCCATTTCGGCCACCGGCACCGCGAAGCACGGTGCGACCGACAGGACCCAGATCCCGCGCCGGACGCATTCCGCATAATCGACGTTCGGCTGGAAGTTGCCTTCGACGTTGATGACGGCGCGCAGATCCGGTGCCCGCGCCAGGCGCTCGGCTGGAAGATCCGTTTGGCCGATGATCGCAGCGGCCTGCGGGAGCGCCGATTCCAACATCTCGGCTGGCATGCGGCCGTCCTCGAACACCAGAAGATCGGCCATGGCCTCGAGGCGCGCCCTGATGTCGGGCGCGAACACCAGGCTCATGGTTCGGGGCCAAGGGTCGATGATGAGGGCGGGGCGCGCTCGCATGCCTAGCCCGAGCTCGGAACGACGAGGGGCTGCTGCAGGACGGTGTTCTGGCCACGAAACCACAGGCGAAGCTCGCGCCTTTCGGAGCGCCCGGTCGGCGTCTCCGCGACGATCTGAACCCGATGGGAGGGATTGCCCTGATCCTGAAGAGGCCCGTCGGGCCCGGTCCTGGTCCGACCCTTCTCACTGAAGGTCGTCACGTTCTGTACGAGCAGCACGACCTCCGCGTCGGGCACCGGCTTCCCGGTCGAATCCGTCACCTGTCCTTCGATCAGTCCGCCATTGTGAAGCGACACGTAAGCGTTCCAACCGACCGCGACGGCGACGATCGCACCGGGCACGAGTACGAAGCGGTTGAGCAGCAGCCGTCGCCACGCGGGTGCCTCGGCATCTCTGTCGCGGTGCGGACTCATCCCTTGGTGGCTCCGGAGGTCAGGCCCTGAATGAACTGCTTCTGAGCCATCAGGAACAGCAGGATCCCGGGCGCGAGAACAAGCACGCAGAACGCGTAGAGCGCGCCCGTCGTATCCTCGTGGTAGCTGAGGAAGCGGGCGAGCCCGAGAGGAAGCGTCTGGAGGTCGGCGTCGCGCGTGATGATCAGAGGCCAGAGGAAGTTGTTCCAGGACCAGATGAACGCGAGGATCACGTTCGTGGCAATCGCCGACTTCGAGAGCGGCAGCATGATCCTGAGCACGATCTGCCACTCGGCCAGGCCGTCCATCTTTGCGGCATCGATCAACGAGCGCGGCACCGCCTCGAAGCTCGCCTTGAACACGAAGATGCAGACGATCGTGGAGAAGAGCGGCAGCGCGAGGCCGACGTAGCTGTTCAACAGCCCGAGCCGTCCCGTGATCAGATAGGCCGGGTATGATGGTCGCCTGAAAGGGAATCATCATGCAGCTCAGGAACAACAGGAGGACCGCGCCCTTGCCGCGGAACTCCTTGGTGAGCGCATATCCCGCGAGTGCGTTGAAGACGAGATTGGCGAGGACGGAAAGCACCGAAACGACGACGCTGTTCAGAAAGTAGCGTGCAAACGGGATGAAGTACCAGACGTCGACGTAAAAGAAGAGATGCGGGTCGCGCGGCCAAAGGCTCGGCGGATAGCTGAAGATGTTCTCGCCCGTGAGGCTCGTCTTCACGACCCAATAGAACGGCACGAGCATGAAGAAGCTCGTCGTCAGAAGGGCGAGGTGAATCGGCCAGCGCGGATAACGGTGCATGAGCCTAATCCCTCTCGATCGCGCCGGCGTTGCCACCCGTCAGCCGGTTGGCAAGCCATGCCAGGAAGAGAAGGAGCAGGAACTGCACCACGGTCACGGCGGCGGCGTAGTCGAACTGGGTCTGCACGAATCCGAGCTTGTAGACGTAGGTGACGAGAAGTTCGGTCGCATGGCCGGGTCCTCCGTTCGTCATGACGTAGATCAGGTCGAAGCTCGTGAACGAGTTCAGGATCCCGATGATGCAGCAGAGGAACAGCGAGGGCTTCAACAGCGGCAGCGTGATCCGCCAGAACTGCGGCCAGCGGCCGACCCCGTCGACGGCCGCGGCCTCGTAGAGGTTCTGCGGGATGTTCTGCAGGCCCGTGAGCAGGATGATCATGTAGAAGCCGAGCGTCTGCCAGACGCTCGCGACGATCACGGCCGGCAGCGCCCAGGTGAACGACTGCAGGAACGCGATGGGATGGTCGATGATGCCGAGGCTCTGCAGGGTGTAGTTGACGAGCCCGACGCGCTCATCATAGAGCCAGCGCCAGATGATCCCGACCGCCACGGTCATCAGCGGATACGACAGGAACACGACGGTGCGGTAGACCTCGCGCCCTCTGATGTCGGCATTGACGAGAAGCGCGACGGCGAGCGCCAGGGCGATCCCGACGGGCGCGCTCGTCATGAAGATGAGCGTATTCCACAGCGCCGTCCAGAACACGTCGTCGTAGAACAGCATCTCCTCGTAGTGCAGCAGGCCGGCCCATTTCGACGCCCGGTACGGCGACCATTCCTGGAACGACAGCACGCCGTTCCAGAGGAGCGGAATGATCCGATAGAGCAGGAAGATGGCGAGCGAGGGCGCGAGGAAGCACCACACGAGCACCGAGCGCCGGCTCTGTCTCGTGCGCAGCAGGCGCCGCGCCCGCGGCCGCCTGACGGCCAGGGGCGCGGCTGCCGCATGAGGGGCCGCCTCGACCACTTCGCTTGTCCCTGCGGCCGCCAGCGTCAGGCGCGGCGCAGCACGCGGTTGACCTTCCGCTCCGCCTCGGCGAGCGCGTCCTTGGCGGAGGTCCGGCCGAGCAACGCGCTCTGCAGTTCGGGAAAGAAAGCTTCCTTGATCTGCGAATCGAGCGGTATCGACCAGTTGCCGACCTGGCGGTCGGTGAATTCGAGCTGGGTGCGCAGCACCTGCTCGGCCAGGGGGTCGGAGGTTTTCATCTCCTGGAGCGCGGCCGTATCGGTCTTGACGTTGCCGGTCAGCACCTTTCGCTCGGTCGCGAAGCGCTTCGTCCATTGGTCGTTGGTGATCATCTTCAGGAATTCGTACGCGAGTTCCGGGTTCTTCGACCCTTTCGAGATCCCGAGGCCATGCGAATTCGGGGTCGACCAGCCGCCCGGGAAATGAGCCGCGCCGAGGGTATCCGGATTGACCCACTTTCCTTGCCCGCGAATGAAGAAGAACGCCGGCGAATGGGCGTGGTGCATGCCGACGTTGCCCGCCGCGAAGGCTCCGTTGTTCTCGACCCAGCGGCCCGTCCAGGAAACCTTGTTGATCGCGCCGCTTTCGGTCGCCTTGGCGAGCTTCGCGACGAGTTCTTGGGCCTGGGGCGTATTGAACGCCGCCTGCTTCATGTCGGGGGTCAGGAGCTTGATGTCGTTGGCGGCGAAGAGCGGCCAGTACAGCCAGTCGAAATTCAGGGTGATGAAGCCCGTCTTCTCGCCCGCGGCCATCTTGGCGGCATACTGCATGACCTGATCGAAGGTTTCGGGCGGGCCCGCCAAGCCAGCCTCCCGGAACATCTGCTTGTTCCAGAACAGCAAGGTCTTCGTGATGTAGAAGGGGAACATGTAGTTCTTCCCCTCGTAGCTCCAGTTCGCGAGGTAATCCTTTTGGAACCGGTCCTTGAGCTCGGGGTCTTTCTGAATGAACGGCGTCAGGTCCTGGAGCGCGCCGTTCGCGGCGTACTCGAGCCAAAGCGCGCCCTGCGTATTGATGATGTCGGGTGGCGTGCCCGCCACGAGCTGGGTCTGGTAGAAGGTCGGGAGCTCGGGCCCCTTCTTGTCGAGCCATTCGACCTCGACGCCCGCATGCTTCTCCTGAAACGCCTTGATCCAGGCGTTGATGAGATCGGCCTGATCCGGGATATTCCAGGTCAGAATGCTGATCCGCTTGCCCGTCTGGGCGCGGCCGATATGGGCCGGGAGTGCGATCGTGGCGGCGCCGGCCGCCGCTCCCTTGAGGACTGTCCTGCGGTCGAATCTCATAGGCAAGTCTCCTCTCTGTTCTGGCATGTTCGGTCTTGTCGTCCGATCTCTAGAAGCTCAGAGCAACCTCTCGACCCTCGCGCACCGACCGTTCCGCCTCGAGGCAGACCACGATGCGCTTGCGTGCCTCCTCGCCGCTCACGATCGTGCGTCCTTCCTGAAAGGCGCGCGTCACGTGGGCGAGTTCCTCTTCGAGCTCGAAGACCTCTCCCGAGCGCTCGAGCGGGACGGTTTCCATTTGACCTTGGCCGGCGAGCTGCATCTTGAGCTCGTGCTTGGGCTCCAGCGTCCGGTCCATGGCGCCCGACCACCAGGTTCGGATGGAGCCGTCTGTCCCGACGATTTCGACGACGTGGTGATGCTCGAATCCGGCAAGCGTCTGGTTCACGACCGCGTAGGCCCCACCGGGGAAGCGCATGACCGTCGAGAAGTTGTCGTACATGCCGTGCTCGCGGCCCTTCGAATTCCCGAAGCCCTGCACGGACACCGGGTCGCCCAGCCCTTCGAAATACCACATGAGCATATCGAAGAAGTGGACCGGCTCCTCCAGGATCCATGACCCAACGGCATCAGGATCGTACCGCCAGCCGCCGGAACCCTGGCGATAGGGGAAGCGGAACAGACTGACCATGGCGTGCAGCGGCCGTCCGATCCTGCCCTCCTCGATGACGCGCTTGATCAGGCCCCACTGGGTCGACAGCCGGAACTCGTGCCCGATGGCAAGCTGCCTGCCGCTCATCCGGGCAGCCGCGATCAGGGCATCGCAATCCGCGACGCTGTTCGCCATCGGCTTCTCGAGGAGCACATGCTTGCCGGCCTCGAGGGCAGCAACTCCGATCTCACGGTGCAGGTGGTTGGGGACGACGATGTCGACGGCATCGACGTTGCCGTCGGCGAGCAGACTGGGCCAGTCCCGGTGGATCGTCGCATCGGGATGACTCTGGCGCGCGGCTTCAGCGGCGGCGTCGCTCCGCGCGGCCACCGCCGCGAGTCTTGCGCCCGGGGCCTTTGCGATGGAGGCGGCATGAAAGCGGCCCCACGCGCCGAAACCGATCAGCCCGAATCGCAGATCAGACAAGGTGACCGTTCCTCCCCGAGTTGAGACTTCTTGGTCTTTGGTCTTATACAAGACTATGCAGTAGGCTGCGTGGCGTGCGCAAGCCCTTTTCAGATGCGGACCTCCGTCGTGGGGTCGAAGAGGTGCATGCGCGAAACTTCCGGATGCAGCTGCACCCGGTCGCCTCGGCGCCGTGCCGCGCCCGGCGGCACGCGGGCGACCATCTCACGCCCGCCGGTGTTGAAGAACACGAGGGTGTCGGCGCCGAGCGGTTCGACCACCTCCGCGGCGATCTCGATCGGAGGCCCGGTGCCCGGGCCCGGAACCACGGCGAGGTGTTCGGGTCGAAGGCCGACCAGGATGTCGCGGTCCCGGAACTCAGCGTAGCGGCTTCTCCGGTCGGACGGGCACGGGGAGGACCAGATCGTCGCCGACGCGGACGGAAAGCCCTGCCGTGTCCGAGACGATGCGGCCGCTCACGAGGTTCATGGTCGGAGCTCCGATGAAACCTGCAACGAAGGCGGTTGCCGGAGACTCGTACACGTCTTCGGGCGTGCCGACCTGCTCGATGCGGCCGTTCCTGAGCACGACGATTCGGTCGGCGAGCGTCATGGCCTCGACCTGATCGTGGGTCACGTAGATGATCGTGGTCGCTACCCTCGCGTGCAGCTTCTTGATCTCGGTGCGAACCTGCACCCGCAGCTTCGCATCGAGGTTCGAGAGAGGCTCGTCGAACAGGAAAACCTTGGGGTTCCGCACGATCGCGCGGCCCATTGCGACCCGCTGGCGCTGGCCGCCCGACAGCTGGCGCGGCCGCCGATGCAGAAGCTGCTCGAGACCGAGGATCGCTGCCGCTTCGTTGACACGGCGGGCGATCTCGGCGCCTGGAATGTTGCGATACCGGAGACCGAAAGCCATGTTCTCGAACACGCTCATGTGGGGATAGAGCGCGTAATCCTGGAAAACCATGGCGATGTCGCGGTCCTTCGGCTCGAGCTCGTTGACAACGGTGTCGCCGATCGCGATCGTCCCTCCGGTGATGTCTTCAAGCCCGGCGATCATGCGAAGAATGGTCGACTTCCCGCATCCCGAAGGGCCGATCAGGACGACGAACTCCTTGTGCCGAATGTCGAGATCCACCCCGTGCACGACGTCGACGGCGCCGTAGCTCTTGAAAACCCTCCTAAGAGACACATCCGCCACGTCGTTCTCCCGCCTGGTCCAAATGCAAGCCTAGCACAGTCGCTCGGCCCCGAAACACCGCTTGCTCGAGCTCCCGTGAGCTCAGCCACCTCGCCGAAAGTTCCGCGACGATGAAGACCTCACTCCCTGCCGACCTCGCGCGAATCCTCGCGATCTCCGCAGAGGATCTCGGGCGCGGGTCGCCGATCGCCACACGGCGCGTCAAGGACCGCGAGAGCCTCGCCCATGCCTTTGCCGAGGATCTGCATGAGCGCTACCTGTCGCTGCGCTCGCAGGGGCGGTCGCCGGTGCTCTTCATCGTACCGGTGGGGCCGGTCGGCCAGTTCGATCTGTGGGCGGAGCGCTGCAATCGAGAGCGGGTCAGCCTGCGCGATCTCGTTCTCATCAACATGGACGAGTATCTCCAAGCCGACGCCCGCGCCTTCATCTCGATCGACGACCCTCTCAGCTTTCGCGGCCACATGCGCGATCACTTCTACGGCAAGCTCGACCCGGACCTCGCCCCGCCTCTCGAACACCGGCTCTTTCCGGATCCCGCCGACATCGACGGGGTCGGCCGGGCCATCGAGCGCTTCGGCGGGGTCGACGTCTGTTTCGGCGGCGTCGGCATCATGGGGCATCTGGCCTTCAACGACCCGCCCGAATTTCCCGATCCGACGGACGCCCGCAGTTTCGCGCGCCTGCCAAGCCGAATCGTCCGATTGTCGCGCGAGACCCTGCTCATCAATTCCGTGACGGCAGCGCATGGGAATATCGACCGGATCCCCCGCTGGGCCACGACGGTCGGCATGCGGGAAATCCTCGAATCCCGTCAGATCCGGCTTTACATGAATCGCGACTGGCAGAGCGCCGTCGTGCGCAAAGTGCTGCACGGGCCGGTGACCGCGGCCGTGCCCGCGTCGCTCGTCCAGCAGCATCCGGATGCGGTGCTCACGATGACCGAGCAGGTCACGGCGCTTCCCGAGCCGGGACTGCGATAGATCGCGATCTCGGGGGCGGCTCGTAGGGCCGCTGAAGACGACCGCAACCACTCCGGGACAAGCGGCCTCGGAACGCGCGGGTCTGCCCGACGAGACGCCCGGGAGGGCGGTCCATCCGCGCCTCATCCCGGGTGCTCGTCCAGAGCTGCCGAGGCAGCTGAAGAGAGCCTCGCGAATCCGTTGTGGAAAAGCAAGCGGGAAAATTTGACTCCACATTCAAACTGGTGTCGCCGCTCTGGACGCCGCCTGCCACCGGCCGTTCGACCCCGGCCCTCGTCAACGGAAGGCGGATAAATTGCCCACACCGCGTCCCGGGCACCTTCCTCAAAGCTGGGCGTTGACGACAGTCGACACCTCGTTCATGACCGCCGAGCCACGATGAATCGAGAAGCCCAGAAGCCCGAAGGGACTAAGGTTCCGGCTGGTGTTGCACCGGCCGTCATGAAGTCGCGCGTCCGCGAGGGTCGGCCGTATCCTCTCGGTCCCACCTGGGACGGCCTCGGCGTGAACTTCGCCTTATTTTCCGCTCACGCGACGCGCGTCGAGCTCTGCCTGTTCGATCGGGATGGGGAGCGCGAGATCGAGCGCATCGACCTGCCGGAATACACCGACGAGGTGTGGCACGGATACCTGCCCGACGCGCGCCCGGGAACCATCTACGGCTACCGGGTTCACGGACCCTACGAGCCCACCGCGGGCCATCGATTCAACGCGAACAAACTCCTGCTCGACCCCTACGCCAAGCAGGTGGTCGGCAAGCTGTCCTGGCACCCGTCTCTGTTCGCGTACCGCATGGAGACCAAAAACGACCTCACCTTCGACGACCGCGACAGTGCGCCGTTCATGGTGAAAGGCGGCGTGATCGATCCCGCTTTCACCTGGGGCCGGGAGCGCCGGCCGCAGACCGCCTGGGAAAGGACGATCATCTACGAGACGCACGTGCGAGGCTTCACGGTTCTGCATCCGCAGGTCCCGCAGCCGTTGCGCGGCACATATGCGGGTCTCGCGTGCAAGGAGGTTGTCGATTACATCGGCTCGCTCGGCGTGACCGCGGTGGAGCTGCTGCCGATCCACACCTTCGTCGACGACGCAGCGCTCGTCGAGCGGGGGCTGCGAAATTATTGGGGCTACAACTCGCTCGGGTTCTTCGCGCCGGCTCGGCGCTATGCCGCGAGCAAGGATTTCGCGTTCGCGGAGTTCAAGGAGATGGTCGCCCATCTCCACGACGCGGGCATCGAAGTCATCCTCGACGTCGTGTACAACCACACCGCGGAGGGAAACGAACTCGGTCCGACCCTGTCGTTCAAGGGCATCGACAACGCCTCGTACTACCGCCTCGCTCCCGACCGGCGCTACTACATCAACGACACCGGGACCGGGAACACCGTCAATCTGAGCCACTCCCGGGTGATGCAACTCGTCATGGACAGCCTGCGCTACTGGGTGCGGGAGATGCATGTGGATGGGTTCCGTTTCGACCTGGCGACGATTCTCGCGCGCGAGCCGCACGGTTTCGAGGAGGACGGGCGCTTTCTCGACGCCTGCCGGCAAGACCCGATCCTCAGCCAGGTCAAGCTGATCGCGGAGCCTTGGGATTGCGGCCCGGGCGGCTACCAGGTCGGTCGGTTCTCGCCCGGCTGGGCCGAGTGGAACGATCGCTACCGCGATACCGTGCGGGCGTTCTGGAGGGGTGACGAGGGCAAGTTGCCCGAGCTCGCTTCGCGCATCACCGCCTCGGCGGACCTCTTCAACAAGCGCGGACGCCGTCCCTGGGCCTCGATCAACTTCATCACCGCTCACGACGGTTTCACCCTTCGCGACCTCGTGTCCTACAACGACAAGCACAACGAGGCGAATGGGGAGGGAAATCGGGACGGCCATTCGCACAACCTATCGAGCAACTACGGTTCGGAGGGCCCGACGTCGGATCCGGAGATCGAACAGGTCCGCCTTCGCCAGATGCGAAACATGCTCGCCACCCTGCTGTTGTCGCGCGGCACGCCGATGATCCTCGCAGGAGACGAGTTCGCCCGCACGCAGGACGGCAACAACAACGCCTATTGCCAGGACAACGAAGTGTCCTGGGTGAACTGGGAGAGGATTTCCGAGGATCAGAAGGGGCTCACCAAATTCGTCCAGACGCTGATCGCGATCAGGCGGGCTTTGCCAATGCTGCGCCGGGGCCGGTTTCTCACGGGCGAGTTCGACGAGGAAATCGGGGTCAGGGACGTTACCTGGCTCACACCCGCCGGCGAGGAAATGACACCCGATCAGTGGGAGGACACCAATGCCCGCTGCGTCGGAGTGCTCCTCGACGGCCGCGCGCAGGAGACCGGAATACGGCGGATCGGGACCGACTCGACGCTGCTCCAGATCTTGAACGCGCACAACGACGTTGTGCGGTTCAGATTGCCGGAGGCCGTCGGGGGCACCGAATGGGTGCGGCTGATCGATACGACGCTCAGCGAGGGCGACGGTCTGGAGCGATTTCAATTCGGCCACGAGTACCACGTGACCGGCCGCTCCCTCGCCCTCTTCGTTCTGCGGCCGACGCACACGAAGGGCCAGTCCACGGATGCGGAACGCTCGTATCAGCACGTCATGCAGGCGTTCGAGGATGCCTCCTCCGAGTCGGTCGCGCTTCCGGCAGGATCGGCCTTGGAGGGGATCCTGTCGTCGGGCGGTTCGCGCCCTGGCTAGTCGGCACGCGACGTCGCGCCTCGGCACCCTGCAAGCCGGAGTTTGCTGGCGATCCGCCGTCCGGACGTCACGTCGCCTTCCCGGAAACTCTCCGGCGCGACTTGCCTTCGCCGATCCTCACGCCGACCTCCTCGGCGAGCCTTGTCAGGAAGGTCTCGAGCGCGTGCTCAGGCGATCCGGTCTCGTCCACGATGACCCTGATCCCCCATTGCTCGAGGACTGACGCCTCGATCGGGTTCGGCCGCATCATGAACACGTAGGATTGCGGCCGGTCCCGCTCGAAACCCGACGCCATCCAGGTCTTCCAGAGTCGGTGCAGAAGGAAACGGATGTTCAGGTCGGAAAGGGAATAGCCGATGAACAGGATCGTCTTGCCGAGCGCGTCGGAGCGGAACTTGATATCGAGGGGGGATTCGAAGGAGAGCCGGTCGAGATAATCTGTTTCGGCAATAACGATCGACTGATCGTCGTCAAAATCGCCATGGTATTTCACCAATTGAGTCACCCCGTCGCGGATGCGGGCGATGTCCTTGGCGTTGACGATCTTGACGAACTCCTTGCCGTGCACCTGGAGAGCGGTCTCCAGATTGCGGTCGAAGTTCGTGGTGTAGATGATCGGGAAATCCAGGCGGCTGATGAGCTCGTGAACCCGGGACTCCTTCAGAACGTCCTCGGGAATGCTCCAGTTCCGGTCCATCCAGCTGCGCAGCGGTCCGATGCTGCCCTGCTTCAGCCGGTAGAACTCGGCCAGGGTCAGGTAGTTCACGTCCGGCGCGGCGACTAGCTGGGAATCGAGATGCAGCTCCTCCGCGATATGATCGATGAACGTGCGCCAGGACGGCAGCCCAACGGTCATCGAGACACCCGCGCCGGCAAACAAGATCGCGTGGCGGTCTCGTATGGCTTTGGCCAAGTCTTCGAACACGTCCGTCTCCCTGCGGCCAGGTCCGCTAGGGCATAACGATCAACCCCCGTACGCGGTCCAATCGGCGGCGGCAGCAGTGCCGATCAGCCGGGGCGGAGGTGAAGTCGATCGGGCGAAATCATCGCAAAGGCCTTTCGCCGAAAGAGGCCCCGGCATCAGTCGCCCGGCCACCGCCGCCTCCGGCGGTGCGACAGCTTCCTGGCCGCTGAGGGCCGCGAGCAGCCGGCGATGCGCCGCAGCGCCCAACGGGAAAGTGAGCACCTCGAGCACGGCCGTTGGTGCGCACGCGATGGCGTGTTCACCGCTGGGAGCGTGCGGGGCCGGACTTCGATACGATCTGGCGCGATCCGACAAGGAGGCGACCGCCGAGACGGAACCAAGCCGCAGAGCGCAGGGCCGCGCGTCGAGGTCCGGGAACGGAGATCTATGCCTCTACTTTGCCGCAAGCGACCTTCGTTGGGAAACACAAAGGTCGCATTTGTGCCCGAATGGCTACGCTTGTTTGTCGGATGACGATGCTCCGCCGCCTCGGCCCCCATTGGTCCGCGATCTTCCTGGCCGCGTCATTGCTGTTCTGCGCAGCGATCCTTCTCCAGCCTTTGATCGCCGGGGGTCTCGGTTCCCCCTCCCTTGAAGCGAACAAGAGCGCGGATCCTATCGGATCGCGAACGAACTCGCTGAACGCAGCCGCGAGCATCGACAAAGCCGTCCCTGGTCTGGAGCCGGGCGCTCCCGTCGTCCGGGCCTCGGCCTGGGCCCGGTAGTCCGGGGACGAGGTCCTGCAGCATCGCGCGGCGGTCTGGGACGATGCAAGACTGCGGCTGGCGGCGCCGGCGATCCGGCGGGCTAGTCTAGGTGGGCGGCTCCGAGCCCCGGCCTCAATTGACCTGGAGAGCGCCGCTCAGCCCACGGCCCCACAGGTTCTTCGAGCGGCAGCGTTGCCCCCGAGGCTGTCATCACGATGCTCGGCGGGACAATCGACCGGACCTGTCGGTGTGAGCATGCGGTCGCGGCAGGCGAGGGGCCTTGAGGCCGCAGGGGCCGACAGGTGCGCCCGTCCTCGACCCTCAGGCCGCGGACCGGCCTTCAAATCACGCCACCCCGCGTCAGAGCAGCCAACCTCGCGAGAGCGGCGGCAACTCGCAAGCAAGCCGGCGCAATGCGGCGCGCTCCCGACCAGATCTGCTTGTTCTCCTTCCGCAAGGACAGTTAATTCTCCGTTAACTAAAGAAAGTTCGGACGAGGCAGACAAAAAAATAGACAATCTGCCGTCGGTCCATCGTTAAACTTCACTCACCTGTCGTTACGTCAATCGACACTGCTTGCCAACTACAGGGTTCTTTGTATACACTCTTAACCATGCAAAGAGAGATCGACGGAAAAAGCCGCCTTTGGCCGTTGTCACGACACAGAAACGCATGAAGAA
Source organism: uncultured Alphaproteobacteria bacterium (assembly GCA_963800985.1). Lineage (GTDB taxonomy): Bacteria > Pseudomonadota > Alphaproteobacteria > Rhizobiales > Beijerinckiaceae > Microvirga. The sequence continues at coordinate 130,745 of CAWDDI010000026.1, read as the reverse complement.
CAACGGACAGAGATAGACTATACTTTTCGACAGTCACAAGGACCCGAGAAATGGAACTGCCGAAAGTCCATTCAGAGCAAGCCGCCATGGTGGCCGCGAAGGCTGCACAGAAAGCCGACTTCGCGGACCGCCTCAAGACTGCGATCGAGCGGAAGGGCTGGTCCATGAGCGAGACGGCCCGACGGGTGTCGAGCTTCTTGGGCGACGGCGAGAAATTCGGCCGCGCCCACATTTGGCACTACGTCCAGGGCCGCGCCCTGCCAAGGTACCGGTATCTCGAAGCCTTGAGCCTCGCACTCAACGTGCGGCCGGACGAACTCATGCCGGTCGATCTCACGCGTGAGCGGGACGGGTCCGCCCCGGAGGGAGGCTCCTCGGGCTCCCTGGTGCTCGGTGCACGCCCGCCGGGCGAGAGGGCGACGCACCTTGCCGGATCGTCGACGCCCGCGGGGATGGTTCACGTGCGTGACTACGGCGACGGCACGGCGCTCCTCGAGATCGCCGAGCGCGTGCCCTGGGAAACTGCGCTCGCCGTTCTCCAGATCCTTAAAAAGAACCCGGCCTGATTGCGTACGCCTCCGTAGCCGCGTTGCTGCAACGGAGGGAGGTAATCGGCAAATCGGCTTTTGCCGTCGCTGCGCTTTCCGGCGCCCCGGCACTTCAATAGAGTCGTCTTCCACGCCCACTCTGCTGCGCACCCTTGCGCGGCCCGGCGTGTCCGCACCTCCATTTGCTCTTCGCGACGGCTCGGCGGCTCTCCCAAGGCAGCAAGTCGCTGCCTGCAATTCGAACATAGTAAACGACCTGACGGATCTTCCGCTCATAACGTCGTGCTCGGGCGGCTAGGCGCACGATCCAGTAGTTCAAACTGCATCGTCCGGCGAAGCGTACCGGAACCAGGCCGACGCGAGATCAGCGCGCCCGAGCGCGGTCGTCACGCACACGTAATTCCCAGTTACATCTTCGTTAACACCATCGCGTAAGGTCCATGTTGCCTTAACGGAGCTCCGTCGAGCATGAAGTTCATGCCGATATTCACGAACCGACTCGCCCGACAGCCTGCATTCACTACTTCCGTCGCAAATGACATGACGCAGAGGCAGCATATAGAACTGCAGACCGAAATGATGTTAGTACTTGCCGAATTGCTGCCGATGGGAAACAGTGACCGTGCTGCTGGGGGGGATAAGTCCCGTGTCCGTACTGCTGATCGAAGATGATGAGCTTGCCCGCGAAATCATCGAGGGAGTTTTGACGGCGTCAGGATTGGCCGTCACGTCTGTCCAGACCGGAGAGGAGGCCGTGGACCTGTTCGAGCAAGGTTGCTCGTTCGAGCTCCTTCTGACGGATATCCGCCTGCCGGGTCGATATGACGGATGGGCCCTCGCCATCGAGGCGCGGCGTTTCAGCCCCGAGATCGCGGTCATCTACATGACGGCATCGCATCAACAGAATTGCCCGGTGACCCGAAGCGTGTTCCTTCGTAAGCCCATCCGACCGAAGCTCCTCCTCGAAATCGTAGGCGCGCTTCTGGATCGTTCTCTGCACGCCAAGCTCAAGCCGGCAGCGCGCTCCCTCGACATCGGAATCGGGTTCGCGAACTATTTGCACTAGAAGGCGTTTTTCTGCGACGTCGAGCTGGTCCGGCACGGAACGCGTCAGGAACGCGAGAGCCGGTTCTGCGCGCGTCCCGGCCCGAGAAGGGCGGTTCGGCGCCCGATCATCAAGGCAAGGGTCCCCGCCGGGCGGCCTCGTGCGCCTGGGTATGCTGCGCTTTTCCTCGAGCGGTCGAGATGGCAGCCCCGTGTGGCCGTCAAGTGCCCAGCGCGACCATGAGCGTGATCGTCAGCAGGGTCAATCCGAGTAAATCGAGGACGGCCCGGGTCAGCAACAGGGCCTGGCTCGACGATGGCTCGACCGCGCTCTCGACAGCGTTCATCGTGGTGATCCTTTCAGCTGAGCCACGGGACCAGGGTTGAGTAGGCCAGGTCAAGCGAGAGCCGGAATCCGGTCTACGACCGGCCGCACCCATGGCTCCTCGAGGACATCAGACGACCGGTTTCCGTGGCGCCTGTCCGACGTGGGGATCGGTATGACGCGGCACGATCTCCGGACGATGTCGCTGAATGTTTCACGCGTGAAACATTCATCCCGGCCGTGTCGCCGTCCTCAGTGGCCAAACCGCCTGGCGGCGCAATATGGCTGAAACGTCAGCTTTGTAGGGTCCCGGCCTCGGAGGTGATGCCATGCCGCCAAAGGCGCGATTTCTGAACACGTGGGTGCCGGAGCCGCGAGGTGAAACGATGGCCGATCCGCGCGCCGAAGCGCGCAGACGCGAGATCATGAACCTTCTGGAGGAAATCCGTTCCGACCAGCCGTCCTCGGCGGAGATCGTGAACGCAATCGAGCATGCCAGCGACGGTGAACTCACAGCGGACCGCCTGCAGCGGATCGCCGGGAGTGTCCTGGCTCTCCTGCGATAGGACGGCGGCCGCGTTGAACGCTTACGCACCTTCTATTGAGGCCCGCGCGCTGATCAGTTGTAATAGGCCCCAGCGCCGCTGGGCCGCAATCCGCCGCCCGACCGGGCACAGACGCGGAACGCTCATGCGGATCAGGTACAAAGTTGCTCTCGTCGGCGGGATACCGATCGTAATCGCGGCGGTGATCGCGCTGATCGCTTGGCTGCTCCTGGGCGCTGCCGAACGAACGCGGGAAGGCGCGGTTCTCGCAGGCGCCGTGTACCGCGACCTCCTCGGAGTGACGTTCGAGCGCAACGAATATCTCAGGGCGAGCGCGGCCGAGCGGCCGGTGCATTCGTCCCGCCTGGCCGATTTCGCTTCGAACGGGCTCGCCAAGCTCGATGCCCTCGCGGAGGTCGATGACAGCCCAACCCACCGCTCGATGGTCGTCGGCACACGCAATGCTCTGGTCGGGTACCAGGATCAGATGTGGCGGCTGATGCAATTTACGATCCGCAACGATCGGCTGATATCGGAGATGAGCACCCGAGCGGCGTCCTTGATCGAGATGACCGACAAGGCTCGGGAGCGCCAGCATGCCTCGAACACCGACATCATCGCCTCCCTTGCCGAGAGTGACCGGAAGCTGCGATTTGCCCGTGATATCGTGGATCGGGCCTACGAGCTCCAGGCCGCGGTCGCGGCGGCCGTGCAGCATGACAGCCAGGTCGGGAGTGGCGCGGCCTCCCCGAGCTCGACCGCCCAATCGTTCCAAGCCGCGCGCCTGCGTAATGCCTCAAGCGACCTCGCCCAGCGCCTGGAAGATGACGGCAGGGCCGCCGCCGCCGACGAGCTCCGAGCTCTGATCCGCGCCTACGAAGCGCCAGCCCGACTCGAACAGGACCCGTCGGCTCCCGCGGCAAAATCGGCCTATCAGCGGCTCGCCGACTGGGTCGAGCGGATCGTCAAGGTCCACTCGACCGAACAGCGTGCTTTGCATGAAGAAGCGGCCCAGCTCCTTACCTACTCGGTCCATGCTGCCGAAACCGAACAGGTGACCCAGAACGTCGCGATCGAAAGCCTAAAGCTCGATCGGAGGGTCGCCGAGGCTCTGGCGGGGCGCGACGTCGCCGAGGCCGCCCAGGTGCTGAAGGACAGCGAGAAGCTGCGGGTGACCGTCGCGACCCTGCCGATTTCGCCGCTCATTCAGGCTGAGATGATCGAGGCGATCGACCGGTGGCGCGAGGGGCTTGAGACGACGGCGGAGGGGTTAGCGGGCCAAAACCGCGTCATGGCAGCAATGGATTCCGCGGCGGGCGCGATGATCCAGAGCGCCGGCGACCTCAACGAACTCTTCACGAGCGAGGCCGACCGGATCGGGCAAGTCGTCCGTACCACTCTGTTGCTCGGCGCAGCCATCGGGTTGCTCCTCGGCTCCGGCACGGCGTTGCTCGTAGCGCGGTCGATCACGGAGCCCCTGAGAAGCCTCAAGGAAAAAATGATCGAGCTCGCGGCCAATCCGACGGCCGGTTCGATCGCCGAGGCCGCGCGCGGAGACGAACTTGGCTCGATGGCGAAGGCGGTGAACTTCTTCGTCGAGGAGATCGGACGACGCGAGGACGCTTTGCGCCGGGCGAAGAACCGTGCCGACGCGACCCTCGCAGAATTGCGGGAGACGCAGTCGAACCTCATTCAGGCCGAGAAGCTCGCCTCGCTCGGGCAGCTTGTCGCCGGAGTGGCGCACGAGATCAACACGCCTCTCGGGGTCGCTCTCACGACCGCCACCACGCTCGAGCGGGAAGTCGGCCAGGTTCGCGAACGCGCGAAGAGCGGCCGTCTCGCGCGCTCGGACTTCGATGCGGGCCTGTCGCGCCTCGGCGAAGGCACGCGGCTTCTCGTGAGCAATTTGACGCGTGCCATCGATCTTGTTTACGGCTTCAAGCAAGTCGCCGTCGATCAGGCCAGCGGCGAACGACGCCGCTTCGAACTCAGCAGCTGGCTCAATGAGCTGCTCACGAGCCTCGGTCCCTTGCTCCGCAAGAGCGGTCATGAGGTGGCCGTGGAGTGCCCTTCGGATCTCGAACTGGACAGCTATCCCGGCAGTCTCGGCCAAGTGCTGACCAACCTCATCATGAACGCCATCGTGCATGCCTATCCCGCAGGGGCTTCGGGCCGACTCACCATCACGGTCGCGAAATTCTCGCAGCGCGTCGTTCGCATCGTGTTCGCAGACAACGGCAAGGGCATCGCGCCGGAGCACATCGGCAAGATCTTCGATCCGTTCTTCACGACCGGTCGCGACCGCGGCAGCACCGGGCTGGGGCTGCACATCGTCTATAACCTCGTGACCGCGAAACTGCAGGGCGTGATCTCGGTCGAAAGCCGCCCCGGCGAGGGCGCGCGATTCACGATCGATGTGCCCCTGACGGTATCGGAAGCGAGCCCCGGTCCGACCCTCGCGTCGGAGGAGCGCGTGGCATGATCCGGATTCTGATCACCGTTCTGATGCTCGCATGTCTCCCGACGGCCTCCGCCACCGCCAAGACCTTCGTGTTCTGCTCCGAGGGTAATCCGGAATCTCTCAACCCGCAGATCGTCACGACCACGACGGGCATGAATGCGGGACGACCCATGTTCAACACCCTTGTCGAGTTCGCACCGGGTTCGACGACCCTCGTGCCGGGCCTCGCCGAGTCGTGGAGGGTTTCGGACGATGGGCGCGACTACGTTTTTCGTCTGCGCCAGGGCGTGCGGTTCCACTCGAACGCGAGCTTCAAGCCGACACGCGAGATGAACGCCGACGACGTCCTTTTTTCGTTGAACCGACAATGGAAGGAAGACCATCCCTACCATCGGGTCTCGGGCTCCCGGTACGACTACTTCAAGGATTTGGGGATGCAGGAGCTGCTGAGCGCGATCGAGAAGGTCGACGCTCACACGGTGAGAATACGTCTCACCCGGCCCGACGCGGTTTTCCTTGGCAACATGGCGATGCCGTACAACGTCATCCTCTCGGCGGAGTACGCCCAGGCGCTGCTCGACGCCGGCACGCCGTCGCGTCTCGATTTGGAACCGGTCGGGACGGGGCCTTTTGCGTTTTCGGGTTTTCAAAAGGATGTCGCGATCCGGTACAATGCCTTTCGGGATTACTGGGGTGGCGAACGGGCCATCACGTCGCTCGTGTTCTCGATCACGCCGAATCCGGCCGTCCGCCTGACCAAGCTCAAGGCGGGAGAATGCCACGCGATGGCGTTTCCCAACCCGACGGACCTTCCGAAGATCACCGCCGACAAGAGCCTGAAGCTGCTTCAGCAAGAGGGTCTCAATATCGGCTATCTGGCGCTCAATACGACGAAAAGGCCTTTCGACGACGTCCGGGTCCGCCGTGCCGTCAACATGGCGATCGATAAAGGAGCGATCATCGAGGGGGTGTATCAAGGCGCCGGTGTCGTCGCGAAGAACCCGATTCCGCCCACGCTGTGGTCTCACAACGACGACGTTCGGGACTACGAGTTCGATGTCGCCGAGGCGCAACGCCTGCTCCGCGAGGCCGGGTATCCGGAAGGGTTCGAGACCGACCTCTGGTACCTGCCCGTGAGCCGGCCCTACACGCCCAACGGCAAGCGCGTCGCGGAGATGATACAGGCGGATCTCGCGAAGGTCGGCATCCGCCTCAAGCTCGTGACCGACGAATGGAGCCAGTACCGAGCGCGGATCCAGGCGGGCGAGGCACCGATGGCCCTTTATGGTTGGACAGGCGACAACGGCGACCCGGACAACTTCCTGCATGTCCTGCTGGGCTGCGCCGGTGCTCGTGTCGGCGGCAACAACATCGCGAAGTGGTGCAACCCGGAATACGACAGCCTCGTGACCCAGGCAAAGCGCGTTGCCGATCGGACCGAACGGGAACGCCTTTACAGGGAGGCTCAGGTGATCTTCAAGGCGGAGGCGCCGTGGGTGCCGTTGGCGCACTCCGTCGTCTTCATGGCGACCCGTCAGGAGGTCGTGGGCTTCGAAATGGACCCGCTCGGACGGCACATCTTCGAACACGTCGATCTGAAGCCTTGAGCCACCCGAAAGGCTCGGCGGTCAGCTCGCCGTGCTGCGGGAAGGTGGCCCATCGGGCTCCACTAGTGGCAGATCGGAACGCGGCGGACGATCCAGCCCTCGCCCTCGGTCCAGAGAGAGCGGCGCGCCGTTGCACATTCCATGGCAGCCGCCTTGGATGGGCCCGGCGGCCTCGACGAGCGCTGCGCTTTCGTGCTCGCCGGCCGCTCGAGGGGAGCGTCGACGCGGTGGACGGGGCCCTTCGAGGAGAGGGCCGGCGACACGAAGATCAGACCCGCGAGAGCACCCGCCAAGGCGAACGGAACGGACAGCTTTGAAATTTTCATGTTTCCCTCCGGAAATGCGATGCGTTGTGAACCAGGGGAAGCAACTCGGAGCGCGCCGCCTGGGCGCGATCCACTGGCACTGCCGATGCGGCCGACGTTCCGCGGACCCGGCGTCCGTCGTGTTCGGCGGAACCGGCGCACGACCCTGCCGGGGACTTGAGCACGGAGCGAAGGAAGGCCAATCCTTCGGGATCGTTTAACAGGGCGCTCGACGTGAGATACGGCATGGCGTTGCCCTTCGTTGGGGACGGCGATGTCAGCGGGAGGCGATCTCGGCCTGGGGGACGCGGACCAATACCGACGTGTTCGCCCCCTCGCGCGCCTCGATCGTGATCGTCCGCACGCGCTTCTCCTGCAAGCCCGCGTTGCTCGCAGCCAAGCAGGCAGGCGCAATGTGCGGCCAGGTTTGGTCGATACAGTCCGGGTGGGCGGCGAGACGGTCGCCCTTCAGGGCAGTCGAGATCGAGGGGAGGGCGACAGGAGAGGATGGGAGGGTGTCCCGCGCCGATGCGTCGTCCGTCGACAACCGCTCCTGATAGATCTTCCGCTGAGCGGGCTCGGCCTGCGAAGACCAGGCGTGGTTGTATGCCGTCACCAGCGTAAACGACAGCACCGCACTCAGGGCACTCATCTTTAGCAAACCGCGCATCGCATCCTCCCGGGCCCGTTCGTCAGGTCTTCCGATGAGGTCGATTGCTAAAGAGCGCACGTTGCGCCCGGTTTACGTTAGGGGAGTATTGAGTTCCAGGAACGTTGCGTCAGCGCCCGTCCTGTTTCATGCGCCCGGTGGGACGCAACAATTCCCGAGGATCGGACGCGCTAATCGCCGTCGGGCCGGAACACGTAGCCCATCCCGCGCACCGTTCGGATGAATTGCGGGTTGGCGGCATCAGGTTCCACCTTCTTGCGAATGCGATTGATCCGCACATCGATGGAACGATCGAAAGCATCAGGATCGCGCGCATCGGCAAGATCAAGCAGGCGATCACGGGAAAGAACCCGCTTGGGATGATCCGTAAACGCCCGCAGGAGCGCGTATTCCGACTTGGTAAGCACCTGCTCCACGCCGGCGTCATCGCGCAGCCGGTGGGTCTCGAGGTCGAACCATTTGGTGCCGACGCGAACGCTGCGAGATGCGCTTTCGGTGGCCTGCGTGGGCGGTGCGTTCCCTCCGCCGCGGCGCAGGACGGACCGAATGCGCGCCACCAGTTCGCGGAGCTCGCATGGCTTCGGGATGTAGTCATCGGCCCCGAGTTCCAGGCCGACCACACGGTCGATCGGACTGGCCGTCGCGGTCAGCATGATGATCGGGACGGAACTCCTCGACTTGAGGTCCCGCACGATCGAAAGCCCGTCCTCCTCGGGCATGTTGAGGTCGAGCACGATCAGGTCCGCCGGGCTTCCCTCGATCGCGCGACGCAGGCTCCCGCCGCCGTCGCACAAGGTGACCTGGAAGCCATGCATCTTGAGATAATCACCGACCATCTCGCGAGCGGCAGGCTCGTCGTCCACGACAATGATGTGTTGCCCAGTTCCCGTCACGGCCCAACCTTCTGGGATGTCGCGTGAGTCTTCCGTCTGATCTCGTCGCCGGGCCCCTCCCGCACGCGCCTGGGATGTCCGGCCGTGGTCCCGGCTGGGCGTCGCGGACGCGAGCTCCCCACGTTCAAGCCCCGGCCACCTCGGCCGGAAGATGGAGCGAGAACGTCGAGCCGAGACCCGGACCGAGGCTTTGGGCCGAGGCTCGCCCGCCATGCAGCTCGGCAATCCGCTTGACGATCGAAAGGCCGAGGCCCGTGGAACCCTCTCCCGCCGTCGGCTTGGCCGACAACCGCTGGAATCGGCCGAAAACCCGCGCGAGATCCTCGGGCGACAGGCCTGGCCCGTCGTCGCTTACGCTGCAAACCACTCCGGAACGATCGGTCGAAACCGAAACCTCGATCGCGCCGCCGATCGGCGTATACTTGATGGCATTGCCGACGAGATTGTCGATGGCCTCGCGCAGACGTTCCTGATCGCCGTTCACGCGCACACTCGCCAATCCCTTCAGCGAAAGGGTTTGCTGCTTTCGATCCGCCGAAGGTCCGTTGGCGGCGACGACCTCCGTCACGAGCGCCACGAAGTCGAGAGGATCGCGGCGGATCGAGATATCGAGCGTGTCGTTGATGGCCTGGGCCATCAGGTCGTCCACCATTCTGGTCAAGCGCTTGGCGCAGTCCCGAATATGTGTCAGCTGAGCTCGCGCGGACTCGAAGGGGATGGGCTGAAGCTCAAGCAGGTCCGACAGAATCTCCGTTCGCCCGAGAATGACTCCGAGGGGGTTCTTGAGGTCGTGAGCGACCGTCCCGAGCATCTCGTTCTTGAACGTGTTGGCCCGCCGGAGGCTCGCCCTCTGCGCGGCCAGGCGCTGGTTGGCGCGCTGGAGCTCGGAGGTCCGCTGAATCACCCGCTCCTCCAGCCGGGCGTTCGAGTCCTGCAGCCGCCCGCAGAGCGTGACGTTGTCGAAGGCGAGGGACAGATGACCTGAAAACAGCTCGAGCAGGTCCCGATCGAGGTCGCTCAGCGGCTTACCGGGTTCGAGGAGGACGACGATCTCCCGCCCGCTGCCCGCGAGGTAGAGGATGGGCTGGCCGGCGGCGAAATCGGTGTTTTTTGCCTCGAAGGCCGCGGTCAGCCGTTCCCGCATGGCTGGATCGAGGTGGCGGAGCTTCCTGCCCGTCAGATCCTCGTACCTCCCGGATGCGGCCAACACGACGGCCTCGCCGGGCTCATCCGCCTCCCGAACCGCAAGAACCCCGCTGCCCTTCGCCTGGAGCAGAAGGTTCAGCTGCGGCAGGACGCTCGGCGCGAGGCGCTCGATCGTCGCGACATCGAAGAAGGCGGCCGCCGCATCGACGATGACGGCCAGCCCGCGCCTGGTTTCCGTCAACCGCTGCAACTGCTCGTATCCGCGCAGGGCGGCCGTGAGAGTCGTAAACAGCTTGTCGGCCGTGAGCTCCGTCTTCGCCTTATAGTCGTTGATGTCGTAGTCCACGACCACTTGGCGCTCGGGCGCCCGTCCGGGCTGTCCCGTCCGCAGGACGATTCGGACCGTCTTGTTCCCGAGTTCGTTTCGGACGTACTCGACGAGTTCGAGCCCCGCCGTATCGGTCTCCATCACGACGTCGAGGAACACGACTGCGATGCCCGGCTCCGAGGCCAGGAGTTCCCGGCCCTCCGCTGCCGAATAGGCGGAGAGGATTCGTAGGCCTTTCCCGTTCAGGACATAATCGTACAGGGCGAAGCGCGTCCCGTCGTGCACGGCCGCGTCGTCGTCGATAATGGCGATCGTCCAGGCTCGGCTCTCCTGGTTCCCCTCGGGTGCCGGCTCATCATCGAGAAAAAGGACGTCCGGGTCGTCCATCAGTGCGACAGCGTTCGACATCCCATGACCTACCTGCTGGCTCACGTGCGTACCCCAGCGAGCCGATTTCGGCGCGAGTATGTGTCGAACTTTCCCATAGGTAAACCCGAAGATGGCCTCTTCAACGACGAAGAGACATCCTAAGGCTCGGCTCTGTGGATGGCAGGCCGGCCGGCTGGGCTCTGATTCGCCTGCCCATTCTAATATCTTCTGTTCCGTTGGAAAGACTCTCAGCCGCCCCCTGAGACAATCGAAAGTACCCCTCCGTTACAGAATAGCTTAGATGGTTCAGTTTAGCCCTCAGTGCTGAAAGGCTTCTGCTTCGACCTTCGGGAATTCAAGACCAAAAGATTGTACGCCGGCGGCTCAGGACTGTCCGTGAGGCTGCTCGTATCGGTCTTATGCTGTCTCCTGGACAACGGTGAGCGCTTGCCGTGACGAGAATGACTGTCGGCCGGCCGATCTTGTGGCCGCAGCTCGCGCCCCGTGCGCTCTCTCTCTCGTGCCTGCGCTCGTGAAAGATGCATGGGCCGCACGATGTCTAGGCCTCCTCAGCGGGCACAAGACCGGTTGCACGCGAAGCGTTCTGGCTTCGCACTTGGCGGCGTCTCGAGAGGCGGGCGGCTCGGTCTTCCGCTTCGGCAGCGCATTTCGCCAGATGCGCTTCGCGCGTGATCACCTGGAGATTCGGCAGGCCCCAGTACTGGAGCAGCCTTGGCCACGGTTCCCAGCGGTGCTTCCGCCACACGCGGAAGAGCGGCACCCGGTGGTCGACCTCGGACACCGCTGGAAGGCGCTTCCCGGTCAGGGCACAGCGAAACCTCTGAACGCGCTTCAGCACAGGGGTTTGGAGATGCGGCGCGGTCCAGAATTTCCACGCGACCGCGCAGGCCTGGTGCCAAGTCGCCCGCACGCTCGGGCGTCCGTCGCACCACAGGTCGCTGTGCCATCCGTAGCGAAAGACCGGCTGGCCGCAGATGCAGCAGGAACCGCGTCCTCGCGAGAATGCCGCTTCCCGAAAGGGCGCGGGAGGCGTTCGAAAGTGGGTCGGCAATCCGTCCCGGCGGTCGACGTCGAGGGTCCAGGACCATCCCGCGGGAGGTCCGCTTAAAGCCGCGAGTGCCCGGGCCAGGCGCTCTGCGCGCAGGGGGTGCGCCTGCCAGTAGGCTCCGACTGCGCCCGTCAAGGTGTCGGGCACCCTCTTCGAGGCCAGTGCATGGCGCCAGACCGCGTTCGGAAACGAGTTGGTGACGCGTGAGGAGAGCTGTTCGAGGGCCCGGTGGTTGCGCCGTTCGCGCCAGTTGGTCCGATTCATCGCTGCAAGACAGCGCGCCGGCGATGGTTGCGCAAGACTCTGCGACAACGATCCTTGGGATCCCGGCCTTCGGGACGGGCGGTTGGCCCCTCCGTCAGGCCGGACTCTCGCGCTGACGCGCGTGGCGCCGAGGTACGAAGCGCATCGCTGTTCCGACCAGGCCCTGCCGGAACAGAAGCACGCTCACCACGAAAATGACCCCGAGGATCACCGTCACCCATGAGCCGACCCGATCGGCCAGGATATTCTCGAGCCCCGTGATCACGAAGGCCCCGATGACGGGTCCGGTGAGCGTTCCTATACCCCCGATGAGCGTCATCAGGATCACGCTGCCCGATGTCCCCCAGTACACGTCCGAGAGGGTCGCGAACCCGAGAATGACCGATTTCAAAGCACCGGCAAGCCCCGCCAGCGCTGCGGAGAGCACGAACGCCAGGAGCTTGAAGTGATCGGTGTCGTAGCCGAGCGAGATCGTCCGCGGCTCGTTTTCGCGGATCGCCTTGAGGATCTGACCGAAGGGCGAGTGGACGATGCGGGCGATCAACAGCCAGGCGGCGACCACGATGGCGAGCACCACGTAATAGAGGGTCAGGTCGCTCTGAAGCGGCAGCACTCCGAAGAGGGCGCCGCGCGGGATCCCCTGCAGCCCGTCCTCGCCGCCCGTGAAGGGCGCCTGCAGGGCGACGAAGTAGACCATCTGGGCCAACGCCATGGTGATCATCGCGAAGTAGATGCCCTGGCGCCGAATCGCGAGGGCGCCGACCACGAGTCCAAGCACCGCAGCGACCGCCATGCCGAAGAGCAGTCCCAGTTCCGGTGTGAAGCCCCAGACTTTCATCGCGTGTCCGGCCGCGTAGGCTGCGCTGCCGAAGAACATGGCGTGACCGAAGGAGAGGAGGCCGACGAAGCCGATCAGGAGGTTGAACGCGCAGGCGAACAGCGCGAAGCATAGAAGCTTCATCAGCAGGACGGGGTAGAGCCCCAGGAACGGCGCCGCGAGCCCGAAGGCCACGACGGCGGCAAAGGCGATGATGCGCGCGTTCATCGGGGTCCTCACGCCTTTCCGAAAAGGCCCGCCGGGCGGACCAGCAGGACGATCGCCATGATCACGAACACCACGGTGGCCGAACCCTCGGGATAGAAGACGCGGGTCAACCCCTCGATCACGCCGAGGCCGAGGCCCGTCAGGATGGCGCCGAGGATCGAGCCCATCCCGCCGATCACGACCACCGCGAACACCACGATGATGATGTTCGATCCCATGAGCGGGGTGATTTGGACGGCCGAGGCCGCGAGCACGCCGGCGAGTCCGGCGAGCGCCACGCCGAACCCGAACGTGACGGTCACCAGGAGCGGGACGTTGACTCCGAAGGCCTGGGTCAACGACGGGTTCTCCGTGGCGGCGCGCAGATAGGCGCCGAGCCGCGTCCGCTCGATCACGAACCAGGTCGCGAGGCAGACCACGAGCGAGACGCCGATCACCCACGCGCGCGAGACGGGCAGCGCCATGAACCCGAGGTTCCAGGCGCCGTTCAGGGCCGGCGGCCGCGGATACGAACGACCCGAACTGCCGTAGTAGTCCCGCAGAACACCCTCGAGGATGAGCGAGAGCCCGAAGGTCAGGAGCAGCCCGTAGAGCGGGTCCAGGCCGCGCAGCGGCTTCAGCAGGCCCCGTTCGATCAGGATGCCGAGCGCGCCGACCACGAGCGGGACCACGATCAACGCGACCCAGTAGTTGATCCCGAGGACCGTGAACGCGAAGAAGGCCCCGAATGCGCCGACCATGTAGAAGGCACCGTGGGCGAAATTCACGATGTTCAAGGTGCCGAAGATGACGGCGAGCCCGAGCGAGAGCATCGCGTAGAAGGAGCCGTTCACGAGGCCGAGGACGACCTGCGAGGCGAGGGCTGGAAGCGGACGGCCGAAGATCTCCATCGCAGCGGAATCCTGGAAAGCCTTCGCGGGGGTCGAACGGCGGCGACGACGGCATCAAGATCGCGGGGCGGGCGCGTCGGCCCGCTCCGCGATGTCACGTGATCAGGACTTGTTCACAAGCGGGCAGGCCGACTTCGAAAGCGGCTGGAAGGCCTGATCGCCCGGAATGACCGCGAGCTGCTTGTAGTAGTCCCACGGGTACTTCGACTCCTTCGCGCGTCTTCACCTGGAACAGGTACATGTCGTGGACGTGGAGTCCGTCCTGGACGGATTTTCCCGTTCTTCGTGAACATGTCGTTGATCGTCATCGACTTGAGCTGCTTGACGACGGCGTCGGCATCGTCGGACCCGGCCGCCTGGGCGGCCTTGAGGTAGTTAGGCGACCGCCGAGTAGACACCGGCCTGGTTCGAGTTCGGCATCTTTTGGATCTTCTCGAAGTAGCGCTTCGCGAAGGCACGGGTCTCGTCGTTCTGGTCCCAATACCACGCCTCGGTGGTGTAGAGGCCTTGGGCCTGTTCGATGCCGAGACCGTGCACGTCGGACACGAGGGTGAGAAGCCCGGCGAGCTGCTGATTCGGCATGATGCCGAAATCGAAGGCCGCCTTGATGGAGTTGATGGTGTCCGCGCCCGCGTTGGCGAGGCCGACGACCTTGGCGCCCGAGCTCTGCGCCTGGAGCAGGAACGACGAGAAGTCGGTCGCCGACAGCGGGTGCCGGACGGCGCCGAGCACCTTGCCGCCTGCCGCCTTCACGACGTCGCTCGTGTCCTTCTCGAGGCTGTGCCCGAAGGCGTAATCGACCGTCAGGAAGAACCAGGTGTCGCCGCCGGCCTTCACGACCGCCGCGCCGGTGCCTTTTGCGAGAGAGTATGGTGTCGTAGACGTAATGGATCGTGTACGGCCCGCAATCCTCATTCGAGAGGCGGCTCGTCGCCGCGCCCGTGACGATCTGGACCTTCTTCTTCTCGGTCGCGACCTTGGACACGGCAAGGGCGACGGCCGAGTTCAGCGACTCGGTGATCAGGTCGACGCCCTGGGTGTCGTACCACTCGCGCGCCTTGCTCGCCGCGACGTCGGGCTTGTTCTGGTGGTCGGCGGAGATGATTTCGATCGGCTTGCCGTTCAGCTTCCCGCCGAAATCCGCCACGGCCATCCGCGCAGCCTCGACGGCGCCCGGCCCCCCGAAGTCGGAGTAGACGCCGGAAAGGTCCGTCAGCACGCCGATCCTCACCACGTCGCCCGAGATCTGCTGGGCGAGCGCCGGAGCGCTCAGCACCACGGCTAGGGCAGCGGAGGCCAAAAGTGTCTTACGCATGTATTTCTCCCGGTTTTTCTTAAGGGTATCTAGTGCATCCTCAAGCGAAGGGGATCCGGTTCGCCGTTGAAAATGCGGCAGCGATCGACGAGGTCCGATTCCACGAAAGCGGAACCAGCTCTAGACGCCGAGGAAACGGGCAAGATCGTCCTGCCGCTCCTGGAGTTCTTTCTGGTCGAGCTGCATCGCGACGCGACCATTCTCGATCACGTAGAAGCGATCTGCAAGCGGAGCCGCGAAGCGAAAGTTCTGCTCGACCATCAAGATCGTGTAACCGCGGCCCCTCAGGAGGCGGATGGTTTCCGCGAGCTTCTGCACGATCACGGGCGCGAGGCCCTCCGAAATCTCGTCGAGGAGAAGAAGCTTGGCCCCGGTGCGCAGAATCCGGGCGATCGCCAGCATCTGTTGCTCGCCGCCCGACAGCTTGGTGCCCGGGCTCGAACGACGCTCCTCGAGGTTCGGGAAGATGCGATAGATCTCGGTGGCCGACATGCCGCCCTCGGCCACCCGGGGCGGGAGCTCGAGGTTCTCCTCTGCCGTCAGGGTGGCGAAAATCCCGCGCTCCTCCGGGCAGTACCCGATTCCGAGGCGCGGGATGCGGTGGGCCGCCATGCGGATGGTCTCGCGGCCGGCGATCCGGACCGAACCCTCGCGCCGCGAAACGAGCCCGAGAATGGCGCGCAGGGTACTGGTCCGGCCGGCGCCGTTGCGCCCCAGCAGGCTGACGACCTCGCCCTCCTCAACCGTGACGTCGACGCCATGCAGCACGTGGCTTT
The DNA here is from genome assembly GCA_963800985.1 of uncultured Alphaproteobacteria bacterium. Taxonomy (GTDB): domain Bacteria; phylum Pseudomonadota; class Alphaproteobacteria; order Rhizobiales; family Beijerinckiaceae; genus Microvirga. Next base: position 115,145 of record CAWDDI010000026.1, on the reverse strand, counting down.
CGCCGTACCAGGCATGAAGATTGGAGATTTCGAGAAAGGGCTTCATTCTCAATGGGCCGTGCCGAGATAGGCGGTCACGACGCGAGGGTCGGTCGACACCTCGCTATAGGTGCCCTCCGCGAGGACTTTGCCGCGCTGAAGGACGGTGATGCGGTCCGAGATGTCGGAGACCACGGCCATGTTGTGCTCCACCATCAGCACCGTGCGCCCTTCGGCCATTCGCTTGATCAGGCCCTTCACGCGGTCGATGTCCTCGTGCGCCATGCCCTGGGTCGGCTCGTCGAGCAGGATGAGTTCGGGGTCGAGCGCCACCGTCGTCGCGATTTCGAGCGCCCGCTTGCGTCCATAGGGCAGCTCCACGGCCTCCAAGGCCGCGAACCGTTCCAGGCCGACCTGCGCGAGGAGCTCGCGCGCCCGGTCGTCGAGGACGCGCAAGGTCTCGTCGGAGCGCCAGAAGTGGTACATGGTCCCGAGCTTGCGCTGCAAGGCGAGCCGCACGTTGTCGATCACGGTCAGATGGGGGAATGTCGCCGAGATCTGGAACGACCGAACGATCCCGCGCCTGGCGATCTGCGCCGGCTTGAGGCCCGTGATGTCCTCACCTTGATAATAGATCTTCCCGCTCGTCGGAGGCAGAAATTTCGTCAGGAGATTGAAGAAGGTGGTCTTGCCCGCGCCGTTCGGGCCGATGACCGCATGGATATGACCGCGCTGGAGCGTGAAATTGACGTCCTGCACGGCAATGAAGCCTGAAAACGACTTGCTGAGCCCTTCCGTCTGCAACACGATTTCGGAATTGGTCAACGGCAACTCCCGCTGTTCGGCAGGGGATGCCGAAACGGCACCCGCGCTTGTGATAGGCCGAAACCGAGAAAAAACGCAACGCTGCTTTGGATTGGAGGCGTTCGCAGTTCGTCGAAAAACCTCCTCACCCTTCGAAGCGGAACCGCGGCCAAAGCTCCGATCCGGACGCCGCCCGCGAAGCTGGACCCCGTCGCGGTGTCCCAGCGGCTCCTTCGGGGCGGCCGACCTCGGCAAGCTTGGCCTGATTTTGGCCTCAATCGCCTGCAGGTATTCCCGGTCTTGTGGGCTTGGGGACTGACATGAAGAAGTACCGTTGTCTTTTGCCGTTTGCTGCTCTTTTAGCCGTCTCCACGGCTCAGGCCGAACCGGCCGGACTTCAGGATCTCATCGCGCAGCATGCGGCAGCCAACGGCCTTCCCGATACCCTGGTCCACCGGGTCGTGAAGCGGGAGAGCAACTACAATCCCCGCGCCGTCGGGCGGGGCGGGGCCTTGGGGCTCATGCAGATCAAGCACGCCACCGCCCGCGGGATGGGCTACACCGGCAGCGCGTCGGGCCTGCTCGATGCCGACACCAATCTGACGTATGCGGTTCGGTATCTCGCGGGGGCGTACCGGGTCGCGGGCGGCAATCAGGACCGGACCGTCGCTTATTATGCGAGTGGTTATTATTACGTCGCCAAACGCCTCGGCCTCACGAAGACGGTCGCTCAAGGCAGGTTGCCGACGATGAAGTATGCGACCGCTACCCCCGTGGATCAGAGCGCGTCGACCGCGCCGGCGGTGGTCTCCGACACACAAGTCTTGGCCGACATGCGTTAGCGGATCTCGAATAGTTCCTCTCGTTTGACCCGAGCGATCGGGGTCACGTCGAGGATCCTCTCGCGAAATCATCGGTCGCCTCCAGCAGGTGGTGCTGGATGCCGGGTTCGGTCGCCGCATGTCCCGCGTCCGGGACAAGGACGAGACGGCTTCCGGGCCATGCCTGATGGAGTTCCCACGCGGTCACCGCCGGGGTTGCGACGTCGTAGCGGCCTTGGATGATCACGCCGGGAATGTTTGCGAGCTTGTAGGCATCGCGCAGAAGCTGACCTTCGGCAAAGAACCCCCCGTTCACGAAGTAATGGTTCTCGATCCGGGCGAACGCCAGGGCGTAATGGGCCTCGCCGAAATGGGCGGAGTAGTCCTCGTTCGGGAGGAGCGTGATGGTCTCGCCTTCCCACAAACTCCATGCCTTGGCGGCCTCGGCCTGGATCGCCGGGTCCGGATCGGTGAGGCGCCGGTGGTAGGCGCCGATCAGATCATGGCGTTCGTCGTTCGGTATAGGCGCGAGAAAACGCTCCCACTTATCGGGAAAGAGCCAGGAGGCGCCCTCCTGGTAGTACCAGAGGAGCTCTGAACGACGCAGCGTGAAGATCCCCCGCACAATCAGCGCGCTCACGCATTCGGGATGGGCTTGCGCATACGCGAGGGCGAGCGTGCTGCCCCAAGAACCGCCGAAGACGAGCCAGCGCTCGACTCCCATCATGGCCCGCAACCGCTCGACGTCCGCAACGAGGTGCCAGGTGGTATTGGCCTCGAGGCTCGCATAGGGCCGCGAGCGCCCACATCCGCGCTGGTCGAACAGGAGCACGCGGTAGCGTTCCGGGTCGAAGAGTTGTCGTTGCAACGGCGTACAGCCGCCACCCGGGCCGCCGTGCAGAAACACGGCGGGCTTGCCCTTGGGGTCTCCGCACACCTCCCAATACACCTCATGGCCGTCGCCGACATCGAGCCAGCCGCGGTCGAACGGTTCGATGGGCGGATACAGCGCACGCATGGAGGATTTCCGGGCCGCGAGCCCTGCCTTAGCACCCGCCCGGTGCGTGCCGAAAGGGGCAGCGCAACGCTCGACCGCAAAATGCCAGGATCGATGCGGGGACCGACCAGGGCTCGCCCTTACGCGGCACGATCCGTCGTGAGCTGGAAACCGATCAGGGGTCGCCCTTACAGGGCACGATGCTTTGAGAGCTGGAAACCGATCAGGGGTCGCCTTTACGCGGCACGATCCTTCGTGAGCTGGAAGGTGACCCCATCCCAGAGTGCGAAATCCCGCGTGCCATGTCGGGTCAGCGTCAGGCCGGAGCCCTCGGCGAGAGCCGTGACCTCGGCGAGGTCGCGTTCCGGATCGTCGCGGTAGGACATGTTGAGGATGACGAGCGAGCCGCCCGGCTTCAGCACGCGGGCCGCTTCGGCGACATGGGCCGCCACGAGCGAAGCGCCGGTCAGGACGAGGTAGGGGAACACGTCCGCCGCGAGCACCAAGTCGAAGCTGCCGCCGGCGAAGTCGGCGAGATCGCGTCCGGACGAGACGCGGAGCGTCACATTCGGCAGTCCGGAGCAGCGCTTAGCCGCGCGGGCGATCATCGCCTTCGAAATATCGATCCCGGTGACGTGCTCAACCGCGGGAGCGAGTGCCGCCGTGACGCGTCCGATCCCGCAACCGAGGTCGAGCGCGGTTCGGTCGGGCCCGAGCAGACCCCACGACTGCAGGCGGGTGACGATCTCGGCGGTCGCGCCGTGCAGGAGGTCGGGGTTTCCGAGCGCATAAAGGGCAACGCCCCCCTCCGGCGCGAGACCCGACATGCGGTCGAAGGCGTCGGCCCAGTCGGCTACCCCCTCATCGATCGACGGTGCGGTCCTTTGGTGTTCCAGGCCGCCGAGCACGCGCTTCACCAGACCGAAGGCCTGCGGGTTGTCCCGCCATAGAGCAAGGACGCGGGCGAGCCGACTGCGCTCGTCGCCGTCGCGCGAGCCGTCATGGGCCTGCCGCAGAGCCGTGTACGCCTCCTCGGCATCGCGGGCGATCATGAGAACTTTGAGGAGGGCGACGTTCGGCGGCATTTGAGCGCCCGTGCAGGCCCGCAGCGCAGGGCGCAGGTGCTCGGGGCAGCGGGCAAGCCAGGGTTCCGGGTCGTCAGGCCGCGACATGGCGCGCTCCCCTCCGCCGGAAGGAGCGTCGCACGTTCCACCGGTCGAGGGCACCCCAACCGTATTTGTAGGCCTCCTGACCACGCAGGAAGTGGAACTCCCGGGCGCCCTCCCGCAGCGCCTGCTCCATTCCGTAGCGCGATCAAGAGCACGCCCGGGCTCTCGAATTGGAAAGCGGGGTCGAAACCGGAAAGGTAGAAGAAGGCACGCTCGCGATGGCGGAAGCCGTAGTAGGCCGCCACGACCTTGTGGTCGAAAGCGAGGGTATAGAATCGGAGCAGGCCGGCCTGCGCGAGGGCCCGGGCCGCGGCATGGTGGAAGCGCCGGACGGGCTCCGTCTCCAGCACGCCCGTTTGACCACGACTTTCCCAGCGCGACGAATGCAGGCGGAGCAGTTGGTCCACCGACTCTCCGATCGAATCTGCATCGGCCGTCACGATCGCCAAGGGGCCGCGGCGGGCCGCCCGGTTGCGTGCCAGGTTCAAGGCCCGGCGCTTCGATTTCGGCAGCAAGGTCGCGAGGTCGCCCGACCCGAAGGCGAGGGTCGGACATGCGCTCTGGCGTTCGATCCGTTCCTGCCAGCGCGAAGGGCAGGGGAGCCCCAGCGCCGCCGCGCCGGGCATGAGTTCCTCGAACTCCCAAAGCTCCCAACCGGGCTCCTGCCTCGCCAGTTCGACGATCACCTCCCACGCCGCCGACGCCGCCGTGGGAACGAGAAGAACGTCGTGATAATCGCTGACCGAGATGCCGAGCGGCAGCAGACGGCAGCCCTCGGTGCCGTCCTCGCGGTAGAACGGCGCCAAGCCGACGAGAGCGTCGCCGCGTTCGACGGCCATCGCGACGAGATCGCCGGGCGCGAAGGTCCGCCACCACGGCAGGAGCCAGGCCGGGGACTGGAATGGCGTCGCCGCGGGGCAGCGCCGCCACAGATCCCACCAGCGCGGGGCGAGGGCTTCGAGCTCCGCGGCGTCTCGGATGATCCTCCCCGCCAGGCCCGTCATGCCGCTCCGTCCATCTCAGCCGGGCCGCTGCGCTTGCGTGCGAGACGCTCGTAGAGAGCGAAGTACCGCTCGATCATGCGCGCCTCGGAGAACCGCTCGATGGCGATCCGCCGGCAGAGACCCGGATCGAGGCGCGGCGCCTCGCCGATGGCTTGCGCCATTCCGTTCACGTCCTCGACCAGGAAACCGGTCCGACCGTGCTCGACGGTGTCGCTCAAGGCGCCGCTCGGGAACGCGACCACGGGCGTCCCGCAGGCGGCCGCCTCGCGCGCGACGAGCGAGCTCGTTTCCTGGACGAGCGATGGCACCAGAAGACATTGCGCGGCGGCGAGGAGTCGCCGCTTGCGGACGAAGTCGATGGGCCCGATGAACCGGCGACGGTGATCGAGACGTGGCCGCACCTCCTCCTCGAAGTAGCGTCGATGCGCTTCATAGGGGAAGACTTCGCCCGCGATCAGCAGGGCGATGTCGGCCTGCCGCGCCGCCTCGATGGCGAGATGGACTCCCTTCTCGGGACAGATGCGACCCATCACGAGGGCGAACCGGCGCTTGGCGTGCCGCGCCGCGAGGTTGCCGAACGGCACGCCGTTTTCGATCCAACCGAGCAGGGTGTCCGATGCCGGAAAGTCCGCATGCTGGGCCTGGCTTACGCAGTGCATCCACGTCTCGGGGCGCGAGGGCGTGAGCGCCGCCGGCCGGTAGAACGCGCGCGGCAAATGCAGCGTCACCAGCACGGGCACGCCCGCTTGCGGCAGGTAGGCGTCGAAGTCGACGCCGTGCAGGTGCACGAGATCCACGGGCCAGCTCTGCAGCGTGGCTGCGATGACGCTCCTCGTGCGCTCCTGGGCTCGTGTTCGAGCCGCCTCGTCGAGCGTCCCGCCGGGCAGGGGAACGGCGGCGAGCGTTCCGGCTGTCCGGGACCCCTCGCAGGCAATGACGATCGAGCGGTGCCCGGCCCGGACGAGGGCCATGTCGATCCGCGAGAGCACCTGCTCGGCACCGCCGACCGCATCCGGGCCGACGGGCGCGAGCGGGTAGGCGACGCTCACCACCGTCAGGCTCATGATCGGGCCTCCCGCAGCTCGGCGTGCGCTTCTCGCACGAGCTCGCGCCAGCGCGCGCGGGTCATGCCCCAGTCCTCCCGCTCGTAGAGCAGCTCGCCGGCATGAGGCGGCACCGTGAAGTCGTAATGCGGGGCGCACCGGAACCGCTCGGCGCCGATCGGGAACAGGTTCAGAGTCTCCCTCTGGCTGCCGAAGGCCGCATACATCCGCGCCTTGAACGCGCGCTGCGCCTCGTCGAGCCAGATCGTCAGCTCGGGGTGGTCGGGGAGAGGCAGGAATCGCTGAGTGATCCAGCCCGCCTCGCCAGCATAATAAAACGGCATCTCCACGATCACGGGCGCCCGTTCGGGATCCACCCGCGCCACGAGACCCGCGGCTTCGCGGACCGCGAAGGCGGTTGCCTCGTGATCGGGGTGACCGCCCTCCATGGCGTGGGTCAGAACGACGGCAGTGCCGCGCCGAAGGACGAGCTTCGCCAACCGGCGCGCGATGCCGACGAGATGGAGCGCGGCGTCCTGATCGGTGATTCCGAAGCTCGTGAGCGCCGCCCCTGGGACGCCGGCGAGCGCCATCGCGGCCTCGAGCTCGTTCCGGCGATGGGCTGCGTACTCGGCCGGCGTCGCGAAGCCGCCGCGATTCGCGTCGGCGGGATTGCCGGGCGACCCGTTGGTCACGTGCACGATCTGGACGCCGGACAGGCGCGGCAGTTGGGCGCCGAGCCCGATCGTCTCGTCGTCCGGGTGGGCGACGACCACCGCAATCCGCTCGGACGGGATGATGTCCTCCCCGGCGAGCCGAGCGAGGAAGCTCGCCGCCGGCCCGGACATGCCCATCACGAGACCTCCCCGAAGTGCCGTCAGCCGACCGGCGCTTCGAGCGCGCGGCGCTCCCGGACGGGACCAGCCGGGCCGACATATCGACGGACCATGGCGGCGCAGAACTCCGCGAACTCCTCGTTGACCTGAGGCGCGCTGGTATGGTGCGGCTGGATCCCGCGGTGCTCCGGGGTGAAGCAGAAGGTCACCGTTACCTCGAAATCCGCGAGCGCCTCCATCTGGCGGTCGAACCAATCGAGTGCATTCGGCCGGAAGCTGTCCGCCCATGACAGCCCGGTGCGAAGATGGCGTACGCCGAGCCGCTTCATCCAGGCGACCGCATCGTCGAGCCGATGGTCCTCGAAATGGAACCATTGGCAGAGTCCCATCTCGGTTGCGTACTTCGCGAATTCCTCGAGCGCCGGTTTGGGCGTTCCGTCCTCGCGCAGGAGGCCCATGTAGAAGTGCCGGTAATAGGATGAGCCCTCGGCCTCCCGGTGGCGCGTCGTTGCCTCCCACGCACGGGGGAGATCGTAGAGCGAGTACCAATGGATCCGCGGGACCTTGCCGACGAGCAGGTCGGCCGTGCGCTTCACTCCGAAAACCTGCACCTCCTCGGCGCCGAACGTCGAAACGCCGACCTCGGTCACCCAGACGGGCTTCGTCGTGACGGCGCGGATCTCGTCGACTTTGGCGGGCCACTCGTGGATCTGCCACAGGTTCCAGTCGAGCGGGAAGCCGTGCACCGCGACGACGTCGACGTGATCGAGCGCGCCCTTCTCGTCGAGATTGCGCAGGAAGCCGGGATCGATCGGCGACATGCCGCCGAGCACCCGTGGGAGCAGCGCATTCTCGGCCCGGATCGCTTTGCCTGCGGCGATCGCCATCTCGGCGAAGCGGCTCCAACCTGGATCGATCTCCGGGTCCCAGTGCGACTTGTTGTTCGGCTCGTTCCAGATCATGGCGGCTTCGATCATTCCTCGCCTCTCCTCGACGCACCGGCCCGGCGGGTCCCATCCACTCCGCGTTCGCAATCTTCGCCCGTCATGTCGATGACCGCTGTGCGGCTCTCGCGGGATAGACTGCGCCGGGGCCGTACGCGGGAACCCCCCGGCGGCAGATGTACACCTCGGACTCGGGGTGCTGCATGATCTCGAAGCCGGCGCTGCGGAGCATGGCTTCGACGCAAGCGGAATTCGGCGCCCACCAGTTCGTCGGGTCGTCCGCATAGCGATGCTCGATGAAGTGCATCTTCGGATAGCCGGGCCGATCGAACTGCTCGGTCTGCCAGAACGTGTAGTTCGGGTCGACCGAATCGATGACGGTCGATCCCCGCTGCATGGACTGGAACACGAGCAGGTCCTTCGCGACGTGCTCGTGGATGAGATCGAGCGCGAGCAGCGGGTGGCGCAGGTGGTACAGCACACCCATGAAGAGCACCACGTCGAAGCGCTCCCCGAGCGCACCGACGTCGTAGACCGAGAGCTTCCGGAACTCGATGTCGTACCCGGTCACCTGCGCGGCGAAGCGGGCCTGGGCGAGGTAGTCCTCGTCGAAGTCGATGCCAAGCACGCGTTCGGCGCCGCGCTTCTTCATCTCGAGCGAGTAAAAGCCGCCGTTACATCCGATGTCGAGTACGCTTTTGCCGGCGAGATCGTGCGGGATCGAGCCCGCGAAACTTTGCCATTTGACGGCCGGATAGTTCCCGAGAAAGTGGTCCGGCGCCGTCCAGACGCCATCGAGATCGATGTTGTGAAACCACGGGCCCAGCGCCTCGGCCTGCCGGCGTATATCGTCCTTCGTGAAACGGTCGACCGCATTCATCGCCGAGGCTACTCCCTGTTGGCATCGTGGAGGCCCTGCGCGGCGCGCCCCGCGGGCCAGCCGAGCGCCACCCGCGCCCCCTGGGCGCCGTCCCGCTCGGCCACGTCGCTCAAGAGACTGATGGCCGAACGATATCCATGAAGCGTTCCCACATCCACATAGGACCGGCCTGCCTTGAGGCCGACGGCTTCACCGCCCTCGGCGAGATAGGCATTCACCAGCGTGCCGAAATACTCGTCCTGCCGGTCCCGTCGGTGCCATAGGGCTCGCAGATCCCAGAGGACGTGGCCCGGCATCTTGAACGCGCCCCACACCCACTGCGATTTGGCACCGATCTGCTTCACTTGGATCTCGCGGATGCGTTCCGCTTCGTCGAGCACCACGGCGTCGAAGAACTCGGGGTGGTCGACCGGGAAGAGGAGGAACGACAGCCGGTCGTTCGGAAGCGCCGCGAGAGCGGTTTCCGGGAACCAGATCGTGTCGGGCAAGCCGACCATCACGGGCTCGTCCCGTGCGATCAAAGGCGTTGCCCGGAAAACGGCGTCGCACAAGCCGTTTGCCTGCGGCTGCACGACGTAAGCGATCGTCGCGTCGCCGTAGCCGGCCCCATAATATTCCATGATGTCGGACTTGCCGGGCGAGATCACGAAGCAGATCTTGTCCGCGCCGCCGAGGATCATCCGCTCGACAAGGTATTCGCTCACCGCGCACGGCCGTTCGACGCCGTTGTCGAGGCGGCTGCCGACAGGCAGCAACTCCTTCGAGAACGCGAGCGGCTGGATGCGGCTGCCGCGTCCTGCCGCAGGCACGATCCCCCACATTGCTCAGACCTCCATGATCGGCGTGGACACGGCTGCGGAGTGCACGGTCGCTCGATCTTCCAAACCGGCGATCAGCGTTTCAAGTTCCTCGGCTCGCTTGCCCGAGGTGTGCTCCCGAAGCGTCCGGTCGCGACTCGCGGCGGCGATACGCCGTAATTCCCGGTCCGTGAGGTCGAGGGTCGAAACCGCCTCGTCCGTGGTGCTCGCCACGAGGATCTCGGAGCCGGGCTCGAAGAACGTGTCGAGCCCCTCCCACGCATCCGAGAGGATCGGCGCGCCGCAGGCCGCGGCCTCGAACAGGCGGCCGGACGGACACCAGCCCATTTCGGCCATGGCCTGGCGCGTGACGTTGAGGGCCAGCCGCGAGGACGAGAAGAAGGCCGGGTGATCGGGCGGGGGCAGGTGCCGCACGAAATAGATGTTCGGTGCCCATGGGAAGTCGTGGGGATACTGCGCGCCGCCAATCAGGAACCGGCGCTCCGCACGCCGCCTTGCGGGCTCCACGAAAAGCGTCTCCAGCGCGGCCTGCCGGTCGGACGCGTAGGTGCCCAGATAGCAAAGGTCGGATCTGAAGGCTTCGTTCGGCTCGACCGGTCGGTGGATATCCGGATCCACGTGCCCGTAAAGCGGTGCGACACGCCGGGCGCCGAGTTCTCTCCGCAGGATGTCGAGAGCAGCGCCCCCCGTGTAGCTCAGCACCAGGTCGAAATCGCCGAGCCCGCGTGGGCCGACATAGGTGGTCGTCTGGCCGGCCCTGAGGCGAGACAGGGTCACCGGCGTATCGAGATCGTAGAACACGCGGGCCCCACGCGCGTCGAGAACGAGCTCCGTCGCCTCGATCCCGTGCGGACAGTAGGACGTCACCATCGCGATATCGGCGTCGGCGACCTCGGAGGCGGCGCGCCGGCGGATCGTCGCCCACTCCCGATAGAGGACGAGAGCGCCGCCCGGCACCTCCAGCAGGTCACGGTTCGCGGCGTAATACGGCACGTCGTGCTCGAAGAACACGACGCGGTGACCGCGCCGCGCAAGGGCCCGGCACAGGCCCCGCCAGAGGGTGGCGTGGCCGTTGCCCCAGGACGACGAGATCGTGAGACCGAACACGACGATCTTCATGCGCCGTTCGCCTCCGATGAGCGAACCCGCCAGGCCACCGCGAGCGGGAAAGAGGTCCTCATTCCGCCACCATCTCGTTCAGCCTGACGACCTTCGAGCCCCAGCCTCCGACGACGACGGTCGAGATGGAGGCCGCATCGATGTCGAAGCGGGCGAACGCATCGATCGGAAGCCCGAGATGGTAGAGCAGGGCGGCCTTGATGACGTCCCCGTGGCTCACCAGCACCACGGCCCTGTCCGGGTAGGCGCGTCCGAGCCGTTCCATGGCCCCGACGATGCGGGCTTGCGCTTCCAGCATCGTTTCGCCGTCGGGCGGCCGGCTGACCGCGCGGGCCTTGTTCCACGACGCCCAACCGGGATCCCGCTCGAGATCATCGAACCTCCGCCCCGACCAGGCGCCGAAGTCGATTTCCATGAGCCCCTCGTTGAGCTCCACCCGTTGCGCTACGCGCGCCGCGATGGGCTCCGCGGTTTGGCGCGCCCGCTCGAGGGCGCTCGATTGGATGCTGGCCACGCTCTCGTTCTCGAGACGCACGGCGAGCCGCCGCGCCTGCTCGCGGCCGACGGAGCCGAGGTTCACGCCCGTCATTCGCCCGCAGAGCACCGAACCCACCTGGTCGTGCGCGGCGTGCCGGACAAGAAAGAACGTGGTGGTCACGGTCCCGCCTCCGTGGCGCTATTGGTCGTCGCCATTGACGAAACGGATCGTCCGCTCCCGCGCCTCGCCGTCGGTGAACTGCTGCGGCGGCGACTTCATGAAGTAGCTCGAGGGTCCGACGAGGGCGCCGCCGATCCTGCGGTCGAGGGCGAGCTTGGCGCAGCGCACGGCATCGATGACGATGCCGGCGGAATTCGGCGAATCCCACACCTCGAGCTTCAGTTCCACATTGAGCGGAACGCCCCCGAATGTGGTGCCTTCCATTCGGATGTAGGCCCATTTGCGGTCGGTGAGCCAGGGCACGTGATCGCTCGGCCCGACATGGATGTCGTCAGCCGCAAGGGGAATGTCGAGCTGGCTTGCCACGGCCTGTGTCTTCGAAATCTTCTTCGATTCGAGCCGCTCGCGCTCCAGCATGTTCTTGAAATCGGTGTTGCCGCCGAAGTTGAGTTGGTAGGTGCGGTCGAGCCTCACGCCTCGTTCGCGGAACAGGTTCGCGAGCATCCGGTGCACGATCGTTGCGCCCACTTGGCTCTTGATGTCGTCGCCCACGATCGGCACGCCGCGCTCCTCGAAGCGTTTGCGCCAGGAAGGGTCGGAAGCGATGAAGACCGGGATGCAGTTCACGAAGGCACAGCCGGCCTCAAGCGCCTTCTCGGCATAGAACTCGGTCGCACGCTGCGAACCGACCGGGAGGTACGAGACGAGGACGTCGGTGCGGGACCTCCGGAGCACGTCGACGACGTCGGCCTCGTCTTCGTCCGACTCGTCGACCTCATCGCGCAGGTACTTGCCCAGCCCGTCCAGGGTTGGGCCGCGATGGACGCGGATGCCGCTCTGCGGCACCGCGGAGAACCGCTGCGTGTTGTTGGGCCGCGAGAAGATCGCGGCCGAGACATCCCGGCCGACCTTCGAGGCATTCACGTCGAAGGCGGCGGACAGTTCCACATCTGCGACGTGGTAACCGCCGAGCTGCACGTTCATGAGGCCCGGAACCGGCTCGTTCCCTTCCGCGTCACGGTAGTACGACAGGCCCTGCACGAAGGAAGAGGCGCAGTTGCCCACCCCCACGATCGCGACACGCACCTTGCTCGAGCCCATGGCAGAGAACCATCCTTGTCGGCCCGGACCACCGGCCCCTGGCCGCCCTCCGCAGGGAGAACGGTCCCGAGAAGGCGGGGCCGCCTCCGAGAAAAGCTTGGCCGTCAACGTTTGAAGAAGGTGAGTAGTTCCCGGAGGGCGGAATCGTGCTCAAGACCTTGATCCGATTCTTGTTTTTTCGAGTTTGTGCCCGATCCTTCCGCAGGGGCGCCGGAACAAAGATGAAGCCACCCCGTTTGTAGCTGCAAAGCTTGCGCGCGCGAGGAACCCGATGGGCCAGGATACCGTCCTCATTACCGGTGGAGCGGGCTTTATCGGCCGCTACGTCGCGAAAGCGTGCTTGGAGCGTGGCCACCGGGTGCGCGTCCTCGACAGCCTGATCGAGCAGGTCCACGGGGAGAAGACCAGTGCCGACCATCTCGATCCGGAGGTGGAGGTCGTCGTCGGAGACGTCCGGGACGAGGCGGCGCTTCTGCGCGCGCTGAAAGGTGTCACGAAAGTGGTGCACCTCGCGGCCGAGGTCGGCGTCGGCCAGAGCATGTATGCGGTCGACCGCTACGTTTCGGTCAACGACTACGGCACCGCCGTGTTGTTCCAGCAGCTGATCGAGAATCCCGTCCATCGGGTGGTCGTGGCGTCGTCGATGAGCATCTACGGCGAGGGGCTCTATCGCGACACGGAGGGGCGCATCATCGAGGAGGTGGTCCGCACGCCGCGGGCGAGCGCCAGCGAGCCCTGGGATCCTGTCGACGCGCAGGGGCGTCCGCTGATCCCGGTGCCGACGCCCGAGTGGAAGCGCCCGACGCTGGCCTCGGTCTACGCCCTCACGAAATACGTGCAGGAGCGCCTCACCCTGACCCTGGCGCCGGCTTACGGCATGGAGGGCGTGGCTCTTCGACTCTGGAACGTCTACGGCCCCGGCCAAGCGCTTTCGAATCCCTATACCGGCGTTCTCGCGATCTTTTCGTCGCGACTCCATAACGGCCAGCCGCCGATGATCTACGAAGACGGCCGCCAGCGGCGCGACTTCGTTCACGTCGAGGACGTGGCTCAGGCCTTCCTTCTTGCGCTCGAGCACGACAGGGCGGCCGGCAGCGTCTTCAACGTCGGCAGCGGCCAGGACCGCTCGGTCACCGAGGTCGCGCAGCTTCTGGCGGAAGCCATGCACAAGAGCATCGCGCCGGAGATCGCCGGCAAGGCGCGCCTCGGGGATATCCGCCACTGCATCGCGGACATCGCGAAGATCCGGGACGAGCTCGGCTACGCGCCTCGCCGGGACTTCTCGGAAGGCCTCGCCGAGCTCGCCGAATGGGTCGCGAGGCAGCAGGCCGAGGACCGCGTCCAGGAGGCGCGCCGCGAGCTCGAGGCCCGAGGCCTCGTCGCATGAGGGCGCACGATCACGTCAAGGATGGCGCACCGGCGCTCCTGCGCCGGCGCCCGATCCTGATCACCGGCGGAGCCGGATTCATCGGTTCCAACCTCGCCGACCGTTTTGCCCGTGCGGGCCATCACGTGCTGATCTACGATGCGCTCGTGCGGCCTGGCGTCGAGCGGAACCTGACGTGGCTTGAAAAGCGGCATCCCGACAAGATCTCGGTCGTCACCGGCGACATCCGCGACGAAACCGCGGCTGCCGATGCCGCGCGCGATGCTCAGTGCGTGTTTCATATGGCGGCGCAAGTGGCGGTCACCACAAGCCTCGCCGAACCGCGCGACGATTTCGAGGTCAATGTCCGCGGCACTCTCAACCTCCTCGAGGCCCTGCGCCGACGAAGCGAGCCGGTTCCGCTGATTTTCGCCTCGACGAACAAGGTCTATGGTGATCTCGCGGACGTCGCGCTCGACAAGACGAACGACTGCTACGTCCCACGCGACCCGGCCGTCCGGGCCGATGGAATCGGCGAAGGTCGGCCCCTCGATTTCCACACGCCCTACGGCTGCTCCAAAGGGGCGGCTGACCAGTACGTGCTGGACTATGCCCGCTCGTTCGGGCTGCCCACCGTGGTGATGCGCATGAGCTGCATCTATGGCCAGCGGCAGATGGGTACGGAGGACCAGGGCTGGGTGGCGCATTTCCTGATCCGCGCCCTATCGGGAGAGCCGATCTCGATTTACGGCGACGGCTGTCAGGTTCGCGACGTGCTCGATATCTCCGACGCCGTGGAGGCGTACGCTTCGGCGTGGCAGCGCATCGACAGCGTGCGGGGCCGGGCTTTCAATCTCGGCGGCGGACCCGCGAACGCGATCAGCCTCAAGCACCTCATCACCTATATCGAGCACCTGACCGGCCGTCCCGTGGAGGCCTCCTTCTCGGATTGGCGCGCCGGCGACCAGCGCTACTACGTGTCCGATAACCGGCTCGCCACCCGCGAACTCGGCCTTCGTCCTCCGATCCCGTGGAAGCAGGGGGTCGCGGCCTTGGCGCACTGGCTCCAGGACGAGCGCGGCCTGGCGCTCCGAGCCGATCCCGGTCCCGTGCCCCGGCGAGCGGAGGCGCTGCGATGACGGACGTTTCAAGCGCGCGGCGGGAATGCGAGAGCAGGAACGCCTTGTGTCGGCAATGATGAAAAACGCGAACCGCCTGCGCGTCTTCATGACCGCCGACGCGATGGGCGGCGTATGGCAATACGCGCTTGATCTCGCCTCCGGACTCAAGCCGCTCGGGGTCGAGACGGTCCTCGCGATCATCGGGCCGAATCCGTCCGCCGCCCAGCGGAGCGCGGCGGACGCGGCGGGGCTCGCGTTGGTCGAGACCGAACTGCCTTTGGACTGGACCGCGCGACAGGCGAGCGAAATCGAAGAGGCTGCGTGGGCGCTCGCCCGGCTCGCAACGGACACGCAGCCCGATATCGTCCACCTCAACAGCCCGGCCCTCGCGGCTTGCGCCTCGTTTCCGGCTCCGGTCGTCGCGGTCGCGCACTCGTGCGTCGCGACCTGGTGGGCCGCCAACCGGACCGGACCCCTCCCGACGGACTTCGTCTGGCGCACGGATATGACGCGGCGCGGCTATCTATCGGCCGATCTGATCGTCGCGCCGACGGCGGCGTTTGCGGCGGCCACGCGACGGGCCTACGGCTTGACCCTCGCTCCGACCGTCGTCCATAACGGCCGCCGCCCTGCCGGCCTGCCGGCCGCGGCCGCTGAGCCTGTCGTGTTCACCGCCGGCCGCTTGTGGGACGACGGCAAGAACCTCGCGACCCTGGATCGGGCCGCGGCACGGCTGTCGGCTCCAGTCCTGGCGGCCGGCCCTTTGGCCGGACCGAACGGCGCGCGCGTCGCGGTCAAGCACGTTCAGGCTCTCGGCAGCCTCGATGACCGTCAGATCGCACAACGCCTCAGTGGCCGCCCGGTCTTCGTCTCGGCCGCCCGCTACGAGCCTTTCGGTCTCGCCGTGCTCGAGGCCGCGCAGGCCGGCTGCGCCCTCGTGCTTTCGGATATTTCGACCTTCCGCGAGCTCTGGGACGGCGCGGCGATCTTCGTTTCCGCGGACGACGATGTGGCGTTCGCGCGTTCGATCGATGTCCTGCTGCGCGACTCGCAGATGCGCTACCGACTCGGTCGAGCCGCCAAGGCGCGGTCGCGCGCCTACAGCGTCGAGGCGATGAGTGCGCGCATGCTCCCGGTCTATCGGTCGCTTGTCGCGACCTCAGCGTGCGCCGCGGTCGAGGATGCCATCGCATGAAGCTCGCGTACTTCACCCATTCGCTTGCGTCCTGCTGGAATCACGGCAACGCGCATTTCCTGCGCGGCGTGCTGCGGGAACTCGTTCATCGAGGCCATGCCGTCGAGGCACTGGAACCCGCGGGCGCCTGGAGTCTCGACAATCTCCTGAAGGACCATGGCGAAGCCGGGCTCGCGGGGTACCGGGAAGCGTACCCCGAGCTCTCCTCCCGGACCTTCCAGCCGACTGTCGATCTCGCAGGCATTCTGGCCGATGCCGACGTCGTGATCGTGCATGAATGGAACGAGCCCTGGCTCGTGTCGGCAATCGGAAAGCTCCGCCGCGAGCGTGCCTCCTTCACGCTCCTTTTTCACGATACGCACCATCGGGCCGTCAGCGACCCGAACGCCATCCGCGCCTTCGACCTCGATGGCTATGATGGCGTTCTCGCCTTCGGCGAGACTCTCGCCGAAGTCTACCGCCGTTGGGGCTGGGGCGGCCGCGTCTTCGTATGGCATGAGGCCGCCGATACGCGCCTCTTCCATCGGCCCGCGGAGGAGAAGGAGCGCAAGGGTCTGGTCTGGATCGGCAATTGGGGGGACGGGGAGCGCGGCGTCGAGCTCGAATCCTATCTCCTGCGGCCGGCCGGTCGTGTCGGCCTGCCGCTCGACATCTACGGGGTGCGCTATCCGGCCGACGCGCTCGCGACGCTCGACCGCTACGGCGTCAGCTACCGCGGCTGGTTGCCGAATGCCCGAGCGCCGGAGGTCTTCGCGCGCCATCTCGCAACCGTGCACGTGCCGCGCCGCTACTACGTGACCATGCTGCCCGGCATACCGACGATTCGGGTCTTCGAGGCGCTCGCGTGCGGGATTCCGCTCGTTTCCGCCCCGTGGAGCGATTGCGAGGGGCTTTTCCGCTCCGGCCACGACTACCTGGTCGGACGGGACGAGGACGAGATGGCGCGGCATCTGCGCGCCGTCGCGAACGATCCCGAGGTGCGTCACAGCCTGATCGAGAACGGCCTCGCCGCCATACAAGGTCGTCATTCCTGTGCTCACCGGGTCGACCAGCTTCTCGCCATTCTCGCGACGCTCGGGGTCAGCGCGCCGATGGAGATGTCTGCATGAAGATCGCGTTCTACGGCTCGAGTCTCCTGTCCTCCTACTGGAATGGCGCAGCCACGTATTACCGCGGCATGCTCGCCGACCTGAGCCGTCGCGGATATCGGATAACCTTCTACGAGCCCGATGCTTTCGAGCGTCAAAAGCACCGCGACATCGACCCCCCGGATTGGGCCGAGGTGAAGGTCTATCCCGCGAGGGAGGACGCGGCACGCGCCGTCATCGCGGAAGCTGCCGGCGCCGACGTGGTCGTGAAGGCTTCCGGGGTCGGCGTGTTCGACAGGGAGCTCCTCGAAGGCGTCGTCAGGGCCTCGCGGCCGGAAGCCATTCGCATCTTTTGGGACGTGGATGCGCCCGCGACCCTCGCCGAGCTGCGGGCGAGCCCCGATCACCCGCTGCATCGCGCCATGACGTCTCTCGACGTCGTCCTCACCTACGGCGGGGGCCCGCCGGTCGTCGAATCCTACGAGAGCTTCGGTGCGCGGCGCTGCGTTCCGATCTACAATGCGCTCGACCCCTCGACCCACCACCCGGTCGCCGTCGACGAGCGCTTTCGCGCCGATCTCTCGTTCCTCGGCAACCGGCTCCCCGACCGCGAAGCCCGCGTCGAGCAGTTCTTCCTCGATCCGGCATCGAGACTGCCGAGCCGCTCCTTTCTCATCGGCGGCAACGGCTGGGAGACCAAACGCATGCCCGAGAACGTGCGCCATATCGGACACGTGTACACGCGCGATCACAATGCCTTCAACACGAGCCCGCTCGCCGTGCTCAACATCGCCCGCGATTCGATGGCGGCGACCGGCTTCTCGCCCGCGACCCGGGTCTTCGAGGCCGCGGGCGCCGGCGCGTGCCTGATCACCGACGCCTGGGTGGGACTCGACCTCTTCCTCAAGGAGGGCGAGGAAGTGCTGGTCGCGCGGGACGGCAAGGACGTGACCCATCATGTCGAGACCCTGACGTCCGAGCGTGCCCGGGCGATCGGCGCGGCGGCTCGCGCGCGCATCCTCGCCGAGCACACCTATCAGCGTCGCGGCGCGGCCGTCGATGCCATCCTCAGGCAGGAGATCTCCCGGAAACGGCAAAGGAACGTGGCGTGACCCGGACCCGCCTGAACGTCGTCGTCCTCGGCCTGAGCCTCTCGTCGTCGTGGGGCAACGGCCATGCGACGACGTTCCGGGCGCTGCTGAAGGCGTTCGCCCGCCGCGGCCACCAGGTGCTCTTTCTGGAGCGGGACGTTCCCTGGTACGCGCCGCACCGGGACTTGCTCGAACCGGACTTCTGCAGCCTCGAGTTTTACACCAGCCTGGAGGATCTTGGGCGATATCGCGAGACCATCGCGGCGGCCGATGCGGTGATCGTCGGCTCGTACGTGCCCGAGGGAGTCGCGGTCGGACGTTGGGTGCAGGCGACGGCGCGTGGCGCGACGGCGTTTTACGATATCGACACGCCGGTGACGCTGGCGAAGCTCGAACGCGGCGACTACGAGTATCTCGGCCCCGATCTCATCGCCGGGTACGACGTCTATTTCTCGTTCACGGGCGGGCCCACCCTCGAGCGTCTCATGCGCCGGTACGGAGCCCCGGCGGCGCGTGCGCTCTACTGTTCGGTGGACCCGGACGCCTACCCGGTTCTTGAGCGCACCAAAAGGTGGGATCTCTCCTACCTCGGGACGTACAGTCCCGATCGGCAGCCGACCCTCGAGCGCCTGCTGATCGAGCCCGCGCGGCGCGCGCCCCATTTGCGCTTCGTGGTTGCGGGGCCGCAATATCCGATGGACCTCGCCTGGCCGCAGAACGTGGAGCGAATCGACCACGTCGCGCCCCACGAGCACCCGGCGTTCTACGCGGCGAGCCGATTCACCCTCAACGTCACCCGCGCCGACATGGTTCGCGCCGGCTATTCCCCGAGCGTTCGTCTGTTCGAGGCCGCCGCCTGCGGCACGCCCATCATCTCGGACGTATGGGATGGGCTCGACACGCTGCTGCAGCCGGGCCGCGAGATCGTGCTTGCGCGGGAATCCGGCGACGTCCTCGAAGTCCTCTCGAAGTGGGACGAGCGGCAGCGCCTCGCGCTGGCCGATGCCGCCCGCCGACACGTGCTGGCCGAGCATACGGCAGCCCATCGGGCAGCGACGCTCGAAGACGGTCTCGTCGCGGCCCTCGCTCGTGCCGAAACGTTCCTGGCGCCCCCGAGGACCGGTGTTTTGTGAGGATCAACAATGAACCAAAGCTACGAACCTACGTTGAGGAACGTAGGTTTATGCCTGAGACGTGCTGCAACATCGTAGCGTAGAGGATGGATCTCATGAGAAATGGGAAGAGCAAGCTCGTGCTCGTGGCTGGCGGCGCCGGATTCCTCGGATCCCATCTGTGCGATGCACTCTTGAGCGACGGCGCTCATGTAGTCGCGATCGACAATCTGCAGACCGGCCGGCGGCTGAACCTTCGTCACCTCGAGCGCGAGCCCCGCTTCGACCTCATCGACGCCGATATCATCCACCCGTTGCCGGTTCGGCTGCGGTCCGGGCGCACGAAGATCGGCCAGATCTTCAATCTGGCTTGCGCGGCCTCGCCTCCGCACTACCAGTCGAATCCCGAGCACACGATGCTCACCAGCGTTGTCGGCACTCACAATCTCCTTACTTTCGCGGAGAAAAGCAGAACCCGATTCTTCCTCGCCTCGACGAGCGAGATCTACGGCGACCCGGAGGTCCATCCGCAAACCGAAACCTACTGGGGCAACGTGAACCCCACCGGACCTCGGGCCTGCTACGATGAAGGAAAGCGCGCCGCGGAGACCCTGACCTTCGACTTCGAGCGTTCCGGCCGCGTAGAGGTACGCGTTGCACGGATCTTCAATACCTATGGGCCCCGCATGCGTGCGGACGACGGCCGGGTGGTTTCGAACGTGGTCTGTCAGGCCCTCGCGAACGAAGACATCACGATCTATGGCGACGGGGCGCAGACCCGATCGTTCTGCTACGTGTCGGATCTCATCGACGGCTTCTTGCGCCTCATGGCGTACGAGGACCGCTTGCCGGGCCCGGTGAACCTCGGCAACCCGAACGAACTCGCCATCCGCGATCTCGTCGAGCGCGTGATCGCCATGACGGGTTCCCGCTCGGCGATCGTCAACCGGCCCCTGCCGGTCGACGACCCGCGGCGCCGGCGGCCCGACATCACGCGCGCGACGAAGCTTTTGGGCTGGAGGCCCCGCACTCCTCTCGAGGTCGGCCTCAAGGCGACGGTCGCCTGGTTTGCCGAAGAGCAGAAGCGCGAAGGCGAGTCGACGCGCGTGACGCGGCGCTTTCAGAAGGCGGCTGTCGTCTGATCCCGTGGCAATGAGGCGACCCGGTGTGGGAGCCGAACCTCAGCTGGGTCACGCTGCACCTGGCCGTTGGCGGAAGCTTCCCGTGCGAGAGGGCCCGGGATCTCGCGGCGCGTTTCGACATCCGCGCCGTTGTTGATCTGCGCCTCGAGGGTTGCGACGATAAAGCGGAACTCTCCGAGTGCGGGCTCCGTTTCCTGCATCTTCCGACGCAAGATCATGATGGTGTGAGCCAGGCGATGCTCGACGCCGGCGTCACCTTCGTGAACCGTCACCTCGACAGGGGCGAGCGCGTGCTCGTTCATTGCGAACACGGCATCGGCCGGTCGGCGACGCTGGCGCTATGCGTGCTCGTAAGCCGGGGCCGCGCGCCCCTCGAGGCGCTCGAACTCGCGAAATCGCAGCGGCCCCTCGTCTCGCCCAGTCCAGCGCAGTACGAGGCCTGGGCGGAGTGGCTCCGGCGCTGGCGCGTTCGGAATCGGGTGGCCTGGAACATCCCGGACTTCGATGGCTTCAGGGCGATCGCGTACCGCCACCTGTCCGGGGCCGCCTGATGCTGGTCTACGGCGATGTCGAACGGGTCGAGCGGGTCGCGGACAAGCGCGCCGCCATTCTCGAGACACTCAGGCTGGTGGAGCCGATGGCGGCCGGAATCGAACGGCATGCCGCAGTCGTTTCGGCGTTCGTGTCGCTGAGCGAACTCGCCCAGGGAATCGCGGACGCCGCCTTCCGGGAGCGCGGTGCGGAGGCAAGCTCGTCGCAAGAGCAGGTGGTTTCGTCGGCTCTCGTGGCGCTCGCGCGAACGGTCGACGAGTCCTGGCGCAGCGGGTTCGAGCCGGCGGCGCTGCCGTGGTCCGCCCTTCGCGCGCTGAACCGCCTCGACGGCGCCGAGACGCTCCGCGTCAAGGAAGCCGAAGGCTATGCCTTCTACGCGCTCTATCCCGAAACCTACCTCGAGGCCGCCCGACGCTCGGGGCTCGACCGGGGCACGACGGTGATCGGCATCCGCAGCATCGGGACCGGACTGGCCGCTCTCGTGGCCGCTGCCCTCGATGCCGCGATCCCTGCGACCGTGCGACCGGTGGGACACCCGTTTCGGCGCGAGATCAGGATCGACACGGCACTCGCGGAGCACCTCACGGCCGATCCGGACCGCAGCTTCGCGATCGTCGACGAGGGCCCCGGCCTTTCCGGCAGTTCCTTCGGCGCAGTGGCGGATTGGCTCGAAGTCACGCGGCGTTGCGGGTGGGCGGATCCACTTTTTCCCGAGCCACCCGGGCGACCTCGGCCCTGAAGCGGCCGATCCTCACCGCGCGCGCTGGTCGAGCGCGTCGCGTCACTGGGTTGGCGCCGACGATCTGCTGCTGAACGGAGGGCGCCTGGGAGCCTGGGCGGCGGAGCTCGTCGGCACCCTCGAGACGCCGCTCGAGGATCTCTCCGGCGGAGCCTGGCGCAGCCGGCGCTATCGCAGCGAGGCCGATTGGCCGGCCGCGAACGTGCAGCAGGAACGCCGAAAGTTTCGTAGCGCGTGCCGGTGGTGCCTCGTGGCTCATCAAGTTCGCGGGGCTGGGGCCTGCCGGGGAGGGGAAGCTCGCGCGGGCCCGTCAGCTCCACGAGGCTGGCTTCGCACCCGAAGTGGCCGGTCTGCGTTACGGTTTTCTCGTCGAGCGCTGGATCGAGCCTGCGAAATCGCTCGACCACATGCCTTGCGACCGGTCGCTGCTCATAAGATGGATCGGCACCTACCTGGGTTTCCGGGCACGCGCCTTTCCGGCACCCGCCGGCCGCGGCGCGAGCTTGGAGCAACTTGCCCAGATGGCCCGCCACAATGCCGGATTGGCGCTTGGGCCGGACGCTGCCGCTGCCCTCGCGCGGCCTCTGTCCCGAGCTCCCGAACTGGAGCAACGTGTGCGCCGGATCCGGATCGACGGCCGGCTGCACGCCCAGGAATGGCTCGTCGAGCACGGACGCCTGTTCAAGACGGACGCGCTCGACCACTGCGCCGGCCACGATCTCGTCGGCTGCCAGGACGTCGCGTGGGACATCGCCGGCGCGCGATCCGAGTTCATGCTCGATCACGCCGAAACGGCTCGCCTGTGCGACATCGTCGAGCACGAATCCGGCCGCCCGGTCGACCCCGAGCTGCTCACCCTTCTTGAGCCGTGCTACCTCGCTTTCCAGCTCGGTGCCGCCACACTGGCCGCCCATGCGATCGGCGGCCACGAGGCCGTCCGCCTCCGCCGCGATGCACAGCGCTATGCTGCCGGATTGCGCGTGTATCTCGCACGGTCAGCAGCGGGCGGGTAAGGGAGAGCGGCAAGCCGCCCGCCATCGTTCACCCCCGGACCGGACGCTTGCGTCGACTCAACCGCCCCAGGTGCGCCCCAGAACGCCGATCCAGTTCTCGAAGCAGATCCTGCGCAGCGTCGCGTCGTCGTAGCCGTGTTGCCGCATGGCTTGAACGAGGCGGGGCAGGCCCCTCACGTCGCCGATCGCGACCGGGATCGTCGCGCCGTCGAAGTCCGACCCCAGGCCGACGCCGTCCACGCCGACGTGCTCGATCAGGTGATCGACGTGGCGGATCACCTCGTCGAGGGTGGTGTTGGCCTCGCGACGGCCGTCCTGGCGGATGAACGCCGTCGCGAAGTTCACGCCGACCATTCCCCCGCTGTCGCGGATGGCCGCGAGCTGCCGGTCGGTGAGGTTGCGGGAATGGGGACAAATCGCATGGGCGTTGGAATGCGTGGCGACCAGCGGCGCGTCCGAGAGCTTCGCGACGTCCCAGAAACCCCTCTCGTTGAGGTGCGACAGGTCGATCATGATCTTGAGCCGGTTGCACGCTTTCACGAGCGCACGCCCGTGATCGGTCAGGCCCGGTCCGGTATCGGGCTTCGAGGGATACCGGAAGGGCACGCCGTGCCCGAAGATATTCGATCGGCTCCAGACCGGGCCGAGCGAGCGCAGACCGGCGCCATGAAGCACGTCGAGCATGTGAAAGTCGGGATCGATCGCTTCCGCGCCCTCGATGTGGAGCACGCTTGCGAGCACTCCGGCGTCGATGCAGCGTTGGATCTGAGCCGCGCTTCGGCAGACCTCGACCTGCCCTTTCGATTTGCGTTCGATCCGAAGGAGCAGCGCCGTCATGTGGAGGGTGACCCGCTGCGCCTCCGAGAGACTCACCTCGGCGGGCAGCGGCACGTCGTACTGCGGATGCGCCATCATGGCGTCGACGTCGAGTCCGGGCTCTTCGGGAGAGGGCGCGAAGACCGCAAAGAACCCGCCCGCGAAGCCGCCGGCGCGCATGCGCGGCCAATCCAGGTGGCCCACGCTCTCGCCTTCCAGGAAGGCCCGTTCGGGTCCCTTGCCGCTCCGACGCATAAGGCGGAGCAAAACGTCGTTGTGGCCGTCGAAGACGGGTAGAAGGGTGGAGGGTGCCATGGGCCGGTTCGAAGCGATATCGGATGGGACTTCAGGCGGAAAGAGCCGTGTCTCCCTCACGCGCGCGGAGGAAGCCTTGGCTCGCGAAAATAAGGGCGCGGGTATAGTCGCTTGCAGCGCTTCCGCCCCGCAACGCGGCCGCCGTGGTTTCCTCCACGGCCTCGCCGTTGCGCATGACGAGAAGCCGGTCGCATAAATGCGCCACCACCGCGAGATCGTGGCTCACGAGCACATAGGTGAGGCCCAGTCGCGCGCGCAGTTCGTCGAGCAGATTGAGAATCTCGGCCTGGACCGAAGCGTCGAGCGCCGAGGTGGGCTCGTCGAGCAGCAGCACCTTCGGGCGCAGGATCAGAGCGCGGGCGATCGCGACGCGCTGGCGCTGCCCGCCCGAGAGCTGGTGCGGGAAGCGAAAGCGGAAGGAGGGCCCCAAGCCGACCTCTCGCAGGGCCTGGAGGATGCGGACGTCGCCGTCCTTCTCGCCATGGATGGCGAGCGGCTCGGCGAGCGTGCGGTCCACCGTGTAGCGCGGGTGGAGCGAGGCATAGGGATCCTGGAAGACCATCTGGACGGTGCGGTAGAACGCCTTGTCGCGCGGTGTCGGCACGCGCCGCCCATCGACCGCGATGCTCCCGCTCGTAACGGGCGCGAGCCCGCAGACGGCCCGCAGCACGGTGGATTTGCCGGAGCCGGACTCGCCGACGAGCCCGAAGGATCCGCCGGGCTCGACGCGAAAGCTCACGCCCTTGACGGCGTCGACGCGGAGACGACCGGCGCCGAAGACCACGTGCAGGCGCTGGATGTCGAGCATGTCAGGAGACCCGAAACGACTTACGGACTGCCGGAGGGCAGCGGGTGCACGAGGTCGATGCGAGGCGTTCGTCGTCCAGCATGTCAAAGCGCCCAGGCGCTATCGCGTGTGAGGGTCGGGAGCGGCCGCACGTCGTTCGCCAACGAGGGCAGGCAGCGCATCAGCCCCTGCGTGTAGGGGTGCTTGGCCTGGCGCAGGTTCATCGCCTCCACCTCCTCCACGACCCGCCCGGCGTACATCACGAGCACGCGATTGCAGAAGGACGAGACGAGCTTGAGATCGTGGGAGATGAAGATGAGGCCCATGCCGCGCTCGGCGACGAGGTCGTCGAGGATGCGCAGCACCTCCATCTGAACGGTGACGTCGAGCGCGGAGGTCGGCTCGTCGGCGATCAGAAGATCGGGGTCGGTCACGAGCATCATGGCGATCATCGCGCGTTGCCCCATGCCGCCCGACACCTCGTGCGGATAAAGCGCAAAGACGCGGCCCGGGTCCCGCATCCGTACCGCCTCGAGCATCGCGAGCGCCTTGTCGCGCGCTTCCGCGCGGCTCGCCTTCGCGTGCGCCCGATAGGCTTCGATGATCTGATCCCCGATCGTCATGACGGGGTTGAGCGAGTACTTCGGGTCCTGCATCACCATGGTGATGCGCCCGCCGCGCAGTTCCCGCAAGGTGCGCTTCGACACCTTGAGCAGGTCGTGACCGTCGAACGCGAGGCGCTCGGCCGTGACCTCGCCGGGCGGCGGCGTGAGGCCGAGGATGGCGCGTCCGGTCTGGGACTTCCCGGAGCCGGACTCGCCGACGATCCCGAGGCGCTCCCGCCCGAGGCTGAACGAAACGCCCCGCACGGCTTCGACGATGCCCGTGCGCAGGTGGAAGCGGACGCGAAGATCGCGCACGTCGAGGAGAGGCTTCGTCATTTCGCCGCCTTGGGGTCGAGCACGTCCCGAAGGCCGTCGCCGAGCAGGTTGAATCCGAGGCTCACGATGAAGATCGCGATGCCCGGCATCGCGGCGACCCACCACTGGTCGATGATGTAGTTTCGCCCCGTCGCGATCATGGCCCCCCATTCGGGCAGCGGCGGCTGAGCTCCGAGACCGAGGAAGCCGAGGCCGGCGGCGATGAGGATGATCCCCGCCATGTCGAGGGTCACGCGCACGATCACCGACGAGATGCAGAGCGGAGCGACGTGCCGGAAGATGATGCGCGCCGACGACGCGCCCTGCAGGCGCACCGCGGCGATGAAGTCGCTGTTGCGGATCGTCAGAGTCTCGGCCCGCGCGATCCGCGCGTAGGGTGGCCAGGCGGTCAGCGCGATGGCGATCACCGCGTTCTCGATGCCGGGCCCGAGCGCCGCCACGAAGGCGAGAGCGAGGATGAGGCGGGGGAACGCGAGGAAGATATCGGTGATCCGCATCAGCACCGCGTCGGTCCAACCGCCCATGTAGCCCGCAACGGTGCCGACCGCGAGGCCCACGGGCATCGCGATGACGGACACGAGCACCACGACGCCGAGGGTGATGCGGGCGCCGTAGATGATGCGGGACAGGATGTCCCGCGCCTGGTCGTCCGTGCCGAGCCAGTGGGCGCTGCCGGGCGGCAGCAGGCGCTGCGTCCGGAGATCGCCGCCCGCGATCGGCGAATACGGAGCCAGCAGGTCGGCGAAGATCGACACGACGACGAGCGCCACCACGATGGCGAGGCCGAGCACCGCCAGCGGGTTGCGCGTGAAGGCGCGCCAGCTGCGGTAGAGGCTCCCGAGGCGGGCTTGCGTGCGCGATTCCGGCTCGGGCGTCAGGAGCCAGGATCGCAGCCGGGAAGGTTGCGGCAGGGCAGGGGCATCGGCCATCACCGCGTCCTCGGGTCGAGCAGGCGGTAGAGCAGGTCGGAGAACAGGTTGAGCCCCACGAAGATCGCACCGATCACGAGGGTCCCGCCGAGCACCGCATTCATATCGGCATTGTGCAGCGAGTGCGTGATGTACTGCCCGAGACCGGGCCAGGCGAAGACCGTCTCGGTGAGAACCGATCCTTCGAGCAGGTTCGCGTACGAGAGGGCGATCACCGTGATGAGCGGCACGGCGGCGTTGCGCAGGGCGTGCCGCCAGATGATCCGGGCTTCGGACAGGCCCTTCACGCGGGCGGCGACGATGTACTCCTGCGCGAGCTCGTTCAGCATGAACGAGCGGGTCATGCGGCTGATGTAGGCGAGCGAGAAATAGCCGAGGAGACAAGCCGGCAGGACGATGTGGGACACGGCGTTCCAGAACGCATCCGTCTGTCCCTGGAGCAGCGTATCGACGAGAACGCTGCCCGTGATGGTCTCGAACAGATAGGCGTAGCTCACGTCGATGCGGCCGGGCCCCTCGACCCAGCCGAGCTTGGCATAGAAGAGAAGGAGGCCCATGAGGCCGAGCCAGAAGATCGGCACGGAATAGCCCACGAGGCCGAGAAGGCGGACGACCTGGTCGACGAGGCTGCCGCGCTTCACGGCCGCGAGCACGCCGAGCGGCACGCCGAGGGCGACCCCGACCAACGTCCCGAGGGTTGCGAGCTCGAGCGTGGCCGGAAACGCGGCGGCGATGTCGGTCATCACCGGTCGCGACGTCAGGACCGAGGTGCCGAAATCGCCGGTCACGGCCTTCTTGCAGTAGATCCAGAACTGCTGGACCAGCGGGAGATCGAGGCCGAGTTCCTGCCGCACGCGGGCGTAGACGTGCGGCGGCGCCCGATCGCCGACGATCGCGATCACCGGATCGATCGGCACGACCCGTCCGATGAAGAAGGTGACGGCGAGGAGACCCAGCAGGGTCGCCGCCACCATCAGGGCGAAGCGGCCGGCGGCGAGGAACGCGGGACGGAGGGCGTCGAAACGCCTTCCGTCCTGCGTTCGCGATCGCGGCCGAAGCCATTGGGCGGCTCAGTTCTTGCGGGCTTTGTGCGAAGCTGTTGGTGTCCGAAGGACGGCCCGAGCAACAAAGCCCTCGACCTTCTTACGGAGCGCCACAGGCTCGATGTGCTGGAACATGACCACGAACGGGTCCGTTCTCCATGACCGCACGCTGGAGTTCGTCATACGTCGCCGCCCGCTTCTCCGATGTCCCGCTCCAGGACTGCTGCACGCGTCTTCTGGGTCAGATGGGCCCGGATCCCAAGCGTTGCGCCAAGCGAGCGGCTTGGCCTTTGCGTTGTCGGAGTTGTCATCGTTCGCCGCGAAGGTATCGGCATTGCTGTTCGGGTCCTGGTAGTCGGAGCCCCAATTGCTGATGACGATGTCGTGCTGGCGGGCGCGGTACTTCGTCAGGACTTGCCGGCGGTCGGCCGGAAGAACTCCACCTTGATTCCCGCTTGGGCGAAAGTCTGCTGGATGGCCTGAGCCATTCCCATCGTTTGGGCGTGGAGCGGGTGTCCATGGTTACCGTGAACCCGTTTGGCAGCCCGGCCTTAGCGAGCAACTCCTTGGCTTTGGCGACGTCGAACTTGTAGGGCGTGTCCGTCACCGCGCCGAGGAAGCCCTTCGGCAGGAACGCCTGGTGGACCTGCGCCTGGTGCTTCATCATGGTGTCTGCGATCGCTGAGTAGTCGACGAGATATTTCAGGCCTGCCGAACTTCCGGCTTTGCGAGGTTCGGGTTCTTCTGGTTAAGGCCGAGATAGAATACGGTGCCCTTCGGCCCGCTCTGGATCTTGATCGTCCGGGTTCTTGGACACGGCCTCGAGCTCCTCCGGCCCGAGCTTGCGCGCGATATCAATGTCGCCCTTCTCGAGGAGAAGGCGCTGCGTCGCAGTCTCCTTCGATTGACGGTAGATGACGCGGGCGAGCGGCGCCTTCTTCTCGTAAGTTGTCGTTGCGCTCGAGCACGACGACTTCGTTGGCCTTCCATTCGCGGATGGTGAACGGGCCCGAGCCCGCGTAGTTGGTCTTGATCCAGTCGTAGCCCAGGTCGCCGTCTTTCTCGTTCTGCATCGCGAGTTTCTTGTCGACGACCGAGGCGACCGATGCGGTCAAGGCGTATAAAACGAAAGTCGGCGCATAAGGCTTGTCGAGCTCGAAACTGAACTCGTAGGGACCGGTCTGCTTGACCTTCTCCTTCACGTTGTCCTTCGTAAGGCCGAACTGGCCCAGGATGAAGGCCGGCGACTTGTCGAGGATCACGGCGCGCTGAAGCGAGAACACCACGTCCTCGGCAGTGAGCGGATTGCCGGAGGCGAACTTCTTGTTCTGGCGGATCTTGAAGGTCATCATCTTGCCGTCGGGCGACATCGGTCCAGGACTCGGCGACCTCGCCATAGATCTTCGACACGTCGCTTGAGGTCGTACCCGATCAGCGCTCGTAAGTGTTCCCGGCGATCTCGGCGCCGGTAATTTCGAAGATCTCGGCCGGATCGAGCGAGATGCATGATCGTCAATCGTGCCAGCGACAACGAGCGTGTCTTTCGGCGTCGCGGCCTCTATCGGCCGACAGGGACGTGGCCATCGCGGTCACCGTCGTGGCCGCCGCTGCGACGTTCCTGAGCATCCTCATTATCGTTGTTCCCTTCGTTCCACGCCACTGCGGCGTGTGATGTCCTTACACTCGCAAATTCGAGGCCTGCCTGTCGAGTGGTTTGGCCGCGGGACCTTGGCCTTAGGGCCGATCCTGTGGCAAAGGCCTTCGCGACTTCGCAGAGGAAGGAAAGGCCGTGGCCGAGGAAACCCGAGACAAACAGGCGAACGCCATGTGGGGCGGCCGGTTCTCTTCGTCGCCGAGCGCCCTCATGGAGGCCATCAATGCCTCCATCGGCTTCGACCGTCGGCTCGCACGGCAGGACATCGAGGGCTCGATCGCCCACAGCGCCATGCTCGCGAACCAGGGAGTCATCACGCCCGCCGACCGGGATGCGATTCATGACGGTCTCAGGCAGGTGCTCGCGGAGATCGAGGGCGGCCATTTCCCGTTCTCGACGGCTCTCGAGGACATCCACATGAATGTGGAAGGCCGGCTCAGGGAGATCATCGGGGCTCCGGCCGGCCGCCTCCACACCGCGCGCAGCCGCAACGACCAGGTGGCGCTCGACGTGCGCCTCTGGGTCCGCGACGCCCACGACCGCACCGCCGAGCAACTCACGGCCCTGATCCGCGCGCTGCTCGACAAGGCGCAAGCCCATACCGCGACCGTGATGCCCGGCTTCACCCACCTCCAGGGCGCGCAACCCGTCACCTTCGGTCACCACCTGATGGCCTACGTGGAGATGTTCGGGCGCGACCGGAGCCGGATCCGGGACTCGCGAGCCCGCCTCAACGAATGCCCGCTCGGCGCGGCGGCGCTCGCCGGCACCTCGTTCCCGATCGATCGGGACGAGGTCGCCCAGGCGCTCGGCTTCGACCGACCGACGCGCAATTCGCTCGACTCGGTGTCGGACCGGGACAGCGTGCTCGAGTTCCTGTCCGCCGCCTCGATCTGCGCCGTTCACCTCTCCCGGCTCGCCGAGGAGATCGTGCTTTGGATGTCGGCTCCCTTCAGCTTCGTGCGCCTGCCGGATCGCTGGACCACGGGCTCCAGCATCATGCCCCAGAAGCGCAATCCGGACGCCGCCGAGCTCGTGCGCGGCAAGGCCGGACGCGTTTTCGGCGCCCTCGTGGCCGTGCTCGCCATGCTGAAGGGGCTGCCGCTCACCTATTCGAAGGACATGCAGGAGGACAAGGAGCAGCTCTTCGGCGCCGCCGACACGCTCGAGATCGTGCTCGCCGCGACGACCGGCATGATCGAGGATCTGGAGCCGGTGCCCGAGCGCATGGCTGCGGTCGCGGGAGCCGGGTTCTCCACGGCGACCGACCTCGCGGACTGGCTGGTGCGGACCTTGAACATGCCGTTCCGTGAGGCCCACCACGTCACCGGGCGTATCGTCGCCGAGGCGGAGCGGCGCGGCTGCGGCATCGAGGCTCTGCCGCTCGAGGCCCTGCAGGCCGTGGAGCCGCGGATCGCGACGCGCGACGTGTACGACGTGCTCGGGGTCGAGAACTCCGTCCGCTCCCGGACGAGCTTCGGCGGCACGGCGCCGGACCGGGTCGCCGAGCAGATCGCCTGGTGGCGCAGCCAGCTTTGAGGTCGCGTGGGCCCATCAAGCTCAGCCTTTGGAACGCGTCCCGGTTTGGAGCGTTCTCCGCAACCGACCACAAGGACGCTCCTTCGGCCGTTTCTTAGGACGATTTTGGTTGCGGGAAAATCGTCCTGAGAAAGACAACCGGGTATCAAAGTGATGGGGGATGGCGGACCGAACGCCGTCGGCGTACCCGCTCGTTTCCGCGCGCGCGGCGGCGCGGATCGGGTCCGCACGCTCTACTTCATCGCCGCCTCGCTTCTCGCCGCGCTCATTCCGCTCATTCTTTTTGCCGGCCTGTGGATTCGCGCGGTGCTCGACCAAAGCGAGCGCGATCTTCAGGCCTATCTGACCTCTCGGGCGGCCTTTCTGGCGGACCGGATCGACACGGAGATCGAACAGCAGTTCTCCATACTGCGTGCCCTGGCGAGCGCGCAGAGCCTCGACGAGCCGGATCTTCCCGCCTTCGAGGAGATGGCGGCCCGCATGGTGGACGCGCTCCAACGCTGGACGATGGTCGGCCTGATCGATCCCGCCACGGGGCGGCAGCTGGCCAGTACCCCGAGGCGAGCGACTCCGGAGCCGTTCGTCACGGCTGCCCCGGAGGTTGTCCGGCGGGTTGCCGAGGAGCGGGTTTCGCTTGTCGACACGCGATACGAAGGCGAGGCGCCGGCCGTCTACGACCGCGCGACCGTTCTGCTGTACGTTCCGGTGGTCCGCCAGGACGCGGTCCGCTTCGTCCTCGTGGCAGCGCTGCAGGCCGAAGTCGTGCAGGACGCCAGCTTGCAGGTCCATGAGAGCGGCCTGCTCACGGTCGTGGTGGACGAGCACGAGCGCATTCTCGCCCGCTCGCGCGGGTTGAACCAGTTCCTCGGCCAGAAAGTCAATGAACAACTGCGCAGCGCCGTGGCGGGTCGCACCGCCGGCCTGTTCTCGGCCGAGACGCTCGATGCGCGCAACGTCTTCACGTCGTTTCGCCGCTCGGCGATGACGGGCTGGATCCACGTCGCCGCGACCGATCGGCAGCAATTCGATGCCCTGACGGACCGCTCCACCTGGACCATGATCGCGACCGGCGCGCTCAGTCTCACGCTGGCGATCGGGCTCGCGATCATTCTCTTCTACAACGTGGTCCAGCGCCGAGTGAGCGACGAGCGCTATGCCGCCTCGCGGGCGCTGAGCGAGCTCGACGCACGGCTCCTCGTGACGACGCAGGAGGCCTTGGCCGAGCAACGCAAGTCGGCCTCCGAACGCGAGGTGCTCCTCCGGGAGATCTATCACCGGGTGAAAAACAACCTCCAGATCATCCAAAGCTTGCTGCGCCTCGGGTCACGGGGCCTCAATCCCGAGCAACGCGAGCCGTTCGAGAGCGCCATTCGGCGCATCGGCGCCATGGCCCGCGTTCATTCGCTGCTCTACAAGTCGCCGGATCTCGCCTCCATCGATTTTCGGGACTACCTCGAGGATGTCGTGAGGGAGACGGGCGAAGCGTTCGGCGGCGATCTCCGGGGGATCAGGACGGAGCTCGATGCCGACTCGATGCGCGTGCCGCTCGACACGGCCGTGCCGCTGGCGTTCATCACGGTCGAAATTCTCACGAACGCGTTCAAACATGCGTTCCCGACTTCGCGCGGCACCATCAGGGTGTCTGCGCGGCAGCAGGGGGACAAGGGTGTGCTGACCGTGAGCGACGACGGTGTCGGCCTGCCCGCGACGCCCGCGGGCGGCCCGCGGCGGCCGCTCGGATTGACCCTCGTGCACAGGCTCGTGGATCAGATCGGCGGCACCCTCGAGTCTCCGCCGCCCGGTCAATCCACCTATCGCGTCACGTTTCCTCTGGCGCCGCCGCACACCGCCTTTCTCCCGCACGCCGTCCAGCACCCGGTGCCGCCCAACCCCTGACTTTGAGGGGCAAGGCTCCCCATCCGGGGTGAACCTCTAAGGAGGCGCCGGCCTTGGCCGGTCTTGATGATCCTCGCTCCCGCCTCCATATCTGCCGGAGGGGCGCCGCACCCGCGGGCTCCACTACCGAAGTGCCGTTAACCTTGGGCTTCGATCATGTCGCGTCAATCGCCCTTCGGGCACCCGTTTCTCCTGGGGTTCGATGAGATCGAGCAGGCGCTCGACCGCGTCTCGAAAACCACGAGCGACGGCTATCCGCCGTACAATATCGAGCGTTTGGCGAGGACCGAACACGAACCCGAGCGTTTGCGCATCACGCTGGCGGTCGCCGGGTTCACCCGCGACCAACTCGAGGTCACCCTCGAGGAAAGTCAGCTGGTGATCCGCGGTCGGCAGACCGACGACAAGGCTCGGCACTATCTGCATCGCGGCATCGCCGCGCGCCAATTTCAGCGCACCTTCCTCCTCGCCGACGGCATGGAGGTGCTGGGCGCCGATCTGTCCAATGGCCTTTTGTCGATCGATCTCGCCCGGCCGGAGCCGGAGCGGATCGTCCGCAAGATCGATATCTTGGCCAAGGACAAGGCGTGAGCGAGCCGTGGAACGCGTGGGCATCCAACACCTGCCACTCGGGGGTGAGGGTGCCGGACAGGAGTTGATGATGACGCACGATGCCAACAGGAATTTGGAACTGACCGTCAATCCCGCGGAACTCGCCGCGTTGGGCGAAGGTCAGGTCGCCTACGTGAAGCCGGTGCTCTCCGACGACGTGCGCCGTCTGTTCCCGCAGGCGCCTCAGATCCAGCCCGGGCTGCAGCTCTTCGCCCTGCTCTCCGCGAGCGGCGCCCCGATCATGCTGACCGCGTCCCGCGACGCGGCGGTCGCCAACGCGTGGGCGAACGATCTCGAGACGGTGAGCCTGCATTAGCGCTCTGCGTGCTCCTCGCGCGACGGGAGCGGCTGCCCATGCGCCGCTCCGATCGCTTCGACCGCAGCGATCAGCCGCTCGAGATCCTCCGGCCGCGACAGCCGATGATCGCCATCCTTCACGAGCGTGAGGGCGACGTCGTCTCCCGGCAGGTGTTCCACGAGCTGCATGGCGTGGGTCCAGGGGACGTCGGGGTCCTGCATGCCCTGAAGAATGTGAACGGGGCAGCCCGTCGCCACGGGGGAGCCGAGGAGGAGATGTCGGCGTCCGTCCTCGATCAGCCCCCGCGTGATCGGGTAGGGCGCGTCGGCGTAGACCGACGGGCGTTCGTACACGCCGTTCTCCAGGACCGCGCGCCTGATCGAGTCAGGGAACCGATCCCACATCAGCCGCTCCGTGAAATCGACGGCAGGCGCGATGAGCACGAGCCCCGCCGGCCTCCGGTCGGGGCGGGACCGCAGGAGCTCGCGCGTCGCCAGGAGCGCGATCCAACCGCCCATCGACGAGCCGACCAGGATGGGCCGATCGGGCACGAAGCGTTCGAGCACCGCAAGCGTGTCCTCGAGCCACATCGAAACCGTGCTGTCCTCGAACGCCCCGCTGGATTCGCCATGGCCCGTATAGTCGAAGCGGACGAGGGCCCGGCCTCGCGACGCCGCCCAGCGGTCCAGGGCCTCGGCCTTGGTCGAGCGCATGTCCGATCTGAAGCCGGGCAGCCAGACGACCGGCGGAGACGCACCCGCGCGGCTGACAACAGCCAAGGTCCGAGAAACGGCTCCCTGGCCGATCGCGAGTTTGTGCGGCATGGTTAACGGATCCTCAAGGGCTTGAGCGGAGGCTGGCGCATGATTCCGGAGATAAGGTTCTAGTGCGGTGACTTTCGCGGCGCGACCCGGCGGCGGGACGGCGTTTCCGTCCTCCGCTTCCCATCCGCTGGCGGGCCGGACCATCCTCCAGGTCATCCCCGACCTGGAGGCCGGCGGCGCGGAGCGAACGACCGTCGACGTGGCGGAGGGCCTCTCCCACGTCGGCGCCCGAGCGCTTGTGGCAACGGAAGGCGGGCGCCTCGTCGGCGAACTCCAGGCGAAGGGCGGCGCGTGGGTGCCGTTCCCCGCAGCCACCAAGAACCCGTTCGCCATGCTCCTCAACGTGCGCCGCCTGGCGCGGATTTGCCGGGAGGAAGAGGTCGCGATCATCCACGCGCGCTCGCGCGCTCCGGCCTGGGTCGGCCTCGGCGTGTCGCGCAGCCTGAAGCTGCCCTTCGTGACCACCTACCATGGCAGCTATGCCGGCCGCTCCTCCGTGAAGATGCTCTATAACTCCGTGATGGCGCGGGGCGACGTCGTCATCGCCAATTCGCACTACACGGCCGATCTGATCCGCTCGAACCATCCCGCGGCCCGCGATCGGATCAGGGTCATCCATCGCGGCACGAATTTTGCCGTCTTTTCGCCCGCCGGCGTCGCCCCCGAGCGGGTCGAGGCGGTGCGCAGGGCCTGGGGGGTCGCGCCGCACGAGCGCGTCGTGCTGCTGGCAGCCCGGCTGACCGGCTGGAAGGGTCAGAAAGTCCTCATCGAGGCGGCCGCCAAGCTGCGCGACGCGGGTCTCGCGGATGTCAGCTTCGTGCTCGCCGGGGATCCGCAGGGCCGTGACGCTTACGTGAGGGAACTCGATTCCCTGATCGCGTCGCGCAAACTGAAGGGGGTCGTGCGCAGGGTCGGTCATTGCACCGACATGCCCGCGGCCTTCCTCGCGGCTTCCGTGGTCACGGTGCCTTCGACCGAGCCGGAAGCGTTCGGCCGTGCCGCGGTGGAAGCGCAGGCCATGGGGACTCCCGTGGTGGTCTCGGATCTCGGCGCCGTGCCGGAGACCGTCCTCTCTCCGCCCGCCGTCCCTCCCCAGGAGCGGACCGGCTGGCGCGTAAAGCCGGGCGACGCCGGCGCGCTGGCCGAGGCGGTCGGCGAGGCGCTGGCGCTTGGTGCGACGGCCCGGGCTGCGCTCGGGAGTCGCGCGCGCGCTCACGTCGAGCGTCACTTTTCGCTCGAGCAGATGGTGTCGTCCACGCTTGATGTCTATTCCGCCTTGATGGAAGGCCGTTTTGGCCGCCATCCGAGTTGACTTCCGGTGCATTTGCGCGAAATGTCGAGCCGTTCGTGACAAGTAGGTTCCCAAGCCCTGCCGCCGCCCGAGCCGAGCGGGGTCGACGGGCTTGAGGTCAACCTCAAAACAGGAGATTTGAGCCATTCGTCGACCCATGAGACCCATGCCGGTTCCCGTTAAGGAGGGGCCGCGCGCCAACCGAGACATTCGCGGCGTCCGCGAAGTCCAGCTGATCGACCAGGACGGGCAGAACCGGGGCGCAATGCCCTTCTTCGATGCCCTGCGTATCGCCGAGGATGCCGGCCTCGATCTCGTGGAGATCGCGCCCAACTCGACGCCCCCGGTCTGCAAAATCCTCGATTACGGCAAATACCGCTTCCTGGAACAAAAGAAGGCCGCCGAGGCGCGCAAGAAGCAGAAGACCGTCGAGGTCAAGGAAATCAAGCTGCGCCCGGTGACGGACGACCACGATTACGAGGTCAAGCTCAAGGCGATGAGGTCCTTCTTCGAGGAAGGCAACAAGGTCAAGATCACGCTTCGCTTCCGCGGCCGCGAGATGGCGCACCAGTCGCTCGGCCTTAGAATGCTGGACCGGGTCCGGACCGACGTGGCGAGCATCGCGAAGGTCGAGATGGAGCCGAACTTCGAGGGCCGCCAGGTCACGATGGTGCTCGCGCCGAGGTAATGTCGGGGTCTCGAGGGCCGTTCTCGCCGCCGGCGCGTACCGGCGGCCGTTGCATTTGCGAGGCGTATCTGCGATAAGCCGCGCCTCATCGAACCGCCCGGCTGGAATGGGCTGCCGTGGCGGTTTCATGTTGCTCACGCAGCAAATCCGGGACTTGCAGCCGCCGTGAGGGCGTCCGCCAGACCTGTCCACAGGAGAGCCAAATGCCCAAGCTGAAGACGAAGTCGGGCGCGAAGAAGCGCTTCAAGATCACCGGCACCGGCAAGGTCATGTATGCCCAGTCCGGCAAGCGTCACGGGATGATCAAGCGGACCAACAAGCAGATCCGCAATTTGCGCGGCACCACGACCATGTTCGAGGGCGACGCGTACAACGTGAAGAAGTACTTTCTGCCGAACGGCTGAGCACGACTTCCGGAACACCTTTCCCGAGACCTTGAAGGACATCGACCCATGGCCCGCGTCAAACGGGGCGTTACCGCCCATGCCAAGCACAAGAAGGTTCTGGAGCAAGCGAAAGGCTTCCAGGGGCGCCGCAAGAATACCATCCGCATCGCCAAGCAGGCGGTCGAGAAGAGCATGCAGTATGCTTACCGCGACCGTAAGAACCGCAAGCGCACGTTCCGCGCGCTGTGGATCCAGCGCCTCAACGCGGCGGTCCGGGAGCATGGCCTGACCTATTCGCGATTTATCGACGGTCTCGGCAAGGCCGGGATCGAGGTCGATCGCAAGGTGCTGTCCGAGATGGCCATCCACGAGCCGGCCGCCTTCGCGGCCTACGTGGAGCGCGCCAAGGCCTCCCTGCCCGCGCAGGCGGCCGCCTGACCGGACGCCTCTCCGGCGCGGCTTGATCGCCGGCCGCGCCGCTTCCTCACCGGCTCCCCGAGACCTTCCCCGCCGAGGCGGCCTGCGGCTGCCCGTCGTTTGCGGAGCGGAAGGCTTGACTTGGTCCCCCGCTTCGCGCCTCACCAGAGCGCCGAATTCCGAGCAGGGACATGATCGATCTCACCACTCTTGAACGCGACCTGATGGGTCAGGTCGAAGCGGCATCCGACGAGGCCGCTCTCGAAGCCGTGCGCGTCTCCGCGCTCGGCAAGAAGGGCGCCGTTTCCGAACTCCTCAAGACCCTTGGGTCGATGAACGCCGAGGAGCGCAAGGAGCGCGGCCCCCTCATCAACGGGCTGCGCGACGCGGTCCAGAGCGCGATTCTCGCCAAGCGCGAGGCGCTCACGCAAGCCGCGCTCGAGCGGCGGCTGTCCGCCGAGCGGGTGGACGTCACGCTTCCCGTGCGGGAGGGACCGGAGACCCGCGGCCGCATCCACCCGATCAGCCAGGTCGTCGACGAGCTCACCGCGATCTTCGCCGACATGGGCTTCTCGGTCGCCGAGGGTCCCGATATCGAGACGGACGAGCTCAACTTCACGGCGCTCAACTTCCCTGCCGGCCATCCCGCCCGGGAGATGCACGACACCTTCTTCCTGCGCGCGGACGAGAACGGCGAGCGCAAGGTGCTTCGCACCCACACCTCGCCGGTCCAGATTCGCACCATGCGCTCGCAGCGGCCGCCGGTCCGGGTCATCATCCCGGGGCGGACCTACCGGCACGATTCCGATCAGACCCACACGCCGATGTTCCATCAGGTCGAGGGGCTCGTCATCGATCGGCAGGCCAACCTCGCGCACCTGAAATGGATCCTCGAGGAGTTCTGCAAGGCCTTCTTCGAGGTCGACCAGGTCAGGATGCGCTTCCGGCCGTCCTACTTCCCGTTCACGGAGCCCTCCGCGGAGGTCGACATCCAGTGCTCGCGCCAGGGCGGCGAGATCCGCTTCGGCGAGGGCACCGACTGGCTCGAGATCCTGGGCTGCGGCATGGTCCACCCGAACGTGCTGCGCAATTGCGGACTCGACCCGGACGAGTTCCAGGGCTTCGCCTGGGGCATGGGGATCGATCGCATCGCCATGCTGAAATACGGCATGCCGGACCTCCGCCCGTTCTTCGAGGCGGACGTGCGCTGGCTGACCCACTACGGGTTCCGCCCGCTGGACATCCCATCGCTCGTCGGCGGGCTGACGTCGTGAGCGGCGTCCTGGGACCCCGCATTCCTCTCCGAACCCCCGTCCCGGCAAGGTCGCTCGACCGGGACGACACCGGGAACGCCATGTCATGAAATTCACCCTCTCGTGGTTGAAAGACCACCTCGACACCTCGGCCTCGCTCGAGGACATCACCACGACCCTGACCCGGATCGGGCTCGAGGTCGAGGAGGTCGAGGACAAGTCGGCGGCGCTTGCGCCGTATCGGGTCGCGTATGTCATTTCCGCCGAGCAGCATCCGAACGCCGATCGCCTGCGGGTGTGCATGGTCGACACCGGCGACGGCCCGCCCGTGCAGGTGGTGTGCGGGGCCCCGAACGCCCGCACCGGCATGAAGGGCGTGTTCGCGCCGCCCGGCACCTTCATTCCCGGCAAGAACATCACCCTCGGCGTCGGCACCATCCGTGGCGTCGAGAGCCGGGGGATGCTGTGCTCGGCGGCCGAGCTCGAGATCTCCGACGACCACGAAGGCATCATCGAGCTGCCGGACGACGCTCCGGTGGGCACGCCCTACGCGACCTACGCCCGGCTCGACGAACCCGTCGTCCAGATCGGGCTGACGCCGAACCGACCGGACTGCGCGTCGGTCCACGGCATCGCCCGCGATCTTGCCGCCGCGGGGCTCGGCACGTTGAAGAACGACGGCGTCGCCGCCGTGAACGGCGCCGGCGCGTGCCCGGTCTCGGTCACGCTCGATTTCGCGCCGGGCGACGAGACGCTCTGCCCGATGTTCGCCCTTCGCCTCGTGCGCGGAGTCCGGAACGGACCCTCGCCGGAGTGGATGCAGCGTCGCCTCGCGGCAATCGGCCTTCGGCCGATCAACGCGCTCGTCGATATCACGAACTACGTCACCTTCGACCGCGGTCGGCCGCTGCACGTCTTCGACGCCGCCAAGGTGAAGGGCGATCTCACGGTGCGCCGCGCCCGCCCCGGGGAGCAGGTGCTGGCCCTCGACGGGCGCACCTACACGCTCGACGAGAGCATCGTCGTGATCGCCGACGAGGACGGCGTCGAATCCATCGCGGGCATCATGGGCGGCGAGCATTCCGGCTGCGACGAGTCGACGACGGACGTGCTCATCGAGGCCGCGCTCTGGGACCCCGTCAACGTCGCGCAGAGCGGGCGCAAGCTCGGCATCATCAGCGATGCCCGTTACCGGTTCGAGCGCGGCGTCGACCCGCTGTTCACCCGCCCGGGACTCGATCTCGCGACCACGATGGTGCTGCATCTGTGCGGCGGCGAGGCCTCCGAGGCGGTGGTCGCGGGCGGGCCGCCCGAGTTCGAACGGATCATCGACTTCCCTTGGAGCGAGACCCGCCGGCTGTCGGGCCTCGACGTCCCGTCCGCCGAGGCCGCGACGATCCTGGAGCGGCTCGGCTTCCGGGTCTCCGGAACGGGCGACCGCGGGTCGGCCGCGGCGCCGTCCTGGCGGCCCGATATCGAAGGCAAGGCCGATCTCGTCGAGGAAATCATCCGCATCCACGGGGTCGACAAGATCGCGCCCCAGCCGCTGCCCCGCATCGAGGCCGCGGTCGTGAAGCCCCTTCTCACCCCGATGCAGAAGCGCACGCGCCTG
This sequence comes from uncultured Alphaproteobacteria bacterium, assembly GCA_963800985.1. Taxonomy (GTDB): domain Bacteria; phylum Pseudomonadota; class Alphaproteobacteria; order Rhizobiales; family Beijerinckiaceae; genus Microvirga. Next base: position 75,252 of record CAWDDI010000026.1, on the reverse strand, counting down.
GCTAAGCGGACCCTCGCGGCGCGCGGCCTCGTCGAGGCGGTGACGTGGTCGTTCATCGCCCGCGACGAAGCGGTCCTGTTCGGCGGCGGATCGGAGCGGCTCGCGCTCGCCAACCCGATCGCATCGGACCTCTCCGACATGCGCCCGAGCCTTCTGCCCGGCCTCCTCAAGGCGGCGCAGCGCAACGCCGACCGCGGCTTCGGGGACGTGGCGCTGTTCGAAGTCGGGCAGTGCTTCGCGTCCGACGAGCCGGACGGCCAGACCGTCAAGGCGGCGGCGGTGCGGCGCGGCACCGCGCGGGCCGCCGGCGTCGGCCGCCACTGGGACGGCGGCGCGGCCGCGGTCGACACCTTCGACGCCAAGGCGGACGCACTGGCGCTGCTGACGGCGCTCGGCGTTCCGACCGGCGGCCTCCAGGTCGTGCCGGGCGGGCCGGCCTGGTTCCACCCCGGCCGCGCCGGGACGCTGCAGTTCGGCCCCAAAGGCATCGTGGGCGCCTTCGGCGAGGTCCACCCGAGGGTGCTGAAGACCCTCGACCTCAAGGGGCCGCTGGTGGCGTTCGAAATTTCGCTCGACGCTCTGCCCCTGCCGAAGGCGAAGCCGACCAAGATGAAGCCCAAGCTGGTGCTTCCGGAGTTCCAGCCCGTCATCCGCGATTTCGCCTTCGTGGTGCCGCGGGAGGTCGCCGCCGGCGAAATCGTGCGCGCCGCGCAGGCGGCGGAACGCAGCCTCATCGCCGCGGTCGACGTGTTCGACGTCTACGAAGGGGCGGGGATCGAGCCGGAGAAGAAGTCGGTCGCCATCGCGGTGACCCTCCAGCCGACCGAGAAGACCCTGACCGACGCCGAGATCGACGCGGTGGCGCAGAAGGTGGTCGGCGAGGTCGCGCGGAGGACCGGGGCGGTGCTGCGGTCGTAAGGCGCGCCTGCGCACCGGCACGCGGCGGAGCCACTCCTCGGCATGGCCGGCCTCGTGCCGGCCAAGCAAAGGCGTGGATGCCCGGGACAAGCCCGGCATGACGCCGGGGGACGTCGCCTGGGTCACGACCGCGTCCCGCTCTACGGATTCCCCTCGTCCGGACGCGGCGGCGCCGTTCCTTGTCATGGCCGGTCTCGTGCCTCCCATCCCCGTCGGCACGCCTACGGGCAAAGCAAAGGCGTGGATGCCCGGGACAAGCCCGGGCATGACGCCGGGGGACGTCGCCCGGGTCACGCCCGCGTCCCGCTCAACGGATTCCCCTCGTCCCAGCCGTAGCGCATCACGTCGAAACGCATCGAGCGGGCATCCACCATCAGGAGCCGACCCACGAGGCCCTCGCCGAAGCCGACGATTTCGCGGATCACCTCCATGGCCATGAGGCTGCCCATCACGCCCGCGAGCGCCCCGAGCACGCCGGCCTCGGCGCAGGTCGGGATCGTTCCGGGCGGAGGCGGGGAGGGGAACAGGCAGCGGTAGGTGGGGTTCGGGAGTCCCTCCGCTCCGCGCTCATGGGCCCGGATCGTCGTGAGCGAGGCCTCGAACTGGCCGAGCGCCGCCGTCACCAGCGGCTTGCCTTCGCGGAAGCAGGCGTCCGACACCGCGTAGCGGGTCTCGAAATTATCGGACCCGTCGGCAACGACATCATAGGCGCGGATCAGATCTCCGGCGCTTTCCGGGGTGAGACGCCGGGCATGGGTCTCGACCCGGACCTCCGGATTGAGCCGCCCGACCGCTGCGGCCGCGCTTTCGACCTTGGCTCGGCCGAGATCGGGCGTGCCGTGGAGCACCTGCCGCTGCAGGTTCGACAGGGACACGGTGTCGTCGTCGACGATGCCGATCGTGCCGACTCCCGCCGCCGCGAGGTACTGGATCAGCGGCGACCCGAGCCCGCCGGCGCCGATGACGAGCACCCGCGCGGCCTTGAGCTTCGCCTGTCCGGGGCCGCCCACGTCGCGGAGCACGAGGTGGCGGGCGTAGCGTTCGATCTCGTCGGGAGAGAGGCTCATGCTGCCTTATTGCACCCGGAGCGAGGGAGGCGTCAAAACCGCTCGGACCGCGCTCCTCCCGCCGCGGGCCGGCGCTGCCGGCGACCCGTTCCGAGACCCTGGCGCCGAGACCCCCACCGCCGCCCGGCGGGCGTCGACCTCTCCGCAAGGGGGACGTCAAGGGGGCGCAGGCGCCCCCGAGACTCGCGCCGGATGTTCTCGTGGCCGTTCCACCCGATCCGCAAGGCTGTTGTCCACATCCGACCCGCACCGGCCTTGCTCAACAGAAGGCCCGCCTCACCAGGGATCTTGGCGCGTGGCCGTTCCCGTGCCATCGTCACATCGGCAAACCGGGCCGTCTCGAGCCCGGCCAGTTCCAGGGGAACGAAACCTCATGACCATCGCTAAATTCGGCCTCGCCCTTGCGAGTCTCGCTTTCTCCGCTACGGCGGTCTTCGCCCAGCAACCGGCTTTCAAGCCCGCGATCGTCTACGACTTAGGCGGCAAGTTCGACAAATCCTTCAACGAAGGCGTCTACGCGGGCGCCGAGCGCTTCAAGAAGGACAGCGGCACCGATTACCGCGACTTCGAGCCCCAGAACGACGCCCAGCGCGAGCAGGCGCTGCGCCGGTTCGCACGCGAGGGCTTCAATCCCATCCTCGCCGTCGGCTTCAGCCAGGAAACGGCCCTCAAGAAGGTGGCGGACGAGTTCCCGAACGTGAAGTTCGCGATCATCGACTCGGTGATCGAGAAGCCGAACGTGCAGTCGGTCGTGTTCAAGGAGCACGAGGGCTCGTTTCTCGTCGGCCTTCTGGCCGCCCAGGCCTCCAAGACCAACAAGGTCGGATTCGTGGGCGGCATGGACATCCCGCTCATCCGCAAGTTCGCGTGCGGCTACGTCCAGGGCGTGAAGCACGCCAAGAAGGACGCCGAGGTGTTCCAGAACATGACCGGCACCACGGGCGCGGCCTGGAACGATCCCGTCAAGGGGGGAGAACTCGCGAAGAGCCAGATCGACCGCGGGGCCGACGTGATCTATCACGCGGCCGGTGGCACCGGGGTCGGCGTGCTGCGGGCGGCCGCGGATGCCGGCAAGCTCGGCATCGGCGTCGACTCGAACCAGAACGGCATGCACCCCGGCAAGGTGCTGACGTCGATGCTCAAGCGGGTCGACAACGCCACCTACAACACCTTCAAGCAGGCCAAGGACGGCACCTGGAAGGCCGGCGCCTCGGTGCTCGGCCTCGCCGAGGACGGCGTGGGCTTCGCCATGGACGAGCACAACAAGGCGCTCGTCACCCCGGCCATGAAGGCCGCCGCCGACAAGGCCGCCGCCGACATCAAGTCGGGCGCCATCAAGGTGCACGACTACATGTCGGACTCGAAGTGCCCGGTGTGATCGGCCGCTGAGGTCGGTCCGCCCGTCACGTCATGGCTCCCATCCCGGCCCTGCGGGCCGCCGGGGACGAGAGTGACGAGCGCACCACTGTCGTCCCCGGTCGGAGCGCCGCGGAGGGGAGGGGGATACGATCCGCGCCGCCGCGGTTCATGGACTCGCTTCCCTCGCCCCCGGAACACGTCCGGGGGCTCGCGGGGACGAGCTTCGAAGCGCCTACGCCCGTCCCGACCCTCGCTCGTCGTGAGGGCCATCCTTTTCCCATGGACGGGAGAGGAAGGAGCCGAGAATGCCCGCCGCCGTCGAACTCATCCGCATCAACAAGCGCTTTGGCGAGGTCCACGCCAACAAGGACGTGAGCCTCGTGGTGCGGCGGGGCGAGATCCACGGCATCGTGGGCGAGAACGGCGCCGGCAAGTCGACGCTCATGTCGATCCTCTACGGCTTCTACGAGGCCGATTCCGGCGAGATTCGCGTCGACGGCCGGCCGGTGGCGATCCGCTCCTCGGCGGACGCCATCCGGGCCGGCATCGGCATGGTCCACCAGCACTTCATGCTCGTCGAGACGCTGACCGTCGTGGAGAACGTGATGCTCGGCGCGGAGGGGGGCGCCCTCCTGCGGGTCGGCGAGCGGAAGGTGCGAGCCGAGCTCGCGCGCCTCGCGAAGGACTACGGCCTCGAGATCGACCTCGACGCGATCGTGGGCGAGCTGTCGGTCGGCCTGCAGCAGCGCGTCGAGATCCTGAAGGCGCTCTATCGCGGCGCCGATATCCTGATCCTCGACGAGCCGACCGCGGTCCTCACCCCGCCGGAGGCCGATGCGCTGTTCGGACTTCTCCGCGCGCTCAAGGCGCAAGGGAAGACCGTCGTCCTGATCACGCACAAGTTGCGCGAGATCATGGCGGTCACCGACCGTGTGTCGGTGATGCGCCGGGGCGAGATGGTCGCGACCGTGGTCACGGCGGAGACCTCGCCGCCCCTGTTGGCCGAGATGATGGTCGGGCGCCGGGTGCTGCTTCGCGTCGAAAAGGACGAGCGGGCCCCCGGCCCGCCGGTGCTCGAGGTCGAGAACCTGTCGGTCGTCGATCAGCGCGGCGTGCTGCGCGTTGCGAACGTCTCGCTGACGGTTCGCGCGGGCGAGATCGTCGGCATCGCGGGCGTCGCGGGCAACGGGCAGAGCGAACTCCTGGAGGCGCTCGCCGGCATGCGCCGCCCGGTGCTCGGATCGATCGACCTCGAGGGTCGCCGGATCGGGCCGGAGGAGCACAATCCGCATCGGCTGCGCGAGCTCGGTCTGCTCCACGTTCCCGAGGACCGTCTCAGGATGGGGCTCGTGGCTCCCTTCGAGGCGTTCGAGAGCGCCGCGCTGGGCTTCACGGACGATCCGCGCCTCGGCCGCGGCCCGATCCTCAGCCATGGGCGGATGGTGTCCGCGCTCGCCGAGCAGATGAAGCAGTACGACGTGCGCCCGCAGGCGCCGCGGCTCCGGACCTCCAAGTTCTCCGGCGGCAACCAGCAGAAGATCGTGCTCGCGCGGGAGATCGAACGTCAGCCCAGGGTTCTCCTCGTCGGCCAGCCCACCCGGGGCGTCGATATCGGCGCGATCGAATTCATCCACCGCCGCCTGATCGGGCTGCGCGACGCGGGGGTCGGCATTCTGCTGGTTTCGGTGGAGCTCGACGAGATCATGGCCCTTTCGGACCGCATCCTCGCGATGTGCGGCGGCCATATCACGGGCGAGCGCAATGCCGCCGAAACGACCGAGCAGGACCTCGGCCTCCTCATGGCCGGCGTCACGGAAAGGGCAGCGTGATGGAACCCCTCCCAGTGGCAAGGTCTGCCCTCATCGTCACGGCCGCGCTCGTCTCGACCGTCGACGAGCGGGGCAATCTGTCGTTGCCGGATTCGTCGTCGTGAGCGTCGCCCATTCTCCGGATCGCGGCGACACCGCCGACTTGCCCCTCGCGCAGGGCGGAGGCGGAGGGCGGGTCACGGCGCCGACGCCGCAGACCGGCTCCGAGCCCGACTCGCTCAGACCAGCGCCGTCGGCGCTGGTGCGCGGTGCCCCCCGGCTCTCGCTGCGGCGTGGCGGAAGAGGCGTCTCGCAGGAACCCCTCGCATGAGCGCGCCCCTCGACCTTCCGAAATGGGCCGACACGATCCTCGTGCCGGCCGTGTCGGTCGCGGCGGCTTTCCTGGTCGCCGGACTCGTGGTCGTCGGAATCGGCGAGAATCCGCTCACGGCGACGCGGTGGCTCATCCAGGGGAGTCTCGGCACCGGCGAGGGGCTCGGCTTCACCTTGTTCTACGCCACGAACTTCATCTTCACCGGGCTCGCGGTCGCGGTCGCCTATCATGCGGGCTTGTTCAACATCGGCGGCGAGGGGCAGGCGACACTGGGCGGGCTCGGCATCGCGGTGGTCCTTCTCGAGCTTGATTTCCTCCCCGGTTACCTGCTCCTGCCGCTCGGCGTTCTCGGCGCGGCCGCGTTCGGGGCCGCCTGGGCCGCCGTGCCCGGCTATCTCCAGGCGAAACGCGGCAGCCACATCGTGATCACGACGATCATGTTCAACTGGCTTGCGAGCGTGCTCATCGTCTATCTACTCGTCAACGTCTTGCGCGAGGCCCAGTCCATGAACCCGGAGACGCGCGCGTTCCCGCCGCAGTCGTATGTCCCCTTCATGCACGAGGCCGCCGCGGTGTTCGGATTCGAGATCCCGCCCTCGCAGCTCAACCTCACCTTTGTGCTGGCGCTCGCAGCCTGCTTCGCGGTCTGGGTCCTGATCTACCGCTCGCGCCTCGGCTACGCGATCCGCGTCGTCGGGTCGAACCCGACCGCGGCGGTCTATGCCGGCATCTCCCCGGCACGCATCACGATCATCGCCATGGTGATCTCGGGCGCGCTCGCGGCCGGCCTCGCGGTGAACGAGCTCATGGGATATCAGCACCGGCTTCTCCTGGAGTTCACGTCGGGCTACGGCTTCGTCGGGATCGCAGTCGCCCTGATGGGCCGCGCCCATCCGGTCGGTATCATCCTGGCGTCGATCCTGTTCGGCATCCTCTACCAGGGCGGCGCGGAGCTCGCCTTCGAGCAGCCCGCCATCACCCGCGACATGGTGATCGTGATCGGCGGCATCATCATCCTGTTCGCGGGCGCGCTCGAGGGTCTTTTCCGACGGATCGTCGTCCGGCTCCTGCCACGGCCGTCATTCGCGAGCGCCTGACGATGGATCCAGGCACGATCATCATCCTGTTCGCGGGCGCGCTCGAGGGTCTTTTCCGACGGGTCGTCGTCCGGCTCCTGCCACGGCCGTCGTTCGCGAGCGCCTGACGATGGATCCAGGCACGATCATCACGGTCTTCGACTCGGCCCTGCGGCTCTCGATCCCGCTGCTCGCGGCCTGCCTTGCCGGCCTCTGGTCCGAGCGGTCGGGCGTGGTCGACATCGGGCTCGAGGGCAAGATGCTCGTCGCCGCCTTCGCGGCCGCTGCTGCCGCCGCCGAGACCGATTTCGGCCTGGATCGGTCTCGCCGCCGGGATCGGCACTTCGGTGGTCTTCGCCCTGATCCACGGCTTCGCAGCGATCAGCCAGCGCGGCAATCAGATCGTCTCGGGCGTCGCGATCAACATGCTCGCCGCCGGTCTCACTGCGATCGTCGGAAACGCCTGGTACGGGCAGGGCGGGCGCACCCCGCCCCTCGAAGGGCCTGAACGCTTCCAGGAAGCGTTCCTGAGGCACTCGGCACTGGTTTTCATCGCGCTCCTCGCGGTGCCGGTCACCTGGTTCGTGCTCTCCAAGACCCGCTTCGGGCTTCGCCTGCGCGCGGTTGGCGAGAATCCCGCAGCCGTCGACACGGCGGGAATCTCGGTCGCGGGCCTGCGCTACGTCGCTGTGATCCTCGCCGGAGTCCTGTGCGGGCTCGCCGGCACCTATCTGTCGGTCGGCCAATCGGCGGGTTTCCTCCCCAACATGACCGCCGGCAAAGGCTTCATTGCATTGGCGGCCTTGATCTTCGCGAAATGGCGCGCCTGGCCGGCGCTCGGCGCCTGCTTTCTTTTCGGGCTCCTCGATGCGGTGGCGATTCGCCTTCAGGGAATCGCGCTCCCCGGCATCGGAGAAGTTCCCGTGCAGGCGATCCAGGCGCTCCCCTATCTCATGACGGTCATTCTCCTTGCCGGCGTGATCGGAACCGCCATACCGCCGCGCGCTTCGGGCGTGCCGTACGTGAAGGAGCGCTGACGTGTCCTCTCTCGACCTCCTGTTCGAGGCCGCTCTCGCGGTCCAGGCGAAGGCCTACGCACCGTATTCGCGCTTCAAGGTGGGCGCCGCGATCCGCACGCCGAACGGCGGCGTATTCGCGGGCTGCAATGTGGAGATTGCGGCGTACCCGGAAGGGTCGTGCGCCGAGACCGCCGCGATCTCGGCGATGGTCGCGGCGGGCGAGTCCCGCATCGCGGAGGTGGTGGTCGTGGGCGACGGCGATGCGCTCGTAACCCCTTGCGGCGGCTGCCGTCAGCGCATCCGCGAGTTCGCGGCGGCCGAAACGCCGATCCACGTCGCCGGGCCGGAGGGGATCCGTAGAAGCTTCACGCTCGACGAGCTGTTGCCCTTCGCGTTCGGACCCGACAACCTAAGCGCCTAGGCGAAGAGACATCGATGGACCAACACATCAAGGAGGCGGCTGCGTTCGTCCGCGCCCGCGGCTTCGACCGCCGTTTCGAGGCCGCTTTCGTCCTCGGCACCGGACTGGGGTCTCTTGCGGACGAGCTCGCGGACCCGATAATCCTGCCGTACGCCGATATCCCGCATTTCCCGAGGAGCGGCGTGTCAGGCCACGCCGGCCAGCTCGTGGTCGGGTCGCTCGAGGGCCGGCGCGTGCTCCTGTTCCTGGGCCGCGCCCACTACTACGAAACCGGCGACGCGGGTGCGATGCGCATTCCCGTGGCGCTCGTGCAGGCCCTGCGAGTCCCGGCCCTGATCGTGACCAACGCGGCAGGCTCCGTGCACGCTCGTATCCGCCCGGGCAGCCTCGTCGCCATCAGCGATCATCTCAACCTGTCCGGTGCGAACCCGTTGCTCGGGGATCATACCGAAAACCGGTTCGTATCGCTCACCGGCGCATACGACGCCGGCCTGCGCGGGATGCTCCAGACGGCGGCGCGCAAGGCCGGCATCGACCTTGCCGAGGGGGTCTACGTGTGGCTGTCCGGCCCGAGCTTCGAAACGCCGGCCGAGATCCGGATGGTCCAGGAACTCGGGGGTGACCTCGTCGGCATGTCGACGGTACCGGAGGTCATCCTCGCTCGCTATTATGGCCTTCGCGTCGCGGCCGTATCCGTGGTCACGAACCTCGCCGCGGGGATCGAGGGTGCCTCGCCCTCGCACGAGGAGACCAAGACCACCGCGGCCGACGCGTCCGACCGGTTCAAGCGTCTCATTCGCTCCTTTCTTGCGGAATTGCCCCATGGCTGATGCCCTTGTCTCCGATGCCGAGACCGCCCGGCGGGCGCTGAGCTGCCTCGATCTTACGGACCTGTCCGAGACCTGCTCGGAACACGCGATCGACGATTTGTGCGCGCGAGCGCTCACGCCGCTCGGCCCGGTGGCGGCGGTGTGCATCTGGCCGCAATTCGTCGGCCGTGCCCGCGCCCCGTTGCGCGGCACGCCGGTCCACATCGCGACCGTGGTGAACTTCCCGGCAGGCGGGGAGGACGTGGACCGGGTGATCGACGATCTGACCGAGGCCTTGGGCGACGGCGCTCAGGAGATCGATCTCGTGCTGCCTTACGACGCCGTGCGCCGGGGTGACCTCGCGGCGGCCAGCGCAATGGTGGCCGCGGTCCGCGACGTCGTGGATCAGGACCGCCTGCTCAAGGTGATCCTCGAGACGGGCGAGCTCGTCGAACCGCGCCTTATCGAAACCGCGAGTCGCATCGCGATCGACGCCGGCGCCGATTTCATCAAGACCTCCACGGGCAAGACCGCCGTCTCCGCGACGCCCGAAGCGGCCGAAATCATGCTGAACGCGATCAAGCAATCGGGCCGCCCGGTCGGCCTCAAACCGTCCGGCGGCATCCGCACGGTTGACGATGCAGGGCTCTACCTCGACCTCGCGGACCGTGTCATGGGTGCCGGCTGGGCGACGCCCCGGACCTTCCGCATCGGCGCGAGCAGCCTCTACGACGCCCTTGTCGCGGCCATCGAAGGACGGACCGGCGCGGCTGCGCCGGGGGCCTACTGACATGCTGCTGCCGCAGGAGTTCATCCGCCATAAGCGCGACGGGGGCGTGCTGGACCCCGAGCACATCGACGAGTTCATCCAGGGGCTCGTATCGGGCCGAGTCTCCGAGGGTCAGGCGGCGTCCTTCGCGATGGCGGTGTTCTTCAGAGGTCTCTCCGTGCCGGAACGCGTCGCGCTCACCCGCGCGATGACCCGCTCGGGCGAGGTGCTGACCTGGGATCTGCCCGGTCCGGTCCTCGACAAGCATTCGACCGGGGAGTGGGCGATCCCGTGAGCCTCGCGCTCGCGCCCGCGGTCGCGGCCTGCGGGGGGTTCGTGCCGATGATCTCGGGCCGGGGCCTCGGGCACACGGGCGGCACCCTCGACAAGCTCGATTCCATCCCGGGCTACGTCTCGCAGCCGGACATCGGGACCTTCCGGCGGGTCACGCGGGAGGTGGGCTGCGCGATCATCGGCCAGACCGCGGATTTGGCGCCGGCCGACAAGCATCTCTACGCCATCCGGGATGTCACCGCGACGGTGGAATCCATCGACCTCATCACAGCGTCGGTTCTGTCGAAGAAGCTCGCGGCAGGGCTCCACGGCCTCGTCATGGACGTGAAATTCGGCTCGGGGGCCTTCATGTCGAACGTCGATGACGCGCGGGCGCTCGCGGAGAGCCTGGTGCTCGTCGCGAACCACGCCGGTCTGCCGACAAGTGCGCTCCTCACCGACATGCACGAGCCCCTCGCATCCGTGGCCGGCAATGCGGTCGAAGTGGGCTATGTGCTGGACTACCTCACGGGCGTGCGGCGGGAACCCCGATTCCACGAGGTCACGGTGGCGCTGTCGGCCGAGATGCTCGTTCTGGGAGGGATCGCGAAGGACCTCGACGAGGGTCGCAAGGCGATCGAGCAGGCCGTTGCATCGGGACGCGCGGCGCAGATCTTCCAGAGCATGGTGGTCGCCCTGGGCGGACCGGGCGATCTGCTGGAGCGTCGTGTGTCGCACCTTCCGACCGCACCCGTGATGCGGCCCGTCGAGGCGACCATTGCCGGGACCGTCCAGGACATCCTCTCCCGCAACATCGGCGTCGCCGTCGTGGCGCTCGGCGGCGGCCGCACGCGACCCCAGGATCCGGTCGATCACGCCGTCGGGTTCTCGGAGCTCGCGGGGATCGGCGAGAGGGTCGACGGCGCGCGCCCGCTCGGGATCGTGCATGCGAGAACCGAGGCTGCCGCAGAGGCGGCCATCCGGGCTCTCCGGCACGCCTACACGGTCGGCGACGGGCCGGTCCATCGAGCACCGATCGTCCTCGATCGGATCGGAGCCGCAGGATGACCCTGCTCGTCGCACTGACCTGGGATCCGGGGCCGTGGATCGAGCGCTTTCGCCGTTTGCTTCCGGACCGCAAGACGGTCCTGGCCGGCGAGCCCTTCGACCGGCGCGCGGTCCATTACGTAGCGACCTGGGGACCGAAGCCCGGGAGCCTTTCGGGGCTGCCGAACCTGCAGGTGATCTTTTCCCTCGGGGCCGGCGTGGATCACCTCATGGGTTACCCCGATCTGCCCGAGGTGCCGATCGTGCGCGTCGCGCAGGACGATCTGACCGAGCGCATGAGCGAGTACGTCGTCCTGCATTGCCTCATGCATCTGCGCGACCAGCGCCGCTACGACGCCCAGCAGCGCGACCGGGTCTGGCGCGACGACCGGCATCCTCCCAAAGCGAGCGAGGTTCGTGTCGGGCTGATGGGCTTCGGCGTGCTCGGTCAGGACGCGGCCCGCAAGCTCCGGACCATGGGCTTCGACGTCGCGGGCTGGAGCCGCGGCGCCAAGCGGGTCGAAGGATTCCCGGTTTTCGCAAGCCACGAAGTCGACGCCTTCCTCGCGCGCACCGACATTCTCGTCAGCCTGCTGCCTCTCACCGGAAACACGCGCGGCATTCTGAATCGGGAGCTGTTCCAGAAACTGCCCCGCGACGGTGCCCTCGGGGGACCGGTGCTCATCAATGCGGGCCGTGGCGGACTGCAGGTCGAGGCCGACATCCTGGCCTGCCTCGACGATGGAACGCTCAGGGCCGCGACGCTCGATGTGTTCGAGACCGAGCCGCTTCCCGACGACTCGGCGTTATGGTCTCATCCGCGGGTGACGGTCACGCCGCACAACGCGGCCGTCAGCGAGCCGGAAGCGACGGCCCGCTACATCGTCGATCAGATCCGCCGCTTCGAGCGCGGCGAACCGCTGCAGAACGTCGTCGATCCCGGAAGGGGCTATTAGCCGATGCCGCTACCCGCCGAGCGCGGGCAGCCGCTTGATGCTCGTGATCGCGCCGAAACTCTTCGTACGGATGCGCTCCTCCGCCGCGGCGAGCGGTTCGATGCAGGTCGTCATCGTGTACGCGGTGGCATGGAGGAGGCGGGTTGCATCCGCCATCATGCCGACGTGCCCCTTCCAGAAGATCAGGTCGCCGCGCTGCAGGCCCGAGAGATCCGGGCGGATCTCGATGGCGGCGCCAATGGCCCGCTCCAGCATGTCGCTGTCCCGCGGCGCCGCGAACCCCGCCGCCCGAAGGGACGATTGAGCGAGTCCGGAACAGTCGATCCCGAGGCTCGTCTTGCCGCCCCACAGGTAGGGCGTATGGAGGAGCCTCTCGGCCACGGCGACGAAGTCCGGCTCCGCGGTGCCGATGACGGCCAGATGGTCGGCGAAGACGAATTCGCCGGTCGCGAGACGCGCGAACTCCCCGACTGTGTCCGTCACCGCCAAGCGTGCACCGAAACTCGCGAAGCCGAGGGTCGGCAGCTTCATGTTCGGGGCGGGGTAAAGGAAGGTGCGGATCGCACGGACCTTGTGGCCCGGCTCTGCACCGGGTTGACCGAGGGCGGCGCTCGGGAGGTAACCGACATAGCCGTCGTCGTGGAGCTGACCCCAGGCCCAGCCCTCGTGGTCGTCGTACACCGTGACGAGCTCGCCCATCAGCGCTTCGGTGTCCATGGGAGCGTCGGGGGAGGGATTGCGGTGCAGGGGCGCCGAGGAGGCGGTGACGCGCTTCACGGTGCCCGTTGCGAATCGCTCGGCTTCGACCTGGCCGCGCAGGCGCTCGTCGGCAAGATCTGGGCGGTAGGCCGTGACGCGCCGGTCGAAACTCATGGGCTCGGTTCCTCGCCTTCCGCCGTGTTCGAGACCGCCCTCCCGGGGCAGGTCCGTGATGATATCCGCGCGGTGCTCGATCGCCAATGCTCCCACCCACAGGGTGAGGTGGTCGCCTGCCGAGCGTCTCGAACGCGCGGGGATCGCCGGCTTCGCGACGTTCAGCTTTCGGGCAAGCCCCCGCGCCGCCCGAGGCGCCGTTTGCGGTTGCGGCTCAGGGCCGCGGCGTCCGGTTACGTACCGTAGCGCTCCTTAAGGAACTGGTACATGAGCCGCGCGGCCTGGACTTCCGCGCCCTCGGGCCGGCCCGGCACGGCGGAATTGCTCCAGGCGAAGATGTCGAAATGCACATGCGCTTTCGCGGCGGTCACGAATTTCCGCAGGAACAGAGCCGCCGTGATCGAACCCGCCGTGGAGCCGCCGATATGGTTGGTGTCGGCGATCTTGGAATCGAGCTGCTTCGCGTAAGGCTGCCACAGCGGCAGGCGCCAGACCGGGTCGTTCACGGCCCGGCCACAACGTTCGATGTCGGCGGCGAGCGCATCGTCCTCGGTGAAGAACGGCGGCAGCTCCGGGCCGAGCGCCACCCGGGCCGCGCCCGTGAGGGTCGCGAAGTCGACGACGAGATCCGGGTTCTCCTCGTCCGCGAGCGCGAGGGCGTCGCCGAGGACGAGTCGGCCCTCCGCGTCCGTGTTGCCGATTTCGACCGTGATGCCCTTTCGGCTCGGCAGGACGTCCCCCGGGCGGAAGGACGAGCCCGAGATCGCATTCTCGACGGCCGGCACGAGCACGCGAAGCCGCAAGGGCAGCCCAGCGCCCATGATCATGTCGGCCAAAGCCAGGGCCGCGGCCGCTCCGCCCATGTCCTTCTTCATGAGGAGCATGGAGGCCGAAGGCTTGATGTCGAGGCCGCCCGTATCGAAGGCGACGCCCTTGCCCACGAGGGTCACCTTCGGGGCATCGTCGCGACCCCAGACGATATCGATGAGCCGCGGCGCGGTCGCGGAGGCGCGGCCGACCGCGTGGATCATCGGAAAGTTCTGCCGGAGCAGGTCGTTGCCCACGACGCTCGCGAACGCGGCGCCGTGCCGCTCGGCGAGATGCCGAGCCGCCGCCTCGATCCCATCGGGTCCGAGATCGTTCGCGGGCGTGTTGATGAGGTCGCGGCTCGCCGCCACGGCGTGGGCGATCCGCGCCACCTCGTCGTGGTCGACGCCGTGCGGCACGACGAGCCGTACCGCCTTCGCGCTGCGCTTGCGGTATCGGTCGAAGCTGTAGGACCCGAGGAGCCAGCCCAGGGTCGCGAGGGCGGGGTCCGATGGAGCGGTCTCGAACCGATACAGGCCTTCGGGCAGGACGGTCGCGAGCTTGCCCGGCAGGAACGGATCGACATGCTTCGCCGATGAACCTTCGAGCCCGAAGACGACGCCGGCGATCCCGCCGTCCGGATCGGGCAGGACGCAATGGCTGCCGGGCTTCGCGTCGAACCCTTGCGCCTGCGCGAAGGCGCGGGCCGATGCGGGCAGTTTCTCCGCAACCTCGGCCCAGCTTCGATCGGAGACCAGCCAAATCGGTCGGGAGGGTTCGTTTTCCTGGGCAAGAAGGGGATGCATGGAGGGTTCGAGGGGAGCGGTAGGGGAAACCCGGTTAACGCTCCGTTAGGGTTAACAATCTATGGATGGCGCGGATAGCGGCAGGGCGCCGCTGCTGGAGTTCTCGTCTCATGACGTCCCGTGCGCCGCAAGCCCCCGCGGGTTCCTCTTCGTCCTGGCGGACGCTGGCCGCCGTGGGACTCGTCGCGCTCTCGTTGGCGGCCTGCCAGAAGCGCGGCCGCGCCGACATCACAGGTTCCATTCCGGTGCCGCAGCAGGCGACGCCCGAGGCTTGGCGCCGGCACGCCGATCTCTGGGCTCCGCGCTTCGAGGCCAATCCCGGCGACGTCACGGCGGCGCTGCAATACGCCGGCGCCCTTCGCGGCCTCGACCAGAAGCCGCAGGCGGCCGCCGTGCTCCAGCAGGCGGCCATCCGGAACCCCAACCACCCGCGAACTCCTCGCCGCCTACGGCAAGGTGCTCTCCGAAGTCGGCCGCTACAAGGAGGCGTCCGAGGTGCTCAGCCGGGCCCACAGCCCGGAGCGGCCCGATTGGCGCATCCTGTCGACGCAGGGCACCGTCGCGGACCAGATGGGCGACCACGATCTTGCGCAGCAATACTACGAGGCGGCGCTCAAGCTCGCGCCCGACGAGCCGGCCGTGCTCTCCAACCTCGGGCTCTCGCAGGCGCTCACCAAGCGGTTGCCCGAAGCCGAGCGGACCTTGAAGCGTGCCGCCGAGCTGCCGAACCCCGATCGGCGCGTCCGCCGCAACCTCGCTCTGGTTCTGACCCTGCAGGGCAAGCTCGCGGACGCGGAGGCCCTCCTCAAACGCGATCTGCCGGCCGACGAGGCCGCGCAGATCATGGCAGACCTGCGTAGCCTCGTGTCGCAGCCGAACAGCTGGGCGGCGATCAAGCGGACGGACGGCAAGGTGAAGCCTGCCGCGAACTGAACGCGGCTGCCGATAAGCCATACCGCTGAGGCGGCGATCAGGCGGACCGACGCGAGGTGAGGCCGGCGGCGGACGGAACGCGGTTTCCGTATACCCGGGACGGTATCGAAACGTGAAAGCCCGGGCCGCCTGAAACCTACTTCCAGCCCATCACCTGGATGAGCGCCGGCGTCAGGATGACGACGAAGAGCACGGGCAGGAAGAACAGGATCATCGGAACGGTGAGTTTCGGCGGCAGTGCCGCGGCCTTCTTCTCGGCCTCGTTCATGCGGATGTCGCGGCTCTCCTGGGCGAGCACGCGCAAGGCCTGCCCGAGCGGAGTTCCATAGCGCTCGGCCTGGTTGAGAGCGGTCGTGATCGCCTTGACGGCTTGGAGTCCGGTGCGCTGGGCGAGATTCTCGTAGGCTTGCCGCCGGTCGGGCAGGAAGGAGAGCTCCGCGGTCGTCAGGGTCAACTCTTCCGCGAGCGGCACCGACTGCGTCCCGATCTCGAGGCTGACCCTGCGGAAGG
Source organism: uncultured Alphaproteobacteria bacterium (assembly GCA_963800985.1). GTDB lineage: Bacteria > Pseudomonadota > Alphaproteobacteria > Rhizobiales > Beijerinckiaceae > Microvirga. Next base: position 59,467 of record CAWDDI010000026.1, on the reverse strand, counting down.
CGGTTTCGATCGACATGCCGGATTCGACGCAGATGAGGAGGAGGTCGAGGGCGTCGGGCCACGCGCTCGTGACGGACGCCTTGCGCTTCGAGATCACATTGGAGAGGAAGACCTCCGGCGCCTTCACGCCCGCGTAGACACAGGCGATCACGATGGCGACGAGCATGAGAGTCGGGCGATCGAGGCCTTTCGCGACGAAAAGATAGAAGCTCGAGCTCAGAAAAAAGCCGATCGGAGTCACGAGACGGAAGAACAGGAACGTCACCTCGGCCTGCTGGCCTCGGTAGCCCGCCATGGTGAGCTTGGCCCTCGCGGTGTCCGTTCCAAGCCACCGATCGAGGCGGAACTGGTCTACCACCTGGCGCATATAGGCCTTCGGCTCCTGACGGAGCGAAGGCCTCGACTGGCTCTTCGCGAGCTTTTCGCGCTCGCGCGAGCGGATCCGGTCGCGCTCGGAGGCCACCGCCTTCATGCGTTTGGCGAGGCCATCGCTCTCGACGAGCGGCATGGCGAGCGTCCACACCGTCGCGGCGGTCGCAAACGCGACCAGCAGCATGGCGACGAACTGCGGATCCAGCAGCTTTGTTTGAATGAGGAGGAACATGGGTCTAGCCCTTGCGACGTTCGACCCGATCAGGTTGCGGGACGCAAGCCCCGACGACCTCACCTGGGGAAGCAAAACTCATCGGATTACACCTTGAAGCTGATCATCTTCTTCATGACGAAGATTCCGATCGTCATCCAGAAGCCGGCGGCCATGATCGCGACCTTGCCGGTGCTGGTGGTCCAGAGCAGCGAGATGTAGTCGGGACTTGAAAGGTAGGTCAGGAAAGCGACCGTGAACGGCAAGGCGCCGATGATGGCAGCGGATGCCTTGGCCTCCATGCTCATGGCCTTGACCTTGTCGCCCATCTTGCGTCGCTCGCGCAGAACCTTCGAAAGATTGCCGAGCGCCTCGGAGAGGTTGCCGCCGGACTTCTGCTGGATCGCGATGACGATCGCGAGGAAATTCGCCTCCGGAGCGGGCACACGGTCGTAGAGTTTCGCCAGTGCGTCGGCGGTCGTCAAACCGACGGCCTGGGCCTCGATCACGGTCCGGAACTCGGATTTCAGAGGTTCGCGCGATTCGCTCGCCACCACCCGTATGCAGTCGTTCAGCGGCAACCCGGACCGGATGCCGCGCACGATGACGTCCACCGCATTCGGGAGCTCGGAAATGAAACCCTTGATGCGCTTCTTCTTGAGGTAGATGAGCGCCCACCGCGGCAGGCCGACGCCGCCCGCGAAGGCCGCCCCGACGGCCGCAAGGACGCTCCCCGTCGCGACCAGAAAGAGAACGGCGAGCGCCGCGCCCGCTGCGGCGCTGACGACCAGGAATGTCCGCTTCGTCCAGGTGAGTCCGGCCTGCGCGATGCGGACCTCGATCGCGGCACTGTTCCGCGCCTTCTGCTTGAGCTCGAGCTCCTTGAGGCTCTGCGCCACCTGATCCCTGCGGCTCACCGCGGCGATCCGTTCGCGGCGTTCCGCACTGGGCGCCGTCAGCGCCTTCTGGCGCTTCTCGGCCTGCGCGTCGCCCGAGAGGAGCGGGTAGAGAAAAACATAAGCGACCCCGCCCGCTGCGAGCGCGGCGAGACCGATGGCGGCGAGCTGGGTGTCGATCATACGCGTGTCCACAGGGTTCGGGGGAAACCGTCCGGCGAGGCTCAGTCGAGCCCCGGGCCGCCTTTCGCCTCCATGGCATCGAGGGCTGCCGCGAGCTTCGTTTCCTCGCCGTAGTAGCGCGCCCGTTCCCAGAACCTCGGACGTCCGATGCCCGTGGAGCGGTGGCGGCCGATGAGCCGGCCGGAGGGGTCCTCTCCCAGGATGTCGTAGAGGACGAGGTCCTGGGTGATGATCACATCGCCCTCCATGCCCATCACCTCGGTGATGTGGGTGATGCGTCGCGAGCCGTCGCGCAGCCGTTGAGCCTGCACGATCACGTCGATGGACGAGCAGACCATCTCGCGGATCGTGCGAGAGGGGAGGGCGTACCCTCCCATGGTGATCATCGACTCGATGCGCGACAGACACTCGCGCGGCGAGTTGGCGTGGAGCGTGCCCATCGAGCCGTCGTGGCCGGTGTTCATGGCCTGGAGGAGGTCGAACGCTTCCGGTCCGCGCACCTCGCCGACGATGATGCGCTCGGGCCGCATGCGAAGGCAGTTTCGCACCAGATCGCGCATGGTGATCTGGCCCTGTCCCTCGAGGTTCGGCGGGCGGGTCTCAAGGCGCACCACGTGGGGCTGCTGCAGCTGAAGCTCCGCTGCGTCCTCGCAGGTGATGATGCGCTCGTCCGTGTCGATATAGCGGGTGAGGCAGTTGAGAAGGGTGGTCTTGCCGGAACCCGTGCCGCCGGAGATCACGACGTTGCAGCGCACCCGGCCGATGATCTGCAGGATCTGGGCCCCTTCGGGCGAAATCGCACCGAACTTGACGATCTGCTCGAGGGTGAGCTTGTCCTTCTTGAACTTACGGATCGTGAGCGCCGGTCCGTCGATCGAGAGCGGCGGAGCGATCACGTTGACGCGCGAGCCGTCCGGAAGGCGCGCGTCGCAGATCGGGGACGATTCATCGACCCGCCGCCCGACCTGGCTCACGATCCGCTGGCAGATGTTCATGAGCTGCTGGTTGTCGCGGAACCGCACGTTGGTGAGCTGGATCTTGCCGCCGACCTCGATGAAGGTCCGGCCCGCGCCATTGACCATGATGTCGGCGATGTCGTCCCGGGCCAGCAGCGGCTCCAAAGGTCCATAGCCAAGGACGTCGTTGCAGATGTCGTCGAGCAGTTCCTCCTGCTCGGCGATCGACATCACGACGTTCTTGAGGCCGATGATCTCGCTGACGATGTCGCGGATCTCCTCCCGCGCGGCGTCGGGTTCGAGGCGCGACAGCTGAGAGAGATCGATGGCCTCGATCAGTGCGCCGAAGATGGTGCTCTTGGTCTGGTAGTATTCGTCCGAGCGCCGTCCTTCGCCTCGCTGCGCCTCCGGCACTTCGATACTGCGGACGGCCTGGCTCGCCGCCAGGTTGACGCCCGCCGGCGGCGCGGCTGGAGCCGTACGCGCGGTCTCCATGGCCGCCGCCGGAGCGGCTCCTGATCGCTTCCCGAACATGGCTTGCGCAATCCTCCGCCCTTACGATGCCTTGCGGCGGGTGAACTTTGCGATAATGGGCTCAAGGACAGAGGCGCGCCTGCGCTTCGCGTCCGAGCGGCCCGTGATCGACGTCGCGAGGCTGACGAACAGATCCTCGAACTTCCCGCCGGGCTGCAGCTCGCCGAGCATCTGCCCGTTGTTGGCTGCGGTGCCGAACAGCTGAGCGTCGAAGGGCACGGTCGCCGCGAGCTCCATCTCCAGAGCCTTGGCGAACTCCGCCGGCGGGATCTCGGGTCTCTTCGGCATGCCGCTGAGATTCAGGACGATCCGGGGTTTGCGGTCGTTCGTGCGGGCATTGCGCAGCACATCGACGAGGTTCTTGGTGTTGCGCAGCGACGCAAGGTCCGGCGCCGCGACGAGGACAATGTCGTCGGCGCTCACGAGCGTGCGCCGGGCCCAGCCCGTCCAGGTGTGAGGCATGTCGAGGACGACGTTCGGGGTCGACGTACGCAGGATGTCGAGGAGCTGGTCCACCGCTGTTTCGGTGAGATCCACGGGCCGATCGAGCATCGCCGAGGCGGCGAGCAGGCTCAGGTTCTCGCTGCATTTCGAGATCAGGCGGTCGAGCATGTTGGAGTCGAGCCGCTCCGGAGCGAACACCGCATCGGCGACGCCTTGGGACGGATCCTGATTGAAGTCGAGGCCGGCAGTGCCGAACGCGATGTCGAGATCGACGATCACGGTGGCGGTCGAGAGCTTGCGGGCCAACGTCCACGCCAGATTGTGCGCGACGGTCGACGCCCCGACGCCGCCTTTCGCGCCTACGACCGCGATGGTGCGGCCGATGGGGTTCGTTCCGGGCGCGTGGAACAGGTCGGAGAAGGCCTGGATGAGGTCGAGCGCGCCGACCGGTGCGATCAGATACTCGCTCACCCCACGCCGGGTCAGTTCGCGATAGAGGAGGACGTCGTTCACGTGGCCGATGACGAGCACCTTGGTGCCCGCATCGCAGACCTCCGCGAGGCTGTCGAGATGGACCAGGAGCGTCGATGGGTTGGCTCCCGATTCAAGCACGATCACGTTGGGGGTCGGCTGTTGCCGGAAGGTCGCGACCGCTGCCGCCGCGCCTCCCATCGCGGTGGTGACCTGAGCCCTCTGCAGCCGACGGTCCAGGGCCGCGACCGCCAATGCGTCGGCGACCGACTGGGTCTCGCAGAAACCGTGGATCGTGACCCGTGGCACCGGAGCGATGACTCGGTCGTTCTCGTGCGCGTCGCTCATTACACCTATACCTGTCCGTCGAGGTGAATCCGTGCCCTGGCGCCACCGGCGCGCAGGGCGCATCAATCGCCGATCGCCTGGTTGATCCTGTCGGTCGGCGTCCTGTACTGCGTCGAGGGATCCTCTCCCTGTCGCAGCTTTTCGATGTTGGCGGCGCGCCGGATGGTATCCGATCGTCCCTCCGCGCGGGCGCGCACGAAGTCGCGCGGGTCGGCGGCCTGCGCGGCGACGTTCGACTGCATGGCGCAGCCCAGATTCCAGTAGGGCTCGTTGTTGGCGTTCGCCCTGAGATCGCTGACGCCGAGATCCTGCGGCCACAGCCCGCAGCGGTTCGCCACCTTGGCCTGCAAGCGCTGGAACGACAGGCGGATCGGCGCCGCGAGGCGGGGATCCCGCACCGAGTAGGAGGTGACCGCCAACTGGCTGCTCGGGATCCCGGCCTGCGCGAGGATGGCGCGGATCGGCGCCACGGACCGCCCACCCGACCACCTGCTGACCATGCCGGCGGGCACGCTCGCCGTGAGCACGCCCTGGCCGTGAAGCCTGTACTCGGCCACGAAGGCCATCAGATCGTCCTGCTGCCGCTCGTCGAGGCCCCGAGCCGTCACGAACAAGTCCAGGGTTTCCGGAGCGTGCGCGAGGACGATGGGATGGCGAGCGTGATAGTCGGTCGGATAAGTCGAGCCCGTCACGACCCGGTCCGGGGCGCAGGCGCTCAAGGGAATCGCGAGGAGCGCAATCGCTCCGGCCACGGCGGCGGGGGTGGTCATGCGTGTCATGATGGCTGTCTCAATCCGTGATGAAGCCGAACTGGCCCTTGACGCGCACCTTCACGGGGGCGGTGCGCGTCACGCCGTAAAGACGGTTGAGCCGACCCAGGAGAAGCGCCTGCCCGTCATGGGCGTCCACGAAGCCGTCGTCCGGACGGGCGACCTGGGTCGGGTCCATGGGCTTGGCGATGATCGGGGTCACCATGATCATCAGCTCCGTCTCCTTGCGCTGGTAGTCGCGCGAGCGGAACAGCGCCCCGAGAACCGGGAGGTTGAGAAGGCCCGGCAGGCCGTTGATCGCCTGGCTGCTCGTCTGCTGAATGAGCCCGGCCGTCATCAGAACGGCCCCCGAGGGCAACTCGACCGTGGTCTCGGCCTTGCGGACTTTCATGCCCGGGACCGAGAGCGCGCCGATCCGGAACTGGTTCTCGGGATCGACTTCGGTGACCTCGGTCGAAACCCGCAGGCTGATGCGGTTCTCGGCCATGACGATCGGGGTGAAGCTGAGAGTGACGCCATAGGGCTTGTACTCGAAGCCGATGGTGCAGGCTCGATCCCGATCGCAATCCTCGCTCCTCGGGATCGGAATCTCGCCGCCGGCCGTGAACTTGGCGGACTCGCCGGAGATCGCGGTCAGCGTCGGCTCGGCGAGCACGCGGGATACCCCGGCACGCTCGAAGGCCTGCAGGGTCGCGCGCGCCGAAAACCCGCCGCGGGAGAACTTGGCCGACAGGAAGTTGCCGGGATTGGCTCCCGGGCTTACGGGGAAGGGATTGATGTTCTGAAAGTTGTCGCCGCCGCCGATCGAGGACCAGCTCCCCGACGTGTTGATGCCGAACTGCTTCAGAACCGTGCGCGCGACCTCGACCACGGTGACCTGCAGCATCACCTGGTCCTTGCCGCGGATCGTGAGGGCGTTGATGACGGCCCCCTTCGAGGCGACGCCGCCTTCTGCCGAAACAGCCACGAAGGCGTTGGCGATATCGACCGCCTGCTGCGCGTCGATCGCCGAGGGCACGGCTCCGGTGAGCAGCACGGAATTCCCCGCCGGCCTCACCAGGATCTGGGATTGCGGCAACGCCGTCCGCAAGGTCTGCGTCAGGACGTTGAGGTCTCGGCCGACATTGACCTCGAGCGCCGTGATCTGCCGCCCCTGCGCATCCATGACGAAGATCGATGTGGCGCCGTTGTCGATTCCGATCACGAAGACCTTGCGGGTCGACCGCACCACTGCATTGGCGACCTTCGGGTTGGCGACGAACACCTCCTGGGCATCTCGCGGGAGCTCGATCACGAGCGATTTCCCGATGGAGAGATCGAGCCGCTGACTGGCAGCCAGCGGATCGGCCTGGATGGCGACCGAGCTGGCTCCGTCACCCTTCGAGACGCCATTGGCGAGGGCGGGCGAAAGCGCGCCGACCAGGGCGCCAGCGAGAACGAGGGTGTTTGTTCGGGTGCGGTGCATCATTTCACGATCGTTTGCTGCTGGATGCCGAAGCGGATGATCTGGAGCGCATCCTGGCGCTCGGCCTTTTGAGGCGTTCCCGTCTCGTGCACGTCGGCCATGCTGCGAAGTGCGAGAGAGAGCTGGCCGACCTTCTGCGCGAGAACGACGAGTTCGGCCTGTTCCGGCGTGAGCTCCAGAGTGGCGCTTTCCCCCGTGATCACCTTCTCGCCGTTGCGCTCCTGGATGTTCTGGCCGATGGCCAGGACGCGGACATTGGCGAGGATGATCTGCGACATGGAGGTCGAGGCACCGCCATTGGCCAGTGGCCGGAGCGGTTTGAATGACGTCGACGCGGTCGTTCGGCAGGATGAAGCCGCCGGCCGACGTGGTGCCGCGATTGTCGATGCCGATTGCCACCGCCCGCATCCCGGACGGGAGAAGGGCCGACATGAATCCGCCCTGACCCTTGATGATCTTCTCGCGCCGGACCGGCTCTCCGGCGAGGAGTGCAATCCGGACGGTGGCCCCGACGAACTCGTCGAGACCGTTCGGGACTTCGCTTCTCTTGATCGCGCCTGCGGGCACCATCTCGGCGGGCCAAGTCTGCCAGCGCAGGTCGGTCGGCTTGACGCCCTGTCCGAGGGCCACATCGGCGGTGGCCACGAGAACTTCCGTCGTCGCGACCGCCGGCCCCTCGGCAGGCCGTGGATCGGGAGGCGATCCGCCTCCCATCATCAGAGCCGCGCCGCCGCCCGCAGCGAGGGCCACCCCCAGAACGGCAATCCGTGCAACCTTCATCGTGCCACACCTGAACGCGGCAAACCTCTTGCCGTCGACCTCAGTTGAAGCAGGGATTCGTCAAAGTATGGTTAACGTAACGTAATTCACGCTTCCGCTACGACGCGAGCGTGCCAGAGGGGCGAGTTCGGGTCGACCATGACGCCAGCAGCGGCGAGCGCGATGCCGTAAGGAACGCCGCTCCTGCGATCGTGCAGGCGGTCGAGCCAGGTCCAGCTCACCGCGAAGGCCGGGAGGGGGAGGGAGCGAGCTCGCGAAATGAAGGAGAATGTCGGAGCGGATAGGCCGCCCATGACGGCGACGGGAATGAAAGCGGCGACCAGCAGCAACGATATGCGGTCGGTATCGTCGTCGTGAGGAGGTCGCTCACGCGCATAGATCGTGAGGATCGGAAAAGCGTCGGGAATCAGCGTGAACATCGTGGAGCCTCGGTCGATGCCATCCTATCCCCGAAGAGTGGGGATGTTCGTCGAGAGAAGTCCCTACGCGCGGGTGCCGCAAGGGCTTCATTCCGTCGGCAATGCCTTTTGCGGCCTCCTTGAAGAGGCTCGCAACTCAACCGATGGCCCTCATGCGCCGGTGACCTTAGGAGTTTGTGCGCCAGGGGACGGCGCGCACGCCTGGTTGCCGCGTCAAAGCAGGTCCGCCGCGCCGCTACTTGGCCATGGCGGCGGAGATCTCGGTCGACACGTGGCCGAACACGCCCTGCAACTCGCCGGAGACGGCGTTCAGCGATGCGATGATGGTGATGGCGAGGAGAACCGCGATCAGGCCGTACTCGATCGCCGTGGCGCCCGACTCGTCCTTGACGAAGCGATGGAACAGAATGCTCATGAGCCAGTCCTCCGCTAGGGCTGCATGATGACGGGAGCGAGCCCCGCTCCCGTCATGGATGCGCTGCGCCGTCGCGCCGTTACTGGCCGGGCGGCCGTGTCGAGCTGCGGCTCGACATCGCCGTGAACACGGCCTTCAGCGAGCCGGAGACGACCGTTCAGCGCCGCGATGATGGCGACGGCGATGAGAGCCGCGATCAGGCCGTACTCGATGGCCGTGGCGCCCGACTCGTCCTGGACGAAGCGATTGAAGAGAGTCTTCATGAGAGAGATCCTTTTGTTGCCTCAGTTGTCCGGCGACCAGGAACTGCCCGGGCCCCTCGGAACACTGCCGACAATACGTGCCTCCTCTTGCGGGAGCGTTAAGTAGAACGGTTAAAAACTTACTGTTCGGCGGGAAACGGAGCACGGTTAAGGCCGGGTTCTCCGGATCTATACTAATGTTCTTTTCCGATTGGCGTTGTGGACCACCGAAATATCAGCGAATACTGCCACGGCCTCCACGGGCCGTTGCGGCACATGCACCGGCTCGTGACGACGAACCACGGCATGGCGGGCGCCAGTGCACGTAGGCCCGGGAGCTTTCCCCTTTATTCACCATTTCGAGCTAAACCCGAGTCGGTGCAATTGGGGCTTAGGCGATGCGTTTTCCTGCTGCTCTCGCTCTCGTGCTCGTGCTGGCCGTGCCGGCAACCGGCATGGAGCAGTCGCGTTTCTCGGAACCTGTGTCCGTGATGATCGATCACGCCAAGGTCCTCCGCCTCCCGGAGCGGACGCAGACCGTCATCGTCGGCAATCCGATCATCGCCGACGTCTCGGTCCAAAAGAACGGCGTTCTCGTCCTTACGGGGAAGAGCTATGGCCGCACCAACCTGATCGCGCTCGACAACGGCGGTATACTGATCGCCGAATCGATGATCAGCGTGCAGGCGCCGAGCGACGCGGTCGTTACCGTACAGCGCGGCCTGGACCGGGAGTCCTATTCCTGCACGCCGAGCTGCCAGCCCTCGCTCTTGCTCGGCGACGCCAACAAGTACTTCAGCGAGGTCGGCGGCCAGGCCGGCCAACGCAACTCGCTCGCGACGCAGAAGTAGGCCCCGCAGGGCGGACGCATAAAATCGTCGGGATCCGCCCAAGGGCATAGCAAGCTCTTGGCGCCATGGTCGACGGAGCGCGGACTGAACCGTGCCCGAACCGGATCACGACGAAGCGATGTCCTCCTCCAGCCCTTGCCGGCCGACGCTGAGCCGGCGTTTCATTCAGCGGTTTCGTAAGGACGCGACGGGAGCCACCCCGATCGAGCTCGCGCTCGTTGCGCTTCCCTTTTTCGCGCTGCTCTTCGCCATCCTCGAGGGAGCGCTCGTGTTCTGGGCCAATCAGGTCCTCGGAACGGCGGTGACGGACGCGTCGCGCGAACTCTACACGGGCCGTTTTCAACAGACGACCAGTGCCACTCCACCGGCGGAGCTGCCGGCGCGCTTCCTCGCCGAGGTATGTCGCCGCACAGGGGGCATGTTCAACTGCGCCACCCTCAAGGTGGACGTGCGGACCTACGCCTCCTTTCCCAACGGAATTCCAAGCCCGATCATCACGGATCCCGACGGGACCCGGCGGCTCGATCCGAATTTCGGCGCTTATCAGGCGCCTCAAGCGACTCAGATCGCGGTGGTTCAAGCTGCCGCCGAGTACCCGGTCTTCGTGCCGCTCATGGGGGCCAACAAGAGCAATATCAGCGGCGGCAAGCGGCTGCTTGTAAGCACCGCGGCTTTCCGGACGGAGGCGTTCTGATGAGCGCCCTGTGTGCCGCGGTAAGGGGCAGCGTCGCCCGCTTCTGTCGGGCGAGAGAGGGAATCGCGGCGACCGAATTCGCCTTGGTTCTCCCGCTCATGATCACGCTCTATTTCGGCGTGATCACGTTCTCGGACGGCTTTGCCGTGAAGCAGCGACTGCAGTTTCTCGCCCGCACCGCCGCCGACCTGGTCGGGCGGCTTCCATCATCACCGACGGGTGCCCTCCCGACGATCAATGCCGCGGAGATCACGAACGTCGCCCTCGCATCCGCGGCCATCCTGACGCCCTACGATCCCGCGGGCCTGACGATCGCTCTCGCCAGTGTCGTCGTGCGGCTGAACAACGGTAACCTCGAGGGCCGCGTCTGCTGGAGCGCAGCCCGCAAGATCGTGAATCAGAGCACCGTTGCGACGGCGGCGATACCGGCTCACCTGGCGCCAAATGCGTTGGTCGCGGTACCGGCGGGCTTCGCGGTCCCGGGAGCATCCTATCTCGTCAGCGAGGTGGGGCACGTCTACACGCCTGTCGTCGGCCACGCCATCACGGGCGATGTCCAGCTCACCGACCGGGTACCCTGGCCGGTGCGCTCGGGGCAGCAGATCGCCTGGCAGGGTCAGGCGCCCTGTCCCGCGACCTGACCGGCGCGATCTCCGCGAATCACGATCCGGTCTCCAATCGTCCAGCCTCTTCCGCTGGCGACACGCCGCGGGTCAGATCGTCTGGTTGTAGGCACCGACCTCGGGATTCTCGCGCAGAACGCGGTCCACGGCCTGGAACATCTCGCGCATCCGCGCTTCCGAGACGGGACTTTCCACGACCACGACGAGTTCAGGCTTGTTCGACGAGGCACGCACGAGACCCCAGGTTCCGTCCTGCGTCACGACGCGGACGCCGTTCACGGTGATGAGGTCGACGATCGGCTGGCCCGCGACGGCCTCTCCGCCCGAACGCAGGTCCGAGAAGCGCTTCACGACCCGGTCGGCGACCTCGTACTTCACCTCGTCCGCGCATTTTGCGGCCATCGTGGGCGAGCCCCAAGTCTTGGGCACGGCCTCGTAGAGCTGCGCCATCGACTTGTCGGGGTTGCGGTCGAGCATCTCGCAGATCGCGATCGCGGTGAGGATTCCGTCGTCGTAGCCGCGGCCGACCGGCTTGTTGAAAAAGAAATGCCCCGACTTCTCGAAACCCGCGAGGGCGGAGAGCTCGGTGACCCGCCGCTTGATGTAGGAGTGTCCCGTCTTCCAGTAGTCCGTCTTCGCGCCGTTGGCCCGAAGTTCCGGATCGGTGTGGAACAGGCCGGTCGACTTGACGTCCACCACGAACTGCGCGCCCGGATGCAGCTTCGAGAGGTCGCGCGCGAGCATCACGCCGATCTTGTCGGCGAAGATCTCCTCGCCGTGGTTGTCGACGACGCCGCAGCGGTCGCCGTCGCCGTCGAAACCGAGGCCGACGTCCGCGCCGGTCTCACGCACCTTGTCGGCCATCGCGTGAAGCATCTTCATGTCTTCGGGGTTGGGATTGTAGCGCGGGAAGGTGTAGTCGAGCTCGGCGTCCATCGGAATGACGTCGCAACCGATCGCCTCCAGCACCCGCGGCGCGAAAGCGCCGGCGGTGCCGTTGCCGCAGGCTGCCAGCACCTTCAGCTTGCGCTTGATTTTGGGCCGGTTCGTGAGGTCCGTGATATAGCGCTCCGGGAAGTTTTCCACGAACTGGTAGGCTCCGCCGTCCCGCAGCTTGAAGGCGGCGTTGAGCACGATGTCCCTCAGGCGGCCCATCTCCTCGGGGCCGAACGTCATCGGGCGGTTGGCGCCCATCTTCACGCCGGTCCAGCCATTGTCGTTGTGGGAGGCCGTGACCATCGCGACGCAGGGACAGTCGAGCTCGAACTGTCCGAAATACGCCATCGGCGAGAGGGCGAGCCCGATGTCCTTCACCCGCAGGCCCGCGGCCATCATTCCGGAAATCAGCGCGTATTTGATCGACGATGAATAGCCGCGGAAGTCATGGCCGGTGACGAGGTCCGGGCGCACCCCCATCTCGTGAACCAGCGTGCCGATTCCCATCCCGAGCGCCTGGACGCCCATGAGGTTGAGCTCCTTCTCGAAGAGCCACCGGGCATCGTATTCGCGAAAACCGGTCGGCTTCACGAGAGGGAAGGACTCGTACTCGTAGGTGTTCGGCGACAGCTGGCTTTGTGGCTTGGGAAACATGATCCATCCCGAAAAGACGAAGGAGGGGGCCCGTCGTACGCGGGGCTCCGTGATCGCGATCGTCACGAGCGATAACTGGAGCGTCGGGGCCACTATGGCATAGAGGGACGCGCGATCAAGCGCCGGTCCGATGTCGAACGAGCTGCGCGAGACCTGCGATCAACGTTTCCTGGGGGGGCAGCACCTTGGTCGCGATGCTGCGGCGGTTCAGCGCCTCGACGTAGAGGTCGGCGCGCGGGGAGTCCGCCACGATCGTGACCGTGGAGGGGCGGCTGAACTGCGACAGTGCCCCGTTGATCTCGTCGCCCGTGAGAAGGCCGGAGAGATAGGGCCCCAGGAGGGCCGGCGCCATGCGGCCGGACACCACGGCGGCCCGCGCCCCGAACAGAAGGTGCAGCAGGCCGACGCGGGTGTCGTCGCTTTCGCCGGAATTGCGCATCGCTGCGTCGAGCCCGAGCGCGAAACCGGCCGGATCGCTGGGTTCCGTGGCCGGGCGGCCGATCATGGAGTGCTCGAGCAGGAGCGCGTACATCTCGCCCGTCATGTAGGTCGCGAAGCGCTCGATCCGCCCGCCGCGCATGAGCACCCATTTCGGGTGGGTTCCGGGCAGGCAGACGAGCCCGTTGTCGGTTCGGGCTCCGAGCACGAGGGTCTCCTCGCCCCGCATGACGTCCGCGGCGCCCGGCGCGGGCTCGCAGAACAGGCCCGGCACGATGTGCGCCCGGCGTCCGTTCTCCAACTCGACCGGGATCATCGCGCGGGCGATCTCCGCGGCATCGGCCGGGCAGGTCGCGTAGGGCGCCACGACCCAGCCCTCGCGACTTCCGACCATGCCGACGAGGAGCACCGGAGCCTGCGGCTCTTCCTCGAGCCAGCGCCCGCACCGGCGCAGGAAAACGTCGCGATGCTGACCCTCGCGAAGGGACGACACGCCTTCCTCGGATGTGACGCGATCGACGATCGTCTCGTCCTCGACGAGATAGCCGCGGAACCGGGTGGTGCCCCAATCGGCCACGATGAAGCGCACTTTGCTACTCCTTCCGAGCCCTGCCTTGACGAGACCCGTTTCCACTGACGTGGAACCGGCTCTCTTCTTTTGTTGTGCCGCAATTTTGACGGCGAACCGGATCCACTTCGCCGAAAATTGCTCTAGCGCGTGCCGTACATTCGGTCGCCCGCGTCTCCGAGCCCGGGCACGATGTAGCCGTGATCGTTGAGGCGTTCGTCGATCGCGGCGGTCCAGATCGGCACGTCGGGATGGGTGCCACGGAACCGCTCGATGCCTTCGGGCGCCGCGAGGAGGCAGACGAACCGCAGGTCCTTGGCGCCACGCTCCTTCAGGCGATCGATGGCCGCAACCGCGGAGTTCGCCGTGGCGAGCATCGGGTCGAGGACCAGGACCATGCGGTCGGCCAGATCGGAGGGCGCCTTGAAATAGTACTCCACGGCCTGGAGGGACTCCGGGTCCCGGTAGAGCCCGATATGGGCGACGCGGGCGGACGGCACGAGCGAGAGCATGCCATCGAGGAAGCCGACGCCGGCGCGCAGGATGGGGGCGAGGACGAGCTTCTTCCCTGCGATCTGCGGGGCCTGCATGGTCGTGAGCGGCGTCTCGATCTCGATCGTCTCGAGGGGCAGGTCGCGCGTCACCTCGTAGGCGAGCAGCATGCCGATCTCGTTCAGGAGCTGCCGGAAGCCCTTGGTGGAGCGCCGCTTGTCCCGCATGAGCGAAAGCTTGTGCTGGACGAGCGGATGATCGACGACTTTGACGCCCTGCATGGTGCGGCCCTTGCTTTCGTCCAACGTGGCATGCGTGTCCATCGGTCCTCGCTCCGGTCCGAAGTCTGTCCGACCCGGCGCCGTCGTGTCCAGCGCGATCTGCGGGTTGAGGGCTTGCTGCGCGAAAGCGGGGCCACCAGGGCCGGTACGCGCGTTCCCGCGATCATGGCGCTTAGAACACCGTACCGTCGCTGATGACCGAAAGCGGCGGCGCTCCGTCCCGTCTCCGCTCCCCGGCGAGCCTTCGGCCGGTGGCCCAGGTGCCGCCTTCGAGCACCTTGGCGAGGGGGAGGGCCCGTTCCGACAGGCCGAGTTTCGCACGGACCGGACCTGCGACCCTGTCGAGGAGGGCGACCGTGAGCGCCCGCCATTCGACCACGAGGGCCGAGTCGACCGTGTGAGGCGTCGCGCGGTCTGCGGGATCTTTCAAGGCGAGCACGCCGGCATCAAGAAAAAGCCCGCCGTTGCGGTACTCCGGCAGCCCCGTGAGGCCGTCGACCTCGTCGACCCTGTACCCGGCCCATTCGAGCGGCTCGATGAGCGAATAGGCCAACCACTGCGAAAGCTTGTGAAACGGGATCAGCCCGTCCGTTGCGTCATCGGCGATCGCGAGCGGGTGCCGCCAGGTGTCGCCGAGGTTGACCCCTCCCAGGTCCACCCGGCCGGGCCAGATCGGGCCCAGGTTGTCGAGAAGCGCGTTCAGGATGGCGGGAGCCCTTGCCGCGCCGCCCGTCGCCTCGTCGACGATCACGTCGAACAGGCCGCCGGGCCGCGGATCGTCCGCCCGACCGAACACGTCCTGCGCGGCAGCCACGACCCGGCCCAAGCGATTGAGAAGCGATGCGCGCCCTTCGAGCCCCACGAGCGGGTTCGCGGGCCCGACCTGGAAGCCCGCAGCCAGTTCTTCGGGCGTCAGAGCGATCAGGGCGTCCGCGTCGACTCGGAACGGATGGTCCGGGCGGCCGGAAAAGGCGCCGCCGATGAACATGTCGAAGCTCGCGACCGCGAGACCCTCCGAGCGCGTATAGGTCTCGCCGGTACGGCCCTCCTCGTAGCGCCATTGGGGCCCGGCGCCCGCATCGAGCAGAACGGACACGATGGCGAGGTCGAAGGCCGCGCGCGCCAGGGCGGCGGAGCTCTCCCACGGCACGGCAGCCGCCACGGCGGCCCAGCGGTCGACGCCGCCGACGGCAAAGTGGCGCCACCGGGCGTGGAAGGGGATCTCGAGCGACGGGTAAGCCGCTCGGATCGTCGTCACGACTTCGTCCGCACAGGCGTCGAGCCGGTCGAGATCCACGCTGAAATGCTGCAGGCGGCCTTCAAGGCCGTGCCGCAGCATAAGGTGGGCCCGCTCCCGCACCGCGGCGGCGCAGAGGAGGCGGCGGGCCTGTTCCGCGACCGCAGGTGGGTCGTCGCGATCGGCTGACATCAAGTCCCCTATGCCGGCGGGGGCCGGTGGCAGACGGCTTCGATGTTGTGGCCGTCGGGATCGAGGACGAAGGCACCGTAGTAGTTCGGATGGTAATGGGCGCGGACGCCCGGCGCGCCGTTGTCCTTGCCCCCCGCCGCGAGAGCGGCGGCGTGGAAGGCATCGACCGTCGCACGATCCGCGGCTCGAAACGCGACGTGCAGGGACCGCTGGACGGGCCGCGATGGGCGCGCGGAGTTCGACCCGATCCAGAATTCGGGCTTGCCGTCCTGGCCGAAGCCGCAACCCTCATAGCCGCCGGACGTCTGCCGCGTGACCTCCATGACGACGGTCAGGCCGAGGGGTGCGAGGGCACGCTCGTAGAAGGCCCGCGAGCGGCCGAAATCCGTACAGTCGACGCCGATATGGTCGATCAAGGGAGTCTCCCGTCCATGCTGTGTCGGCGGGAGCGTCAGAAGCGCTCCAGATCCCGCCCCTTGACGCGCCCGAGCGAGCCGGCGTCAGGCGCGCCCTCGGGCGCGTAGTAACCGGCCGCCTTCTTGGCCTCGATCTCGACCTGTGCGTCCGGCGGCACGAGCTCTCCCGGGATCGGCACGCGCTCCACGACCTCGATTCCGGAGTTGGTGATCGCGTCGTATTTCATGTTCGACATCGACATGAGGCGGTCGATACGGCGGATCCCGAGCCAGTGCAGCACGTCGGGCATAAGCTGCTGGAAACGCGCGTCCTGCACGCCGGCGACGCACTCCGTGCGCTCGAAATAGGTCGCGGCCTGGTCGCCGCCCTCCTGGCGCTTTCGCGCGTTGTAGACGAGGAACTTCGTGACTTCGCCGAGCGCCCGGCCCTCCTTGCGGTTATAGGCGATGACGCCGACGCCGCCTCCCTGCGCCTCCCGCACGCACTCCTCGATGCCGTGCACCAGATAGGGCCGGCACGTGCAGATGTCGGAACCGAACACGTCGGAACCGTTGCACTCGTCGTGCACGCGGCAGGCGATCGTGCGTCGCGGGTCGGCCAGTGCCGCGACCTCGCCCACGATGTAGATCGTGGTGTTGCCGATCGGCGGAAGAAACACGTTCATGTCCGGGCGAGTCACGAGTTCCGGGAACATGCCGCCGGTCTGCTCGAACAGGATGCGGCGCAGTCCGCCCTCCGAGCATCCGAACCGGGCCGCGATTCCGGGCAGATGCCAGACCGGGTCGACGGCGATCTTGGTGACCGAAATGTCTCCCGACCGGTGCAGCACGCCGCCGTCAGCCTTAAGGCGCTTCGCGCCCATCGCGGACAAGATCTCCGGCATGTTGAGGCGGGCTTTGGTGATCGCGATGGTGGGCCGAATGTCGATGCCGGCGGCGATTTCGTCCCGGTATGCTTGGCCGACCAGATGCCCCCAGGGATCGAGCGACACGATCCTGCCCGGCTCGAACCATTGCGGGTGGGGGCCGATCTCGGCTGTGGGATGCGTATTGCTGAGGTCCGGACGCGCCAGGGGACTCATCGCGCGGGCGGAGATCGCCAGCGCCCGGTAGAGCGAATACGAGCCGCCGTGGGCGCCGATCACGTTACGGTCGGCCGGATTCGTGACCGAGCCGATGACCGGACCGCGTTCCTTGGGGTCCGTCGCAGCCCAGCGTATCGGAAACCGGGTCGTGGCTGTGTTCGGCTCCGGGTGCGAGGTGAGCCGGATGTGGGTCGTACGGTTGGGCGAAGTCATCACATACTTTCACGCCGAACGAACGAGGCTCCCGCAGACCACCGTCCGGAGAGCCTCGGTCCTTCCGATCCCTAGGAATCTGAGCCAAAGTCGGACAGCCGTCAATGGCGGCGACGCAGACGGCTCCGGCGCCATGGGGTTTGGCGCGGCCGGTCACCCCGGCGAACCGGGTCAGAACCCTCTCACGGGCCTCTCGGGCCGCCGCCGCAGCCAGTTGTCCTCGCTCCAGCGCGTCGCTCGATCGACGACATGGAGCGCGTAAGCCTCCCGCGAGCGCGGGCTGGTGTTCGGGGCGGAGCGGTGCGGAGCGAGGCCGTGCAGCACCACGAGGGTGCCCTTGGGCGCCGTGAGCGGCACCTCGCGCTCGATGTTCCAATCCTTGTCGCCGAGCTTCGTCATGACGAGCCGGCCGCCGTCGTAGTGGAAGCGCTCCCGCAGCCCCTGCGCGTGGACCCCGGGGATGCCGAGCAGGCAGCCGTTCGACTCGTCGGCGTCCTCCAGCGCGAACCAGAATCCCGTGACCGACACCGGCTCGGTGTGGAGGAACGTCGCGTCCTGATGGCAGTTCACCTCGCCGCCGATCTGCGGCGGCTTGAAGATCACCATCGACTGCACGAGGCCGGGATCCCGAAGGCCGATGCTGCGGGCGAGGTTGGCGAGCCTCGGGTCGCGCGAGAAGCGCTCGAAGACGGGATCGAGGTCATGCATGGCATGGCCGATCTTGTTCATGGCCGCG
The DNA here is from genome assembly GCA_963800985.1 of uncultured Alphaproteobacteria bacterium. Lineage (GTDB taxonomy): Bacteria > Pseudomonadota > Alphaproteobacteria > Rhizobiales > Beijerinckiaceae > Microvirga. Next base: position 41,545 of record CAWDDI010000026.1, on the reverse strand, counting down.
TGCTTGTCCTTGACGAGGCGGCCCGCGTCGTCGAACGCGCCCTTCTCGAAGAAGAACCGGATTTCGTCGCCCGATTCCTGAAAATAGCGGTCCGACGCGTGCCGCTGCTGCCCGCCCGCCTCGAAGACGCTCGTCACGGTGGCGGGATCGAAGGCCTCGACGAGTTCGTGGGTGCGCCGGCGCAACGCATCGCACTCCTCCGGCGTCTTGAACCCCTCGACGATCAGGAATCCGTCACGAGCATAGGCGGCCTGCATCTCGGCGCTCGCGGTGCCGTCGGGCGTGGCGTGGAAGCGGGGGACTGGCATCGAATCTTCCCTAGGATTGGACAGGGGCCGCGGCGAGCGGTTCCCGCCATGAGCGTCCTGCGGCGGGGCGTGGGACGTCAAGGTGGTCGGCCACCGTGGCGCCGATATCGGCGAGGCTCTCCCGCCGACCGATCGAGCCGGGCCGCACCGCCGGTCCGAAGCAGAGGATCGGGACGTGCTCGCGCGTATGATCGGTGCCTCGCCAGCTCGGATCGTTGCCGTGGTCGGCCGTGATGATCGCGAGATCGCCGTCCGTCAGAGCCGCGACGATCTCGGGCACCCGGCGGTCGAACGCCTCGAGCGCCGCGGCATAGCCCGGGATGTCGCGCCGGTGACCGAACTCGGTGTCGAAATCCACCAGGTTCGCGAACACCAGTCCGCCCTCGGGCAGCCGGCCCAGGGCCTCGAGCGCCGCCGTGAGGCAAGCCTCGTTGCCGTGGGGCTTCACCTCCTCGCCGGTCGCGCGATGGGCGAAGATGTCGCCGATCTTGCCGACCGTGATCACCGTGCGGCCGGCTTCCGTGAGGATGTCGAGGATCGTGTCGCCGGGCGGCGGCGTGGAAAAGTCCTTGCGGTTGCCGGTCCGCGTGAAGCCCGTCTCGGCCGATCCCACGAACGGGCGGGCGATCACGCGGCCGATGTTGTAGCGGTCGCACAAGGGACGCGCGCGCCGGCACAGGTCGTAGAGCCGCTCGAGCCCGAACGCCTCCTCGTGCGCCGCGATCTGCAGCACGCTGTCCACGGAGGTGTAGAGGATCGGCTTGCCGGTGCGCACGTGCTCCGCGCCGAGCTCGTCGACGATGGCGGTGCCGGAGGCATGCTTGTCGCCGAGGATGCCGGGCAAACCGGCCTCGGCGACGAGCGTCTGCGTGAGCTCGCGCGGCAGCGCCGGCACGGTATCCGGGAAGTAGCCCCAGTCGAAGGTCACCGGCACGCCGGCGATCTCCCAATGGCCGGAAGGCGTGTCCTTGCCCTTCGAGGTCTCGACCCCGTAGCCCCAGGCCCCCTTCAAGTCGCCGCGCGGTTCGAGATGGGGCGGCGGGCGCCCCGTCGAGGCCTGGCAGGCAAGGCCGAGGCCGAGGGCCGCCAGATGGGGCAGGTGGAGCGGTCCGCGGCGCAAACCCGGCCGGTCGCCGCGGCCTTCCGCGCAGGCTTCGGCGATGTGCCCGACCGTATCCGCCCCCTCGTCGCCGTAAGCCGCGGCGTCTTCTGCGCCGCCGATTCCCACGGAGTCGAGGACGATGAGGAGGGCGCGAGACATCGGGAACATCCTTCGGTCGGGTCCCTCGGCTGTGGACCGGCGTGATCCATATACCAGAGTCCCGCGAAACGGCATGTCGAAGGGCCGCGGCTGGAACTCCGGATCGGGTCCGCGGCGATCGCCTCGGACGAGGACGGATCGGTCCTGCGCCTGAGGCATTTCCGTGAAGAAGCCCGGACACGCGAAGGCTCGGCCTACTCCCGCACCGCGCCGGTGTCGGCCGCCTCGAGATTGAATGCAGCGGCGAACAGCGCGCGCGTGTAGTCCGTGTGCGGGTGCGCGAAGATATCCTCGGCCGTTCCCTCCTCGACCACCCGTCCGTTCTGCATCACGATGACGTGGTTCGCGAGCGCGCGCACGACTTTGAGGTCGTGGCTGATGAACATGTAGGCGAGACGCCGGCGCTTCTGGAGCTCGCGCAGGAGCTCGACGATCTGGGCCTGAACCGACATGTCGAGCGCCGAAGTCGGCTCGTCGAGCACGACGAACTGCGGCTCGAGGGCCATGGCGCGCGCGATGGCGATCCGCTGCCGCTGGCCGCCGGAGAATTCGTGCGGGTAGCGGTCCATGGTCGCCGGGTCGAGGCCGACGTCCTCGAGTGCGCGCGCGACGATGTCGCGGCGTTCGGCGTAGGACGAACCCTTCTTCTGAACGCCGAGGCCTTCCGCGACGATCTCGGCCACCGACATGCGCGGCGAAAGCGAGCCGTACGGGTCCTGGAACACGACCTGGAGATTCTTGCGCATCGGCCGAATCGCCCGCGCCGGCTGGCCGTCGAGACGGTTGCCCAGAAAGGCGATCGGCCCCTCGGACGAGGTCAGCCGCAGGATCGCGAGGCCGAGCGTCGTCTTGCCGGAGCCGGACTCGCCGACGACGCCCACCGTCTCGCCCTCGCGGACGCGCACCGAAACGCCGTCGACCGCCTTCACGTGCCCGACGGTGCGCCGTAGAAAGCCGCGCTTGATCGGGAACCAGACCTTGAGCGGGCCGGCCTCCACGACGGTCGGCGCGTGCGGCGCGACGGGATTGGCGCGGCCCCTCGGCTCGGCCGCAAGGAGCTTTTGCGTGTAGGGGTGCTGCGGCTTGCCGAACACCTCGGCGACCCGACCCTGCTCGACGATCTTGCCGTTCGTCATGACGCAGACCCGGTCCGCCACCTTGCGCACGATGCCGAGGTCGTGGGTGATGAAAAGCATCGCCATGTTGAGGCGGCCCTTCAGCTCGGCGAGGAGGTTGAGGATCTGCGCCTGCACGGTGACGTCGAGGGCGGTCGTGGGTTCGTCGGCGATGAACAGTTCGGGCTCGTTGGCCAGCGCCATGGCGATCATGACGCGCTGTCGCTGGCCGCCCGAGAGCTGGTGCGGATAGGCGCCGAGCCGACTCTCGGCGTCCCGGATGCCGACGAGCGCGAGGAGTTCGAGCGTGCGCCTTCGCGCCTCCGCCTCGGACAGGCGGCGGTGCAGCTGCAGGATTTCGCCGACCTGCTGCTCGATCGTGTGGAGCGGGTTGAGCGACGTCATGGGTTCCTGGAACACCATGGTGATGTCGTCGCCCCGGACCGCCCGCATCTCGTCCTCGGATGCGGCGATCAGATCCTTGCCCTTGAACAGGATTTTCCCCGACGGGTGGTGCGCCGACGGGTAGGGCAGGAGCTTCAGGACCGAGAGCGCCGACACCGACTTGCCGGAGCCCGATTCGCCGACGAGCGCCACGGTCTCGCCCGGCAGGATGTCGAAGGATATGCGGTCGACCGCGAGCGTGTCGCGCCCGCTCTCGCGAAAGGCGACGGAGAGATCTCGGACGGAGAGGAGGGAGGTCGTCATTGAAACGTCTTGCGCGGATCGAAGGCGTCGCGCACGGCTTCGCCCACGAAGATCAGGAGCGAGAGCATCAGCGCGATCACGATGAAGCCCGTGAGACCGAGCCACGGCGCCTGAAGGTTCGCCTTGCCCTGCGCGAGCAGCTCGCCGAGCGACGGCGAGCCGGGCGGCAGACCGAAGCCCAGGAAGTCGAGCGAGGTGAGGGTCGAGATCGAGCCGTTGAGGATGAAGGGCAGGAAGGTCAGCGTGGCCACCATCGCGTTCGGCAGGAGGTGCTTGACCATGATCCGGGTGTTGGACAGGCCGAGGGCCCGCGCGGCGCGCACGTATTCGAAGTTGCGGGCGCGCAGGAACTCCGCGCGCACGACGCCCACGAGCGAGACCCATGAGAACAGCAGCAGGATGCCGAGCAGCACGAAGAAGCTCGGCGTGATGATCGAGGAGATGATGATCAGGAGGTAGAGCGCCGGGATCGCGGTCCAGATCTCGATGAAGCGCTGGAACAGGAGATCGACCCAGCCGCCGAAATAGCCCTGCACCGCGCCGGCGACGACGCCGACCACCGAGGAGATTCCCGCGAGGATCAGCCCGAACAGCACCGAAATGCGAAAGCCGTAGATGAGACGGGCGACGACGTCTCGGCCCTGGTCGTCCGTTCCGAGCCAGTTCCACTCGATGTCGCGACAGGTCGAACCGCCGTTGCGCTCGGCCATCGGGCGGCACTGCTCGTCGGAGAGCATCCACGTGGGGGCGGCCGGCGCGGGCACGGGGAGGTCGAGGTTGTGGGTGCGGTAGGAGAAGCGGATCGGCGGCCAGATCGCCCAGCCGTTCTCGGCGAGCTCCTTCTGGATCAGCGGATCGCGGTAGTCGGTCTGCGCGAGGAAGCCCCCGAACTTCTCTTCAGGATAGTCCACGAAGACGGGGTAGAGGATTTCGCCCTTGTAGGACGCGATGATCGGACGGTCGTTGGCGATGAATTCCGCAAACAGGCTGAAGACGAAGAGCACCATGAAGATCCAGAAGGACCAGTAGCCGCGCCGGTTCGCCCTGAAGTTCTTGAGACGCCTGCGGTTCAGAGGCGACAGGCGGACGAAGCCCTCGCGCGGCAAAGGCGGCGCCACGGGCGCAGCCGCTGGGGAGACGACGGGGATGTGCTCGTTCATGTCGCTCGACCCGATGAACGTCCGTCATGCCCGGGCTTGTCCCGGTCACCCACGTCCCGGAACCGGAAGACGTCGATGGCCGCACCCAGTCCGGCCATGCCGCGTGTGGAGAGCGCTGGACGCGTGGAGATCACGTCACGCCTCCCGGGTCTCGAAGTCGATCCGCGGATCGATCCAGGTATAGGTGAGGTCGGATATGAGGTTCACCACCAGGCCGAGCAGCGAGAAGATGTAGAGGGACGCGAAGACCACGGGGTAGTCGCGGTTGACGATCGACTCGAAGGACAGGAGCCCGAGACCGTCGAGCGAGAAGATCGTTTCGATGAGCAGCGCCCCGCCGAAGAACGCGCCGATGAAGGCGCCGGGAAATCCCGCGACCACGATGAGCATCGCGTTTCGGAACACATGGCCGTAGAGGACCTGGCGTTCCGAAAGGCCCTTCATGCGCGCGGTGAGCACATATTGCTTTCGGATCTCGTCGAGGAACGAGTTCTTGGTCAGGAGCGTCGAGGTCGCGAAGGCGCCCAGCGCCATGGCGGTGATGGGCAGAGCGATGTGCCAGAGATAGTCCACCGCCTTGCCGGCAAGGGAGAGCTGCGCCCAGTTGTCGGAGGTGAGGCCGCGCAGCGGAAAGATCTGCCAGAAGGACCCGCCTGCGAAGAGCACGATCAGCAGGATCGCGAACAGGAATCCCGGGATCGAGTAGCCGACGATCACCACCGCGGAGGTCCACACGTCGAAGGGCGATCCGTCCCGCACGGCCTTCTTGATCCCGAGCGGAATCGAGATCGCGTAGGAGAGGAGCGTCATCCACAGGCCGAGCGTGATCGAGACCGGAAGCTTCTCCTTGATGAGCTGCAGCACCGAGACGTCGCGGAAGTAGCTCTTGCCGAAATCGAACCGCGCGTAGTCCCACAGCATCTTGAGGAAGCGCTCGTGGGCCGGCCGGTCGAAACCGAACTGCTTCTCGAGCTGGCGGATGAATTGCGGGTCGAGGCCCTGCGCGCCGCGATAGCGCCCCGCGTCGCCGCCGGTGTTTCCGGCCTGGCCCTGCGCCCCGCCCGAGAAGTCGCCGCCGCCGCCCGAGATGCGCGAAGTGGCGCCGGAGTCCTGCCCCTGGAGCTGCGCGATGATGCGCTCGACCGGACCGCCCGGGGCGAACTGCACGATCGCGAAGGAGATCAGCATGATCCCGAGCAGGGTCGGGACCATCAGGAGGATGCGACGGGAGATGTAGGCGAGCATCAGGCGGTCACGCGCACGCGGCCGATCCGGCCGAGATGGGTCTCGGCAAAGCCGGTCGGGTATTTCAAGCCGTATCCGAGCAGGCGATCGAACCCGATATGCGCCGCCCAGATCGCGGCGACGCCGAGCATGAGCGCGTCGCCCGAGGCCAGTCCCAGTCCCAGAAGGCCGGCCGGCAGGACGGTCGAGTGCACGGCGTTGTAGACCAGGGCTCCGAGCCGTGGGCCGGCCGCGTAGCCCGCGAAGCTGAGATCGGGCGCCAGTATCAGCGCGGCATAAATCCACCAGGACAGCCCGGTGAGGGCGAAGGCGCCGGTCGCGAGGGCGAACAGCGCCAAACCCTCGCCGCGCAGGATCAGGCGCGGCATGCCGGTCACGCCCGGCGCGCAGCTCGCGGCCTCTCTTCCCGGCGGAGCGGTGGGCGATGAAAACGCGTCCACGTCAAGCTCTCCCGATCCGCTTCGCCTTTTCGGCATCGAACCACCAGGTGCCGGGTGCGCCCGAGCTGAAGCGCGGTCTCGTTTCCGGCCGTGAGTACATATCCCAGTAGGCGATCCAATCCGAGGCCCGGAACCACATCGGGATCCAGTAATGCCCTGCGCGCAGCACCCGGTCGAGGGCCCGGCAGGCGACCCTGAGCTCGTCGCGGGTGGCCGCCATTCCGATTCGTTCCACGAGCGCATCGACCGCCGGATGACTGATCCCCGCGATGTTGCGGGAGCCTGGGCTCTTGGCGGATTGGGATCCGTAGACCACGCGAAGGGAGTCGTTGGGGGTCGGCACGCCGGTGAGCGCGCGGGTCGCCATGTCGAAGTCGTACTCGTCCATGCGGCGCTGGTACTGCGCCGCGTCGACGATCCGGGAGCGTGCCTCGATCCCGAGGCGCTTGAGATTGGCCTGGAACGGCTGGGTGTGGGGCTGGAGGGAAGGTTGAAAATCGAGGAACTCGATCTCGAACGGCCGTCCGTTCGGCAGCTTCAGCACGCTTCCGTCGCGCTTGCAGCCGGCCTCGCGGAGAAGCTCGTCGGCTCTGCGTAGGAGCCGCCGGTCCTGGCCGGAGCCGTCCGACACGGGTGGGACGTAGGGTTCGCCGAACACCGAAGCGGGCAGCTCGCTCCGGAAGGGCTCGAGCAGCTGCAGTTCCTCCGGGGAGGGAGAACCGACGGCCTTCATGTCCGAGTTCTCGAAGAACGAGGTCGTCCGTTGAAAGGACCTGAACATGATGTTCGCATTCGTCCACTCGAAATCGAAGGCGAGCGCGATGGCCTCACGGACGCGCGGGTCCTTGAATTGGTCCCGTCGCAGGTTGAAGTGCCAGCCCTGGATGGGCGCCGGAGCGTCGACCGGCAGCTCCTCCCGCTTGACGCGGCCCTCTCGGACGGCGGGGAAGTCGTAGCCGGTCGCCCAGGTGCGGGAGGTATATTCGCCGTGGAACGTGAGCGTCCCGTTCTTGAACGCCTCGAACGCGACGGTGCGGTCGCGGAAGTATTCGTAACGGATCCGGTCGAAATTGTTCTGGCCCACGGTCACCGGCAGATCCCGGGCCCAGTAGTCCGGCACGCGCTCGAATTCGATGAAGCGCCCCTGCTCGAAGCGGCCGACCTTGTAGGGTCCCGAGCCGAGGGGCGGGTCGAGGGTCGAGGCCTCGAAGTCGCGGCCCTGCCAGTAGGACGCCGAGAAGATCGGCATGCCGGCGACGATGAGGTGTGCGTCCCGGCTGCGATTGGGAGCGAACCGCACGAGGAGGACGTCGTCGGCCTCCGCTTCCGCGGAGGCGAGCTCGGTGAGAATCAAACGGAAGCTTGGGTGGCCTTTGGCCTTCAGGGTGTCGAGCGAGAACGCCGCATCCCTGGCGGTCACCTTCGAGCCGTCGTGGAAGCGGGCCTCCGGCCGCAGCAGAAATCGGTAGGTGAGCTTGTCGGGCGAGATCCGGACGCTGCGCGCGACCAGCCCGTAGAGGGAATCCGGCTCGTCCGCGGATGCGCTCATCAGGGAGTCGAACGTCGCTCCCATCCCGGCTGCGCCGTCGCCTCTCAGCACGTAGACGTTGAGGGTGTTGAACGTGTCGAAGTTCTGGTTCCCGCTCGTCTGCGTGATCTGGATCGCCAGGGTCCCGCCCTTCGGCGCCGCGGGGTTGACGTAACCGAAATGCTTGAAGTCGGCGCCGTACTTCAGGTCGCCGAAGCTCGACAGGCCATGCGTCTCGACTTCGTCGCCGGAAGCGAACACGAGGTGCGGAAAGCTCGCCGAACCGACGACCGCGGCCCCGCCGGTCAGGACGTCCCTGCGTGAGGGATTGTTCATGCGCTGGTTCCACTCCTGAGGCTGTCCCAATCCCGGCGGGCAGGCGCAGCTGCCTGGCCGGGGCGACAGAGCAGACGGATCATCGGGCCGTTCCGGTTCGGGCGGCGAGCGCCTCATCGTACCACCAGATGGTCGGGAACGCCGGAGCGGCGTATTGCGGCATGGTCTCCGGCCGCCCGAACCGGTTCCAGCGCACCGTGCGGGTCATGCCCGAGCCCCATTGCGGCACGACGTAATGATGAGCGAGGAGCACGCGGTCGAGGGCTCTGGTCGTCGCGACGAGTTCGGGGCGGTCCTTGGCGAAGATCACCTTCTCGATCAGCGCGTCGATGGCGGGGTCCTTGATCCCGGCGAGGTTGCGCGAACCGGGGCGGTCGGCCGCCGAAGATCCCCAGAAGTCGCGCTGCTCGTTGCCGGGCGAGAGCGACTGGCCCCACACCGCGGTCGTCATTTCGAAGTCGAAGCTGCGCAGGCGGTTCTGGAACTGGGCCGGGTCCACGACACGAACGTTGAGGCCGATCCCGATCCGCTCGAGAGCCTGCTTGTAGGGCAGGGCGTAGCGCTCGAACGTGGAATCGTACATCAGGAACTCGGCCGTGAAGGGCTCTCCGGTCGCCTTGTTGACCATCTGGCGACCGCGCAACTCGTACCCGGCCTCCTGCATGAGACGGACGGCTTCGCGCAGGTTCGCCCTCACGGCTTCGGTCGTGCCGTTGACGGGGTTCTTGTAGGGAGTCGTGAAGACGGCCGGCGGCACCCGGTCGCGCAGCGATTCGAGAATCGCGAGCTCCTGACCCTGCGGAAGCCCGGACGAGGCGAGCTCCGTGCCGAAGAAATAGGAATCGATCCGCTTGTAGAGACCATAAAAGATCGTTCGATTGATATCCTCGAAATCGAAGGCCAGGTTGAAGGCCCGGCGCACCCGTTCATCCTTGAATTTGTCGCGGCGCAGGTTGAACACGAAGGCCTGCATGATGCCGCTCGAGCGCTCCGGGAACTCCTCCTTGACGATCCGGCCTTCGTGGACCGCCGGAATGTCGTAGGCGGTCGCCCAGTTCCGGGCGACGTTCTCGGTGCGGTAGTCGTACTGGTCGCCCTTGAAGGCCTCGAGGAGAACGGCCGTGTCGCGATAGTAGTCGTTGCGGATTTCGCCGAAATTGTTCTTGCCGCGGTTCACGTTGAGATCGCGTCCCCAGTAGTCCGGGACCCGCTCGTAGACGGCGGTCCGCCCTGCCTCGAAGCTTTTCAGCCGGTAAGCCCCCGACCCGAGCGGGATCTCGAGCGTGGTCTGCGCCACGTCCCGCGGGCGTCCGTCGGGCCCGGTGCCCTCCCACCAGTGCTTCGGCAGGATCGGGAACTCGCTCACGATCTGCGGCAGCTCGCGGTTGCCTTTCTCGGCGAATTTGAAGGTCACCTCGCGGTCGCCGGTCTTCTCGACCGATTCCACGTTTCGATAGTACTGGGCGTAGAAGGGGCTCTGGGTCTTCAGCGTGGTGAACGAGAAGATCACGTCGTCGACCGTGATCGGCTTGCCGTCGTGGAAGCGCCCCTCGGGTCGGATCGTGTAGGTCACCGACGAGAAGTCGGCCGGATAGCGGACCGACTCGGCGATGAGGCCGTAGACGGTGCCGACCTCGTCGAAAGATGGGGTCATGAGCGTGTCGTAGATGCGCCCGATCCCGTCCTCGAGCTCGCCTTTGAACCCGGCCACGACCAGGTTGAAGTTGTCGAAGGTCCCCTGGCTGCCGAACCTCGCGGATCCGCCCTTCGGAGCGTTCGGATTCACATAGTCGAAATGGGAGAATTCAGCCGGGTACTTGACCTCGCCCATGAGCGAGAGCGCGTGCCGCTCCTGAGGTTCCTGTGCGGTAGCGCCGGCCAAGCTCAGACAGGAGGCGAGGAGGGCCAGGAAAAAGCTGCGAATCACAAGGCGTCTCCCGGGTTCGAGGCGTCTTCCCCATGAGACTATCATCTTTGTCTGGGACGAGGCCTCCGCAAGGGCGGGCGAGGCGTCATGACACTGGGCCGCGCCTTCGGCCGATCTTCGTCATTGATATCGAGCACAGTGGGCGGCTTGTCACGAGTGGCGGCAAGCTCGGCTTAGGGTGCTGCCGGCAGCGGCTGCGGGTTGTCCGAAAGGCTGCGCAGGTAGCCCAGGATATCGGCCCGCTCCTGGGCTTGGGCGATTCCCGCAAAGGCCATCGTGGTGCCGGGGACGGCGCCGCGCGGGTTCGCGATGAACTGGTCGATCTCCTCGAACGTCCAGGTGCCGCCCTTGCCCTTCAGGGCCGCGGAATAGTTGAAGCCCGGGTGACTGCCCTTTTCGCGTCCGACGACGCCGTAGAGGTTCGGCCCGACCTTGTTGGCGCCGCCATTCTCGAAGGTGTGGCAGGAGGCGCACTTCTTGGCGGCGGTCTGGCCGCGGGCCGCATCCGCCTTGGCGAGGAGCACGGGGAGGGGCTCCGCGGCCGCTGCCGCGGGAGCACCGGCGCCCGGGGCGGCGGCCTCCTCGGCGGCCGGCAGATCGTAGCCCGGAACCGCCGGCTTCCTCGGCGCGAACAGGCCTTCGGAAAGGATGTTGACGCCGACCACGAACATCAGCGTGCCGAAGATTGCGCCCGCGAACTTGTTGATTTCAATATCCATCGTGACGGGCTCTCCTGGCCTTCGACGGCAAAACCAGCGCGCATAATCGGAGTTTCACGCGGGCGGGGCGCCCGCGCGGCGCGCGTTGCTTAGCCGCACGGGAGGGGTTTTGACAATGGGCGTTTCCGCGGCCCCGTCGTCGCAGAGACCTTCGTGTCGAGAAACCCGCGGGCAAAGCTCGGTTCCGCCGCGCAGGCCCCGCGGATCCGCCGATCGCTGCCCGGCGGCGGGTGGGACAATGACAAAGGGCTGGCACCTTGCTAAGGACGCCGGCCTCACAAGATCGCCCGCGCCCAAGATGCCCGAGCCCCTCATCCTTATTCCCGCACGCCTCGGCGCCACGCGCCTGCCCGACAAGCCGTTGGCCGAGATCGCGGGCGAACCGATGATCGTGCACACCTGGCGGCGGGCCGTCGAGGCCGGAATCGGGCCCGTCGTGGTGGCGACCGACGCCCCCGCGATCGCCGAGGCGGTGCGGGCCGTCGGCGGGCGGGCGGTGATGACCCGCAGCGATCATGCCTCCGGCTCGGACCGCATCCACGAAGCGGCGGAGAGCCTGGACCCTCAGGGTCGCTACGATCCGGTCGTGAACGTGCAGGGCGATTTTCCGACCATCGACCCTGCCTCGGTCGCCGCCGCCGTGGCGCCGCTCGCCGACCGGGCCGTCGACATCGCGACGCTCGTCTGCGTGATCACCCGCGAGGACGAGCGAACCAATCCCAACGTGGTCAAGATGGTGGGGACCGAGCTCGCGCCCGGCCGCTTCCGCGCGCTTTACTTCACTCGCGCGACGGCGCCGACGGGCGACGGTCCGCTGTACCACCACATCGGCGTCTACGCCTATCGACGCCGCGCGCTGAAGCATTTCGTCGGCCTGCCCCCGTCGCCCCTGGAGCGGCGCGAGCGACTGGAGCAGCTCCGCGCCCTCGAGGCTGGCCTGCGCATCGATGCCGTCCTTGTGGACGACGTCCCCTTCGGGGTCGACACGCGAGAGCAGCTCGAGGAGGCGCGCGCCATTTTCGCGCGTCGGAGCCGGTGATGACCGAACGAACCTCCCTCCAGGGCGGACCTGGGGAAACGTCCGCGAAGCCGCCGAGCCGGCTTGGCTTGCGCGCAACCGGGTAGACCGATGGCCAACTTCATCTCATTCCAGGGTGAGCCGGGAGCGAACTCCCATATCGCGGCTCAGCAGGTGCATCCCGACTGGGAGCCGCTGCCGTGTCCGACCTTCGAGGACGCCTTTGCCGCCGTCCAGGACGGGCAGGCCGAACTCGGCATGATCCCGATCGAGAACTCCATCGCGGGGCGGGTGGCGGACATCCACCATCTCCTCCCGACCTCGGGCCTCCATATCGTGGGCGAACACTTCCTCCCGATCCACTTCCAGCTCATGAGCGTGCCCGAGGCCGATCTTGGCACGATCCGGACGGTCTACAGCCACGTTCATGCGCTCGGGCAGTGCCGCAAGATCATCCGCACGCTCGGGCTCAAGGCCCACGTGGCGGGCGACACGGCGGGGTCTGCGCGCGAGGTCGCGGAGCTCAAGGATCCGACGCGGGCGTCGCTCGCCCCGCGCCTTGCGGCCGAGGTCTACGGCCTCAAGATCCTGGCCGAGAACGTGGAGGACGAGGCCCACAACACCACGCGCTTCATCATCCTCTCGAAGACGCCGGATTGGGCCCCGGCGGCCGATGGCCCGGCCGTGACGAGCTTCGTGTTCCGCGTCCGCAACCTGCCTGCGGCGCTCTACAAGGCGCTCGGCGGATTCGCGACGAACGGCATCAACATGACGAAGCTCGAGAGCTACATGCTGGAGGGCGAATTCCTCGCGACCCAGTTCTACGCCGAAGTCGACGGCCACCCCGAGGACCTGCCCCTGAAACGGGCGCTCGAGGAACTGGACTTCTTCTCCAAGGAAATGCGCATTCTCGGCGTCTACCCGGCGGCCCCGTTTCGCGACCGCATGAACGCCGGCGGGGAGTGACGGCCAGGGGTCTCGCGCAAGCGCCGCGTCGCGGCGTTCACACCCATCCTCCGCCCGGACCTAGGCCGGACCTTTGCGGGTCTCCGCCGTGACGGCCGCCGCGAGCCACTCCACGAGATCGGTGACCTTGCGCCGCGCGACGTCGTCCTTGAGCTGGACGAAGTTGCGGACGAGGCGCTCGCTTTCGGGGATCGTCAGGAACTCGAGCATCGGCTCGTGCCGAGGCGCCTCGCCGGGACCCTGCGGCAGGCCCTCGTAGAAGTACTCAACTCCGACGCCCAGGATGCGTGCGATCTGCAGGAGACGGCTCGCGCCGACGCGGTTGGCGCCCTTCTCGTACTTCTGCACCTGCTGAAAGGTGAGGCCCAAGGCATCCCCAAGCTTCTCCTGGCTGAAGCCGAGCATCATTCGGCGCATTCGAATGCGGCTGCCCACATGCTTATCGACCGGGCTCGGGGATTTCTTGTGCACGATGCTCTCCGCTCTGACCACCAAGCGCCCCGGTCGCAAAACTTATCGTTGCGAATTTGATAGTTACACCTCATGATTGGTAAAACCCCGGGGGAGGGACCGAGTGCCCGATCGCGGCTTCGACTACGCGGCGGAGGCGTTCACCTTCATCGAGGCCCTCGAAGGGCTCTCGACGGCGTCCGACGTCATGAATGCGATGGAGCGCACCTTCGCGCTGTTCGGCTTCGAGAACTTCATCATCACCGGGCTGCCGAACGGTCGCGAGCGATTCGAGCAGGTCGTGCTCTTGCGCAAGTGGCCCCTGGGATGGTTCGAGCTCTATGCGCGCGAGGATTACGTTAGGTCAGACCCGGTGATCAGGCTCTGTCGCAAGACGACGAGGCCGTTCGAGTGGAGCGAGGCGCCCTACGACGCGCAGCAGGAGAGGCGCGCGGACGAGGTCATGCGGCGCGCCGTCGACTTCGGAATGGCACGCGGTTTCTGCCTCCCGATCCACGGCATCCAGGGTTACGAGGCATGCTTGTCCATGAGCGGGGCGGATCTCGATCTGTCCGCCCGCACCAAGCCGGCGATCCACCTCATGGCGATGTATGCCTTCGAGCGGACGCGCACGATCGTTTCGCCGGCGCACGAGGAACCCTCCGACGGGCTGACGCCGCGGGAGCGGGAGGCCCTCACGTGGGCGGCCGCCGGCAAGTCGGCGGCCGACACGGCCGAGATCCTCGGCATCACGGTGCGGACCGTGACGGCGCACATCGTCAGCGCCTGCCAGAAACTCGGAGCCATGAACAAGACCCAGGCCGTCGCCCGTGCCGTGCATCACAGGCTGATCCGCCTCTAGAGGACGGACACCGGTTCCGCGCGTGCCGGTGGCTTCGCGGCCGGGACTGGGGGCGCGGCGGCATCGGCCTGATCCTCGTTTCACAGCAGGGAGGCCGGCCGAACCGCGGGCTCGCACCCCCCGGGGGCGCCTGCGGCCAAGTCGCGGCGGAGCCGGCAGAGCGTTTTTGTGTGCATATCTTGCCTGTGGAAGGCTTCCGGTGGCGCTGGAACCTCCGTAGGAAGGCCAAGTTCACTTGACGGCCCGGCTTTGCTGATCCTGATATGGCCGGTCCATCCTGGATGCCACGCTCGGAGAAAAGATTATGGCCACCAAAACGGGTTCGAAGCAGTCCTCAGCGAAGCCGGATGCGAAAAAGTCCAGCGGAAAGCCCAATGCCCTTCAGCAGCCCCTGCAGCCCTCGAAGGAACTCGCCGCCGTCGTGGGCTCGAACCCGCTCCCGCGGGGCGAGGTGGTGAGCAAGATGTGGGACTACATCAAGAAGAACAACCTGCAGAACCCCCAGAACAAGCGCGAGATCCTCGCCGACGACAAGCTGGAGCCGATCTTCGGCAAGAAGAAGGTGACCATGTTCGAAATGAACAAGCACCTCGCGCAGCACCTGAAGTAGTTTGCTCCAAGCTCTCGTCCGTCATCCGAGCACGAGGCCGATGCTCGCCGCGAGGCGCATCGGCTCTTGTGCGTACGGAGCATGACGTTCCGTTATCAGCGGGAACGCGCCGCCGAAGAGGCGCACTGGGCTCCAAAAGCTCGCGGGAGTACCGCATGGCGTTCCACCGGTCGCCATGAACGAGACCATTCGGCGGGTGCGAGGCGGGCCTGGGAAGGGTTCGGTCGGGACTGTGGTGCCGCAGGCGTCGTGCGCGGAAGCGGATTGATCGTCCCGGCACCCGGCACCTGGCAAGACGCCGGCGCCGCGAGGAGGTGCCCGCTGCCCGGCACCGGAACCCTGCCAGGTCTCGTCCGTTCCCCCTGGAGCAGGAGGGGGAACCATGACTCGCGTCCATAGGCTGATCGGGTTTGCCGCACTCTTTGGAACGATGGGTGCCGCAGCCGTTGCTCAGACGCCGATCCGCCCGCCCCAGGCGCCTAACATGCCGCCGACCAACCAGGTCATTCCGGAGAAAATGAAGCCGGAGGAGCCCTCTGCGACCGGGACGGTGGGTTCGGGCGCGACTCTCAGCGAAAAGCTCGAGGCCACCGACGGCGTCATTCGGCCGCCCGCCAATATCGATCCGGAAATCACCGCCCCGGCGCCGGTGCCCAATCCCGGGACGACTCCCGTCATCCCGCCGCCGGGCAGCCCCGGCGGGAACCCCTCGGTGGTGCCGAAATAGGTCTCCGGAAAAGCGTTCGGTCCGCGTCGAACGTCGGACGCTTCACGCGATGCGCTGGCGCTGGAGTCGGCCTCGCGCGGATCGCCCGATCGCCGCTCGACGCACCAAGTCGGGCGGCTCGCCGCCAAACCTGTCCCCGAGCAGGGAAAAGCCAGGGCGGGCAAACCAGCGAGCCATCACGCTAAATCGACCGGATGGCTCCGCCATCCACCCGCGTCATGCTCCCCGTGACGTAGCTCGCACGCTCGGAGGCGAGGAAACACACCACGTCGGCAAACTCCTCGACGCTGCCGTACCGCCCGGCGGGAATCGCGGCGCGCGCCGTCTCGGCCACCTCCTCGACGCTCTTGCCCTGGGCCTTGGCGTTGGCCGCGTCGAGCTCGCCGAGCCGGTCGGTGTTGATCCGCCCGGGCAGGACGAGATTGACCGTGATGCCGTCCTTCGCGACCTCGCTTGCAAGCGTCTTGGACCAACCCACGAGAGAGGAGCGCAACGCGTTCGACATGACGAGGTTCGGGATCGGCTGCACCACGCCCGACGACGCGATGGTCACGATGCGGCCCCAGCGGCGCTCGCGCATTCCCGGCAGCACGAGGCTTGCGATCTTGAAGACCGGGAGCACGATGGCTTCGAACTGCGGCAGCCATTCCTCATGGCGCACCGTCAGCGCGGTGCGCGCGGGCGGGCCGCCGGTGTTGGCGACGAGGATGTCGATGCCCCCCAAGGCATTCGTGGCGGCGTCGTAAATCGCGTCCGGGTTGCCGGTCAGGTCGCCCGCGAAGGTGTCGGCCCTGCCGGGACCTGCGGCATTGATCCGGCGTGCCGCCGCTTCGAGCCGGTCCGCGGAGCGGGCCGTCATCAGGACATGGGCGCCCTCCCGGGCGAGACTCTCCGCGACCCCGAGCCCGAGACCGCGGCTGGAGGAGAGAACGAGCGCGCGCTTGCCGGAAAGGCCGAGATCCATGAGCTGCAACTCCGCTGTCGACGGGAACCGGGGGTCGTAGCATCCCCGTCCGATCCCGCAAGTGAATGCCGGGTCTTCAGCCTGCTGCCTTGCGCCGTCCGTCGGCGATGGGGCCTTCGGCGCCCGCCGGTGCAGCCGCGTCGTTGCCGGCGGCCTTCACGACCGATTCGGCCAAATCCGTGATGAGACGCCGCAGCTCGGCGTTTTCAGCCTTGATCTCGTCGGTGCTCCCGCGCGTGCGGCGCAGGCGCTTCAATTCCCTCTCGAGCCGGTTCCGCTCTTGGTGAGCGGTCCCGAGAGCCCCTGCGAGCGAAGCTCTTTCCGCCCGCAAGGCCTCGACCTCTCCGGAGAGGGCGTTCCGTTCGGAAGCATCTGCGGCGGGGCCACCCTCCTCGGTCGAGGGGGACTGCAGTCCCGTCGAGGCGGCGGAGAGCTCGGCGGACCTGCGGGCGAGTTCTTCCTCGAGCTCGCGGATGCGGCTCTGCAGCGCCAACCCGCGCTCCTGCTCGGCGAGAAGGTCGTTGGCGAGATCGGTCAATCGCTTGCGCTCGTCGGTGAGTTCGCCGCGTCGATCCCCCAAGGCGCGCTCGAAATCGTCGGCGCGCCCGGTCTGCATGGAGAGACGGGTCTCGAGGTCCGAGACCGTGATGCGCTTCGCGTCGAGCTCGCTGAGCGCTGCGGTATGACGGCCGTCGAGATCCGCAAACTCGACTTCGCGCGCCTCGAGACGGTCCTGCGTCATCGCGAGTTCCGCCTTCGTGGCTGCGAGCAGGGTGGACGTGCGCTCGAGTTCGCTGCGCGTCCAAGCGAGCTCGTCGAGCGCCTTGCGGTGGGCGTTCTCGACTGCCGATAAGGTTTCCCGCGCAGCCGCCAGCGTCGCACTGGTCGAGCCCAGCTCCTCGTCGGTGCCGGTGAGACGGCTTCGCGTTTCCTCGAGGTCCGCCTGGAGACCACCGATCGCGGCATCTCGCTCGGCGACGTCCGTTTCCAACTGGTCGATCCGCACCGCCCTCCGGCCGAGCTCGTCCATCGCCTGGTGCTTCATCGCCAGAGCTTCCTCGGCCCTCCGCTCGATCCGTCTCTGCATGACGGCGAATTCGGCGCGCAGGTGGTCCTTCTCGGCGGTCAGCTCGGAGATCGACAGCGGAAACAGCGCCTCGGCGCGCCTGCGCGCAAGGCGCTCGGCTCGGGCGTTGACGGCGGGGATGATGAGGAGCGCGATCAGGGTTGCCGCCAGGAACCCCAATGCAAAGATCATGATGGATTCGACCACGCGGGCGACAACTCCAGGGTGCTCGACGGACGACGCGCAAGCACCCTGCCATGGGCCCCCGCGGCTTTCTAGAGCGCTTTCGCTCCAAAAAGACCAAATCTAGAGCTCTGGGGTGTGGGTTCCAGGGTTGCGCCGCCGATCGGGCGGAAACGCCCGGTCTAGAAGGGATTCCAGGTCGGCTCGGCGGTGAACTTCAGGTACCCGATGTTGAGCCCGAGGCGGCCGCCGACGCCGGATCGGATCGGGACGACGACGATGTCGTCCGCGGCGACCGCGGTTACGCCGAAGCCGCCGATCAGGTAGGCCGAGCCGTCGACGCCGACGAAACGACGAAAGAGGGCATCCACCGACGGCATCTTGTAGACCAGCATCATGGTGCGGGCGCCGTCGCCACCGAAGTCGAAACCCACCGAGGGACCTTGCCAGAAGATGCGCCGCTCGCCCGCGTTGCGCGTATAGAGCCGTCCCTCGCCGTAGCGCAGCCCGCCCACGATGGCGCCCGAGGCTTCCTGGCCGAGGATGTAGCCGTTGGGTTCTCCCCAACGCCCGACCGCGTCTTGAATCGCGAGCGCGAGGCCCCGCGAGATGGACCCGAAGAAGTGGTGTCCGGACGAGACCAGCTCATTGGCGTCGAACGTCCTCGGGTCGGCCGGATGGCCGGCGGTCGTCTGCTGGACGTTCTGCCCAAAGGCGGCGGCGGGGAGGCAACCCAGCGCCGCGGCAAGGGCGGCGGCCCGGAGAAGGCGATAAGGCGAGCGCATCACGTTTCCTCGCAGAACGAGCGGGCGCGGCGGCGCCCCGCAGATGACGGCCACGGACCGACCCTCCCGGAAACAGTCCAGTCTGTGATCCGAGCGGCTTCGGAATTCGCCTCTAGTGTAGGTTCGTCAACGCTAACAATCTCTTTACGCAGCCGAGCGACGGCCATCCGAAACGAGGGGCGCAAGCCTCAGCTCGCCGCGGCGAGCGGAAGCGACAGGCGGGGCGCGAGACGCGTCGCCGAGGTCCATCCGAGACGAGGGGCGAAAGCCTCAGCTCGCCGCGGCGAGCGGAAGCGACAGGCGGGGCGCGAGAGACGCGTCGCCGAGGGCCGCGAAGGGGCCGTTGCGGTAGCCCGTCTCCTCGTGCCCGTACGTCAGCTTTCCGCCGCCCGGACCGATGACGCAGCCGCCCGCGCAGGTGAGGATGTGATCTCCCGCGGCCGTGTCCCACTCCATGGTGGGCCCGCAGCGCACGTAGACGTCCGCCTCGCCGGAGGCGATGAGGCAGAATTTGAGCGCCGACGACGCGGTGCGGCGGGTGCCGATCGAGAGGGTCGAGAGGCAAGCCTCGGTGGCGTCGTCGCCATGGCGCCGGCTGACGAGCGCGACGAGGTCGTTCTCGGGCGGAGGTCGCGTACGTGCGGGCCGCCAGGCGATGTCGGGCCCGTCCGGGAGCGTCGCGGTCTTGGTGCTCTCGCCCGCCATCCAGATGCGGCCGAGGGCCGGTGCCGCGACGACCGCGGCGACCGGGCGGCCGTTGCCGATCAAGGCGATGTTGACGGTGTATTCGCCCGTGCTGCGGATGTAGTCGCTCGTGCCGTCGAGCGGATCGACGAGGAAGAAGCGGTCGGCCGGACGCTCCGCGTTCGCGGTTTCCTCCGCGACGATCGGGGTCCCGGCCCATATCTCCTGGAGGCGGCCGATGATGAGAGTCTCCGCCGCGAGATCCGCCTCGGTGGTCGGCGAACCGTCGTTCTTGAGGTGCTGCTCGATGGCGGTGTGCTCGAGCCTGCGCAGGAGCCGGCCGGCCTCGAGGGCGATCGAGACGAGTTGGAGCGCGATGGCATCGGCGTGCTGGTCGAGCTTCATGACCGCTTTGTGCCCTTTTGCCGCTGGCCTGTCGATCCCCCGGTCGGCTTTTCAAAGCCGTCAAGGCCGGTTATCGGAGAACGTCCCTTTCCTCCGGTTCGGGGGCGGCCGGAAAGCTAAACGCTTTATCCTGCACGGCGGTTCAGCCGAATCGGGCCACTCATCGGAGCCGCCATGGGCACCACGATCACGCTCGACTCGCTCGACCTCGCCGCGCTCCTGTGCTCGCGGGTGTGCCACGACGTGATTTCCCCCGTCGGGGCGATCGTGAACGGGCTCGAGGTCCTCGAGGACGAGAACGACGCTTCCATGCGCGATTTCGCGTTCGACCTGATCCGCAAGAGCGCGCGGCAGGCGTCGGCCCGCCTCCAGTTTGCGCGCCTCGCTTTCGGGGCGGCGGGCTCCGCGGGAGCGTCCATCGATCTCGGCGACGCGGAGCATGTCGCGCGCGGCATGTTCCAGGACGACAAGGTCACCCTGTCGTGGTCGGCGCCGCGGGCGCTGTTCCCGAAGAACCGGGTGAAGCTGCTGCTCAACCTGGTCGTGCTCGCGATCAACGCCGTTCCGCGCGGCGGACAGGTGACCGTCACGGTGACGGGCGACGCCGAGCGCTGCGAGTTCACCCTGCGCGCCAAGGGCCTGAACGCGCGCATTCCGCCCCATGCGGAAGCGCTCCTGGCGGGCGCTCCGGAGAACGGCACCGTGGATGCTCACGGGATCCAGGTCTTCTATGCCGGCATGGTCGCACGGGCAGCCGCGATGGACGTCACGCTCGGCCTCGTGGGCGACGAGGTGACGATCCGCGCTGCGCCCGCGGCCTGAAGATCGGCATCGCCGATCGCCGCCGAATTCAGCCGTTCCCTCAATCAATTGGAAACCGAAGTCGACGATACTCGGAGCGTGGTGTGCTGCGTTTCGTGAGTCTGCGTCGACATGGACGATCTTCTGCGCGAGTTCCTGATCGAGACCGGCGAGCATCTCGATGCGGTCGACTCGGAACTCGTCCGATTCGAGCGGGATCCGAACGACGAGACGATCCTGCGCAACATCTTTCGGCTGGTGCATACCATCAAGGGGACCTGCGGCTTCCTTGGGCTGCCGCGTCTCGAAGCGCTGGCGCATGCCGCCGAAACCCTCATCGGTCATCTACGGGACGGAACGCCGGTGACGCGCGAGGCCGTCACCCTGATCCTCGCAACGCTCGACCGCATCAAGGCGATTCTCGCCGAGTTGGAGCGAAGCGCCGCGGAGCCGGAGGGCTCTGATCGCGACCTCATCGCAGAGCTCGATCGTCTCGCCAGAGGGGAGGGGCCCTCCGGCCCTCTCACGAAGGCCGCGTCCGAGGCCCTCGGGTCGCCTCCGTCCGACCGGTCCGCCCGTCTGAACGAGTCCTATCTCACCGAGCTGGAGCGCGTTTTTCCCGACGCCCACGGCCCCGATTCGCTCGCGTCGGAACCCTCGGCGCAGCGAGGCGCAGGGCGGAAGACGCACGCCGGGCCGATCGAGGGCGGCGAGGCGAGAGCGCAGACGATCCGGGTCAGCGTCGAGACGCTCGAGCACCTCATGACGATGGTCTCGGAGCTGGTGCTGACCCGAAACCAGCTCCTGGAGATCTCACGCCCGATCGACGACGACCGATTGAGGGTTCCCCTGCAGCGCCTCTCGCAGGTGACCGCCGAGCTGCAGGACGGGGTGATGAAGACCCGCATGCAGCCGATCGGCAACCTTTGGCAGAAGCTGCCCCGCGTGGTGCGCGATCTCTCGGCCGAACTCTCGAAGACCATCGAGCTCGTGATGCGGGGCGCGGAGACGGAGCTCGACCGCCAGGTGCTCGAGCTCGTCAAGGATCCGCTGACCCATATGATCCGCAACGCGGCGGATCACGCCATCGAAACGATGGACGAGCGCAGGGCTGCGGGGAAGCCCGAGCACGGCACCATCCGCCTTTGCGCCTATCAGGAGGGCGGCACGATCACGATCGAGATCGCGGACGATGGACGCGGGCTCGACCACGACGCGATCCGCCGCAAGGCCGTCGCGTGCGGCCTCGTCGGCGAAGCGGACGTGAAGCGCTTCAGCGACGCGCAGGTCGCGAAGTTCATCTTTCACCCCGGCTTCTCGACCGCCGCGGCGGTGACGTCGATCTCGGGGCGCGGCGTCGGAATGGACGTCGTGAAGAGCAATATCGAGCTCATCGGCGGGACGATCGAGATCCGCTCCGAGACGGGCCGCGGCACCACTTTCACGATCAAGATCCCGCTCACCCTCGCGATCGTCGCGGCCCTCATCGTGACCGTGAACGACGAGCGCTTCGCGATTCCCCAGCTCACCGTGCTGGAGCTCGTCCGCGTGATCCCGGGCTCGCAGCATTCGATCGAACACATCAACGGCAGGCCGCTTCTGCGTCTGCGGGACAAACTGCTGCCGATCGTCCGGCTGTCCGAGGTCCTCCACCCGGCCGAGCGCGATGGGGTCGACGACGGCTTCGTGGTCGTCACGCAGGTCGGGCGTCAGCGCTTCGGCATTCTGGTGCACGGCGTGCTGCACACCGGGGAGATCGTCGTAAAGCCGATGGCCTCGAAGCTGCGGCACCTCGAGCTTTTCTCCGGCAACACGATCCTCGGCGACGGGGCGGTCGTGCTCATCGTCGATCCGAACGGACTGGCCCGCATGGTCGGCTCCGGTTCAGACGAGCTCCAGATGCCGATCGAGGACGTGCTCGATCCGGGCGACGCCTCGGAGAAGAATCGAACGTCGCTTCTTGTCTTTCGGGGCGGCGGGGAGGGCCTCAAGGCCGTGCCGCTTTCGCTCGTGACCCGCCTCGAGGTCATCGATGCCACGACGATCGAGTGGGCGGGAGCGCGCCCGCTCGTGCAGTACCGCGGCCGGCTCATGCCGCTCGTCGCTGCCGACGCGGATCTGGAGATCAAGCGCGAGGGCTCGCAGCCGCTCGTGGTGGTCTCCGACGGGGAGCGCACGATGGGGCTGGCGGTCCGGCAGATCGTCGACATCGTCGACGAGACCCTCGACATCGAGCTGCCGAGCGACGGGCCCGACCTCATCGGCTCGGCCGTCGTACGGGGGCGCGCGACCGAGATCGTCGATGTCGCTCGCTACCTGCCGCTCGCGCACGACGACTGGGCTCGTCCGGCCGCAAGGCCCGCGTCCGGCGGCGCCGTGCTCCTGGTCGACGGCTCCGCGTTCTTCCGCGATCTGCTCACGCCGGTGTTGAAGGCTTCCGGCTATCGTGTTCACCACGCTGCGGGCGCCGAAGACGCGATGACGCTTCTCGGGACCGGGATCCGCGTCGACGCGCTGGTCGCGGACATGGACATGCCGGGCCGGGAGGGAATCGACCTCGCTCGGACGCTGCGCGCGGACCGGCGTTTCCACGCGATGCCGATCGTCGCTCTCTCCTCCAGCCTCGACGCGCTCGCGCTCGAGGACGGACGCAGGCTGCGCCTCGCGCCCGTCGCCAAGTACGACCGCTCGGGTCTGCTCTCCGCCCTCGCGCAAACGCAGCAGGCCGTCGGAGAAGCCGCATGAGCGTCCACGCCGCCAACGCCGATGCCGCCCGCGAGAGATCGCGGGTCGAGGGCGACGAATACGTGACCGTCATGGTCGCGGACCAGATCTTCGGGCTTCCGATCGGCAGCGTTCACGACGTGTTCGTGGCCGGCACGGTGACCCGCGTCCCTCTGGCCCAGCGGGAGATCGTCGGCCTCATCAACCTGCGCGGCCACGTCATCACGGCCCTCTGCCTGCGGCGCCGCCTCGGGCTGCCCGAACCGGCCGCGCGTCGCGAGATCGCGGTCGGGCTCGAACACCAGGGCGAGTTCTACGGACTGTTCGTCGACCGTGTCGGCGAGGTGATGCGGATCGCGGCCGACGCCCGCGAGCCTAATCCCGTCCACATGGACCCGCACTGGGCCTCCTTGAGCAGGGGTGTCCACCGGCTCGATCGCCAACTCTTGATCATCCTCGACGTCGACGCGGTCCTCGCCCTCGAGGCGCCATCCCGCGCGGCGTGATTCCACAAGGAGCATACAACCGTGAAGCATTGCCTCGTCGTCGATGACAGCGCCGTGATCCGCAAGGTGGCGCGGCGCATCCTGGAAGGTCTCGCGTTCCGCGTGTCGGAGGCGGAGGACGGGGAGCAGGCTCTCCACCGCTGTCGGGGGGACATGCCCGACGCGGTTCTGCTCGATTGGAACATGCCCGTCATGGACGGATACGAATTCCTCAAGCGCCTCCGCGGAATGCCCGAAGGGACCGAGCCGAAGGTGGTCTTCTGCACGACGGAGAACGACGTCGGCCACATCGCCCGCGCCCTTCATGCCGGCGCGAACGAGTACATCATGAAGCCCTTCGACAGGGACATCATGACGGCCAAGTTCCAGGAGGTCGGCCTCGTCTGAGGATCGCACTCCATCCGCTCCCGTCACGAGCCCCGGCATGAGTCTCGCCCCCCGTCTCCCGACGGCCGCTTCGGGTCCTTCTCGCACCCGCGTCATGGTCGTGGACGACAGCGTGGTCGTGCGCGGCCTCGTGGCCCGCTATGTCGCCGAGGCGGGAGATTTCGAGGTGGTCGCGTCCGTCGCGAACGGGCGTATCGCGGTCGAGGCTCTCGAGCGCGTCGAACCCGATATCGTGCTCCTCGATCTCGAGATGCCCGAGATGGATGGGCTCGAAGCCTTGCCGCTCCTGCTCCAACGGCGCCCCGGCCTGAAGGTGATCGTCGTCTCCACTCTCACGCCGCGCAGCGCGACGCTCTCGTTCCGGAGCCTTGCTCTGGGTGCCGTCGATTATCTCCCGAAGCCGCAGGGACGCCGGACGGTCACCACGTCGCTCGACTTCCGGACCGAGCTGGTCCGCAGGCTCAAGGCAGTCGCCGGTTCGGCGGGCCGGCGGGTCTACCAGCCGCGCCGAGGCGACGCGGAGAGGCGCGAAGCGGCTGCCGTGTCGACCGCCGCGACGCCGCGCTGTCTTTTGATCGGCGCGTCGACGGGAGGGCCGAAGGCCGTCGAGGAGGTCCTGCTCGGATTGGGGCCGGCCCTGCAGCGGCTGCCCACGCTCGTCGTCCAGCACATGCCGCCCACCTTCACGGCCGTGTTCGCCGATCACCTGCGGGATCAACTCGGCTTGAAGGCGTGCGAGCCCGTGCAAGGCCAGGCGCTCGTCGCGGGAGCGGTCTACATCGCGCCCGGCGGTCGGCATATGGGCCTCGCCGGCGATGCCGGGCGGCCCGTCGTCCGGCTCGACGACGGACCTCCCTTGAACTTCTGTCGTCCGGCCGTCGATGTGCTCTTCAGCGACGCCGCCGTCCTGTTCGGGGCCGCCTCGCTCGCGGTGGTGCTGACCGGCATGGGCACGGACGGATCGCAGGGCTGCCGTCGGCTCGCCGAGGCCGGCGCGACGGTGATCGCCCAGGACGAGGCGTCGAGCATCATCTGGGGCATGCCGGGAAGCGTCGTGAAGGCCGGCCACGCCCGCGAGGTTCTCCCGCTCGAAGCCATCGGGGCGGCGTTGCGCGGCTACATCACCGGACCGACGCAATGAACAAGTCCGATTTCGAGTTCCTGCGGCTCTTCCTCAAGGCCCGCTCCGGCCTCGCCCTGACGGTGGAGAAGCGCTACCTCGCCGAGAGCCGGCTGCGACCGGTCTGCCGCCGCTTCGAACTCCACAGCCTCGCCGAGGTCGTCATGGGCCTCAGGCGCGGCGACCGCGACCTCGAGACCGCGGTCATCGAGGCGATGACCACCAACGAAACATACTTCTTCCGGGACAAGTCGCCCTTCGATCTGTTCCGGGACGTGCTGCTGCCGCGCCATCTCGAACGCCGATCCGCGCACAGGCGTCTGCGCATCTGGTGCGCGGCCGCCTCGACGGGGCAGGAGCCGTACTCGATCGCCATGCTCCTCGACGAGGCGTCGGTCCGCCTGAGCGGATGGCAGATCGAGATCCTCGCCACGGATCTTTCCACAGAGGCGCTCGAAAAGGCGAGAGCCGGACTCTACAGCCAGTTCGAGGTTCAGCGCGGACTCCCGATCCGCCTTCTGCTGAAACACTTCGTGCAGGTCGGGGGCCAATGGCGGATTGCGCCGCAAATCCGGTCGATGGTCCAATTCAGGCCGCTCAACCTGGTCACCGATTTCGGGAGCCTCGGCGCGTTCGACGTCATCTATTGCCGCAATGTGCTGATCTATTTCGACAGCGCCACCAAGGCGGACGTGCTGAGGCGTCTCGCGGAGGTCATGGCGCCCGACGGGGCCTTGCTGCTCGGCGCCGCGGAAACCGTGATCGGTCTCACGGACGCCTTCACGCCGGACGTCGATCATCGCGGGCTCTATGCACGAGCCGCGCGGGCCCGCCCGGCGGCCCCGGCGCTCCGCCTCGCGCCGTCGCCCTGAGGGCCGTCCCGCGACCGGCCGCCGATGCAAAAAAGCCCGGCACGGGCCGGGCTCCTTGAGCGCGGTGCGCGTGGATCAGACCGCGATGCGCTCGTCCGCGTCGGTCGGCTCGCGCAGCACGTAGCCCCGCCCCCATACGGTTTCGATGTAGTTCTTGCCCTGCGAAGCGTTCGCGAGCTTCTTGCGCAGCTTGCAAATGAACACGTCGATGATCTTCAGCTCCGGCTCGTCCATGCCGCCATAGAGGTGGTTCAGGAACATCTCCTTGGTGAGCGTCGTGCCCTTGCGCAGGGAGAGGAGTTCCAGCATCTGGTACTCCTTGCCCGTGAGGTGGACGCGGGCGCCGCCGACCTCCACGGTTTTCGTGTCGAGGTTCACGACGAGATCGCCCGTCGTGATCACCGATTGGGCGTGCCCCTTCGATCGGCGGACGATGGCGTGGATGCGGGCGACGAGCTCGTCCTTGTGGAACGGCTTCGTGAGATAGTCGTCAGCGCCGAACCCGAGGCCCTTCACCTTGTCCTCGATGCCGGCGAGACCCGACAGGATCAGGATCGGCGTCTTGACCTTTGCGACGCGAAGGGTGCGCAGCACCTCGTAGCCCGACATGTCGGGCAGGTTCAGGTCGAGGAGGATGATGTCGTAGTCGTAGAGCTTGCCGAGGTCGATGCCTTCTTCTCCGAGATCGGTCGTGTAGACGTTGAAGTTCTCGGACTTCAGCATCAGCTCGATGCTTTGCGCCGTTGCGCTGTCGTCTTCGATGAGAAGTACGCGCATATCGTGTCCCCAGCTAGCCCCGAAGCCTTAGGACAGCACACGGCTGCCCATCCACCACCGGCCCCTGTGGTGAATGCCCCATTGATCCGATTCGCAACGCTAACGATGAATGGTTAACAAACCCTGATTCGACCGCGCAAGCGCTTAACCTCCGGAACATGCCCGTTCGGGTGAGAAGAGCGCGACGGTGCGGCTTCGGGGACACCATTCTGGTCACTGAGCGTCTTGGAAAACCACGAGAGCGGAACCCCGTTCTCGTCCCTGCTGAGACGGTTCGACGTCTCGTCAAGGCTTCCGCAGTGTTAATCGCACGGGTAAACGAAACGTTGACGGGCCGAGCCGCCGCACGTCGCCGACGTATCGCGGCGACTCGGCCCGCCCCGCGGCCCCGCAGGGCTCTCACGAGGTTCGACCCGCGGTTTGCCGGGGCTGCGTCGGCGGTTTGATGCGTTTCGGAGCTAAAGTAAGGAAGATTCAACCTCCATCGACGATGGTTACGCTCGTCTTGCGGCCATTCTGAGCATCCCGCAAGGACCTTTAGAGCAGCGCCCTGTGGAGTTGAACCGAAATGAAGTCGCGGGACACGCTTATCCGCCTCAAGCGCTTTCAAGTGGACGAAAAGCGCAGGCGTGTGGCTCAGATCGAAATGATGATCGCCGAGTTCGAGCGCATGGCGGCCGATCTCGGCCGAGAAATCGCCGCTGAGGAACACAAGGCCGGCATTTCGGATCCGAACCATTTCGCCTATCCGACCTATGCCCGTGCGGCGTGCCAGCGCCGGGACAACCTGCGCCAATCGGCTCAGAACCTGCACAACCAGCTCAGCGACGCCAAGGCGGAGCTCGGGGAGGCCTTCGAGGAACTCAAGCGGGCCGAGATCCTGGACGATCGCGAACGATCGTCGGAGCGGGCCGTGGAGTCGGCGCGGGATCAGGCCGCGCTGAACCAGATCGGCCTCCAGAGAGCGCTGCGCCCGACCGCCTGACGGGGTCGGGCGGTCCATCGGGGTTCCGCCGCGACCCGTTCGTCCGGGAATGTTCTAGCTCCACCTCGACCGCCGGACAGGACGCGCCGCAACGCGCCGCGTTCTCTTGACCTCACGGCCGATCAGCGGGATTTGCGGTGCCACGGTGGGCTCCAGGGCGCCGGTGAGCCGTGGATCGTCCGCCACCTCGACGGCGCGCCGGTAGGGCACGAACCCGGAGCGCCTGTAGAAGTCGAGGGCGGCGGGATGGTCGAGCGAGGAGGTGTGCAGGAAGAGGCGCCGGATGTTCTTCCTGAACGCACGTCGAATGGCCTCGTTCATCAAGAACCGGCCGGCTCCTTGTCCGATCGCTTCGGGAACCAGCCCGAAGTAGGACAGTTCGCATTCTCCCGGCGGGCGGAAGTCGAGCTCGAGAAGCCCGATCTCGTGATCGCCCTGCACGAGCGCCCAGCTCTCGACCCGGGGATCCCCGAGGATCGCGCGCAACGCCTCGTCCTGCATCACGGCTCGGCTGAACCACATCCAGGGTTCGCCGACCTTGCGGAACAGGCACCGGTATCGGTCGAGGTCGTCCGAAATCCGCTCCATGGACCGTCCGTTCGGCGGCAGGCGGCGCAAGCGCGGACGCGTGCGCATCTCGAGGTAGGTGACGACGGCGGCGATTTTGCCGGCCGGGATGTCCGTATAGCCGTTCAGGTTGAGGAGAGGCGGGTGAAGTGCGGCCATCGGCACGAGGTCGGACGAGCGAACGAGAGCCGGTTTGTCACAGACCCCGCGGGACGACAAGCAGGTCGCGGGCCGTCCGATGCGACAGCGTCACGGACCCGAGGCCGCTTTCCGAAACCTCATCCCACCTTGGGCCTGCCGTCATCTGCCGCGCTTGCCCGGCAGGGTTTTGTCGGGCAGACAAAGTAGGGACGCAGGGAGCCTGACCGCCTTCATGAGGAATGTGCGTGAGTTCGTTTGGCCCGTGGTCGGGCTCTCCGCGGTGATCGTCTCGGGCTGGCTCCTCTATCGCGAACTCCGCGGCCTTTCCCTGAGCGACCTGGAGGCGAGCCTCTACGCGATTCCCGCGCATCGTTATCTCTTCGCCGGCCTGTCCACGCTCTTCGCCTATGCGGCCCTGGCCTGGTACGACCGGATCGCCCTTCTGCACCTCGGCGTGCGCCACATCTCCTGGCTCTTTGTTTCGGTGACGTCCTTCACGACCTACGCGCTGTCGCACAACATCGGGGCGTCGGTGTTCTCCGGCGCGCTCGTGCGCTATCGCGCCTATTCGACCAAAGGCGTGGGCGCTCCGCAGATCGCCGTCCTGGTCGCTCTGTGTTCCTTCACGTTCGGGCTCGGCACCGTGCTGCTGAGCGGGCTGACGCTGACGCTCGACCCGACCCTGCTGGGGCGGCTGGAAGGTCTTTTGCCCTCCGCCCTCACGACCGCCACGACGGCGAGAGCGGTCGGGCTCGTCATGATCGGGCTCGTGGTCTTGTACGTCCTGGGCTCGCTTTTGCACATGCGCCCGCTCACGATCCGCAAGCTGAAGCTCGAATATCCGCGCCCGGCGGTGATGGTGCGCCAGCTGATCGCGGCGCCCCTGGAACTGCTGGGCGCCGCCGGCATCATCTACTTTGCCCTCCCGGCGCAGCTCGAGCCGAGTTTCCTCGTGGTCCTCGCGGTGTTCCTGGCCTCCTTCTCGGCGGCCCTCGTGAGCCATGCGCCCGGCGGGCTCGGCGTCTTCGAGCTCGTCTTCATCACCGCCATGCCGGACATCCCGAAGGTCGACGTGCTCGCGGCGCTGATCATCTTCCGGCTCTTCTATCTCATCATCCCGTTCGCGATCTCCATCTTCGTGGTGCTCCTTTTCGAACGGGCCCGGCTGGCCCAGGCCTGGCGCGGCCGAGCCGGAATGGGCGGAGGTCCGATTCCGCCGGCGCCCTTCGCCTGACGGTCGGCGATGCGGCAGCGCTGGCGGCGCCTGCGATTTGGGCTCTCGACGATCCTCGGGGTGCGGCCGCTCGGTTTCTTCATTCCCTACCGCTACGCCGCAAGCGTGCAGCCGGCGGACTACCCGGCGCTGCGGCCGCTCTTCGCGAAGGCCGAACCGCGCTGCCGCGAGGTGCTTGACGCGGTCGAGTCCTACGCGGACGACCTGCGCGCCATCCGGCGCGGAGAGGGTCCGGCGCGCTTCGACCAGACTTGGTTTCCGCGTCTCGACGCGGCGGCGGCCTACGCGCTGGTTCGCCGCGAGCGACCGGCGCGCATCGTCGAGATCGGCTCCGGCCATTCGACCCGGTTCCTCGCCCGCGCCGTCGCCGACGGAGGGCTGTCGACCAGGATCACCTGTATCGATCCGGCCCCGCGGGCAGCTCTCGCGCCGCTTGCCGTGGAGCACATTCCGGCGCTCCTCGGCGAGGTCGAGCCCGAGGTGTTCTCGGCCCTCGCGCCCGGCGACGTCCTGTTCGTCGACTCCAGTCACATCGCGATGCCGGGCACGGACGTCGATCGCGTCCTTCTCGACGTGCTGCCGCGCCTTCCGAGCGGCGTCCTGGTGCACGTTCACGACGTGACGCTCCCCGACGCCTACCCTGCGGCGTGGGCGTGGCGCGGGTACAACGAACAGCTGCCGCTCGGCACGCTTCTGCAGGGCGGGGGCTACGATCTGGTCTTCGCGAGCCATTACGTGGCAAAGGCGCTGGCATCCTGCCTCAGGACGGGCGTGATCGCGGAGCTTCCGCTCCCCGCGGGGGCCTACGAGACGAGCCTCTGGCTTCGCAAGCGCTAGACGAATCGCGTCCGACCGGCGGCTTAAAAAAATCCGCGACGGCCGTGGCCCCTACGGCGGCGGTGGGCCGACCCGCAGGCGGCGGTTCAGATCAGGGCGACCCGCGCTTTGGCCGGGCTGCGGGATCGCGACGCCGGCAGAGCCGTACTCGTTCAGCTTGTTGCGGAGCGTTCGGATCGAGATCCCGAGGAGTCTGGCGGCCTGGGTCCGGTTTCCGAGGCAGTGATCCAGGGTGTCGAGGATCAGGTCGCGCTCCACGTCGGCCACGGTCCGGCCGACGAGCATGCTCGTAACCGCCTCCGCGGGCGGAGGGTGGCAGGCGGGGCTTGATGTCGGGAGTCCGAGCGCCTCGAGCGCCCCATCGCCGCGTTTCACCGCTTTGAACCGTCCATGCGAGTGATCGTCGAAGAGAATTGCGGGGTTCGTGGTTAGCGGCGGGTTAACAACGGCCTTCGCGGGATGCCTTATCCTGTCAGCGAACCGGAGGCCCGTTCCCGGCTTTATTCCGGCCGCGATCCTCCCGGCGCGCTCCGCAGGCCGGCGGCAGCGGCTTGGCGGCAGCGGCTTGGCGGCAGGGGCCGGCGCCCCAACGCAAGAAGCGCCGCCCGAGGGCAGCGCTTCTTCGCCTTACCGCCGCAGGTGCCGCTATTGCCGGTACTGCTGGATCCGCGTGGTGCGCAGGCCCGCGAGGCCGTGCTGGTCGATCGATTGCTGCCAGCTCAGGAACTCTTCCGTGGTCAGCGTATAGCGCTGGCACGCTTCCTCGAAGCTCAGAAGCCCGCCGCGAACGGCAGCGACGACCTCCGCCTTGCGGCGGATCACCCAGCGACGGGTGTTGGTGGGGGGAAGGTCCGCGATCGTCAGCGGACTGCCGTCTGGCCCGATGACATATTTGACCCTCGGGCGGTGGGGTTCGGTCATGATACGCTCACACAAAATCGACTGACCATGTCGAGATGGACCTTAGGGGAGCGGGTTTAATGTTTTCCTAAGCGAGACGCCGATTCTTCGGCGGCCAGGCTCTCCGAACGCGCGGATCGTCCAGAGTTCGCCTCGAAATCGTCGCAGTTTGCCTGGACGCGCGTCTGGAAGCGCCGCCTTGCAATGATTATAGAAAGGGCTGGCCACTCGGTGCGCCGCCTTGAACGGCGCCTCTGGATGGAACGATGGACAATTCACTCGAACTTTCGACGGAGCCCTCGAAGGCGCGTGTGGTCGTCGCCATGTCGGGCGGCGTCGACTCGTCGGTCGTCGCCGCCCTGCTCAAGCGCCAGGGCTACGATGTGGTCGGCATTACGCTCCAGCTCTACGATCATGGCGCGGCCGTGCACCGAAAGGGCGCCTGCTGCGCCGGCCAGGACATCCACGACGCCCGCCGGGTCGCCGAGACGATTGGGATCCCGCATTACGTCCTCGATTTCGAGGACCGCTTCCGCGAGGCGGTGATCGACCGCTTCGCGCAGAGCTACCTCGAGGGCGAAACGCCGATCCCGTGCGTCGAATGCAATCGCTCGATCAAGTTCCGAGATCTGCTCGAGACCGCGCGGGACCTCGGCGCGGACGCGCTTGCGACCGGGCATTACGTGTCGAGCCGCCGTCTCCCCGGCGGGCGCCGCGCGCTTTTCCGCGCCGCCGATCCGGAGCGCGACCAGAGCTACTTCCTCTATGCCACGACGGCGGAGCAGCTCCGCATGCTGCGCTTCCCGCTCGGCGAACTGCCCAAGGAGGAGACGCGGGCGCTCGCGCGCGAGCTCGGCCTGAGCGTCGCCGAGAAGGCCGACAGCCAGGACATCTGCTTCGTGCCGCAGGGCAAGTACAGCACCGTCATCGAGCGGCTGAAGCCGGGCGCGGTGCGCCCCGGCGCGATCGTGCACATGGACGGGCGGGTGCTCGGCCGGCACCAGGGGATCGTCCACTACACGGTCGGCCAGCGCCGCGGCCTCGGCCTCTCGGTCGGCGAGCCGCTCTACGTCGTGCGCCTCGATGCGGGCGCCGCGCGCGTGATCGTCGGCCCGCGCGAGGCCCTTTCGACCCGCTCGATCCGGATCACGGACGTGAACTGGCTCGGCGACACGCCCCTCGAAGGCCTCGGAGAGCACCCGCTGGAGGTGGCCGTGCGCGTCCGCTCGACCCGCGAGCCGCGTCCGGCGCTCCTCCGGTTCGACGGAACCGGCGCGATGATCGAGCTCATGGCGCCGGAAGACGGGGTGTCTCCCGGCCAAGCTTGTGTCATGTATGATAGCGATGCTCCGCGGGCCCGCGTGCTCGGCGGCGGCACCATCGCTCGCACACAGGCCGAGGCCGCTGCCGCCTAAAGGCCGTCCACAGGGAACAAGCATGACGGACGGACCGACCACGGCCCTGATGCGCAAGGCCTATGCGCGTTGGGCGCCGATCTATGACCTCGTCTACGACAAGCTCACGGAACCGGCCGCGCGGGCCGCCGTGGACGCCGCGATGGCGTGCGGTCCGCGGGTGCTCGAGGCGGGCGTCGGGACCGGGCTGTCTCTCGGCTATTATCCGGCCCGCGCCGAGGTCCATGGGGTCGACCTGTCCGAGGACATGCTGCGTCGCGCAAGGGAAAAGGTCGTCCGGCGCAGGCTCGCGCATGTGAAGAGCCTGCAGGTCATGGACGTCACGCGCCTGGGCTTCCCCGATGAGACGTTCGACGCGGTGGCGGCGCAGTTCATCATCACGCTCGTCCCCGACCCGGAAGCGGCGCTCTCCGAGTTCGCCCGCGTGCTGCGGCCCGGCGGCGAGATCGTCCTCGCGAACCATTTCGGCCAGCCCGCGGGCGCCGTGGCGAAGATCGAGGAGCTCGCCTCGCCGATCGCCTCGAGGATCGGCTGGAGCTCCGACTTCAAGGCCTCCCGCGTCGAGTCCTGGGCCCGCGAGACCGGAATCATGGAGATCGTGGAGCTCAGGCCGCTGTTCCCTTACGGGTTCTTCAAGCTGATGCGGGTGAAGAAGAGGTGAGGGGTCGCCCGCTCAGGGGGTCCGCTTCCAGGCGCACGGCCACGCGGCCCCGCCAGCTTTCTTGACACCGCGGCGGCCACCTCCCTATATCGCCGAAAATCCGGCGGAGTAGCTCAGTTGGTCAGAGCAGAGGAATCATAATCCTTGTGTCGGGGGTTCAAATCCCTCCTCCGCTACCATTCCCTAAGTCGTTGCACTGTATTCAGGAAGGGCCGCCTTCTGGCGGCCATCTCCAGCTTCGAGGGTTGACACTTTCAGGCGTCGGGTTTGACAGCTTTTGTTCGCCTCCTGTCCAACTCCGCATCGAACGTGGCCATAACGGAGCGCATCTTAGGACGAAGGTCTGCGCCTTGGGCATAATGCCTCGCCATCTCGATTGTCTTCTGGCCGAGAGCATCGGCAATCGTGCGCTCGTCCTGTCTTCTCGGAGAATAACTGCTACGGTATGTCGTAGCCCATAAAGCGTTAGGCCGGGTTGACCCTGACCGCTCTCCCTCCAACTTGAGCCGCTCCTACGCCACGAGGCTCGAAAACCGCTTAGGGTCCAAGGGACACCGAGGGAGTTCGCGCAGAGCGTTACCGCGTTGTGGGGCGGAGACGAGGAAAGGATCGCGACCAATCGCTCCGGAGCGGGCCAGATACGGGCTCCCCTGTTTTGGCCCGTCGGGTAGCAATCTCTCCGGAGCGATAGCAGATTCTCGGAAGGGTTAGCGCATCCTTTGGGCTGAGACCCGTAAACATCATTAGCGCGAT
This sequence comes from uncultured Alphaproteobacteria bacterium, assembly GCA_963800985.1. Taxonomy (GTDB): domain Bacteria; phylum Pseudomonadota; class Alphaproteobacteria; order Rhizobiales; family Beijerinckiaceae; genus Microvirga. Next base: position 7,398 of record CAWDDI010000026.1, on the reverse strand, counting down.
AGCGGGCCTCATGTGCTCAGGCAGCGCACCGATTACCGCGTGGCGCTCCCCGTCGGTCCAAGGCCGGTTTGGTTGAGGTGATCCCGTTTTCGGCGAAGGTCTCTGATTTTTGAGGCTGGGTTGTCGTCTATGAAGCCTCGCTCAATGCCCCCAATTAAACGGCAGCGAGAGCACCGCTCTGACATAATTTGCGAACCGTCGACCTTTCTGTTCCGCTCGGTCTCTAATGCGGGTCACCAGAGGTCGGTTAAAGCGAGTTAGCGGAGTGTCTGCGATGGGTTGAAGATAGTCAAAGACCTTCTGGTAGTCGGCTCGGGTGAGGGGGGCGAGATCACCGAAGGCCGAGCTACTTCGGTATTGGGAGACGAGCATCCCGAAGGGTCCCCGGCTTGCTCGACTGGCTACGACATAGTGCCCGTGGAAGCACAGTCGTTACTGCCGGCCTTGGCGATGCCGTAGCATTTTTCGGCTTGGAAGCTCGGTGTCGGTGCCGGGCCCGTCTGGGCGGATGCAAGGCTTGGAGCAGCGACGGCGGCGGCAAAGGCCGAGGCGATCAGAACGCGGTTGCTCATGGAAATCCTCCGCTAGATGGACGGCCGTGAACGACCGCCTGCGCGGTAAGCCCCCTCGGCTCACCTGAGAGTGATTTCGCCAGGAGCGGGCGAAAGGTTACATCTGGGTCTGCGAATTTTTGGCCCTCGCCTGGCCCGCTGCCCTTGCAGCTGCGGCACTGGTGATCACGGCGTTCGAATGGATCGAAGCGAGGAACGAGAACGGCGACTTTCCGCCCTCATGCAGGCTGCCCAGGGCGGCGACCGATCGGCGTATACACTGTTGTTGAGGGAGATCACGCCGCTGCTGCGGAGGGCGGTTCGCGGTCGTCTTCGGTCATTGCAGCCGCAGGATGTCGAGGATCTAGTACAAGACGTTCTTCTTTCACTGCACGCGGTCCGCGCAACCTACGATCCGCAGCGCCGCTTCCTGCCCTGGCTCTTCGGGATCGTGCAGAACCGGGTGGCCGACCACGGCAGGCGCTATGCACGCGGCGCGGCTCACGAAGTGGCAATCGAGACGTGGCCTGTAACCTTTTCCGATAATGCGGCGAACATAAGGGAGGAGACCTATCGGGATCCGGAGGCCCTCGCGCAGGCGATCCAAACGCTTCCACCAGGACAGCGCGAGGCCGTGGAGATGTTGAAGCTGCGTGAGTTGAGCCTGAGGGAGGCAGCCGCCGCGAGTGGAATGAGCATGAGCGCGCTTAAGGTCGCTGCCCACCGGGCCGTCAAAGCCCTTCGCAGGGCCCTATCTGCGGGGCAGGATGATGGAAACCACCCATCTGATCGAGCAGCTCGCCGCCCGGGTCACGCCGGTTCGCCCGCTTTCGCGGCCATGGGTCCGCGCGGGTTTGTGGCTTGCCATCGCAATCCCCTCAACCGCGACTGCCGTGACGTTGATGTCGCCGCGCCCGGATCTCTCGATCCAGTTTGCCGATCCGCGCTTCCAAGTCGAGCAGGCGGCCGCCCTGGCGACGGCGGTCCTCGCAGCAGTGGCGGCTTTCGCGTGCACCGTTCCCGGGCGAAGCCGGACGGTCTGCCTGCTCCCAATCGTGCCGCTCGCCATCTGGCTCGCAAGCGTCGGAAAGGCGTGCATCGAGGACTGGGCCGCGCTTGGACCGGAGGCCCTGGCGCTACGCATTGACTGGGACTGCATGCGTGCGGTGATCCCGGCAGGCATGGTCCCAGCCATCGCGATGGTGGCGATGCTGCGTCGAGGTGCGCCTATCTTTCCGCGGGTTGCTCTCGTGATGGGTGCGTTGGCCGTTGGGGCGCTCGCGAACGCGGGTTTGCAGCTCTATCACGCCGGCGACATCGGCGTCATGGTGCTGGTCTGGCATTTCGGCAGCGTCGCCCTTCTGTCGGCTGTGGCCGGCGCGGTGGGCCGGCTCATCCTGCGTTGGCCAGATCCGGCAGGTCTCCTTCACCAGCAATGAATGGGTTCGACGGGTCACCGCATTTGATAACCCGGGCCCTTGACCTTTCGCCAGCCGAGAGCCCGGGCCTTGCTTCAGCCTACACGGTCCGACAGATCCACGACGACCGTCCGCACGCCATTGCCTTCGATCCGGTCGAGGAGGGCGGTGAAACCCGGTCGCGTCTCGATAGGGTCCGCGCCGCTCACGCCGGGGTCGTAGAACTCTTCGACGATCTGGAAGCCGTGCGACTTCGCGAAGGCGGCGATAGCCGCCCGCTGGCGCTTTTCGCTGTCCTTGTCGGTCCCGGCATTGGCCGCAGAGGAGGTGCGGAGATAGGCCAGAGCCTTGGTCTTTTCCTTGCTGGCCATTGTCTTGAGCCCCGCTCTGCATCTCCACAGCCCCAGCAGGCCCGCAATGGCTCGCGGCCCAAAACCTCGTAGGAAAAAAGTGGTCGCCGCCTTTCTGCAGGACGCCGTCATCAATAATGATAATAATAGCAACAATAAAAAAAGCGGGGACCAAGGCCGTAGCCAAGGGGTTTCGCATGAACGGACGAGCATCCTCACCGCGTCGCGGCATCGACAGCAGGACCATCGCGACCCCGAGTGCGATGAGGACAGCCCCGCCTGTAAGCCCCATGGCTCACCTCCTCCGACCTGGATCACTATACGCTTGACGGCGTGCTAGATCACGCACCCCTACGAGCCTTTCCCGTAGTTCCGCGCCCAGCCGCTCTCCGGCGTGAAGAAACCCTCAGTCGCCTCAGACGTTGCTTCCCGGGTCCCTCCGGAGTTTGGGCCATGACCGCGTACCGCTATTTGGGCCGTTACTGGTGCGAGCTTCTGGCGACTGGATCGCTCGCCTTCATTGCCACGATTATTGCCGCTCCACTTTGGCACTGAGCGCCGCTGACAGGCCACGTTCCGCCGGGCCGAGGCCTAAAAGACAATGCGCCCCGTGGTTCGTGATTTCTCATGGCTCCCCGTGTTGGTGGGTCTTTTCGAGATGTCGCACAGGTTCAAGGTCGGTCAACTGGTTCGTACCCGAGGTCGAAATCCGGATCGGTCGAGCGGGATCTACGAGATTGTGCGCATTCTCCCACCCACACCTGATGGCACCCCACAGTATCGCGTCAGAGGCACAGAAGGAGAGCGTGTGGTCGGGGAGCACGAAATCGAGACAGCGTGAGGTTATCGCTGACCCAGAAAGGCGACTTGGCTCGTGCCGATCCTGTCGGATGCGCGGCCCAGGACGGCTTCCGTGATTATCCGCACCCTGAGGGGCGAGGCGCATCAGGTCGATGAGGCCCTGGTGGCGTTCGTCAGGAAAGGAGCAAAGAGTCTGCTAATCATACGGCGTCCCTCTTCAGTGGGGATGCAGCCCCCCGTACTCAGCCCACCAAATCCTCCGAGGGGTGAAAATCCGTCAGCGTGTACTCGGCGGCGCGCTTCTTGTCGCCCGGATACAGGAAGGCGTCGAAGACGCCATCCGGGTCGTGCGTCCACATCACAATGTGCTTCGCTTCGATCTTGATGCGCGTGTCGTTCGGGAGAAGGTACGTGCCCGGCTCATCAACGTTCGAAATATCCGTCCATCGAAATTGCATTGAGCCCTCCGTCGCGTCCACAACTTTGCCTGATACCGTCTCGCCCACGGGAAGCATGGGAAGCCTCCAAGGAAAGCCGCGTTAAGCGGCTTAGGCACGTGACTTCGGCGTCACGCTGAGTGGGAGCCCGGGTGGGTGTGTCCGGAGCGGACAGCCTGATGTTGCGCGTGGCTTCCAGCCCGTTCGGCATGATGAGCACTGAAACGGCGTGCCCCTCGGCAGCCATGGCATCCGCAGCATGGAACGCTGAGTGCTCGGCTTGCTCACGGGTGGGGCAAGCGACCTGTGTCCGGTCCCCGTACGTGACCAGCCACTCATCTTCCAGTTGGAATACGACAAAACGATTCATGTGCATTACCGCCCTCAGGATCGGGCTATTGGTCTGCCTCTGGGGGCAGCGTTGTTGATTGTTGCCGCTGCCGTCACTCTCGCCGGGATCAGGGCCGCATTAAGGCCAAGCTTGTGCCGTTCTGCGGCCAATCAGGGGCCGGCAGAAAATGAGTGATTGCTGCCAACGAGTGATCATCTTCCCGCGGGCGACGGGTGTTCCCGATCCGCCGGGCTTCACGGCCCGAGAGCGAACACGGAGGGCGCGGGCGGCTCTTTCATGCGGCTCTTCCTGTGGCTTTCCCGCTACAGCCCTAGCGCTGCAAATCAGATCAGAACGATACACGTCTTATCCGCTCTGCTAGAGCCGGGGGCAGCTCTTCTGCCCCTTGGGAGAGACTAGCGCCCCGGCTCATCACCGGGGCGCTCTTACAATGAAGGTCCGGGTTTCAGGCCCTCTCACGAGCGGGGACGAGCCATGAGCGACGACGAGTATTTCCTAGTCACCTGCGAGAAAGTCTGGAGGCTCTCACAGGATGGAAAGGCGCTCCTGACGCGAGCCGCGAAAGCCGGTGATGCGGGCGATGAGGACGCCATCCACGACCTCGCCCACAGGATCGATCTCAACCATGTCAAGCGGCGGCTTCTCCTGATGCGCGCCCAAGATCTGGCGCAGACGGACGCATGAAAGCCGATTGCCGGACATAGACGGCCTATCAGGCGAGGGAAGGCTCAGTGAACCATCTTGTCACTTTGGCGCTGGTTGCTCTCCTCGGGGTTAGCGCCCTTGCGCTGGCCAGGAGCGGCAGAGAAAACACCTCTATGCCATTGGTCCCCGGAAGAGCTGCGTTACAGCGGTAAGCGTCGGCGCAACGCGGATTAGGGCCGGCCCGTGTCGAACGAGAGCTAGTAGTCATGGCAGGCGAGTTCACAGCTTATGACGTTCGCATTACGAGGGGTCGCCGCCGTGGCCAGCTTGCGCGCGTGGTGGGCCACATGAACACCAACGACGGCCGCCGCCTCACCTGCAAGTTCCGCGATGGGGCTTACGAGATGATCCCGGAGCGGAACACGCAGCCCCTCCGCATTGAGAGGACGTAGGGGATCCTAGGACGACTGCCGCCGAAACCGCCGGACCATCCGCGAACCGCCGCCACGGCCGCCGGAGAAAAGAAAAAGCGGCCCACGGACGCCCCCGCAATTCGCGCCTGATCATTCCTGGCCCCTTTTTTTTTTTTTTTTTTTTTTTTTTTTTTTTTTTTTTTTTTTTTTTTTTTTTTTTTTTTTTTTTTTTTTTTTTTTTTTTTTTTTTTTTTTTTTTTTTTTTTTTTTTTTTTTTTTTTTTTTTTTTTTTTTTTTTTTTTTTTTTTTTTTTTTTTTTTTTTTTTTTTTTTTTTTTTTTTTTTTTTTTTTTTTTTTTTTTTTTTTTTTTTTTTTTTTTTTTTTTTTTTTTTTTTTTTTTTTTTTTTTTTTTTTTTTTTTTTTTTTTTTTTTTTTTTTTTTTTTTTTTTAAGTCAAATATGAATTTTCTACGTGGACGAGCGACCTGGTTTGATCCAGATCAACAAACCACCACTGGCGGCGGGCTATTGAAGTCCGGGCGACAGGCATTTCCCGCTTCCCCCAGCAGCCTGTCACCCTCGCGGCCCGGCCCCATGCCGGGCTTTTTCTTTGCCGGTCCTTTTACCACTGCCGTAAGCCGCCTACTCGGAGGAACAAAGGCCGTACCGTCACGGTTGAACTACATAAGAAGACCATTCGGGGGCGGAGGTGACGTGTCGTGACCATGAACGTGATCTCGTTCGTGCTCGGCGTGATCGGTCCTGTAACCCTCGTCGGCTGGCTGCTACTTCTGCACTGATCAATGCGGGGTTCCCTTCGGCCAAAGTAAAGAATTCAGACGAATTTCGCCGTCTGGCTGTCTTCCTGCCCGGCCTCGCGCCGGGCTTTTTTTCGGCACAAGCTATTGACGGCATCTCCTCGCTTGGAGAGACTTAGCTCGAGGCGGGTCGGTTATGGCTTGCCTTCGAGGTTCTCCCGAAAAGAACTCCAGCCGCTCGCTCCTGGGCGGCTTTCCTTTTGCGCAGATGACCCGCCCTCCTACCCGCAAGCCCGTACGCCTAATGATGGAGGGCCTTAGTCCGCACTTTCGGGCGTCTTGTGATCCGCGGGCCTATCCCCCACATCCTCTCCCCATGCCATGTAGCGTAATTGGCCGGGCCGCGTAGCGTAATCGGCTTCTCGGAACTGGGAGGCGGCGCGGATGTACCGCCGGTCCCGTTTTCATGGAGGATGTCTTCCACGGGCCTCGGCGGCGACCTTGAGACCATCAGCGTCTTCTCGCCCACCCTGATGTCGAGAGGAGGCAGTCGTTCGGATCTACTTCCATTTGAAAGACGCCCACGAGGTCCTCCTCGATGTGGAAGGCGTCGAGGTGTCTGATCCGCAGGAAGCGCGGGTTCAGGCAGCACTCGTCATCGAGGAGCTTCGACCGACGGACGCTCAATACTGGTCAGGTTGGACCCTCACCGCCACTGACGCTGCTGGACGGGTCCTCTTCGCGGTCGATCTCGACAGCAATGTCTGGTCCGGGCTTCTCTCGCTGCTGTTCCTTCAAGGCTCTGAGCTGCGCCATCACCTTGCGCACATGCTGCCGGACGTTTTCACCGGCGTCGCTCTTCTCGTTTGACATGGGACTAGCCACGCGGGTTACAGTCCAAGAAACGAACTGGTCGTGGTCGAGTAACGTTTTGTAACCGTTTATGACCCGCCCTCCCCGAACCCGCGGGCCTATGACCCCGACGGCAACGAGATCCCGCCTATGAGCCTCGGCAAACCACTGCGAGCGTCGAGAGTGTGAGCGATCTCGAGCGACCTCGGCTTGCCTCTTGGCCGTGAGCCGTGGCGTATCGGACCCGTGCTCTCCCCAGGTAGCCCAACGCTCGTGAGACGGGCCTCGGGCCATCCAGGCATCATAGGCAGATCGTGGCGAGGGGGCGAGGTGCGGAGGGAAGAGCCGTACCAGCAGCAAAAGTCCTGAGCCGCAGCAACGGAGCAAGGCGAGTTGCGTTAGGTGAGTATGGATGAGGTGCTCAGACCCGTCACACCTAATATCGCATCAACCCCGGGGTAGTCGCTGCAGCGGCTTATCTCGGCGGACGACGCGTCGCCGACCTCGCCGTGGGGCAGGTAAGTGGTCCCGCCGGCCCGGTCATGTCGTCTGGATTGGGCTGCATGAACCGAGCCTTGATATGATGAGGCAGCTTCAGGCCGAGTTCGGGTTGCACGAGCTTGCCATGGGACAAACTCGAACAACGATGCTCCTGGACAATAAGAAGAGCCTCAACGCTTTTAGTAACAAGATGGGTCCCCTCGGAGCAGGACAAGGTCGTACCTAAAGGATAGCCACCGTGGATAGGTTTGATCCCCTTCTGAACTGGAAGCTCAAGCGCGGCTCCCATCCCTTCCCTGGCAAAGACGGGGGAACCTGTAT